>NZ_JAGSYA010000004.1:0-1200000 GCF_025685395.1 Terriglobus tenax | reverse complement strand
ACCGATGTTGTGCTGCTGGAAGGGCAGATGATTGCCGGGACCATTGATGCGATTCCCGAGCTGGTCAAGCGCGCGCCCAACGCAAAAATCATTGTGCAGGTGGTGGAAACCGACGAGGCCAACACGGTGGAGCTGTATCGCCGTGGGGTACGTGGCGTGGTGGCCAGGTCGATCTCCCCGGATCTGCTGGTGAAGTGTGTCCGCAAGATTGCGGCGGGTGAGACCTGGATCGACAACCAGTCGATCAACTGGGTGATTGAGGCGTACCGGGCGCAGGCCACGACGCTGACCAACCCGAAGGTACAGCCGCGTCTGTCGCCGAAGGAGATCTCGATCATCTCCTGCATTACGCGTGGCATGCGCAACAAGGAGATTGCTTACCAGCTTGGCACGACCGAGCAGGTAATCAAGAACTATCTGCGGAAGATTTACGACAAGCTGGGCGTGAGCGACCGCCTGGAGCTGGCGTTATACTGCCTGCATCACCAGCTGCTGAAGAAGTACATGCAGGATGGGGACGTTCCCGCGGCTGAGGGAGCGGTGCATCCTATCGAGATTGTGGCGGCGAATTAGTCTCAGGAAGATGGGATACGGCAGAAGAGGCGTGGCCACTGGCCACGCCTCTTCTGCCGTATCCGGAGAAATATCTATGGCTCGGGATAGAGCAGTTCTGTAAAGCGCGGATCGTCGGCCATGTCCTGGAAGTCGGAGTCGGAGCGGGCCTGGATGCGTCGATGCGGATTCAGGCTGATGGAGACGGTCAGGTGCTCCAGGCAGGCGGTGAAGTCGCCGGTGATGGCCGAGAGTACGGACAGGCCATAGAGAGCGAAGTCGCTTTGCGGGTTTTTCTTCAGAATTTCGTTAAAGTGCTCGCGTGCGTCGGCATAATTGCCATCGTTCAGCAGGACCACGGCGAAGTCACAGCGTTCTTCCTCGGAGGCGAACTTTGCTGTCGCCTTCTCCGTCTGCTTGGCGCAGGCGATACGGAAGGTACGGATGCGGTCGCCGAGCTCAAAGGGCGCGGTGGGGAGCAGCTTGTCGAAGGCGGCAAGAGCCTTGTCGAACTTGCCGGACTGCATGAGCTGAACGGCAGTGGAGAACTGTTCGAGGGCCTGCTGGCGTGCAGCGTCGGGGGCGGGCTGTGCGGCGATGGTGCGAGGCATGCGGCGTATGTTGTTCGCGGGTGGGGTTTTGCTTGTGGCCATGAGGTTCCAGTTGATTCAGACGCGGGTCAACGTGCAACAGGTAGCGCCGAAAGGGGTCGTGGGTGATTTATACGCAGGATATGCCTCGAGGTCAAGAAGGAGACATCGAGCTACGAGTTCCCGCGGGTGTAGAGAACGGGATTGAGGGTGGGATCGTTGTACATCTTGAGCTGGCGGTAGAGCTTGAAGCGGCGCTGGCCGGCGAGGACGTCGGACCATAGAGCATCGAGGCAGCCGGCAAGGTCAGTCCGCTGCTCGGTGAGGGTGGCAAGCCGCTGCTGATTGCGTGCACGGTGCTCGGCGGTGATGCCGGTGCGGTCAATCTGCTCCTGCGTGTGGAAGATCTTGAGCGCGAGGATGGAGAGCCGGTCGAGGATAAGACCGGGCGTCTCGGAGTGCAGGGCGGCTTCTGGCCTGGGGAGACCGAGCGGAGCGAGCGCGTCGAGCAGGGCGCGGTCCAGTTGTTCGACGACATCGTTACGGCGCTGGTTCAGGATGTCGATGGCGCGCTTGGTGATGGCGATCTGGTCCGAGCTGGCGTTGGGGTCGCGGGCGCGGTCTTCCTCGTGCCACAGGTCAAAGTTGGCGCGGTGGAGTTGCGCGAGCAGGGCGGCGAAGGGCTCAGCCGGTGTGGCCTGCGGAGAAGCGGGCAGATGCCAGTCGCGGGTGTGCTGATCCTGTTGGGCGGCGATGGCGGAGGCGTTAAGTATCGGTGCGGACATGCTCAGCGGATATTCTATGTGCGATGACTCCAAATCACGATGTGAAGCGGGTACTGGTTTACCGTCTGGGAAGCCTTGGGGATACGCTCGTCGCACTGCCGAGCCTGCGCCTGATTGCACGTGCCTTTCCGAATGCGGAACGGCGGATGCTGACCAACTGGCCGGTGAGCAGCAAGGCTCCGGCGGCAGCGGCGGTGTTGGGGCCGACAGGGCTGATCCACGAATATATGCGTTACACGGTGGGGACGCGCAGTCCGCTGGCGCTGGCGAAGCTGGCGTGGGAGATCCGCCGCTATAACCCGGATGTGCTGGTGTACCTGGCCGCGGGGCGCGGTGTGAAGAATGCCAGACGCGATGCCGCATTCTTTCGCGTGGCGGGTGTGAAGACGATTGTGGGACTTCCTCTGACCGAGGACATGCAACGGAACCGGTTGGACGAGAACGGCATCTACGAGCCGGAGGCGGCAAAGCTGGCGCGGAATATCGATGCGCTGGGCGACGCTCGCCTGGATGAGGCGGGAAGCTGGGAGCTGGAGCTGGTTCCGGCAGAGATCGACAAGGCCGGTGCGCTGATGGAGGCGCTGGGCGATCGCAAGGTGATTGCGGTGAGCGTGGGTACCAAGGTGCAGGCCAAGGACTGGGGCCCGGAGAACTGGCGCGGGCTGATGGCGCAGATGGGGGCGGCGTATCCGGGCTACGGGCTGGCGCTTGCGGGAGCTCCTGAAGAGAGCGCGGTGAGCGAGGCTGCGGCCGATGGGTGGCGCGCGGCCGGCGGTGGACCGGTGGTGAACCTGTGCGGCAAGCTGACTCCGCGGGAGAGCGCGGCGGCCTTTGCGCGGGCTGAGGTGTTTGTGGGGCATGATTCCGGGCCGATGCACCTGGCGGCGGCGGTACAGACGCCGTGCGTAGCGATTTTCGCGGCTCGTAACAAGCCGGCGGTATGGTTTCCATATGGGCCGGGGCACCGGGTGGTCTATCACAAGGTGGATTGCTGGGGCTGTGGCCTGGAAACCTGCATTGTGGAGAAGAAGAAGTGCCTGATGTCGATCACCGTGGATGAGGTGATGAACGAGGTTCGGGCTGCCTTGGCCTAGAACAGGCTCTCGTGTGGAAATGATTGATCTTGCGCGGGATGCGATGATGGGGAGAAGGAGAGACGATGCTTCCGCAGGTTCATGAAGTGCTGGGCTTACTCGAGGGCGGATTTTCCGGTCTTCGCGTTCTGGTTGTCGGTGACATCATGCTGGACCGCTATATCCATGGTGAGGTGGAGCGGATTTCCCCTGAAGCGCCGGTACCGGTGCTGCGCCATGCACAGCGGTATGAGCGTGCAGGCGGTGCGGCCAATGTGGCGATGAACCTGGCCGGTCTGGGCGTGAAGGCGACGCTGGCGGGTTTCTGGGGTGCGGACCGCGAGCGGGAAGAGCTGATGGCCCTGCTGGACAAGGATGGCGTGAACCACGCGCCAGTGGTGACCGGCAGCCTGCCGACCATCTCCAAGACGCGCATTGTGGCGCGCACGCAGCAGATGCTGCGGCTGGATATTGAAAGCCATAAGAAGCCGATGCCGGAAGAGATGCAGCGGCTGATTGATTCGTCGGTGGCGTCGGTGGCGCAGGCGGATGCGGTGATCCTGAGCGACTATGCCAAGGGTGCTCTGTCGGAGGAGCTTTGCCATGCGGTGATCCGCGCGGCGCGGGACCGTGCAATTCCCATCCTGGTGGACCCGAAGAGCCGCGACCTGGGCAAATACTCCGGTGCGACGACGGTATGTCCGAACCTGGGCGAGCTGTCGCAGGCAACGGGTGTCTCGATTCACGAGCTGGATGAGCTGCTGCATGCGGCCGAAAAGCAGGTCGTGGAGCATGAATTCGAGTACCTGACGGTGACGATGAGCGAGAAGGGTATCCGCGTGATTCGCCCGGGGTACACATATCACTCGCCGGCGCGGGCGCGCGAGGTCTTTGATGTCTCCGGCGCGGGCGACACGGTAATTGCCACGCTGGCGGCAAGCCTTGCGGGCGGGCTGAAGATTGAGTCTGCCATTGAGCTGGCGAACCTGGCGGCGGGCATCGTGGTGGGCAAGGTGGGCACGGTGCCGATTGCGGCGCATGAACTGGTGGAACTGCTGACGCCGAGCCAGAACCTGCGTTCGGATGAGCGGGTACTGGACCGCGAGCGGATCAGGCATCGTGTGGAAGAGTGGCGCGCCGCGGGCGAGACGATAGTTTTCACCAACGGCTGCTTTGACCTGCTGCATGTGGGCCACATCACGCTGCTGGAGGACTGCCGCAAGTTCGGCACCAAGCTGGTGGTGGGTATGAATACGGATGCCAGCGTGCAGCGCCTGAAGGGACCGACGCGACCGATTGTCGGGGAGAAGGAGCGCGCGCATGTCATGGCGGCGCTGGCCGCGGTCGATGCGGTGGTGCTGTTCGATGAGGACACACCGATGGAGTTGATCCAGGAGCTGAAGCCGAGTGTTCTGGTGAAGGGTGGCGACTATCGCGTGGAGACGGTGGTGGGGCATGAAGTCGTGCTTGCCGCAGGTGGCCGCGTGGAGATTGTGCCGACGGTCGAGGGCTTCTCGACAACCAACATTGTGAAGAAGCTGACAGGCGGCTGCTGAAGGGCAGTTGTCAGTTGTTAGTGAAAGACAAAGTAGAGGAGAGCGCATTGATTATCGTCACGGGTGGTGCGGGGTTTATCGGAAGCAACCTGATTCATGAACTGAACCGGGCTGGCGAAAAAGACATCCTGCTGGTAGACAACTTTGCGCCTGCGCCGAACTGGAGCGGTCCGAAGTTTTTGAACCTGTGGGGAGCGGATTACTCCGACTACATGGACAAGCGCGAGTTCCGCGAGGCGCTGAATGCGGGCGACCTGGACAGCGTGAAGATCAAGGCGATTCTGCACCAGGGCGCCTGCTCGAACACGCTGGAAGACGATGGGCAGTACATGATGGACAACAACTTCACGTACTCCAAGGAACTGCTGCACTTTGCTACCGACCGGAAGATTCCCCTGGTGTATGCGTCGACCGCGGCGACCTATGGGTTGAGCGAGAACTTTACGCCGACCAAGGAAAACGAGAAGCCGCTGAACATTTACGGCTACTCGAAGCTGGTGTTTGATAACTATGTCCGCCAGCGGATGGACAGTTTCGAGTCGACGGTGGTGGGCCTGCGGTACTTCAACGTGTACGGCCCGCGAGAGCGCCACAAGGGCCGCATGGCCAGCGTGATGCAGCACTTCTCCAAGCAGCTGAAGCAGACCGGCGAAATCCGGATGTTTGAGGGTACGGGGACGTATGGCGATGGTGAACAGCTGCGCGACTTTGTCTTTGTGAAGGATCTTGCGCGGATCAACATGTTCTTTGGCGGGCTGCTGCCGGAAAGCCCGAAGCAGCCCGTGAAGGCCGTGGTGAATGCCGGAACCGGCAAGGCGCGGACTTTCAAGGATGTGGCCAAGGCACTGATGGCCGTGCATGGCGAGGGCAAGATCACTTTCGTGCCGTTCCCGGCGGACCTGCATGGACGCTACCAGCACTTTACGGAGGCCGATGTCACGGGCCTGCGCGCGGCTGGATACACCGACGCGATGACGGACCTGGAAGAGGGCGTGAAGCAGACCTTTGCAGAGGAGCCGCTGCAGCTTTAGCGCACACGTATGGACGACGTCAGGCAGACGGTTCTATGCATCAGCAGCTATGAGAAGGGCAAGGCGTTTTTACGCGAAGCGGCGGCGCTGGGCTGCGATGTCGTGCTGCTGACAGCGGAGAAGCTGAAAGACGCATCGTGGCCCCGGGAGGCGCTGGCTGACCTGTGGCTGATGCCGGACCGGTTGACGCCGGAGCAGGTTCTGAACACGGTCACCTACCATGCGCGGCACCGGCGGATTGACCGAGTGGTGGCCCTGGATGAGTTTGACCTGGAGGCGGCAGCGCTGATCCGCGAGCATATGCGGTTGCCGGGGATGGGGCAGTCGACCACCCGGTTTTTCCGCGACAAGCTGGCGATGCGCCAGAGGGCGCAGCGGGCAGGCGTGCTGGTGCCGGAGTTTACCCCGGTGCTGCACTATGACGATCTGCGTGAGTTCATGGCCAGCGTTCCGGGGCCGTGGGTGCTGAAGCCGCGATCGAGCGCCTCGGCGATCGGGATACGGAAGATTCATCAGCCTCAGCATCTGTGGCCGGTTCTGGAAGAGCTGGGGGATGAGCAGAGCCATTACCTGCTGGAGCGGTTTGTACCCGGTGAGGTTTTCCATGTGGACGGCGTGACCTGGAAGCAGCAGGTGCGGATGAGCGCGGTGCACCAGTATGGAGCTCCACCGATGAAGGTGATGCATGAGGGCGGCGTGTTTACGACGCGCTCTATCCATCGTGACAGCCTGGACGCGCGTATGCTGACGGAGATCCACGAGGGACTGGTCCCGGCGCTGGGTATGATGAGCGGCGTCACGCACACGGAATTTATCAAGGCCGAAGATGATGGGGAGTTTTACTTCCTGGAAACGGCGGCACGCGTGGGCGGAGCCTATATCTCGGACGTGATTGAACACTCGACGGGAACGAACCTGTGGCGGGAGTGGGCACGGATCGAGGTGGCATCGATGCGTGACGCCAAGTATGACCTGCCCCGTCAAAAGGGGCTTTACGCGGGAAGCGTACTGTGCCTGGCGAAGATGCCGGAGCCGGACCTGTCAGGCTTTGATGCGCCGGAGGTTGTAGACAGGCTGAAGCACCATCACCATGCCGGATTGATTGTGGCGTCAGAGAGCGCCGAGCGGGTGAATGTGCTGGTAAAGCAGTATGCGGGGGAGTTCCTGGAGCGTTTTTGCGCGACGGCTCCTGCTCCGGCAGACCGACCAACGGCGTAAGCCCGGTCGCATGTCCGTTGGCGTTGGGGATTCCCGTCTCCAAGTGGGTACCAGAGTGTTCGCAAGGTAACCCTGGGAACGGATAGAATCGCCGGGAGTTAACAGGAAGGGAAGAAGGAGTGGTGAGAGCGCTGGGGCTCGAACCCAGGACCAGCGCCTTAAAAGGGCGATGCTCTACCAACTGAGCTACGCTCTCGCACTTTCACCAAGTTAGCACAAACGGGCGGAGAGCATGTGCATTGCCTGTGAAAGCGGCAGGATGCAGGGGGATCTGCTCCAACATCCGTGGATTGTGACACTTAAGTAGCACCTTCCGGTCATTGACTTGGTTTCCTAAGCTCAGTACGCTCAGGGCATTAGCTGGAAAATTTGCGGAAAAGAGTGTGTTTTTCCGGACGGTAAGACCACCAGTTCGACGACACGCAAGGCTCAAGGAGAAGGCATGGATCCCAATAATCCGGAGCGGAGTGGCGAGCAGAAGGCGGCTGAAGAGACCCCGGAAGACGTCGCTGTTCTGTACTCGTGGGCGAACCTGCAAGGCGCCAAGTATCGTGATTTTTCTGCGTCGCGCCGTGAGTTTCGCGCTCAGATGAAGCACCGTGCGGCGGAAGTGGCTCGCGAGACCGAGGAAAAGGCCAAGGCGGATGCCGAAGAGGCCGCGCGCCGCGAGGAAGAGTCTGCACAGAGGCTGATTCAGGAGGCTGCGGACGCCGAAGAGGCGCAGAGGGCTACGGCTGCGGCCGAGGCCGCGCGCCAGGCTGAGAAGGCTGCGCAGGACCGGCTGGAAGCGGCTCGCCATGCGGAAGCTGCAGCGGCTGCCGAGGCGGCTGCCCGCCGTGCAGCGCGCGAGGCCGCAGAGGCGCATGCGCATGCCGAGATGCAGCAGCAGCGCTGGGAGGGCCATCAGGCTCAGCCGGTGGTACCGGGTGAGATCAGCGATCCGTATCTCAAGCCGTCACATGATGTCGAAATTGAGCATCACATTCACCGTCCGCATACCTCTTCCGGAGACCGTGCAGCAGCGTTGCGGCAGAGCTCGGCTATCCGGGCTGCGGTGCGTGTGCAGCCGGGCTTCTCGTCCGGTATGAAGAAGGTTCCGATTGTGGACCCGGTGACACCGCGGGAGCCGAAGTTTACCGCAGGCGAGCCGCCGGCACCGCAGGAGCCGCCGCGTCGTGGATACCATCCCGATGTCCCGACGGCGCAGATGGATGCTTATCGCGAGGAGCCGCGCTATGAGGCTCCGGCGCGCAACTTTATCCCTGCTCCTGAGCGTCCGCTGCAGCCGTATGACGACCGTCCGGCGGTGTTGCACCGCCACCTGGACGTGGTGGATGCTCCCGTGGAACCGGTCCGCAACTTTATTCCGCCTCCCCCGGCTGTCCAGCAGCATGAGGTGATGATTCCTCCGGTGCATGAGACGCCGGTGCGGAACTATGTGCAGCCGCAGGAGCGCATGGAGGCAATTCCGGAGAAGCACGAACCGGCGCCGCCGATGTATCGTCCGGCCCCGATCCGCCAGAGCGCGGTGGTGCCAGCGGCGCAGCGTGAGCCACAGCCGGTACGTCCGGCGTGGCTGTACGGGGATGACCGTGGAGCGCGTCCGCAGCCGGCTCTGCCAGAGCAGGCTCCGTTGCAGGTTCCTGATACGCTGCAGCATTCGCGCGAGCGTGTGGCTTCGCGATGGTTTGCCCTGAAGGGTGTGTTTGATCACACGCAGGAGCAGGTTGAGCCGCAGCCGGTGCGCAAGCAGGAGTACCGCATTCCTACGCTGGTAGTGTTCTCGCTGGCCGGCGGCGTGGGCAAGACGAGCATGGTGGCGACGCTGGGTCGTGCCTTGTCCAGCATGGGGGAAAAGGTTCTGCTGACGGATACCACCTCGCATGGCCTTCTGCCTTTCTACTTTGGAGCGCGCGAATTGCGCCCCGGAGTGGTGCGGACCTTCTCGCCGCCGCCGGGAAGCACGGATGCGCCGATCTACCTGGTGAACTACGAGCTGGACCAGAAGAGCAATGACCAGGGAACGCAGGAGTGGGTGATGGACGAGATTGCCCGCAATGGACAGGGTGCACATCGCATGGTGGTGGACCTGAGCTCCGGTTCCGGATGGCTGCTGCGCCGCCTGGCCCGGCTGAACCCGACGGTGGTGGTTCCCGTGGCGCCGGATATGAACTCGGTGATCAGCCTGCAGGCGGTGGAGAAGTTCTTCCACGGTATTACGGACGCGGACGGACGTCCGATCCGGCCAAGCTATGTGCTGAACCAGTTCGACGCTTCGTTGCCGCTGCACCTGGATGTGCGCGAGGTGATGCGTCAGCTGGTGGGCGACCGTCTGCTGCCGTTCTCGATCCGCCGCAACCCGGCGGTGAGCGAGGCGCTGGCAGAAGGAATGACGGTGATTGACTATGCGCCGTCGAGCCCGGTTTCAGAGGACTTTTTGAATGTGGCAACGTGGGTGCGTGCGGCGACCGCGCCGGCGACGGCAGGATTTCGCGGAGCAAGGTGGACTGAGCGATGACGCACACCTCGGCGTGGCGTGAGTTTGAATCAGGTGACAGTCTTTGGATGAAGCTGGTCAGGATCGTGGTGATCCTGTGCGGCGTGATTGTTCTGGGCACGACGGGAATGCTGCGCCTGACATGGCCACAGCAGGCTGTGCTTGGCCTGTTGATGGTGCTGGTGACGATCTGGATGGACCGCAGCTCGCGCAGCTACCTGGTGACGCTGACGCTGATGTTGGCCTCCATGTTCTCCACCTTCCGGTATGGATACTGGCGTATCGCCACGGTGGTGGAGTTCTTCCAGGACCCCGGAACGAAGTGGGGCCCGCTGGACGCCTTCTTCATCCTGACGCTGTGCGTGGCTGAGAGCTACGCATTCATCATCCTGTTCCTGGGCTACCTGCAGACCATCTGGCCGCTCCGGCGCACGCCGGTGGCTTTGCCGGATGATCCGAACGAGTGGCCCGAGATCGACCTGCTGATTCCGACCTACAACGAGCCGCTGAGCGTGGTTCGTTATACGGCGCTGGCAGCGATGAACATTGACTGGCCGGCCGACAGGCTGAACGTCTACATCCTGGACGACGGCAAGCGGGAAGAGTTCCGCAGCTTCTGCGAAGAGGCAGGCATCGGCTACATGACGCGCGACGACAACGCGCATGCCAAGGCGGGCAATATCAACCGGGCTCTGAAGCGGCTGAATGCTCCGCTGGTGGCGATTTTTGATTGCGACCACGTGCCGACGCGCAGCTTCCTGCAGGTAACAGTGGGCTGGTTCCTGCGTGACCGCAAACTGGCCATGCTGCAGACGCCGCACCACTTTTATTCGCCCGATCCATTTGAGCGCAACCTGGGCCAGTTCCGCATTATTCCCAACGAGGGCGAGCTGTTCTACGGCATTGTGCAGGACGGCAATGACTTCTGGAATGCGACCTTCTTCTGCGGAAGCTGCGCCGTGCTGCGCCGGGAGGCACTAGACGAGATTGGCGGCATCGCGGTGGAGACGGTGACCGAAGACGCGCATACCTCTCTGCGTATGCAGATCAACGGCTGGAACACGGCGTATATCAACATTCCGCAGGCTGCTGGACTTGCAACCGAGCGTTTGAGCGGTCACGTGAAGCAGCGTATCCGCTGGGCGCGCGGCATGATCCAGGTGATGCGTACGGACAACCCGCTGTTTGCCAAGGGACTGAAGCCGGCGCAGCGGCTGTGCTATTTCAACGCGATGACGCACTTCCTGTATGGTCTGCCGCGTTTGATCTTCCTTACGGCTCCGCTGATCTACCTGGTACTGGGGCATACGAATATTCCCGGCTACTGGGCTGCGATTCTTGCCTATGCCTTCCCGCATCTTGTGCTGTCGAGCATTACGAACTCGCGCATTCAGGGGCAGCACCGGCACTCGTTCTGGAACGAGATCTACGAGACCGTACTTGCGCCGTACATCTTTCTGCCGACCATGATGGCGCTGGTGAATCCGAAGCTGGGTTCGTTCAACGTGACGGCGAAGGGCGGCGTTGTGAACCGCCGGTTCTTTGACAGCCGCATCGCGCAGCCCTTCCTTGTGATGCTGGTGTTGAATGTGATCGGGTTGCTGATGGCGATTCCGCGCTATTTTTACTTCTCGCCGGCGCTGCCATTCCCGTTCAACTACCTGGGCGGTCTGTATGACGGCACGCATCCTGGAACGATCTGGATGAACGTGATCTGGACCCTCTTCTCGATCATGATCCTGGGCGTTGCGACTGCGGTTGCGTGGGAGAGCCAGCAGCGGCGGCAGACGGTGCGTATCACCATGAGCGTGCCCGCGGATGTGATCGCTCCGGATGGCACGATCATCTCCGGCCAGACGGCGGACATCTCGAGTGGCGGTCTGCAGATGGATGTGGAGGGCAACGCGTCTCTGCATGCGGGTGACCTGGTGAAGATCGTGTTCCCGGTGCTGGATGGGGATGCTTCTCTGCCGGCGACGGTGGTGTCCTATGACGGCGTGCAACTGCGTGCGCAGTTTGATTCGCTGACGATTGAAGAAGAAGAGGCGCTGACGATGGTGTTGTACTCGCGCGCCGATACGTGGCTTGGATGGGGCGAATCCCGTGAAGTGGACAAGCCGCTGGTAAGCCTGTTGCGCATTTTGAAGCTGGCGGTGTTTGGGTTGAAGCAGACGGTTCAGAGCCTGATGAAGAAGAAGACGGCGGGAAAGGTTGCCACCAGCGTGGCTCCCATCCTGGTGCTGGCAGCGATGCTGGCCGGTGCGGGCAAGATGCAGGCGCAGTCGCGGCCGATGTTGCCGGCGACCTCGCCCAATGCGGGCGGAGTAGCGCCGGTTGGCGGCTCAGCGCAGGCGGGGGCGATGGCTGCCGCGGGGCGTGATGGTGGCGTGCAGGCGCGTCCTGTGCCTCCCGGGCAGTTCGACAACATCTTCACGCTCGGCGATATCGGTGTGCCGGATACGGTTGTACTGCGCGGTGTGGATGCGTACCACTCCACGTATTTCTCGATTCCGCAGAACCAGGTGGTGAAGACCGCGACGATGCACCTGCGGTATCACTTTTCGCCGGGCCTGCTGCCGGCCATCAGCCACCTGAAGGTAAGCGTGAACGGCACGCTGTTTGCCACGCTGCCGGTAACGACGACGCCGAATACGGTGGGTGAGCCTGCCGACCTGACACCCGAGCAGAAGGTTGCAGCGCAGAACAGTCTGAGCAACGCGCGTGCGTTTGAGAACAACGCCCTGCTGGAAGCCACGCTGCAGATGCCGGCAGAGATGCTGGTGCATGACAATCAGATCACCTTTGAGTTTGTAGGCCATTACACGCTGCAGTGCGAGGACCCTTCGCATTCCACGCTGTGGAGCCATGTGGACACCAGCTCGACCATTGAGTTGGCGGGTAACCTGCTGCCTCTGCAGGACGATTTGAAGCTGTTGCCGCTGCCGTTCTATGACGCGGCGGTGAATCTGCATCCGTCGATTCCGATCGTGTTCCTGAACCAGCCCTCGCCGAAGGGCCTGCAGGCCGCGAGCATTGTTGCTTCGTACTTCGGCATTCTGACGGACTACCGTCCTGTACGCTTCCCGGTTTCCTACGGCACGATCCCACAAGGCAACGCGATCATCATCAGCGAGAACGCGGGAGAGCTGCCCGCGGCGCTGAGTGTGACAGGAAGTACAGGGCCAACGGTGGCCATGCGCACCAATCCCAGCGACCCTTATTCCAAGGTGCTGATCCTGACGGGCGACAGTCCGGAAGACGCTGTCCAGGCTGCCATGGGGCTGGCACTGCAACGCAGCATGTGGCAGGGAAGCCAGGTAAGCGTGCAGGTGAAGCATCCCGCGGCCAGCCAGCCGGACGATGCTCCGCGGTGGCTGCCAACCGATCAACTGCGGCTGCTGGGCGATATCACGCAGCAGGCCGAGCTGCAGGGCGACGGCAGCGTCCCGTTGGGCGTGTATATGCGCGTACCGCCGGACCTTTGCTACGACTGCGTGGCCAAGTCGAATCTTGAATTCCACATGGAGTACCGTTACAACCCGGTACCGCTGGCCAACGAAAGCACGTTGCAGGTGTACATGAACGGAGCGTATGTGAGCTCCACGCCCATGCCTCACCAGGACAAGGCAAGCGCCGTGCTGCAGACGCCGGTTCCGGTGCCTGTGGTGAACATGCGGCCGTTCTCGAACTCGCTCATGCTGAAGTTCGTCTTCCAGATTGCGAAGAAGGGCAAGTGCCAGGACACGGCTCCCCTGAACCTGCAGGGAGCGATTCTGAAGGGCTCATACCTGGATATCCGCGATATTCCGCACTGGGCGGTGCTGCCGAACCTGGAACTGTTCTCGAACGCGGGCTATCCATTTACGCGCATGAAGGACCTGTCAGAGACGGCGGTGGTGATGCCGGACAATGCGCAGACCGACGAGGTGGAAGAGCTGCTGACGCTGATGGGGCACTTTGGCGCGCAGACCGGATACCCGGTTACGGATGTGACGGTCACCACGGCCGATGGCATGAAGCGCGACAGCAAGAAGGACTACATCGTTCTGGGAACGGTGGAAGACCAGCCGGCGCTGAACATCCTGAAGAATGATCTTCCTGTGCGTATCGATGGTGGCGGCCTGCATGTGCAGGACACGCAGGGGTTCTTTACACCGCTGCAGAACGCGTGGTGGAAGGTGCGCTCGAGCGACCATGTGCAGACGGGTGAGCTGCAGATGGCCGGCGGACTGCCGGACGCGATCATGGAGGGCATCGAGTGGCCGAATAACTCGGGCCGCTCGGTGGTGGTGATTGCCACGCGCGACCATTCGGTGATTCCGCAGTTCCTGAAGACCTTCCTGCGCGACTCGCAGTCGTCGGATATTGCGCAGTCGGTCAGCGTGCTGCATGGCGACAAGTTTTCGTCCTACCGTATTGGCAACTATGTCTACCATGTTGGCTATCTGTCCCTGTGGGCTCGCCTGAAGATGTTCTTCACGCAGTTCTCCTGGACGGTCGTGATCCTGGTGATGGGCTTCTGCTTCCTGATGGCGGGGCTGATCCGGGTATGGCTGCGCCGCAAGGCCAGAATCCGCCTGCAGGGCGAGTAAAGCGAGCGAAGTGGAATGCGGTGGAGAACGACAAGGCGGGCAAGCGCGTGCGCGCTGCTGATCACGCTGGCGGTGTGGTTCAACCAGGGCTGCCGCGCAGAGCAGACATGGGACCTGTGGGAAAAGTACACGGTCAAGTTCATGGACCCGCAGGGCCGTGTGATCGACCACAGTGCTGAGGACCGCACCACGAGCGAAGGGCAGGCCTATGGCATGTTCTTCGCGCTGGTGGCCGGGGACCGTGTCCGTTTCGACAAGCTGTTGAAGTGGACTGAGGATAACCTGGCGGGCGGCGATATGACGCTGCGTCTGCCGGCGTGGAACTGGGGCAAGTCGCCGGAGGGCCAGTGGGGTGTCCTGGATCAGCATCCGGCTTCCGATGCCGATCTCTGGATGGCGTACACGCTGCTGGAGGCCGGTCGCATCTGGCGGGACGATCGCTATGCGAAGCTCGGAACGGTGATGGCCTACCGCATTGCGCAGAGCGAAGTGGTGCTGGTGCCTGGGCTGGGAACGTCGATTATGCCCGGACCGCAGGGATTTCATCCGGAGCCATCGACTTATGTGCTGAACCCAAGTTACCTGCCGCCATTTATTCTGGTGCGACTGGCCAAGGAGATGCCGCAGGGACCGTGGGGCACGGTTCTGGACTCGTTGCCGCAGATGCTGGCGCGAGGCAGTGGAGGCGGGTTCGCCATGGACTGGGTGCTTGCCGGATCGACCGGTGTTCGGCCATCGCTGACGCCGGCGCAGCTTGCCACGGGCAAGAACGAAGGCATTCCGATGGGCAGCTATGACGCCATCCGGGTGTACCTGTGGCTGGGTATCAGCGATCCGGGAACGCAGGGGCTGCGGGAGATGGTGGCTCCGCTGGGCGGCATGACGAACTACATGCGCACGAACCTGGCGCCACCGCTGCAGGTGGACTCCTCGGGGAAGGTGCTGAATACGGAGGCCCCGGTTGGGTTTTCGGCGGCACTGGCGCCGTACCTGCAACTGGTGGGATTGAAGCAGCAGGCGAAGTCGCAGATGGACCGTGTGACGGCGTTGAAGGATCCTGCGACTGGTTTGTATGGCCGCAGTGGCGAGTATTACGACCAGAACCTGGCGATGTTTGCCACTGGGTGGCAGGAACAGCGTTTTCGATTGGATCGAGATGGCCGGTTGAAGTTGAAGTGGAAGTAACAAGCAGCGGGCGAAAGAAAGAACAGACCGGCTGTAAAGTAGTGATTCCGCAGTTAATAGCGGCAGAAATACGGGGACAAACCCTAAGAAAAGCGGTAAGCTAAGCTGCGATGTAGTGTCCTCCCCAAGGGATACTCGTTGTCACCCAAAGAATTGCCGCTCAGGGTTTGCAGATAGGGATTTGCAGGTAGGGATGAAGAGACTGCTTTCAATCCGGACGATGACCGCCAGCCTGGCGCTTTGCGCCTTGATGCTGAGCGTGCCTGCGGGCTATGCGCAGGGCAATTCATCGACGACATCGGCACTGCTGGACAAGGCACATTCGCTTGAGGTGCGCGGACGCATGGATATGGCTGCGCAGACCTGGCAGCAGGTCCTGCTGGCGGATCCGAACAATACCGAGGCGCTGGGTGGACTGGCGCGCGCGGCACGGCTTGCGGGCAACCAGCAGCAGGCGACGATGTACCTGAACCGCCTGAAGGCGATCAACCCGAACGACCCTGGCATTGAGCGCGCCGAGAACATGATGACCCAGCAAAACCAGCTTGCGCAGTTGCAGCAGGCCGGCAAACTGGCGCAGAGCGGGCAGTACGCGCAGGCCATGAATATTTACCGCCAGGTATTTGGCGGAACTCCGCCGGCGGGTGACTGGGCGCTGGCGTATTACGAGACCGAGTCGGCAACCGAGGATGGACGTCCTCATGCCATCGCCGGACTTCGCTCGCTGATTGACAGGTATCCTCAGGACTCGCGTTACCAGATCACGCTGGGCCGCATCCTGACCTACAATCCGGCGACACGCCCGGAAGGCCGCCGTTACCTGGAGCGCCATCCGAACGATCCTGCGGCGCAGGAAGCATTGCGCCAGTCGCTGACATGGGATGCACAGAATCCTGCGGCCATGGCGGACATTCGTGCGTACCTGGCAAAGCATAAAGATCCTGCGCTGGAAGCCGCGATGAAGAGCACGCAGGCGCGTGTCGCTGCTTCGACAAGGGCGGGATCCCGCGCAGCAGCGGCCCAGGCGCCGGTGATGACTCCGGAGGAGCAGCAGGAGATTGTCGCCAATCGTGCGATCAGCCAGGAGGAGCAGGCCGCCTATAGCGCTCTGAACGGCAAGCGTCTGGCCGAAGCCGAAGAGCGCTTCAAGGCGCTGCTTGGCAAGAACCCGGACAATGCGCGTGCCCTGGCGGGCATGGGATATATCCGCATGCAGCAGTCGAACTTCGGCGGAGCGATCAGCTTCCTGGAGCAGGCCAAGCAGGACGGCGCGCGTGATGCGGGACTTGAGAACGCTCTGTCGACCTCGCGCTTCTGGTACACGATGGGCGAGGGCACAACGGCCCTGAACGAGAACGATCTGACGACGGCCGAGAAGGAGTTCCGCTCGGCGCTGGCAATGAAGCCCAGCAGCCCGGAGGCCCTGGAGGGGCTGGCTGGAACGCTGATGAAAGCGCAGCAGCCTGAGGCCGCGGCTCCGTATTACGAGCAGTACATCAAGCTTCGCGGTACCGGAATTACGGGCTGGCGTGGTCTGTTTACGGCGCAGTATCAGGCGGGCAATGCCGCGATGGCGCTGGCGACAGAGCGACGAATGCCGGCGGGGGTCCGATCGCAGCTGATGCGAGACCCGGACTTCTTACGAACTCTGGCCTCGGCGTATTCAGCCGTGGGCCGGGACGCAGATGCGCAGCGTGTGTTGAAGGGAGCCCTCGAGCTCCCTTTTCCCGCCGATGGGCGTGGCGTAAAAGTTGAGACGCAGCTGCAGTATGCCAGCCTGCTGCTGGCCAGCAATCACATGGACCAGGCCGCCGGCCTGTATCGCCAGGTGCTGGGCGAGGATGCGGCGAACGTTGCTGCGTGGCAGGGACTTGTCCGGGTTGAGCATGCGATGAAGAACGATGCCCTGGCCGAGCAGACGCTGGAGAGCATGCCGCCTTCGGCCTATGACCAGGCATTGCGCGATCCCGGCTTTGTGAGCACGGTGGCTTCGATCTACGACACGCAGAACAAGCTGGACGTGGCGCAGGACATGCTGGAGAAGGCGGTTTCGCAGTCGACCATGGCAGGGCAAAAGCCCGCGGCCGGCATGCAGACAGAGCTGGCCAGCATTTACATGAAGCGCGGCAACTCCCAGCAGGCTTATGCGATTTACCGCCAGGTACTGATGGACAATCCGGATCGGTTGGATAGCTGGAAGGGTCTGCTGACGGCGCTGCACTCCAGTGGTCATGACCAGGAGGCGCTGGCTCAGGTTCAGCAGATTCCCGCGCCGATTCGCAAGCAACTTGAGCAGGATCCGGATTATCTGCAGACGGTGGGTGGTATCTATGGCGGGCTTGGGCAGCCGCAGCAGGCAATGGTCTTTCTGCAGCGCGTGCAGCAGCACTATGCGAGACAGAACGCGACTCCTCCGGCCGACATCGACATTCAGGATGCGTGGTTGCTATATAACGCGCAAAACGATTCGGGCCTGTACCGCCAGTTGATGATGATTGGCAGCCGCAACGACCTGAGCGAGGAGCAGCGCCGCACGGTCCAGACCATCTGGGCGAACTGGGCGGTGCGCCGTGCCAACCAGGCGGTGGCCGCGAACAATGTTCGCCGCGGTCTGGCGATCCTGAATGCAGCGGCCAAAGCCTTCCCGGATAACCCGGCGGTGATTCGCGCGTTGGCCACGGGATATGCCCGCGCTGGACAGCCGAAGCAGGCGGTTGCGATCTTCCGGTCGCAGGATATGACCACGGCCTCGGCGACGGATTACAAGGCGGCGATTGGCGCTGCCCTGGCTGCCAACGATACGAAGAATGCCGAGTTATGGCTGCGTTATGGTCTGGACCAGTATCCGAAAGACGCGCAGATGATGATTCTGGCGGCGAAGTTTGAGCAGGCCCGTGGAGACAGCGGGCGCGCCGCCGATTATTACAAGGCGAGCCTGCAGGCGATGCCTCCGGGAGACCCCGGTGCGGAGCTTGCGGCTGAACTGAGCATGGCGTCTCAGAACGGCGGACGTCTGCCGAACGCGACGCAGGCGCAGGATCTTGCCGCCCTGATGGCTCCTGGCACCGATAGCGCCGCTCTTGCAGGACAGCAGCAGTTTGCTGTTCCGGCTCCGCCGCCGTACCTGCCCAGCTATTCGAACCAGTACGGCAATGCGCCGGTGCAGTTGCAGGGCAACGGTGCGGCCTATCAGAACAACAACCTGGTGCCGTCATACATGACGAACCCTGCTTACCAGCAGCGAGTTCCGGCGCGGCAGGGAGCGACGCGGCTGAAGGATTATGTGCCGCAGTCGCAGACGAATCCGGCGTATGAGCTGCTGGGACAGCAGCCGCCATCGACCGCGGCAGCGCAGAGCGCCCTGCCGGCATTTCCGCAGACCGATACCAATGGCAACCCGGTCGATTCCAATGACTATATGGCGTATCAGCGGGAGCAGATCCGCCAGCTGACGCAGCGAGCCGTGAACTCTGCCGGACCAATGAATGCGTACGGGCCTCCCGCGCAGCAGGCAGGCGGCGATACCTATGGGCCGTATGTCCCGTATAACCCGCAGAACACGATCACGCAGAATGCGGCTTATATGGCACAGGCCTCGCGCGTCGATCTTGGTTCGGACCTGCAGCCGATCCATCCGAAGATGCAGGAGCCGACGGATGTGATTCCGACGGCGGCGTATGTGCCGAACGCGAAGCGCACGGGTCGTGTTCCGTCGACCTCATCGCATCCTGATATTGCTGCGGCCCAGGCTGCATCCGTACGCCGTCGCCAGTCCGATCCGAAGCCACTGGTGGGTTCCAGCCATCCGATTCAGCCCGAGCCGGTTGATGTTGCTCCGTTGACGGAGACGCAGTACACCGGCCAGCCATACAACCCGGCACAGAGCCAGATCCCGCAGTCGCGCGCCAATGCCTCCGGTTCGATCCAGGCAACGCAGACACAGCCCGGCTACCAGTATCGTGGTGACCTGGCGCAGCAGAGCGCCGGCGCTGAGACCTATGGTCAGCAGTACCCGCAGCCGGCGCGCCGTCCGACGGCGACAACACCGCGCCGCCGCACGGTGCGCAGCCGCTCAGTCGAGGGTGTTTCCTCCGGGCCGCAGTCGGCGCCGCTGTTCTACCCCGGTGTTCCGGTGGCCCTGAGCGGCCAGCCGTATCCCGATTTAGGACCGGCATATCCGCTGCAAAATCCGCCCAGCGATCCGATGCTGGTGGCGAAGAATGTTCCTCCGCTGCGTGGCGGATGGGATCGCAACGCGGCACTGACTCCGGGGCCACCGATGAGTGAGCGCCAGCAGACGGAGCTGGACCTGGCTTCGCTGGAGGCAAGCTACTCATCGTGGATGGGTGCGACGGCTCTGATGCGTTATCGCAGCGGCATCTCCGGTATGAACCGGCTGTTCGACCTGGAGGCGCCGATGGAGGCGACCCTGGTGGCGAATAAGACACTGCGCCTGAGCATTATTCCCAAGGCTGTCTTTTTGAACGCGGGCACGCTGGATACCGCCTCTTACCAGGGAACGGAAGGCACCGTGCCGATTCTGGGCACACTGCCGTTGAATGCGGTGAACACTCCGTCGCAGCAGCTGACCTCTGGCCTGGGCGGCGAGGTGCAGCTGGTGACGACCAACGCGGCGTTGTCGATCGGCTTTACGCCGTATGAGTTCCTGGTGACCAATGTGATTGGTCACGCGCGCTGGCGTCCGTTTGGCGGGCATGTCATGTTCTTTGCCGACCGCGACAATGTGAAGGACACGCAGCTCTCCTATGCCGGTATGCGCGACCCTGGGTCGGTGACGCCGGTCTTCGCGGGGAACATCTGGGGCGGTGTGATATCGACCGGTGGCGGCGCGCGCCTGGACTTCGGCAATGAGCGCGCGGGCTTCTATGCCAGCGTGTCCGGAGCGTCGGTGACCGGCTATCACGTGCTGGATAACAAGCGCTTTGAAGGCTCAGTCGGTGCGTACTGGCTAGCCAAGTACATTCCCGGTTACGGCAGCCTGAATATTGGCGCCAGCTTCTATGGAACGCACTACGACAACAACCAGCGCAACATGACGTACGGCATGGGTGGCTACTTCAGCCCGAACGCGTACTTCCTGGGAGCGGTGCCGGTGACCTTCAATGGCCACTATGGCACGAGCTGGCATTACTCCATCGCCGGCGCAGTCGGTATTCAGACGTTCCAGGAGGCTTACGCCAAGTACTATCCGCTGGACGTTTCGCTGCAGACGGGAGCGTACTCGGGTTGCACGCTGCCCTCCATTGCGGCGCATACCTGCGGTGAGTATCCGGTGAACACGGGCACGGGCCTGAACTACTCGCTGAACTCCGAGATGAGCTACCGCATTGCCGACCACTGGTATGTGGGTGGCATTCTGACCGGCAACAATACGAGTAACTTCAATACCATCACGGGCGGTTTCTTCTTCCGCTACCTGTTCAAGCCGCAGGTGCCGAGCGAAGAGTATCCGACGGGCCTGTTCCCGTTTGAGGGCTTCCGTCCGCTGCGTGTGCCGTAAGCCGCCGAAATTTACTTGCCACTCCCCGTGGCAAACGATATAAAGCAGCTACATAAAAAATCAGGATGGATCAAGCGCGGCCTTGCCGTGGCTTGATCCATGCGATAACCCACTCGTTGGCTTGATCTGCAAAGGGTTTGTAGCTGTGCTTCCTAAGCGTTCTCCTTCTGTTCGTTCTCTTCTGGTTCCGGTTGTTCAGTGCGCCTGCGTCGTGGCGCTTCTCGGCTTCTCCGCCATGGCGGAGAAGAAACCTGTGCTGCCTGACTGGTTGAAGGAAGCGGCGAAGCAACCGGTTCCCTCCTATCCTGCCAATACCAATGCCGTAGTCCTGCTGGATGAGACGACCTACACGGTCGGCGCAGATCTGCACGCAGTGGAGCATCAGCGGCTGGCGATCAAGATCCTGCGGCCTCAGGGACGCCGCTATGCGCAGATGGGGACGTATTACGACAGTCTGTCCAAGGTGCGGTCACTGAAGATCTGGAGCATCGGGACGGATGCTCATGAGTATGAGCTGAAAGAGAATGAGATTGGCGATGTTGCGGCCTATGACGGTTTCTCGCTTTACTCCGACAACCGCTATCGCGGGGGGAAAGCCCCTGCCGGCGATCCCGGTGCGATTGTGGCGATGGAGTATGAACAGGAAGCTCGCCCGTACTACACCGAATACATCTGGAGCGTGCAGCGCGAGATTCCCGTTTTGAAAGAACGGTTGAAGCTGGAACTGCCGCCAGGCGTGGAGTACAAAGAGGTCTGGAAGGGCAAGAAAGAGACGACCGCGGTTGACCTGGAGAAGGGTAAGTATCTGTGGGAGGTCAGCGATGAGCCACCTGTGGACCTGCGCGATGTAACGATGTCTCCTGAGTGGCGGGGCCAGCGGAAGCGGATGTCGGTCCATTACTACGGGCCTTCGATTGCGAATGCGACCAGGGGGAACTGGGAGAGCATCGGCGAGTGGTACGAGGTGCTGGCCAAGGGACGTAACGAGACGACACCTGAGATCGCTGCCAAGGCCCAGGAGTTGGTTGCTGGAAAAACGGATTTCGCCGATAAGGTTCAGGCGATTTCAGAGTATGTGCAAAGCCAGATACGGTATGTGGCCATTGAGATTGGCATTGGCGGAAACCAACCGCATCCGGCTCCGCTGGTCTTCAAGAATAAGTACGGAGACTGCAAAGACAAGGCAACGCTGCTTTCAGCCATGCTGGCTGGCATCGGAATTCGATCTACGTGGGTGATGGTGGATACGGATCGTGGAGTGGTTGACCTGAACGCGCCGTCGATGGCCGGTAACCACATGATTGCAGCCATCGAACTTCCGAAGGGATATGAATCCACAAGGCTGAGCGCTATCGTGACGGCGGCCAGCGGCAAGCGATTCCTGATCTTTGATCCAACGTGGGAGTACACCCCTTTTGGCCAGTTGGAGTACAACCTGCAAGGAGGCTACGGCCTCTTGATGGATGGCAAGGACAGCCAGGCGATTGCTTTCCCGGTGCTTGATCCGAAGGTGAACACAATTCACCGTACGGGCGAGTTCAAGCTGGCGGCGGATGGTTCGCTGAATGGGCAGATGGTGGAGAGCCGGTTTGGCGATATCGCCGATCGCCATCGCCGCTTGTTCCGCACGGCAACGGAGAAGGAACAGCGCGAGGTGATCGACCGTCTGCTGGGGCATGACCTGGTGAGCTTCAGCTATGACGGGTTGAAGGTGGAGAATGCGATGGAGCTGACAAAGGACCTGCGGGTGTCCTATGCGCTCAAGGCGAACTCCTTTGCGAAGCCTGCCGGTGGCCTGTTGATGGTGCGGCCGCGAGTGCTGGGGACGGAAACGCTGGAGACGGACAAGAGGCCGCGCGTGTATCCCATTGACCTGGGAGCGGCGCGCGAGGTGAAGGACGAGTTCGAGATCGAGCTGCCGGAGGGATATGTCGCCGACGAGATTCCCGATCCGGTGAAGCTTGATATGGGCTGGGCAGCGTATGAAAGTGCGAGCAGGGTGGAGGGTAACAAGCTCCACTACTCGCGGACGTATGTTGTGCGGCAAGTGGAATTACCGGCTGACAAGTATGCCGAAGTGCAAAAGCTGGCCGGTGTGATTGGATACGACGAGCAAAGCAACGTCGTACTGAAGAAGAAATAGCGAACTGCCTTGGGGAGGGTTGGGATGTTACGCATGGTTCGGGCCGCATATCTTGGAGCGGCATTTCTGATGGGGTCGGGGGTTGGGTTTGCGGCGGATCAGTGGATTTCGCCGACCCCGGATGAGTTGAAGATGACGAGCTTCGCGAAGGCTCCGGGCGCTGCGGCGGTGATCTTGAATTATGACGAGCTGACGGAAGACTCGCTGCACATGGAGAGCCACTACGTCCGCATCAAAATTCTGAATGAAGAAGGCCGGAAGTATGCGGATATGGAGCTGTTCCAGAACAAGGGGTCGGATGGCTGGGCGTATACGGTCGATGATGTGCAAGGGCGTACGATCCATCCGGACGGAACGATCATTCCGTTTACGGGTAAGCCGTACCTGAAGATGATCGATAAGGACAAGGAGCATCAGCATTCCGCGAAGGTGATCACGCTGCCCGATGTAACCGTGGGCAGCATCATCGAAGTGCGATACAAGGGACGCTGGGACGACTATTGGTACACGCTGCCGCGGTGGTATGTGCAGCGCGAGTTGTACGTTGTGAAGTCGCATTTCGTGTGGAAGCCTACGACGCGCGAACTGCATTCGAGCGACGGCACAAGCAACAGCCGGATTTCGTGGACCCCGGTTCTGCCGAAAGGAACGGATCTGAAACAGACGCAGTTGCCTGGTGTGAACGGCAATGCGGGCCAGTTGATCTTTGAGTTGAATGCAAACGATGTTGCCAGCCAGGTGGAGGAAGAGTATATGCCGCCGGTGAAAAGCAACGCGTACCGCGTCCTGTTCTATTACCTGAACTACAGAACAGCAGAGGAGTTCTGGCAGCAGGAAGGGAAGAAGTGGTCGAAGTCCGTGGATAAATTTTCCGACCCTTCCTCGGCGGTGCGTGCATTTACAACTGAGACGACTACGGGTGCGACCACGCAGGAAGAGAAGCTGAAGAAGATCTACGCAGCCGTGATGGCGATGGAGAACACAGACTTTTCTCGTGCGCGGACGGCATCGGAGGATAAGGCAAATGGGCTGAAGGTTGTGAAGTCGGCTGACGACGTGATTGCCCGTAAGCGTGGCAGTGGAGACGAATTGACGGAGCTCTTCCTGGCGATGACGCGGTCGGCGGGGATGAAGTCCTATGGCATGGAGGTCGTGCGTCGCGATGACCGCATGTTCATGCCTGGCTGGCTTTCATTCTCGCAGTTGGATGACATGATTGCGATTGTGACGGTGGATGGCAAGGAGCAGTTCTTTGATCCTGGCATGAAGTATGTTCCGTATGGCCATCTGGACTGGAAGCATACGTTTGCCAGCGGTATCCGGCAGACGGACCAGGGCGTGAAGGTGGACAACGCTCCGGGAGAGAACTACAAGTACTCGCAGGTGCAGCGCGTGGCAGACCTGAAGCTGAACGAGGCCGGAAACGCAACTGGAAGCGCCATCTTCACGTTCCTGGGAGCGCCGGCTGTCCGGTGGCGCCAGAGAGGAGCCCGGACCGACGAGACGGAGCTGAAGCGTGATCTGAAGGATGCGGTGGAGGCGATGTTGCCGAACGGCATGGAGGCCGAGGTCACCAGGATCGAGCAGCAGGAAGAGTACGAGAAACCGCTGAAGGTCACATTGAAGGTCAACGGTCCGGTGGGTGTTGTGACCTCCAAGCGCATGATTCTGCCCGGCGACATTTATGAGTCGCGTACCAAGGCGGCTTTTCCTCATGAGAAACGCGAGCTTCCGGTGTACTTCAGCTACGAGGTATGGGAGCGCGATGCGGTGCGTTACGTGCTGCCTGCGGGGATGAAGGTGGAGTCTGCTCCTGCTACGGCGCAGGATACGATTCTGCAGAGCATGATGTATGACCTGAAATCAGACCAGGTGGCGAACACGATCACTATCCGCCGCAACCTGGCTCGGAACGGGCTGGTCTATCCAATCAGCGACTATCCGACAATGCGGACGTTCTACAACAAGCTGCAGGCCAAGGACCAGGAGAACGTGGTGTTGCAGGTGGCGCCGGCAACAGGAACTCCAACAGCGGCGAACTAGCGGTTAAGGAATCCGGCAGACGCGGATTCCTTTGTAGAGGTAGGGACAATCGAGGCGGGTGCTGGCCGTGGGAGAAAGAATGACCCAGGTCACACCCGCCGGTTTCATTCTGGCGATGCGTTCTGCGTCGTCCATGTTATCCAGACCATGCTGCAGGCGGATACCATCCGCCCACTGTCCGGCAATCGAGGGCTTGACGGCGGCAATGCCGCCGTCCTTGGAGTAGTCGGGCAGGGCATCCCGCAGGGCGATCGAGCGGAACAGGTGTGTGTCCTCGCCGGAGATGTCGTTGTAGTCGGCATCCATGGCGAAGAGCGCATCCTTTGGCGTGTTATCCCGCACCCAAAGGAAGACGTTCTGCCAGTCGTTTGAAAGCGGACGGCCGGGTAGCTCCAGGTGAGCTGTGGATGGATAGGTGCTGCGTTGCACGCAGAACATCAGGCCGGCAAGTGCGGCGCAGAGAACGATGGCCGGAACCTTACTGCGCAGCAGGGAAAGCAGCGAGCCGAGGGCCAGCGTCATGAAGATATAGAGGAAGGTAAAGAAGCGCAGGGGCTGCAGGCTGGCAACCAGGTGGTTGCCGGAGTCAGGATGCGCGAAGATCAGGTTGAGCGCGACGACGGCGGCTCCGCCAAGGCAGAGGGCGCGGACGAAGTCCGAGCAGGTGCCGGTCAGGTAGGCAGGCCGGAAACGGTCAAGAGCGAGCAGAACGATGGGCGGAGCGATAACGCCGAAGATTTCGTCCCAGCTCCACTGGGTAAGGAACCAGTAAGGGCGCGAGAGGACAGCCTGGTGATAGGCAGCGGACTCCGGCGGCGCCAGGCGATGGACAACCAGGGCCGTGAGCAGGGCGAAACCGAGAATACCGGCCATGGCGTACCGGCGGCTATCGCGAAATGCCAGCGTAAGAGCGATCAGGAAGACGCCGCAGGCCGCGACAAGGGGGTGCAGCAGGCCGCCCGCGAGCAGAAGAAGCGCGATACGTAGCCAGCGCGGCTGCAGGCGCAGCGATTCGGCGATGGCGAAAAGCACCAGGGGCAGGCTGAGGGAGCGCGAGGTGATGTAGGGGTCGACGGTGATGATAGAGGTACCGGCGACCGGCGCCGTCATGGTGACCGTGAAGATCAGCAGGCTGCACCAGCGGGCAGCGGAGCTCCGCATGCAGCGCTGCAGGATGAGGTGCAGGCTGGCGAGCGTGAGATAGAGGGACACGATGTAGGCGAGGAAGAAGACCCACGTCAGGGACAGGTGGGTCAGTGTGGCGATTCCCGCCATGATGCGTGAGAAAAAGACGCAGGTGACGTGGGCGTCCGCGAACTGAGGCAGGTGCGGGAACAGCTGCGGATGAAGGGCGTGTTCCGCCGCTGCCAGGTAGATGCCGCCGTCTTCGCTGTAGGGGTGGTAGCCGTGGATAGCAAGGGCTGACAGCGTGAGCAGCCCCAACAGCGCTGCCTGGCCGCCGGATGAAGCGGCAAACTGGCGTACGGAGTGTTCTGCCGTTTGTGGCTGGTTTGCGACAAGCGTTGCCAATTCCGAGAGCGCTCCGATGAGTTATTTGCTTAGACGGGTGGGAAATTGAAAAAAGTTTCGAGAAACCCGCTTTTGATAGGGGCCTGGGAAAAAGCTGCTCCGTCTGTCCTCACTATAATAAGAGCGATGCCCCGCACCCACGAATTGTTGCCAAGGCTCGCCGCCGTTGTTTGCGCGAGGATGACTGCATGACGCCACAGCAGCGCCGCAACCTGCTGAAGACGATCCCCGGGTTCCTGATCAGTGGATTTTTCCTCTGGTACACCTTCCGCAGCGTGGATTATGCGGGGTTGAGCAAGGTGCGGCTGGTCGCGCCGGGCTGGATTGTGGTCGCGGTGGTGTTTCTGGTGGCTGGGTACACGTTGCGTTCGCACCGCTGGTGGCTGATGATGCGGGCGTCGAGCAAGGCAAAATTCAGCGCCTGTGCGCGTGTACTGATGACCAGTTTTGCGGCTAACAACATCATGCCGCTGCGCATTGGCGATTTTCTGCGCGTCTTCAGCTATGCGAATGACCTTGATTCGACGGCTCCGGCGATTCTGAGCACGGTGGTGCTGGAACGCGTGCTGGACGTCTTTACGCTGCTGCTGTTGTTCATGATTACGATGGGCCGCAACTCGACGCTGCTGTCCCACAAGTCGCAGATGATGGCGCGTGTTCTGCTGCTGTGTGTCAGCCTGGCGGTGCTGGTTCTGCTGCTGGCTGCCGGAGCATTGAAGACGCCCCTGCGGAAGCTGCTGAGCCTGCTGCCGCATCCCGGGTTGGTGGGCAAGCTTGAGGGCCGCCTGGTGTCGGCACTGGACGCGATTGCGCTGATTTCGCTGCCGGTGCGGATTTTTCTGGTTCTGGAGTCGTTCATCCTGTGGACATGCGAGGGCATGATCTTTGTCTCGGTGGCGCGGACGCTGGGGATTGTCAGTGACTGGATCGGTCCGTGGCAGGCGCTGGCCTTTGCCAACCTGTCGTACCTGATTCCCAGCTCGCCCGGAGCGGTGGGCACCTTTGAGTTCACGGCCAAGCTGGCCATGGTTTCGCACGGCGCGGCGGAGACGCCTGCCGTGGCCTTTGCATTGGTAGTGCATGTCTTTATCCTGTTCACGGTGACGGTTGCCGGCGGTGTGATGTTCCTGCTGCACCGTGCCAAACGTGGGCCACACCCGTCGCTGGGAGAAGAGATGGAACAGCTTCCGGCCGAGCTTCCGTAAAGTAGAGAGAGTTTATGTATCGCAAGATTCAGTTAGAGCTGCTGCGGCAGATTGCCGTCGTGGTTGAGAGCAAGTACGGGATTGAGCTGCCGCAGTTTGCGGTGGAGCAGCCGCCGAAGATCGAGTTCGGCGAATACGCGCTGCCGGTTGCGCTGCAGCTGGCCAAGCGTGTGAAGAAGGCTCCGCGAGCCGTGGCTGAGGAGCTGCGCCCGGAGCTGGAGTCGATTGATGGCGTGGCCGCGGTGGAGATTGCCGGGCCGGGTTACCTGAACATCAAGCTGGACCGGGCGGCAATTGTTGCGCGCATGGCCGCAGAGGAGCACGCCGATGTCGGCGGGTCGGGGTTCCGCCTGCTGGAGCATACCAGCATCAATCCGAACAAGGCAGCGCATATCGGCCACCTGCGCAACGCTATTCTTGGTGACACCTTCCAGCGCCTGCTGCGCAAGGACGAATACAAGAGCGGCTACGACATAGGCGTGCAGAACTACATTGACAACACCGGAGTGCAGGTGGCGGATGTAGTGGTGGGGCTTGAAGCCCTGGAAGGCAAGAAGCTGCCCGAGGTGAAGGCCTTGCTGGCAGAGCTTGCCGTAAAGGGTGAGCGCATCGATTACTACATGTGGGACCTGTATGCGCGGGTCTCGCAGTGGTACACGGCTGACGAGGCCGAGAAGGACGTCCGCAAGAAGCTGCGCCTGGATACGCTGCACGCGATTGAGCATGGCGGCAACGAGACGGCGGAGATCGCCGACCTGGTAGCGACGGCCGTGCTGAAGCGTCACCTGGAGACGATGGAGCGGCTCGATATCGAGTACGACTTTCTGCCGCGCGAGAGCGAGATTCTGCACCTGAAGTTCTGGGATGCGGCGCGCTCTCTGATGATTGAAAAAGGTGTTCTGTACCAGGAGACCGAAGGCAAGAACAAGGGCTGCTGGGTGATGCGCCGTGCCGGTACAGAAGGCGTTTCCGAAGGACCGGATGAAGAGGCGAAGATCATCGTCCGCTCGAACGGAACGGTGACCTATGTCGGCAAGGACATCGCGTATCACCTGTGGAAGTTCGGTCTGCTGGGCCTGGACTTTGGCTACAAGCCGTTCCATGAATATGCTTCGCACACCTGCTGGATCTCGACGGAACAGGGCGTGGAGCCGCATCCGTACTTTGGTCGCGCGGACGCAATCTACAACGTGATTGACTCGCGTCAGAACGATCCGCAGAACAACGTGAAAGAAGCGCTGCGCGGTATGGGCTATGAAGATGCCGCCGACCGCTACACCCATCTGAACTACGAGATGGTGGCGCTGACGCCGCGTTGCGCCCTGGACCTTGGTTATGCCGTGAGCGAGGAAGACCAGCAACGGGCGTATATCGAAGTGAGCGGTCGCAAGGGATTCGGCGTGAAAGCCGACGACCTGCTGGACAAACTGATTGCCGCGGCGAAGGCAGAGATAGACGCGCGGCGTCCGGAGTTTGCTGAGGAAGAGCGGGCGGAGATTGCCCGCAAGATCGCCGTGGGTGCGCTGCGCTACTTCATGCTGAAGTACACGCGCAATACGGTGATTGCGTTTGACTTCCGTGATGCGCTGAGCTTTGAGGGCGAGACCGGGCCGTACATCCAGTACGCTATCGTGCGCGCGGGCAACATCTTCCGTAAGGCGGGTGTGAGCGAGGCCGAGGCCATGACCGCAATCAACGCCGGAGATCTGTTGGCGGGTGAGGCGGGCGTGAGCATCTGGGAGGTGTGGCTGACGGCGTCGAAGCTGACGCTGGTGATTGAACAGGCTATCCAGAATGCGGAGCCGGCGATCCTGGCCAAGTATGTCTTCCAGCTTGCCCAGCAGTTCAACAACTTCTACCACAAGCACCACATCCTGACCGAGACGGACGAGGCGAAGAAGAAGCTTCTGTTGGCGACAGCGGCTGTAGCTAAACGCGAGATGGTGCGTGCGCTTGGTCTGCTGGGGATTGAAGCGCCCGAGGTGATGTAAACCGATTGCGTTGCCCCATTCTTTGTGCGGCTGTATCGCACAAAGGGTGGGTTTTGCGCATTTACGCGACGAGTTTCTTATTCTGCAAATACGAGGCGCTCTGATCTCGCTTCGCTCCATACCCCGCCCTTCGCTATGCGAAGAATGGGGCAACAAGGGACTCTAAAGTTTTGCCGCCTGTGCGAGGGCGGCGAGCATCTGGTCACGCTGAATGGGTTTGGAGAGCACCGCGATGATGTTCAGGCGGTGCTGTTCTTCGTCCGCAATTTCTTCAAGGCCGGAGGCGAGCAGGATGGCGGGTCTGCCGCCGCATTGCTCAATCAACTGTGGGCCGTTCATCCCTGGCAGGTTGTAGTCGACGAGCAGGGCGTCAATTGCTTCGCCGGCCAGAACCTTCAAAGCATCCTCGCCGCTGGCAGCCGTTAAAACGTGATACCCCTGCCGCGCCAGCCATATCGGAAATAGCTGGAGCAGCAGGGGTTCGTCATCGACAAAGAGGATGGTGGGTTGCCGGGGCATGGCTCACTGGGCGGTGGAACGGACCCATTCTACGATGGAACGCACCGCGAAGCCGCTGGGACCTTTGGGCGACCACGGCTTGTCGGCGTCCTGCCAGGCCATGGCGGCGATGTCGAGGTGCATCCAGGGAGTATCGCCGACGAACTCGCTGAGGAAGGCGGCAGCGGTAGAGGCTCCGCCCCAGCGGGTGTTGGAGGTGTTCATCAGGTCGGCGATGGCAGACTTCATGGGCTGCAGGTAGTCGTCGTTGCAGGGCAGGGGCCAGAAGCCTTCGCCCGCGACCCTGGCGGCGGCGGCAAACCCAGCGCTGACGGCTTCGTCATTGGTGAACAGGCCGGCGTTGATCTGGCCCAGGGCAACGGCGCAGGCACCGGTGAGGGTGGCGGCATTGATCAAGCGGGTAGCGCCGAGCTGCCTGGCATACCAGAGACCGTCGGCCAGCACCAGGCGGCCTTCGGCGTCGGTGTTATTGATTTCAATGGTCTTGCCGCTGGCGGCGGTGAGAATATCTCCCGGTTTGTAGGCCCGGCCGGAGGGCATGTTCTCTGCCGAGCAGATGACAGCGATGATTTTGAAGGCGGGCTTGAGCGCGGCGATGGCCTGCATGGCTCCGATCATGGCGGCGGCGCCGGCCATGTCGTACTTCATCTTCTCCATGCCATCGGAGGGCTTGATGGAGATACCGCCGGTGTCAAAGGTGATGCCCTTGCCGACCAGCCCAAAGACGGGGGCGTCTGGCGCCGGGGAGGTGGCTGGCGTGTAGGTCAGTACGATGAGCGCGGGCGGCTCATAGCTGCCCTGGGCGACACCGAGAAAAGCGCCCATGCCGAGCTCTTTAAGCTTGTCTGTTGAGTAGACCTCGGCGGCCAGGCCGGAGGTCTTCGCCATTTCGGCGGCGCGCTGGCCAAGCACGGTGGGGGTGAGCTTGTTGCCTGGCTCGTTGACCAGGGAGCGGGCGAAGTTCTGCGCCTCGGCGATGATGCTGCCTTCGGCTGCGCCGGTTTCCACGGCGGTTTTCACGGCAGATGGAGCAAGCAGGGTAAGGGTGCTGATGCTCTGGTCCTTACGGTCGGACTTGTAGGTGTCGGGGTCGAAGTCAGCGAGCGTTGCGCCTTCGAGGATGGCTTGTGCGGAACGGGTGGGGTCGAGGGTGAAGGCTTCTCCCGAGGGGAAGAGCACACTGAGTTCGCGGATACCGCGGGGCTTGGCAAAGCGGACGGCGGTTCCGGAGGCCTTGCGCAACTCCACGGTGGAGAGTGACTTAGGCTTGCCGACGCCGATGATCAGCAGGCGCTCGGACTTCAGTCCGGCGGGCGAGTGCAGAAGTACGGTTTCAGCGACGCCGGCCTTGAACTCGCCGGAGGACAGGACAGCGGAGGCAGCGTAGTTCACGTCCGTGGAGGCGGTGAGCAGCGTGATCTGCGGCGTGCCGTCCTTCTCGGTGTTCAGGTCGGTGGCGAAGACGGCGAGGAGCGGAGAGGTGGAGGACGCGACGTCCTCGAAGAGGAGCTTGGTCTGCATGAGGACTATGGTAACGCCGGGGATCGGTCATCGTTGTGCCAGACGAAAACTCAAACCGTTGTCATCTTGACCGTATCGCAGGGAAGAGATCCGTATCTGCTTCGTAAGCCGGGCATGCCTGCTTACTCCGGTCGAAATGACAAGTGCGGTATCAGGAAAGATTGAGGGAAAGGGAATCTACCGCCGCTGGCTGCGGGCAATGGCGGCTTTGGCTTCTTTGTCGGCTTCGCGGCTGCGTTCGGTCTCGCGCTTATCCCAGTCCTGCTTACCCTTGGCCAGGGCCAACTCGCACTTTACGCGGCCGTGCCGGAAATAAAGCCGGGTGGGGATAAGCGTAAAGCCCTTTTGGGCCGTCTTACTGATTAGCTTACGGATCTCTTCCTTGTGCAGCAGCAGCTTGCGGGTACGCAGCTCCTCGTGATTCATGGAATTGCCGTGCGAGAAAGGGCCGATGTGGGCGTTGAGCAGGTAAATTTCACCGTCTTTGATCAGGCCGTAGGCGTCTCTCAGATTAGCCTTACCCTCGCGGACAGATTTAACCTCGGTGCCGCGCAGGGCGACTCCGGCCTCAAAACGGTCGGTAAGAAAGTAGTTATGGCTGGCGATGCGGTTCTGGGCTGCATCGCGCTCCCCATTAGCCACGGGGTCACGTGGGCGCGTGGGACGCGCCTTGACGGCTCCGGCAACAGGTTGGCTTCCAGGACGAGGCATACGAAGGTTTGATGTTAACACGCAGCAAAGGATTCGGCGGGGGATTCCGCTTTTGGGATCATAGGCATAGCATGGACGGACAGCCCAAGGCGGGCAGGCCCGCGATGCTATACTTTCGCCATCAGGAAGCCGGGAGCGGTCCGATTTCACGCAAAGATTTGAGCCTTTACAGAACCATGGATCGCAGCTTCGCGCCCATTCGTCATGCAGCCTTTGTTGCCGCCGTTTTGGCGCTTGCTGGAGGGGTGATGCACGCCCAGTCGGCCGGATCGCTGTACAAGCGTGGCCAGCAGTCAGAGGCGACGCAGGACTACGATGCTGCCTACGAGGCGTATCGTCAGGCCCAGGCAAAGAAGCCAAAGGACTTACGTTACAAGGTGAAGGTCGAGCGGTTGCGCTTTGAAGCTGCCACGGCGCACGTGGACCGTGGCCGTATTCTGCGGCAAAGCGGCGACAGCGGAGGCGCGTTGACGGAGTTTGCCCGCGCCCTGCAGATTGACCCTGCCAATGAGACGGCGCAGCAGGAGCTGGACCTGACGCAGAAGATGGCTGCGGCCACTCCCGCGCAGCAACAACAGCAGATTCTGGACAGCGGCGTTGTGGCGACGCAGGCGGAGATTGCCGGCCTGGGCGGTCCGGTGACGCTGAAGCCGATTTCGAACGACCCCATTACATTGCGCATGGTGGAGGACACGAAGAATATCTACCAGGCGATTGGCAAGGCTGCGGGACTGAACGTGCTGTTCGATCCGGCCTATACCTCGACGCGCATTCCGGTGGAGTTGAACAACGTCTCGCTGTATGACGCGTTGCGTATTGTCGGTGCGATCTCCGGCACCTTCTGGAAGCCGGTGACGGACAACACCATCCTTGTGGCGCAGAACACCCGCAACAAGCGCCAGGATCTGGATGAGATGGCAGTGCAGACCTTCTACCTGACGAATGCCACGCAGACGGCGGACACGAACGAGATTGTGACCGCGCTGCGGAATGTTTTCGGCCAGGGACAGAATGTTGGCGTCTATGCTATCCCCAGTCAGAACGCGATTGTGATGCGCGCGACGCCGGACCAGCTGCTGCTGGCGCAGAAGCTGCTGAACGATCTGGATCGCACGAAGCCCGAGGTGGTTGTGGATGTAGCGGTGCTGGAAGTGAACCGCAACAAGGTTCGCAACCTGGGCATTACGCTGCCGCAATCGTTTGGCGTGACGCCGACGACCACCACGACGACTTCGAGCTCCAGTTCAAGCTCCAACTCGTCCACGACGACGACCAGCAATCTGACGCTGAACAATCTGGCTCATCTGAACGGCAACAACTTCAACGTCACCATCGGTACGGGCACTGTGAATGCCCTGCTGACGGACAACGACACGCGCGTTCTGCAGAATCCGCGGATTCGTGCGACGGACGGCCAGAAGGCGACGCTGAAGATCGGTTCGAAGATTCCGATCGCAACGGGTTCGTTTGCCTCCGGTACGACGGCGGCGGTGAGCGCCCTGGTGAACACGCAGTTCACGTACATCGACGTTGGTGTGAACATCGACATGACGCCAACGGTGCATACGGACCGCGACATTACGCTGAAGATGAAGCTCGAGGTCACCTCGCAGAGCGGATCGGTAACGATCAGCTCGGTGACGCAGCCGATCATCAGCCAGCGCAGCGTGGAGCATACGATCCAGTTGAAGGAAGGCGAGCCGAGCATCCTGGCGGGCATTTTGACGCGGCAGGACTCGCTGGATGTGAGCGGAACCCCCGGTCTGGGCGAGCTTCCTCTGCTGAAGTACGTTTTTGGATCGCGGCAGAAGACGCAGGCGCAGGATGAAGTGGTGTTCCTGCTGATTCCGCATCTGGTGCGTGAGAGCATGTTGAGCCGCATGAACACGCGCGCAATTGATACCGGCACCAGCCAGTCGATTGAGCTGCGCCGCGATCCCACTGCCGAGGCGGCCGCTGCGGCCAGCCTTGCAGCAACGGCGGCGGCTGGAGCGACGAGCGCTCCGGGCCAGCGGACCACCGCAGCCGCGGCGGCGAATGCCGCGATGCAGCAGTTGCAGCAGGACGGCACGGTAGCCCCTCCGGTGGCGCCTCCGATCAACTTTGCAGTGACTCCGGCAAATGCTACACAGGCGGTTGGCAGCACCTTCCAGGTGGCGGTGATGGCTTCGAATGCGCGCGACCTGTACTCGGTGCCGCTGCAGATGCAGTTCAACCCGCAGGTGCTGCAGCTGGTGAACGTCGACAGTGGCGAGATGCTGGGTCGTGACGGCCAGGCGGTTGCGCTGGCGCACCGGGATGAGGGCAACGGACAGGTGACGATCTCGGCTTCACGTCCGCCATCGACCAAGGGCGTGGATGGACAGGGAAGCATTTGCGTGTTGACCTTCAAGGCTCTGGCCGCGGGCGATTCGAACCTGTCGCTGACCAAGGTTGGCGCTCAGAATTCGGCGCAGGTGAATCTGCCGTCGGTGGGTTCGCAGGGCGTTGTTCACGTCAAGTAAAGCCATGCCGAAGCATGCTCCAAACCGTAAGGGTGAGGCAGGTGTCACCCTGGTGGAACTGATTGTCGCGGTGACAATCATCGCCATTCTTGCGTCGGCGGTGGTGCCGATTGCACGCTTCCAGGTGAAGCGGCAGAAGGAGCGCGAACTGCGGCGCGATTTGTGGATGATGCGGGATGCGATTGACCGCTATAAAGACGCGGCCGACCGTGGAGCTTTCCAGACGAAGCTGGACAGCTACAACTATCCCCCGGATATTGAGACCCTGGTGAAGGGCGTGGATGTGCAGGGGCACAAGGTGCGTTTTTTGCGCGAGCTTCCAAAGGACCCGATGACCGGCAACACGGACTGGGGAATCCGGTCCATGCAGGACGACCCGAGTACGGATAGCTGGGGCGGTCAGAATGTATTTGACGTGCACACGAAAAGCACGGCGACGGCGCTGGACGGATCGAGGTACTCCGAATGGTGAGAAGGCGGAGCGCGGAGCGAGGCTTCACGCTGATTGAGCTGATTATCGTGATGACCATCATCCTGCTGCTGATGGCGATGGCGATTCCCGCTTACCAGAACTCGGTGAAGAAGGCCAAGGAAGCCGTGCTGAAGGAGGATCTTCAGACGATGCGGCAGGCCATTGATTCGTACACGGTCGATAAGGAAAAAGGTCCGCAGACGCTGGATGACCTGGTACAGGCCGGATATCTGAAGTCGATGCCGATTGACCCGTTTACCCATAACAAGGACACCTGGCAGACCAGCTCCGACGGGTCGTACAGCTCGGTGGACCAGACGGATACAGGGATCCAGGACGTGCATAGCGGGTCGCAGGAGATTGGCACGGACGGCAGCATGTACTCGACATGGTAGACCGGCAATACACGGCATGGCGTCTTTACACGGTGTTGCGTGTCCGGTCGCAGGACTGGGGCGGCAGCATCGTGGTGCACCAGGGAATGGACAACGATGGTATGGCTCTGGCGGTTGCGGCCAACCTCTGCGGCGCGGTGTTCCTGGGCCTGGAGCCTGACCCTGCGCAGGCGCGCGTCGTTATGCGTGCCGGCTTCTGCGATTTCCTGGTGAACACGCTGGATGAAGCTCTCCGCGCGATGAAGAACGAGGTGCGCAAGCACCGTCCGCTGACGGTGATCCTGGAAGGCGACGCCGCGGCGCACCGGGCTGAGATGAAGGAACGCGGCGTGTATCCCCAGCTGCAGGTCATCCGGGAAGGGGAAGAGCCGATTCCCACCGGGCGAGTCGAAGAACTTTCCGCCATGCTGGCAACGGCGGATGCGGCGCACAGCCTGCTTGCCATGGTGGTGACGGCCAACTCCAATGCCGAGTTGCGCGGTGCCGACCGTGCGATTGCGGAGATTATCCCCGAGGGTGACCCGCGCCGTGCCTGGGCGACCGGCGCGCCGAAGTTCTTTGTGCGGGAGCAGCCACCCCGCCGCTATGTATGGCTGGATGACCCGGAGCTTGAGGCTATGCTGGCAGTGCTGCCAGCAGGGCTGACCATAGAGCCTTTGTCCCATTCTGCTTATTGACCGTGCAGGGGATTACGTTGTCCACCTGGTGCTCGCGCTTGAGTGCGGCAATGGACTTGGCGAGCGTGTTGTTGGAGAGACGGTCCGCCTTGGTACCAACCACAATGTAGGGCCGCTGGTGCTGCTGGAGGAAGTCAATCAGCATGCTGTCGCTGGGCTGCGGTGGGATGTTGGTATCCACCAGGCAGACGGCCAGCGCCAGTGTCTCGCGCTCGGTGAGGTAGGGCTCAATGAATGAGGGCCACTCGGCCGAGATGGACTTGGAGATCTTGGCGTAGCCGTAACCGGGCAGATCGGCAAAGATCATCTTGGGAGGAGTATTGGGGTTGTTGTGCAGCGCGAAGAAGTTGATCGCGCGTGTGCGGCCCGGTGTTGAGGAGACGCGCGCCACGGTTTCGCCCAGCAGGGCATTGATCAGGCTGGATTTGCCAACATTGGAGCGGCCAAGAAAGGCGACTTCCGGCACCGAGGGTGCGGGGAAGTGCGAAGGGCTTGTGGCCGAGAGCAGGAATTTGACGGAAAACTTCACGTTGTTAAGTGTAGCGGGCGCGGAGAGTGATCTCCGCGCCCGAGGTGTTTTTGCCTGACAGGTTGTTTTATTTGCGGACCGTCAGGGGAGCCGTGAGGTGGAAGTTGATCAGGCTCTCCGAGGGGATGGTGACGTCCTTGTTGCCGGTGAAGGCCGCGCCTGCGGTACCAGCTCCTGCGCCGGAGGCTGCACCGATGGCTGCGCCCTTGCCTCCGCCCGCCAGTCCACCGATCAGGGCGCCGAGACCCGCGCCGCCAGCGATGAAGCCGGTGGTGCGCTTGCCCTTACCCTTTACGGCGACCTCGTAGGAGGAGCCAGAGACGTGCATGCCGTTGATCTCCGTCAGTTCGATGCCCAGGGCTCCGGCGCCCTTGAAGCGGCCCTGGCCCTTGGCTGCGGTGACGGTGCCACTTACCTCAGTGCCGCGCGCGAAGACGGTAGCTCCGTCGACGGTAATGGGAGCATTCAGAACTCCGCTCCAGCCATCGCCCACATTGGACGCCTTGGCGGAGATGGTCTGGTTGATGCGGACCGGTACGCGTGTGCCATCCGGTACGGTAATCGTGGTCACCACGGGCGCCGCCGGGCGTGGTGCCGGAGTTGCCGCACGGGGAGCCGCCGGAGCGGGAGCCGGTGCAGTCGCGGTGGTGCTGGCCGGAGCTGCACCTTCAGGGGCCGGCTGGCCGTTGACCGGCAGGCTGGCGCTGTTCGGAGCCTGACCCGGAGGCGGCTCGGGAGTCGAGCTCTTGCAGCCCGTGAATCCAACGGTGGCCAGAACGAGGGCGGCGGTGAGAGGGAAAGTACGAGACATGATGCGGTGTCCTTTCTTACGGTCTTGCGTGTGGACCAGTACCATACTTCAGTTTGGATGGCGGCTGTCTCAAAAAGCGTTGGCTGGACCGCGCAAACATGTGCGAAAGCGCGGCCCGGGCTTATCTCACTACGGCGGCGGCAATTCCAATCTGTCCAAAGATAGAGGCGATGGATGTCAGTTGTTGGAGGATAGGCGTGGGATAGAGCTGTTCCGGCACGACTACGGTGTCTCCGGGGTAGAGTTTGACTGAATTGAAGTTATCGCCCCAGCTGCGGTTGTCCTTGCTGGTGACCGTTCCGTCAGCCCGAATGATGAAGGTATGCTTCCTGTCCGAGTTACGGTCCGGGCCGCCAGCCATGCGGAGAGCGTATTTGACGTTTGCTCCGGGCACGTAAAGTACGGAGTTCTGGCTATAGACCGATCCGATGATGGAGATGATCGCAGGGCGGTTGGCGACGGTGAAGACGTCACCATCTTCCAGTGGGATATCCGGGACATCCGCAAGATTCGAAGAACTGGGCTTGAAGCTAAGCAGGACCCGACCGGAGGCGCGCAGATCACGGATGCGGTTGAGTACATTCTGCTGTGTTGTTCGCAGAAGGGCGTCTGCGCTTTGATTGGAAGAGCTGAGCGCGCGATTGGTGGCGCTATGCTCCTGCTCGATCTGCAGCTTTGACAAATACTCCTCAAGGCGTGATTGCTGCTGAAAGCGTGTGGATTCGCGCTTGAGTTGCGAGGCGTACAGGTAGGCGTTGGGAGTCAGACCTCCGACGCGGATAAGCAGATGGCGAAGAGTCTCGCCCTTTTCGACGCTGTAGATTCCAGCATTGACGACTTCACCCTCCAGGCGCACATACTTCGTGCGATCCAGGATGGGTACCTGAAAGTCCGCCTGGGAAAAGATAGTGACGGTGTCATTCGGAAGCAGTTCGAGGTCGTCTGCGTCGTTGTGATCAAACACGAGTCTTCCCAGATGGAAGGGGATAAGCTCGTGCTTCAGCGTCGTCGCGTCGGTTCTCTCGATCACGGCATAGTTCCAATTGATTTCGGCTGCCGGAATCTGGACGACATTGAGTGGTGCCAGCGGCCGGCTTACGTTTTCGCGTCCTGTAAGCCGGGTAGACGTACCTGATGTGTTGGAGGAGCTTTGAACAGCAGACGAAGCTGTGCGATCTCCCGCGGAGACCTGGTCCATGGGAGTAAAGAAAGGTGTCGGAAGAGATTCCTTGGTTCTCCGCTGCCAGTAGTCAGGCGTCAGAAGGGACGCACGGTCCGGAATGATTTCATGCAGCCGCATTCCTTCGTGCCAGGCGAAGCGGCCGGGGGTTTCTACGTTGCCGCGGAGCGTAATTCCGGCACTGTAGCGGCGGGAGACGGTCCGAATACGAATCAGGTCGCCGTCACGAACCGGAATGGAGAGGCCAGCGCTGGTGAAGGACAGGTTGGTGACAACGCGCTCACGGTGGTCCTGGATGCGTTCCAGCGTTCCGACCTGCAGGGATGCCGTTGTATTGAAACCGCCGGCGTACTCGAGAACCTGCTGCAGGGTAGAAGTGTCCGTGGCTTCATAGATGGCCGGAACCTTCACGCTGCCCGACAAGGCGACACGAGGGCCAGCCGGAGGGATGTACAGGACATCGCCCGGAAGCAGGCGACTGTCATTGTTGGTATGGCCGTTAATGATCAGGTCATAAAGATCAAATGAGGAAACGGTCTTGCTTTCGCGGCGCAACTCGATGCGGCGCATGGAACCTTCAGAAGAAGGGCCGCCCGATGCAAAGATTGCATTGACCAGAGTTGAAAGGGAACTAACGGTATAAGCACCGGGCCGTTTTGCCGCGCCCAGAACAAAAATCTGGATGGCATGCAACTGGCCGAGCTGGGCGGAGAGTTCGTAGTTGCGGAACACACGGTCTACGCTGGATTTCAGATGACTCTCAAGCTCGGAATAACGAAGGCCTGCCACGTGCAGAGTTCCGACCCTGGGAAGAAAGATATCGCCGGCACGGTCAACGATAATCCTCTGGGTAATCGAAATAGAGCCCCAGATGCGTACGATGACCTCGTCTCCGGGAGCGATGACATATTCCGGTGTTACCGGGATATTGGAGACCGGGGAAAAGGTAGAGGGAGATTCGAAGAGGTTTTGCCCGAAGATCGGCAGCATCTGGCCTGTAGAGGCCTGCACCATCCGTTGAAAATCCGTAATAACCGGTGGCGGCGGCACCTGGGGCTGGAGCGGACGAAGATTCGTGGTCGGTGTCTGCTGGTCAGACGTGCGTCCTGAGGAACCGTTCTGCGTCGAGGTCGTGGTGTCACCCCAGGTGATATCGGGCAGATTGAATGAATCAGACGATGTTCCGTTCAGGTTCGTCCTGTTCTGGTTTGATCCATTCTGGTTTATGCCGTTTTGGTTGATGCCCGAAGTATTTCCGCTGCTATAGGGGTCGTTGCTTGATCCAGAATCATAACTCGATCCCGACGTCGAATTGCCGGAAGAGTTGGAGCCATTCTGGTTATCCGACTGGTCTGAAGGAAGAGTGGATTGCCCGAGCGAAGGTAAAGCAAAAGTGCAAGCCAAAACTGCTGTAAGGACGACCGGAGAGGCGAAGATTCTATTCATAAAATAGCGGAAGGCCACAAGGTTTCTCAACGGCAGGATATGCAATAACACCGTTGGGATTAGCATATAGCATTCGTTTTCAAGGTTGGCTGCAGAGCAGAGAGGTTGTTATGCCCGTTTCCAGTTGCCGTTTTGCGTTGAATTTGTTTCTGTTGTTTGCCGCGCCCGTCATAGGACTTGCCCAGCAAAAGGTACCGGCGGAGGTGAGAGCCTTGATTACTTCTCACCATGGCAAGGTCGCTGTCTATGCCAGGCAGCTAAATACGGGCAAGGTCATTGCGGTGGACGAGAATGAGCCGGTGCAGACGGCCTCGGTGATCAAGCTGTCGATGCTGTATGAGGCGATGGAGCAGATTCGCGACGGCAAGGCTCACTGGGACGAGAAGATTGTTCTGAAGCCGGGAGAAGCGGTTAGCGGCTCTGGCGTACTGGGGCTTCTGGATGCTCCCAAGGAACTGACACTGAAGGACGTTTTGACGCTGATGGTGATTTTGAGCGACAACACTGCGACCAACCTGGCGATTGACCGTTTTGGCGTAAAGGCCGTGAATGACCGCATGGCCGCGGTGGGGCTGAAGGATACCCATTTCTACAAGAAGGTGATGAAGCCGGCGACAGAGCCCATGCCGGCGGATCAGCCGAAGTTTGGCCTGGGAAAGACGACTGCGCGCGAGATGGCCGTGGTGATGGAGAAGATTGGCCGCTGCGATCTGGGCGGCCCGGCGCAGCCACAGGATGAGGCGATCTGCCAGACGGCGTTGACCATGCTGCGGAGCCAGTTCTATCGCAACACCATTCCGCGCTACCTGGAAACGCTGGATTCGAGTGAAGCCGGTTCCGCGATTGCCAGCAAAACAGGGTCTCTGAACGCCGTACGCAATGATGTGGCGATTGTGGCAGCGAAGTCCGGGCCGATCGTGCTGAGCATTTTTACCTGGCAGAATGAGGACAAGAGCTGGACGACGGATAACGAAGGCGAAAGCACGGTGGCGCACATTGCACGGGCGATTGTGAAGGAGTGGTCGCCGGATGGGCTGGACGGCCGCCAGATGAAACCGGGATTGGGGCTGAAGTAGTAGATTAGAAGTATTCCCCGTCTAACATTTCAGGTGGTCATGCAGGACGAGCAACAAACGATCCAGACGAAGCAGTCATCCCGCCAGGTAACGGGCTGGATTCGCGACTTCATGATTTCGATCGCGATATCGGCGTTCATCATCATCTTTCTCTACCAGCCTGTGGTGGTGGAAGGAACGTCGATGCTGCCACGGCTCGAAGACCAGGACCGCTTGTTCATCAACAAGATTGCATATCGTGTTGGACAGATTCATCGCGGTGATGTGGTGGTCTTCAACTATCCGCGCGACCCTTCGAAGAGCTACATCAAGCGCGTGATTGCGCTGCCGGGCGACACGCTTGAGATTCGTCATGGGCGTGTGTATGTGAATGGCTACATGGTGCCGGAGCCTTATGTGCCGGCCCGCTACCGGGACGAGCGCTCGTTATCACAACAGATGATTGACCCCGGACAGTACTGGGTGATGGGCGACCATCGTTCGGTCTCAAGCGACAGCCGTGACTTTGGCGCTGTGGACCGTAAGTTCATCTATGGCAAGGCCGTGCTGGTCTTCTGGCCTTTTGATCAACTGGGCGTCGTGCACTAAAACATTTCCGCTCACATTGTGCGTCGTATTTTGACGCGAAGGCAACCCTTTCCAAAAGACAACCCTTTCCTTCTGAAGTTGCATCCTTTTGCCATCCCGGTTTCCGGGCTGCGTCGCGACTGGTTAACGCGCGCAAACGGTTCCAGATGCATATGTGCGTCTGCGTTCCGGATACCCAGTACGGACCAGGGGGAGACCTCATTCCCCAAGCCCAGACACGAAGCGGGCTCTCCTGGTGCGGTTCTATTTGGAGGCAAGGTGATGAGCAATCTGAAATGGATGGTGCGAGCGGCTGCGCTTGTAGCCTTCGCGCTTGCAATGCCGGTGATGGTGCTGGCGCAGTATCGTGCCGGCCTGCAGGGCACGGTGACGGACACCGATGGCGCGGTAATTCCGAATGCAAAGATCAAGCTGGTGGACAAGGCGACGAACCGTACGCTGGAGACGACATCGAGCGCAGAAGGGACCTATTCGTTTCCGCGTCTTGCGCCTTCGAACTACAGCATGACGGTTGAGGTGACTGGCTTTGTGAAGCAGGAGCTTGCGAACGTCACGATCCAGGGCGAGACAACGACCGGTCTGGATGTGAAGATGCAGGTCGGCGCCATTACCGAGACGGTGGAAGTGACCGATGCGACGCCACTGATCAATACGCAGAATGCGCAGGTGGGAGGCACCATCTCCACGCAACAGATTCAATCGCTGCCTTCGAACGGGCGCGATCCGTTCCAGTTGTTGCAGCTTGCTCCAGGCATGTTTGGCGACTCGTCTCGCAACAGCGGTGGCGGCGCGAATAATCTTCCTGGCAATGCCGGACCTGGCGGAGCTGGAACGACGAGCAGCGTTTTCCAGGCGGAGAACCAGGTGCAGGTCAGTGCCAACGGCACACGAAATATCTCCAACAATATGCAGATTGATGGCGTCTCCGTGAACAGCCTTGCATGGGGTGGCGCCGCGGTGATCACACCGAACGAGGAGAGCGTGAAAGAGGTTCGTGTCTCTGCCAATCCGTATGACGCGGAGAGTGGTCACAATAGCGGTGGCCAGGTGCAGGTCGTATCGAAGGGGGGATCGAATGACTGGCATGGCAGCGGCTTCTTCAAGATGCACCGCCCGGGTTTGAATGCCTACCAGAAGTACAACGGGCCCAATAACTCGCCCGTGCAGCGTGATGCTAACCGCTTCAACCAGTTTGGCGGCAGCGTGGGTGGGCCGATCTGGAAGAACAAGATCTTCTTCTTCTTTTCGTATGAGACGCTGCGCAACAACGGCACCAGCTTTGGCAACGGATGGTATGAGACACCGCAGTTTATTCAGACGCTGGCCAGCCGTAAGCCGAACGGCATCGGCACGCGACTCTATAACTACCAGGGCATGGGTGTGTCGTACAGCGCGGTCAGCGGACAGAACTGCGCGTCGATCGGCTTGAGCGCCTCCAGCTGCCGCGATGTAGCGGGAGGTCTTGACCTGGGATCACCGACGAACACCGCACTTGGCACACCTGACCCGACGTATGTCAGCAGCGGAACGCCGGGTATTGGCGGCGGCTTTGATGGTGTTCCGGATATTTTCAACGTACAGACCGTGAACCCGACGCGCAGCACAGCGCAGCAGTTCCAGGGGCGCGCGGACGCTCAGATTACGCAGCATGACCTGCTGACATACACCATGTACTGGGTTCCTGTGAACACGGTGTCGTATAACGGGCCGGTACGTTCTGCGAACCTGTGGAACAACAACCGTTTGAACTACACGGCCGCCGTGGTGTGGAACCATACCTTCAGCCCGACGCTGGTGAATGAAGCGCGCGGCAATGTGACACGCTGGTACTTCAACGAACTGACCTCGAACCCGCAGGAACCGTGGGGGCTGCCCACGCTGACGACGGACACACCAGGTACTCTGACTGGAGGTATCCAGCCAGCAGGGGCTCCGGGACCGGGCATTTTCTATCAGACGACATATAACTTCCGTGATGTGATGACGAAGACGATAGCGTCGCACACCATCAAGGCCGGCGCCGATCTCTACTGGGAGCAGGACAACGATGTACAGTCCGGCGCTGCCCGTCCGCAGTACTTCTTCCGTAACCTGTGGGATGTGGCCAACGATGTTCCGTATCGTGAGACCGGTAACTTCGATCCGCGCAATGGATCGCCGACAGCGAATAAGAAGTACATTCGTTCGAATATCTGGGCAGGCTTTATTCAGGATGACTGGAAGGTGCTGCCGAATCTGACCATCAACGCCGGTCTGCGCTGGGAGTACTACAGTCCTGTGCGTGAGAAGTACGGCAACATCAGCAACGTGGTCCTTGGGCAGGGCAGCGCTCTTCTGACGGGAGCTTCTATTCGCGTGGGTGGCGATCTGTACCAGGCCTCGAAGAACAACTGGGGTCCGCAGATTGGCTTCGCCTTTACGCCGAAGACGGCGTGGAGCAAGCCGCTGGTGATTCGCGGTGGCTTCGGTATTGGCTATAACCGTATGCAGCAGGCCATTACACTGAATGGCCGCGCGAATCCTCCGCTGGTGACGAGCCTGACGCTGCAGTGCTCGGATGTGAATGCACGTACGGGTTGCGGCGACATTCTGTACCAGACGCCCAGCAGCCCGACCTCGTTTGATGGATATCCTTCAAACCCGGCGGCGCGGCAGACCTTTGATGCCAACGGTCTGCCAACGACGGGAACCGCTCTGACGCTGACAGGCTTCCCGAGCTTTATTCCTACGCCGGTGACCTATGGCTACTCCATGACGGTGAGCCAGGATTTGGGTGCAAACTGGGTGGCGACCTTTGGCTATCAGGGAAGCAGCACGCGGCATTACACGCGCCAGTTGAACCTGAACTGGAACTATCCCAACATTCGCAATGCTCGCGTCCAGAACATGTATTACTACGTGAACGATGCCAATGCGAACTTCAACGCCGGATGGGCCGAGATCAATCACCGCTTCTCGCGCATGTTCGATATCGATGCGCAGTATCGCTATGCGAAGTCGATGGACACTGGCTCAAACGATTATTTTATCGGCGAGTATCCGTATGATATCCGCTATGCCACGGGCCCTTCGGATTATGACGTGAAGCACAACGTGAAGCTGTATGGTACCTTCCGTCCGGTGCTCTTCCGTGGCAATAACTGGCGTGAAAAGGTTGCGGGTAACTGGGAGTTCAGCGGCATTATGAACTGGCATAGCGGTTATCCGTGGCAGCCGGTCTACTCCAACTATGCCGGGAACGTGGTGTACAACGGCAGCGGTTACAGCACGCTGCGCGCCGGCGGATACCGTGGCGGTGCAGGCAGCAGCCAGAGCAACGACGCCTTCCGGAACGGAAGCAACTATTCCGGTGGAGCATTGAATTACTTCACCCTTCCGAACTACACGGCAGGGTCTGGCATTCCGCCTGCTCCTGGCGTGGGCCGCAACAGCCTGCGCGGTCCGGGATACTTCAACCTGGATATGGCGGCGCAGAAGGGCTTCGGTCTGCCGAAGTGGGGCTTTCTGGGTGAGAATGCGAAGTTCGTGATTCGCGCGGATTTCTTCAACATCCTGAACAAGCTCAACCTGAATCCGACGAGCATCTCAAACTCCATCAGTTCGGACGGAGTTACGTCGAATCCGCAGTTCGGCATAGCGCAGAGCGCTCTTGGGGCACGTGTGATTGAGTTTACGGGCCGCTTCAACTTCTAACCCACAATGCAGAAACGCCGCGACGGGTATTTACCGTCGCGGCGCTGTTCTACGTCTTACCTTCGTAAGGAGAAGTATGCGTCGCTGGATCTCATCTCTGTCGGTTCTTGCTCTTGCTGCCGCAGCCTCTTTGCCTGCGCAGGATTTTGAGCAGGTTGTTGTCGATGCCCATCAGCAGGGAAGGCCGTTGCGCCATTTCTGGGAGGAGATGTTCGGCTCGGGTCGCGCCATCCTTACGCTGCGCGACAGCTACCGGCAGGACATGCGCACGGTAAAGAAGGCCACTGGTTTTACCTACGTCCGGCCGCACGGCATCTTCATGGACGAGGTCGGTGTGTATGACGTCGACGCGCAGGGCAAGCCGGTCTATAACTTCTCCTACGTGGACCAGATCTACGATGGCTTGCTGGATGAGGGAGTAAAGCCGTTTGTCGAACTGAGCTTTATGCCGAAGAAGATGGCGGCCGATCCGAACCAGCTTCATGCCTTCTGGTACAAGCAGAACATCTCTCCACCTAAGGACTACGCGCAATGGGACGACATGATGCGGGCGTTTGCGACGCACCTTGTCGACCGCTATGGCATTGAAGAAGTATCTACCTGGTACTTCGAGGTGTGGAACGAACCGAACCTTGATTTCTGGGGTGGCAAGCCTTCCATGCCTACCTATTACGAGCTGTATGACCATACGGTGCGCGCGCTGAAGTCGGTGAACGAGCATCTCCGCGTTGGTGGACCTTCCACCGCGCAGGCGGCGTTCACCACGGAGTTCCTGGCGCACTGCAAGGAAGCCGGGGTTCCGGTGGACTTTGTCTCCAGCCACATCTACGCGAACGATACGGCGAAGGATGTCTTCAAGACGGACGAGCAGATTCCCCGTGACCGCATGGTGTGCCGGTCGGTGAAGAAGGTGCATGACGAGATTGCCGCGTCGGCGTTTCCGCAGACGCCATTCATCCTGAGTGAGTACAACGCCAGTTATGCCAACGAGCCGAATGTGACCGATTCGGTATACATGGGCCCGTGGATGGCTGATACGATTCGCCAGTGCGATGGCATGGTGGACATCATGAGCTACTGGACCTTCTCCGATGTGTTTGAGGAGCAGGGCGTGGTGAAGACTCCGTTCTACGGCGGCTTTGGTTTGATTGCGGAGCGTGGTATTCCCAAGCCGGCATTCAATGCGTATGTTCTTCTGCATAAACTGGGCGATCGTCGTCTGGATGTGGACAGCGAGAGTGCCCTGGCGACGAAGACGAAGTCCGGCGCGCTGGAGATTGCGTTATGGAATTACGCACCGCCGGAAGGAACCGGAGCATCGTATACAAAGGAAACCTATGCCGGCGCCGAGAAGACCTTCGAGGTACAGTTGAAGGGCAAAACGGCAGCCACGGCGACCGTGTGGCGTGTGGATGCCAATCACGGCAACGTGGTGAAGGCGTATGACGAAATGGGCCGGCCAGCGACGCCGACCCGGTTACAGATCGCGGCACTGAGGAAAGCCGGCGCCCTGGCCGCGCCGGAAAGGCTTGCAGTGAAGAATGGCAAGCTGACGGTGCATGTCCCGGCGCGCGGCCTGGCGCTGGTGGAGATTCGTTGAACCGGAGAGACGCGCTGAAACTGGTGGCCGCGGGAGCGGCTGGGTTGGGACTGAGTACGGAGGCGCATGCCTTTCCCTTTGGCAGCACCAGGAAACGCGAGCTGACTGCACCGCAGGACGCGTTTCTGGAGGAGCTGACACAGGCGGGCTGCCGCTACTTCTGGGACGAGGCAAGCGAAAAGACTGGCCAGGTGAGGGATCGCGCCATGGCGCAGATTCCTTCGTCGCATGGCAAAGAGACACGCCGCGCTTCAAGCATTGCTGCCACCGGCTTTGGCCTGACGGCATTGTGCATTGCGGACTGGCGGGGGTATCTGCCGCGCAACGACATCCGTCAGCGTGTGCTGCACACCCTGCAGTGGCACTGGGAACAGATGCCGCACGAGCACGGTTTTTTCTATCACTACAACGATATGGAAACGGGGGCCCGTTTTTTCAAGTGCGAGCTCTCGTCCATCGACACCTGCATCTTCTTGTGCGGTGCCCTGATGGCGCGCGAATACTTCAAGAACACGCCGGGTATCGGTGCTCAGATTGCAGAACTGGCCACGAAGATCTACGACCGTGTGGATTTTCCGTGGATGCTGAACAAGGAGACACAGTTCAGCATGGGATGGACCCCGGAGTTCGGCTTCCTGGCCGTGCGCTGGCAGCATTACTGCGAGCTGATGATGCTGGTGCTGCTGGCGATCGGCTCGAACACTCATCCGGTAGACGGCATTTTCTGGCAGTACTTTCGGCGGCCCATTGTCAGCTATGACGGTATCCGCTACATCAGCGGGCCGGACCCTTTATTTACGCACCAGTTTTCACATGCGTGGTTCGACTTTCGCAATGTGCGCGACAAGTACGCCAACTATTTTGACAACTCGATTGCCGCGACCAAGGCGCACAAGGCGTTCTGCCTGTCGATGAAGCACTGGTACAACGAGGATTACTGGGGGGTGACGGCGTCCGACTCGCAGCGTGGTTACCAGGCCTGGGGAGGTCCGCCGGAGTTGGGACATATTGACGGCAGTGTGGTGCCATGCGCGACGGCCGGCTCCGTGGCATTTCTTCCGCAGGATTGTGTGCGTGTGCTGATGTCACTCCGGCAGAAGTATGGCAAGGACGCCTGGGGCAGGTATGGCTTTACGGACGCCTTCCGGCCATCTGCGCATTGGTTCAATCCGGACGTATTGGGCATCGACCAGGGAATTGGCGTTCTGATGGCGGAAAACCTGCGGACCGAGATGATCTGGGCCACGTTTATGCAGGCCGACGAGATCCGGCTGGCGATGGTGAAGGCTGGTCTGACGGCTAGATGACACCAAATGGGTAACTAAAGTATGGTTACCTGTGTTATCTTTTAGGTAACACTTCAGCAAGCCTTTCCCACTCGCCGCGCGTTCCCTTATGTAATTGCGTCCTGAGTTAAGTGTCGTGTACCGTACCGATGGCTGAACGATCGTCTTCGACGCGCAGGCAGCAGAGGGCCAGAATTGCTGAAGCTTCTCTCGAGGTCAGGCCCCCGTGCTGTCTCTTAGCTCTTTCTCTCCCCTCTGGAAATGCCTCTGCGTGCTTCCGTTTGTGTTTACTGCTGCTTCTTCGTTGGCGCAGGTCTACCAGTTTCCTTCAGCAGTGGCCGCGGGAACTGGGAATGATAGTCAAACGATCACGGTCCCGATTACCTCCAATGGCACGTTGAGTGGAATCACTGTGGGAACACAGGGACTCTCGGGATACGATTTTTCCCTGGCTACGGGTGGCAGCTGTTCTACCGGCCTGAGTTATGTTGCCGGGCAAAGCTGCACGGTTGCGGTGAGGTTTGCTCCTGCTGCCCCGGGTGTGCGGCAGGGCGCCATTGTGCTGAAAAGCGGGAGCGGCCAGGTGATGGGCCGTGTGCTGTTGAGCGGTACAGGTTCCGGTCCGCTGGTGGCATGGCTGCCGGGGACAATGTCCACGGTGGTGGGCAACGGAAACTGGATCTATCAGGGCGACAACATGGCTGCGACGGCCTCCACGCTGTACCTGCCGCAGGGGCTGGTGGTGGATGCGGCGGGCAACCTGTATGTCACAGACACGCAGAGCAACCGCGTTCGCCGGGTCGATGCGCAGACGAAGCTTATCTCGACGATTGCCGGCAATGGGACGACCGGGTATGTGGGTGACAATGGCCTGGCCACGGGAGCGGCTCTCAATAACCCGACCGGCCTGGCGCTGGATGGCGCCGGCAACTTGTATATCGCGGACAGCTTTGTGAATGCCGTGCGCGTTGTCGACCTGTCGACCGGCATCATCCGGACGATTGCCGGCAACGGAGCACCTGGGTATACGGGCGATGGTGGGCAGGGAACCGCGGCCATGCTGAACGGACCGAACGGTCTGGCGGTCGATCCCGTGGCGGGCGTGCTTTACATTGCCGACACCGGCAACAACGTGGTGCGGAAGCTGGATCTGGCAACCGGCGTGATTACGACATTTGCGGGTACGGGAGCAGCAGGGTACAGCGGTGATGGCGGCCTGGCGACCTCGGCCCAACTTAACGGTCCATGGGGGCTTGCGGTGGCGGCTGACGGCCATGTCTGCATCGCCGATCAGAACAATCACATGATCCGCTGCGTTACCGGCGGCACCATGCAGCGCGTTGCAGGCGGCACGACTCCGGGGTATTCCGGTGACGGCGGTTCGGCGCTGAGCGCAGTTCTGAACTATCCTTCCGCTCTGTTGTTTGATGCTGCGGGGAACCTGCTCATCTCCGACGCCAGTAATAACCGTGTGCGCCGTATCAATGCCGCTACTGGCGTGATAGAGACGATTGCGGGTAACGGTGGACAGTCTGCCGTGGGTGATGGTGGCCCTGCGAATCTTGCGCAGATCTACGGTCCGTACTCCCTGGCGCTGGATGGTTTTGGCAACCTGTATATCGCGGATATGTTCCACAACCGTATCCGCAAGATCACGACCAACTCCGCGAAGATGGCCTTTGCGGATATCCGTGTGGGTCGTACCTCACCGACGCAGAACATCACGGTGGAGAACTCTGGCAACAGCTCGTTGACGATTACCAGCGTCGAGACAGATGCGAACTCTTCGCTGGATGGGACGACCACAACCTGCGCAACCAACACGGTTCTTGCTTCCTCCGCGAGTTGCGTTGTGGGGGCGCAGTTTGCTCCGACAGTAGTCGGCAGCCCGATTACAGCAACCATCGCCGTACATTCAGCAGCCATCAACGATCCGGCTCTGCTGACGCTGAGTGGCAACTCGTTGACGCTTGATCCGACGACGACAACACTGACCTCCAGCGCAAATCCGTCGGCAGTGGGCACGTCGGTGACCTTCCGCGCAACGGTGCAGAGCAGCGGAAGCAATGTACCTACTGGAACAGTGACCTTCAAGGACGGTTCCACCACGATTGGCACCGGAACGCTTGCGGCTGGTGTCGCGGCGTTCTCCACCAGCACGCTGACACTGGGCAGCCATTCCATTACGGCCAGCTATGCGGGAGATACGGCGAACAATCCCAGTGTCTCCGCCGCGCTGACGCAGGTGGTGAAGCAGGGCGCTACGGTTTCGGTGGGGTCGAGCCTGAATCCGTCCGTAGTGAAGCAGCAGGTAACCTTCACGGCGACGGTGACTTCGGCGGGCACTCCTACCGGCAGCGTGACCTTTCAGGACGGATCGACCAATCTGCAGATCGTGGCACTGAACGGCGCGGGTGTGGCGCAGTTGACGATCGATACGCTGACCGTCGGATCGCATGGCATCAAGGCCATCTACAGCGGCGATACCAACACGATGACCGCAACTTCCAGCACGCTGACGCAGACGGTCAACAAGGATTCGAGCACGACAACACTGGCGGCTGCACCGCCCTCCATCAAAGCTGGAGAGCCGCTGACACTGACAGCGACGGTGACCAATGGCGGCCAGGTGGATGTGACCGGCACGGTGACCTTCCGGGATGGATCGACGACGCTGGGAACGGGGACACTGAATGCCAGCGGCATTGCGACCCTGACGACCTCTGCGCTGGGTGGCGGATCGCACGCGCTGACAGCTGTCTATGCTGGCGACACGAATAACAGTGGCAGCACGTCGACGGCGCTGAGCTACTCGGTGGACAAGATTGGCACGACGACGCTGCTTTCCGCGACCTCGACGACTCTGGATGCGGGATCGTCATTGACGATCTCGGCAACGGTATCGCCGGCGCAGACTACGGGCGGCACGGTGACCGGAACGGTGACCTTTTACGATGGCGCGGTTGTTCTGGGAACGGCAACGGTTCCGGCCAACGGCGTGGCGCAGTTGACCACGACGGCGCTGGGGGTAGGACCGCATACGCTGACGGCCAGTTACGGTGGCAGCACCAACTACAACACCAGTACTTCGAACGGCTTTACGGTGACGGTCCGCCAGGCGACGACCTCGGTTGTACTGACGAGCAGCGGCTCGCCTGCAATTGCCGGCAGCGTGGTGACCTTCTCCTTTGTGGTGACAGGTTCGGGCGGTGTTCCCTCGGGCACGGTGCTGCTCTATTCGGACGGGGTGCAGATTGGTGCATCGACACTGAATGGTGCGGGAAGAGGAATATTCCAGAGCTCAACGCTGAGTGTTGGTTCCCATGTGATTACCGCCGAGTACACCGGCAATGCGAATAATGGTAGTGCGACATCCAATCCGCTTACCCAGGTGATTCAGCAGGCCACCAGCCGGTTGGCGCTCTCGGCCAGCGTGAACCCGGTGGTCAGCGGACAGCCGGCGGTGTTAACTGTAACAGCGACCAGCAACGGCGGCGTACCGACCGGCCAGGTGCAGTTCCTGGATGGCGGTGTGTTGCTGGGCTCGTCGACACTGAGCGGTAGTGGTGTCGCAAGCTTGCCGGTCTCAACGCTGCCGCCGGGCGTTCATACAATTACCGCGACGTATGCGGGCGACACGAAGTATCAGTCAGCCACCTCCAACGTGCTTTCGCTTACGGTACTGCAGGCCATTACGGTGGGCATTGCTTCTGATAACAATCCATCGATTGCCGGACGCACGGTGAACTTTACAGCGACCGTTACTGGTGGCAATAACCTGACAGGGGCTATCACCTTCCGGGATGGTTCGCAGCCGCTTGGAACCGTGCAGTTGCAGGGCGGGGTGGCAGTGCTGCCGGTGGCCAATCTCTCCGTTGGAACGCACAGCATTACGGCCAACTATAGCGGCGACAGCGCCAACGCGGCTGCCAGCTCCGCGGCGGTGCAGCAAATCGTGCGTGCGGCGACGACGACTGTCATTGCGACTCCCAGCGCTTCAACGCTGGTTTATGGAACGCCACTCACCATGCAGGTGCAGGTGACTGGCAATGGTGGCGCGGTGACAGGCCAGGTAACGCTGCTGGATGGGGCACAGGCGTTGGGTACGGCAACGTTGACAAATCTTAGCACCGCCAGCTTCATCAACTCATCGCTCGCCATTGGCAACCATACACTGACGGTAAGCTACGCCGGCGACGCGAACAATACGGCCGCTGTCTCCGGTGCCGTGCAGGTGCTGGTGCGGCAGAACAGCCAGGTGGCTCTTGCCTCCAGTCTGAACCCTGCATTGACGGCGGACATGGTTGTCTTCACTGCCAAAGTAACCAATGTAGATGGCAAGCCGACCGGGTCGATCTCGTTCCTGGACGGCGGATCGCTGCTGGGTTCGACGGCGCTGGACGCTAACGGCAACGCGAGCTTCTCAAGCGCAGTGCTGGCGGCCGGTACGCATACGATTACAGCGCAGTACAGCGGCGATACGCTGAACGTGGGCAGTACGGCCAGCCTGTCGCAGCAGATTGCGCTGCGGCCTACGACCACCGGTCTGACTGCGTCAAAGAACTCCACGCAGACCGGGGATCCGGTAACGCTGGTGGCGGTGATTCGCGGAACCGGGCCAGTGCTGCCGACCGGTATGGTGACCTTCACCTCGGGTGCATCGGTACTCGGCTCAGCCAGGGTGGATGCAAATGGCCTGGCGACGCTGACGCTGACGCCAGCCGCGGGAAGCTACCAGGTGGTGGCGACCTATGGTGGCGACGCACTGTACGCGGGCTCGATTTCATCGGCAACCGGGCTTGCGATTGCGCAGGCTGAGCAGTTCACGCTGACCCTGTCGCCCTCTACGGTGAAGCTAAGCAGTGGTGATCACACGACCGTGACGTTGAGCGTGGCCTCGAAGAATGGCTTTGCGGATACGCTGAGCCTTGGTTGTGCTGGCCTGCCGTTTGCTGTGACCTGCACCTTCTCGTCACCGACGGTCAAGCTGGCGGCCAATGGATCACAGCAGGTACAGATCACGGTGGACACGGGCACTCCGCTGGGAGCGGGAGCGCAGGCAAGTGTGCGTGGAAACGATACGGCGGTGCTTGCGACGCTGCTGTGGCCGGGTGCTGCCATGCTTGGAGTGCTGGGCCTGGGGATGCGCAAGCGTCGCCGGATGCTGGGCGGTCTGCTGATGGCGCTGGCGATGATCGGCGTGATTGGCTCGGCGACCGGCTGCGGATCGCTGCATGTGAATACGACGCCTGCCGGCTCCTACACCTTCCAGGTGACGGGTGTGGGAACGACGAGCGGTGCAACTGAGGCTGTGAATGTAAGCCTGACGGTGGGGCAGTAAGATGCGGCGTTGGATTGCTGTGATCGCGGCCTTTCTGTGCAGTGCTGTTGCCGGTGCCCAGGCGATTCCTGCGGGAGTCGGCCCGGGCCCGCATGTGATGGTGGGTGGCGGCTACAGCCTGTTTGACTCAGACTACGGGAAGCGCAAGCTGGGCGGCGTAACGCTGTGGGCGGATGCGAATGTGACCTATCGCTGGGGACTGGAAGCCGAGGCCCGCTGGCTGCGCCAGAACAAGGACTTCAATGGGAGCGACCAGTCAACGTACCTGGCGGGGCCGCGCTACACCGTCATGACACACAGCCTGCGCCCCTATGCCAAGGCGCTGGTCGGCGTAGGGCACTTCAACTTTCCCTTTGGCTATGCAAACGGCAACTACTTCGTGGTTGCTCCGGGCGGCGGCGTGGAGTGGCACCATAAGCGGTTCGCCGTGAAGCTGGTGGATGTGGAGTACCAGATGTGGCCGCAGTTCTCCTACGGCTCACTGCATCCGTACGGGGTTTCCGCGGGCATTACGTTCAAGCTGTGGCAGGGACGCTCGTACATGACCGAACGCTAAATCATTCTCTAGCGTGCTTCCTGCGTAAGCTCTGCTTCGCGCAGGAAGTCATAGCTGGCCGATGGGTTGGGATGGATATTGGTCACACGGCGTGAATGGATGACGGTGTTGTCCAGGTACCAGAGGTTCACGCCCGCGGCGTCTTCGGCCAGGATTTGCTGGATGCGCACATAGAGGACACGGCGCTTTGCCTGGTCGGGCTCAATGGCGGCGCTGGCGATAAGCGCGTCGACTGCGGGGTTGCTGTAGTGGCCGCGATTGGCTCCCTTGGGAGGGAAGCTCTTCGTCGATGCAGTGTAGCGGAAGATGTCGGGGTCTTCGTTTGATCCGATCCAGCGCAGGCCATAGATCTGGAACGCTCCCTTGGTCACATCCGCGTAGAAGGTGCCGAACTCATTCGAACGCAGTTGAAGGTCAATCCCCACACCACGTAGCTGCTGCTGCAGAATAGCCGCGAGCAGACGCGTTGTCTCGTCGGTCGAGGTCTTCATCGTCAGCGTAAGGCGTGTACCGTCGGCCTTGGCAGGGAAGCCTGCGGAGTCCAGCAGCCTGCGTGCGCGGTCTGGATTGAAGCTGAAGTCGGGTAGCTCGGTTGCTGTGGCCTGCGCCCAGTGTCCATTCGGTAGAAGGGATGCAGCGGGACGAGCGTGATCGCGGAAGAGCGCGTGGATGACGGGTGCGCGGTCAATGGCGAGGGCAATGGCCTGCCGGACTTCGCGACGCTTCAACAGGGGGTCCGTGCAGTTGAAGTTGATGTAGTTGAGGATGGAGCCGGGACCGACGTCGATGACGATGTTCTTCTCGTTGCGCATCGCCCATACCATGTCCTGCGTGATGACATTGGAGGCGATGTCGGCGGAGCCTTTGCGCAGTTCGAGCGCTGTGGTGACGGCATCCGGAATCACGGCGAAGCGGATGCGTTCAAGCTTCGGCACGCCGGACCAGCTCTGCGGATTTCGTTCGAGGACGACGTCTTTATCCACTACCTGCGAGATGAAGCGGAAGGGACCGCTGCCGATGGGTGCGTTGCCCAGTTCTTTACCACTGCCGCGCGGCACGATGCCGAAGAGTCCGTCTGAGAGATTGAAGAGCAGCGAGGCGTCAGGCTGTTTCAGATGCATCACCAGCGTGTAATCATCCGGTGTTTCGACACTGGTGATGGAGTTCAGACTTGCGCCCTTGCTGGTGACAAGAGAGCCATCCTGCAGCGAGCGGATGGTGTAGGCCACATCCTCGGCCTGCAGCGGGCGGCCGTCGTGAAAGGTGACGCCGTGGCGGATGTGGAAGACCATGCGCGTGGGCTCGGGCTGCTGCCAGCTCTCGGCGATCCATGGTTGCGGGTTGAAGTGGTCGTCCTTGCGCACCAGCGGATCGAAGATCAGAGCACCAATGCGTTCGGACTGTGCATCGGTGCCGATGCGCAGGTCAAGGTTATTGGGGCTGGACTCGATGACCATGACAACGGTGTTGGGTTCCGGCTTCGAGTGACAGCCGGTGAGAGGTAGCAGTGCTGCGAGAACGAGAAAGGCAGATTCCTTCGCTGCGCTACGGAATGACAAACCAAAAAAGCGGATCTTTGGCTTGCTAAACATGCGTGATCCTGCCGAGGATGACCGGACGCGATGCTCCAGTGGCGGAGGGCACGTTGCCTGGCAGATGGTGCCATGTGAGCCATGCCAGCAGAGCGAAGGCGGCTGCCTCCTTGGCTTCGGCGGGCAGGCCGAAGTCTTCAATGGCGGCGAAGGTGATGCCCAGAGGTTCCAGCCGTTCGCGCAGCATGCGCATCAGCGTGGCGTTCTTCGCTCCGCCGCCGGCGGCGATGTAGTCCGTGCCTGTGGCCAGCGGAGCGTTGGTGCCGAGGTGAGGCCATACAAAGGTGCGGTAGGCATGCGCGATGGTTTCGGCTGTGAGAGCGGTGGCAGTGGCGATGATGTCCTCGCTGCGCGCCTTGCCTGCAAGCTTCATCAGCTTGTCGACGAAGACGATGCCGTACTGCTCGCGCCCGGTGGACTTCGGCGGAGCGGCTGCGTAGTAAGCGTCACGCATCAGCGCATTGACCACGGGCTGCAGTACGATGCCACGCTTCGCGGTGGCTCCGTTGCGGTCATACTTCTTCTGGAAGAGCCGCTGCATGAGAGCGTCCACGACCATGTTGGCCGGGCCGGTGTCGAAGGCAAGCAGCTTGCCTGCATCAGAACCGGCGGGGATAGCCGAGAGGTTGGCGATGCCGCCAAGGTTCTGCAGGATGCGATTGCGTTTCGCGTGCGCGAAGAGTGTGTAGTCGAGCATCGGCACCAGCGGAGCAGCGTGGCCTCCTGCGGCCATGTCCGCAGGGCGGAAGTCGCTGACGATGGGAAGACGTAAGCGTTCGGCAAGGCAGCTGGCTTCGCCGAACTGCCAGGTGCAGCGCAGCGGCGTGCCCAGATATTTTTCCGGCACGCCCTGGTGATAGACCGTCTGACCGTGGACGCCAACGAGCGAGGCTTTGAGTTTGTTCTCTGCCAGCGTCTCCGCGATGCATTCTGCATAGACCTCGCCCAGACGCCAGTGCAGGCGTGCCATCTCTGCGGCGGAGATGGACTGAGCGTCCATGGCCGCGAGCACTGCGGAGCGTAACGGTTTTGCGTAAGGGAAGCTCTTGTGTGCGAGAAGCTTGAGCTTTGGAGCTGCTTTGCCCGGCGTGATGCGAACAATGGCGACGTCGACGCCGTCGGCCGAGGTGCCGGACATGACGCCGGCTACGTTGAGGGGTTGTGGTTCCGAACCCACCCTGGCGTTGCGAGGGTGGGGCACCCGGGGTAAATTTCTCACTGTCCCTCCAGTTCTCGTTTCAACTCGTCGAGCAGTTGCAGCGCCTGCATCGGTGTCAGGGAGTTGATGTCGGTCTCCTGCAGGCGGTCGACAATCTTCTGCGAGAGCGGCGTGAAGATGGTCATCTGCAGCGATGCCTGTTGCGGTGCAGGCGACGCCCCGCGGACGGAGGCTGTTTCGGCCTTTTCATGTAGCCGAAGCACATCGCGGGCGCGGTCGATCACGGTTTGCGGCAGGCCGGCGAGGCGTGCCACCTCGATGCCGTAGCTCTTGCTCGCAGGTCCGCGTTCGACGGCGTGCAGAAAGACGATACCGGTGGATGTTTCCTTGCAGGCGACACGCAGGTTTTCGAGCCGGGTGAGCTGCTCGCCCAACAGTGTGAGCTCATGATAGTGCGTGGCAAAGAGCGTGCGTGCGCCGATGCGGTTATGCAGATGCTCGACTGTCGCCCATGCCAGTGAAAGGCCGTCGTAGGTGGCGGTGCCACGGCCCATCTCGTCCAGCAGCACCAGCGAGCGTGCGGTAGCAGTATTCAGAATGGCGGCAGTCTCCGTCATCTCCACCATGAAGGTGGAGCGCCCGCGCGAGACGTTGTCACTTGCGCCGATGCGGGTATACACGCGGTCGACCAGCGAGAGGTGCATTCTCTCCGCCGGAACAAAGCAGCCCATCTGCGCCATGATGACCAGCAGCGCCGCCTGACGCAGATACGTCGACTTGCCACCCATGTTTGGTCCTGTGATCAGCAGCAGCGACGGGCCTTCCGCGCCATTGAGATGCAGAGAGTTCGGATGGAAGCGTCCGCTGCCTGCAAGCTCAAGACGCCGCTCGACCACAGGATGGCGTCCGTTGACGACCTCATACAGGCTGCCTTCGGCCTCAATCTGGGGGCGAACGTAGTTGCGCAGAGCGGCCAGGTGAGCGAAGCTGGCCATCAGGTCCATCTCGGCGACGCGGCGTGCGGTTTCTTTCAGCCTGTGTGCGGCGGCAAGCACGGTCACACGCAGTTCGGCAAAGATACGCTTCTCGATCTCGACCGAGCGTTCATGCGCCGTAAGAATCTTGGTTTCGTATTCCTTCAGCTCGGGCGTGGTGAAGCGCTCGGCGTTGACCAGCGTTTGCTTGCGCTCGTAGTCGGCAGGCACGTTGGCCAGGTTCGACTTGGTGATCTCAATGTAATAGCCGAAGACCGAGTTGTAGCGCACCTTAAGGGAGCCGATACCGGTACGTTCGCGTTCGCGCTCTTCAATGGCGGCAATGGATTGGCGGCCGGACTGCGAGAGGCCGCGCAACTCATCGAGCTCGGCGTCTTTGCCTGCGCGGATAAAGTTGCCGTCGGCCAGTGTGACCGGAGGCTCGTCCGCGATGGTGTTGGATATGGCCGCGTAGATGTCGGTCAGTGCGTCAAAGCTCTGCACCAGCGTTTGCCAGCCTTCGGTGTGGAAGGCCGCAGCCTCGGCCAGAACCGTGGGCAACGCACCCAGCGTGCGACCGAGTGCAAGCAGGTCGCGCGGTCCGGCAGAGTCCATGGAGACGCGAGCCAGCAGGCGTTCTAGGTCGAGCACCTCATCCAGAGCGCGGCGCAGTTGCTCGCGCAGGCGGAGGGAGCTGACAGCTTCGCCAACGGCGTCAAGGCGGCGATTGATCGCCACGGCGTCGGCCATGGGGCGCAGCAGGCTGGCACGCAGAAGGCGCTTGCCCATCGGCGTGGAGCAGGCGTCCAGCGCGTGGAAAAGCGTGCTTTCGATGCCTTCCTGCGTCCACAGCGGATCGACCAGCTCGAGGTTGCGGACGGAGACGGTGTCGAGTTCGAGGGAGCTGCCGCGCTGGTAGTACTTCAGGCCGTCCAGGTGTTGCAGTTCGCCCTGCTTGGTGCTGCGAACATAATGCAGCAACGCACCGGCGGCCACGGCGGCGGCGGTGTGCCCGGCCAGACCATAGCCATCCAGCGAGTGGGCATGGAAGTGGTTCTGCAGCAGCGGCAGGGAGTAATCGCTTGTGAAGACCCAGTCTTCGACCGGGGTGCGTGTGCGAACCTCGAGGCCGGGAAGGTCGGCTTCGTCTTCGGCCAGCAGACCCGCCTTGCCGGGATGGAAGCCTTCGGGTAGTACCAGCTCCACCGGGCGCAGGCGGGCCAATTCATCGAGCGCGAGCAGCAGGGAATCGGAGCCACGGAATTCCGTCGCGCGGAAGTCGCCGGTCGAGAGGTCGAGCGCGGCGACGCCGAAGGCATCTTTACCAACGGGTGCAAGGCTGGCGAGGAAGTTGTTTTCAGCCGAGCCAAGCGAGGGGTCAAGCGCCGTGCCCGGAGTCAGCACGCGGACGACTTCGCGGCGGACGATGCCTTTGGCCGCCTTGGGGTCTTCCATCTGCTCGCACAGGGCAATGCGATAGCCCTTGCGCAGCAGGCGCTGAATATAGGTTTCGGCGGCATGGTAAGGAACGCCGCACATGGGCTGTGTTCTCTGCTTGTCGCGGGCGGTAAGGGTAAGCTGCAGCTCGCGCGAGACCTTGATAGCGTCGTCGTAGAACAGCTCGTAGAAATCGCCCATGCGGAAGAAGATCAGGCAGTCCGGATGTGCCTGCTGTGCGGCGGTGTACTGCCGCATGAAAGGGGTCATCGTGCTCTGTGTCGTCTCGCTCACCGGAGCCTTCAGGATACTTGCCCAGCCCTGTGCATTTCCGGGGTGGAATCAGTGGGACCCGGCTGGCGCGGGGTTGGCGGTGAATTCACCGCGCACCAGCGCATCGGCACGGTTGCGCCAGTAAACGAACAGGGCTCCGGCAATGACGATCAGCGCGGCGGTCAGGCCGATCCAGATGCCCAGGACGCCCCAGCCTTTCCAGAAGCAGAGCGCAATCCCCAGTGGCAGGCCAAAGGCCCAGTAGCCGAACAGGTTGCTGAGCATGGGGATACGCGTGAGCCCAAGGCCGCGCAGGGCTCCGGTGCCGATGGTTTGTATGGCGTCAAAGACAGCAAAGGCCGCAGCCAGCCACAGCAGGCGCGCGCCTTCCCGCAGCACGGTGGCGTCCGTGGTGTAGAGCGCGATGAGTGGGCGGGGCAGCAGGATAAAGACCACCGCGACGATGGCCATGAAGGCCGTTCCCATTGCCATGGCTATCCATCCGTCGCTACGGGCGCGGGACAACTCTTTCGCCCCCACGGCGTGGCCTACGGCGACCGAGGCTGCTGCGGAGATACCAAGAGGCACCATATAGGCCAGCGCGGCATAGTTCAGCGCGATCTGGTGGGCGGCCAGGGCGACGGGGGAGACCTTTCCGGCCAGTACGGTGGCAGTGCCGAAGGCGCCGATCTCCAGCAGGATCTGCAGGGCTGCGGGCAGGCCCAGGTGGATCAGGTGGCGGATCTGCTGCCAGTGCGGCCTGGCCCAGCGCGCAAAGAGCGGATGCCCGCGCTTGCGCTCGTAGCGCCAGACAAAGCCGAGGAGCATGGAGGCCATGATGATGCGGGAAATGACGGTAGAGAGCGCCGATCCGCGCACGCCCATGGCCGGCAGACCGAAGTGGCCGTAGATCAGCGCCCAGTTGCCGCCCCAGTTCACCAGGTTGGCGACAATGTACGTAAGTGTGACGACACGGCTTTGTCCCACGGCCTGCAGGTAACGGCGGGATGCGGCATAGAGCAGCAGCGGCAGGGTGCCCCAGATCAGCACGCCGACGTACTGGGTTGTCGGTTCCACCAGGGACGGCGCAACGCCGAAGCGTCCGACCATATGGCCGAGAATCCAGACCGGGAGCATGAGCAGCGGCGTGGCCGCGATGGCGATGTAGACGCCCTGCGCCAGCCAGCGATGGCAGTCGTCGAAGTCCTTGCGACCGAAGGCCTGGGCGACCACGGTGTCCAGGCCGAGGATGAGGCCGATGCCGAAGATGGAGGGCGCATAATAGAGCGCGTTTCCCAGAGCGACGGCCCCGATGCCGACAGGCCCAAGGCGGCCCACCATGATGACGTCCACGATGCCCTGCAGCATCCAGCCCAGTTCGGCCAGGACGACGGGCGTCGCCAGCTTCACCATGCTCCACAGGTCCTGCTTCCAACTGCGCATCCGGCGATTCTATCGGTATCAAGTCATTGAATCTGCTCTTGTGCAGTGAAGGGACGGCAAATCGTTCCGGGCGGTATCCGGACGGGGCTAAGCTGATGAAAGAAAAAGCCGTTGGGCGACCTTATATACTTAAAAATCGCTATGTCATTGCTCTGGCTCAGGGTCGCGGTTGTTCTGTATAGCATCGCCAGCCTGGCTGTGTTGCCTGCCGCGCTGTACGAGCGGCCGCGCTGGCGGCATATCGCTCTGCCGGCGACCGTTGCCGGGGTTCTTTTCCAGTTCGTGGCTCTGTCGGAGACGCTGAACGCGGCCCATCACCGGGTTCCGGTGGAGGCGCGCGAGGTGCAGTCGCTGCTGGCTATGCTGATCGCCGGAGCGTTTCTGCTGGCATACTGGCGTTACCGTACGCTGCAGCTCGGGGTTTTTGCCCTGCCTATCGCTTTCACCCTGGCGCTGGTAGCCGGGTTCGTGCCGGGGCAGCATTTTGCGGAGTCCGCGCTGGTGCGCAGCGGCTGGATCTGGCTGCATGTTCTTCTGATTCTTGCCGCTTACGCCGCCATGCTGATCTCGCTGGTCGCCAGCGTGCTTTACCTGATCCAGGAACGCCACCTCAAGACCAAGGGGCTGGGCTCGCTGGCCGGATGGCTGCCGCCGCTCGAAACCATGGACCAGATCGCACTGAGGTCGCTGCTGTTTGGTCTGCCCTGCATGACCGCCGGGCTGCTGATCGGCTCGGTCGTGGCGCAGGAGACGGTGGGACCAGCGTACTTTGCCGATCCGAAAGTCCTGTTGAGCTTCGGCATGTGGATCGCCTACGTGCTGATGATCCAGATCCGGCGCATCTCGGGTCTGCGCGGACGGCGCGCGGTCTATCTGTCCAGCTTCGTCTTCCTTGTGATGGTTGCGGTGTGGGTAGCCAACCAGTTCTCGAACGTGCACAGGTTCACCACATGAAGCTGGCGCTGCTGGGTGTGAATCACAATACGGCCCCGATCGAGGTGCGCGAGCGCCTTGCGATTCCGACTGGGCAACTGGCGGATGCGACGCGGTCGCTGCTGCATCAGCCCGGCGTGCGCGAGAGCATGATTCTTTCCACCTGTAACCGCGTGGAGCTGGTGACGCTGCATGAGGATACGGCGGACCTGCGCCGCTTTCTGGCCGAGTATTTCTCTGTGCCGACGCAGGATATTGAGCCTCACCTTTATGAATATTCGGAGCGCGAGGCGGTGCGGCACCTGTTCCGCGTGGCCTCGTCGCTGGACTCGATGGTGGTGGGCGAGCCACAGATTCTTGGCCAGGTGAAGGAAAGCTATACCGTTGCCCGGGAGATTGGCGCGGTGCAGGCCACCCTGGAGCCGCTGCTGCAGCGTGCGTTCACCGTTGCCCGCAAGGTCCGTCGTGAGACGCAGATCGGCTCGTCCTCGGTCTCGATTGCTTCGGTCGCGGTAGACCTGGCGCAGAAGATCTTCGGCTCTCTAAAGGGCAAGACGGTGCTGCTGGTGGGAGCGGGCAAGATGAGCGAGCTGGCGGCACGGCACCTGATCGCACAGGGGGCCGGCAACCTGTTCGTGGCCAACCGCACGCGTAGCCGGGCGGAGCGCATCGCGCAGGAATTTCATGGTGCGGTGATGGACTTTGAGTCGCTGGCCGCGCAGGCTCATCAGGCAGATATCGTTGTGACCTCCACGGGATCGCAGGATGCCGTCTTCACCGTGAAGATGGGGCGCGACCTGCTGTCACGGCGCAGGGGCAGGCCAATGTTCTTTATCGACATTGCCGTGCCGCGCGATGTGGAGCCGGCGATGAACCAGGTGGATGGTGCATTCGTCTATGACATTGACGACCTGCAGCAGGTAGCCGCCGCCAACATGGCGGAGCGCAGTAAGGAAGCGCAGGCTGCGGAGCGCATCGTGGCCCGCGAGGTAGACCGCTATGAGCAGCGTCTGCAGACACTGGATGCCGTGCCGGCGATTCGCGCCATGCAGATGTCGGCCGAGGCGATGCGTGAGGCGGAGTTGCGCCGCATACAATCCAAGCTGACCGGCCTTACGCCGGAGCAGCAGCAGGCGGTGGAGGCGTTGACTCGCGGCCTGATGAACAAATTTTTGCACGGTCCCATGGCTGGTGTGCGCGAGGCGGCACGCGAGGGCGATGCCGAGGCTCTGGATGCACTTCGCCGCGCCTTTGGACCTAACGAAGAAGGAGATTCCAAGTGAACCTTCGCATCGGCTCCCGCGGTTCTGCGCTTGCGCTTTGGCAGGCAGAGCATGTTGCCTGCCTGCTGCGTACGCATGGCCATGAAGTTTCGATTGAGATCATCAAGACCACTGGCGACCGCATGCAGGACCCCGCTTTTGTTCCTCCAACGGGCGTTGACGGCAAGGGCATCTTCACCAAGGAGATCGAAGAAGCTCTGGCCGAGGGCAGGATCGACCTGGCGGTGCACTCGCTGAAGGATCTGCCGACGGAGTTGAATCCGACCTTTGAATTGGGGGCGATTCCCGAGCGTGCCGACGCGCGTGATGCCCTGATCTGTCCGGAGTGGTTGTTGATGCACACGCTGCCCATTGGAGCTCGCATTGGCACCACCAGCCCGCGGCGTATCGCGCAGCTGCTGGCGCACCGTCCGGACTTCCAGTTTGTGGCCATTCGCGGCAATATCGATACCCGTCTTCGCAAGCTGAGTGAGGGCCAGTGCGATGCCCTGATTCTGGCAGCAGCCGGGCTTGACCGTCTGGGGCCGGAGAAGCTGAGCATGCCTCCGGACTGGATTCGCCAGCGTTTTGACCCGGAGGACATCTGTCCCGCCCCGGGACAAGGCGCACTGGGGATTGAAATCCGCTCTGGAGATGCTGCCGTGCGGGAAGCTGTCCGCGTGCTGCATTGCGAGGCGACAGCCTGGTGCGTGGACGCCGAGCGGGCCGTTCTGGCTGCGCTGGGCGGTGGTTGCAGCGTGCCGATTGGAGCGCACTGCGCTGGTGAAGGCAGGTTCCGCCGCATGCTGGCCTGCGTGGTGGCTGAAGACGGCGAGCAGATGGTGCAGCTCTCGCTCGCGCCGGAAGACGACGACACGCCGCAGAGCTTTGGCGAATTTGTTGCCGGGGAACTGCAGCGTCGTGGAGCCCATGAGCTTCTGCATCCTGAGGTTTAAGGGCATACTTTTCTGGTGACGAATCCCCACGTCCCACTCGGCAAGGGCCCGGTTGCACGGGTGCTGGTCACGCGTGCTCTTCACCAGAGCCCTGAACTGGCCGATGCGCTTCGTGCGTGTGGGCTGGAGCCGGTGATCATTCCCGTGCTGGAGATGGCTCCGCCGGTAAGCTTTGCCGGGCTGGATGATGCGCTTGCGCGGCTCAAGGAGTTCGACTGGCTGCTGTTCACCAGCGCGAATGCGGTGCAGGTCTTCCGTCAGCGTTTTCCGGGCGAGCTGCCGTCTACCCTGCACGTAGCCGTAATTGGCAGCGTGACCGCGCGGGCGGCGCAACAGGCTTCCATTCCCGTTACGCTGCAGCCCGAAAAGGCCACGGGCGAGGGACTGGCCGATGCATTGTTGCCGCATGCTGACGGCGCGCGGATGTTGCTGGTGCGCGCAGCCGTGGCCCGCGACGTACTGCCCGGAGTGCTGCAACAGGCAGGCGCAAGGGTTGAGATTGCCGAGGCGTACCGCACGGTGGTACCTGCCCATGCTCCCATGCAACTGAAGGAACTATTCATTGGGCAGGACCGGCCATCGGCGGTGGCGTTTACTTCGTCTTCGTCGGTGCATCACCTGTTGCAGGCGCTGCAGGCGGGAGGGGGAGAGCTGCCGGAGTTGACGGTGCTGGCCACCATCGGTCCCATCACCTCCGCTACTCTGCGCGAGGCCGGATATATACCGACGGTCGAGGCGAAGGAGGCCAATGTGGCCTCCCTGGCGGAGGCGATTGCTTCCGCGCTGGGGCCGCAGTCATGAGCTGGCTGGTATGGGCTCTGCTTTCGGCTGTCTTCGCGGCGGCTACGGCGATTCTGGCGAAGATTGGCGTCTCCGGCATTGATTCAAACCTGGCGACAGCGGTGCGCACCACGGTGATCTTTGTCTTTGCCTGGGCCATTGCGCTTGCGTTGGGGAAACATGGCGAGCTGCGGCACATCAACACGCGCTCGTGGTTTTTCCTGGTGCTCTCCGGGCTGGCGACGGGGCTTTCCTGGCTGTGCTACTTCCGCGCGCTGCAGATGGGGCAGGCCTCGAGAGTAGCCCCCATCGACAAGCTGAGCGTGGCTCTGGTCATCGTCTTTGCATGGCTGTTTCTGGGCGAAGGCCTGACGATGCTGAAGGTGCTTGGAGGCCTGTTGATCGCGGCCGGAGCCATCGTGCTGGCCTTTGCGTGATTTTTGACGAAGCTAGGTCATTCCGACCGTAGCGGGTCTCCCCGCTACGCGCTTCGGTCGAGATGACAAACTTTATGTTTCTAATGCGAGCTCCAGGTCTTGTCCGGAGCGTTGCACAGCTTCTCCAGCGTGCAGTCGGCACACTTGGGCTTGCGGGCGATGCAGACCTGGCGGCCGTGGAAGATGATGCGGTGTGAATAGTTGATCCACTCGCTTTGCGGCAGGATCTTGATCAGGTCGCGTTCCACCTTCACTGCATCTGTGTTTTTCGTTAACTCAAGCCGTTTTGAAATGCGCAGCACGTGGGTATCCACGACGACGCCGACGGCGATTCCGAACCACGAACCAAGGACAACATTCGCTGTCTTGCGGGCGACTCCGGGCAGGGTGATCAACTCTTCGAGCGTCTCCGGCACCTTGTTGCCAAACTTCTCCACGACCACCCGGGCTGCGCCCTGGATATTCTTCGCCTTGGCGCGAAAGAAGCCGGTGGTGCGGATGATCTCTTCAATGGCGGGCAGCGGGGCTTCGGCCAGGGCTTTGGGGGTGGGGAAGGTGCGGAAGAGCTCCGGCGTGACCATGTTCACGCGGACGTCAGTGCATTGCGCTGAAAGTGCCGTGGCTACCACCAGTTCCCAGGCGGAGTTGTGGTGCAGTGCGCAAACGGCATTGGGGTAGGCCTTCCTCAGGCCATCGAGAATGGCCGCAATGCGCTCCGGCGCCAGCGGGTTATAGACGGGCTTCTTTGGGGCCGCTTTTTTAGGGGCAGCGGGCTTCTGCAGGACGGCGGTTGCGGCTTTCTTCAGGGACTTGGTAGCCATGTCGTTCCCGATGATAGCGCGGGGAGTTTTGCACCGGGTTTTCCACTGAATGGAGCGAAAGTATTTTCGCTTTTTCTTTGCTGTCGATCGGGATTTGCTGCTAGACTCTGATTTCCTGATGGTGAAAGCCCAGGAGTGATTGCGGCCAACTTGAGCAGGTTCCAGGCGGAGTGAGGAGAAACAACACGTGGCGGATGATCGCGTAAGGGCAGTAGAGCTGGCAATGGCCGGCATTGAGAAGCAGTTTGGCAAAGGTTCGATCATGCGCCTGGGTGCGCGTGAAGCCATTGTCCCGATCTCGGTGATTTCAACCGGCTCCATCTCGTTTGACGCGGCTTTGGGTGTGGGCGGAGTTCCACGCGGCCGCGTGATTGAGATCTACGGCCCGGAATCGTCGGGTAAGACGACCATTACCTTGCAGATCATTGCCGAGGCACAGAAGGCCGGCGGCCTGGCCGCCTTTGTGGACGCCGAGCATGCTCTGGATCCCATCTACGCGAAGAAACTGGGCGTCGATGTGGACAACCTGCTGATCAGCCAGCCGGACTATGGCGAACAGGCGCTGGAGATAACCGAGGCGCTGGTTCGTACGGGAGCCATTGATGTACTGGTGGTGGACTCTGTGGCGGCGCTGGTGCCGAAGGCCGAACTGGACGGCGAGATGGGCGATTCGCACGTAGGTCTGCAGGCGCGTCTGATGTCGCAGGCGCTGCGAAAGCTGACCGGTACGGTAGCGAAGTCCCGCACCAGCCTGATCTTTATTAATCAGATCCGCGAAAAGATCGGTGTGATGTTCGGCAATCCGGAGACGACAACCGGTGGCCGTGCGCTGAAGTTCTACTCGACGGTACGTATCGATATCCGCCGTATTGGAGCCGTGAAGGAAGGCGAGGTCATTACGGGCGCTCGTACCAAGGCCAAGATTGTGAAGAACAAGGTCGCCGCGCCGTTCCGCGAGGCTGAGTTCGACATCCTGTACGGTGAGGGCATCTCGCGCGAGGGTGATGTTCTGGACCTTGCGGTAGCCAACAATATCGTAGAGAAGTCCGGCGCCTGGTATAGCTACTCCGGTGAACGCATCGGACAGGGCCGTGAGAACGTTCGTGGCTACCTGAAGGAGAACAAGGAAACCTTTGAGCGGATCAACGCGGAACTGCGCGCCAAGCTGAAGATCGGTGCCGCGGGGCCGGAAGCTCCGGCTGCTCCTGAAGATGGCGCCGCCGCGGCCCAGGAAGTGGTTCGCGGACGTAAGTAGTTCGAACGGTTCAAGATGTACGGAAAATGCAAGGGGCTGCTTCGGCAGCCCTTTTTGCTGCGCCCGGGGGCAGCCTAGGACATGCCGGGAAGAATCGCGCCTTCCTAAGCGTGTATGCTGCATGTGCGATGCAGCCTGTACGAGCCATCTATCCCGGAACCTTCGATCCGTTGACCAACGGCCACCTTGACCTGATTGCGCGGGGAGCCAAGATTGTTGACCACCTTGTGGTCTCGATCCTGCGCAATGTGAACAAGGGCAAGCCTTTGTTCACGATTGAGGAGCGGCTGGAGATGATCCGCGAGGAGACCAGGCGCTTCCCGAACGTGACGGTGGAGGCCTTTGACGGCCTTCTGGTGGATTTTGCCCGGCAGCAGGGCGCAATCGCCGTACTGCGCGGGATCCGGGCGATCAGCGACTACGAGTATGAGTTCCAGATGGCGATGATGAACCGCAAGCTGGCTCCCGAACTGGAGACGATCTTCATGCTGCCGCACGAGAAGTACACCTATGTCAGTTCGCGGCTGATCAAGGGCGTATTTCAGCTGGGTGGAGACGTCAGCGACCTGGTGCCGAAGCTGGTGATGGAGCGGCTGCAGGCGAAGGTCTAGGGCAGGGTCTCCGTAATTCTCACGGCCAGCACGCGGCGTCCAACCCACAAAAAACGGCTGCTGCTGAAGTCGATGCGAAAGTTCAGATTGTCGATTTGCCGGATACCTGTCTGATTGCTGTCAATCTGAAAGTCCGGTCCGAGACTCGCAGGGTCTTTACAAGTGGCCTGGGTGCGCAGGGTGTACTGGTTTGCATTCCAGTGTGACCAGAACCCGAGGCGTTTGCCCTGTGCCGAAAGCAATTGCAGACCATATTTGTTCCCCGTAGAGGCTGGGAAGTCGATGCAGAGAGTCTCCGGTCTGAAGACAATAACCTTTTCGATGGTACGACTGGCAGGCGAGTGATTGTTGCCTCCGTCGTTTCCTGAAGTCAAGTGTTTGAACAGTTCGGTAAAACTGTCTGAGAACTTCTGGCAGCAAGTCTCCAGCGACTTGGCAACCAGCGGGTCCGGGGAGACGGGCTGGGAGGTCTGCCCGTTGCTGATGTAGTAGGTATCCCCTTCTGCTGCCGGAACGGATGATTGAGTCGTGCTCACTTGCGGTTGCGTGGATGACTGTTGCGGCATATCAGCCATCCTTTGCAGCAGGACGTTCATTGCTTCAAGCACCTTGTTTGTGCTTTCTTTATCGGTCTGCTGCTCCGTGACCCGGATCACCTCGGTTTTCGCCCGCTCGAGCTGATCTTCGGCGTGGTGCACTACGACCCATTGGCCAACCCCTGCGATCAGGCCTGTCAGAAGGAATGTCGTAAGAACGGGAATCAGTGGGCTGCTGGTGGAACTGCCGGAGGACTCCTTGTCTTTTCCCTTCAGGCCGAAAGGGTGTTCCCAGAGGGAGGACAAAATTTTCCGCGCGGTTTGCTGGTTGTGGCGAATCTTGCGGGAAGCGGCGATGACAAGATAAGCGAACTCCTGGTTGGAGGCGAGCTTCTGGATATCGAGCTTTCCGTCCTCGTCCCAGCTCTCGTCGATCAGTGCTTTTGCCCTTTTCTCGGCTGCGATTTCTGCTACAAGTTCTGCGGAGACGAGATAGTAGGCGCGGGAGTGGTGTGCGGTTGTGTCGTCCTGCCGTGCGGTTGTCTCACTTGGTGGTGGATCCGGGACATTCTGATCGTTGGGCAGTTTGGACTGGTTGGGTGAAGGTCGTTTGGGGGCGTGAGACTCAAAGACTCCGGCGACTGCAAGGGCCAGTTTGAGTGGGGGCGTCTCGGTAAAGTAAACAGTGAGGATCGCAACCGCCATGGCGAAGAGGAATGCGAGTCCTATGAAGCCCTGAAACCATGAGTTGCGGAGCGTTCGGAGCAACGGCTCGATCGAGAGTTTCGGTTGGTCGAGGTCATCCAGGGTTTTCTGCGCCTTCTTGTTGTCAATCTGTGCCTGGAGCAGGGTTGTGCGGTCTTTCATATCCTGCACACCGGGTGGCAGTTCCGCCCTGGAGGGTGAGCCAGGGCACTGTATCTGCGGGATGCAGCAACAAGGAGAAGGCTTTGAGATGACCGGCTTTTTCGGCGGACACGGCTGCGGAAGGGAGCAGGACGATTTGGAGCCAGAGGGGACAGCGCAGGGCCGTGTGCTGTTCGTCGGTGTTGTTAGGGGTTTGCTCTTGGACGGAAGCAGCGGCCTGCATCCCAGGGTTGCCGGCAGGATGAGCGAGACTGGCCCTGGCGATGGGGCAACCGGAGCGAGTGTTACGGTGAGGTTCTGCTGCGGAGTGGTTTGCAGTGTGTCGGCGTATAGGTACGCCTGGCCGAGAATGCCAAGCGCGGCTAAAAGGAAAAAGATGGCGGCCCAGGTAAAAATCCGCAGTAAGCGGAGGCGCAGGTGTACAAACGCCAGATAACGGTCGATTTCGGAACGCCCAATCTCAGCCAATGGAGTGTCCTGTGTTCTTAAATGTTCGGGGAGGTCTTGACAGTAGCATGAAATGACCGGATTTCAGACGAAAAAACTTCCGGGGTTCCCGCCAAGTGTTGAATCTGCGAAACTAGATATTATGACCACCGCAGCAGCCACGCAAAAGAAGGTTCTTACCGACCGCATTAACCGCATCGAAGTCTCAGCCACCATGGCCATTACGGCCGAGGCGCTGAAGATGAAATCGCAGGGCATTGACCTGGCCGATTTCGGCGCAGGCGAGCCCCACTTCGCCACTCCGCGCCACATCAAAGACGCGGCGATTAAGGCGATTGAGGAGAACCACACGCGGTATACGGCGGTTGCCGGCATCCCCGAGGTGCGTAAGGCGATTGTGGAGCGCCATAAGGCTGACTTCAACACCAACTACACCGTAGAGGAGTGTGTCTTCTCCGTCGGCGGCAAGCATGCGCTGTTCAACGCCATCCAGGTGCTGGTGGACCACGGCGACGAGGTTGTTCTGCCGGTACCGTACTGGGTCAGCTTCAAGGACATCATCCAGTACGCCGGTGGTATCCCGGTGTATGTGGAGTCGAGCGAAGCGGAGAACTTCCGCATTACGGCCAGGATGATTGAGGCTGTGATCACGCCGAAGACCAAGGTCATCATTCTGAACACTCCGTCGAACCCCTCGGGCGCGATCATCGCTCCGTCGGACCTGGAGTCGATCATCCGTTTGGCGCACGCCAAGGGCATTTATGTACTGCTGGACGAGTGCTATGCGTACCTGAACTTTACGGGCGCCTGCATCAGCGGCGGTTCGTTCACCGATTGCAAGGAGCACATCATCGTGCTGGGTTCGCTGTCGAAGACCTATGCGATGACCGGCTGGCGCGCGGGCTACGCTCTTGGTCCGAAGCAGATCATTGCATCCATGAGCAAGCTGCAGAGCCAGAGCACGTCGAACGTGGCGACACCGGTTCAGTATGCTTCGATTGCCGCTCTGACGGCCAGCCAGGAGTGCATCACGGAGATGCGTGCGGACTACATCCGTCTGCGCGACCGTATCCTGGAAGGCTTCAAGGGGATCCCCGGGCTGACCTGCACGGTGCCTGAAGGTGCGTTTTACGTGTATCCGAATATCAAGGCTTTCCTGGGCAAGGGCGGCCTGAACTCGGCCGCTGATGTAGCTTCCAAGCTGCTGACGGAAGCCCATGTGGTGACGGTACCGGGTGAGCCCTTCGGAACCACCGAGCATGTCCGTCTCTCCTATGCCGTGTCGGAAGATGTCATCGACAAGGGTGTGGCGCGCATGAAGGAATTTTTCGCGAAGTTGTCGTAAGTGGTTGTACGCTAACGATTAACACGGAGCCCATGGAACCGACATCTACGAAAGCACCTAACTTTGTGCCTGTGATTCTTGCAGGCGGCAGTGGAACCCGTTTCTGGCCTCGCAGCCGGAAAGCCAAGGCCAAGCAGGTACTGGCGCTGGACGGCGAGCGCACGATGATCCAGCAGACCGTCGATCGCCTTGCGCTGACGACCGAGCGGAAGAATATCTGGGTGATCACCAACTCGGTGCTGTCCGAGACGATCCGGACGCAGCTGCCGGATGTTCTGACGCAGCATATCGTCTGCGAGCCGGCTGCCCGTAACACGGCGCCGGCCTGCGGACTTGCCGCATTTCTGATGGAGCGTGATGAGCCGGATACGGTGATCGGCATCTTCCCGTCGGACCACGTGGTGAAGGACGCCGGCCGCTTTGCGGCGGCTCTGCGCGCGGGCATTGCAGTAGCTGCCGCAGGCGACAACATTGTGGTCATGGGCGTTCCGCCCACACGCCCGGAGACGGGCTATGGCTACATTGAGCAGGGCGATGTGGCCATGCCGGCGCAGGGACTTCTGCTGCCGGTGCGTCACGTGCACCGCTTTACCGAGAAACCAGACAAGCAGACTGCAATAGAGTTTGTAGCGGCGGGCCGCTACACCTGGAACAGCGGCATCTTCCTCTGGTCGGCGCGTACGCTGGCTAACGCTCTGCGGGAGCATGTGCCGCAGGTGGCGGTACGCCTGGAAGAGATTGCGGCGGCTTGGGGTACACCTGAGTTTGACGAGGTGTTCAACCGGGTTTATCCGGAGTGCGAGAACATCTCGATTGACTACGCGGTGTTGGAGCCACGTTCCGGCAAGGGCGAGCAGGCTTCGGGCATCTACTGCATTCCGGCTGAGTTTGGCTGGAACGACCTGGGGTCGTGGGCTGCTCTGCATGAGCATCAGCGGTCGATTGCTGCTCCTGGTTGCGACCAGTATGGCAATGTGGTGGACGCGCAGGGACGGTTGGCGCTGAACGCCCGTGGCAATTATGTGTATGCCAAGGACCGTATGGTCGCCCTGGTGGGTGTGAATGACCTGGTCGTGGTGGAAACCGAAGATGCGTTGCTGGTAACCACGCGGGAGCACTCGCAGGACGTGGGCAAGGTTGTGAAGGCGCTGCAGGAACTCGGCAGAAAAGAGCTGATCTAAATGAGCGAGATAAAGACAGTTGTAAAGTTTGGAACGGATGGCTGGCGCGGCATTATTGCCGACGATTTTACCTATGCCAATGTTCGAGTCGCCGTGAGCGCGATTGCGCATTACGTGCTGAAGCATGAGAACCCGGCAGCGGGCGTCTGTATCGGCTACGACACGCGCTTCGGATCGAAGCGCTTTGCCCAGGTGGCCGCCGAGGTGCTTGCAACGGCCGGCGTTCCGGTCTTCCTGGCCAGCGAGATTACACCGACCCCGGCACTGTCATTTGCCGTGCGTGAGCGCAAGGCGGCTGGCGGCGTGATGATTACCTCCAGCCATAATCCGCCGGAGTGGAATGGCGTGAAGTACAAGGGCAGCTATGGCGGCAGCGGCAAGCCGTCCATCATGACCTCGATTGAGAGCTACCTGACGGTGGATCTTTCGCCTGCGGAGAAGCCAGCGCCGATCACCGAGGTCAACTTCAACCCGGATTACATCACCGCCATCAAGAAGTTTGTCGACCTGGGTGAGATTAAAGCCTCTGGCTACCGCTTCCTGATCGACGTGATGTTTGGTGCGGGCCGTGGTGTCATCAAGGGCATCTTTGACGAAGCCGGTATTCCGAATGTGGAGATGCGCTCCGAGCTGAACCCGAGCTTCCCTGGCATTAACCCGGAGCCGATTCTTCCGCACATCGCCCTGACCCAGAAGGTCGTGGTCGCGGAGAAGTGCGCCGCCGGCCTGGTGACGGACGGCGATGCCGACCGCATTGGCGCGGTGGACGAGCATGGCAACGTGGTGGATGCACATAAGATCTTCTGCATCCTGCTGCAGTGGCTGATTGTGCGGAAGCAGTGGCCGGGTGAGGTGACGCGGGCCTTCAACACGACCAAGATGATTGACCGCATCTGCGCCAAGTATGGCCGCAAGCTGAATGAGCACGGCATCGGCTTCAAGTATGTGTGCGACCTGATGCTGGAAAAAGAGATCCTGATCGGCGGCGAAGAGTCCGGTGGCATGGGCATCAGCAAGCACCTGCCGGAGCGCGATGGTCTGCTGAACAGCCTGTTGCTGGCGCAGATTATGGCCGACGAAAAGAAGACGCTGGGTGAGTTGGTGGCTTCGCTGCAGGCCGAGTATGGCGAGCACCAGTACGGCCGTATTGATATGCACATTACCGATGAGGTGAAGCAGTCGGCGATTGCGCGCGCGCGGGCGGGTGTGGAGTCCATCAGCGGCATGAAGGTGCTGCGGATGGAGACGATGGACGGCATCAAGTTCTTCCTCGACAATCCGGAGGCCGCAACCAAGCCAAACGCTGCCGAGACCTGGCTGCTGCTGCGCGCCAGCGGCACGGAGCCGTTGCTGCGCGTTTACTGCGAGTCGTGTTCGGTGGAATCCGTAAACAAGGTGCTGGAAGCGGCGCGGGAGTTTGTGCTGAATGGCTGAGCAGGTGACCGTACAGGCCAAGGGACTGTTGTTTGATAATGACGGCGTTCTGATCAGCTCCATCAACAGCGTGAATCGCTGCTGGCGCCAGTGGGCCAGGATGTACGGCATTCCCGATGCGGAGAACTATAACGTTCCGCATGGCATGCGCGCGATTGAGATTGTGCGGCAGCTTCGCCCGGATATTGACGCCGATGCCGGCCTGAAGGTGATTGAAGACCTTGAGATTGCCGACACCAGCGATATTGAGGTGTTGCCCGGTGTACGCAAGCTGTTGACCTCTCTGCCGCCGGAGCGCTGGGCGATTGTGACCTCCGGCACCAGCCGTTTGCTGGTGGCGCGGCTCAAGGCGGCGGGTCTGCCATATCCGGAACGCCTGGTTGCTGGCGACATGGTGACCAACGGCAAGCCGCACCCTGAGCCTTATGAGAAGGGCGCTGCTCTGCTGGGGTTTGCGCCTGCGGAGTGCATCGTGGTGGAAGATGCTCCAAGCGGTGTGCAGGCGGGCAAGGATGCAGGATGCCGCGTGATTGCGGTGTTGGGAACGCACACGGCGGAAGAGCTGAGTCATGCTGACTGGGTGGTTCCAACGCTGGAAGAGCTGCAGTTTACGGCTGGGCCCGATGGGCTGACGTTGAGCTTTCCTTCGGTGAAGTAGCCAGAGATTCAAACGGAACAGCGTTCAGCGGCCTTGGGGCCGCTGAAGTTTTTGGGGGAATGCTGGTCCCTCCACCTGGCTTTGTTCCGGTCGGGATGACAGAAATAAAGCGCGCTAGACGTAGCAGTTGCAACTGATGCCGTGTTGCGCGGGCATCGATCCGTCCAGCGCGGGAATGCAGTGGCCGTGGGGGTCTTGCGTAGGGTTGCCGAGCCGTGCGGCGACGCGCTCTTCGAAGCGCTCGGAGATGAAGTGCTCCAGGCGCTCGGCCTCGTCGTGCAACTCTTCCATCCTGTAGCCCAGAACTTCGAAGAGGAAGGTCTCGATGAGGCGATGATGCCGCACGATCTCGAGTGCGCGCTTGCGTCCGATGGCGGAGAGCCTGACGCCCTTGTGCCGCTCATACTTCACCATGGGACGGGTTTGCGCGGCCAGGCGCTGCAGCATATTGGTGACGGAGGCGGGTGCGATGCCGAGCCGGTCGGCGATCTGCTTGCTGCCGACGAGATGGTCGTCACCGCCACCGAGGGCGAGGATCGCCTTCAGGTAGTTGTCGATCGACTCACTGCGACGGCTTTGGGACTGCTTCTCCACGATCAAGCCATTATTTCAGAAGTGCGAATTGAGTTGACGCGGTGATTTATTTAGGCGAACCTAAATTAGGTAAGCCTAAACATGACCTTTCCCCTGAAAACCGCATTACTGCTGTGCCTCTCCGTGAGTGCGATCGCGCAGCAGGAAGAGAAACCAAAGACCGTGACCGAGACGGTGACCGTGCGGGCGATTGAGGCGGAGCTGGAGGCGATGCCTTCGACCGCGCATGGCGTCGTGGACGGAGGAACGGTGCGGCGGTTGCCACTGTCATCAACCGGAAGCGGCTTTACCGACCTGATTACACGGACCACGCCGGGAGTGGCGGCGGATTCGAACGGATTTGCCCATCCGCTGGGCGAGCATGCGGATACATCGGTGTCCCTGGATGGGCAGCCGATGACCGATCAGTTGGCGAAGATCTTTGCCAACCAGATTGATCCGAGAATTATTGATCGCATGGATGCGATGACCGGGGCGCCGCCGGCGGAGTTTGGCGACAAGACCAGCCTGGTGATCAACGTGGTGACGAAGTCGGGTGTGGGGAGGCCCCTGGCGGGCGAGTGGAGCAGTGAAGGTGGGTCGTTTGCGACGTGGTCTCAGGGATTGATGCTGAGCAAGGGCGGCCAGCGCTGGGGCGAGTTTATTGCGGCAGGCGCGGCGGGTTCGAATCGCTTCCTGGATACGCCGGAGTTCCGGCCGATCCATGCAAGGGGCGACGTGGAGAGTGTGTTCAATCGCTTTGACTGGAATCCGCATGCGAATGACCTGATTCACTGGAATGTGGGTTATGGGAGGTCAGCCTTTCAGACGCCGAACAGCTTTGACACGGAGGCGAAGGGGCAGCAGCAGCGAAGCCTGCTGACGAGCGGCAACCTGGCGATGGGATGGACGCATGTGGTGTCGCCGGAGTGGCTGGTGCAGGTGACGCCATTTGTGCGGGTGCAGCAGGCGCGGTATCTGCCGTCGCCCGATGAGATGCGCGACCAGACGGCGACGCTGGCGCAGGATCGCAGCCTGTGGAACATGGGTGTGCGCGCGGAGACAGTCTATGCGCGCGGGCGGCAGACTTTGAAGGCGGGCGGGACGCTGTGGCAGACACGGCTGAATGAGCGGTTCGATGTCGGTCTGACGGATCCTCTGTTCAATGCGGTGTGTGTGGATGGCAGTGGCAATGCGGTGGTGGCCGCGGGCGTACGCGATCCGCAGGCGTGCGCTGCTGCCGGGTACAAGGCGAACGCCGACTTTCAGGCCCGGTTGCTGCCGTATGACCTGAGCCGTGGAGGCACGCTGTATCACTTCTCCAAAACGGCGGGCATTGCGCAGGCTGCCGTCTACGCGCAGGAGGAACTGCGGCTGGGTGCGGTAACGCTGAGCGCGGGGCTGCGGTATGACGTCTATGACGGGCTGAGCACGGGAAAGCAACTGCAGCCGCGTGTGGGCATCGGGTGGCGCGTGCCCGGTGCGAAGACGTTGCTGCGAGCCAGCTATGCGCGGCTGTTCGAGACGCCGTATAACGAGAACCTGATCTTTGCCAACGATGCCGGGCAGGATGCGGCGACTTCGAACCCGTTCGCGGTGTATCGCAGTGAGCCGGTAAAGCCGGGCACGCGCAACCAGTTCAACGTGGGCTTTGCACAGCCGTTTGGCAAGTATGTGACGGTGGACGCGGACTACTACTGGAAGTTCACCCACACGGCTTTTGATTTCGACACACTGTTCAATACGCCAGTGACTTTCAGCGTGGCGTGGGAGAAGTCAAAGATCGATGGGCTGGCTCTGCGGGTGAACCTGGAAGACTGGCATGGCGTGAGCGGTTACAGCGTGATGGGCCATGTGAGGTCGCGGTTCTTTACGCCGCAGGTGGGTGGGCTGATCTTTAGCGCGACTCCGGCGGGCAGTGTTTTTCGCATCGACCATGGCGAGGAGTTTGAACAGACGACGGCACTGCATTACACGCTGCCGAAGATGCGCGGGCATCGGCCATGGGTGGGCTTCTCATGGGGATATAACAGTGGCCTGGCGTTGCCGGGAACGACGCCTGTGTACACCGATACCTTTGTACTGACTGGGGATGAGCAGCAGCAGATGGGGCTGCACTGCGGCGGAGTGTATGCCACGCCATCGCAGCCGATCCGCAACTGCAGCTATGCGTTGTTTGGAGCGGACCGTGTGAGGATCCCCGCACCGGGCACGCAGGATGATGACAGAAACCCCGTAAGGGTGGCTCCCCGGCAGCTGGTGGATGTGTCGGTGGCCGATGATGCGTTGTGGCGAAGGGACAGGGTATCGGTGGGGATGAAGCTGTCGGTGACGAACCTGTTCGACAAAGTGGCTCTGTATAACTTCCTCTCGACCTTCAGCGGGACGCACTTTGTGCCTCCGCGGAATATTCAGGCAGGGGTGACGATTGCGTTTTGAGAAAAGCAGAAAATGCAGGTCCCTCCACTTCGCTTCGCTCCGGCCGGGATGACAAGAAAAGGAAATTTCGGACGGGATGACAGATCAACAGCGGCGTTATGATGGTGCGCATGGACGCCCGTGTGGATGCCTACATTGCAAAGGCCCAGCCCTTTGCCCAGCCGATTCTGAACCACATTCGTGAGGTGATGCACAAAGCATTGCCGGATGTGCAGGAGACGATCAAGTGGAGTATGCCCTTCTTCACGACGAAGAGTGGCAGGATCATCGCCAACATGGCGGCGTTCAAGGCGCATGCCAGCTTCGGCCTGTGGTCGTCCAGCGTGCGCGCGGAGATGACGGCTGCGGGGTTTGATTCCTCCGAGGGCATGGGGACGCTGGGGAAGATCACTTCGGTGAAAGACCTGCCAGCGGACAAGCAACTGGTGAAGTGGGCGAAGGCCGCTGCAGCGGCTGTCGAAGGCGGCGAGAGCTTGATGAAGCGGCCCAAAAAGGCTGCGACGAAGCCATTGCCCGAGATGCACCCGGAGTTTGCGGCGGCGTTGAAGAAGTCAAAGACGGCGACGAAGGTGTATGCCGAGTTCAGTCCGTCGTGCCAGCGCGAGTACCTGGAGTGGATCAACGAGGCCAAGCGCGACGCGACGCGGACAACCCGCGTTGAGCAGGCGGTTGCGTGGATTGCCGAAGGGAAACAGCGGAACTGGAAGTATCAGAACTGCTAAAGCAGTTGCTGGTTGTTTGTCCTTAGTTGTTAGCAGAATAGTTTCGTTCTGAAACTAGCAACTAAGAACCAGCAACTGTCTTACCCCAGCCTGGTGTTTTGGTTTGGGCTGATCGTGGAAGAGTGTGCTGGAGAACCACTCAGTTTGTAGCTGATCCTGGATGCTTCCTGCCCGATGCCGGTGATGCGCGTGACTTTGCCATCCAAGGTGGTGGTGAGGCGGAAGGTGCCGCTGGCGGTACCGATCTTGTTGCCGTCGAGCGTAAGCGTGGCTGTGTTGCCTTTATAGGTGAGCTCCGCACGGTGGGTCTTGTTGAACTTCAAAGAGAAGCGGGCGTCCTTGCTGGCGGCGTAGTTGGGGCGGATGTTCCATTCGAGCGTGTCGCCCTCTTTGCGGACGCCCGCCAGGCGCCAGGTGAAGTCCATCAGAACCAGGGCACAGGGAGAGTAGTTAGGGTTGCCGCTCTGGGTGAACTCGCCGTTAGCGGGGTCCATCTGCTGGCGGAAGGTGCCGTCGCGCAGGATGGCGTCGCACCAGCGGTCCATCAGGTGGCTCATCTCGGCGGTGTGGCCGTAGTGCTCCATCCAGCGGGGAACGCGGAGGGCGAGCAGCGCCTGCGGTGGTCCGCTCCAGGTATTGCGGGGGAAGGGACGTTTTTCGAAGCCGGGGTCGTCCATGGCGATGGAAGTCAGCGGGAAGGGCGCCCAGAAGGCCTTTGGGTTGTGGATCTGGCGCTCCCATAGCGTGTTGAAGAGCTTCTGGTCGGGGACGTGTTCGCCGCAGACGCGAATCATGGCGTCGCCGCGCACGCGGACGAACTTGTTGTCGCTGTCCAGGTCGTAGAAGCAGGCGTCTTCTTCGGAGTAGAGCTTCGTGAGGATGAGCTCGCGGATGTGTGCGGCCTGCTCCAGCCAGTGGGCTTCTTCCTGCGGCTTGCCCAGGGCCTTGGCCATGGCGGCGAGGGCGATGCGGCCACCGTAAGCGGTGGCGGAGAGATCGGGTGAGAGGCGCGGCAGGCCGGGGATGCCATCAGGCCACTTGGTTGCGTCAGCATCTTTGCGGCGGTTGGGCACACCATGCCAGCGGTAGGAGTTATCGTGGCCGGTGTCGTAGGTGCAGTAGCCCTCGACTAATCCTGTGCCGCGCGAGTTATGGAACTTCATTAGCCACTGATCCCAGCGGCCGCAGGCGGTGTAGGCCTTTTCCAGCAGCTCGTGGTCGCCCGTGGCTTGCGACAATTCCCATGCTGTTGCGGCAATGGGGACGACCATCTGGATCTGTCCGTAGCCTACTTCGGAGACCTTGATGCTGGCCGGGAGCTGACCGTCGGGCTTCTGGAGCTGGAAGAAGCCAAGGTGGTTGTTGCGCGCGGCGTCGGGGCGGAAGTGGCGGTAGAGCAGGCCTTCCTGCGGGGCGCACTCCTGCCAGATGCCGGGGTAGTCGGAGCCTTCAATCAGAACGGGATCGGTATAGCGGGGCAGCGTGCGGACGTTGGCGGCGAGCACGGCAAGCGCCTTGTCGTAGACGGTCTGCCAGCGGGTGTCGGCGGTGTGGAACTCGATCTCAGGAGCTTCCGGGTAGGCCGGTGCGAGTTGCTGGGCAAGCCCCATGCGGCTGAGGGCAAGGTGGCCGGCGGTGAGGGAAGAGGCAGCCAGAAAATCGCGACGTTTCATATACGAAACAATATCTCATTTGGTGAAAACGTTTGAGAAGAGAAAGCCTTAAAATCAGAGGGTTATGCCGAACGCTGGTTTCCCCCCAGAGCAGGTAGCCGGTTTCCGGCGCGCGCTCAGTAAGTGGTATCAACAACACGCACGCGTTCTGCCCTGGCGCGAGACCGGCGACCCGTATCACATCTGGGTCAGCGAAGTGATGCTTCAGCAGACGCGTGTGAATGCGGTGCTGGAGCACTATGACCGCTTCCTGCGGCGCTTCCCTACGCTCGTGTCGCTGGCGCTGGCCCCGGAGGAGGATGTGCTGGCGGTGTGGAGCGGCCTGGGCTACTATCGCCGCGCCCGCATGCTGCATAAGGCAGCGCAGTTCATTACGGCAGAGCTGGATGGCCGCCTTCCTTCCACATCGCAGGAACTCCGCAAACTGCCGGGCATCGGGGATTACACCTCGGCTGCGATTGCCAGCATTGCGTTTGGCGAAAGCATCGCCGTGGTGGACGGCAACGTAGAGCGCGTATTGCTGCGAATCACTGGCCGTGCGGAAGAAGCGACGGCCGAGGCAAAGCGGTTTGTTGCGGCGCAGGCGGCTGCGCTGGTACCTGCGGCAAACAGGGCGCAGAATGCTCCGGGAGACCATAACCAGGCCATGATGGAGCTGGGTGCGACGATCTGCGTTCCGCGCGGGCCGTTGTGCCTGCAGTGCCCGGTGCATGATTTTTGCCTGACGCGTGGAGAGCATAAGACTGAGGCGAGGGAGAAGATGCGCAGCCGTCGCGTGGCGTACCTGCTGCATCAGCGGAAGCGCGAGGGTGTGATTGAGGTGATGTTGCATCGCAGGCCCGCGGAGGCGTCCCTGATGCCGGGGATGTATGAGTTGCCGGAGCTGCCTGGGGAGAGTGTGGCCGGTTATACGGCTACCCTGCAGGTGCGCCATTCGATTACGAACACGAATTATTACGTTGAGGTGTTCTCGGCGGACCAGGCGCTGGTGGGGCAACTGCCGCTGTCGCTGCGCGATTATGAATGGTGGCGCCTGGGCACGCTGCCGGACCTGCCGTTGACCGGGTTGGCGCGCAAGGCGCTTCGGCGGCTGCACCTGATTGCGTCACCCGGGGTTCGCATGCCGCAACCGGAAGCAGTGGTGCGACAATAGGTTTGCATGGCAATACAGAAGACATCCATTCCGTTGGCGGCTGCCGTGGTGGCGGCCGTACTGCTGGGGTGCCGTCATTTGAAGCCTCCGGTGCCGCTGGAAAAACTGAACGAACAGCAGACGCACGGTTACTGGGTCTTTCAGTCCAACTGCCGCCAGTGCCATAGCGACCGCGAGAGCAAGGCGCTGCAGGGACCATCGCTGCTGGGTGTTTACCAGAAGCAGTATCTGCCGAGCGGTGCTGCAGCGACGGATGAGCGTATCCAGGCGACGATTCTGCATGGCCGCAACATGATGCCCGCGATGGGCGGAAACGTAAGTGATAAGGACATGGCCGATCTTCTGGTCTATCTGCATACCCTATGAGTGAAGTTCCCAGGAAGCCTGTGCAGGGGCCGCGCATGTTGCCCGGCATGGCGATGATCTCGATTTTCATGCTGGTCGTGGCGCTGTTTGGTGTCTTTGGCGCGCTGAATGGCGTGTGGAACCAGCAGGGAAAATATGTGGTTCTGCCGGTGGCCACTCTGCTGGTGGTGGGTGTGTTCGGCCTGCTGAAGCTGAAGCGCTGGGGATGGGCGATTGTCACGGCCGGATCGCTGCTACTGTCCCTGGGCTACCTGTTCGGCTACACGGCGACGCATGACTTTCGCCTGATCGTGATGGCAGGCTTTGGCCTGGTGTTCTTTCTGTACCTGATCCGGATGGAAGTGCGCGACCGGGTTCATTGATTCTGAAAAGATCGGGAAGCGGTGGGGGTCTGCTTTTTCCTTTTCTGCGGCGTACAATTTAACCGATGGCACCCGTCGCAGCTTCTGACCTGGTACAGATTGATCTTTCGCCGCGCAAGCCCGCCGCTAAGCCGGAGTGGCTCAAGGCGCGGGCGCCCATGGGCGAAACCTATCACAACCTGAAGAAGCTGACCCGCGATCTGGGTCTGCACACGGTGTGCGAGAGCGCCCACTGCCCGAACATTGGCGAGTGCTGGAACCACAAGACTGCCACCTTCATGATGCTGGGTAACAGCTGCACCCGCCGCTGCGGATTCTGCGCGGTGCCGAGCGGCAAACCCGAACCGATTGACCATGACGAGCCGCGCCGCGTGGCCGAGGCCGTTGCCGCGCTTGGGCTGCAGCACGCCGTCATTACCAGCGTGAACCGCGACGATGACAACGTGGGCGCAGCACGCGCGTTTGTGGAAGTGGTGCGGCAGATTCGTGCGCAGGCTCCCGGATGCCAGGTCGAGATTCTGACTCCTGACTTCCAGGGGACGGAAGAGGCCATCCGCATGGTCGTCGCTGAAGGCCCGGAGATTCTGAACCACAATATTGAGACGGTGCCGCGGCTGTATCGCGTGGCAAAGTCTGGTGGACGCTATGAGCGCAGCATCGGTTATCTGAAGCTGGCCAAGGACCTGAACCCGAAGCAGGTAACCAAGACCGGCATCATTGTCGGCATGGGTGAGGAAACGCATGAGCTGCTTGACGTCTTCCGCGACCTGGCTGCGATCAAGGTGGACATCCTGACCATAGGCCAGTACCTGCGTCCCAGCAAGGACCATATTCCGATGAAGCGGTATTACACGCCTCAGGAGTTTGAGTTCCTGAAGGAAGAGGCGCTGCGCATGGGCTTCAGGCATGTGGAGAGCGGTCCTCTGGTGCGGTCCAGCTATCACGCGCACGAGCAGGCCCAGTCGACCGGGCTGGTCTAAAAGCGGCAGAAACAAGCTGTGCCCGCTGGCTCCACAAACACGCGTCAATCTTCTAGAATCAACATTTGCGCATCCGCGCATTGAGGACGACTGTATGGCATCGGTAATGGCAAATATTCCCGCGCTGAAGGACCTGCACCAGGACCTGAAGGTTCGTATGGAGAAGTCGGTGGAAGACTTCCGCACCCATCTTCAGGGTATCCGCACCGGGCGCGCCAGCGTGCATATGCTCGACAACATCCGCGTGGATTATTACGGTAGCGAGATGCCCATCAACCAGCTGGCGCAGATCAACACGCCGGAGCCGCAGTTGATCGTGGTGCAGCCGTTCGATATCGGCGTGGTCGGCCTGATTGAGAAGACCATCCGCATGAGCGGCCAGGGTTTCAACCCGATGCACGACGGCAAGGTTATCCGTATCCCGGTTCCTCCCATGACGGAAGAGCGCCGTAAGGATACCGTCAAGCAGCTTGCCGGCTCGGTGGAAGAGTACAAGACCTCGATCCGCAACATCCGCCGCGATGGCAATGACCAGATCAAGAAGGCCGCCAAGGACAAGGCGATCTCCGCCGATGACGAGAAGCGCGCCACCGAAGAGGTACAGCAGTTGACCGACGCCGAGATCAAGCGCATTGACGAGCTGTTCAAGAACAAGGAAAAAGAGATCCTGACGATCTGACAGTTGCCTGCGGCAAGTGAAAGGGGAACCCATTGCGGGTTCCCCTTTGTGTTTGTGGTGAAGCTTAGCCCAGCCGCTGTAGCAACACAGCTTCGGCCGCCTTCAGATCGGTTTCGGTATCTACGCCGATGGTGTCGAAGTGTACCGGCTCCACGTAAAGCGCAAAGCCGTTTTCCAGTAGCCGGAGCTGCTCCAGGCGTTCCGTCTGCTCCAGCGCCGAAGGGCCGAGTTCCGTGAAGCGCTCGAGCGTCTGCCGGCGGTAGGCATAGAGGCCGATGTGCTTCCAGTAGGGCACATCGCCGATGCGATCGCGGTGGTAAGGAATGGTGGCGCGGGAGAAGTAGAGCGCACGCCCATCAAGCGCGGTGACTACCTTCACGGCGTTAGGGTTGTGGACATTCTCCGGTGTGCACAGGGTCTTGATGGTGGTGACGTCGACGTCGGGCTTGCTGAAGGGTGCCAGAAGGGCGTCAATGTGCTCGGGCTTCAGAAGCGGCTCGTCGCCCTGGATGTTGACGTAGATGTCGGCATGGTGGTGCCGTGCGACCTCGCGGACGCGGTCGGTGCCGCTGGGCAGGTCGGCCGCGGTCATGGCTACGGGCCAGTTGTTTTCGCGGCACAGCTCTGCCACCTCCTCGGAGTCGGTCGCGACGATCAGATCATCGAGGCCGGGGCATGCCTTCGCGGCATCGTATACCCAGGCCAGCATGGGCCGGTGGGCGATGGGCAACAGCACTTTACGCGGGAGCCGGGTGGATGCAAGACGTGCAGGAATAACGCCAAGAACACGGGGTTTGTAAGACATGGTGGTCAGGGTTCCGTTCGCGGCAATTTTGCCGTAGAATGAAGTTTAGCTGGTTGCGCCACGTGGTGCGTCAGTTCCTTCCATGCGCCCGGCGGTGTAGCTCAGATGGTTAGAGCGACGGACTCATAACCCGTAGGTCACTGGTTCGATTCCAGTCACCGCCACCAAACAATCCCAAAAGAGAAACCTCGCTCGCCAGACTCCAAGAGAGCAGTTCCGTTGCGTATGGAATTGTGGAGTTTGCAGGTGGAGAAATATCTTCGCGTCATCAGGGGGTGCTGGTGGTTTGCGGAAGCGGAAGCTCCGCGAAGAACCGATGGATGGACATGTCCTTCGACGCTGGACTTGGGCGTGTGAGGCGGGCCAGAAGGACGCTCTCTGACGGGATACCCGGAACCTGCAGCCGCACGGAGTTGAGCTGGTGGCAGGTGTCGCAGCCGGTGGGTGCGCTCTTCTGGGTGTGGCAGGAGATGCAGCCGCCCATGGAGAGGTCCTTTTCGCGCGAGATGACTTCGCGTTCGGCGACTGGGCCGTGGCAGTCTTCGCACTGGGCTCCAGCGCCGGTGTGGGTCTTGTGGCTGAAGGTGACAAACGACGGTACGCGGTAGACGCGGGTCCACTGCAGAATCTGGTTATTCTGCGCGGCATCCGCCAGGCGCTTGATGTCCGGTTTGTCCGTCGCGATGGCCGCGTGGCACAGCATGCACTTCTGCGCCTGCGGCATAGCCAGGGTGGCTCCGGTGCGCGCAGGCTCGTGGCAGTTGTCACAGGCCATCTTGCCATCGCCGGCATGCTTTTTATGACTGAATGCGACAGGCTGCGTGGGCCCCGGAGGCGGGTTCGCAACGGTGGGAGCTCCGGAGGAGGCCACGGTTCCTGGTGCAGGCGCGGTGGATGGCGTAGCGCCTGTAGGTGCGTCCTGTGCACGGACGGCAAGCGCCGTGCACAGGAGGGCCGCGATCAGCAGGAAGCGGCGCACCCTAGACGTTCCCCTTCCGCATCTCCTCGGCCAGGTACTCTGAGGCACGCATGGCGAGGGCGCACATGGTGATGGTGGGGTTCTGCCAGCCCGCGGAGACGAAGACGCTGGCATCGGTGATGAACAGGTTCTTGACGTCGTGGCTCTGGTTCCACTTGTTCACCACGCTGGTCTTCGGGTTGTCGCCCATGCGTGCCGTGCCCTGCTCGTGGATGGAGAAGCCCGGCGGATTGAACTCGTAGTTCTTCACCAGAATCTCGAAGCCGGCGGCCTCGGCCATGGCTGCGGTGGTATCCACCATGTCCTTCGCCATGTTCTTCTCGTTGTCGCCGTACTTGGTGCTGATGGTCAGCGTGGGCATGCCCCATGCGTCCACCACCTGCTTGTTCAGGGAGACGTGGTTTTCGTAGTGTCCGAGCGTTTCACCCATGATGTTCGTCGTGAAGCCGCTGCCGTTGTACTCTTCCAGCTTTGTATCCAGAGCAGGGCCGTACTCGGTAAACCAGCGGGCGTCCATCGGGCCGTTGCTGCTGGAGACGTTGACGGCGTAGCCGCGCAGGTAACCAGGGGTCTTGGTGGTGATATTGCGGAAGCGGGGAATCAGCGCGCCGCCACCAATCACGTTGCGTCCGCCCTTGCCGCCACGGGCTTCGGGTACGGAGGCCGCAATGCCTGCGCCGTAGATCTGGTCGCAGAGGTAGTGCCCCAGAACGCCGCTGGAGTTGCAGATGCCGGAGATCATCAGCAGGCGGGTCGTTTCCAGGGTGCCTGCGGCGACTACGACAACACGTGCCTTGATGGTCATCTCGCGGTGCGAGTGGCGATCAATGAAGATGGCGCCGTTGGCCAGGCCAGTGTTCTTGTCTACCGTAATCTGCCGCACGATGGCATTGGGGATGGTGGTCAGCTTATTGGTGGCCACCGCATCAGGAATCAGCAGGTTGAGCGAGGAGGCGAGGCCGTTGGCTCCCAGCGCGGAGCGTGCCTTGGTGACGGGAACGCCCATCTTCTTGCCGGCATCCACAAAACGCTGCATGGCGCCCGACCAGGGAGCGTTATCTTCAATAAACTTGCCATCCGGGTAATTCGGGATGCCATCGGTGTGGCCCTGCACGCGGAAGATAGGCTCTACGCGGTCATAGTACGGTGCAAGGTCTTTGTAGGAGATGGGCCAGTTTTCGCCAAAGCCGTCGTGGTCCTTGCTCTTGAACTCAAGGTCGCTGTGACGGAAGGACTGGCGGCCCCAGAAGGGCGAGCGGCCGCCGACGCTGCGAACGCGCACGAAGTTGTACTGCTGTCCGGGGGGGTAGTTGTAAGGAACTACCTTCTCATCCACCCACTGGTTGGCGTTGAACTCGCTGGACTGAAAGATGTGCGGGTGGCGGCCAGGAGCATCCAGGCCGCGGAAGGGAAGCTGGCTTGCCGGCTTCAGAGTGCGATCACGCTCAAAGTTGAGCATGGGACCTGCATCCAGCATGGTGCAGGAGATGCCTTTTTCCGTCAGGATCTTTGCTGCCATGCCGCCGGTATGACCTGACCCAATGATCAGGACATCAACCTTCTTGTCTGCCATACGCTCTATGCCTTCTTGGGGGATTACAAAACTGGTTTAGGGATGTGCCTGTCGCGTGAGGGGTGCGGATGCCTTCGGTGCGCCGTGGCTGACCCAGGTCTCAATGCCGGGGTCAATCGGTGCCCAGTACAGGCCAACGCCCGGAGTGCGCTCGCCGGAGGCTTCCGCGGCGGAGGCCCAGGCAGGCGAATTCATGGTGGCGGTACGAATCTCGCGGTGCGCCAGCGCGACAAAGCGCTCGTGCTTTTCGAGCGGCGGATGGTCGTTGATCCAGCCCTTCAGCGCGGGGCGGATGACCGCATCGGCCTGCTTCGCATCCGTCTCGGCGAAGGCGATATTGAACTTCTTCATCGAGTCGGCGTTCAGCCGGTCCAGGCCATCGTTGTACATCGCCTGCCGGTCTGCGGGCGAGCCGCCAACATGGAAGTCCAGGAACTGCGGGGTATCCGCCTGCAGGGCGCTGGGGTATCCACCGCCACCGGGCATCAGAATCTCGCACAGATGCACCAGCGTGGCGTAGCGCGCGGCTGTAAAGTAGCGTGCATCGGTCGTGGCCACCACGTCCGGCAACGTTACCGGAATATTAGGTGTGCGAAATGCAGCCATCTGCTGCGTGCGCGCCGCGGCCGCGGGACTGGATGCCGCATTCGGAGAGACCGCCATCGTCCCCTGGTCCACAGCACTGGTTGACGGTGCCGGGGTCGTTGCCTGCGGTGTCTTCTGCTGGCCAAGCGCTGTGCCGGCGGCTGCAGCCGCGGCCAAACCCTTTACAAAATCACGCCTCTTCATGCATGGAACTGTAGTAGCCAAGGCCGGGGAGCGTCAAGGTTCGCCGTGTGAACAATTCTTCAAGGGCAGTGGGATGGCCCATCTCTGCGGGGCAGGCGCGGTTGCGATGACATGCAACCGCGCCTTCTCTCTTTGAAGTACGGTCGTTTATAGATCGCCGCGCTTCATCTGTTTAACCGCATAGTCACAGGCCCGTGCCGTCATGGCCATGTAGGTGAGGGACGGATTCTGACAGGCAGAGGAGACCATGAACGATCCATCCGTGACGAAGAGGTTCGGGATATCGTGTGCCTGGTTCCAGGAGTTCAGTACCGAGGTCTTGGGATCGCGGCCCATGCGGGCGCTTCCCATCTCATGAATCCCCTCCCCGGGAAGAGACGGTGTCGAACGCAGGGTAATGTCCTTCGCTCCGGCAGCTTCCAGCATCTCGGCGGCGGTGACCTGCGCATCCTTGAAGAGCGCCATCTCGTTCTCGCGCCATTTGTGACGGATCATGAGCGTGGGAATACCCCAGGCATCCACCTTGTCCTGATTCAACTCCATCCGGTTCTCGGGATGCGGCAGGCATTCTCCAAAGCCTGCGAAGGTAAACCTCCATGGACCAGGCTGACGCAGGCTATGTTTGAAGTCAGCACCGAACCCAGGGGTTTCGCTGCCACGGCCCCAGTCATCCCGGCTGCCGCTTCCCTGGAAGCCATATCCCCGGACGAAGTCAGGGTGTTTGTCCTTGATATTGCGGAAGCGTGGCATATAGATGCCGTTGGGGCGGTTGCCGATCGGTGCGTGGTCTTCGTGGCCCGGGATCATGCCGCTGGCTCCACTGCCCATGATGTGGTCCATCAGGTTGCGCCCCAGCTGGCCGCTGGAGTTGGCAAGTCCGGTTGAAAATTCCGGTGTGGCGGAATTCATCAGAATACGCGCGGACTCAAGCGTCGAAGCACACAGGAAGACAACCTTCGCGTGAAATTCGAGTGTTTCTTTGGTTTGGGCGTCAATCACGCGGACTCCTGTAATACGCCTCGTTCTGGAGTCGAAGATGAGGCTATGCACAACACTGAAGGGTCGCAGGGTCAGCCGTCCGGTCGCCTCCGCCGCGGGCAGCGTGGAGTGCAGGCTGCTGAAGTAAGAGCGCGTAATGCAACCACGCGCGCAGGGACCGCAGTAGTGGCAGGCAGAGCGTCCCCGGTGCGGCGCTGTCAGAATCGCGGTGCGACCGATCGTCAGACGTCGGTCAGGAAACTTCTGCGCGACAACATCCTTCATGGCCAGTTCGGCGCAGTTCATCTCCATCGGTGGCAGAAACTTGCCGTCAGGCAGTTGCGGGAGTCCTTCCGCCTGGCCGCTGACCCCGATAAAGTCTTCGACGTAGTCATACCAGGGCTCGATGTCCTTGTAGCGGATCGGCCAGTCGACTCCGTGACCGTCCTTGAGATTGGCTTCAAAGTCGAGATCGCTCCAGCGGTAGCTCTGGCGACCCCACATGACGGACCGGCCGCCGACATGCCGTCCGCGCAGAAACAGGTACGGCTGGTCCACCGGGGTGGTGTAAGGGTTCTCCTGGTCATCGACAAAGAACTTGGCATTCCATTCGTCGCCGATGTGGCGCTGCATGGGACGATGCACCTTCTCATATTGACGGTCACGCATGCCGCGGAACTTTACATCCCAGACGGGCACATGCTCCACGTAATCACGCTGGGGAACGATAGTCTGGCCTGCTTCAAGAACGAGAGTCCGCAGGCCTTTTTCGGTCAGTTCCTTGGCAGCCCAGCCGCCACTGATGCCTGATCCCACAACAATCGCATCGTAGATATTGTCTTTACGGGTCACAACGTTCACTTTGATACCTCCGGAAGGGGAGCGCAACCGGCATGTCCGGGCGGAATAATGGATTTGCCAAGCTCTTTCTCAAAGCCAATCTCTGAGGTGTAGTAGCCCGCAAGAGTCAACTTTTTGATCTGGTAGAAGAAGTCCATTGGAGGTGGCTGTGTCCCGGACTTTGCGGCCTGTTTCTGCTTCTGCGCGAACTCCATAGCCGCTGCATCCAATTGCTTGAGCAGTGCGACCTGCTGGGATGCACTGCACTCTACGAAGCTGGCGGAGAACTGTTTGCGGCTTTGGACATCTATCTGTTCCAGCCCGGCAAGAAACTCCCGGGTTTCAACCGGCTCAAACCACTCGGAGAGCAGAAGGTCGATAAACTCGTTGACCTTTGCCCCTTTTGCTCCGGGGGTGTCCGTCTCGGGGATGATCAGCTCTGCGATTGTGGTAACGGTGGCATCCTGGTGTGCATTCAGTGTCTTCAGCCCCCTGGCCGCGGACGCCTGTGCGCTGGCCTGTCCCAGGAGCGCGAGCGCCTCCTGCGGCAAGGCGGAAATCGCGGCTGCCGAACCCAGCAGCCTCAAAACATCACGTCGTTGCATGAAAACTCCATCTATCGTTACTGGGGATTGCGAATTCTTCGATCCGTCCGGTGTGTTTCTTTAGATATCTGAGATGCGCTATGCCGGTGCCCCGGGGCGGCAGCAAACCCCTGATTCCAGATTCCTGCATGAGGGATATTGTTCATGGTTTTTCTCGGATCGGGAGTGGTGCCGGTTTCCGCGATGCTTGCCTGGTCGGGGCAAATGGAGGAATCCGGCAGTGCGGAGACGTATTTTCTGGTCTCAGGCAGCGTAAGTCATCGTTCGCTTCCAGACATTGCCACACACGTACCGGCCGCCACAACTCCCGGGCTGTGGGAGTATGCTATTTTTACCCTTCCGCGTCTAATACCCATCGCGGGCGGGTAGCTCGTATCGTTTTGCCGGAGAAAGTTCCTGATGCCTCGTTTCCCCAAGATTCTGCTTCTGATCGGTTCGGTCGCACTGGTGCTTACGGTTTTCCTGGGCGCGAACGCCACGGGAGTCAGCGCGGCCAGTGATCCGCAGGAAAATGCCTACCGGCAGATCAACGTCTACAGCGAGGTGCTCAGCCACATCCAGTCGGATTATGTGGAAGAGCCGAATATCCCGAATGTGACGAACGGCGCCCTGCGTGGCCTGCTGGAGTCTCTGGATTCTGAGTCCAGCTACCTGACGCCGGAGGAAAACAAGTCCTTCAAGGCGATGAAGGGCGGCAAAGCGCAGGTGGGTCTGAACGTCTCCAAGCGTTTTGGCTTTGCCACGGTAGTCAATGTGGTTCCGAACAGCCCTGCGGACCGCGCCAACCTGAACGATGGCGACCTGATTGAATCGATCAACGACAAGTCGACCCATGACCTGTCACTGGCTTCCATCGAGATGATGCTTCGTGGCGAGCCCGGAACCCCGCTGACGCTGTCGGTAGTGCGTCCGCGGAAGGCTTCCCCGGACAAGGTAGAGCTGACGCGCGTCATCATGGCTCCGGTTCCCGTGGCGGAGACGCAGTATGAGAACTCGACCATCCTGTATCTGAAGCCGGGTTCGCTGGATCGTGACCATGTTTCCCAGATTGAGGGCAAACTGAAGAGCCTGAACAAGGGCGGCAAGAAGCTGCTTCTGGATCTGCGGGATGTTGCCGATGGCGATATGGCGGAGGCGCAGCGGCTGACCAACATGCTGCTGAAGTCGGGAACCATTTCGACGCTGGAAGGCCAGAAGTTTGCCAAGCAGACGGTGACAGCTGACCCCTCGAAGACGATTGCCGAGAAGGCCCCGGTGGTGGTGCTGGTCAACCGCGGAACTGCCGGTCCGGCCGAGCTGGTGGCGGCAGCGCTGCAGGACAACAAGCGCGCGGAGCTGGTAGGCGAGAAGACCTTCGGCATTGGCAGCCAGGTGAAGACTTTTGAGCTGCCGGACGGTGGCGCCCTGATCCTGTCCGTGGCGAAGTACGAGACGCCTTCGGGCAAGAAGTTTGAGGATGAGGGTGTGACCCCAGGTGTCCTGGTGGCCGGTGCGATCGATACCGGTGATGACGACGCCACGGCCCCCGCGAACAAGGACCAGCTGGATGACCAGCTCTCCAAGGCGCTTGAGATCCTTAAAGGGAAAGCCGCTTAAGCTGGCATGGACTGCATCTTACAGAGCTGAGAACGGATCTGTGGGATGATCTCCCATAGGCAGTACATGGCTCGTGAATACTCTTTTTACTGAAGATCCGCAGGAAACCAGGCGCCCCCATATGCGCACGCGGCGTGTTGCCGCAAGAACACGCGCCGTCATCCGGCGCAGCGCCTTTGTGGGTCTGCTGGCGATTTCTGCGCTGTTTGGTTCTCTCTGTGGCCTGATGCTGGTCTATTCCGTGGACCTGCCGCAGATGCAGGACCTGGAACGGTACCGCCCGAACACAACGACAGAGCTGTATGACATTCACGGGCGCCAGTTCGGCTCATTTGCCCTGGAGCGTCGCGTGGTGGTGCCGTATGCGGAGTTTCCTCCCATGCTGCGGCAGGCCATCCTGGCGATTGAAGACAAGAGCTTTGAGAGCAACTGGGGTGTCAACCTGTTCCGCGCCATCGGCGCAGCCTATCGCGATCTGCACAGCAAGGGCCGGGCGCAGGGAGCCAGCACGCTGACCATGCAACTGGCGCGCAACCTGTTCCTGTCGCCGGAGAAGACCTTCAGCCGCAAGGCGCAGGAGGTGCTGCTGACGCTGCAGATTGAGCGTCACTTTACCAAGGAACAGATCTTTGCGCTTTATGCCAATCAGATCTACCTGGGTCGCGGAACCTATGGATTTGAGGCGGGGGCGGAGTACTACTTCTCGAAGCATGTCCGCGACCTGACGCTGCCGGAGGCGGCTCTGCTGGCAGCCTTGCCGAAGGGCCCAGAGCTGTATTCTCCGGTGCGGCATCCTGAGAGGGCTCTGAAGCGGCGCAACCTGGTGTTGAGCGAGATGCGCAGCGATGGCTGGATCACCGAAGCCGAAGAGGTGCGCGCCAAGGCGGCTCCCCTGGGGTTGAAGGTCGAGCCGCCGGCCAACTCGATTGCTCCTTACTTTATTGAAGAGGTTCGCCGCCAGCTGGAGCAGCAGTTTGGCACCGAGCAGGTGCATGGCGCGGGACTGCGCGTGTACACCACGCTGGATTATGACTTGCAGGTGGCTGCCAACCGCGCCGTGCTGAATGGTGTGGCGTCCTATGAGCGTCGCCACGGCTGGAAGAATCGCATTCAGAACATTGTGCTTGCCGGGCAGGAAATGGATACCTATGAGCATCCGGACTGGACCGAGCCGGTGGAGAAGGATGCCTACTTCCACGTGCTTGTGACTGACGCAACAGCCAAGGAGATCCGCTTCCGCATTGGATCGAAGCAGGGATACATCGAGCCGGCCGACTGGGCCTGGACGCAGATGAAGACCGGCGATGCCCTGCTGAAGAAGGGCGATGTCGCGTATGTCCGCATCCTGTCTTCTGATGGCGAGAAGGGGATTCATGCGTCACTGGAGCAGGATTCCGGCGCGCAGGGATCGCTGATGGCGATGGACAACTCCAACGGCGAGGTGTTGGCGATGGTGGGCGGGCGCGATTATGGCCTGTCGCAGTTCAACCGCGCCACGCAATCGGAGCGCCAGGTCGGTTCGTCCTTCAAACCGTACGTGTATACGGCGGCGGTGGAGGCGGGCACCAAGCCGACCGATATCGTTCTGGATATTCCGACCACCTTCTCGACCCCAAGCGGGCCGTATACGCCGCACAACTACGAACCTAACTTCAAGGGGCCGATGACGGTGCTGGAGGCCTTTGCGGAGAGCCGTAACATTCCGGCGTTACGGCTGGCGCACCAGGTCGGCATTCAGAAGGTGATCGACGTTGCGCAGCGCTTCGGTATCACCTCAAAAATTCCCGCGTTTCTGCCCATCGCCCTGGGTGCAGCGGATATGAAGTTGTATGACCAGGTGGGGGCCTATGCGGTGTTTCCCAATGACGGCATCCGCGTGGAGCCGCATTATGTGCGCCGTGTCACGGCGGCCGATGGGCTGCCGCTGGAGGTGCCGACGCCGAAGGTCAGTGAGGTGACCTCGGTCGAAACGGCGCGATCCATGATGACCCTCCTCAAGCAGGTGACGCTGACCGGCACGGCTGCCGCTGCCTCGCAGATGCACCATGCCCTGGGCGGCAAAACAGGAACGACGAACAACTTTACCGATGCGTGGTTCCTGGGATTTTCGCCCTCGGTGACCTGCGGTGTGTGGATTGGCTACGATACCCGCGAATCGCTGGGTGAGAAGGAAACAGGAGCGCGTGCGGCCTTGCCCATCTGGATGGATTTTATGAAGGTGGCCATTGCCGACAGACCGAACGAGCAATTTGTGACGGGTGGGGAGAAGAAGAAGCTCGACGTCCAGGTGAACTCCGACGCGAAGTTAGCGACCGAAGAACAGAAGAAGAAGGACACCGACGAGGATTCGGACGAGGACCAGACATCGGAGACGACCAAACCCGTGGTAGACCGCACGCCTGCGCCGAAAATTCCTCCGCCTGTCCAGAAGCCGGAGATGCCGTCGCAGCCTTCGCCGCAGGATTATGTTCCGAAGCCGGTGCTTGTCCCTGGAATGCCTTCGCAGGGGCCGCAGGCTCCGTCTCCGGCGAAGCCGCAGGAGTGATGCCGTGCGGCATGCTGAAGCCGTGCGTTAGTGAAAGCCATCACGCAAATTCAATAACCAATCCATTAACTTCTCCCGCGCAAAGGTATAGCGACTTCTGTGTATTGCCATTCGCAGAGGGCTGCACTTATTGTCGCCAAACCGGCACAGATGAGTGAATCGTCAGCCATTCCCTGAATGGATGCACCGAGAAGCTCCATTTCCAAAGAACATTCCAAGCCCGGCTATGCCATGGAGAAGAGATGCACGGATGGAAAGCGGTAATGGTGGGAACTGTGTTCAGCATGTGTTCCCTTGCTCTTGCGCAGGTTACAACAAGCGGTGGAACAACGAATGTGATCCCAAAGTTTACGGGCGGATCGCAGATTGGTGATTCCCATATCTCTGACTCGAACGGCAATATCGGGATTGGGACACTGAACCCAGCGGCCACGCTGGATGTACAGGGCACTCGCTCTAACAGCATCGGAGTGAATACGGGTATCACCAAAGTGGGAGGCGACGATGTTTATCTCTATACAGGCGCATTGAATGGAAGTCCAAGTTATGCGGTCTGGATACAGACGATGCGTCCATCGGATGGACTCTCCTTTCCGTTAGCGTTGAATCCTAATGGAGGCAATGTCGGCATCGGGACGGCCGCTCCAGGTTCCGCACTGGAAATTGACGGTAACCGTAGCGCAATGATTACCCAATCACAGACCGCTGCTATGCCTGACGGTTTGACGTATGACGTGGGTGGGATCATATACAACGACCGGTTTCTTCGAGATACGAATCCGAGTGCTCCTGCTGCGTACCTTAAGATTCGCAACGTTAATACCCTCGGCGCGTTTCCGACAACGATTCGTGGAACGCAGATCGAATTGGGTACAGCGAATGGCCTCCATGGTCAAGGGACGACTGCAACGACGGCCCTGGCAATTTCACCGGATGGCAACGTCGGCATCGGAACGACGAGCCCAGGGGCGAGGCTTGAGCTCAATGGCAGTCTCAAGCTGACGACCGGAAGTGGTGCGTCGATGGCTTACCCTGACGGTACGATCCAGGCCACGGCATGGAACGGCACGACGTGTGGTGGGGACTATGCGGAGTCAGTGGATGTGGCCGGGGACCGCAGGTCGTATGAGCCGGGGGATGTTCTGGTGCTGGCTGCATCTGGGACGGAGGATGTGGAGAAGTCGCAGGAGCCATATTCTTCGCTGGTGGCGGGAATCTATTCGACCAAGCCGGGGCTGACGGGGAGGCGCCAGAGTAATGATCCCAAGGCGGGGCCGGGGGAGGTTCCGATGGCGATGGTGGGCATTGTGCCGACGAAGGTGAGCGCGGAGAATGGGGCGATCAAGCGCGGGGATTTGCTGGTGACGTCGTCGAAGGTGGGATACGCGATGAAGGGCACGGACCGCGGCCGGATGCTGGGTGCAGTGGTGGGGAAGGCCATGGGGAGTCTGGAGCAGGGAACCGGTGTGATTGAAGTGCTGGTCACGCTGCAGTAGCGGGGATGTGGGGATGGATAGAAGCAGATCCTTACAAGATGACAAAAGACAAGAAAGACAAAAAAGACAAAAGCAGGCCCTTCGCTGTGCTCAGGATGACACACCAAACTCACTTATTTGGCTGAGAGTTTGCGATATCCGTGCAGGAACCGTTGGGCCCTGGCGATGTCCTTGCCGATCTGGGCCTTCAGCGCTTCAGGCGAGTCCCATTTCATTTCAGGCCGCAGGTGCTTCAGGAAGGTGAGACGCAGCGGTGTCTCTTCCGTAAGGTCAACCGGTTGGAAGTCGAAGAGGTGGGTCTCGACGGCGAAGCTGTCCGGGCCGAAGGTGGGTCGGTTGCCGGCGTTGGTCACGCCTTCAAAGATGGGACCGTTCTCGCCGATCTGCAGCGTGGTTACGTAGACGCCGTTGGCGGGCAACAGTTCGGCATATGGAGCCATGTTGATCGTCGGAACGGCATACTTCGTTCCGTAGCCACGGCCGCGTGCCGGGGTGCCGCAGATACTGAAGGGCCTGCCCAGCAGGGCGCGTGCGGCGGAGACGTTGCCGGCTTCCAGCAGCTTGCGGATGCGGCTGGAGGAGATGATGCCGCCGCGCAGAGGAACCGGCTCGTAGATCTTTTCCGAGAAGCCGAGTTCGTTGCCCAGCTGGGCCAGCCGGAAGACATCGGCCTGTGCCTGGTAGCCGAAACGGAAGTTGTTGCCGACGTGGACCTCGGTAGCGCGCAGGCAGTCGCAGATCACCTGCCGGGCGAAGTCCTCGGCGGAGGTCTGCGCCAGCTCCGGTGTAAAAGGAACGATCAACGTGGCGTCCAGGCCGGTGGCGGCGAGAAGGCGCAGCTTTTCGTCGAGCGGCGAAATCATCTTCGTGGAGATTTCAGGCCGCAATACCCGTACCGGATGCGGGTCAAACGTGACGGCTACGGACTTCGCGCCGGACTCTTGTGCGCGGGCGATGATCTCCGAGATAACCCAGCGGTGGCCGCGGTGGACGCCGTCAAAGTTGCCGATGCTGATGATGGTGGGGCCGAAGTCTATGGGGATTTCAGCCGGGGAGCGGAAGATCTTCATTCCGTATCCTCTGCGATCTGGAAGGGGACCTGCAGGCCGTCGTACGCCATGCGGATGTTCGGTGGCAGCTCGGCGTTGATGGTGTCGTGGTCCAGGTCGTGCGAGATGTGGGTGAAAAAGGCCTGACGCGGCTGGATGCGTTTAGCCAGGGCAATGGAGTTCTCGAGGTTCGAGTGCGAGGGGTGCGGTGCGCGCCGCAGCGCATCGAGGATCAGGATGTCGAGGTCCTCGAGTAAGGGGAAGCTCTCCTCCGGCAGGGAGGAGAGGTCGGTCAGGTAGGCTGCCTTGCCGAAGCGCCAGCCGGTGATTGTCTGCCGTCCGTGCTGGACGGGGATGCGCTGAAAGGCCGCGCCGAAGAGCTCTACCTGGGTGCCGGGAGCGGTGCTGACGCGGTGCATCTCGACGCGTGCGGAGGTGGTGTAGCGGTCCTGCTTGCGGAATGTGTACTCGAAGATGCGCTCAATGGTGGCGGCCGTCTCCTCGTCCGCATAAAGCGGGATGGGGTTGGCGAAGGAGAGCGGACGAAGGTCGTCCATGCCGAGGATGTGATCGGCGTGGCCGTGGGTGTAGAGCACGGCGTCCACCTGGGTGATCTTCTCGCGGACGGCCTGGACATGGAAGTCCTGGCCGGTGTCGATCAGCACGGTGCGGCTGTTGAACTCGATGCGCGCCGAGGTGCGCGTGCGCCGGTTACGCGGCTGTGTGCCGTCGACCGCGGAGGCGCATACAGCGCAGCCGCAGCCGAGCGTCGGCACCCCCATGGAGGTGCCGGTCCCGAGAAATGTGAGGGTGGCCTGCATGCCTCTAGCGGACGATGCGCGGACCTCCGCCCGGCGGCGGTGGCAGCGGTTCATCGGTCTGAGGACGGGCTGCCTGGCGGGCCAGAGCCTGCGTAATTTCGAGGAAGGCCATGCGAACCTCAAAGAGAGCGTTGTCGATGAGGGCGGCCTCGCTGTCGCTCAGGTTGCCCTTGGTCTTCTCCTGCAGCACGCCCAGCATGTCAATGGACTGGCGTGCGCCAAGAATGTCGACGCGGGCCTGTTCGCCGTCAGGAGTGCCGCCGCCCAGCTGCATGATGGTGGTCATGTAGATGGACTGCACCATGCGCTCAAAGCTCATCGGCGGCAGGTGGTCCATGCCGGGGTTGGCGGCGCGAACAGCGGTGTCGAGGCGGTCGGCGGTCGCTTCATAGGCGGCCTTCGAACGCTCGGCCTGCTCCGCTGTCACGCGCGGCATCTCGGCCTCTGCTGGTTCGGATGTCTCGGGCGCGGGCGGCTCCGGCATCGCGGCGACGGGCTTCGGCGCCTCTTCTATCTTGGCTGTTTCAGACTCTTCGGAGTGCGGACGCTCGGACTCGGGGCGAAGTTCGCCCTCGGTGGTGAACTTGCGGCGGTCGTTGACGACGAACGGAGTGACTTTATCTGCCATAAATACCTTCTATGCGATGCGGAAGGGGAGCGGTGACGCGATCAGCGTGCCCCCTTCGTAGCTAAGTTCCTGGCCGCGCTCAAGAGCTTCGCGGCGGATGAATCCAAGTGCAGCGCCGAGCGTAGCGTCGATGCTGGTCAGCTCGCCGACCGGCAAACCGGCGGCGATGATGGCGGTCCCTGTGACTGGAGCGGTGCCCTGGAAAAGGAAACCGGTAAAGGTGCGGTGGACGTTACCGCGCGAACGGATGCGTTCGACGATCTCCTGGCCAAGGTAGCAGCCCTTGCTGAAGTGCAGGGCGCGGATCTGGCCGGTCTCCTGTGCAAGCTCTTTCTCGCGGATGTCGTGACCGATGGCCGGGACGCCTTCGAGGATGCGGAGGGATTCGAGGTCGGTGGCACTGGCTTGCGGCACATCCGCAAGTGCCGCAGTCAGCGGAGCCATCTCTTCGGCCCACAGCTCAAAGCGCGGTGTCAGCGGACTGTACTGCGCGACGACCCAGAGCTTGGCGCCCTTCCATTCGGCCTCTCGTGTAGAGACAGGTTCGAGACCCGCAACGTCAATTCCAATAGCCGCCAGTTTGGCCTCAGCTTCCGGTCCGGCGATGCCGATGCCGTGATGCCTGGCCGAGACATCCTCCAACTCGACGTCATCCATGATGATGAAGTGGTCGAGTGCTGCCATCAGCGCGGGGACGCGCTCGTGTGCGGTCTCTAACAGAATCTGGCCGCCGAGCTGGAAGGCGGTGGTGTCCTGCTGGATGCGGCCCTGCGCCGAAAGAAGGAAGTTGTAGCAGCCTTCGCCGGGCTTCAGGTCGCGGATGTTGTTGGTCAGCATCCCGTTCAGCCAGCGTTCGCGGTCTTCTCCGCGAACCGCAATCCATCCGTTTGCGTCCAAGGGATACGTGGCCGCCGTGGACAGGAGTGCTTTCAGGACGAGATGATGGTCGACTGAAAGCGCCGGAGCTTCGTTGTGTGCAAGTGTGCTCATAAACGGCGTCTATGCTAAGTATACGTTTCGTTGGATGATGGGAGACTCCCGTTTGATGCGCCACCCGTTTCGCGCTCTTTTGACTTTTACCGCCACGCTGCCTTTGGTGGCCCTTTTCTCGGTTCCGGCCGCTATCCAGGCTCAGGTTCAGACTCCCCCTCCCGGCACTTCGGACGCCGCCAAAAAGCCCGAAATCCACATTACCCAGAAGGAAGCCGCTGAGCTGTTCAAGAGCGTGGACGAGATCCAGGGCTTTGCGGCGAAGGATTCCGGCTTGAAATCCAGCAAGCCTGTAAAAAAAGTGCTGATCACGCGAGACGCGGTGACCAGGTACCTGAAACAGAAGTTCGACGAGGACGAGGGCGCCAAGCGCATGGAGCGCAGCGAGATTGTGCTGAAGAAGTTTGGCCTGCTGGACCACGACTTCGACCTGAAGCCCTTTCTGCTGAGCCTGCTGACCGAACAGATTGCCGGGTATTACGACAACAAGACCAAGACCATCAATCTGCTGGACTGGGTGGAGCCGGAGACGCAGAAGCCGGTCATGGCCCATGAGTTGACGCACGCCCTGCAGGACCAGCACGTGGACCTGACCAGGTGGGGCGACCAGGGGCTGAAGGACATCGCGAAAAATGTCCAGCAGGACAATGCCCACATCAAGAACGATGAGGCCGACACGACGCGCGAGGCCGTGCTGGAGGGCCAGGCGATGATCGTCTTCGTGGACTATTCCATGAAGGACACGGGCAAGACGCTGGCCGATGTTCCGGAGGAGCTGATGGGCCGCATGAAGGACATGCTGAGCGGCACGGACAGCTCTCCGGTTCTGTCCCGTGCTCCGCTGATCCTGCAGCAGAGCCTGCTGTTCCCGTATGCGAACGGGCTGACCTTTGAGCAGGCGATTCTGCGGCGTAAGGGGGTGCAGGCGGCCTTTACCGGCACGCTGGACAATCCGCCGGTCAACACCTCGCAGATCATGCATCCGGAAAGTTACCTGGCCCAGACGCCTCAGCCGCTGATCCATCTCGCGGACCTGCACCCGTTGCTGGAAAAGGAGTACACACCGTATGACGTGGGTGTGCTGGGCGAATTCGATGTCCACATGCTGGCGGAGCTGTTTGCCGGTCCGCAGATGGCCGATGCCCTGGCCCCATCGTGGGCTGGCGGTGTGTATTACGCTGCGCTGAAGAAGAACGCTCCGGCGACGACCGCGAATCTGGGCCTCCTTTACTACTCCCGCTGGAAGAACAAGGATTCGGCGGAGAGCTTTCAGAAACTGTACTCGGCGCAGTTGGCCCGGAAGTATTCCGGCTTGCAGCGCCGGTCGGACGAGGAGAAGGACGGCGAGGAGATTTACTCCACCAACGAGGGCGATGTGCTGATCTCGAAGGCGGGTTCCGGTGTCTTCACCAGCGAAGGCTTTCCCCTGGAGCTGGCGCGCAAGCTGCGTGACCAGGTGACGGCGAACCAGGGCGAGGGGCCGACGCAACTGGTGATGCAGCCGCTTTCGACGCCTCTGATGAACGGAATGGCACGCCTGGGCGTGATGAAGGCGGGAATCCACGAGGCCGGGCGATATACTCATCATTTGGCCACCACAGGAGAATGAACGCGTTGCAACAGGCAGAGATTGGCATTATTGGCGGCAGTGGGCTGTATTCCATGCCCGGGTTTACCAACATCCGCGAGGAGAAGATCACCACTCCTTTCGGCGACCCCAGTGACCCGCTGGTTCTGGGTGAGCTTGAAGGCCGCAAGGTGGCCTTCCTGGCGCGTCACGGCAAGGGGCACCGTATTCTGCCCACGGAGCTGAACTTCCGCGCCAATATCTACGCCATGAAGCAGCTCGGCGTGAAGCGCATTCTTTCGGTTTCGGCTGTCGGAAGCCTGAAGGAAGAGCACAAGCCGACCGATTTTGTGATTCCCGACCAGTTCATCGACCGCACCTTTGCCCGTACCTCCACCTTCTTCGGGGACGGTATTGTGGGCCACGTTGCCTTTGGTGACCCGGTCTGCGCGACGGTTGCGAAAACCTTCGAAGGCGCATGCGCCGAGGTTGGCGTGGTGGGCAAGAACGGCGGCACGTATATCTGCATGGAAGGCCCGCAGTTCTCCACCCGCGCCGAGTCAAAGCTGTACCGCAGCTGGGGCGCGGACGTGATCGGCATGACGAACCTGCAGGAGGCGAAGCTGGCCCGCGAGGCCGAAATTTGCTACGCCACGCTGGCCATGGTCACCGACTACGACTGCTGGTTTGAAGGCCACGATGATGTAACCGTCGACGCGATCATCAAGGTGATGCACACCAACTCAACCAACGCCGCCAAGGTCGTGAAAGCTGCCGTTGCCGCCATGCCGAAGGGCGAGCGCACCTGCGCCTGCGCCTCCGCTCTGAAGTTTGCCGTGATGACCGACAAGAAGGCGATTCCCCCGGCAACGCGCGCTAAGCTGGCCCTGCTGCTCGACAAGTACGAAGGATAAGGAATACGAATGTCGATTCTGGTTGTTGGTTCGGTTGCGTTTGACACCCTGGAGACGCCGCACGGCAAGCGTGAGCGGGTACAGGGTGGAGCCGCCTTTCACTTTGCGATGGCTGCCAGCTTCTTTACCGATGTGCGCGTGGTCGGCGTCGTTGGCGAGGACTTTCTGCCGGAGCACGAAGAAACACTGAAGAAGCGCGGTGTGGACACCACCGGCATTGAACATGCTGAGGGCAAGAGCTTCCACTGGGCCGGTTCGTACATGAAAAGCCTCTCCGAGGCGGAGACGCTGGCCACTGACCTGAACGTCTTCGGCAGCTTTGCTCCGAAGATCCCGGCAAGTTATCTCGACTCCGACTATCTCTTCCTGGCCAACATCGATCCCGTGCTGCAGTTGCAGGTCCGCAAGCAGATGCCGGATGTAAAGCTGGTGGCTGGCGACACGATGAATTACTGGATCGCCGACCATCGTGCCAACCTGGAAAAGGTGCTGGCCGAGTTGGATGTCCTGTTGATCAACGATGGTGAAGCGCGGATGCTGGCCGGCGAGAACAACCTGCTGAAGGCTGCGCGCAAAGTCATGGAGATGGGACCGAAGTCGCTGGTGGTCAAACACGGCGAGTATGGCGCAACCGCTTTCTTCTGCGACCGTAGCTTTACCGGCGTAAGCCACATTACGCTGCCCTTCCGCGCGCCGGCCATGCCGCTGGATGAAGTGGTGGACCCGACCGGTGCAGGCGACTGCTTTGCCGGTGGTTTCTATGGCTACATTGCATCGCAGCCGGAGCTGACCCCGGCGGTCTTCCGCAAGGCGCTCTTCTATGGCGGTGTTATGGGGTCATACGCCGTAGAGAGCTTTGGCACGGAGCGCCTGCACACGTTGACCCGCGACGACATCGAGCAACGCTTCCGCACGCTGCAGGAGATCTCGCACCTTGAGCTTGAGGCGTAAGTACAACCAGAGCGCGAAGGACCGCGATCGCGACCTCATCCCCAACGATGAGAAGACGATCGCGGAGCGTCTGGCGATCAGGCCGGCGAAGCGGCAGGAGCTGTTCCCCATTGCGCTGGCGTCGTTGATTCTCGCCTTTCTCGCGGTACTGGTCTGCGCCGCGCGCGGCTACCTGCTTCTGTATGGCGATGCGGTGGCCCATCTGGCCATTGCGCGCCGCATCATCGATTCGGTAAACCCTGGACTACCGCAGCTCGGCAGCGTGTGGCTTCCGCTGCCGCATCTGCTGCTGGTGCCGTTTGTTTCAAAGTTGCAGTGGTGGCAGACCGGCTCCGGCGGCACGTGGCCATCCTTTGTCTGCTACATCCTTGGCAATATTGGCTTCTACCGGCTGACGCGCCGCATGCTGCCTATGCACTGGGCCTTTGGCGCGACGCTGTTTTATGCGCTGAACCCAAACCTGCTGTACCTGGGCAGCACGGCCATGACTGAGCCGCTGTTCCTGGCCTTGTTCATCTGGCAGACAGTGCTAGTGATGGAGGCGATCGACGCGATCCGCGAAGAGCGCATCGGCGTGGTGAAGGCGCGGCTGGTGGTCTCTGGCATTCTCTCGGTGCTCTCGGTCTATACGCGCTATGACGGCTGGATTCTGGCTGCATGCGTGTGGCTGATGCTGCTCATCTCACTGGTGAAGAACAAGCGCATCTTCGATCAGGTGCGTGGAGCCTTCGCCATTCTCACCATTTTGACCGTGCTCGCGCCGATGGGCTGGCTGTATCACAACTGGCATTACACAGGCGATCCGCTGGACTTCATGCGGGGGCCTTACTCGGCGGCTGCGATTGAGCGGAACACCGCGCCTCCGGGACAGCATTATCGTGGCTGGCACAACCCCGGCTGGGCGCTGCTGTTCTACACGCGCACCGCGCAGGTGGATGCCGCCGCGTGGGAGACAGGCTTCCTGCTGATGGCCGCGGCCATTGCCGGAACGTACATGTTGTGGAAGCGGGGGCTGGCGCGCGCCTCGGCTCTGCTGTGGATGCCGCTGCCGTTCTATGTGTACTCGGTGTCGTATGGTTCGGTGCCGATCTTCATTCCACAGCTGTATCCGCACTCGTACTACAACGCACGGTACGGTATGGAACTGCTGCCCGCGCTGGTGGCGTTTGCTTTTGTGGTGGTGGCGTGGTTTGAGAGCAGGATCATTCGCACGCGGCCCATGCAGGCGGTGTTTCTGCAGCCCGTGGTGCTGATGCTGTGCGTGGCCAACTGCATTGCCATGACGTGGTTTACACCTCTGGTGCTGAAGGAAGGCATTGTGAACTCGCGTACGCGGATTCCGTTTGAAGACTCCATCACGCGGGAACTGCTGGCCATGCCGCAGGGGTTGCCGGTGATGATGTTTACCTCCGATCACGTCGGGGCAATTCAGAAATCAGGAATTCCGCTGAAGCAGTTTGTGTCGGAGTCGGATTATGTCAGCTTCCATCGCGCCCTGGACGCACCTTCGATCTGGGCGGCGTATGTGATTGCGATCGACAAGGATCCGGTTGCCGAGGCCGTCAAAAAGAATTCCGCGAACCTGAAGTTGTTGACCGTGCTGTGCACAACAGGCCAGCCCTGCGCACGCATTTACGAGTCTGAAGTTTTTCAGCCGATTAAGAGATAACGATGATTCCTTTTGTAAAAGCACATGCCTGCGGCAACGACTTTCTCGTAGTGGAAGAGACGCTGGCGGGCGGCAATCATGCCGGCATCGCGCGCAAGCTGTGCGCCCGTAACACCAGCGTAGGCGCGGACGGCGTCGAGTTTCTGGATCGCCTGCCCGATGGCAGCTTCTTCCTGCGTCTGTTCAACGCCGATGGCTCCGAGGCGGAGCTCTCCGGCAATGGCACACGCTGCGTGGCCGCATGGCTTGCTTACAGCGAAGGCCTGAAGCAGGTGACTCTGGGCACGCATGGCGGGCCGCGCAGTTGCACCACGGTCTCTTGTGAAGAGACGGAGTTCCTGATCGAAACAGGCATGGGTGTGCCCCGGGTGCATCCGCAGACGGTGGAGGTGCCGGGCGTAGGCGCGGTGGAAGGCGCGAACGTCAACGTCGGCAATCCTCACTTCGTCATCTTTGTGGATACGGACGACTTCAGCGCGTACGGGCTCACCTGGCAGGCGCTGGGAGAGAAGATCTGCTTCCACCCTGACTTTCCGAAGCAGACCAACGTGGAGTTTGTCCGCGTGTTGGCTCCGGGGCAGATAGCCTTCCGCATCTACGAGCGCGGCGTTGGGCCAACGACCTCCTCTGGCACCGGCACCTGTGCTTCGTCGACCGCCGCGATCGCTCTGCGTGGATGCAGCACAACGCTGGAAGCGATTGCCGAAGGTGGTCCGCAGCGTGTGGTGTGGCCATCGAAAAGTGAGGAGATGCGCCTGACCGGTCCGGCAGAAATTATCTGTGTGGGTGAGGTTACGCTGTGAGCGTAAAGCCAAAAGCGTTGCGGAAGGGTGCGCGGCTGGCAGTGGTTTCGCCGGCGAGCACACCGCAGCGGCACCTGGTGGATAAGGGTGTGTCAGCGTTGCGTGAGCTTGGGTACGAGCCGGTGGTGTATCCGCATGCGTATGGCGGCGGGCCTTTGTATTACGCGGGCACGGCGCAGCAGCGGGTGAGTGATCTGCACGCGGCCTTTGCGGACAAGACGATTGATGGGATTATCTGCTCCCGCGGTGGATGGGGCACGGCGGAGTTGCTGCCCCTGCTGGATACGGAACTGATCCGCACGAATCCGAAGGCATTTATTGGATACAGCGACCACACCTCGCTGCATAACTACTTCCAGACCTACTGTGATCTGAATACCTTCTATGCGCCTATGGTGGCGGCGGACTTTGCCCGCGAGAACGGTGTGGACAGGACAAGCTGGCGTGCGGTCTTTGAAGGTGCTGCAAACTGGAAGCTGACGCCCGCCGATGGCCTGCGTGTGTTGCGGCCGGGCAAGGCGGAGGGCGTGCTGCGCGGTGGTTGTATCTCCATCCTGGCGCAGTCGCTGGGGACACCGTGGGCTGCGGAGACCGGCAATAGCATCCTCTTTCTTGAAGACATCGGCACCAAACCGTACCAGTGGGATCGCATCCTGCTGCACCTGCGCTGGGCCGGACGGCTGGATACGGTGCAGGGCATCGTCTTCGGCGATATGAAGCAGTGTGTTGGCCCGGAAGATATGCAGCTGCTCGAGGATGCCATCCAGCATTCGCTGCGCGACTTTGCCGGGCCGGTGGCGATTGGTCTGCGGTCGGGGCATGTGTCGGAGCCGAATATCTCGATGCCACTGGGCGTTCGCTGTGCATTGGATTGCTCGGCTGAGCCTGAATTGAATTTTCTGGAGAGTGCGGTCGTCTAGATGCAGGGACTCAAACACATTCATCTGATCGGGATCTGCGGCACGGCGATGGCCTCGCTGGCTGGCATGCTGCAGGCGCAGGGACACAAGGTTACGGGTTCGGACGCGGCGGCGTATCCGCCCATGTCAGAGCTTCTGGCCTCGCTGGGCATTCCGATCCTGGAGCCATACGCGGAGAAGAACCTGCAGCCCGCGCCGGACCTCGTGGTGGTGGGCAATGCTATCTCGCGCGGCAATGTGGAGCTGGAGTATGTGCTGGAGCACCGGCTGGCCTTCACATCCATGGCGGCGCTGATCCACGACGAGTTTTTGCGCGGGCGTGACTCGTTCGTCGTGGCCGGAACGCATGGAAAGACGACGACGACCAGCATGCTGGCATGGATCTTTGAAGTAGCCTCGCGGCGCAGGCCAGAGCTTGCGCCCAGCTTCCTGATCGGCGGCGTGGCGGAGAACTTCGGCACCAGCTTCCGGGTGCGCGGCACCAAGCCCTTCATCCTGGAAGGTGACGAGTACGATACCGCCTTTTTCGACAAGGGTCCGAAGTTTCTGCACTATTTCCCGCAGGCCGCTATTTTGACGCATGTAGAGTTTGACCATGCGGATATCTACGCCGACCTGCCGTCGGTGAAGACGGCCTTCAAGCGCTTCGTGAACCTGGTTCCGCGCAACGGAGTCGTGGTGGCTTTTGACGGCAGCGAGAATGTGACCGAGTGTGTGGCTCGTGCTTTCTGCCGGGTGGAACGCTATGGCTTCGCGGAAGGTTCGCACTGGCGGGTGACCAATCTTCGGCATGAAGGAGAAGGCTCGCGCTGGTCTTTGCTGCGTGCCGGAGAACCATTTGCCGAACTGACGCTGCCAATGGCGGGTGAGCACAACGCGATGAACGCCACGGCTGCGGCTGCTCTTGCCGCGACGCAGGGAGTGGATGCGGCCAGCATTGAGGAGGCGCTGAAGACCTTCCGGTCAGTGAAGCGCCGCCTTGAAGTGGTTGCGGAGACCCGCGGCATTACGATTATCGATGACTTTGCGCACCACCCTACGGCCATCCGTGAGACGCTGCGCGCTCTGCGTGCGAAGTATCCGGAACGGCGTCTGATCGCAGTGCTGGAACCTCGCTCGAATACGCTGCGCCGCAATGTCTTTGAGAAGGAGTTGGTTGGTTCGCTGGCGCTGGCGGATTCGGTGATCCTGGCTGCGGTCTTCAAGAGCGAGAGCATTCCGGTAAAGGAACGTCTGCATCCGGAGACGGTGGTTGCCGGGCTGAACGCGCAGGGAACACCGGCAGTACTGCTGCCGGATGTGGATGCAATCGTCACGAAGATTGTGAAAGAGATGCAGCCGGGCGATGTGGTCGCCATCCTGTCAAACGGTGGCTTTGGCGGAATCTACGACTTGCTGCCCATTGCCATTGACTCTGCTGCTCTTTAGCTATTTGACGATGGCGTTGTAACCGTCTGAGAGCAGCTTCTGGCGCATCGCCTCGGCGTCCTTACGCGAGGGGAACGGCCCAAGCTGCACATGGATCAGTCGGTCAGCCGGCCCGGACGCAGTGAAGACCGCATACCCGCGACGCTTCAACGCGCTGAGCAGGACTTCGGCATCTTCCTGGTGCGATACGGCGGCCACCTGTACTACGGCAGGGCCCTGGGGCTGGGTCGTAGGCAGGGAGACGGGCTGCACGGCAGGAACCTGCGGCTGCGCAACGGCGGCCGCAAGACGCGGCGCCGGAGAAGGTTCCGGTTCGGGTGCTGTGCGTACTGGTGTGGTCTGCCGGGGAGCAACCTGCGCTACCGCCGGTGTGGCGGTTGGCTGCGGTGCTGCGGTAGCGTTGGGCGAACCATAGTATTTCTGGCCGGAAGTTGCGGAGTTCGCATCCGAGGCCTGCTTGTCGGAAAGATAGCCGGGGACGGACTGGATGGCGACTGAGCCGGGGGCAGGCTTGAAGTTGCTGAAGTTGTTGCCGGCCTCTCCCTGCTCAGCCGGAGTGTTGATGGCCGAGCGACGTCCGGCGGTGTAGCCGAAGCCGAAAAAGAGAGCACAAACCAGTGCTGCGGCAAAGAAAATGCCGAGTACTGAGCTGGTGCTCAGGTGAATTTCGCGCTCTTTGCGCGCCGGTTCCAGATCCAGGTCGTCGACCACGGTACTCATAGCAGGAGGAGGTATCCACGGACCACGGCTTCAGCCGCAGCCTACAATCGCGATGATAGGCCAACTGTGGCCCGGTGGATATCCCACAAAAGTATCTAGAAGTGTACGTAGAAGCCGAAGGCCGGCTCAATGCTGCTGTTTTGCTTCTGGATGGTCAGATAGTTCTGGCCGAAGTCCGGAGCCTTGTGGAAGGCCTGGCGGAACTGCACGCGTACGCCGAAGTTCGGCGTAAAGACCGGCATTTCGCCGCCAATGGAGTAGTAATACGTGGCGCGTGCCTGCGACTGCAGGCCAACACCGCCCAGGCGAGTAGGCTTGTACTCGGTCACACCGGCGCCGCCGGAGACGAAGGTCCTGATGCCCGCGAACTCGGGTCCGTGGTAGACGTAACCAATTGTGTGCTCCAGGGGAGCAGTCTGCACGGTCAGTACGGTTCCAGCAGTCGTGTTGGTGTAACCCTGGGTGGCGCGGCTGTAATTGAAGTTGTACTCAAAACCAACGCGCGGGCTCTTGGTGTAGCGGATCTGCAACAGGGCGCCAAAGGTGGTGGAAACATCCTGAGTAATTTTCTGGTTCAGGTAGTTGGTCCCTTTTACGGTGGATTGGCTGACGTAAGCACCACCCAGCCCAAGATCCAGCCGGTCAATGTGCTTGGCGAGCTTCTTGGACCCTGAGGCCTGGGCATGCGCCTGGGTAGAAAGGACGGAGGCAAGACCCAAACCTGCAATCAGAAACGCACGGCACAACTTCGACATGAACAGCGGTGACTCCTTACCGAAAAAACGATGTTTCTAGTGTATCGTGACGCGCTTGGCTCGGCGCGCCCGTAACGCAATGCTGAAAAGATAACTGGTGGCGAATCCCAGAACGGCTGATAGAAAGACGGCGGCCACTGGGTTTGGTTGGGGCCATGCAGCATAAAAATGCGCCATCCCCGCGGACATGGCCGTGACCCCGGAGAGGGTCCCGATCCAGGCGACCGGGAGCCATGCCTGCAGCACGCACAGCCCGAAACCGGCCAGCAGCAGGAAAAGCGAAAGCGGCAGAACGGCCGGAGTAAACAGCACCGGCAGGGTGACGAGCAGAGTCAGCAGGCCAAGGCAGCCCGGGATGACTCGTCCGGGCCGGTTGGCTTCCACATACATGAGCAGAATTCCCAGGATGGCCAGGGCGAAGAGCCATGCCGGCTGAGGCAGCAGGGCGGTGAGCATTTTTACTGGGCCGCCTGGCTTCGGCTGGCAATGGTCTGCTTCAGAGCGATGGCGGCAGCGTTGGCAGGCTCCAGGCGCAGGGCGTTACTGACGTCGTTGGCGGCCTGTGGAAGCTGGTTCGTTGCCAGTTCCATGCGCGCCAGAACCAGGTAGGCCGCAGCGTTCGGTTTCAGCTTCAGAGAGGCTTCGGCTTCGGTGCGGGCATCAGCAGCATTGCCGCTGCGCTCACGTACCTGGGCCAGGCCGGTATGCGCCGCGGCGGAGGCCGGGTCAATCTGTACAGCGGCCTGGAACTCACGTTCCGCCTCCAGCACCAGCCCCTGCTGCAGGTAATCGATGCCTTGCTGAACCAGTGCTTCGGACTGCTTTGCCGGAGGCAGGGTGGCAGCCTGCATGGCGCGCATCTCTTCCAGTTCATACGCTGCCTGTCGGAAGCCGGTCTCAGAATAGGTGCGGCGAATGCGCGGCAGCGGCTCGAAATCGGCGGACGGATTGTCGATTTTCTGCAGCAGCAGCGGCGCTTCCGCATCGTTGGGACGCAGGCTCAGGGTCTTCTGCAGCTCGGCACGGGCACCCGAAAGATCGCGTCGCTGGAAGAGCGCCGTGGCCACGTTGTAATGGTAGTCAGCGTCCTTGGGGTCGGCAGCGGAGGCGCGTTGAAAGAGAGCTCCCGCGTCTTTACCCTGGCGGCTGGCGGAGACGGCCTGGTTGTTGACGACCTCTGGCAGAGGCAGTCGGCTGGCGACGAATTCAAATGCCTTTTCCGCGGCGGGGTACTGGCCGGAGTTGAAGCTGGCCAGGCCGAGGTAGAAGTTTGCTTCCAGCGCAAGGCGGTTGTTCTGCGGCAATTTGCCCAGTGTTGCGGCGGCGTCTTCAAACTGGCCCTGTGCATACTGGGCTTTGCCCAGCGCAAGAATGGCGGCGGCGTAATCCGGAGCGATCGAGACCGCAGTCTTCAGACGCTTCAAGCGTTCGGACGGAGTCTGCGCGGAGACTCCCCGGACGTAACTTTCAAATGCTTCCAGCTTGTCACCGGCGCTCTGCGCCAGAAAGGTCTGCTCAGCGACCGGGAAGCTGGGGTCGACCTGCCGGACAACCTTCCAGGCGATGGCGTTCTCCAGGTCGAAGAAGCGGGTCTTGTCGACGGAATCTTCCAGCGGGCGCGACATGGAGAGCTTGCTGACATCCAGAACCTGAGCCTGGGCGGCGATGCGGTCATCCTGCATGGTGAAGCTGCCAATTACGATCAGGTCGGCGTCCAGGGTCTGCGCAATGCGTAGAGCGGTCGCGCGCGTAGGTTTCAGGTCCAGCGGATAGCCGAGATGGTCGAGCGCATACATGCGATCGTCGCGGCTGATGGTGAGAAAGCCGGAGGAGGAAAGGCGCTGGTTCAGCATCTCCGGGAAGGAGTCGCCAATCCAGTTCAGGCCGGTCTGACCGGAGCGGTTATCAAAGGGCAGCACCAGCACCACGTGCCCGCGCGCGGCAGGAGCGGCATGCACGGCCGTGGCGGCTGCAAACGACAGAAGTCCCGACAGAATGCGGCGTTTTGAAAACATCCTCACCGGCCTGATTATAGGTGTTTGGACGGCTGCTGGGGCTGAACGGAGGCGTCCATGAGACGGGGAAAGCGGATGACGGCAGCCCATTCACCATTGCGCTCACCCTGCCAGACCACCTTGCCGTGCAGAAGGGCGGCGGCCTCGGCTGGCAGAAGATCGCGGTGGAAGTCAAAGTAGCGGGTCGCCTGGCCTTCCAGCGGCTTGCCGAAGTTCATTTTTCCGGTGGCTGGCTCGTACTTCGTGCTGAAAACCAGTGCCGTATCGAAGCGTTCAGGGTGCTGTGCCGCCTGTTGGACCTGCTCGAGAGAAAAATTCTGGATGGGTGTTACCTGCACCGGCGTCTTTACATAGCCAAGATCGGGATGCATCAGCTCGGTCCACGCCGGCCATGCGGTGAGCACCGTGGCCTGGGGGTAATGCTGCGTGATGACGTTGATGGCCTGCTGATGCAGCACGACGAAGTCGCGGTAGGTCAGGTTGTCTTCCGGGGCAAAGGCATATGGCGGGTTGATGAAGATGGCCGCCACAAAGCCCGCGAAGCTGATACCGGCCAGCAGCCACCACTGGCGGAAATGGTGCTGCCAGACGCTGACATACACCAGCAGCAGAAGCGGGAAGCAGGGCAGCAGGTAGCGGGTCAGCAGGGCTCCGCCAAGTACGGAGAACTCCAGCAGATTGATCAACAGGATGACGCCAATGGCCGCCAGCGCGGGCTTCGCAATGCGGCGTGTGCTGCCGGAGGGCTGTGGGGGCAGCAAAAAGACGCCGGTGGTGAGCACGGTAGCCACCCACATGTTCATGTGCGTGGTCAGATGCAACACGCGATGATAAAAGGAGAGTGCAATCCGCTTAACGTCCAGGGTGGCAGTGGCGTTGTAGCGAACGAATTCCGGGTTGCCGAACATGTAGCCGGTCTTGTGCTGATGGTAGAAGTACCAGCCTAGGAGCGGCAGCAGGGGGAAGGCCAGCGCGAGCACCCATGCCCAGCGCAGCCTGCGGGTGCGGAGACCCTGCAGAAGTTCCCATCCGGCCAGCGCGGCCGGCGTAACGATGGCGGTCTCTTTGGCGATAGCCGCCAGGGAAAAGAGCGTGGCGGCCAGTACGGCATGGCGTACGGAACTCTTGCTGACCAGGCTTTCCAGGTAAAACGAGAGCGCCCACAGCGTGAAGGCCGCGGCGAAGATATCCGCGTGGGCCAGGGTGCTTTGCGCGTACCAGATGGAATAGGCAGCCGTCAGCAGGACGGTGACCCAAGCGACGGCCGTACCTGCCAGCATGTGGCCCATGCGGAAGACCGCCAGAAGCGCGGCCGCGGAGAGCATAACGCACAGCGTGCGCGTGGCTGACGGAACATAGCCCGCAATGTGCCACCAGCCGGCCATCAGGATAGACGGCAGCGGCGGATGCGCATTGGTGATGGTGGTGAAGGGGATCAACGAGCCGATACGGAAGTAGTCCAGCGCAGCCGGAATGTAGTATCCGGCCTCGTCCCAGAAGTACGGCAGGCGCAGCAAGGTCAGGTGCGAAAAATAAATCCCTGCGAACAGCAGCGGATAGATCACCCACAACGGCAGTGCCGCATCACGTTTCGGAAACACTTAGTGGACAGGCCCCGGCAGGTTGAACTTGGGCTCGAGTGCAATCTCGCCAAACGCCTGCTCATACTGGGCAACATTCTGGTTCAGCACATTCAGCAGAGCCTTGGCCTGCTGCGGGCTCAGGTACACGCCCTGGAAGTTCCGCACCGTCACCTCGTCGGCAGCCTGCGGATGCATGGTGCCGAAGATAAGCTGGAAGTCCCACACGGACATGCGGACCTGCACGCTGTTGGCGTAGGTCTCGCGATACTCCTCGGTCTTTTCCAGGTGAAGCGTGGTGGTGTTTTCTGCGGGCTTGTTCTGCTGGCTCATGATGCCTTTCCAGGATCGAGAAAAAAGAATTGGTGCGAAAGGGGGGACTTGAACCCCCACGGGTTGCCCCGCCAGATCCTAAGTCTGGTGCGTCTGCCAATTTCGCCACTTTCGCACGGGAAACGCTACCCATGGATTCTACCCGATTCATGGTGTGGCAATATGTTTGCGGTAGAAAACTAAAATATGCGCCGTTTTGAAATTGCTGCTCTCGCCTTTGCCGTATGTGCTCCCATGGCCTTTGCCCAGTCTGCGCAGGATAAACAGATCCATCTCAACCAGATCCAGGTAATCGGCTCGCACAACAGCTATCACAAAGGGTTTGCGCCGAGTGAAGCCAAGTGGCTGGAGCAGAAGAATCCCGCGGGTTTCCGCAGCCTGGACTACCGTCATGCTCCGCTGGCCGACCAGCTGAGCGGTGGAGTTCGTCAGCTTGAGATCGACATCTTTGACGATCCCAAGGGCGGCAAGTATGCCCATCCGAAGGTAGTTGAACAGGTAAAGGAAGCCGGTCTTCCTGCCGACCCTGACTTCGACCCCAACCACGAGATGGATAAGCCCGGCTTCAAGGTGCTGCACATGCAGGACGTGGACCAGCGCAGCCAGTGCCACCTGTTTGTGGATTGCCTGAAGCAGGTGAAGGGATGGAGCAAGGCCCACCCGAAGGCCCTGCCGGTCTTCCTGCTGATTGAGACCAAGGAAGGCTCTGAGCGCAATGTGCCCAATGCCACCGTGGCCACGCCTTTCACGACGGAGACCTTTGACCGCGTCGATGCCGAGATTCGCAGTGTCTTCAGTGAGAGCGAGCTGATCACCCCGGATATGGTGCGCGGTAAGTACGCTACGCTGCCGGAGGCGATCAAGGCCAACAACTGGCCCACCTTAGACAAGGCGCGCGGCAAGGTCGTCTTCCTGATCGACCAGCGCGGCAAGGAAGAGACCTATGTTGCCGGTCACCCTGCGGGGAAGGGTCGCGTCATGTTCACCAACGCCGTTCCTGGCCATGACGATGCTGCCTTCACCGAGATGAATGGTGGATCGAAGGCTGAGATTGACGCCCTGGTAAAGGACGGCTACCTGGTCCGCGCCCGCACCGACGAAGGCACCAAGGAAGCCCGCACCAATGACACCAAACGCCGCGACGAGGTCTTCGCCAGCGGAGCGCAACTGGTGAGCACGGACTATCCGCCGTCGGAGCCCTCGCAGTGGACGCCGTTTGTGGTGAAGTTCCCCGGTGGAGAGGTAGCACGCTGTAACCCGATCATTGCTCCGGCAGGATGCGACAGCAAGAAGCTGGATGGGATGTTGCCTGCAGGCAAGTGACACTGGAAAGCTTTAGCTCTCCAACGGATGAAGCAGTGGCCTTCAGGCCACTGAATATGGCCATCCACTTGAAGGGCTTTAGCCCTGGGTTTTTAAAATCCCAGGGCTAAAGCCCTCTCTCCTTACCGCTCCCAGAAGGGTGGCGGCTCAATGCCCAGCGCGCGAAGGTAGACATAGCCTTGGCCGCGATGATGAATCTCGTTATCAATGGCGTACTGGATGGTGGCGATGTTGGTGTTCTCCCACTGGCCGAAGGCCTTGTCCACCTCCAGGAAGCGATGCGGTGGAATCTTTGGGAACTTCTCATCCAGCTCCGCGGTCTGCTGGTCCCACATCTTCAGAATTTCGGCCTTGGTCGTAGGCTTTTCGGCTTTGAACTCTTCCCATTTGCCGGTAGCGACGCCGTCCACGATCGGGATGGCCATGTGCAGAAATTCGCTGGCCATCTCGGCGAAGGTTCTCATGCCGCCGAGCGAAAAACCGAAGAGCTTGTCTTCGGGGAAGGCTTCGATTGTTTTGCGGGTCAGGCGGCGGTGTCCCTGCCAGTTCTTCAGTAGTTCGTCCGCGGTCAGTACAGTGGTTTCATTTGCCATATCGGTTCCTCCAGGTGAAGCCTTGTACGAGCTCAAATTCAGCTTAGGGAGTATTCCCGACAGAAGCTGTCGTAAATTAAAGCGAAGCTGGAACTGGTATGTATGACCCCATCATGCGCGTGCTCACCGTCCTGGAGATGTTGCAGGGGCGCGACCACGTGACCGGAGCGGAGCTGGCCGAGCGGCTGGGTGTGGACCTGCGCACCGTGCAGCGTTACATGGTCCGTTTGAAGGACCTGAACATCCCTATCGACTCCTCGCGCGGTGTGGGAGGGGCATATCGCCTGCGTCCTGGCTTCCGTCTTCCTCCGCTATTGTTTACCAACGAAGAGGCGTTTGCGCTTTCACTTGGACTGCGAGCTCTTGCCCAGGTCGGGTTAGCGGCGTTCGCTCCTGCAACCGAAGGCGCATTGGCCAAACTGGAGCGGGTGATGCCGCAGTCATTGCGCGAGAGCGTGCGGACGGTGGACGAAGTCATCGCGATTGAGACGGGGCCGTGGGTGGTCTCGACCTCGGTGGAGTCACTGACGCGGGCGGCATCGGCCATCCGCGCGGGGCGGCAGGTGCGGTTTGCGTACCGCACGCACAGCGGCGAAACCTCCGAACGTGAGATCCAGCCGCATGGCGTGGTGCACACCGATGGCCGCTGGTACCTGATCGGGTATTGCCTGTCGCGCAAGGAGATGCGGACGTTTCGCCTGGACCGTGTGAGCGGGTTGCTGGTGACACCGGTGAGTTTTGAGCCGCCGGAGAGCTTCGATGCGCAACGGTATCTGCGGGAGCACATGCCGTTTGTGCAGTCGGATTACCAGATTGATGTGTGGGTGGATATGCCGGCTGGGGAGGCGGAGAAGAACTTCGCTCCGTGGCGGATTGCGACCGAAGCGCACGAAGGGGGAACGCGGCTGCGCTGCGGACGCGACCGGCTGGAGATGTTTGCGGCCATGCTGCTGAGCCTGAACTGCCGGATTGTTGTCCATCACCCGCCGGAACTGCACGAGACCTTTCACCAACTGGGACAGCGGGCTATGCAAGCGGCAGAAGCCTCCGGCGAGGCGTTCCCAGCGGGAACTGTTGGATCCTGACGAAAATCGCAGGTTTGCGGTGGCGTGGTTCAGGACTTGTGCCAGCGAAATGTGATGGGGGCGCATAGCTCTGGCCGGAGGCTATTGTGTACAGGACAGGCGTGAGCTGCAGCCTCCAGCTTGGTAGCCTGTTCCTCGGTCAGAGGATGCGGAACGTATACGTCGATTGCAATGTTGACGATTCTACGGGGCGCATTTGCCATTTTCTTGCGAACGGTTGCGGAGGAGCCGGCGATGTCCAGATCCATCGACCGGGCAACGATCCCCATGAGACTGAGGACGCAGCTCCCAAGAGAGACGGACAGCAGCTCGCTCGGAGAGAAACTCGATCCTTGCCCATGATTTTCTTTTGGGGCATCCGTGGTGATGGTTACGCCGGATTCCTCATGTCTGGCGGTGCAACGCAGTCCACCTTCATAGAGCACTACCGTCTCACTCACAAAAACTCCTCGCCGCTCCGTAATGACTTGGGTTATTGAAGCTCTTTCAGCCAGATATTGCGGAAGGAGATCCTGACCGAGCCCGGTCCGGCGCACTGCAGGCCGATTACGCCGCTGGCCTTCCACTTTGTGGTGTCGTCGTCCAGCAGAATGCCGGTGACATGACCATTGATCATTTGGATGACGGTGTGGCCGCGCACGATCAGGTGGACATTGTTCCAGTCATGCGGCTTGAAGAAGCTGGACAGGTCTTTGGTGGAGGCGAGTTCGCCGAGCAGCTGCGGTGTCCTGCCGGTTTGCGCATAGACAATCTGTCCGCGCTCCCCGACGATGCCGCGGCCTCCGCCCTCGGCAAGAATCCCGATGTTGTCGCCATTGCGCTGCAGGCTCAGGTCAAACTGCAGCCCGGCGAGATTCCACTTCGTGTCCTGCGGAAACGCCGGAGCTCCGGGCCGTGGTGTCAACGGGGGTGCGGGATAGCTGTGGTACTGAATGCCGCTGTCGGCCTGATCGCCTTCCAGCCGGACCTCGAGTTTCAGTTCGAAATCCGCAGGCTCCGAGCCGCGATAGATGGCGAAGGTCTGCGGGTTGCGTGCGCCTTCCGCGGATTTGTATTCCCCCACCATTGCGCCGCCCTGCACACTCCACACGTTGGGGTTTGCATCCCAGTGCGTGAGTGTTTTGCTATCAAAGATCTGCGTGAAGCCTTCGTGATCGCCGGGGTCGACAGCGACGGGGAGAACCCGTGCAGGTCCCCGCGGAGGCGTCGCCTGTGGCTGCTGGGCAAGAAGTGTTGTGGAGAGAAGAAGGCAGGCGGCGAGCGAGCGGTTCATCAGGACCTCTGGAGAGCGGGCGTTTGGAGCGCACTCACTCTACAGAGGTCGGATGAGGATTGAGAAGGGTGAATCTAGCGCAGCACCCAGGCGTACAGCGTGTCGCCTGCAGCGGCGGTGATGTACTGCAGGCCATCCAGCTCAAAGGTCGTGGGCCCATTGCTGACCGGTGCATTCAGACCGGAGTGCCACAGGATGGCTCCGGTCGTGGAGTTGAAAGCGATCAGGTTGCTGGAAGGATCGCCGGTGAAGAGCAGGTTCCCGGCAGTGGTCAGAATGCCGGAGCGAGCGCCTTCGGACGGCCACTTATGGTTCCAGCGGACTTTGCCGGTGCGGTAGTCCATGGCGCGCAGTGAGGCGGAGGTCCAGCCGCTGCGGTCATTGCCTGCCCAGCCTTCCGGCTTCTTGTTGTTGTCATAGATGTAGTACATGCTGTACGCGTCATACGCGGGCACATAGAACAGACCGGTCAACGGGCTGAAGCTCGGGGGATACCAGTTGGATGCACCTGCCTGGTTGGGAGCAGTCAGGGTACCGTTCTGCTTGGCGGTGATGGCCGGGTTCAGGATCGGCTGACCCTTTTCGTTTACGCCGGTAGCCCAGTTCTGCTTGGCATACGGAACCGAGGTGATGGCTTTGCCGTTGGTGCGGTCCAGCAGGAAGTACCAGCCGTTGCGGCTGGCCTGCGCCAGCAGCTTGCGAGGCTTGCCGTCCACCGTGCCGTCAATCAACACGGGCGTCTGCACCGCATCCCAGTCATGGGTGTCATGCGGATTGGGCTGGAAGTACCACACCAGTTTGCCGGTGTCCGGGTTGAGTGCGCAGATGGTGGAGGTGAACAGATTGTCGCCGGGGCGTGCCGTGCCGTTGATGACGGGCTGCGCATTGCCGGTGCCAAAGTAGTAGAGATTTAGATCGGGGTCATAGGTGCCGGCCACCCAGGTCATGCCGCCGCCATGGGTGCGGGCATCATCGTTGGGCCAGGATTTCGCTTCCGGCGTGCCCGCTTCCGGGTAGGCATACCAGCGCCACTGCAGGGCACCGGTTTCGGGGTCGTGGGCTTCCACGTAGCCGGGGATATCGAAGTCGTCGCCGCTGATGCCGACCATGACGTGGTTGTTCACGATGACCGGGGCAACGGAGCCAAAGTAGAACTGGTCCGGATTTCCAATCGACGCGTGCCACTTCTCCTTGCCGGTGTGGATATCGATGGCGACCAGGTTGCAGTCTTCAGTCTCGAAGTAGAGCGTGTCGCCCTTGATAGCGGCGCCGCGGTTGCCGATGGTCTCGCCGCCCTTGCTGGTCCAGTCGAACTGCCACAGCTTCAGACCTGTGCGTGCATCCACGGCCCATGCATGGCTGGGCACGGTGAAGTAGATGACGCCGTCAACCATCAGCGGTGTAGCGGAGATGCGCTGTCCTCCGCCGGTGGTGGTGGTGATGCGGTAGCTCCAGGCCAGCTGCAGCTTGCCCACGGTGGCGGTGTTGATCTTCGTCAGCTTGCTGAAGCGGCGGCCGCTGTAGTCACCGTTGTAGGTAGGCCAGTCCGTCTGAGGCTTTGTCGCAGCCGTTTGTGAGGATAAGGGAAGTGCGAGCGCGGCCAGTGCGGCGAAAGAGAGCAAAGACTTCATGGAATCGTCACCAGGTATGCGGTCAGGTTATGGATGTCGGCATCGGTGTAGCGGTCCAGCAGTGCCGCGTGGCCTGCATAGGGATCGGTGGTCTTCACCTTCACGGTGGGGGTGCGGTTGAAGGAGCGGAAACGTCCATCCTTGTCCTTCAGCGCCACGGTGAAGTCGTCGATGCGCACCAACTCCCCTGGAATGGTCTGTCCGCCGGTGGTGACTTCAACTTCGGTCTTTTTCTTATTGCCGAAGCCCGAGTTGGGGAAGAGGAACTTCTGCTGCAGTCCGGCCACGCTCATGCGTTTGGAGATACCGGCCAGGTCACCTGTGGTGGAGTGGCACTTGCTGCAGCCGCCCGCTCCATTGAAGTAGGCTTCGCCGGCCTTGGCATCGCCGCTCAACAGATTCTTCGGCTCGGAGTCATAGCCACTGCGCAGGATCTTGTTGACCGAAAACGAAAGGAAGTTGGACAGGTCAGCGGCTTCCTTCGCATTGAGGCTGACCTTGTGCGGAGCTTCCTTCATATAGGGCGCAAGCTCTGCGCCATGCAGGTTCTGGCGGCGGTCATGCAGAACGCGCAGCGACCGGATAAGATCGGGGCCGTCCTGTGTGCCGCGAACGTCGTCGCCGTGGCAGCGGGCGCACTGCTTGTCGTACATGGCTCTGCCGCGTTCAGCCGCGGCAGTGTCGATTACTGAGCGTGGAAACTGCGCCAGGGCAGGTGTTGCCATACAGAGCCCAGCAGCGAGGAGGAGTTCAGGACGGGCGAGGAGGCGAAATCTCATCGCACATAGTTATACTTTGTCCGAACCACGATAAGGAATGGAGATAAGCCGGATGGATCGTCGGAAATTTTGCCAGCTGGGTGCCGCAGGAATCCTTTCGAGCTTCGCGACGCGCACTTTGCTCGCGGCGGCATCGGCACAGCCGAAGTTTTCCTACATGCTATGGGCTCTCCCTAAGCCGTTGACCATCGATCAAAGGCTTGAAATCGTGGCAAAAGCCGGCTACACCGGAGCGGAGCTGGTGCTTGAGTGGATGAACTGGTCTGACGCCGAGCGCAAACGTGTGGCCGCGCTGGCAAAGTCTCTTGGTATCACCCTGGACATTATGTTTCCTGGCCGCGTCACGCTGAGCGATCCCGCAGCGAAAGATACGATTAACGAACAACTTGCGAAGGCAATTCCAGTAGCAAAAGAAATGGGCTGCCCGCAGCTTGGCTATGCCTCCGGACCGCGGATAGAAGGGCAAAGCCCGGAGCAGCGCATCGCCAGCATCACCGAAAATCTCAAGTTCGCCGCCGACATCCTGGCAAAGGAGAAGATGGAGCTTCTTCTGGAACCGATTGACCTGCTTGAGGACAAACGCGCCGCGATCAACTCCGTAAGCGATGCCTTTACCATTACGCGGGCGGTTGGAAGCCCGTGGATCAAGGTTTTGTATGACTTCTACCACGAGCAGCGCGGCGCCGGGAACCTGATTGAAAAACTGGAGCAGAACGTTGACCAGGTAGGGTTGGTCCACATCGCTGATGTGCCCGGACGGCATCATCCGGGCACGGGAGAGATGAACTACGAGATGATTTATCGCGCTCTGGCACGGCTTGGCTACAACCGCTACATTGCCATGGAGTTCTATCCGCAGGGCGATGCCGTGACGGAGTTGAAGACCGCGCGCGAAGAGGTCTTGAAGGCCTTTAAAGGCTAGTGGCTGGCCACGGCCTCACGCGACTCCTCGGTCGGAACTGAATCTTTCGGGGAGAAGACGGAGAACAGCAGTGGCAGCACGTAGAGCGTGAGCGCGGTGGCCGTAAACAGGCCGCCGATGACCACCGTCGCCAGCGGACGCTGCACCTCGGCTCCGCGTGAGGTGGAGATGGCCATCGGGATGAAGCCGAGGCTTGCCACTAGCGCTGTGATGAGTACCGGACGCAGGCGGTCAGCAGCGCCATGGTGGATCGCGTCCATCTCGCTGAGGCCGGTTTTCCGCAGCGCGTTGATGTGGCTGACCATGACGACTCCATTGAGTACGGCGATGCCGAACAGGGCAATGAAGCCGACGCTGGCCGAAAGGTTCAGGTTGATGCCACGTATCCAGAGCGCGGCAATACCGCCCACCAGCGCCAGCGGCACGATCAGCAGGATCAGCAGGGTCTGCCGCACATTGTGGAAGGTGGCATACAGCAGGCCCGCGATGATAAGTACCGAGAGCGGGAAGACGATCGCGAGACGGGCCTGTGCGCGTTGCTGGTTCTCATACTGGCCACCCCACTCCAGGCGATAGCCCGCAGGAAGCTGCATCTTCTGGGCGACGGCCTTCTTGGCATCTTCGACAAAGCCGCCGAGGTCGCGGCCGCTGACGTTGGACATGACGACGGCGCGGCGGTGGGCCTGTTCGCGGTTGATGATAATAGGGCCGCGCACCTGGCGAATCTCCGCCACCTGGTCCAGGCGAACCAGCGCGCCGGAGGGAGTCTTGAACTGCATGGCGCGTAGCTGATCGGGATCGTTACGAAGGACAGCGGGCAGACGAAAGGCGATGGGGAAGCGCTGCTCGCCTTCAATCAGTTCAGAGACCTGGCGGCTGCCGTAGAGGTTCTCAATCACCTCCTGCACGTCGCTGACGTTGACGCCGTAGCGAGCGGCGGCGGCGCGGTCGATATCGATCTGGAGTTCGGCTTCGCCGGAGATCAGCTCCATCTGCGTCTCAGAGGCTCCGTTGACGCGGGTAATGATGTCCCGTGCCTGCCGGGCCATGCGTTCCAGAATATCTAGGTTCGGTCCGAAGATCTTCAGTGCCACGTCGCCACGTGTGCCCGTAATGGTCTCGTCCATGCGCATCTGCATGGGTTGCGTGAACTCATAGGTCACGCCTGGGATCTTCTGAAGTTCCGCCTCGACGCGCTTGGCGAACTCTTCCTTTTTGGTGGGACTGAAGTCGCGCGCCTCGGGAGTGAAGGTGACGTAGGAGTCGGATTCATACTCGCCCATGGCCTCGGTTGCGAGATCAGGACGTCCCATCTTGGTGACGACTCCTGCAACCTCAGGAAAGCTCATGATGGTGCGCTCAATCTCTTTGCCGATCTTGATCGACTCCGTAAGAGAGATACCGGGAAGCTTCTTCGACGTAATGATCATGGAACCCTCATCGAGGGTGGGCATGAACTCCGTCCCGATAAATTTGAGCGAGACAATCGCTCCTACGATCAGCAGGCCGGAGGCAATGTAGATGGGCAGACGGTGGCGTTCGGCCACGGCAAGCGAGCGGAGATAGCGCAGCTTGAGTTTTTCAAACCAGCGCTGCTGGATCTCATGGCGATCTTTGAGGATGCGTGCGCGATGGCGCAGGGCGAGCGTGCAAATGGTGGGCACCACCAGGAGCGCCAGCAAAAGAGAGCCAATCAGCGCCGCAACCACGGTGACCGCCATGGGCCGGAACATGCGGCCCTCCAGGCTTTCCAGCGTGAGGATGGGCAGGTAGACCGAGATGATGATCAGAACGCCGAAGATGATGGGGCGTGCCACTTCATGTGCGGCTCCGCGGATGACTTCAAGCAGTGGCCGTTTGCTGTCGCCGCTTTCAAGCCGGTGCATGCAGTTCTCCACCATCACCACGGAGCCGTCGACGATGGTGCCAAAGTCAATGGCGCCAAGGCTCATCAGGTTGACCGAGATGCCGAACAGCGACATGCCAAAGAAGCCGAAAAGCAAGGAGAGCGGAATGGTGACGGCGACGACGAGTGCGGCGCGCCAGTCGCCGAGGAAGACCAACAGAATGGCGATGACCAGCGCCGCGGCTTCAATCAGGTTATGGGCCACCGTGCGCGTGGTGGCATTGATGACGTCGCTCTGATCATAGAAGGGAATAATCTTAGCGCCGTCCGGCAGTTTGAGGCTGGCGATCTTGTTCTTCACATCGCGGATGATGCGCTCACCGTTCTCGCCGCGGAGGATGATGACCATGCCGCTGACGGCCTCACCCTTGGCATCGTGGAGAATAGCTCCGTGCCGCAGCAGCGGTCGGATGGCGATATTCGCCACCTGCTTGAGCAGAATAGGTGTGCCGCTCACCGAGCTGACAACGATGTTGCCGAGGTCCTGCATGTTGCTGGCGCGGCCAATGCCGCGGATGGTGTACTGCTGCTCGGCGTGCTCAATGTAACTGCCGCCAAAGTTGGAGTTGTTGCCGCTGACGGCGGTGACGACCTCGTGCAGGGTGAGGTTGTACTGACGCAACGCGGCGGGGTCCACTTCAATGGTGTACTGCTTCGACTCGCCGCCCCAGGAGTTCACTTCGCTGACACCGGGAATGGAGAGAAGACTGTAGCGAACGGTCCAGTCCTGCAGAGTCTTCAGGTCCATGACGGACTGCGTGGGCGCCTGGATGGTGTACTGGTAGACCTCGCCAAAGGCCGTGGACATGGGGTTCAGCGTGGGCTGCAACCCCATGGGCAGGCGCGACTGCACCTGGTTCATGCGCTCTGAGACGAGTTGACGGACAAGATACTTGTCCATGGAGTCGTCAAAAATGACGGTGACCATGGAAAGCTCGAGCTTCGACGTGGAGCGCACGGTCTGCAGCTTGGGCATGCCCATCAGGGCGGTCTCAATGGGGAAAGTGACGGTCTGTTCCACTTCCACCGGAGACATGCCCGGGCACTGGACGGTAACAACGACCTGGTTGTTGGTCAGGTCAGGAAAGGCCTCAAGCGGCAGGTTGAGCATGACCGCGACACCGCCCACGACCAGCGCAAGCAGAATGCCGATGACCAGCCAACGGTTGTCGAGAAGGAAGTCCAATGCGCGGTTCATACCGGGTCAGTCTCCCACGGAGCCTTTGAGCAGTTCGCCCTTCACCATGAAGGCGCCATTGGTGACGACCTTGTCGCCAGGTTTTAGACCATCAGTGATCTCAACAAGATCATCACTCTTTGTGCCGACGGTAACGGGAGCGGCGTGGAAGGAGACTCCATCGGGCGTGACGAAGACAACACGGAAGCCGTTGACGTCCTGCAGCGCATTCTGCGGAACAAAGATAGCATTGCGTACCTCGGGCTCAGAGATAGCGGAGCTGACGAACATGCCGGGCCGTAGCTGTGTGCCGGGGTTGGCCACCTGGATGCGGACAGGCAGGGTGCGTGTCTGCGGATCGACAAGGTCGCCAATCATGGCGACCGTGCCTGGCAGTTGCACATTCGCTGACGCCTGCATGGTTACGATGGCTTTGCTGCCCACATGCATCTTCGCGACGTCTTTTTCACTGACTGCTGCGCTCACCCAGACGGTGGAGAGGTTTGAGGTAGCGAAGAGTTCATCGCCCGTGGTCACCACCTGGCCCGGGGTGATATTGCGCGTGATCACAACTCCATCGGCGACTGCGCGAACTGGGACCAGCTCTTTTTCGAGAAGGTTATTGGGCTGCAGCCATTCCGGACTTACCTGCAGAATTTCAGCAAGATGTTCGCGCTCCGCCTGCACGGTGGCATTGGCGCTGATCAGGTCACGCTGGGCAGAGGCAAGGTCCTGCTCGGACTTCTGCTTCTCTTCAAGCGACGCTGCCTGGATGGAATAAAGCTTTGTGTAGCGGTCGCGCACCTGTTCGGCATAGCTGACAGCGCTCTTCTGACGGGCGGCGCTGGCGAAGGCCTGGGTGAGGGCGGCTACAGTCTCATGCACGGTGTGGCTGTGCAGGTTGGCCATGGTTTGTCCGCGGCGGACCGGGTCGCCGGGAAGCACCGAGACGTTTTCGATACGTCCGTCGGCCAGAGCGCCGATATGGTTGGTGTGCTTCTCATCGAGAATGACCTGCCCGGAGACGGTGAGCACCTGTGGAACGCTGCGGACAGTAACGCTCGCGACCTGGATGCCGGCACGGGACTGGTCCTGGCGCGCGATCTTGATGGAGTCGGCAGGGACTGAGGCCTTCGGCTCGCTCGCAGCCTGCATTCCTGTGACAGAACCCTGTTGGCTGGCTGTGGCATTCTCAGACTTCGAATGGCATCCAAGCGCCGGGACAAGCATGACGGCCCACAGGCTCAGGAGAGATTTCCGGTTCATGGCTGGACTCCATAGGCCAGAAGAAGCTGGGTTGCGGCTTGCTGCAGTTGAGCCATCGCACGTACGGCGGTGACCTCCACATCAAACTCGGTTCGCTGGGCATCGATGAGCCTGAGCAGGTCTGTTCCGCCCAGATGGTAGGCCTCGGTAATGGTTTGCAGATTCACTCTGGCGCGTTGCCGCATGTCCGGAACGGTCTTCTGCACAATGTCGCGCTGAGCGGTGTAGCCGGAGTAAGCCTGTTCGACCTCGGTCTTCGTCTGCTGTTCCAGGGCGGCCAGTTGGGCCTGTGCGGACGTAACCGCGGCACGCGCTCGCTCCACCTCTCCCTGGTTGCGGTTGCGGAAGGGCAGCGAGATCTGCAGGCCTGCATAGGCGGTGTTGTCGCCGGTATTGCGTTTGTAGCCGCCGAAGAAGTCGGGGTCGGGGATGGCGTTGGCTCGCTGCAGGCGAAGATCGGCCTCGGCGGCTCGTACGGCAGCACGGGCGGCAAGGATGTCGGATCGCTGTTCCAGGATGACGGAGATATCTGCCGGCTGAATCTCGCGCACGGCATCCAGGGGATCGATCAAGGCTGCATCAGAGGACTCAATGCCTGCTTGCTTGAAGAGATCGAGCTTTGCCTGGCGGGCATCGCGCATGGCGGTCTCAAGCGTGATGGCAAGCCGGTCCCGTTCAATCTGCATGCGAAGGAGATCGACGCCGCGTGCCGCACCCGCATCAAGACGCTCCTTGTTGTAGCGCACAATCTCGTCGACTGCGTGGATATCCTCGTTGAGCAGGTTGACGATCCGTTGCTGGCTTACGGCGGTCCAGTAGGCCAGCGTGACGCGGCCTATCAGTTGATTGACCTTGAGGGTTCGGTCTGCCTTGCTCAAGTCAAGCCGCGCACGGGCGAGATCCACTCGCTTGCCGCGCTTGCCGGCAATCTCGATGGTCTGGCCGATGTATCCCAGATCCTCGGTCTGATTGGCGAAGTCAAATGTTCTGGACCAGGGTGCGATGTCTTCTGAGCTCAGATAGAGCTTGGGATTGGGGCCGAGGCCCGCCTGGCGAATGCCCGCCTGTACCTGTGCGATTTCGGAATCAAGAACGGCGACCTGCGGGCTGGCCAGCGCCTTCTGCACCACATCATGCAGTGAGAGCCCGGTCGCGGTCTGCGCTGGAAGCGGAGATGCGATGCAGGCAGCAAGCAATAAAAAACCGATGCCCCGCAGCAGGTGGCTGCGGAGTGAAGGAGAAACACACACGGTAGAGTCAGTTTCCAACAAACGAACCTGAAAGGGAATGGCTGCTGACAAGACGGAAGCAGACGACCTCAGGTTTCTGACTGTGAAGTATTTAAATCCCATGGAACGAAGACTTTAGCAGTCCTCGTTCCACCTTACGAAAGCGACCTTAAAGCTTGCTGAATGGTTTTTACGCCGATTCGTCGAGGCATCAACGTGCGCTGTATTTCTTAGCGAAGCCGTTGCGGCCATTGGTCACGGTGAAGCGGCCGTCTGGATAGGCTTCGACGGTGATCATGTTGCCGGCATCCTTCGTGTGCGAGGTGACAGCAGGAAGCGGCTTTCCCGCAGCCAGCTGTTTGGCTGCTTCCTCGCCTTCGGTGGAGAGCAGGTTCGCAATCATATCCTTGCCGGTGTTGTGCTGGTCTCCGCCTTCCAGGGCGTAGTGCAGCTGCCATAGATCAGGCTTGTTCGGAGCGTTGCGAATGGTATCGAGCACGCGCACAAAGCCGCCCTTGGTCTCACCGTTGTCCATAATGGCTGCCTGTGGAGCAATGCCATTGATCAGGACCGGGCTCGAGCTTGGCTTGGAGCCATGGTGGGAGACGACCAGCAGATTGATATGCCCGATCTTGTTCACGGGGCACATCAGCGGCCGTTCCTTGTCCCAGGTCAGGTCGCCAAGGTCAAGGATGCGCAGTTTGCCGAAGTTCATTTCAAAGCCGGCGGAGTAGGCGTTCTCTACCTGCCCGGGCGTATCCAGTCCATCGGGCATCGTGTCAGGCGCGGCGCAGGTGGCATTCTTTTGCCCTGCTCCGGGCAGCGAATGGTCCAGCACCTTGCCGTCAGAGCTGACAAAGGTGAGGTCAACGCCGGGGAGGGGAAGCTTGTCACCGGGCTTGACGGTGATGTGCTTGTATTTTCCGGACTGCAGCGTGGCCTGGTAGGTCTGAAAGTTCTGCACTGTTCCCGGTACCCCGGTTTCGTGGTTCGGGCCGTGGTCGATAAGCGTTCCAACCGGAACAAGGGCGAGAAGCTCCTGCAGACCGCCCAGGTGATCCAGGTGGTAGTGCGTCGTCAGAAGATAATCGATCCGCGAAAGTCCCGCTTTCTTCACCGTCTCGGCAATGCGCTGGGAGTCGCGGCCGCCATTGCCGGGGAAGCCAGCATCCACCATCAGCGAGGTGTGGTCCGGCAGGACAAAGAGAGTGGCCTGGCCGCCCTCCACGTCCACAAAATAGATGCGCATCGGCGAACTGCTTTGGGCGTGGAGAGACGGAGCGCCGATGGCTGCTGCCAGCAACAGGGTGGCGACACGGCGAAAAGGACGGCGCATGGTGAGGGAAAATGCCGGAATCAGGGACATGCAAACTTCTTTCACCGCGCAGATACAGCGCCGGTTGGGGAGATAACTCGCGATACCTAGATACTAGAAGCGGTTTTCCACTGTCAAAAGGATGGCAGGATCACTTTTCCTGATCGCTTTATTCATATCTTTTTCTCCCATGCTTCTCGTTCCGTAAAAAAGTGTTCGATAGCGTACGCACTACACGCTTACCGCTGGGCCTTTTCTGATGGGGTCGTCTACTGTCCGGGCAGTGTCAGCGGTTTGCGACTGGAGAGATATGACAGTCAGGCATTTCCGATTGCTACTTTTTGTTGTTTTGTGTGTGGGGCTTTTGAGCTCAGCCAGCTGGGCACAATCCACTCAGGGGTCAATTCTTGGCACGGTGAAGGACAGCAGTGGCGCTGTGCTTCCGAACGCTGCCGTGAAGTTGACGGGTGTCGATACCGGTACCGTGAGATCAGGCCGTGCGGACTCCTCCGGCGCCTACCAGTTTATGAACCTGAACGCAGGCCGTTACCAGGTTGAGGTGACAGCCGATGGGTTCAAGACCCAGGTGCTGCAGAACCTTACACTGACAGCCCGTCAGGAACTTCGTGCGGATGCTGTGCTTTCAGTCGGTAACCTGTCGCAGGAAGTTTCCGTGGATGCCAACGGAGCGGGTGTTATTGAGACGGACAATCCGTCGATTGACGCGACTCTCTCTTCCGCCGCCGTGCGCGACCTCCCAGCCAACTATCGGGCCAGCTCCAATGGCACAAGCCCTCTGAACATGATCCAGACGCTGCCCGGCGTGCAAAGCGACGCGAATGGTAATTTCTCGGTGCAGGGCGGCTTACCCTTCCAGACGGATGTCACGGTCGACGGCATCACGACCCGCAGCGCAACCGGTGGAAACGCTCCCATTCAGAACGCCTTTCCTTCTGGCGACTCGATTGCTGAAATGCGCGTGGACGGCGTACTGAACGCCGCCGAGTTCGGCCAGCCGGGTGAAGTCACCACGACCACCAAAGGCGGCACGAATCAGCTGCATGGCGGCGTCTTCTGGTACCACCAGGACTCCGGCCTGAATGCGAAACCCTGGGGCTCGGTCACGAAGCCGAAGCTTGTGACCAATGACTATGGTGCAACACTGGGCGGACCGGTGGTTCTGCCTCACCTCTATAACGGCCACGACCGGACCTTCTTCTTCGGAACCTATGAAGGCTACCGCAGCCCTCGTACCAGCCCTTACACGGCGACTGTACCCACGGCGGCCATGAAGCGTGGCGACTTCTCGGCGGTGCAGGGACTTACCTCGCTGAAGAACCCCAACACGGGTGGAACGTATCCACTTAGTGCTGTCCCGATCAACACGGTGGCGCAGAAGTTCCTCTCGTTCTTCCCGGATCCCAATCTGGGCAACGCCAACGTGTATGTTCCGGGCGCGGTGAACTACAGCAGCAACAAGAGCACCTCGTTGTTCTCAAACCAGTTCGACATTCGCGGTGACCAGTACTTCGGTCAGAAGGCGCTGGTCTTCGCGCGCTTTACCTGGAAGAACTACACGCAGGATGGCCAACAGCCGCTGCTGGTGCCTTCCAGCACGACCTCTTACCAGGACCGCATCTTCCTGGTTGCGGGCAACTATAACTTCACGTCGAGCCTGATCAACGAGTTCCGCTACGGCTTTACCTTCGATACCAACGGCAAGGTGAATCCGTTCGACGGCAAGGCGTTTACCAATGGCTCTGGCCTGCAGGGTTTACAGAACCTTTTCTTCAACGGCATTCCCGAGCTCGACTTCGGCGACCTGACCAGCCTGGATGCGGGACGTCTGACCGCGATTACGAAGTCTCGTACGCATGTGTTTGTGGATAACCTGAGCTGGGTCAAGGGTCGCCACAGCATGAAGTTCGGTGTGGATATCCGCAAGATGCAGGCGGTGACTCCGCTTGGCTTCAACGGCGCGGACAACTACGGTACGTTTGACTACTCGTCGGCGATGTTTACCGGCCAGGAGTTCGCGGACTTCCTGATCGGTACGCCGAACACCACCTTCTATGACGTGGTGCAGGGCGACAACGATGGCCGCACCATGCACTATCACTTTTATGCGCAGGACCAGTGGCGTGTCTCCGACCGGCTAACGCTGAGCTATGGTCTTCGCTATGAGTATCACCCGGCGTATCACGACCCCAGCGGCAACATCGGTAACTTCGATCCGTCGGTTGCCAAGTCGGGCCGCGTCATCTATCCCACGGGCAAGGGCAGCCTGGTGTCTGTGGACTACCTGAACAGCTTCAACTCCTGCGGTCTGGGCCAGACAAGCGGCAAGGCTGCGGTCAACGGAGCAGCCTGCACGCCGACGGTCGACAACAGCCAGGCCGGTCTGCCGGATGGTCTGCGCACGGCGGTGAAGCTGCGTTTTGCTCCGCGCTTCGGATTCGCGTGGCGTCCGTTTGGAGGTAACCGTACGGTTGTCCGTGGTGGTTATGGCTTGTACAACATCACCTTGCTGGGTTCCAACTTCTACTCGCTGACCGGGACACTGCAGGCCAACACTGTGCAGTACAGCAACACGCAGACTTCGACCGGTCCGTCGTATGTATGGCCGCAGATCTACGCCGGTGCCGGCACCAGTTCCAACACCACCAGCAGCTATGGCCAGGCGTACTTTGGCACGGCCAACGATATCAAGTGGGTCGATCCTTACTCGCACCAGTTCTCGCTGTCGGTGGATCGCGATCTCGGACGCGGCTATGGCCTGCGCGTCTCCTACATCGGTATGACCACGAAGCATCTGGTGTGGGCTCCGAACCTGAACGACCTGCCGTACTCCAGCACGGTTTCGGCGTATAACCAGCCCCTGTCGGCGCGTCCGTTCCCGAACTGGGGAACCATCAACAGCCGTTCGACGGGTGGCTCCGCGGCGTATCACTCCGGCCAGGTAGATTTCCACCATTCCATGACGGATGGCCTGACCTTCGATACCACCTATACCTTCGCCAAGAACCTGACCAACAACCAGGGACCGGCGAGTACGACCTTCGCTGGTGAGAGCGGCGGATCGCGTGCTTCGTATGGTTACGATCCGGATGTGGACCGTGGCCAGGCGGCCGGTACCCGCCGTCATCGCTGGAACACGACGCTGATGTATGCGCTGCCCTTCGGCCGCGGCAAGCAATTTGGTGGCAACATGAGCCGCTGGGCTGACCTTGCGGTGGGTGGCTGGCAGTTGAGCAGCATCTTTGTTGCGCAGAGCGGACCGTTCCTTGCCCCCTACTTCCCGGGCGGACAAGGCGATCCTTCCGGCACTGGCGCTGGTCTGAACAGCGCTGCCAACGGTGGTGCCTATCCGGGCCGCAACCAGAAGGTGGACCGCCTTGTGGGAGTAAGTGCCGTTTCCACGGCGCGCACTGCGGCAAAGTGGTTCAACGCGGCTGCCTTTGGCTGCCCTGGCGATCCGACCTGGACGCCGGGCTCGCAGTGCCACACCGGTCGCGGACAGGCGGGTGACCGTCTGCCCATTGGCCGCTTTGGCAACATGCAGAACAACTCGATTGTTGGCCCTGGAACGGTGAACCTGTCGGCGGGACTCAGCAAGACCTTCGCTCTGACCGAGCGTATCTCGCTGCGAACGGAAGGCACCTTTACCAACATTCTGAACAAGGCAAACCTCGGGATTCCGAACATGAATCTTTCGAGCAGCGCCTTCGGCGCCATTACCTCGGCTGCGACCGCCTCTGACTTCAGTGGAGCGCGTACCGGCCAGATTTCGGCCCGTCTGCAGTTCTAAACCCTGTTGACGGACGACCATCGAGTAGCCAGCGACACCAATCGCTGGCTACTCTTTTCTTGCGGTAAAAGACTTTCAGGAAGACTGATGAAGACCAGACGCGACTTTCTCAAGATGACGGCTGCGACGGCTGCCGGGTACTCCATGCTTCCGCCTGCCATTGCGCGAGCCCTTCAGCTGCCTGCCAATCGCAGGACGGGAACGATTGAAGATGTAGAGCATGTCGTCATCCTGATGCAGGAAAACCGCTCGTTTGACCATTACTTTGGCACCATGCGCGGCGTGCGCGGCTTTGGCGATCCCCGCCCGGCGCTGATGCCCAACGGCAAGCCAGTGTGGCACCAGCCGGTGGCGAGCGTAAAGACCAAGCGGTACCACAGCCGTGGCCTCTCGCCAAAGGCGGAACATGTTCTGCCCTTCTACATCAATCCGAAGCGTACAACCGAGTTTCAGGCAGGAACCGACCATGGATGGAGCAGTGGCCACCTGGCATGGAATGAAGGCCGATGGAATGAGTGGGTAAACCAGAAGCAGGATGTCATGACGATGGGATACCTTCGCCGCCAGGACGTCAGCTTCCACTATGCTCTGGCGGATGCCTTCACGCTGTGCGATGGCTATTTCTGCTCTGTGCATGCCAACACCTGCCCCAACCGCATCTATCTATGGTCGGGAACCATTGATGCCGAGAACCGGTATGGCAAGCGGAAGAACGGTCCGGGACTGGATGAACGGCACCATGTGAATGGCTACACCTGGACCACCTATCCGGAGCGGTTACAGAAGGCCGGCATCAGCTGGAAGCTGTACCAGGGTGGATCCGGCGAACCGGATACGCCGGTCGATAACTACACGGACAACTCGCTCGAGTTCTTTGCGCAGTACCACGTCAAGGAAGGCGCCGATCCAAAGAGTCCGCTGGTGCAGCAGGGCGTTACCGATCACACGCTGCGTGAGTTTCGTGAGGACGTGGCGAAGGGGCGGTTGTCGCAGGTTTCGTGGATTGTGCCGCCATACAAGTACTCTGAGCACCCCGAGGCTTCCCCGACCGATGGAGCGTACTACCTCTCGCTGGTGATGGATGCGCTTACGGCGAATCCTGAGGTCTGGAGCAAGACGGCCTTCCTGATCAACTACGACGAGAACGACGGCCTGTTCGATCACATTGTTCCTCCGATGCCGCCGAAGGCGCAGGAGCCGGGAAGATTCGGCATGGTCTCCGAGGAGTTGCGGGACAGCCTGCGGGACGAGTTCGTGGATATGGACAAGGTTCCGGGGGAGAAGCGTCCGCTGGTACCGAACGCCGATCCGGGTGGCCTGCAGCCGATTGGGCTCGGGCCGCGCGTGCCGCTGTTTGTGGTCTCGCCGTGGAGCACGGGAGGCTATGTGTGTTCGCAGGTCTTCGACCACACCTCGGTCCTGCAGTTTCTGGAAAAGCGTTTTGGCATTGAGGAGCCGAACATCAGCAAGTGGCGTCGCGCGGTGTGCGGTGATCTGACCTCGGCCTTTGACTTCTCGAGCCCAGGAGCACCCAAGCAGACCTCGTTTCCCGCACCCCAGGCGATCAAGTCAGAACATCAGCCGTACAGTGTGCCGGAGCCACAGACCATGCCGGTGCAGGAAAAGGGAAGCCGTCCCGCACGTGCGTTGCCCTATGAGTTCTGGGTCGACTGCCATGTGGAGCCGGAGAAGGTCTGGGTCGAGTTAAGCAATCATGGCCATGCAGGTGCGGCGTTCTATATTTACGACCGTTTAGCCGCAGCCACTGCGCCGCGGCGCTATACCGTCTCAGCCGGAGATACGCTGCGCGATTTCTGGGCGGCGAAGCCGGGGGATGCCTATCACCTTGCCGTATACGGTCCAAACGGATACATGGCGGAGCTTGCCGGAAAGTCCGGTACGGATACGCCGGAGGTCGCGCTCCGCAAAGGGAGCGGTCAAAAGACCCTGCAGCTGGCGGCGAAGAATGCCTTGGCCGAAGCGCGTGTTCTGCATGCTGCCGATGCCTATACAGGCTGGAAGAGCGAATTCTGGAGCGTCGCCGCGAAGTCAGAGCAGAAGCTGGACATTGCGCTGGAAACAAGCTCGGGCTGGTTTGATGTGACGGTACGTGCAGAAGACGGCTTCCTGCGGCGGTTCGCAGGTCATCTTGAGGATGGAAAGCCGAGCGTCAGCGATCCATTGCTGATGACCGAAGCCTGAGCCGGTGTACCTTATGTGCGCGGGGAGAGAGGCAACCTCTATTTGGGTACCTCTCTCCCCGCATTTTGCTTATCCCGCATAAGAATTTGTGAATTCCAATACGCCCGCTTCCTGCCTAAGGTCATTACATGAGCGTAGGGGAATCAAACACGACGATCGCAATCATCGGGGGTGGGGTCAGTGGAGCCCTCGCCGCATTTCACCTGGCCCGCCAACATACAGCTGCGCGGGTTGTTGTTTTTGACCCCAGGCCGGAGCTTGGCCTGGGGCTGGCCTACTCCACGCCGAGCCTGCGGCATCTGCTGAATGTTCCTGCGGGAAAGATCAGCGCTTTGCCTGAGGAGCCTGATCACTTTCTGACATGGCTGCGCGAGCACCATGATCCCGAAGCGACGCCCGGAACCTTCGCTCCGCGCGCTGTGTTCGGCCGGTACATTCAGTGGTTGCTGGCGCAGGCGTGCGGTGTCGAACACGACAGTCACGCGGTGGTTGATCTTCGCGCTATCGAGTTGGGAGCCGTTCTTACGCTGAATGACGGATGCCAGTTCCGGGCAGACTATGTCGTGATGGCGACCGGGAACTTTGATCCGGCGGCTCTGCCCGGCATCTCGCAGGCAGCCCAGGACTCCGGAGCGTACTGCCATAACGCGTGGACGGCGGAAACCTATGATGCCCTGCCGCAGGATGCCCCGGTTGCCTTGATTGGCACCGGTCTTACCGGCATAGATGTGGTGTTGCGGCTGCGGGAACTTGGACATCGCGGCATCATCACCGCGGTATCGCGCCACGGCATCTTGCCGAACCGTCACGCCGGGTATGTCCCCCTGACGCAGAGCGCGATTCCTTCCGGGACTGAGCCGACCTGTCTTGCGTATGTGCGTGTGTTGCACGCGGTATTGCGGCATGGAGTTTCGTGGCGCGCTGCGATCGATAGTTTGCGTGCGACGACCAACGACCTGTGGTTGGCTCTCCCGTTGCGTGAGCAGGAACGCTTTCGCCGCCACCTGCAGCGTCGCTGGGATGTGGTGCGGCACCGCATGGCTCCCACAATTGCGGACAGGATTGAGGCAGAGCTGCGCGCCGGAACACTGGTGATCCGCAAGGGACATCTTGCCCGGGTGGAGGCTCTTGCGCAGGGCGCTGCGGTGGCCCTTCGAACCCGGGTTGGAGTGGAGACATTTACGACGACGCGTGTGATCAACTGTACCGGCCCCGGCATGAACTATCGCCGCGTGAACTCACCGTTGTTGGACAGCCTGTTTGCGCAGGGATTGATTGTGCCGGGGCCGCTTGGCGGAGGCTTTTACTGCGACAGCGATGGCGCCATGATCGACGCTGATGGAAACGCGTCAGAGGTGTTGTTCAACCTTGGTCCGGGACGTCTGGGAACGTTGCTTGAGTCGATTGCGGTACCTGAAATCCGCATGCAGGCGGTTGATCTGGCAGAGACGCTGCGAAAGTATTTGGAGCAACGTAAGTCCGCAGAGGCTGTGGGTGGACGCGATGAGGCGAAGCTTATGGAAGCGGTTGCATCGTGATGCCGTCTGGCAACGTCACGACGGTGCGGTTGCACAATTTCTTGCGGGAGAGAGTTTGGGTGTTCCTGCTGGGCATGGCCAGTGGCCAGAGTTGTGCCGGTGGCATTGCCTCGTCGGAACCGGCGGAGAGTCTTGAGTGGACGGTGTCAGGAGGTGGCGACTGAAGGTTTTTCTTCGTCTCGTTTAGGATGAATTCATTCTTACCTGGCATGGGGCTGGTGCATGGCGATTCGTCTTCAGGACATTGCGGATGATCTGAAGCTGTCCAAGATGACGATCTCGAAGGTCCTTCGGGGCCAGACGGATGTAAGTGCGGAGACCAAGGCTCGCGTGCTGAAGCGCGTGCAGGAGCTTAATTATCGCCCGAATATCTCCGCGCGCGGCCTGAGGACAGGACAAACCTTTACCCTGGGGCTGGCACTGCCGTCGCTGCTGGATCCTGCGATGCCGCAGATTGTGGCTGGGGTCAATGAAGCTGTACGGACCGATGGCTACAGCGTCGTGATCACTTCGGCCGACGACGATGCCGAGCAGGAAGAGCGTGAGGTGGAGTTGCATCTTTCGCGGCAGGTGGATGCCTTGCTGCTCTGCCTGCGCAACGATGCTACGGAGTTGCCGGCTGTGCTGGCAACGGCAAGCGTTCCGGTGGTGCTTGTGGGGCCTGCTCCGGCTCGCTTCAGCGGTACCAGTGTGTCGATGCGTGAGTCCGAGGTGGGACAGATGGCGGCGCAACACCTTCTGGAGAGGCGATGTCGCCGCATTGCGTACCTTCGCGGACCTCGTACACCGGTTGCCGACATGCGCTTCACGGGCTTTCTGGAGCAGATGCGCGAGGCAGGGATTCCGGTGAAACAGGAATGGGTGATTGAGGCGCAACCGGGCGATGCGGGGTACCGCAATGGTTATGAGGCAATGCAGCGGCTGCTGGCCGCGAAGACGGTTCCCGATGGCGTAATGACCTATGCCGACCTGCAGGCCATGGGAGTACGCGATGCTGCACTGGCAGCGGGGCTGGAGATTCCAAGGCAACTGCGTGTGATTGGTTGTGGCAATGCGCTGCCCATGTGTGAGACCGGGCTGACGCTTTCAAGTATGGATCTGGCATATCGCGAACTAGGGAAGAGAGCCGCAAAGACAGCGCTGCGCAGCATTGGGGAAAAAGGAAGCGCTGCAGCCGCACGGCCCATCTTCCTGTCTCCGCGCGTGGTACAGCGCGACTCCACAAAGGAGTGGAGCGCTGCGGAAAGGAAAAGGACGAAATGAGCAGTGCAGGCAGCAAAACACGCAGCAGCGCGGCCAGCAAGTTTGACCTGGTGATCTTCGGCGAGTTTTTTTCCGACATGATCTTCTACCAGTTGCGCAATCAGCCGCGCTTTGGCGAAGAGATAAAGACCGATAGCTTTCTGATTGCTCCCGGTGGCGGTCTGGCAAGAACCGCGATTGCCGCCAGCAGGCTGGGCTCCTCGACTGGCATTGTGACGCGTGTGGGCAGCGACGCCGCCGGCCTGCCGACCTGGAACGCGTTGATGACCGAAGGCCTGGATGTGACGGCCTGCGAGGTCAGTGAGGAGTATGCCACGGCATTGACCGTCTCCATGGCCTACCGCTCCAACCGGATGATGGTGACCCATGATCCCATCAACCAGCGCATTGAAGACCTGTTGTCGAACAGGGCTGTACTCCAGAAACTGCATCGCGCACGCCACGTCCACTTTGCGTGCGCGCTGCGTCGGCCAAAGCAATGGATTCCCGTGCTGAAGCAGTTGCGTGAGGCTGGCATTACCGTTTCCGCCGACTTTGGCTGGAACCCAGATCTGTCGCCCTCGCAGATTCACTCCATCGTGCGTCACTGCGAGTTCATTTTCCCCAATGAAAACGAGGCAAAAGCCATCACCGGCGCAAGCGATGCCATGCGTGCCTTGGAGAAGTTGCAAGACTGGGTGAAGGTTCCGGTCATCAAGCTGGGCCGCCGCGGCGCCATGCTGATGGCCGATGGCAAGGTGTATCGCGAGCCTGCGCTTTCCATCGCGGTGCTGGATGCGACAGGTGCGGGAGATGCGTTTGATGGAGGATTCCTTCATGCATTCCTGCACGGCGCTGACTGGAATGATTGCCTGCGCGCAGGCAACATCTGCGGCAGCCTCTCCGCCGCGTACCCAGGCGGATCGCACGGCCTGCCGGGGCCGAAAGAGCTTCGGCAATACATGGCGCAAATGAAAAAACGCCCGTGAATTGGTCGTTTCCACAGGGTTTTGTGCGGAGCCCGAAAGAATAATTTGTTAAAAACTTGTTGACAGAGGAAGAACGCGGACCTTACGTTACCGATAACGATACCGATATCGGAACCCTGGAAGCTCCATCTCGACCCATTGCTGCAGGGGTTTGCTTCTGGCTAATCCGACACTCAGGAGGCAGTCGATGCGCCCGTTGGTCACTGTGGTCCCCGCTTTCCCCCATGTCTTTCGCCGATTCACCCTGTTCCGCCTCCTTCTTACGGTGTGTTTTGTATTTGGGGCCGTTGCCGCGCAGGCACAGCTTGATAATGGCTCCATCACCGGTACGGTGCGCGATGCCAGCGGCGCTGTGATTGCAGGTGCCACCGTTACGATCCGCAACGTAGCCACGGGTGTTACCAGTACGTTGAAGGCAAACCAGGATGGCGTGTACCAGGCACTTGCCCTGATTCCTGGAACGTACGAGGCCGAGGTTACCGCTCCAGGCTTCGGTACGACGAAGCAGACCGGCATTGAGGTGCACGTGAAGACGCGCGCCCAGATCGACTTTGACCTGAAGGCGGGCGGCCAGAATGACACCGTGGAAGTAAGTGCCCAGGTTATGGGGCTACAGACACAGTCAGCCGACGTGGGCAACGTTGTCAGTACGACGCAGATCAACGATCTCCCGCTGAATGCCCGTCGCTACGCCGACCTGGCGCTGCTGGAGCCGGGCATCTTCAAGAATCCGGCCGTGGCCAATAATGCGCCGGACCGCTTCAGCTCCAACGGCAACCTGGAGACACAGAACTACTTCGCGCTGGATGGCGTAGACAACAACTCCGGTTCGACCAATCTGCAGGAAGGCTCTGTGCAGAACGTGCAGCCTCCGCCGGATGCGATTCAGGAGTTCCGCGTGCAGACGCGTACGTACTCCACCGAGTTCGGTACATCGGCTGGCGCCGTGGTGAATGCCTCGACCAAGAGCGGCACCAACAACTTCCACGGAAGCGTGTGGGAGTATGCCCGCAACAGTGTGTTTGACGCCAACAGCTGGGCGAACAACCATGCGACGGTGAAGGTGCCGAAGGGCAACTTCAGCCAGAACCAGTTTGGCGGCACCATCGGTGGCCCGGTACTGCGTGACCGTCTCTTCTTCTTTGGCGACTACCAGGGACTGCGCAGCACGCAGCAGGCAACAGTTTATTCGGTTGTGCCTTCCGCGGCCATGAAGACGGGCAATCTGACCGAGGTTGCTTCGTATAACCCGACGCCCGCGCTTGCCAGTCAGGCCGGCTGCATCACGGCGAAAGTCGTCAATCCCACCTGCATTGACCCGGTAGCCCGTCGTATTGCGGCCCTGCTGCCAGACCCGAATAATGTGCAGTCCGCCAATGGTAACTGGGATGGCTCCAATAACTACCGCTTCAGCTATCAGCTGCCGCAGCAGGTGAACTCGTTTGATACGCGTATCGATCAAAAGATCAGTGATCGTCATTCGATCTTTGGCCGCTACAGCCTCCTGCAGCAGCATCGTCAGGACCCGCCGTGGACCTCGAATGCAACGGTCGGCAACGGTGGTTTCGCGACGGACTACAACATCCGCAACCAGGGGCTGGCGCTGGGATGGACGACGGTCTTCTCGTCAACGGCCGTCAATCAGGCGCGTTTTGGATGGAGCCGCGACAAGGCATACAGTAATCCGATCGGCTTGACGCTTGGAACATCGTCTGCCGGGGATGTGGGACTGACCGGAGTTCCGGCTTCTCCCTATACGGCGGGCCTGCCTCCAATGAATATCTCCGGTGGCTTCCGCCGCATCGGTGTTGATTTGTACCGGCCCCAGTTCCAGGTGGCGCAGGTTTACCAGTTCCTGGATACCTTTACCAAACTGAAGGGCAATCACAGCCTGATGTTTGGCTATGAATATCACCGCAACACGCTGCTGTTCCTGGATCTTCAGGCGCCGCAGGGATACATGGGCTTCTCCGGCATTTTCACCAACAGCAATGGTTTTGGTTTTGCTGACTTCCTTCTGGGCAATGTGAATCAGACGATCTATAACAGCGCCCTTGTGGTCCATAACTTCCTGCATGGCAACTCGTTTTTTGCGCAGGACACGTGGCGTGCCGCACGCAAGCTGACCATTACCTACGGAACGCGGTATGAACTGTATTCGCCCATGCTGAACCGGACGAATTCGCTGTCGAACTTCAACACGGCGAACGGCGGCAGCTTGAGCGTTGCCAGTGGCGGCGGGTGGGCGCAGCGTGCGTTGATCAACCCGGACAAGAATAACTTTGCTCCGCGTATCGGCTTCAGCTACCAGGTCAGCGACAAAGTCGTGCTGCGCGGAGGGTACGGTGTGTTCTACCAGTACCTGAACCGCATCGGATCGGAAGCGCAGTTGGCGCAGAACCAGCCGTTCCTGAAGTATGTGAGCGACTCGCGTACGACGGCGGGTAGTTCGCCGGTGTTCTTCCTGCAGAACGGTTTCCCCGGAGCGACCTATGCCAATGCCACAACCCCTCTCTCGATTCAGAAATCGAACTGGCAGGACCCCAACCAGCGCACCAGCTACGTGCAGCAGATGAGCTTTGGTCCGCAGATTCAACTTCCATCGAACATGGTGCTGGAGACGATCTGGGTTGGCAACTTTGGCCACAAGATGAACCGCCTGCGGAATGCCAACCAGGGGCTGATCACCGGCTTTACGGGCAGCACACCGAACGTCACCTTCCCTTACGCCAACCTGAACTCCGGTAGTCTGCATGCCTTCCTGGAGAAGGCGACCAACGATGGCAACACCAACTACAACGGTCTGGTGGCCAGCCTGCGCCGCCCCATGAAGAACGGCCTTGCGTACCAGTTCAGCTACACGTGGGCACATGCCTTTACGGACTACGCGGATAACCTGACCGCTGGTTCCACGCCGCAGAATGCGTATGACTACGCACACGAGTATTCGCAGTCGCCGTTTGATCAGCGTCATCGCTTTGTAGCGAACGCACAATGGAAACTGCCGATTGGACGCAATGGGCTGGTACTGAACAATAACTCTGTCGCATCGAAGCTGATCGGCGGATGGCAGCTCAACGCCATCGTCAGCATGGAAGCAGGCAATCCGTTCAACGTGACAGCGACCGACCTGACACAGACCGGTGGCAACCACGCAACCTATGCCAACTGCAATGCGGATGGTTTCGCGGGCGCATCGCGCGATCGTCAGGCGATCAGCAATCCTGCATCGGCATCGCGTTATCTCAATTCTTCGGCCTTCTCGCAGCCAACAACGGGCACCTTCGGCAGCTGCCGTCCGCGTCCATATGCTGGCCCGGGGCGTCATAACGAAGACCTGAGCTTGTTCAAACAGTTTGAGTTTACCGATGTGAAGAAGCTGGAACTGCGCTTTGAGTTCTTCAATGCGCTGAACCATCCGAACCTGGCAGCTCCGTCTGCAAGCGTTGCAACACCGGGTACCTTTGGCAAGATTAGCAGTGTGGTGAACAACGCTCGCCAGGTACAAATGGCCGCCAAGTTCTACTTCTAATCCTCCTGTTGATTGCTCCAGGTGGCCGGTCCAGCATGCGGGCCGGCCACTACTGAAAGGGTTATTCATGTTCCTCGCCAGAAAGTTCACGGCCTTTGCGCTTGCCCCGGTTTTGTTCGCAGGGCCGATCCCGGCTTCTCATGCCTTCCAGGCTCACCCGCAGGTGGACGCGCGTGCAATTCCGGTGGACGAAGGCGCAGTCGAGCTATGGCAGCAATTGAAGAAGCTGCAGACACGCGCCAGCTTGATGATGATTGTGGCGCACCCGGATGACGAAGATGGCGCGACGCTGGCCTATCACAGCCGCGGAGTAGGGGCGCGTGTCGCCCTGTTGACCCTGGACCGCGGCGAGGGCGGAGCCAATGTCATGTCGTCCGATTACTGGGACGCTCTTGGCCTGGTGCGGACGGAAGAACTGCTGCAGGCAGGCCGTTACTACGGTCTGGACGCACAGTACTTCACCTCCATGGCCGACTATGGCTTTTCGAAGTCACTGAATGAAGCGCTTGGGCAATGGGGACACGACAAGGTGCTGGAGCAGGCCGTCCGCGTGGTGCGTACTGTTCGCCCGCTGGTGGTGTGTTCCGTGTTTGTGGGCGGTCCAACGGACGGCCATGGCCAGCATGCAACCGCAGGCCTGATGACGCAGGAGGTTTTCAAGGCTGCGGGCGATCCGAAGATGTTTCCGGAGCAGATCAAAGAAGGGTTGTTTCCCTGGCAGCCTATCAAGACCTACGCCCGCGCCCCTTTTCTTCGCGTAACCGAGAAGGGCATGTATGACTATGCCAACCACACGTGGGGGCCGGTGGGCGTAACAAACCACATTACCGGCAAGTGGGAAGAGGGCAAACCGGCAGTGAACGTCAGCATTCCCGCCGGCAGCTTTGATCAGGTGATAGGTGCGACCTATGCGCAAGTCTCGCGGGAAGGACTTGGCTACCAGCGCTCGCAGAACGGTGGGCAAAGCATTCCGCTGCCCGGGGCGCAGATGAGCGACTATCACCGCTTCGGATCGAAGATTGATTCCCCCGCGAAAGAAGAAAGTTTCTTCGATGGCATGGATACCTCGCTGACCGGAATCGCCGAGCTTGCCGGTGCGAAGCCCCCGGCTTTTCTGAAGCCTGGCCTGCAGGAAGTTTCCTCCCAGATCGACGCTGCGATGAAGGGGTTCTCCGCGCAAAAGTCTGCCGCGGTCGCTCCAATGCTGGCCAAGGGCAAGCTGAAGATTGAGTCGCTGATTGCAGAGACAGAGAAGAGCGATCTTTCCGCGGAAGCGAAGTACAACGTGCTGCATGAACTGCGTGTGAAGCAGCGCCAGTTCAACGATGCTCTGGTGGCGGCGCTGCAGGTCAAGCTGAACGCCGACGTAATTCCTGCAGGCCAGGAAGACAACATGATGGCGGCCATGCGCGGCGCATCCGCTACCTTCCAGATGGCGACGCCTGGACAGGCATTTCCTGTAAAGGTTCATCTTTACCAGCCCACGCAGCCGTCGTTGACGGTGAAGAGCGTGAAACTGGTGGGCACATCCGGCAAAGACTGGAGCGCCTCGGGTCCCGCTTCTCCCACAACTCTAGCGACAGAAAAGGCCGCCGACCTTGTCTTCAAGGTGAAGGTCCCGGCAGATGAGCCATACACGCGCCCGTATTTCACACGTGCCGGCTTGCAGAACGCCGCGTATGACGTCGCTCCCGGTGCTGCAAAGAATACGCCGCTCTCACCTTATCCGCTGCAGGCCGAGGCCACGCTGGAGTATGAAGGCGCCACCGTTCAGTTGGCCAGCGTTGTGCAGGTAGTCAGCAAGGTGAATGGGCCGGGGACTCTGCATTATCCCATGCCGGTTGGCCCTGCGTTGTCGGTAGCCATGTCGCCCTCGGCGGGCGTGGTGCCGCTGGACAGCAAGTCCATCCGCGTGAGCGTACGTGTGCATAACAACGAAAAGGGTGCTGCAACACCGTCGGTAAAACTTGCTTTGCCAGACGGTTGGACGGCTGAACCAAAGCAGATCCCCATCAAGTTTTCACAGGAAGGCGAGGAGCAGACGGTAGCCTTCACTGTGACACCGAAGGTGGCCGGCGCCAAAGAGTACACCGTGACAGCAGTCGCAGAGCTGGACGGCAAGCAGTACACCGAAGGCTACGTCACCATTGGCTACACCGGGCTGCGGCCGTATTTCCTGTACTCGTCGGCAAAGTATGTCACCACAGGCACTGACGTGAAGATGGCTCCCGGCGTCTCCGTTGCCTATGTTGAAGGCAGCGGCGATGATGTGCCTTCCGCTCTGGAGCAGATTGGCGTGCATGTTTCTTATCTGTCGGCGCAGGACCTTGCCAATGCTGACCTGCAGAAGTACAGCGCCATTGTGCTGGGTGTGCGTGCCTATGCCGTGCGGCCTGACCTGATCGCGAATAATGCGCGTTTGCTGCAGTTTGTCGAAAAGGGCGGCACGGTGATTGTGCAGTACAACACTCCGGAGTTTGACCACAACTACGGGCCGTATCCGTATGTGATGAGTGGCGATCCGGAAGAGGTGACCGACGAGAAGTCGGTGGTGAAGATTCTTGATCCGAAGAATCCCGTCTTCAACTGGCCCAACAAAATTACCGAAAAGGACTTTGACGGCTGGATTGAAGAACGTGGATCGAAGTTCCTGCAGTCGTGGGACCCGAAGTACACCGCGCTGGTTGAAACGCATGATACGGGCCAGCCGGAGCAGAAGGGCGGCCTGATCTACGCTCGCTACGGTAAGGGCGTGTACATCTATAACGCGTATGCTTTCTATCGTCAGCTTCCGCTGGGTGTTCCGGGAGCCTTCCGTTTGTTTGCCAACATGCTTAGCCTGCCGAAGAATCCGGAGATCAAGTAAGCGAAGGATTCTTCATGGCGAATGCAGGACAACAAATCGGGCACCTGGAACGGGGAGTCGGGCTATGGGGAGCATTGTCAACCAATGTGCTGAACATGGTTGGCGTGGGCCCTTTCCTTACCATCCCGCTGGCGCTGGCTGCCATGGGCGGCCCACAGGCGATGCTGGGCTGGATCCTTGGAGCTCTGCTGGCGCTGTGTGATGGCATGGTATGGGCTGAGCTTGGTTCGCGCATTCCAAACTCCGGCGGCTCCTACCACTACCTGTTGCGCGCCTTCGGTCCCAAGTCGCTCGGAAAGCTGATGGCGTTTCTGTTTCTGTGGCAATCACTGCTGGTGGGGCCTATCTCCATTGCTTCAGGCGCGGTTGGATTTGCGGACTATGCCAGCGTCTTTCATCCGCTGTCGGCAACCCATTTGAAGCTGCTGGCGATGGCGCTTTGTATGGTCAACATGGCGGTGCTCTATCGCTCCATCCGGTCTATCGGCATTCTGTCAGTCGTTGTGACGGTCGTTGTGCTGGCCACTTGTTGTTGGATCATCCTGAGCGGTTTCACGCACTTCCATCCGGCAACTGCTTTTGACTTTCCTCCCCACGCCTTCCAGATCTCCCACGCCTTCTGGCTTGGACTCGGCTCCGCCACCCTGATCGCAACCTACGACTACGGCGGCTACAACAATGTCTGCCTGATCGGTGGCGAGATTAAAAATCCCACACGCAATATTCCACGAGCCGTACTGTTCTCGATCATGATCGTGGCCGTGCTGTACCTGGCGATGAATATCTCGATCCTGGGAACATTGCCGTGGCGCGAGGCGCAACACTCCAGGGTGATTGTGGCGGACTTCATGCAGGCCGTGCATGGAGCGTTTGCAGCCAGGGTTGTGTCGCTGCTGATTCTGATCGCAAGCTGGGGATCAGCCTTTGCGATCCTGCTTGGCTTCTCGCGTATTCCCTATGCTGCAGCGGCGAACGGCGAATTTCCCGCTATCTTCGCGAAGGTGCATTCTAAGGATCATTTCCCGACAGTGTCTCTGCTCTATATGGGCGTGGCGTCCATGCTGATGTGCCTGTTCTCGCTGGCCGATCTGATCGCGGGACTCATCGTGATCCAGACCATGCTGCAGTTCCTGGGGCAGTGTATTGCGGTCATCCTGCTGCGCAGGCAGTCTCCGCCTGGGCCCGGCAGTTTCCGCATGCCGCTGTATCCGCTGCCAGCGCTGGTTGCGCTGCTTGGCTGGCTCTACATTGTGGCCACCAGCCAGATGAAACATATTGCCGTGGGAGCGGGCCTGACCGTTGCCGGTACGGTCTTTTTTCTGATTCAGGCGAACCGGGCTCGGGAGTGGCCATTCCAGAAGGCATGAGATACGACGTAACAGTGATTGGCGAGATTTACCTGGACCACGTCTTCAGTGGGTTTGCAGGCTGGCCCGCGCCCGGTTCAGAAGTCTTTACCGACGACTACACGCGGGAGCTTGGCGGCGGCGCCATTACAACGGCCTGTGCACTGTCACTGCTGGGGGCCAGGGTACGGCTGATTGGCGTAGTCGGCGAGGCAGACTATAAGACCATTGCAGATCGCCTGGAAGAGTTTGGTGTTTCTGCCGGGAACCTGATCCTGGAGAAGGGACGTACCGGTGTAACCGTCAGCATCTCTACGGCGGCTGACCGCACCTTCTTCACCTATCGCGGCGTTAACGATCAATTGGCAAAATATCTCACCGGCCATCCTGAAGTAACAGCGGAGGCGGCGCAGGCGCGGCATGTACACCTGGCGTTGCCGCTGGAGGTGAAAGGTGGAACGCAGGTATTGCAGGCATTGCAGGCGCAGGCGGCGACGGTCTCCATCGATGTGGGGCATCATGTGGACTGGTTGCAGAACACGGACAACTGGGAACTGATGCGCAGGATCGACTACGTAATGCCGAATGAGAAAGAGTCGACCATGCTGGCCGGCAACCCGGAGGCCTATCTGCAGCTTTGCCGCGAGCATGGTGTGAAGCATGCACTGGTCAAGCTGGGTGCGGCTGGTGCGGTCATGCTGTCTGACGGCAAGGAGTATCGTGCAGCGCCACCCGCGGTGGACCTGATCGATACGACCGGCGCGGGCGACGCCTTTGACGCCGGATTCATTCACGCGCTGCTCGAAGGGCTCTCTCCACAGCAGTGCCTGCAGCATGGCTGCGTCTGCGGAGCACTTTCAACGCGCGCCGCCGGTGCATTGCGCGCGCTTCCTACCCTGGCTGAAGCGGAAGCTGCGCTCGAGGAGTTTTATGCCACGTAAGATTGCATTTCTCGGCGGCGGAGGCGTGCGTACCCCGCTGGTTGTGTTTGGTATCAACGAATCGGCAAAGCAGTTGGATGCCGAGGAGTTTGTGATTTATGACGTCGATATCTTTCGTGCGGAGATGATCGCCCGGCTTGGCCGCGAGGTCGTGCGCCGCGAAGGTGGATCTCTCAGGATATCGGTCGCGAAGTCCGCGGAAGAGGCCGTCGATGGCGCGAGCTTTGTACTGAACAGTGTGCGTGTCGGCGGCATTGGCACGCGCGCGCATGACGAGCGAGCCGCGATGCAGTGCGGCTATCCGGGGCAGGAGACGACCGGCCCCGGCGGCGTTGCCATGGGGCAGCGAACGATTCCCATTGCGATGGAACAGGCGCGTCTTGTCGAGAGGCTTGTACCTTCTGCGTGGATCATTAATTTCACGAACCCCGCCGGCCTCATCACGCAGGCCGTCGCACAGCACTCGCATGCGAAGGTCATCGGCATCTGCGATACGCCGACAGAGATGCTGCATCGCATCCATACGGCGCTCAACGCTCCGGCAAAAGATGTGGTGTGCGAGTATGTAGGCCTGAATCACCTGGGTTGGGTGCGACGTGTAACGCTGCGCGGCGAGGATGTGACCGAGCGCATTCTGAACGATGACGCACTGTTGTCGCAGTTGTACTCCGCGCCTTTGTTTGACCACGAACTAATCCGTGCTCTTCGCCTCATCCCGACCGAATACCTGTTCTTCTACTACTCGCGCCGCAGGGCGTTGGAGAACCAGCGCAAGCAGGGCGCGACCCGCGGAGAACAGATTGCCGCCATGAATGAGTCGCTGATGCAGCGGCTGATCGAGCTGCTTACGGCAAATGACGATGCGGGGGCTCTGCAGGCCTATGTGGACTACCTGAACCTTCGTTCAGGCTCGTACATGAAACTGGAAGGGGAAGGGAAGTCGGCCTTTGATGAGGCTGCTCCGCAGGAAGATCCCTTCCGCGCCGCCAGTGGCTACCATCGCATTGCGCTGCAGGTGATGAACGCCTTGTCCAGCACATCGCCCGAGAGCGTCATTGTGAACCTTCGCAACGGCAATACGATTCCGGAGATTGCCGCGGACGACATCATCGAAGCGGCAACGAACATCAGCCAGACCGAGCTCACACCCATCCCGGTTGGTCCTCTGCCGGAAGCTGTCCGCGGACTGGTGCTGGCGGTAAAGGCCTATGAAAGGGCTGCCATTGAAGCGGCGGTCAGTGGCTCCGAACGTGATCTGCGGAAGGCCATGCTGTTGTACCCAAGCATCGGCGAGTGGGAGCCATCGGAAGAGTTATTGAAAACGATGCGCTGGAAGTAGGAGCGGACGGATCAGGAGCCTTCAGAACGAAGAAGCCCCGGCAACGATGCCGGGGCTTCTTCTTGTCTCAGATAAGCAGGACTACCAATCCAGTTTTTCCGGCAGGAACTCGGCGAACAGCTCGTCGTAGTACGGCTTCAGCTCCGCCATGTTCGGCTTGGTATGGCCCTTGGAGTACAGGTCATAGGGGTTGAACTTCTTTACCCACTCCAGCATTGCCTTGTCCTTCTCGTTCATCAGGTGCGTGTACGCGCCCTGGCGATGCCACGCGTAGAAGGAGTGGAAGCGCAGCATGTACAGAGCTTCGTCCGGAAGGTAGGGCTTCATGACCTCGGCGATATAGCCGTCGTGACCGAAGGACATGTGTACATTTTCCAGTCCGCAGTTCGGCTCATAGATGCCGTACTTGGTCTGGTACTTCTCGATGTGACGGTCTGGGTTGGCGGCAAAGTACTCGGGGAAAACAATCTGGTCGCTCCAGGCGCAGCCCACGGGGAAGGTGTCGCCCACCACGCCCCACTGCGGTTCGCCATACAGGCACAGGCACTTGCCCAGGTCGTGGATGAAGCCGACCAGTACCATCCAGCGGGGCTGGCCGTCGCGGCGCATTGCTTCCGAGGTCTGCAGAAGGTGCTCAATCTGCGTCAGGTCGGTATCCGGATCGCTGTCGTCGACGAGGGTATTCAGGAACTCGGCGGCTTCCCACACAGTCTTTTTGCCGCGCTTCAGTCCGAAGTACTCCTTCTCCTTGCCCAGAACATAATCGACGGTCTGGAACTGGTGGTTCAGACGGTAGAACTCTGCGACACCAGGCTGCGCCTCGGCATCGTACTGACGGAACTCGGTTTCGGACTTGCCTTCTTTATAACGGCCTTCGAGGAAGTCTTCCCACTGATCCAGATCGGTGAGCGGATTGGCATTGACAGTCGTTGCGGCGGACATGAGGAACTCCTTTTACGGCGCGATGACCCGGGAGAAGCGGAGCATCTACGTAATCGATTACGTAGAACTATAGACAAGCCCGCTTTCCTCTGGCAATAGGGGAGAAAAGAATATTTTTGAGCTGGAATTCGCTACCGTTTACGCTGGCTTCCAGCTGCTCTCGCGCACACGCAGGTGCGGTTCAATCAGGGTGCTCCGCGAGGCCGATTCGGGGTCGTCCAGCAGGCGGATCACCTCTTCGCCCGCAGTACGGCCGATCTGCTCGGTCGACTGGTCCACGGAGGTAAGCGGCACGCGTAAATACTGCGCATAGCGGAAGTTACCGCAGCCGACGATGGCAATATCCTCCGGAACGCGAAGTCCGGCTTCCAGTACAGCTTCAATGGCGCCCACGGCGGTAAGGTCGTTGTAGCAGAAGATGGCATCGGGACGCGGATTCAGCTTCAGCAGCTTCTGGATGGCTTTGCGGCCGGCCTCGATACCGGTCTCCTCAAACCGCTCGTGCATCAGCACATATTCCTGCGGCACGGTCGCGTTGTTCCTCCGCAACGTCTCGGAGTAGCCCCGCATGCGCTCGTGGCCGGTGCTCAGGTGGCTGGCACCAATGTGGGCAATGCACTTGCGACCGGTTTCAAGCAGATGCAGCGTGGCGATCTCGCCGATCTTGAAGTCGTCGGAGCCGACAAAATTGGCATCCAGCAGCGGAAAGGTACGGTCCACCAGGAGAATGGGCGTCTGCTTCTCGCCCACCTTGAAGATGCCCTCCAGCCGGCGCTGGCAGGAGGAGATCAACAGAAGGTCCACACCGCGGTTGATCAGGGTGCGGATCTCGCGCTGCTCCAGTTCGGGGTCGTCCTCGGAGGAGGCAAGGATCAACGCGCGGTCATGCTCGCGCAGCACCGCGCCCAGGCTTTTGGCGACTTCGCCGAAGTAAGGATGCAGCAGGTCCGGAACCACCAGGCCCACATTGGCCGTGCGGCCGCTGATCAGCGCACGGGCGATCAGGTTGGGCTTGTACTGCAGCTCCTCCATACGCTTCAGAACGCGCTGGCGGGTCTTCTCGCCCACGTCCTTGCGGTTGCGGAGCACCTTTGAAACCGTGACCGTGGAGACGCCCAGGTCGCGTGCAATGTCCTTCAGGCGGACGGCCATTCCTTGTTCCTCGTCTCCAGTGTAGAAGAACGCCGCTTATTGGCGCGACTGCGGCAGGCGGGCGCGTTTGCGCACCATCTGCACGAAGCTCTGCACAGCGGGGTTTGTGTTTGACTTCTTCCAGATCAGGTACAGGTCGGCGTGAACCGGCGGCATCTTCAGGCGGCGGAGCGTCACGCCTTCAAAGTGCAGGGCTTCCGCAGTCTCCGGCACCAGGGCTACCCCCAGCCCGGCGCTGACCAGTGCCAGCATGGAGTGGATCTGGCTGACGTGCTGGACATACCTTGGCTGCAGGTTGTGGCTGCGGAAGATGCTGTCAATCAGCGCGTAGAAGTAGAAGCCATCTTTGGGCGAAAAGGTGATGACCGGCTCCGCACGCAGGTCGTCCAGCGTGATGCTGGTCTTGCCGGTGAGCGGATGACGCTCCGGCAGCGCCAGCAATAGCTGCTCGCGTGCCATGCACAGACCGTCCAGTTCCTGCTGGCTGGGCTGTTGGCGGCCAAGGCCCATATCGATCTGGTTGGCGTTCAGCGCCTCCACCTGCTGTACGGTGACCATCTCCTCCAGCACGATGTCCAGGTCCTTCAGTTCCTTGCTGGCATAGGCCAGCAGGCGCGGCAGGTGGCGGTAGCTGGAGCCCGCGGTAAAGCCCATGCGCAGCAGGCCGGCCTGCCCCTGCGAGTGGCGGCGCGCAACGGAGACCGCGTTCTCGGCGAGCGAAAGAATCTGCCTTGCCTCGGCGCGAAATGCCTGCCCGGCCGGCGTAAGTTGCACGCTGCGGTTGTTGCGTTTGAAAAGAGGGAATCCGAGCGTGTGCTCCAGCAGTTGAATCTGGCGGCTAAGCGGCGACTGCGTCATATGCAGACGTTCAGCGGCGCGGCCAAAGTGGAGCTCGTCGGCCAGAACCAGGAAAGAATGGAGCTGTTTGAGCTCAAACATATTAAGTCCCTTTGTGCATCAATCCATGCTCATTATGATTCCACAACGCATCGTTGCAAAGACTATAGTGTTTCCTGCCGAGCGGCGGCCTGATCGCCGCGGGCTGGAGACGAACAGACACGATGGCGCAGATGCTTCCCGCAGACCTGGCAAAGAAAACCGGCAGTGGATTGCTGTCGTTCCCGGTAACGCACTTCACCCCGGAGAACACCTTTGACGAGAGCGCCTACCGCGCGCACATCAGCTGGCTGCTGCAGCACAATCCTGCCGGCCTGTTTGCTGCAGGCGGTACGGGTGAGTTCTTCTCGCTCACGCTTGGCGAGTACACACGGGTCGTCCGTGCCGCGGTGGAAGAGACTGCGGGCCGCGTTCCCGTGCTGGCAGGATGCGGCTACGGTACCGCCATGGCAATTGAGTTTGCCCAGGCCGCCGAGGCGGCAGGCGCCGATGGACTTCTGCTGTTGCCACCCTACCTCGTTGGGGCGGAGCAGGCCGGCCTGGCTGCGCACGCTGAGGCTGTCTGCAAGGCCACGAAGCTTGGCGTCATCCTGTATAACCGCGACAACTTCGTCATCAACGAAGACACGCTGGAAGCCCTGTGTGAGCGCTGCCCCAACCTGATTGGCTTCAAGGACGGCTACGGCGACATTGAGCTGATGACGCGCATCTTCACCCGCATGGGAGACCGGTTGACCTACGTCGGCGGCCTGCCCACGGCGGAGACCTTTGCATTGCCCTACCTGGAGATGGGAGTGACGACGTACTCGTCGGCCATCTTCAACTTCCTCCCGAACTTCGCCAATGAGTTTTATGCCGCGGTGCGGGCACGGGATCACGAGACGATCTACAAAGGATTGCGTGAGTTTGTATTGCCCTATAGCAGCATTCGTAACCGTCGCAAAGGGTATGCGGTTTCGATTGTGAAGGCGGGCATGAAGCTGGTTGGCCGTTCCGCGGGGTCAGTGCGTACTCCGCTGAAGGACCTGACGCAGCAGGAGATGGACGAGCTGAAGACGCTGATCGGAAGCCGGTCGTAAGCGAGCGGTCAGGGGTGGTTCGGAATGGCAGCGAAAGAACAGTCTCATATCCGTTTTCTCATCGTCTTCATGCTGTTTACCGCAAGCTGCTTCAGCTACGGTGACCGCGTTGTCCTCTCCATCGTGGGAGGCGATCTCTCGCACAAGCTTGGACTGACCCCGCTGAAACTGGGATATCTCTTCTCCGGTTTCAGCTGGGCCTATGTTGTGGCGCAGCTTCCGGCGGGTGGTCTGCTGGATCGCTACGGCTCCAAGAAGGTCTATGGCCTGAGCATCGTCGCGTGGTCTATCCTGGCGCTGATCGCGGGGTGTATCGGATTTGCGCCCGTGGCCTGGGGTTTTGCTCTGCTGTTCGTGGTGCGGTTGCTGTCGGGGCTGGCACAGTCACCGGTCTTTCCCGGCAACGGACGCATCGTCGCCGCATGGTTTCCCACGGCCGAGCGTGGCCGCGCCTCGGCGATCTTCAACTCATCGCAGTACTTTGCACTGGTGTTGTTTGGGCCTGTCATGGGCTGGCTGGTGCATCGTTATGGATGGATGGCCTGCTTCTGGCTGGGCGGCGTGGTCAGCCTGATGTTAAGCGTGGTCTGGTTCCGCGTAATCTATGGTGTGAAGTCGCACCCCCATATCTCCGACGCGGAGATCAGCCACATTGAGCAGGGTGGAGGCCTGGCGAACATGGACCAGAACCTTGCCCGGGGAGCCCATCCGAACCAGCTCACATGGTCGGCTGTGCGTATGCTGCTGAGCAACCGCATGCTGGTGGGCATCTACATCGGCCAGTACTGCATTACCACGCTGACATGGTTCTTCCTGACATGGTTTCCGGTATATCTGAACCAGGCACGGCATATCTCCATTGCGAAGACGGGCCTGCTGGTGGCGGTGCCTGCCCTATGCGGCTCCATCGGCGGAGTCTTCGGTGGCATTGTCTCGGACAAGCTGTTGAAGAGCGGCAAGTCCCTCTCCGTGGCGCGCAAGGTGCCGATTGTCGCGGGCATGGCCCTGTCGATGACGATGATCGGCTGCAACTATGTCTCCACTCAGACGCTGGTGATTCTGCTCATGTCGCTGGCCTTCTTCGGCAAGGGCTTCGGTGCGCTGGGATGGACGGTCATCTCCGACGTGTCACCGCGCAACATGATCGGGATCAACGGCGGGCTGTTCAACCTGATTGGTAACCTTGCAGGGATCACTACGCCGATCATTATCGGATTCATTGTGCAGAGGACAGGGTCGTTCAACCTGGCGCTGGTCTTTGTCGGATTCACGGCGCTGGCCGCCATTGTGGCGTATCTTCCGCTGGTGGGTCGCATCCATCGTGTCGAATTTGCAACGAAGGAGCAGGTGGCCTGATGTCGAGCCCCAAGATTCAAACCATGCGCGTGATTCCTGTCGCCGGGCAGGACAGCATGCTGCTGAACCTGAGTGGAGCGCACGCGCCCTACTTCACGCGCAACCTTCTGGTGTTGACGGATACCGACGGCAAGACCGGCGTCGGCGAGGTTCCCGGCGGGGAGAAGATCCGCTCTGTGCTGGAGCAGGCTGCGCCGCTGGTCGTGGATCGTCAACTGGCGCACTACCAGAGCGTGCTGCAGGAGGTGCATGCTGCCTTTGCCGATCTGGACAAGGAGGGCCGTGGCCAGCAGACCTTTGATCTGCGGACGACGGTGCACGCGGTCACGGCCATTGAGTCGGCCATGCTGGATCTGCTGGGCCAGTTCGTCGGTCTGCCCGTTGCGGCCCTGCTTGGCGAAGGCCAGCAGCGTGAGAAGGTGGAGGCGCTGGGCTACTTGTTCTTCATCGGCGACCGCAACCGCAGCGATGCTGGATATCGCAGCGAGGCAGATGCTGACGATGCATGGTGCCGCCTTCGCAATGAAGAGGCGCTTACGCCGGAGTCAGTGGTGCGGCTGGCCGAAGCCGCGCATGCACGGTATGGCTTCAACGACTTCAAACTGAAGGGCGGCGTGTTGGAAGGCGCAGCCGAAATGGAAGCTATCATTGCCCTGGCCGAGCGTTTCCCGAAGGCGCGTATCACGCTGGACCCCAACGGAGCATGGTCGCTGGAGGAAGCGGTGCGCTTGTGTACCGGCAGGCAGGGCGTGCTGGCCTATGCGGAAGACCCCTGTGGAGCGGAGAAAGGTTTCTCCGGCCGCGAGATCATGGCGGAGTTTCGCGCCGCCACCGGCCTGCCGACGGCGACGAACATGATTGCTACCGACTGGCGGCAGTTGAAACATGCCGCGCAGCTAAAGGCTGTCGATATTCCGCTGGCCGATCCGCACTTCTGGACGATGCAGGGTTCTGTGCGTGTGGCGCAGTTCTGCCGAGACTGGGGTTTAACCTGGGGATCGCACTCGAACAATCATTTCGATGTCTCCCTGGCGATGTTCACGCATGTCGCCGCGGCGGCGCCCGGCAAGGTGACGGCCATCGACACGCACTGGATATGGCAGGATGGTCAACGGCTGACAAAAGAGCCCTTCCGCATTGTGGAAGGTGAGATCACGGTGCCGAAGATGCCGGGGCTTGGTGTGGAGCTTGACTGGGAACAGGTTGAGGCCGCACATGCTGCCTACAAGAGCCTTGGACTGGGCGGGCGCGATGACGCACTGGGCATGCAATGCCTGATGCCCGGCTGGAGCTTTGACCCAAAGCGCCCATGTCTGGTGCCGCGCGTGGCACGATAACAGGAGAGGGAAATTACGTATGTCGATTACGGGCGAGATTCTGATTGGTGGAAACGCAGTTGCAGGTAAGGGGCAGGCATTCTCTGCATGGAACCCGGCAACAGGACAGACGTTGGAACCTGCCTTCCACGGTGCGACGGCCAAGCAGGTGAACGATGCCTGCATACTGGCGGCGCAGGCCTTTGACGCCTACCGCGGCACGACTCTCGAGCAGCGTGCGCAGTTTCTGGAAGCCATCGCACAGGCGATCCTCGACCTTGGCGATGAATTGGTGGAACGCACCGTGGCAGAGAGTGGTCTGCCGCGTCCTCGCATTGAAGGCGAGCGCGGTCGCACCGTCGGCCAGTTGCGCATGTTCGCGCAGGTGGTGCGGCAGGGGCTTTGGCTTTCGCCCATTCTTGATTCGGCGTTGCCGGACCGCGCGCCGCTGCCGCGTCCCGATCTTCGCCTGCGCAAAATCCCGCTTGGTCCCGTAGGAGTCTTCGGCGCCAGCAACTTCCCGCTTGCCTTCTCCGTTGCCGGGGGAGACACCGCATCGGCGCTCGCTGCCGGATGTCCTGTTGTCGCGAAGGCGCATCCCTCGCATCCCGGAACCTCGGAGCTTGTCGGCCGTGCGATCCAGAAAGCGGTTGCTGCATGCAATCTGCCCGCAGGCGTGTTTGCCATGGTTGGAGGTACGGACAACGCCGTGGGTGAGGCGCTCGCAGCGCATCCGGCAATTGCTGCCGTCGCCTTTACCGGCAGCCGCCGCGGAGGCCTTGCGCTTGCAGCCATCGCCGCAAAGCGTCCTGTGCCCGTACCGGTCTACGCGGAGATGAGCAGCGTGAATCCGGTCTTCCTGCTGCCCGGAGCACTCCAGGGAGATATTGCCGCGCTGGCGCAGGGATTTGCGGACTCTGCCACGCTAGGTACCGGTCAGTTCTGTACGCAGCCCGGCCTGGTCTTCGGTTTTGCGGGTGCCGGGTTTGACAGCTTCGCACAGCTTGCCGCGGAGAAGATGAGCGCCAAGTCCGCAACGCCCATGTTGAATCAGGGGATTCATGCGGCCTACGAGAAAGGCGTCAGCGATCTTGCTTCGCATGCCTCCGTCAAAACAACCGCGCGCGGCCATGCGACCGATGCCCCATGTGCCGGCGTACCCGCACTCTTCCAGACCAAAGCAGCAGAGATACTGAAAGACCGCCATCTCACCGAAGAGCTCTTTGGGCCATCATCCATTCTGATTGCCTGCGAGAGTGAAGAGGAGATGCTTTCGCTGGCCGCTTCGTTTGAAGGCCAGCTCACCGCGACTCTCCATATGACCGCGGCGGACACTGCGTTCGCAAAGCAGCTTGTTCCCGTGCTGGAAAAGAAGGCAGGCCGTCTGCTCGTGAATGGCTTTCCGACCGGTGTTGAAGTCTCTTTTGCCATGGTGCATGGAGGCCCATTCCCGGCAACCAGCAACGACCGCACGACCTCTGTCGGAGCCACGGCGATCGACCGCTTCCTTCGCCCGGTCTGTTATCAGAACTTCCCGGCAGAGCTTCTTCCCGCGGAACTGGACGATGCCAACTCACTTGGCCTTTGGCGTCTTCGCGATGGCAAGGTGGAGCAGCGATGAGTTCCGCCAGTGAACCGCGATACGTCAAGCTTCAACCGCAGGATAACGTCGCCATTATCGTGAATCCCGGCGGCCTGCCCGCAGGCACGCAATTTCCGTCGGGACTCATTCTGCAGGAGACGGTGCCCGAGGCGCACAAGGTGGCACTGGTCGCCCTGCAGCCCGGGGACGCCGTGATCCGCTATGGATCGATCATCGGCTACGCATCGCGCGCGATTCCGCAGGGTGGGTGGGTGGCGGAAGACGCTTTGACCTCGCCGCCGCCGCCGGCGTTGGACGCTCTGCCTCTGGCAACGGAAACGCCTGCTGCGCTGCCGCCGCTTGAGGGCTATACCTTCCAGGGCTATCGCAATGCTGACGGCACCGTGGGTACGCGCAACATTCTCGGCATCAGCACAACGGTGCAGTGTGTGGCTGGCACGGTGGACTACGCCGTTCGCCGCATCAAGCAGGAGCTTCTGCCGAGGTATCCCAACGTCGATGACGTCATCGCCATCACGCATAACTACGGCTGCGGCGTCGCCATCAACGCTCCTGGCGCTGAAATTCCTATTCGAACGCTGCGTAACCTCAGCCTGAACCCGAACCTCGGTGGTGACCCGATGGTGGCCAGCCTTGGTTGCGAGAAGATGCAGCCCGTGCAGATGCTTCCATCGAGTACACTTCCCATCCTGCAGCAGGAGTCCTATGTCATCCGTCTGCAGGACGAGGAGCACGTCGGCTTTGAGGCGATGATCTCTGCACTGATGGAGATGGCCGAGAAGCGTCTGCAGCGGCTGAACCAGCGTAAGCGTGTCACCTGCCCCGCGTCTGACCTCATCGTTGGCATGCAGTGTGGCGGCAGCGACGCCTTTTCGGGGGTAACGGCGAATCCGGCACTTGGCTTTGCTGCGGACCTGCTGGTGCGTGCCGGTGCAACGGTGATGTTTTCTGAAGTGACCGAGGTGCGTGATGCCGTGCACCTGCTGACTGCGCGTGCTGCTAATGAGCAGGTTGCACGTGACCTGATCCGCGAGATGGCCTGGTATGACAATTATCTTGCGCAGGACCATGTCGATCGCAGCGCGAATCCTTCGCCGGGCAACAAGAAGGGCGGGCTCGCCAATATCGTGGAGAAGGCGCTTGGCTCGGTTGCCAAGGCGGGCACCAGTCCTCTGGTGGCTGTCACGGGTCCGGGTGAGCGTGTGACCACCAAGGGATTGGTGTTTGCTGCGACACCCGCGAGTGATTTTATTTGCGGCACCCTGCAGCTTGCTGCTTCCATGAATATGCATGTATTCACCACGGGGCGTGGCACACCGTATGGTTTGGCAATGGCCCCGGTTATCAAGGTGGCCACGCGCACTTCCCTGGCAGAGCGCTGGCATGACCTGATTGATGTGAATGCAGGTAAGATTGCTACCGGCGATGCAACCATTGAGGATGTGGGTTGGGAGATTTTTCGGCTTATCCTTAAGGTTGCGAGCGGAGAGCAGACGACCTGGGCGGACCGCTGGGGATTGCACAACGAATACGCGTTGTTCAACCCCGGGCCTGTGACCTAGAACGCACCGCACGTGGACAGCGAGGAACGATGCAGCACCATACGACCGAGATCCCGACCCACAACCGTCATTTGATCCGTTGGGTGGAGAAGATGGTGGATTTGTGTCAGCCTGATGGGATTCACTGGGTGGATGGATCTCAGGAGGAGTATGACCGTCTGTGCGGGGAGTTGGTCTCTGCGGGGACGTTCTTGAAGTTGAATGAGGAGCGCTGGCCTGGCTGCTTCTACGCGCGGTCTTCTGCCAGCGACGTAGCGCGTGTTGAAGACCGCACCTTCATCTGCTCCTTGTCGAAGGACAACGCCGGCCCGACCAACAACTGGAAAGACCCCTTCGTGATGCGCAAGAAGCTGAAGTCGCTTTTCCGCGGCTCGATGAAGGGCCGCACGATGTATGTTCTGCCGTACTCGATGGGCCCCATCGGATCTCCGTTCTCGCAGATCGGCGTGCAGCTGACCGACTCAGCGTATGCGGTGGTGAACATGCGCATCATGGCGCGCATCGGCAAGCCAGTCTTCGCGGAGATCGACAAGGACCTCAAGCGCGTGGTGCCGTGCATGCATAGCGTGGGCGCACCGCTTGCGCCGGGCGAGCAGGATGTACCGTGGCCGCAGAACGAGACCAAGTACATCGTTCACTTCCCGGAGACGCGCGAGATCTGGAGCTACGGCTCCGGCTACGGCGGCAACGCTCTTCTGGGCAAGAAGTGCTTCGCCCTGCGCATCGCCTCGAACATCGCGCGCGATGAAGGCTGGATGGCCGAGCACATGCTCCTCCTCGGCGTCGAGTCTCCCGAAGGCGAAAAGACCTACGTGGCCGCGGCCTTCCCCTCGGCCTGCGGCAAGACCAACTTCGCCATGCTCATCCCTCCGAAGGGCTTCGATGGCTGGAAGGTGTGGACGGTGGGCGACGACATCGCGTGGATCAAGCCTGATGCGACGGGCCATCTTCGCGCCATCAACCCTGAGTCCGGCTTCTTCGGCGTCGCACCCGGCACCAGCGCGAAGACCAACCCGAACGCGATGGCCACGCTCAAGAAGAACAGCATCTTCACCAACGTTGCGTTGATCACGAAGAACGGTGTGCCAACGGGTGACGTGTGGTGGGAAGGCATGACGGACGAGCCACCCGCCGAAGCGTTGGACTGGCAGGGCAAGCCATGGACGCCCGCGTCCTCAACACCTGCGGCACATCCCAACGGCCGCTTTACCGCGCCCGCATCGCAGTGCCCGTCGATCGACCCGGCATGGGAAGACCCCGCGGGCGTGCCCATCGCGGCCATCATCTTCGGCGGCCGCAGGGCAACGACGATGCCGCTGGTGTACCAGGCCTTCAACTGGTCCAGCGGAGTCTACGCCGGAGCGACGATGGGCTCGGAGATGACGGCCGCCGCGGCGGGCAAGCTGGGCGTGGTGCGCCGCGACCCGATGGCGATGCTTCCGTTCTGCGGCTACCACATGGGCGACTACTTCCGTCACTGGCTGCGCATGCAGAAGAAGCTGAAGCGGACGCCGAGGATCTTCCACGTGAACTGGTTCCGCAAGGATGAACAGGGCAGGTTCCTGTGGCCCGGCTTCAGCCAGAACATGCGCGTTCTGAAGTGGATCGTTGACCGTGCAACAGGCAAGGTAGGCAGCGACGAAACCCCCATCGGCTGGACCCCGCGCTACGACGACATGCACTGGGAAGGCCTGGAGTTCAGCAAAACCCAGTTCGACCAACTGCAGGAGGTCAACCACCAGGCCTGGACCGAGGAGGTCATGGGACACGAACAACTCTTCCTCCTCCTCCATGACCACCTCCCCCCGGAAATGATCTACGAAAGAGAACTACTCATCTGCAGAATGTAGGGCTGTAAATCAACGGAAATCGGGCATGGAACAGGCGGGCACTTGCGGAAGCATGTGCCCGCCTGTTCTGATACAAGGCACAGCCGAATTCAGTTGTTTGCAGGAGAGATTCATGACGCATTCGTGTGCCATGCGAGGCGGCCTTGCCGCAGTCGCAGTTTTAGCCCTTGCCGCAACCATGGCCGCCCAGCCGCCACAGGAACAGGGCCGTCGTCCTCAGATGCCGGATACAGGGGGCCGTTCCGCCACGTATGACCCGCTGAAGACGTTTGCTCCGTATACGATGCCGCTGCCACCCAGTGGCTTCCGTGGCGCGGATGGCGCTCCCACGCCGACCTACTGGCAGAACTCCGCGGACTACGAGATGCACGCCAGCATCGACACCGCTTCCAAGGTGCTCACCAATGTTGAGACCATCACCTACACCAACAACAGCGCTGGTTCCCTGAACAGCCTGTGGCTGCAGGTGGAGCAGAATACGTATCGTGCGGACGCTCGCTCACGCCCATTTTCCGGCGGCAGCCGCCAGCGGCCTGAAAACATCAACACCGAAGGCACAGTCTTCGAGTCGATGGAACTGCTCTCGACCGCTAAGGGTGCCAAGCCGGTGAAGGCTGAGTATGTCATCAGCGATACCCGTGCCCGCATCAATCTGCCAGCGCCGCTGGCGCACGGCGCCACCATCAAGATTCTGATCAAGTACCACTACACCATGCCTGGACAGTGGGGCGGTCGTACCTCGGTCGAGAGCGTGAAGGACGGCCCGATCTATGACGTCGCGCAGTGGTATCCGCGCATGTGCGTGTATGACGATCTGCACGGCTGGGACACGCAGCCCTTCCTGGGCAATGAGTTCTATACCGAGTTCGGCAACTACGACATGTACATCACGGTTCCGGCCAACTATCTTGTCGCCGGCTCAGGCTTGCTGGTGAACGAAGCCGATGTGCTGACCAAAACACAGCAGGATCGCCTGAAGCAGGCGCGTGCCAGTGACAAGACGGTTTTTATCCGTACCCTGGACGAGGTTCACGACCCCGCCAGCCGTCCGAAGCAGGATGGCACACTGACCTGGCACTACCACATGGACAGAACGCGCGATGCAGTCTTCTCCGCCTCGCCCTCGTTCCTTTGGGATGCTGCAAAGATGAACCTTCCCGGCGGAAAGAACGCTCTCTCCATGAGCTTCTATCCGGCGGAAGCGGTGGGCGATGAAGGCTGGGGCCGCACCACGGAGTACACCAAGGACACGGTTGAGAACTTTTCTCGCGACTGGTACCCCTACCCCTGGCCGGTCATGACCAACGTTGCAGGTTTCTCCAGCGGTATGGAATATCCGGCCATGGTCTTCGATGGCATTCGCTCCAAGGGCAAGGGACTCTTCGTCGTTACCGCGCATGAAGTGGGTCATACCTGGTTCCCGATGATCGTGCAGTCCAATGAGCGCCGCGACGCATGGATGGACGAAGGTTTCAACACCTTCATCGACATCTATGAGTCAGAGCAGTTCAACAAGGGCATCTGGGGACCGAAGCGCGACGGAGAGTACGCTCCGGGCGGCGGATATCCGGCGGATGAAATTGCCAAGGTGATTGCAGATCCGGAAGCTCCGCCCATGCTGTCGCGCGCGGACGCCATCCGCGAGAAGTATCGTCACCCCATCACCTACTTCAAGTCGGCAGAAGGTCTGTACCTGCTGCGCGAAGAGATTCTGGGCCACGAGATCTTCGATCGTGCCTTCCGTAAGTACATTGCGGACTGGGCCTTCAAGCATCCCACGCCGTCTGATTTCTTCCGTGCAATGGAGAGTGAGGGCGGTGAAGACCTGAGCTACTTCTGGCGTGGCTGGTACGAGAACAACTGGACCATGGACATGGCCGCCAAAGACGTGAAGTACAACGATCCGTCCGATCCGTCGAAAGGCGCAAAGGTCACCATTGAGCAGAACGGTCAACTTGTGCTGCCGGCGTGGGTTCAGGTGAAGTACGAGGACGGTACGGATCTGAAGATCAAGCTGCCTGCCGAGACCTGGATGCAGAAGGCGACCTATGCCATGCCTCTGCCGACGACGAAAAAGATCGCCGAGGTGACGATCGACCCGGAACACCGTATTCCAGACGGCAATCGCGCTAACAATACGGCAAAGCCGTAGTTACTTCAGAACAGCAGAACCACAAAGGCCGCACATCACGTGCGGCCTTTGTATTGCGACAAATTTTATCCAGCTATCTCAGAAAGATATTTTTGATAGGCGGCCATGGTTGCCGGAACTGAGCGGTAGTACACATTCAGCCCCTCTTTGCGTGAAGAGATGAGGTCGAGTTCAGACAGCACCTTGAGATGATGAGAGATTGTCGCAGGCGAGATCGAATGCTTCTCACAAATCTCCCCGCAAAAGAGTTCTTCACCGCGCGCGATCTGCTTATAGATAGCAAGCCGGTTGGGGTCTCCAAGTGCTTTTGCGATCTGGGCCGCTTCTTTGTCCTTCATCTTGCTCATGCCTAATTAGACGCGTTTCTTGCACAAAACGCCACCAATGCAGGAAGTTGAATCCAAGTAATTCGACGCGCATCAAAATACTCGCGACAAGAAAAGTCATCGCATTATGGAGACGCCGTTATGTGGATAGTCCGCCTTGCACTCGACCGCCCTTACACATTTATCGTGGCGTCGATTCTTATTCTGGTGCTCGGTTTCTCGTCAATTGCAACAACCCCGACCGACATCTTCCCGAACATCGACATTCCGGTCGTGACGGTGATCTGGTCCTATAACGGCCTGCCTGCAAAAGAGATGGAGAACCGCGTTACGACCTTCAGTGAGTTTGTGATGGCGGTCGTCAATGATGTAAAAGCCATTGATTCGCAAACGGTCGCGGGCGCAAGCGTAATCAAGATATCGTTTCAGCCGCAGGTTCGGATTGATGCTGCCATGTCCCAGGTGGGCGCGGCTGTAAACTCGATTCGCTTCCGCATGCCCCCAGGCGTCAATCCGCCGTGGATTCTGCGTTTTAGTGCCTCAACGATCCCGATTATTCAGCTATCGCTCTCCAGCGATACCTTGTCGGAGTCGCAACTGTATGACTACGGACTGTTTCGCGTGCGTCAGCAGCTTTCAACCGTTCCAGGAACACTGTTGCCGGCTCCATATGGTGGCGTTGCCCGCCAGATCATGGTGGACATGGACCAGAACGCCCTGAATGCGAAGGGGATCACGCCCATTGACGTTACGAATGCGATCAACGCGCAGAATGTAACGCTGCCTTCAGGCACCACGAAAATAGGCAATCGCGAATACACGGTCAGCACCAACTCCAGCCCCGTGGATGCCTTGTCGCTCAACAATGTACCGGTGAAGACCGTAAACGGATCCATCGTGTACATGCGGGATATTGCGCATGTACGCGACGGGTGGGGTGTTCAGCAAAATGCATCCAGAACAGACGGCAAGCCCGGCGTCCTGCTCTCGGTCATGAAGACAGGCTCCGTGTCGACTCTGGATATCGTGAAGCAGATCAAGAACGATGTTTTGCCTGTTTCCAGAGCTGCTGCTCCAAAGGGACTGAAGATCACGGAACTGTTTGACCAGTCGCTCTTCGTGCGGGCTTCAATCGAGGGCGTATTGCGGGAAGGTCTGATCGCGGCCTGTCTGACGGCGTTGATGATTCTCCTCTTCCTTGGCAGCTGGAGAAGCACGCTGATTATCGCTATCTCCATCCCGCTGTCGATTCTCAGCTCCATCATCGTGCTCGGCGCAATGGGGCAGACGATGAACACCATGACACTTGGTGGGCTTGCACTTGCAATCGGCATTCTGGTGGATGACGCAACAGTGACGATTGAGAACATTCACAGGCACATGCACGGGCAGCCTCTGCGCGAAGCGGTGTTGGTCGGCGCATCGGAAATTGCAACGCCAACCTTTGTCTCAACCCTGACCATCTGCATTGTGTTTGTATCGGTGGTCTTCCTCACCGGACCGGCCAAGTATCTGTTCACCCCGATGGCGCTGGCCGTTGTCTTCGCCATGATGGCGTCGTATCTGCTGTCGCGCACCCTGGTCCCGGTGCTCGTCAACTTCCTGCTGGGAGCAGAGCACGAGATTGAGGACGACAGCTTGACCGCGACAGGCAAAGTCTCGATCTTCCGCCGGATCCACCTGCGCTTCAACCAGGGATATGACTGGTTCCAGTCGCGGTATACGGAAGCTCTTCGCGCAGTGCTGCGGCATCGTAAGGTGACGCTCTACGCCTCCGTTGCTGTAATGGCCAGCGCTTTCGTGGTGGCTCCTTTTGTCGGCCGCGACTTCTTCCCGTCGGTTGACTCCGGGCAGCTGCGTCTTCATGTGCGCGCCATGCCGGGCACTCGTATCGAAGCGACCAAGGTCATCTTCAGCCAGGTCGAAGATGAAATCCGGAAGGTGATTCCTGCAAGCGATATGGAGTTGATGATCGACAACATCGGCCTCAGCCCCGAGACGTTCAACTATGCCTTTGGAGATGGAGCCACGGTCGGAAGTGGAGACGGAGAGATCCTGATCGCGCTGAAACCCGATCACCATGGCTCGGGCGAGGCATACACGAAGCAGCTTCGGTCGAAGCTCCAGAAGGATTTTCCGGACCTCACCTTCTTCTTTCAGCCTGCCGACATCGTCACGCAGATTCTGAACTTCGGTCTTCCGTCGCCGATTGATGTGCAGGTGCAGGGCTACGACCCCGCCAACTATGAACTTGCGAAGCGTGTTCGTGAGCGGATCGCGGGTGTTCCAGGGTTGGTGGATGTACACATGCACCAGGTTGTGGATGCTCCTGATCTTCATCTGGATATTGATCGCGTCAAGGCCGCGCAGTTTGGCCTGACGCAACAGGATGTGGCGAACAGCCTCTATATCTCGCTCAGCTCCAGTGCTGCCGTACTGCCGAATTTCTGGCTCGACCCGAAGATGGGCATTACGTACATGGTGGCCGCACAGACGCCGCAGTATCGTCTGAACTCCATCAATGCGCTGGAGAATACGCCGATTCCGATGCACACGGCGGACAATCGGACGCAGCTTCTGAGCAATCTCGCTACGTTGAAGCCGGCGGTCATGCCGCTTGTGATCAACCATCACAACGGAGCCCCAGTCTTCGATATCTACGCCAACACGCAGGACAGTGATCTTGGGTCCGTCGCCGCACGAGTTCAAAAAATCGTGAATGAAGAGAGCAGGAACCTGCCCGCCGGAACGAAGATCATCGTCCGTGGCCAGGTGGAGAGCATGAACGAAGCCTTCAGCCGGCTGGGTCTTGGCCTGGCATTTGCAGCCCTGCTGGTATATCTGCTGATGGTTGTCAATTATCAGAGCTGGCTTGATCCGTTCATCATCATCTGCGCATTGCCGGGTGCTTTCTGCGGCATTGTGTGGGCCTTGTTCCTGACGCAGACAACCTTCAATGTTCCAAGCCTTATGGGCGCCATTATGTCGGTTGGCGTAGCGACAGCCAATTCGATTCTTCTGGTTACCTTTGCGAACGGGTTGTTGGCGGAAGGAGTGGCTCCGGGGGAAGCAGCCATTCGGGCAGGCTATACACGGCTTCGTCCCATTCTGATGACGGCCTTCGCCATGATCGTCGGCATGCTTCCAATGGCCCTGGGAATGGGCGAAGGCGGCGAGCAGAATGCACCGCTTGCCCGGGCTGTGATCGGCGGATTGTCCGTCGCAACCTTCGCAACGCTCTTCTTTGTACCACTTATGTTCAGCCTGATTCACGGGCGCAAAACATCTTCACAGGAGGCTGTATGACACGGCAACTTGATACCAACTCATCCCCTAAGAACCATGCCTCGGCAAAAGGCAAAGCTCGCATCATCGCAACTGGAAGCGTCATTGCGGCGGCTCTTGTGGCCATCGGAGTGGTTCCGCGCATAACGCGCGCCCATGAAGCGCTGGCTGCCACCAACGAATCACCGGTAACGCATCCGCATGTCTCGCTGGTAAGTCCGAAGGAAGGCCAGGCGACCTCGGAACTGTTGCTGCCGGGCAACGTGGAAGCGATGTACTCCGCTGCGGTGTTTGCACGGACGGAAGGGTACCTGCAGCGCCGCTCGGTTGATATTGGATCGCACGTGAAGGCGGGCGACCTGCTCGCCATCATTGCGTCTCCTGAAGTGGACCAGCAGTTGCTGCAGGCAAAGGCCAGCCTTGCCCAGGCGGATGCCTCTCTGGAGCAGGCAAAGGCGGCGCTCGCCCAGGCCAGGGCCAACGAAGAGTTGGCGCGCCTGACCAGGGAGCGCGATATCCCGCTCGGCGAACAACATGCCATTTCGCAGCAGATTGTGGATGAAGCCATCCAGGCACACAATGCCCGTCAGGCGGATGTGGCAGCGGCTTCTGCAAATATTGCAGCGGCTGCGGCAAACCAGAAAGCCAACCAGGCAAACGTCGCCCGCCTGCAGCAGATGCAGGGGTTTGAACGGGTGGTCGCTCCATTTGATGGAGTGATTACAGAGCGAAATGTGGAGCAGGGTGACTTGGTGCGTGGAGGCAGCAATGGCAGCGGTAAGCCGCTCTTCTCCATCGCGCAGGGAAGCACGCTTCGCATTCGTGTGGACGTGCCGCAGTCGCAGTCGGTCAATATCAAGGCTGGTCAGCAGGCTTCGCTGACCGTCAATGAACGCGTTGGCCGCACCTACACCGGGACCATCGTTCGCAGCGCGGACGCCCTCAACAATGCGGCTCGCACGCTGCAGGTTGAATTGCAGATCGACAATCGCGACGGCTCCTTGTTGCCTGGAATGTATGCCGAAGTGAAGTTCATTCTTCCTGAGCCCAAAACGGCTCTTATCGTTCCTACAAGCTCTCTGGTCATCGATCAAACAGGGCCGCACGTAGTAACGGTTCGCGATGGAAAGACAATCCACTTCGTTCCCGTTGTCATTGGCAAAGATATGGGCAATGAAGTGGAGGTCATCAGTGGTGTCACCAAGTCGGATGCCATGGTGGCCAGTCCAAGTGATCTGCTTCACGAAGGACAAACGGTTGAGACACGCTGAGGATGCGATGCAGAAGAACTTCAAAGACGAAAAGGTAAGAACGATCGGGAAAGCCGCGATCTGGACTCTGCTAGTGGCTTTGACGGTGGGCTGCAAGGTCGGGCCGGACTATAAGCGTCCCATCGTCAATGCGCCGGCGGAGTTCAAAGGAAAGCTGGCTCCGGACATTGCCGAGGTGGAGGCTCCGGCCTCGTTTGCGGAAAACGACTGGACCACGATCTTCAATGACGCGGTTCTGAAAGAATTGGTGCAGCGGGCACTGGAGAACAATCTTGACTATAAGATTGCGGCTCAGCGCGTGCTCGAGGCCCAGGCGCAGCTCGGCGTCGTCCGGTCGCAGCAGCTGCCATCGGTGTCGGCAGGGGGCAGCTACTCCGCATTGCAAGCTCCCTCCGCATTGGTCGGCAACAACGACAATGGAACTCCCAAGTCGTCCTTCTTCAATGGCGGAGGTCCAAGCGCTTCGGCTGCGTGGAACCTTGACTTCTGGGGGCTTTATCGCCGGCAGACTGAGGCTGCTCGTGCTGAGGTGCTTGGAAGTGAGTGGGGCCGCAGGGCTGTCCGGGTATCTCTCATTCAGTCCGTTGCGGAGAGCTATTTCCGTCTGCGCAGCCTGGATGCACAACAGCAGATCACCACGGCAACCATCGCGGCCCGTGAAGATTCCGTCAAGCTCACACAAGCGTTGGAGCGTGGCGGTGCGGCTTCAAGGGCCGATTTGCGGCAGGCGGAAGAGCTTTACGAGGCTGCCCGCGCCAATCTTCCGGAGATTCGCCGTCAGGTTGCGGTGGAAGAGAATGCCCTGAGCGTGCTGCTGGGGAAATCTCCCGGGGACATCGTCCGCGGGTTGGATATCGCCGGACAAACTCACCCGGAGGAAGTGCCCGTAGGGATTCCTTCCTCCCTGTTGGAGCGCCGTGCCGATATCCAGCAGGCGGAGCAGAGGCTGGTTGCCGCCAACGCGCGCATTGGTGTGGCGCGTGCCCAGTACTTTCCTCAGCTATCGCTGACAAGTATGGGGGGTGCTGCAAGCAACCAGTTGAGCTCCATCTTCGCCGGTGGAAGCACGTACTGGTACGCGGCAGGCTCGGTAACGCAACCTGTCTTCAGCGGCGGTCGCATACGGAGCAACTATCGCTATTCAAAGGCGCAGCAGCAGGAGATGCTGCTTGCCTACCAGAAGTCCATTTTGAATGCGCTGAAGGATGTGTCGAACGGTCTGGCTGCATATGCCGAGACCAGGCATTACACAGAGCGTAAGGCAGACCAGGTCAAGGCGGCGGAAGATGCCGTGCGGCTCGCAAAGATCCGCTATTCCGGTGGCAACACCAGCTATCTTGAGGTGCTGACAACGGACACGCGGCTTTACGATGCACAGCTTCAACTGGCGCAGGGAAAAGAACGGGAGGCCGCATCGCTGGTACAGCTGTACGCAGCGCTGGGCGGTGGATGGCGATAAAGACCGGCCAGTTCAGCCCGTACGGAACTGTGGAAACTTTGAGCTGTGCAACAATTCATATCGTCTGGATAATAGGTGGCAGTTAGGAGTCCTTCGGACTGCCACCTGTTCCTGCTTCTGATATGACGTCGATAAAAGCCTCACCCTTTGAGCACGTGGCTCTCATCATCCCTGCCTGGCAGCCTTCTGAACAGTTGGTGCCTCTCGTCCGTCGTCTTGGCGAGTTCGGATTTGGGGCAATTGTGCTGGTGGATGATGGAAGTGATGCGGCAGCGGAGCAGGTCTTCGCGGCCCTTCAGGCATTGAGCAGAGTGCATGTGCTTACCCACGCTGTGAACCTGGGGAAGGGACGTGCTCTGAAGACAGCGTTCAATTATGTGTTGACCTCTCTTCCTGAGATCGAGGCTGTAGTGACTGCCGATGCGGACGGACAGCATCGCCCCGAAGATATCGCCAAGGTAGCGGACGCCATCCTGAAAATTCCGGACCGCACCGTGCTTGGTGTGCGTGCTTTCTCAGGAGATGTACCCTTGCGGAGCCGTTGGGGGAATGCGCTGACGAAGAAGATCTTTCGCTTCCTGACGGGTGTCAACGTGTCGGATACACAGACCGGCCTGCGAGGGTTCTCGCGGAAGCTTGTGCCCGAGTTACTGACGCTGGATGGCGAGCGGTATGAGTACGAAATGACGGTGCTTGCCAGTCTGTGCCGGCAGGGAAGCATCCCGTTCGAGGTGCCGATCGAAACGGTCTACATTGAAGGAAACCGCTCCTCGCATTTTGATCCGGTCCGCGACTCCATGCGGATTTACTTCGTTCTGGTGCGGTTTTACGTTTCTTCGCTGATTGCCGCGGGAATCGATTTTATCGGGTTTACCGCAGCATTTTCCGTGACGCACAGCATTGGCATCAGTGTTGCGGTCGGGCGGTTGAGTTCGCTGGTCAACTTCGCGCTCAACAAGAAGTTCGTCTTTCATAGCAGCGCGTCGGTGAAGGGAACCATCTGGCGCTACTATGTGCTGGCCGCGGCGATTGCAGGTGTTAGCTACCTGTTGATCCGTTCCGTACACCAGTACCTTGGCTGGAACGTGATCGCCATAAAACTGGTCGTCGACGTTCTGTTGAGCCTGGTCAGCTTCTCCGTCCAACGGACCTTTGTTTTCCGCCGCAATAAAGAGAGGTAGCACGGCTACCTGGCCGTCTGCTTTTGTTTCTCGCGGATGGCCCATGCCAGGTTGTTCTTCGCAATCTGCAGCGAAGGATCTAGCCGAATCGCATTCTGGGCTGCAGAAATTGCGGCATCCCATTCACGCATCGCTGCATGGGCTGCCGCAATGTTGTTCCATGCCTGCGCCATGCGCGGCTGCAGTTTCAGCGCGGCCTGGGCCGCACGGATGCTGCCGCGGTAGTCCCCCGCCTGGTACAGGTGGAGCGACTGTTCCACAAGCTGTTCCGGCGTTGCGGCAGCGGTGTTTCCATTTGGCTGCTGCGCGTTTACGGCAACCTGCGCAGCTTTGAGGTTATTGCGCGCAATCTCCAGCGACGGGTCCAGGCCAATGGCTTTCTGGTCGGCTTCAATCGCATCGTTCCAGCGGCCCATGGCAGCGTAACTTGCGCCGATGTTGTTGTACGCTGCCGCAAGATTGGGGTTGAGCTTCAGCGCCTGCTGAGCGGCATCAATCGATCCCATGTAATCGCGTGCCTGGTAGCGCGCCAGGGACGTGCTAATCCATGCGTCCGCGCCCCCGCCGGCAGGATTATGCAAGGCAGATGCCTGCAACGCCTGTGCACGATGCAGAGCTTCGGCAATATCGGTGCGTGCGGGGTTGAGGCTTGCGGCAGTCTGCAACTGGGTAATGGCTTCCGGCAGTTGACCGGTCCGCATGAGCCATTGCCCAAAAAACATGTGGGTCTGATCATCCGTCGGCGCCAGCCGGATAGCCCGTTCGAAATGGGCGCGTGTCTCCGGCAGGCCCATCACACCGCTGACAACGCCCAGATTGATCTCAAGGCTCGGATAGTTCGGCGTGTAGGCCTCTGCACGATGGAAGAGCTCCATGGCCTGCGGGAACTGCCCGCGTCCCATCAGCGCCAGCCCATAGTTCATCAGGCCACGGCCGTTTTCAGGGTTCTTTTCGACATTGTCCTTCCACACGGACAGATCGTCATGCCATACCGCATTGCGCAAATGCGCTCCATACGCATAGGAGCCAAGCAGCAGAAGTAGAGCGGCCGCGACCGCTTTCCTGGCTATTCCTGAAGGCGAAATCGCAAACAGGCGCCGCAGGCAAAGATAAGCGCTCCACGTGACAGCCAGGGTCAGCCCGACAAACGGCATGTACATGCGGTGATCATTCTCGACTTCGGAGAGCCGATAGACCGATGTCGGAACCGAAGCGATCAGGAACCAGGCCAGTCCGTAAGCGATGGGCAAGCCGCCGCGTGTGCGAGCGGTCCGCCAGATGATGACGAGTAACGCGGCCACGAACACAAACCCGAGGAACGTCTTGGCAGAAAGACCGTCAAAGGCCTTCAGGTCAGAGTCGATGCCAAGATGCAACGGCAGAAAGAAGCTGGCAAAGTATCGCATCAACACAAAGGGCTGCGTGATGCAGTAGGAGTAGTTGGAAAGCGTGGAAGGTGCATACGTCTTCGGCGTCATGGCAGCCTGAAGCCACATCAGGGCAGCGCCAGTCGCTGCTACCGGAACAGCCGCGAGCAGGCTGCTTCTCCACCTGGGAGCGGTCGTCTCAAACATGGCGACATACAGTGGCAGCAGGGCAACCATCACAATTGCCGGTGGCTTGGAGAGTAGCGCCAGGCCAAATGGCAGCAGATAGAGCCCGGTGCGTCGCCAGGAAGGTTTTGCCGCGTAAAGCGCCAGCGAGACCACGACGCCCGCGGTGGAATAGATGTCTCCCCGTTGGATGATGTAGTTCACGGTCTCCGCCATGGCCGGATGCAAACCATACCAGGCAACGGCGAGAATCGCCGCGAGATCACTCCGTGGGTCTGACGAAATGCGCCGCAGCAGCGTTCGGAAGAACAGGAACATGGCCGCAAGCTGCGCCAGATAGACGACGAAGGTCGAAACATGGAACCACAACGGCTTGTATCCACCGAGTGCATAATCCAGCGCCAGCGTGGTTGAGACAACAGGACGGTATGTCCTGTTTGTGGGCAACACGCTGAAGGTGGTCGCGTCGGTGAAGAAGCGCGGAATGTTCTTCAGACTCCGGATCGCCGGATTATTGACGACGGTGTGAAAGTCATCGAACTCAAAGTCATTGTGGAAGGAGTTTGAGTAAGTGAGCAGAACGGCAAGTCCAACGGCCGCAAACCAGAGCCAACGCTTTTGTAAAAGTGCATGCAAACGATTCATCGAAAAGAAAATCCACGTGGCTGGACAGCCAATCGGCATACCCAGGCCTGCCGGAGCGCCTCAATTATCGCATTCAGCTTCTGCGATGCCATCTTTATCCTGTGCGATGTTCGGATGGCTTTGCGAAAGATATCGTAGAAACTCCATCGACAAAAATTCATTCACTGCTATAGTCGGGTTGCAAACATATAGCTGTTTCCCTGGTATCAGAATTTTCGGGGCATCCCCTTGTATCCCCTTGCCCTGCCTTAAAGGTCCTTGCATGCGTCTTTTTGCGTCTCGTGGTTTTGTTTTCTGCCTGCTTGCCATCTCTGCCACTTCCTTGCGTGCCGCAACTCTTCCGGTTACTGCAGATGCCAGCGTGAACTCTGTGCGCAGCGGGGTGAATCAGGGGTACCAGTCAAACCTCTATGTGGGCTCCAACAGCCAGTCGCTTGTGCAGTTTGACCTTTCGACTCTGCCCGCCGGACTGACCGCATCTCAGGTGAGCCGGGCAACGCTGACAGTCTTCGTCAATCGCGTCAATACGGCAGGAACCCTTTCTCTTGCGGCAAACAGTGGAGCATGGGCAGAAAGCAGCATCACCTATTCCACCCTGCCGGCGAATGCAGCGGTGACCGTGGTCGCAGGGCCTGCAAGCGCGGGCCAATATGTCACCTTCGATGTGACCTCGACCGTGCAGGCATGGCTGACGGCCCCTGCCTCGAACTTCGGTTTCAACCTCTCTTCGACTGGCAGCTATGTACTGGATAGCAAGGAGAATGATCAGACAGGGCATGGGGCCATGCTGGACGTTACGATTACTTCCATGGGCGCGACCGGCGCCACAGGTGCTATCGGCCCGCAAGGCCCCCAGGGTTCTCAAGGGATTCAGGGCGTCCAGGGTGTAACGGGTGCGCAGGGTATCCAGGGCATTCCAGGTGTAACCGGAGCAGTGGGCGCCCAGGGCCTGCAGGGTGTCACAGGAGCGACCGGAGCCGTTGGCGCAACCGGCGCGCAAGGCATCCAGGGTATTCAGGGCGTAACCGGAGCGGTGGGACCAACTGGTCCTACGGGAGCACAAGGCATTCAGGGTGTAACTGGAGCTACGGGTGCGACTGGTCCCACGGGCGCACAGGGTATTCAGGGTATTCAAGGCGTTACCGGGGTCACGGGAGCCACTGGAGCTACAGGTATCACGGGTGCCACCGGTGCTACGGGTGCCACCGGAGCGACTGGCGCGCCCATCAGTTTCCAGGGTCTCTGGAGCAGCTCAACAGTATATGTGGCCGGCGATGCGGTTTCTCTGAATGGCTCTTCGTACATTGCCATGTTTACAAATCTGAACGTCAATCCGGCCATCGATGTTGCTGGATCGGGCACAACCTGGGCTCTTCTGGCGCAGCAGGGAGCTACCGGAGCCACTGGAATTACAGGTCCGACAGGCCTGCAGGGTGTACAGGGTATTCAGGGCGTACAGGGTGTTACCGGTAATACTGGTACAACCGGCGCGCAGGGTATTCAGGGTGTAACCGGAGCGACAGGTGCCACCGGGGCGACGGGGACGGTCTCCTATCAAGGCGTCTATTCGTTCTCAACCACGTACCTGCAGAACCAGGTCGTCAGCGACACAAACTTTTACCAAACGTATGTCTCCCTGGTGAATGGCAACCTTGGGCATGCGCTGCCCTCAAGCGGATCCAACGCCTACTGGGCTGTTCTGGCGTCGCAGGGAGCTCAGGGACTGGTTGGCCCCGCGGGTGCTACCGGAGCTACGGGCGCTATCGGTCCACAGGGACCGGCGGGTTCCAGTGGCGGCAGTTCCGCGGTCATTCCTCGGATGTATTCGGTCAAGACCTCGAATTCGACGGCTTCCTCCTATGCCAGTCTTTGGCCCAATGCAGGATCAAGTAATAGCCTCACGTCATCGCAGGTGACGTATGTTCCCTCCGCATGCACGGTCACTCTCAACATCACACATTACATACCTCAGGCGGCGACATTTACGTTAGGGAAGGCCACTTTCACCACGGCCACCAACCTCGGTACATTTACCGCGTACAGCAGCGATACGCCTAGCTGCACCACCGCCGCAGCTTCGGGCAGTACGACGCAAAGCTGCTCGATTACGACATCGGCAGCCGCCGGCGATCTGATTGCTTTGAAGCAGGATCTTCCTGCAACGGGCGGCAACCAGGCAATTATCTTTGATTTCGTCTGCCAGTAATGCGCAGCCCAAAACGTGGAGTCTGTGCAGATATGTGGGTGAGAAAAGCGACATTCCGATTCCTTCAGCGCCGGCCGGTTATGGCGATCGCACTTCTGTGCGTCAGCCCTCTGCTGGCACATGCCCAGGGAATCCTTTCCGTTTCGCCAGGCACAACCATTAGCTCCGGCGCAGGCAATGGATCGGTTGGTTATACCGGCGACAACGCAGCCGCAACCGCGGCTACGCTTGCCTCCCCTGCGGCCGTTGCATACGACGCCAACGGCAACCTGTTTCTCGCAGATGCCAATAACCACGTTGTCCGGGAAGTGCTGAAGAGCAGTGGCAACATCCTCACGATAGCGGGCAACGGTTCAGCCGGCTTCTCCGGTGACGGAGGCAGTGCGACCGCTGCGCAACTGGATACCCCCGCAGGTATTGCTGTTGATGCCAGCGGCAACCTCTACATCGCAGACTCGCATAACCACCGCATTCGCCGGGTCAGCAATGGAACCATAACAACGGTTGCGGGTACGGGAGTCAGCGGTTTCTCCGGTGACGGAGGTTCAGCGACCGTTGCGGCTCTTTCGTTGCCCAGCGGTATCGCCGTTGATGCGAACGGCAACCTCTATATCGCGGATACGAACAACCAGCGCATCCGCCGGGTCAGCGGTGGAACCATCTCGACCATCGCCGGCAACGGGGAACAGCTCTTCGCGGGGGACGGTGGCGCCGCTACCTCTGCTTCGCTCGATTCACCAACCGGCGTGGCCGTGGATACAACGGGCGCTCTTTATATCGCTGACCGTCACAATCAGCGGATTCGTAAGGTCAGCGGTGGCACCATCACAACGCTTGCGGGCGGTGGCCCGGTTACTTTTTCTGGTGCGGATGGTGGTGATGGCGGAAATGCAGCAGCAGCGTTCCTGTCGCGTCCGACAGGCGTCAGCGTGGATGCTACCGGCAACGTCTACATCGCAGACAGCAACAACAATCGCATTCGCAAGGTAAGCGGCAGCACCATCGCTACGGCAGCCGGCGACGGGACTCAGGGATTTGGCGGAGACAACGGCACGGCAACATTGGCCGAGTTCGATACTCCCAGGGCCGTCGGAACGGATGCCCTCGGCAACGTTGCCATCGCCGATACGAGTAACCAGCGTGTTCGCCTGGCCGCGCTGCCCACCTTCTCCTTTACCAGCCAGGCCGTCGGCGTTATTTCCACGGGGCAGCCGGTAACGCTTGCTAATACCGGCACTGCTTCCATCGCTGTCAGCTCCATCACATTTACCGGGGCCTTTACCACGACCGGTGGAGGCACCTGCCCGGCGCCTCCCATCGCGCTGTCTGCCGGCGCAAGCTGCACCCAAAACGTCGCCTTCCTTCCCACTGCGGTGGGCCCAGCTTCGGGCTCTGTTGTCTTCGGTGGCAATGGCGTTACCTCGCAGTCGATTCTATTGACCGGATCTGGCGCTCAGGCAACCACGTTCACAACGCTCACCTCCAGCCTTGCAACACCACTCTTTGGACAGGCAGTTACCCTGTCAGCCACGGTGACACCGCAAGGCGTGGGAAATGCGACGGGCCTGGTCTCCTTCTATGATGGCGGCGCGCTTTTGGGGACGCAGCCTCTCAGTGCGAATGTTGCGACCTTGACCACGACATCACTGAGTGCAGGAACGCATCTCATCACGGCTGTTTATGCGGGCGATGCGAACTTTGGCGGGAGTACTTCCAATGCTCTCACGCAATTTGTCACGGACTTCAACTTCACGCTGCAGCCCGACCCAGCGGTTCCGGGTGGATCCGGCTTCGACCTGACGGTCATTCCAGGGCAGGCCGGTACGTTTAGCTTCAGGATCGCACCGCTCAACGGTCCCTTCTCGTTCCCGATTATCTTCTCGGCAACCGGGCTTCCGCCGGGAGCGTCTGCGACCTTCTCTCCATCCACCCTCACGCTTGGCGCAAGTCCCGCAACCTTCACGATGAAGGTGCAGACGGCAAGCACCTCCGCAATGCATCGTATGCAGTTGTTTGGAGGAGGAACTTTTGCTGCCGCTCTGCTTCTGCTGCCATTTGCCGGACGTATGCGCAACAGCACCCACCGGATGAAGAGCCTGCTCCACGGCTTTGTCTTTCTGGCCGCGCTTGCGGCGGCTGCGGGACTCTCGGGCTGCGGTAGCGGTAATGGATTCTTTGGCCAGCAGCAGCAGACCTACACCATCAACGTTACTGCCACCGCCCAGGGGACGGGGTCGCAGACACTGCAGCGCACCGTAAGCGTCAGGCTGGTGGTGCAGTGAGAAGGAGACCGACGCTCGTGAAACTATACCTTCGTTCGATCGCACTGCCGGGCATTCTCGGCGCACTTTCGCTGTCCGCCCTTGCTCAGTCCGCACCGCGCCTCGACCTTGGCGTAACTTACCTTGCCCAGCGTTCCATCAAGGCCAACACGACGCAGAGCTTCTGGATGCAGGGAGGTTCCATTGAACTGGGTGCGAATCTCTACAAAGGATTCGGCATCGCTGCCGATGTCAGCGGAGGCCATACCAACTCCATCGGTTCCAGCGGTGTTCCTCTTGCCCTGGTAACGGCCACCTTCGGTCCGCGGTACCGCTGGCACAGCAACCGGAAGCTTTCGCTCTATGGGCAGGCGCTGATTGGTCAGGCTTACGGATTCAACAGCCTCTTCCCAAATACCTTTGGTGCGAAGTCGGACGAGAACAGCTTTGCACTTCAGTTGAATGGAGGCGTGGATTACGCGCTCACACGGCACACCAGTCTTCGCCTGCTCGATGCAGGATGGCTGAGAACGCAATTGCCAAACAGCACGAACAACGTGCAGAACACTCTGCGTCTCGGCGCCGGTGTGGTCGTCCGCTTCGGTCGATAACACGCCGCCTCATTCCGAGGCCTGCTCCGGTTCTTCCTTTTCTCCATCTGCAAGTGCGACACACCAGCGAACCTGCCTTCAGGCAGCTTTCGCTGGTGCGCCGCAGCGTCAGCCCCATGTTTTCTACCTTCTGATGCTGCTCTTAGGCGTCAAATGCGCTTCTTTGTGCACATATTGTGCGTGTAATACCCATTCGTAGAGCTATTTTGCAAGCTAACGCTTCTTCCTTGTCTTTATGATCGCTTCCGAAAGGTGAAATAAGCATGCTTATCGGAGTCCCCAAGGAAGTCAAGAATCTCGAAACACGCGTCGGCATCACCCCAGCCGGCGTAAAGGAACTGGTCGAGCGAGGCAATCAGCTACTGGTAGAAAAGAATGCCGGCCTGCTCTCCGCGTTTCCGGATGAAGAGTATCTCGCTGCAGGAGCCACGATCGTTGCTACGGCGGACGAAGTATGGCAGCGCGCTGAGATGGTCGTGAAGGTGAAAGAGCCTGTGCCCTCCGAGTACGGCCACTTCCGTCCGGGCCTGGTGTTGTTTACTTATCTGCACCTTGCACCCATCCCCGAGTTGACCGAGAAGCTGCTTGAGTCCAGGGTCACGGCGATTGCTTACGAAACAGTAGAAGACAGTGCGGGAGCACTTCCTTTGCTGGTGCCCATGTCGGAGGTCGCGGGCCGGCTCTCCGTGCAGGTCGGCGCATCTTTCCTGCAGCATGGCAACGATGGACGCGGCCTGCTGCTGGGCGGCGTTCCTGGGGTTCCTCCCGGAGAAGTCTGCATCCTGGGTGGAGGCATCGTCGGTACCAACGCCGCAAAGATCGCACTGGGCATGGGTGCCAATGTCACTATTGTCGACAAGAACCTCAACCGCCTTCGCCAGCTGGATGATATCTTCGGCGGACGTCTGCGCACTCTGGCTTCGAACTCCTGGAACATCGCGAATGCCGCGGCCAAGAGCGACCTGTTGATTGGTGGCGTTCTCATCCCCGGAGCATCGGCGCCTAAGCTCTTGACCGCGGCCATGGTGAAGGGAATGAAGAAAGGCGCCGTGATTGTGGATGTCGCCATTGACCAGGGCGGCTGCATTGAGACCGCTGTGCCTACGACACACACGGCTCCCTCCTATGTAGTCGATGGTGTCGTCCACTACTGCGTTACGAACATGCCGGCAGCTGTGCCCAATACGTCAACGCTCGCTCTGACCAACGCTACCTTCCCCTACGTGCTCAACATGGCGGAGCAGGGTGCCCTGGAAGCCTTGAAGAACTCTTCAGGCCTGCGCAAGGGGCTTAACACACACAATGGAGTGCTCACCTGTGCTCCGGTCGCTGAATCGCAGGGCCGCTCCTGGAAGCCTGCCATCGAGTGCCTGAACTAGTCCCTTTCCGGGCGGAAACGTCGTACTGCTTGACAGCGCGGTGTTTCCGCCTTAATCTCCCGGTAATCGCTCGAAACTGAAAGCAAGAATCACAGCCACGTTGAGGATGCTGTGCGCGGCCCGGTTATGCGACTGCGTTGAGCAACTTGGAAGTGAGAACTGCGTGCATTCATCGCTCTTCGCCGTTGATTAGTTTTTTCAATAGCGTGATAGAGTTTTTTGCACCTATGGCGTAAATTGCGCACTAATTCTGTAAGTGCTGGTCATAGCAAGCATGATCTGTGCCCGCTAACTTGGGTCACGAATGTCGAGTTCCCGTTCGAAAACATTGCGAACGGCAAAGCTGGACTCAATGCGGCGCACACCTGGAAGACGCGACAACTCCTGCTGATGGAAGCGTTCATAGTCCATGATGTCGGCGACCTTGACCTGCAGCATGTAGTCGTAATCGCCTGCCATCAGATGGCATGAAATTACGCCATTGCAGCGCCGGATACGTACGTCAAACGCCTGTAAAACCGCGGCTGTTTGTCGTTCCAGCGTAATTCTTACGAACACTGTGATCTCAGCTCCCAGGGCCTTGCTGTCGACCGTTGCCTGGTAGCCCGTAATGATGCCGCGCTCTTCAAGCGAATGAATACGTCGCGAGGCTGCAGAAGGTGAAAGCCCGACAGCGTCGCCAACCTCTTCATTGGTTGCGCGTCCTTTGTGCTGCAAAATCCTGAGTATGGCGATATCGAGTTCATCCAGCGTCGCATCGCTAGTTTTGTGTGAAGCTGCAGACTTCCTTGCTCGAAAATTGCTCATTGCGTGCAATGTACCACGGTATTTGCAAACGTTGTGCTCATAAGTTTGGTTAGAGTTGCAATCGTACCCAGTAAAAAATCTGTAAATCATAAGTCCGACGAAGAAGCTCGCAACCCTCTCATCTTCTAAGGACCACGTGTCTCACTTGCAGTTTGCCTTCCGGCTTGCCAATGAAAGTGTGGAAGGTCTACGTGTATCCGGCCACCGTTGTGCCGGATCGAGCTCGAACCTTGGGTAATTGAAAGCAGTTTCTGTTCTTGTGCAGCAGCGGCGTAGCCGTGCCGGAATTTGTGTCCGCCTTATCTATCGATAGGCCGGTGCCAGCGCATTCGTGTATGCGCAGCCAAGGTCGTACCGAACTGGACGGAGTTGGGGTTGTTTATGGGAAATGCTTGGGCGGTTGCAGTGAGCGCTCTGAAGAAGAACAAGCTTCAGACGACACTGACCATGACCGGAATGACAGTAGGCATTGCGACGGTTCTAACGATGATTGCGTTAGGCACGGGTGCGCAGGCCGCTATTCAGGATCAGGTCCGAGCCGCCGGGATGAATCTTCTGGTTGTGACCTCTGGCAATTACAGGGTCAAGCTCGAGCTTGGCACTGCAGATGGCGTTGAGGGGCCTTCGGCTGCCCTGGAGCCGAAGGCCATTTTTTCTAGCCCGCCCAAACTTCGCCTGGCCTCCTGGAAGGTCTCGCGCCGTCCGCGTCTGATGCTGGTGCAGGAAGGCTCCACGATCGATCCAACCGTCGCTCCAACAGAGCACGATGGACGGCAGACGCGTCTGATGCCGCGGCCCGGAGATGCTGCAGCCGGAAGAGGCGCAGCCACAACGCTCTCCATTGACGATGCCAACGCGATCCGCGCAATCAAGGGAGTGCAGTATGTATCTTCCGGCATTCGTGAGAATGTTCTGGCCAGGTCAGCAGACGCAACCGGCTTCACCTCACTGCACGGAGAAGAAGCGTCGCTGCCACAGATTCGCAGAGCCTGGGTCTTCCCGCATGGCCGCTTCTTTTCCAGGAAAGAAGAAGAGCGCGCGGAACACGTAGCCGTTCTCGGCAAGGTCGTCAGTGACAAGATCTTCGGCAATCAGGATCCCGTAGGGAAAGAGATCGTGCTCAAGGACGAGACCTTCCGTGTCGTTGGCGTCATCGGCAGTGGGAGCTGGATGATTCAACCGGCAGCGGGAGACGATCAGTTTGACGCGATCTATATCCCTGTCACAGCGATGCAGCAGATGCTGCATCGCAACTACCTGGATAACATTACCGTCACCACGGAATCCACCGGTGACGTGACTCGCGTCTCCAAGGTGATCACTGCCTTGCTGCGGCAGCGGCACCACATTGGTGCGGCCGACCCCGATGACTTCGGTGTGAATGGAGAGGCACGCAAGGTGCTGGCAAAAGGCGGCATGCGGCCGGAGATTGCTCATGCGGTGGTTGGCAACGTCAGCACCTTTGAAAAAGTGACGCTGGATCAGTTGAGCAAAACGCTGGAGCAGGCGAGCGCGACCATGACCGCTCTTCTGATCAGCATTGCTGCCGTATCGCTCATCGTGGGAGGCATCGGCATCATGAACGTCATGCTTCTCTCGGTCTCGCAACGAATTCGCGAGATCGGAATTCGCCGCGCGGTCGGCGCACGCACGGGCGATGTGCTGAATCAATTTTTGCTGGAGGCGGTCGCACTGTCCCTTTCGGGTGGTGTGGCCGGGGTGACGCTTGGATGTGTTGCGGCCCAGGTGCTGTCGCAGTCGGTCAAGTGGTCAACCCACATTTCGCTTCCAGCTATCGCTGTATCGTTTTTCATCTCGGTGATGATTGGAATCTTTTTCGGGTACTACCCGGCAAAACAGGCTTCACGGGTCGTGCCTATGGAATCGCTTCGGTATGAGTAAGTAACCGGCAGGTTTCCTCTCGAGTTGCTCAGGAACACTGTTGTCCATGTGGCCAGCTTGGTTGTGGTCATCGTTCGATAGATAGCTGTACTCAACACAGATTATTTGGAGCCTAACCTATGCGATATAAGCAAGCAGCTAGACTCATCATCGGAGGGTGCCTGCTCGCAGGTATGCTTCTTCCTGCGGCGAAAGCCCAGGATACGAATGCTTCTCTTTCAGGCCTGATCATTGATGCGCAGGGAGCTGCAATTACGACTGCAACCGTGGTGGTTACCAATACCGCAACGGGCGTAACCCGCACCCTGGTCGACGATTCCAACGGTCGCTACGACGTGCAGAACCTTCCGCCCGGACCATACCAGGTAGAGGTTTCCGCGCCAGGCTTCAGTAAGACAGTGCTGAACAACATTGTTCTGACGGTGTCTCAGGCAGCCTCCCAGAACGTCACGCTGAGCGTCGGTTCAAACAACGAGACGGTGAGTGTTGAGGCAAGCATGAACCTCACGCAGACCGAATCGTCTGAATCAGGTGCGTTGATCGACAACAAAAAGGTCGTCGAGATGCCCCTGTCGAATCGTCAGTTCTACTCGCTGGCTCTGCTGTCTCCAGGTGCGGTTCCGGCAGGTCAGTCGTCGACCCTTGGCTTCCGCGGCGGCTTCAACGTTTCGGGAGCCGGCGAAGCGACGAACATGTTTACCTACAACGGCATCTATAACGACGCCATCGGCACCCAGCAGCCCTCGTATCGTCCTTCCGTGGAGACGATCCAGGAGTTCAAACTGATGACCGGCGTCTATCCGGCGCAGTACGGCAAGTACAGCGGAGCTCAGGTCGTTGTGCTTGAAAAGTCCGGTACCAATGCTCTGCACGGTAGCGTGTATGAGTTCATCCGCAACGAAATCGCCAACGCAAAGCCATACTTCACGCGGGTCGGAGCACGTAAGCCGGCCTTCCGCCAGAACACCTTCGGCGCTACGCTTGGTGGTCCCATCATCAAGGACAAGACCTTCTTCTTCGCTGGCTATGAAGGTCAGCGTGTCAACAGCCAGACGACGCAGAATGCTACCGTGCCGAGCAGCAGCATGCTCTCGGGAATCTTTCCTGGAACGACTGCGCTCTACAACCCATACACGGGGCAACCGCTCACACGCAGCGCGGACGGAACATATGACTTGAAGCAGATTCCGCAATGGACAAGTGCTTCCGCTCAGCTTGGTCAGCAGATTGCCTCCTTCTTCCCTTCTGGAAGCAATGGCCGCCCCGCAGGTCTGGTCTCAACCCCCACAACGGCTTACCCGAGCAGCAACTTCACCTACAGCGCCATCCAGGTAGAGAAGATGGACGAGTGGACCGTCAAGATCGACCACACGATCTCTGACAAGGACTCGGTCCATGGAAGCTACAATGAATTCCGCGATCCCACCTACCAGCCTTCCAATATCCTTTGCGGCAATGCTGCCATTCCGTATGGCGGTTGCGACTTCAACCAGATTGTTCACTTCCTCACGCTGCAGGAAACGCATCTCTTCAGCCCAACCTTCCTGAACACCTTCAACTTTGGCTACAACCGCTTCCAGATGCCTCGCTTCCCAGAGGACAGAACTTTGTCCAATCTGCCTGTAATCCCGGGTGTGTTCAACAACCCAACGCCTGAGAACCGGGGACTTCCGAACACGGCAGTCAATGGTTACGCCACGCTTGGCGGCCCCACGAACATTCCACAGAACCAGTGGCTCAACCAGTACGAAGCATACGACTCGGTGAACTGGACGAAGGGCAAGCACTCTTTCCAGTTCGGCCTTGATACCTTCCTCGCGATTACGACGGAAGTCTTTACCCAGAACGGACGCGGCGCTTTTGCGTTCAACTCCGCCACCATCCGCAGCACGCAGGGGCAAAACTCCAATACGGGTACCGCTGCGACCGCAACTTCCTGCGATCCCGCAACCAATCCCAATCTGCGTTGCTATGGTACGACCGGCAATCCCATGTCCGATCTTCTTCTCGGAATTCCTGTGACTGCAACAAGAAATCCGGTCGCTCCGAACATCCACATGGGCAACTACGCGTTCTATGCCTATGCCATGGATGACTGGAAGATCCTTCCGAACCTGACCCTGAATCTCGGTATCCGCTACGAGAATGCTTCTCCTGCGTACGACTCGAAGAATGTGCAGTCGCGCTACAACCCGGCTACGCAGCGCATCGAACTCGGCCTGGGAGTTCCTAACCCGACCGATCCTGCTCTGCTGGCGCTGGTCGATGTCAACGCTCCGAAGTTCAAGTACCTGTACAACTTTGACAACAACAACTTTGCTCCGCGTGTTGGCTTAGCCTGGCAGCCGTTCAGCAAGGAGACGACTGTCGTCAAGGGAGGCTATGGTGTCTTCTACAACGGCCCAATTCAGTTCAACCAGTACATCAGCGCCAATACACAGGTTCCTGTCCGCACACCGCAGACCTTCACCGCGGCGAGTGTAACCTCTGGTACGTCCATCCCCCTGGCGACTGTGTTCTCCGGGAGCGGAACCCCTGGCTTCTACACTGCATTTGGTGCGGAGCCAAAGCAGTCTGAGACCTATGTGCAGATGTATAGCCTGGGAGTGCAGCAACAGCTCACCACCAGCATCGTGGCAGAGATTAACTATGTCGGGTCAAAGGGAACGAAACTTCCTCAGGCTCGTAATATCAACACCGTACCTCTGAGCGTAACTACGCGCAACCAGGCAGCACGTCCCGATCCTAAGTTCGGCAACATTACCTATGCTGAGAACGCGAACAGCTCCAACTTCAATTCACTGCAGACCAGCGTCCGCAAGAACCTGAAGGACGGCGTCTCGTTCCTCTTTGCCTATACCTGGGCCAAGTCGCTCGATTACGCCGGTGGCACCGGTAGCGGCAGCAACTCGTCGGGCAACTACCAGGACCCGCGGGATAAACGTCTGGAGTATAGCCTCTCGGACTTCAACGTCAAGCACCGGATCGTCTTCAGCCCTGTTGCAGAATTGCCCTTCGGCAAAAACAAGCCCTTCCTGAACCATGGCTTGTCTGCAGCTATCTTTGGCGGATTCCAGCTCTCCGGTATCTTCGCTTACCAAACCGGACGTCCGTTCACCATCACAAGCGCAGCAACAAACCGCTCTCTTACCTTTGCTGGAGCAGATCGTCCGAATACGGTTGGCGATCCGAATGCAGGACCAAAGACGGTCAAGCAATGGTTCAATATCGCTGCGTTCCAGGAGCCGAACTCTGCCGTATTCGGCAATACCCGGCGCAACACGGTGATTGGACCGGACAACCTCCAGTTGGATGTAACGCTGGCGCGCCAGGTCAAGTTCACTGAGCGGATCGGTGCCCAGTTCCGCCTGGAGACGTTCAACCTGCCGAACCGTCCGAACTTCTTCAACCCGTTCAGTGCTTCCGCTCAGCTGCCAACCAACGCCACCACGATTCTGAACCCAAGCACCTACACCGGTACCTTCGGCCAGATCACCAACGCATACGACCCACGTCAGTTGCAGGCGGCGGTTCGTATTCTCTTCTAACAGCAACCAACACACGGCGGCATTGCCTGCAACCCCAGGCAATGCCGCTGGATCACCCCTCATTCTCCGGAAGTCTTGTCGTGAAGTTTTCTGTACCTCTGTATCTTCGCAATCTCCTGTTGGTGTCTGGTATGGCGTTGCTCCTCGAAGGATGTTTCGGTCATAACGCTCCAACGCGCGAGGCATTCAGCCTTGATGCGGCGGCGCGCACCTATATCCGTCTGGCAGTGGCGCTTGGAGAGCATGATCCGGACTCGATCGATTACTACGTCGGTCCAGCAGATTGGGTCGCGGATATACGCAAGCAGGCGCCGTCCACCTCTCAGATCCATCGGGACGCCACGGCATTGATTACCTCGCTGACGCATCTGCCGGCGGATGCTGAACCTGCGGTAACTCGCAAAGATTTTCTGCTGCGCCAATTGCATGCCATCGCATGCCGCTCAGCATATCTGGCAGGAGCCCACTCGACCTTTGATCAGGAGATTGCATGCTCCTTCGAGACAAAGATTCCCGAGCATCTGGAGGAGCAAACGCTCGCTTCCGTTCGTTCCAGGCTCAACGAGTTGCTCCCTGGCAAAGGACCGCTCGCCGCTCGCTATAACGCGTTTGAAGCGCAGTATGCCGTCCCGGTAACTAAGTTGCGCCCAACGGTAGAGCGCGCGATTGCAGGTTGTCGGCAGCAGACACAAAAGCATGTAACGCTCCCCGCGGATGAGTCGATTGCGCTTGAACTGACAGGCGATAAGCCGTGGGTAGGATTCAGCCGTTACCAGGGAAAGCACCACAGCCAGATCTCGATCAACGCAGATTACCCGGTGACCATCAACAGCCTGCTGGACCTCGCTTGTCACGAAACCTATCCCGGACATCACCTGTTCAACATGACGGTAGACGACAGCCTGGTCCAGGCAGCGCATCGCGTGGAATTTTCTGTACAGCCAAGCTATAGCCCACAGTCCTTTCTGTCAGAAGGTGCGGCAACGCTTGCCGGAGAAGTTGCATTTCGCGATGAGCAGCGCCTGCGCTTTGAACGCGAAGAGCTTTGTCCGCTTGCCGGCCTGAAGTGCAAGGACCTGGAGCGGCATATCCAGGTGGAAGAGTTGATGCATCAGCTGGAGCCGGCAATCCCGGTCATCGTCCGCGGTTACATGAATGGCGAGATGGAGTTTGTGCGGACAGGTGAGGCTCTGGAAAAGCAGGTCCTGATGGACCACTACTTTGAAACGCTGAAGTACCTGAACGAGTTTCGCAGCTACGTGGTTACCTACACCATTGCGCCCGGTCTGTTGCGGAAAGCACTGCCGCAGGGGGAAGCACCAGCCGACGACGAGCGGCGTTGGAAGGTTTATAGGAATTGGGCTCAGCAGCAACCCAGCACGTATCCATGGGTGCAATAGCAGCATATCGGCGGTTTGTCTGAAGGAGAGAGAAAATGCGTTCAGCAAAAGTAACGGCGTGTCTGCTCGGAATGGGACTTACCCTTTGCGTGGCGGGCTGTAAGAGCAAAGAAGCCTCGAAGGTGGCGACACAAACGAAGCCAAAGCTTGGCATTCGTCCCTATGGCGATGAGACGCAGAAGATTGATTTGTCGAAAGAGCCCGAGGATCTGAAGAAGGTCTTCAAGTACATCGATGACCACATTGACGATCACGTGGAAGCCTTTCAGAAGATGATTCAGCAGCCCTCCATCTCCAACTCCGGCGAGGGCATTCCGGAGACGGCCGAGATGGTGAAGGGCATGTTCGATCGCCTCGGCTGCCAAGAGTCGAAGGTCTACGACATGGGCATGACGGAGTGGGGCCAACCCGGCAATCCCGTTGTGTACGCCCACTGCGATGAAGGGCAGCCAAAGACGCTGGTTGTTTATTGGATGTATGACACCATGCCGGTCACGCAGCCTGACCTTTGGGTAGCTCCTCCATTCGAAGGCCGCATCGTCGACGGTAAGACCGCCGGCATCGACCCCGCGATTAAGAAGGTACTCGTTGGCCGTGGTGCGACCAACACGAAGGGACCCGAGATCACGCAGTACAACGCGATCATGTCGATGAAGGAAGCGTTGGGCAAGCTTCCCGTCAACCTGATCTTCGTTGCCGAAGGTGACGAAGAGCGCATGTCCATGGGTCTGCGCAAGTTCGTCACATCGCACCCTGAGCTCTTCAAGGACGCCGATGCCATGCTTGGCGGCGGCGGCTCGGAAGGCCTGATGTATGTGGAGCTGACCACCAGCGGCACCAAGTGGGGCCGCGGTCCTACCGTCTCCGATATCCACGGCATCTTCAAGCGCTCGGTGGACAGCCCGGCATGGCGCCACATCCAGATGCTTGCTTCGCTCACCTCGAAGGACGGCAATACCCCGATGATTGACGGATTCAACGACGGCATCGCTCCGCTCAATGCATCGGAACAGAAGCTGCTGGAGAATGCTGCTAAGAAGGTCGACCTGAAGAAGACCGCCGAGAATATCGGCGTAGCCCGCTTCATCGCCGATGATCCTCTGAAGATGACCATGATGTCCCGTCACGGTACGGCGTTCAATCTCGACGGCATCTGGGGCGGCAACATGTATGCCAACGGTTCGGGCGCGATCCTCCCGAACAAGATCACGTCGAAGCACAGCATCCGCTACATCCCGAACATGCACTCGGCAGACATCCTGAAGAAGCTGCGCGCGCAGCTGGACAAGAACGGCTACAAGGATGTCGACATCCACTTCGTCGGCGATCAGCCATGGTCGAAGATGTCATACGACACCGACATCGCGCACTCAGTGGACCAGATGAGCGCGCACTTCGGCCTGCCTCCTCGCGAACGTGCCGATGGCGATTCCATCCTGATGGATTCAGCGGGTGCCGGTGCATGGCCGGGTTACCTGTTCACCAACGCCGAACAGGGCGATCCGAACATCAAGCCGCTTGGTCTTCCCATCGCAGGAGCCCGCGTCGGTACCGGTGGACGCGCCCACGCGGCAAACGAGTATTACGTCATTGAGGGTGCAGGCAAGACCCTCGGTATGGCCGCCGCTGAGAAGTCCATCGCGGAGATCATCTACAACTTCGCACATACAACCACCGTTCCCACAAAGAGCGGGCGTAAGTAGTTTGTTCGTGCTCGTGCGGCATCGCAGGGTGCCGCACGAGTTACCCCAAAGGAGTCGCCGGTTGTTCTCGGCGTCGATGTAGCAATAAACGGCAGTCAGAATGAAGGAGATTCAGATGCGTGCAGTAAAGCTGACAACCTGCCTGGTTGGCGTTGGGCTCACCCTCGGCGTAGTCGGGTGTAAGAGCAAGGAAGCCTCCAAGTCGGTCGCACAAAACAAACCGAAGCTTGGCATCCGCCCCTATGGCGACGAGGCCCAAAAGATCGACGTCTCGAAAGAGCCCGAGGATCTGAAGAAGGTCTTCAAGTACATCGACGATCACATCGATGACCACGTCGAGAGCCTGCAGAAGATGATCCAGCAGCCCTCCATCTCCAACTCCGGCGAAGGCATTCCGGAGACGGCCGAGATGGTGAAGGGCATGTTCGATCGCCTCGGCTGCCAGGAGTCGAAGGTCTACGACATGGGTATGACGGAGTGGGGCCAACCCGGCAATCCCGTTGTGTACGCCCACTGCGACGAGGGCCAGCCGAAGACCGTGGTTGTCTACTGGATGTATGACACCATGCCGGTGACGCAGCCTGACCTTTGGGTAGCTCCTCCGTTCGAAGGCCGCATCGTGGACGGCAAGACCGCCGGCATCGACCCCGCAATCAAGAAGGTGCTGATCGGTCGCGGCGCCACCAACACCAAGGGCCCGGAGATGACGCAGTACAACGCGATCATGTCGATGAAGGAAGCGTTGGGCAAGCTTCCCGTCAACCTGATCTTCGTTGCCGAAGGTGACGAAGAGCGCATGTCCATGGGCCTCCGCAAGTTCGTCACCACGCATCCGGAACTGTTCAAGGATGCGGACGCGATGCTTGGCTTCGGCGGCTCGGAAGGCCTGATGTATGTAGAGCTGACCACCAGCGGCACCAAGTGGGGCCGCGGTCCTACCGTCTCCGATATTCACGGCATCTTCAAGCGTTCGGTGGACAGCCCGGCGTGGCGTCACATCCAGATGCTCGCCTCGCTCACCTCGAAGGACGGCAACACGCCGATGATCGCCGGTTTCAACGACAACATTGCTCCGCTGACCGCTTCAGAGCAGAAAATGCTTGAGAATGCAGCGAAGAAGGTTGATCTGAAGAAGGCAGCCGAAAACCTCGGCGTGGCGCGCTTTATTGCCGACGATCCGTTGAAGATGACCATGATGTCCCGTCATGGAACAGCGTTCAACATGGATGGCATCTGGGGCGGCAACATGTATGCCAACGGTTCGGGCGCGATTCTTCCCAACAAGATCACCTCGAAGCATTCGATCCGCTACATCCCGAACATGCACTCGGCAGACATCCTGAAGAAGCTGCGCGCGCAGCTGGACAAGAACGGCTACAAGGATGTCGACATCCACTTCGTCGGCGACCAGCCGTGGTCGAAGATGTCGTACGACACTGACATCGCTCACTCGGTAGACCAGATGAGCGACCACTTCGGCCTGCCTCGGGCGGAGCATGCGGATGGCGACTCCATTCTTATGGATGCGGGCGCTGCCGGTGCGTGGCCCGGTTACCTGTTCACCAACGCCGAACAGGGCGATCCGAACATCAAGCCACTTGGGCTGCCCATCGCAGGAGCGCGCGTCGGTACCGGTGGCCGAGCTCACGCAGCAAACGAGTACATGGTAATCGAAGGCGCAGGCAAGACCTACGGCATCGCGGCGGCGGAAAAGTCCATCGCCGAGATTCTCTACAACTTCGCACACACAACCACCGTTCCCACAAAGAGCGGACGTAAGTAGTTCCACCGGCAGGCGAACCGGGAGATCGATCAACTCCCGGTTCGCTTTCTCTGAAAACGTGGCAGTACTGCATCCGTGAGAGGGAAAGCATGATCAGGAAGTATCTTCGTCCATTCGTCGTCTTTGGTTGCATCGCTGGCGTATCGCTGTCGGGATGTAAAGACGGCAAAGCTCCGTCGGAAGCAGCGAAGAGCGTCTCAAAGCCAAAGCTCGGCATTCGTCCTCACGGCGATGAATCCATCAAGATCGATATGGCGAAGGTCGATCCTGACCTGCAAAAGGTCTATAGCTACATCGATGAGCATATTGATGAACACGTAGAAAATCTTCAAAAGTGGATTCAGCAGCCCTCGATCTCAAATTCCGGTGAAGGTATCCCGGAGACGGCGGAGCAGGTCAAAGGCATGTTTGACAAGCTGGGCTGCCAGGAGACGAAGGTCTACGATGTTGGCGTTGCCGAATGGGGCCAGCCCAGCAATCCTGTGGTCTATGCGCATTGTGATGAAGGCGCACCCAAGACGCTCCTCGTCTATTGGATGTACGACACCATGCCGGTCACTCAGCCTGACCTGTGGGTAGCTCCTCCGTTTGAAGGTCGCATTGTGGACGGTAAGACCGCCGGCATTGATCCGAATATCAGGAAAGTCCTGGTTGGACGCGGCGCTGTGAACTCCAAAGGCCCGGAGATGACGGAACTGAATGCCATCATGTCGCTGAAGGCAGCCATGGGCAAGCTCCCGGTCAATCTCATCTTTATTGCTGAGGGCGACGAAGAACGCATGTCCATGGGACTTCGCAAGTTCGTCACCACGCACCCTGAACTGTTGAAGTCTGCCGATGCCATGATGATGTTCGGCGTACCCAACTTCGGCATGATGGGTGGCTCAGAAGGCCTGATGTATATCGAGCTGACGACCAGCGGAAGCAAGTGGGGCCGTGGCCCTACGGTCTCTGACATTCACGGTGCCTTCAAACGGTCCGTCGATAGCCCGGCATGGCGGCATGTTCAGATGCTTGCGTCGCTCACCTCCAAGGACGGCAACACTCCCGCAATCGCCGGCTGGAGCGACAACATTCAGCCCCTGAACCCAAAGGAGCTCGAAGCCCTGAAGGCATCTTCAAAGACGGCTGATTTGAAGAAAGCCGCGGACAATCTTGGCGTCGCCCGCTTTATTACCGATGACCCATACAAGATGACGCTGATGACGCGTTACAGCACCATCCTGAACCTTGACGGTATCTGGGGCGGCAACATGTACGCCAACGGATCGGGTGCGATCCTTCCCAACAAGATCACATCGAAGCACAGCATCCGCTACATCCCAAACCAGCGTTCGGCTGACATCCTGAAAAAGATTCGCGCACAGCTGGACAAGAACGGCTACAAGGATGTGGAAGTCAAGATGATCGGAGACCAGCCATGGTCCAAGATGTCTTATGACACGGACATCGCTCATGCAATCGAGCAGATGTACGACATCTTTGGAACGCCCTATCAGAAGCCCATTGACGGCAACAGCATCCTGGAGGGAAGTGGAGCCTCCGGCGCATGGCCGGCATACCTGTTCACGAACAGCGAGCAGGGCGATCCCAACATCAAGCCTCTTGGCCTTCCCATCGCTTCCGGCGGCCTGGGCATGGGCGGACGCGCTCACGCGGCCAATGAATATTGGGTGATTGAAGGCGCAGGAAAAGTTGCAGGCATGGCAACGGCAGAAAAGGCAGTTGCGACGCAGATCTATCAGTACTCCAAAACGACAACGGTTCCCCCGAAGAGCGGCAGCAAGTAAGGCTCCTTAACACGCCATCTCTGGCACCAGGCATGGCTTCATCCCTTCAGGCAAAGGACACGAGATTTATGGATGCAGTGATTTCGGTACGCAATCTCACGAAGACCTACCAGGTTGGTGAGCACCAGGTAAACGCGCTTCGCTCTATCTCGCTGGATGTTCACAAAGGCGAGTTCGTCTCGGTCATCGGACCCTCTGGTTCCGGCAAGTCCACGTTGATGCACATCCTCGGCTGCCTGGACCAGCCGACCGGCGGCCAGTACTTTCTGGATGGCCGCGATGTCTCACGGCTCAGTGATGATGAGATCTCGCTGGTGCGCAACAAGCAGATTGGTTTCGTCTTTCAGGGCTTCAATCTGCTCACCCGTACCTCGGCGCTGGAAAACGTGGAGCTGCCGCTGCTCTATGGCGACAGCAACCTTACGGCTGCCGATCGCAGAAAGCGCGCCATGGCTGCGTTGGAGTCTGTTGGACTCGGCGCGCGCTACGACCACCATACGAATCAGCTCTCCGGCGGACAGCAGCAGCGCGTCGCAATTGCCCGTGCCCTGTTGAACAACCCCTCCATTCTTCTGGCCGATGAGCCTACCGGTAACCTCGACAGCAAAACCTCGATTGAAGTGATGGAGATCTTCCAGAACCTGCAGCGGGAGCGCGGCATCACGATCGTACTGATTACCCACGAAATGGATGTAGCCGCATACGGCTCGCGCATCATCAGCTTCAAAGACGGCAACATCCTCAGCGATGTCTCGAACGAAAGCCGCCGTCATGCCAGCGGAGAGCTGGAAGGGTTTCCCGTTCCCGTCGGCGGAGGCGCCTGATGCAGGTTCCAAACAGCCTGATGCTTGCGTGGCGCTCCCTGCGCCGCAATCGCATGCAGACGGCATTGACCATGCTCGGAATGACCATCGGCGTTGCCACGGTGCTGACGATGGTCGCGCTTGGCACTGGAGCCCAGCGGGCTATCCAGGACCAGGTGAAGGCCGCCGGCATGAACATGCTGGTGGTCACCGCTGGCAACTATCAGACCAAGAAGGAAAAACCACCGGACGATGCCATCGAGATGGGGCAGCTGCGTAACCCTGAAGCGGAGATGCGTCCGCACCTGCGGTTAGCCATGTTCCATCCTGAAGACGATCCGTTTGCCGTGCATGACCATCCCACTTCGCGGCAGCGGCTGGGGGACTCAGAGGCCGGACTGGGCGCTGCCGCTACATTGACGATCGACGATGCAGACAGCATCCGGAAGATCTCCGGCGTACAGTATGCCGTGGAAGGCATCCATGAAAATGTTCATGTAACCAGCGGCGAGGATCGCTGGTTTACCCGCGTGCATGGAGACGGTTCCGCGCTGCCGCAGGTGCGCCGCTCCTGGAAGTTTGTTCATGGTGCTTTTTACAGCAGCCGGCAGGAGCGTAATCATGAGCAGGTGGTGGTACTCGGCAGCGTCGTAGCGGAGAAGCTTTTTGCGAACGCCGATCCTGTCGGAAAGACAGTGCTGCTGTGGAAGCAGCCGTTCAAGGTCGTCGGGGTCGTGACAAGTTCCAGTTGGATGGTCGTCCCGGAATCAGGAGATGACCAGTTTGACGCCATCTATATTCCTGTCACCACCATGCAAAGCCTGCTGAACCTGTCCAAGCTGAACGACATTACGGTCACGACGGAATCCACCGGCGACGTAACCCGTGTCTCCAAACTGATCACCATCCTGCTGCGCAAGCGGCACGGCATCGGAGCAAACCAGGCCGATGATTTCAGCGTGGCCAGCCAGGCAAGCAAGGCCTTGATGAAGGGAAGCATGCGGCCGGAGGTTGCTCAGGCAGTCATCGGCAATGTCTCGGGTCTTGAAAAAGTAACGCTGGATCAGCTCGGAAAAACGCTCGATAAATCCAGCAAAACCATGGCGGCACTCCTCGGAGGCATCGCAACGGTGTCCCTGATCGTCGGGGGCATCGGCATCATGAACATCATGATGCTCTCGGTGACGGAGCGCACACGCGAGATCGGTATCCGCCGCGCCGTTGGCGCTCGCGAGCGCGAGGTGCTGATGCAGTTCATCTGCGAGTCGGTCACGCTCAGCGTTGTGGGTGGTCTTCTCGGCATCCTTATTGGAGTCGTCGCGGCAGTCGCCATTTCGCATGCGGCGCAATGGTCCACCAGCATCTCTCCGCTGGCCATTCTTCTTTCATTCGGTATCTCCGCAGCCGTTGGTATCTTCTTCGGCTACTATCCGGCGCGCGAGGCATCGCGTGTCTCACCCCTTACGTCTCTGAGGTTTGAGTGATGATCATCAAAAAGAGCTTCAAAATTGCAGTCAAAGCCCTGAAGGTCAACAAACTGCGTACCGGGCTCGCCATGCTGGGCATGACGATCGGTGTTGCGGCCGTGCTCACCATGTTTGCCCTCGGAACCGGAGCACAGCAGAGCGTCTCCAAAGACGTGAAGTCCGCGGGCACGACTCTGATCAACGTCCGCGCAGGTAACTTTACCCGCGGCGGAGAAGACTCCAAAATCGCCACTGGACTTGGTTCGGCAACAACTCTGATTCCGGACGATGCGGAAGCCATTCGCCAGGTCGATGGCGTGGCCTACGTCTCTCCCGTCTCCCGCATGCGGGGATGGGTTGGCTATGGAACCGAGAAAAGCTACGTGCAGGTGTATGGCGTCAGTGCGGACTACGCTTCCATGTACGACTGGGGCTTTGAGAAGGGCAAGTTCTTCAAGAAGGGCAATGTCGACGATGCGGACAACGTCGTTGTCATTGGAAGCGCGCTGCGTGACAATCTCTTTGCAGGATCTGACCCGATTGGCGAAGAGATTGAGATTCACGGAGAAAAGTTCAAGGTAAAGGGCGTCTTCACCACCAACGACGAAGAGCAGTCCCAGATGGCGATTGTCCCCTACACCAAGCTGCAGAAGATGCTCGGCGTCAACTACCTGGCGAACATCATGCTTTCGGCGGAGGAAGCTGGCCGCGCCTCGGAAATCTCGCAGAACGTGACCACGGTTCTGCGCTCACGTCACAAAATGGCGACCGCCCCGAAGGCGTCAAACCTTGCCGGCCCGGGCGGCGGCACAGCAAGCGCCGATGACTTCACCGTGAAAACCCAGGCGTCTGAAGCTCTGACCAAGGGCTTGAACACCTCGGTTGCCGCGTTCATCCTGGCGAACATGCCTCAGATGGACCAGGTCAATATGCAGGAGATGTCCGGTACGCTGAACCGTGCCGGACAGACGATGACGGCCCTCCTGGCCGCCATCGCTACCATCTCGCTGATCGTGGGCGGCATCGGCATCATGAACATCATGCTGGTCTCGGTCACAGAACGAACCCGTGAGATCGGCATTCGCCGCGCCGTGGGAGCACGTCAGTATGACGTGCTGATGCAGTTCCTGACAGAGGCTGTGACGCTCGGGCTTGCCGGCGGTGTCTTCGGCATCATCCTGGGATACCTGGCCGCCTTTACCATCAGCCGCACCTTGCAGTGGGATGCCACGGTATCGCCTACGGCTGTTGCTCTGGCTTTCGGAATTGCGGCGGCGACCGGTGTCTTCTTTGGCTTCTATCCGGCACGAAGAGCCTCCAAGCTGAATCCGATTGAAGCTCTGCGCTTCGAATAACCATCGCCAGCTGTTGAACTCGGCAGGAATACCTTAGCGGGCCTGGGTGATTTTCACTCAGGTCCGCTAAGTTTCAGCACATGTTTACGGCTGACTTGGAAGCGCGCCCGGAGCGGGAGGCGGCATCGGAATGGGCGAGACATCGGCATCGGTCTCTCCCAGCGCCCACTTGATCGCCTGCAGATACATCTCCTGGATTTTAGGGTTGTCCCAGATAACCGGAGCGTGCCCAAAGGTGGAGTAGAACACTCGACCCTTCCCATACGTCTTTGCCCACGTAAGGGCGTACGGGTAGTCTTCAGCCTTTACGCCGCGCTTGGGGTCGTTGTTCAGCTTGGTCGTATCCAGCCGCATCAAAACGCGGCTCTTCTCCGGAGAGAATCCGCTGCTTTGGTAAAACTCATCTTTGATGGTGAAGCTGGGGCCAAACTGGGCCATTCCGGGAAACTTCGGGTCGGTAACAAGAACCGTTCCCTCGGTCGTTCCCCACGGATGCTGGTCGAAACGCCCGCCCAGCAGTTCCCCGAACTCCGGCCACGAAAGAAAAGCCGTGGTTCCGGTATGCGCCGCCACAAAGCCTTTGCCTGCGTCATGCACGAACCACAGCAGGTCAGTTTTCTGCTGATCCTCCAGGGCAATCTCGCGGTGACCAAGAAAGAAGATAGCATCCACATTGCAGAGGCTGGGGCCGCCGCTGGCCGGCTCGCCCGTGGTCATCTTGGGGTTCCGCGAAATGATGTTGGAGTCGGTGCGGATCCATGTGTCATAGGCGCCCGACTTATAGCCAATCTCTTCAATGACGGCGATGGCATGCGCAATATCATGCTGCGCGATGCCATTCCGGGTGTCAGCCCAGATCAGCAGGCGCTTCTTCGGAGGCCCGGAAGGGGCAGCCGCTTCCGGCGGAGGTCCGGCAGGTCTTGCGCCACCCGGAGGTCCTCCGGCCGGGCCACCAGGACGAGGTCCGCGTGCCCCGGGCGCCGGGCATCCTGCCTCCGGAGCTGCTGCCTGCGCACTGCAGATTGCAGGAACTGCGAGTACGGCCAGAATCGTTGCAAGCCGCAATAAACTGCCTTTCTTCATTGCTTCCTTCTCCTTGCTGGCAGTGCGCTCTAACACTCGCCAGATGGCATTCCGTTGCCGGTCGTGATGCTAGCATGCAGCCCAAAGTTAATACCTTTTGTGAACGGTATTGGCACGGTAATTGTATTGACACCTTAAAAAGGTGCCGCCTAGCATCCGCTTCCGATTGAGGAACAGGACTCCTTCTGTAGATGAAGGAAGGAATTTGCTCTCAGCCAGTGTGAGGACGTGATGCAAACGAAAAAAATATATGGCTTCCTTGTTGTAATGCTCATGTGTTGTGTATCTGCATGGGCGCAGTCATTGAATACTTCCCGGATCAACGGTATCGTGCAGGACCCAACCGGAGCCGGTGTGCCAGGAGCAGTGGTCGTTCTGACGCAGACAGATACGGGCCTGACCCGCACCGTGCAGACGACAACCGACGGCTCGTACAGCGCCCCTGATCTGCCGCTCGGCCCATACAAGATCCAGGTCACGATGCAGGGTTTTCAAACCTCGACCGTGTCCGGTGTCGTTCTGCAGGTAGGCAGCAATGCCGATGTGGATGTAAAGCTGTCGCTCGGCAGCGTCACCGATGTGATCAACGTGGAGTCAACAGCAGGCGTCTCTGTTGAGACGGTAAGCAATGGCGTCGGGCAGGTCATCGACCGTACGCAGGTGGTGGAACTGCCGCTCAATGGCCGCGATCCAACACAGCTCATCGCCCTCGCCGGTGCAACAACTCCTGCTCCGGCTGGCGATCTGAACACCAACAAGAATTTTCCTACGATTACCATCGCGGTGTCGGGCGGTCTGGCCAATGGTGTTGCCTATGTCCTGGACGGCGGCAACCATAATGACGTCTTCAACAACCTGAATCTACCGCTGCCGTTTCCGGATGCATTGCAGGAGTTCAAGTCAGAGACCAGTTCGCTGCCCGCGCAGTACGGCAACCACGCATCGGCGGCTATCAATGCCGTCACCAAAGGCGGCTCAAACCAGTTCCACGGCGATGTCTTTTACTTCGTCCGCAATTACATGTTCAACGCGGCGAACTACTTCAACTACATCAACGGAGCAAAGCAGCAGGACAACCTGAAGCGCAATCAGTATGGTGGTGTGATCGGTGGTCCTATCAAGAAGGACAAGCTCTTCTTCTTCGGCGGCTACCAGGGCACTGTTGTTCGCCAGCTCAGCAATCCCACGAACGTGATTCTGCCGACAGCGAACATGCTGAATGGCGACTTCTCTGATTGCTCTGCGGTTTTGACCGGTCCTTACGTCGCCAACAAGATGCCGGCGTCACAGGTCAGCACGCAGGCGAAGAACATCATCAACAAGGGAATCCCTCTGGTCAGCACATGCGGAAGTGCGCTCCCCATTCGCTACTCGCAGAACTCAACCCGCCAGGACGCCGTAGGCCGTGTGGATTACTCGGTAAACTCCAAGCAGACCATCTTCGGCCGCTATATCTTCGCCCGCTTCAATGCTCCGGTGACTGTTGATCCGAAGAACGTGTTGACGGCCAACCAGGTGGGCCAGCTGAACCGCGTTCATGCGCTGACGCTGGGCCACACGTACATCCTTTCGCCCAACGTGGTGAACTCGCTGCGCATCACCGGTAGCCGAACGGTGGGCCTGCGCTTCCTGGCTCCGTTCTTTGATCCGCAGTCGGTGGGCATCAACGCCTATACCAAGCCGGGCCTCGAAGGCTTCATGGGCATCAGCATCACCAACGGCTTCTCGCTGGGACAGGGAGGCAACAACCCCGGCTACTTCAATACGGTGAAGTACCAGCTCGGCGATGACGTTACGGTCGTCCGCGGCAAGCACTCGATCGCCTTCGGAGGTCAGTACCTGTTCGCCTACATGAACACGGTCAACAACCGCCCGACGAACGGTGCGTATACCTTCAACGGAACCGTCTACGGTGCTAACACGCTGGGCTATGCGGATTTCTTCGCAGGGAAGATTGCCACCTTCAACCAGGGCAACGCCGATTACGAGAACGATCGCTGGCACTACGTGGCGCTTTATGCGCAGGACTCCTGGCGCGCCAGCAATCACATCACCCTCAACTATGGCCTGCGGTGGGAGCCGTATATCCCGTTCTACAACGTGGACAGCCACGCGCAGAACTTCGATATGACCCGCTTCCTTGCAGGCACCAAGAGCAACCAGTACCTGAACGCTCCGGCTGGCCTTACCTTCCCCGGTGATCCTGGATATCCGGGACGTTCCTACAACCAGGGCAAGGTCTTCAGCGGCTTCCAGCCCCGCGTCGGCTTCATATGGGATCCGTCAAAGGACGGCACGATGTCCATCCGTGGTGGCTATGGCATGTTCTTTGATTCGCCGCAGATGTTCTTCTTCACCCGCTACTCTAACTCGCCGCCGTGGGGCCAGACAGTCACGGTGACGGATACCAATGATCTGGCAAACCCATGGGTAAGCTACGGCAGCAATCCTTTTCCGGCGCTTGCTACCCTCACGCCGACAACTCCGTTTGTTAAGGGCGGTGTCTATGTCAACGCGCCCATCAATCTGAAGCAGATGTATCTGCAGCAGTGGAACCTGGCCATCCAGAAGCAGTATGGCCGCTGGCTCCTGGGAGCAACTTACCTGGGAAACAAGACGACTCACCTGACCTCGGCCTACGAACTCAACCCGGCCGTTTACATTGCCGGTACTAAGGCAACCACCGGGTGCCCCGGCATGCAGACGTCGCTGGTGCCTTCTTCCGGAAACTGCTCGACCACCAGCAATACCAACAACCGCCGCGTGCTGACAAATGCCAATCTGGCAAACGGTCAGTACTACGCCACCATAGGACAGCTGGATGACGGCGGAGCAGCGAACTATAACGGCATGTTGCTTTCAGTAAACCGCCGCGCAAAGACGGTGAACCTGGTAGCCAACTACACCTGGTCGCACTGCCTTGGCCAGGCCAACACCACGGAGCTTACAGGTCCGGCCTATGTCATTCCCGGTCGGCGCGACCTCAGCTACTCCAACTGCGATTCGGACCGCCGCCACCTGCTGAACGTGTCGTCGATCCTGACAGGGCCGCACTTCCAGGAACGCTTCGTCAATGCGATCTTCGGTGGTTGGGGCCTCTCTAATATCTTCACGGCGCGCAGCGGAGGCTACTTCACTGTGACCAGTGGTGTGGACAATGCGCTCTCGGGCATCGGCAACCAGATGCCCTGGACAACAGGCAATCCTTACAACTCCATGGTGAAGTATGGTGTTGCGAACGGCTTGATCACCAATGTGTTGAATAAGGCTTCGTTCACGGCGGCAACCACCGGAACCTACGCCACCACGCGTCCGCTTACGCTTCACGGGCCTGCTTACTGGAACGTCGATATGTCGGTGTCGCGTGAGTTCAAGGTCACCGAATCACAGAAGTTCCAGTTCCGCTGGGAGACCTTCAACATCTTCAACCACACCAATCTGAACAACCCGACCAGTGCGCTCAACAGCTCGCAGTTCGGTTACATTACCAGCGCACAGGATCCACGCATCATGCAGTTCGCCGGCAAGTACATCTTCTAACTGCCGCAAGCAAGCGGCTTCACCCCACGGCCCGCGCATGCAACGCTCGGGCCGTGGCTATTTAAAGCAAAGTAGCGTCATCTCGCCCGAAGCGCAACGTAGTGGAGCGACTTGTCTCTCGAGCAAAAAGAAAAGGCCCCATGCTCATTGCACGGGGCCCATTCCATCGTCAGGTTACTTAGTACGTCTGCGTGTTGTAGAACTCGCCAAAGAGTTCTTCATCCGAAGGGCGGTCTTCCTTGATGGGCCGGCTCACCCATGTGGTCTGCATGTAATGCTTCAACGTCACATTCTCGTTGGTGATATTGCCACCCCAGATACCGCAACCCATGCTGGAGGTCATCGCCATGCCATTGTTGAAGGAACCCGAGTTGGCTCTCGACTGCGGCTGGCGCACCGTGATGCGGCTTACCGGCGCCATGCGGGCCAGTTCGTCGATATGCTCGTCGTTGAAGCTGTAGATGCCCACCGAGTGACCGCGTCCGCCGACTTTATAGATCTCGGTAACCATCTTTAGCGCGTTCTCCCATCCGCTGTACTTGAAGATGGCGAGCACCGGCGACAGCTTCTCGCTGCAGAACGGGTACTCCTTGCCGATATGCGTCTCCGGCACGATGAGGAAGCGCTTGCCCTCGGGGATAGAGAAGCCCGCAAGCTCTGCAATCACCTTCGCCGGACGGGCAATAGTGGGCGAGGTGCGGTGACGCTCCGCGTCCCACATCACGGCCTGCAGCTTCACTTTTTCCTCAGGCGAGACCAGGTAGCCGCCTTCCTTCTGCAGGTTCTCAAGCACCGCGTCGTAAACCGAGGCTTCGACGACAAGGTTGCCATCGGACGAGCAGCCTGACCCGTTGTCATGCACCTTGCTGATGCGCGTGTTCCTTGCGGCCTCTTCCGCGTTGGTGGTCTCGTCAAAGACCATGGTCGCATTGCCCGCTCCAACGCCATAGGCCGGCTTGCCGGAGCTATACGCTGCCTTCACCATTGCCGGGCCGCCCGTGGCGATGGTCAGGTCGCACTGCGCCATCACTTCATTCGCTACGGGGATAGTCGGCTTCTCCACCACCTGGAAGACATCCTCCGGAACGCCTTCGCGCTTCAGCACGGCACGCATGATGTTGACGGTCTCAATGGTGGTGTTCTTTGAGGCCGGGTGCGGAGAGAAGATAACGACATTCTTTGCCTTGATGGCGAAGATACCGGTGACAATCTCCGTCAGCGCGGCATTCGTGACGGGAACCAGGCCGGCAATGACGCCGACCGGCTTGGCATACTTCACCAGGCCCTTCTCCGGAATCTCTTCGATGATGCCCATGCTCTTCAGGCGCAGCACGTCGCGCAGCACGCCGCTTACCTTGTTCCGCTTGCCGGGGCGTGTCTCGCGATCGCCCAGACCGCTCTCGTCGATGCTCTTGTTGGAGAGACGAGTAAAGGTCTCTTCATTCGCCACGGCCCAGCCCAGCGCCTGGCACAGGCGGTCAACCTTCGCCTGGTCATAGTCCTTGATCGCGTCCAGCGCCACCTTGGCGCGGGCCACCATCTCCTGCACTTCCTGCTTCTGTTCTTCGGTAATTACCTTGGGTGCCATACTTTCTCCTGAAACGGTTGAAGACTAGGGAAGGTCTCGCGGCGGCGGACCGTCATACGTGACCGGAACCTTGATGCGCATCGCTTTCTCACGGGCCAGCTCCTCGGCAACCTCAGCGCTCAGGCCTGCGGTGCGTCCGATGATGAAGATCAGCCTTCCCATGATGGGCGGGAAGCCGAGGTCGTAAAGAATTGCCGCCAGCACGCCGTCAATGTTGATGGGCAGCGGCTTGACCTTCGCGGCCACGGCAGCCTCCAGCGCCAGCATGAACCGCACGCCGTCTCCCGCAAGCCCATAGCTCTCGGCCATCCCGAAAAGAATCGCTTTGCGCGGGTCGGTCGAGTGCTGACGATGTCCCATCCCGGCCAGGCGTTCTCCGCGTGCGCGGTAAGCATCGACCAGCATTTCAGCAGCGGCTTCCAGCGAAACTCCCTCGGTCTTTGCCAGCGCGACACCTTCGGCGATGGTCTCCATGCATGCCATGCCCGCGCCGCCATGCTGGTCGCCGATGGCCAGGATGCCGGCTGCGATGGCGGAGGAGACTGAGCCGCGATTGCCGGAGCAGGCCAGGCGGGCGGTCGCCGCCGACGGAGAGCCCGGACCGTGATCGGCCGATGAAATCAGGATGGCATCCAGCAACTTGCCCTCCTGCTGGCTGGGCATCCGGCCCGCGTGTAGCAGGAAAATGGTCTCCGCAAAGGTGGCGCGCTGCATCAATGCGCCGACCTCATAGCCGCGGATCCATATATTTTTCTCGTCGTAGGTGGTGATGCCTGTACGCCACGCCTCTACCATCAGGTCTCCATTCTGTTTGCTGCGTGCTGCGATTCTGACTCCGTGGACAGCCTAAACCGGACAGCCTGAACCCAGCAGCGGCAAAGCAGGGAAAACCGGGGAAACGGGAATCGATCAGGCACCAATTTCAGATGCCAAGCTTAACACCCGGACGCGCCTGAAAGGCCGTTTCTACCGTGCCGATACGGTTCAAACGTTGCCCTTCAAATCAACGTGGTGTTACGGTTTCATCCACTTTGGAAGCATGTGCAGCTTCTTGCTTTTTTCAGGCCGTGAAGGCCTAACCATAACCGGGAATCCGACGTGCTGATTCAGAAGATTGAAGTCCCCGCCGAAGAAACGGCGGGCATACGAAACTACCCTCCCGCCTGGCTGTGCTGGTCCATCTGGGCCGTGGCCGCGCTGTTCTATCTTTCAGGCTTCTACCAGCGCGTCTCGCCCGCGGTCATGACCGACGAGCTGATGCGCGCCTTTGCCATCGGCGCAGCCAGCCTGGGGAACCTCGCCGGGTTCTATTACTACTTCTACCTCGCCATGCAGATCCCGACCGGCATCCTGATTGATTCCTGGGGCCCTCGCCGTCTGCTGATGACCGGCGCCGTCATCGCCGCCGCGGGCACGTTTCTCTTCGGCTCCACCAGCAACTTTGCCGTCGCCTGCCTGGGCCGGGCGATGGTGGGTGCTTCCACGGCCGTTGCGTGGGTCACGCTCCTTACCCTGGCGGGACGCTGGTTCCCGGCGAAACGGTTCGCCATGCTCTCCGGACTCGGCCTTCTCTTCGGCAACCTGGGAGCGTTGGGAGCCCAGGTGCCGCTGCGGCTTGGCATCCAGACCTTCGGCTGGAGACCCGTGGTCATCGCCTCGTCGCTCGGCGTGCTCGCAATCGCCATCTTTACCTACTTCATCGTCCGGAACGATCCCCGCGACCGCGGATACGACAGCTACGCGCAGGTAAGCTTTCACGCCAGCGACAGTACCTTCCTGGAGCGGCTGAAAGGGTTCGGCCGCATCTTCGGTTTCCGCAATACCTGGCTTATCTTCCTGGCCCAGGGCGGTATCGTCGGCTCCATCCTCTCGTTCACCGGCCTGTGGGGGGCGCCCTACCTCCGCGCCCGCTTCGGTCTGCAGCCCACCACCGCCGCCGAGGTCTGCTCCGTCATGATCGTCTGCTGGGCGGTGGCCAGCCCCATCTTCGGCGCCATGAGCGATCGCATCGGCCGTCGCAAGCCGCTCTATGTGGGCGGTACCCTGGTTGCGCTCCTGGGATGGGCCTCGGTCTTTTATCTTCCCGGCCTGACACTTCCGTTCTTTATCGCTATCGCAGCCATTACCAGTGTTGCCAGCGGTGCCGTGGTCATCGGTTTCGCCTACGCCAAGGAATCAGTGCCTCCGCAATATATGGGTTCTATCTCCGGCACGGTCAATATCGGCAACATGGTCGGTCCTACCATTCTGCAGCCCGCAATCGGTCTGATCCTGGACCGCAACTGGAGCGGTGCCCTCAACAAAGGTGTCCATGTCTATGACATGCACGCCTACCAGCTTGCCTTCGTGTTGATCGTGAGTTGGCTGACGGTCTCTGTCCTTCTGCTCAGCCTGACCCGCGAAACCGGCTGCCGTCAGTGCTAGGCGCTTTTCGATAAAACGGCGAAGGGTTGTCATCTCGACCGGAGCGCGAAGCTCGTAGTGGAGAGATCCGCATTTGCATGCCTCGTCAGGGCACAGCTTTAGCCGCGTCGCACCTGTGCAATAGAGAATGTGGCTTCAACCGCTGGGGTCAGATAAAAAGCGGAAGATCGAGATCGATCTTCCGCTCAATGGTCGTTAGGAGACTTGCACTGCCATGCCGGAGGCGTTGGCTCGGCAGTTATTCACCATTACGGTAAATGTCATTGATGTTCCAGTGGCCTGGCGTCGGCGTAGGAGCGTTCTCCATGGGCACCTGGATCACTGTCGGCATCTTGGATTCAATCGCCTCGCGCAGCGCCGGTCCCAGCTCCGCGGCTGACTTGATATAGACGCCGCGCGCGCCATACGACCGGGCGATATTGGCGTAGTCCACGTTATAGGTCTCGCCATTGCACTCAAACAGGCAGCCAAAGCTCCAGCCGTAATGCATCTTTTCCAGGCCGGCAATCGTACCGAAGGCCGAGTTGTCCATTACCAGCCAGATACAGGGAAGCCCTGCCTCCATCGCCGTGGCAATCACTCCCGGATTGCTGCTGAAGGCGCCATCGCCAATCAGCGCCAGCGCCACGCGTTCGGGCTGGGCATATTTCACCCCCAGTACCGCCGCAGGTCCAAAACCCATCGTTGCCAGTCCACTGGGCGTAATGAAGGTCCCGGGAACAGGGAACTTGAACTGCTGCGCCACACCATTCTTGTTCCATCCCACGTCGGTCACAATAAAGCCGTCATCCGGAACAGCCTTGCGCAGCTCAGAAAGTATCCGCTCCGGCCGCAGCGGATACTGGTCAGAGCTCCACTCCTCGGCCCACAGGTCGCTGAATTCTTTGCGGCCTGTGGCAATCTTCTCGCGCATGCCGGGGCGCGGCTTGTGCTCTCGGCCCTGGGCAGCATCGGCAAGTGAGGTCAGCGCCACCTTCGCATCCGCAATCACGCCAAGTTCCGTCTGGTAGTTGCGGCCAATCTCGGCAAGATCGATATCAATGTGAATCAGTCGCGGCGAATCAAACGTGAACTCCGGCTCCCACGAACTCGAATTCGCCTCGGCCAGCCGCGTGCCCACCGCCAGGATCAGGTCGGCTGTGCGGCACATCTCGTTTGAGACCGGGATGCCCCAGAAGCCGGTCTGCCCCATCAGCAGCGGATGCTCTTCCGGCATACAGCCTTTGCCCATCAGCGTATGGGCCACCGGCAGTTCCAGGGCCTCCGCCAGTCGCTGCAGTTCCTTCGTGGACTTCGAAGAAAGTACGCCCCCCCCGGCGTACAGAACAGGGCGCTCGGCATTCGCCAGCGCATCAATAATGTACTCAACCGACTCGGGATCGATGGCCTGCTTGCTCAGCTTCGGCGGTGTCTTTGAGAACGAGCCTTCCTTCAGGTCGGCCGAGAAGATGTCCATCGGCACATCCACCAGTACCGGTCCCGGGCGTCCTGACTGTGCCAGGTAGAAGGCGCGCTCCACGGCGCGTGGCAGATCCTCCACGCGGTCAACGCGATAGACCCGCTTGCAGAACGGCCGGTAAATCTGGCTCTGGTCGGCATCCGCATGCAGGTTTACCTCTTGATGAGGGTGGCGGCCGTAGTAATAGGAAGGCACATCGCCCGCGATGACCACCATCGGTACGGAATCCAGCGCGGCATTCGCGACTCCGGTTGCCGCGTTCGTCAGTCCCGGCCCCAGGTGACTCAGCACCACGCCCACCTTTCCCGAGGCCCGTGCGTAGCCATCGGCCGCATGGGCCGCGGTCTGTTCATGACGCGTGGTAATGAACCTGACCTTCTGGTTCTTCCCCAGCGCATCCAGCATGGCGATGACCGTGTGGCCGCACAGGCCAAAAACCACCTCGACGCCCAGCAGCTCAAGGTAGTCCACCAGCTGATAGGCGGCAATGCGATAGCCTTCCTTCGGGGGTGGAGGAGTTTTCGTCAAAACGTGGCCGTACGGTTTTGCGGGTGCGATCGGGGCGTCTTCGATTTTCAGAACCATAGAGCATGGATTCTAGGTGCCGCTTCCTGTTGGCTTCAACAGTGTTACGGTGTTGGCACGGTCGGCGTTTTACGGCAACCTAATCTGCTGGCACCGTTCTCAAAAGGTTGTGTACTATCGTGCGGTGCCTGTGAAACCGCAAACCACCGACGAGACCACCAGCTTCGACGACGCCATTCGCCAGGAGCTGCAGAAGATTATTGCCAGCAAGGCCTTCCGCCAGGGCGACCGCCTCCAGCGCTTCCTCAGTTTCATCGTGGAGGAGACGCTTGCAGGACGTGGCGACCAGCTCAAGGAATATCCCGTTGGCGTCGATGTTTTTGGCAAGGAATCCAGCTTCGACCCGCGCATGGACCCGATCGTCCGCGTGCAGGCCAGACGTCTGCGCATGCGCCTGGTGACCTACTACCAGGAAGAAGGGCAGGCGGACGAACTCGTCATTGAGCTGCCGAAGGGTGGGTACGCACCCACCTTCCGTAAGGTTGAGCACACACCGAAGAGGCGTTCCCTGGCTCCTGCGCTGGTTAGCCGCAACACCGTTGCCGTGCAGGTCTTTGAGGATTGCAGTCCTTCCGGAGACGAGGGATATTTTTGCCGCGGCCTCGCCAGTGAAATCGTGCACGCCCTCTCGAAGGTCGGCTCAATCGTCGTCATCGACAGCAATGCGCCGCAGCCCTCCGGATCGCCGTCAGCGGCGCTCGTCGTCAGCGGCAGCGTTCGCAAGGCGAATGATATCTGGCGCATCACCACGCAGATCGGCGACGCCATGCGCGGTTCCATTCTGTGGTCTGACGTCATCGACCGCAAGCGCGGAGCTCCCTTCCAGGTACAGGAGGAGGTCGCCTCCGTTGTCGCCGAGACATTGCGCTCGGAACTCGTAGGAGGCGACGGCCGCAATAGTCTCCATTCCAAGGTCGGCAGCCTGGCGGCCAACAATATGTACCTGCAGGGTCGCTACCAGATGAGTCAGCGTACCGAAGGTGGCCTGCGCAAAGCCATGGAGTACTTCCAGAAGGCCATTGAAGAAGACCCCGGCTTCGCCCAGGCATACGCCGGCATGGCGGACGCACAACTGCTCATGGCGAACTACGGTGTCTCTGCCCCCATGGAAATCTGGACCAAGACGGCCTCGAACGCCGCGCACGCTTTGCTTCTCGACGAGGAATGCAGCGACGCCCATACCTCGCTGGCGCACGTAAAGGCCGTGCAGGACTGGGACTGGGACGGCTCAGAGCAGGAGTTCCGGCGAGCGATCCGCCTCAGTCCTCGTAACTCGACCGCACACCACTGGTACGCGATGTCCTGTCTGGTTCCGCTGGGCCGCCTGGATGAGGCGCTGCAGGAGGTCACCATGGCGCAGAGTCTTGATCCTGTGTCGTCGATTATCTCGCGCGACCTCGCGCAGATCCATCATTTCCGCCGCGAATACGATCTGGCGCTGGAGCAGAGCGATTACACCATCGAACAGAATCCGCACTTCTCCGCCGCCTACTGGACACTTGGTCTGGTGCAGGAACAGCGCGAAGAATGGGAGGAGGCCATCGCCGCGTTTCAGCGCGCCATCGAGCTCGCACCGCCCAACCCGCGTGTCGTCGGTGCACTGGCGAGGACCTATGCAATCTCCGGACGAAAGCAGGAAGCGCTGCGTCTTCTCCGTGACCTGAATGATCTGTCAACGCGTCGCTACATCTCGCCGTTTGAGCTGGCACTGATCCATTTTGCCTTGGGCAGAATGGACGAGGGCTTTGAGCGTCTCGCAGAAGCATTTCAGGACCGCTGCTTCGAGCTGGTCACCATCCGCATCGATCCCCGTTTCGACAATGTCCGCGAAGACCATCGCTTCACCGCGCTTTACCGCCAGCTCGGTCTGTCTTCGTGACCTTTAAGGCGCGGCTTCAGACATGCCGCATGAAGGGCCGCAAAACAATCAGAGAGAATTACTTGGAAGCCGGAAACGCCCGCGGTGCAAGCTCTGCATCTGTCAGCTTCAACGCCCAGCGAATCGCCTCGTAATACATCTGCTGCACTACACGGTCGTCCCATGTGCTGGGGTCGTGCCCCAGGGCCGAATAATAAACTCGTCCCTTGCCATACATCTTCGCCCACGCCAGCGGGAAGTCATCATCCTTGTGATGCACCAGCGGCATGTTCTTATCCAGCCCTGACACATCCAGCCGCAGCAGCACACGTGCCTTGCTCCGCGAAAAATCCTTGATCTGGTAGTACTCGTCAATGTGAGCGAACGATGCCGGAAGGTTTGTCATACCGGGGAACTTCGGGTCTTCCACAATCACCGGAGCCTCGGTAATGCCCCACGGATGCTCATCGAACCGGCCGCCCAGCATTTCGCCAAACTCTGGCCACGAGAAGAAGGCAGTCGCACCGGCATGTGCCGCCACAAAGCCCTTGCCGTCATCGTGTACAAACGACAACAGGTCGGCGCGCTGCTCCGGTGTCAGATCAATCTCGCGCACCCCAAAGAAGAAGATCGCATCGTAGTCATTCAGGTTTTTGGAATAGAGCAAAGGCTTTCCATCGCTCCCGTTCACTGCCCCCTTGGTGATCATCTTTGAGTCGGTACGGATAAACGTATCGTAGGCGCCGGTCTCATAACCAAGCCGCTCAATCGTGGCTACGGCATGTGAAATCGAGTCGTGCTGGTACCCGTTGCTCACATCGATCCATGCCAGCACGCGCTTGCGATGCGGCACGGCGTTGTTGTGGTAGCTGTAGTCGCCAACGCTGGCGGCATTCATTCCCGGCCCGCGGCGAATGCCGTCCTGCATCCCCAGGTCAGCCGTCCCTTGCCGGTTCTGCGTCTGTTGTGCGTTCGCGAAAAAGAACGAGAAGGCGAGCAGGGCAAAGGTGACACGTAGTTTCACAGCAACAACCTCAAACGGAGATTCAGCCCAAGCAGGGTAAAGTACCCCGGCAACTCCCGTCACCCGCGCAACAGTAGCGATACTGTTTTTCCCGCCACGCTCCTTCTTCAGACGGAACAATGAACAGTGTCACCGGAGGCCGATGTTGGAGCATAAGCAAGCGAAGATCCCGACCCACAACCGTCATTTGATCCGTTGGGTGGAGAAGATGGTGGATTTGTGTCAGCCTGATGGGATTCACTGGGTGGATGGATCTCAGGAGGAGTATGACCGTCTGTGCGGGGAGTTGGTCTCTGCGGGGACGTTCTTGAAGTTGAATGAGGAGCGCTGGCCTGGCTGCTTCTACGCGCGGTCTTCTGCCAGCGACGTAGCGCGTGTTGAAGACCGCACCTTCATCTGCTCCTTGTCGAAGGACAACGCCGGCCCGACCAACAACTGGAAAGACCCCTTCGTGATGCGCAAGAAGCTGAAGTCGCTTTTCCGCGGCTCGATGAAGGGCCGCACGATGTATGTTCTGCCGTACTCGATGGGCCCCATCGGATCTCCGTTCTCGCAGATCGGCGTGCAGCTGACCGACTCAGCGTATGCGGTGGTGAACATGCGCATCATGGCGCGCATCGGCAAGCCAGTCTTCGCGGAGATCGACAAGGACCTCAAGCGCGTGGTGCCGTGCATGCATAGCGTGGGCGCACCGCTTGCGCCGGGCGAGCAGGATGTACCGTGGCCGCAGAACGAGACCAAGTACATCGTTCACTTCCCGGAGACGCGCGAGATCTGGAGCTACGGCTCCGGCTACGGCGGCAACGCTCTTCTGGGCAAGAAGTGCTTCGCCCTGCGCATCGCCTCGAACATCGCGCGCGATGAAGGCTGGATGGCCGAGCACATGCTCCTCCTCGGCGTCGAGTCTCCCGAAGGCGAAAAGACCTACGTGGCCGCGGCCTTCCCCTCGGCCTGCGGCAAGACCAACTTCGCCATGCTCATCCCTCCGAAGGGCTTCGATGGCTGGAAGGTGTGGACGGTGGGCGACGACATCGCGTGGATCAAGCCTGATGCGACGGGCCATCTTCGCGCCATCAACCCTGAGTCCGGCTTCTTCGGCGTCGCACCCGGCACCAGCGCGAAGACCAACCCGAACGCGATGGCCACGCTCAAGAAGAACAGCATCTTCACCAACGTTGCGTTGATCACGAAGAACGGTGTGCCAACGGGTGACGTGTGGTGGGAAGGCATGACGGACGAGCCACCCGCCGAAGCGTTGGACTGGCAGGGCAAGCCATGGACGCCCGCGTCCTCAACACCTGCGGCACATCCCAACGGCCGCTTTACCGCGCCCGCATCGCAGTGCCCGTCGATCGACCCGGCATGGGAAGACCCCGCGGGCGTGCCCATCGCGGCCATCATCTTCGGCGGCCGCAGGGCAACGACGATGCCGCTGGTGTACCAGGCCTTCAACTGGTCCAGCGGAGTCTACGCCGGAGCGACGATGGGCTCGGAGATGACGGCCGCCGCGGCGGGCAAGCTGGGCGTGGTGCGCCGCGACCCGATGGCGATGCTTCCGTTCTGCGGCTACCACATGGGCGACTACTTCCGTCACTGGCTGCGCATGCAGAAGAAGCTGAAGCGGACGCCGAGGATCTTCCACGTGAACTGGTTCCGCAAGGATGAACAGGGCAGGTTCCTGTGGCCCGGCTTCAGCCAGAACATGCGCGTTCTGAAGTGGATCGTTGACCGTGCAACAGGCAAGGTAGGCAGCGACGAAACCCCCATCGGCTGGACCCCGCGCTACGACGACATGCACTGGGAAGGCCTGGAGTTCAGCAAAACCCAGTTCGACCAACTGCAGGAGGTCAACCACCAGGCCTGGACCGAGGAGGTCATGGGACACGAACAACTCTTCCTCCTCCTCCATGACCACCTCCCCCCAGAAATGATCTACGAAAGAGAACTACTCATCTGCAGAATGTAGTTACTCCTTCGATGGATTGCGTTCCATGCGGAAGCGATAGGTCAGTCCGGCATAGGCAATGGTCTGTGGTATTCCACGGCCATTGTCTTTCAGCACCTGGCCAGGGAACAGATGGCCCACACCGAGGTTTGCCACGACGGACTCGCGGTAAACATACTTAATCGTCAGGTCCATCGTGTTTCCAAGGTTGCTGTGAGCAAAGCCTTTCGCTGGCGCTTTGATGGAGGCGGATCCACCGCTGCTATAGACACTGTCCATGCGGGTTGCCAGGCTTTGCTGTCCTGCTTGCAATAAGAGTGAGAGGTTTGTCGTAGGGCGCAGGTCCAGGTGGATGCGCTCCATACGGATATTCTGGAAACCAAACTGGTCTACCAGGCCATGGATGTTGTGGTTGCTGGGATATAGATTGTCGTAGGTGCTGATGCGGTACGCATTACGGTGTGGGTTGCCGGTGGCGTAATCGTACTCGGCGCCCATGCGCGGCTGTAGCGGCAGTTTCGGCATGGAGTAGTAAAGCTTCGCAAATCCGGCGCCCGCATGGATGGAGTTGTTGGAGTAGCTGCCACGCTGCAGGGTGCCCATAGCCTGATAACTGAAGTGTGCAGGCAGCTTTCCTTCAATTTCTGAGCCGAAAGTGGTTTCCAGTTCGTTTCCATTCACCTTCTGTTGGCTTGATACGGTGCGAATCGCCTTGATGAGCACGAACGGCGTAACCCTTGCTCCCGGAACAACGGACTGCAGGGATGCGTATGCACCATGAAAGTTCAGGCCGTTCCCGTGCGTATCCAGCGAGGTAGGGTGAACCGCAACCACCGAGCTGGTAAAGATATTCAGGCGATTCTTCAATCCACCAATCCCAAGCAGAATCGCATCGAAAGAGCGTGCGTTGTTGGTCCAATCGCTGACGCCAATCACACGCTCGCTGCCAAATTTCAGATCCTGTCGCCCAACAAGCAACTGGAGGTTCCTACGGTGGAACTCAAGGTAGCCCACGCGCAGGTCGAATCCATCGCGCATATTGGCGGAGACAAGATCAAGCGGCTGGCCAAGCGCATGCGTGTCGTGAAACTGCATATAGAGCGAGAGGAATCGCGCAGGACGAATTGTCATGCCGCCACGAACGCGCGTCAGACTATAGACGCGCTCTCCCTTCGTGGCACTGAAAGCATTCTGGTACTCGCCACGGTCGCGCACCTCCATATCAAAGGAAAGCCACGCCGGTAAAAAGCTCCATTGAATCGCCTGCACCTTCCCTTTCTTCTGAGGATAGTCTGCGTAGACGACCGTTGAAGTCGCCGCCGATTTTTGCGCGGGCGCATGCCTGGCCGGAGGCTGTGCATAAGCTTCCGGGGACAAGATGCAACGGATGATCAAGAAAAAAAGACACGAAGATACGTTACGAATAGACATGACAGGCTCTCGTTTGCGATGTGTGGAAATGCGTTTTGCGACAGGCCTTATCGTTCGGCGGGATGATCCCATCCCGTGCTGACGCGGATGACATCTTCCCCCAGCACAAAGGTGGCGCTGAAGTTGTCGTGTCCAAGCTCAGGGCGATCCGTCTGTTCTGTGCTGACGACGGGCATGGACATTACCGCGTCTGTCTTGCCGCGCAGGGCTTTTACTTTGCCGGCGATAATGTTGACGATCTCTCCGATGGCGTCATTGCGCATCTCTTCGTCGTCCACTTCGCTGGGATCATCGAAGCCAAGCATCGCAGCGCTCAGCCTGTCAGCCGTGGCCTGGCTCAGCTCAATGCGGATCATCCCGGAGGGCGATCCGTTGAAGTCAACAACGGCATGCAGCTCGACGGGAAAGCTGTCGCTGCCAGTTTCTGACATCTGGACGGAACATCCCGTCAGTGTGCTCAGTGCATCCTGAATTGCGTTCTGTACATGCATGGTGAAGGTGGCTTCCTGTGGCCTAGTACGCTCCGAGAACGGAGAGCAAACCGCAGTCCTTTCCGGAGATGACAACCTTGAAGTTGCTGGCGTAGGTGGACTTCTTAAGCAGCTCGGAAGCAGGATGAGGAATGGCGTTGCTGTGGGTAGTCATGCTGCGCAACAACACGCGTTCATCGCCACACAGGCATGTCGAACAGATATTGAGCGCTTCGTAAATCGCGTCACGAATCGCATCATCCATCGGGTCGCATAAAGCGCGTTCCATCGCCGTGGCTGCCGGAAGCCCGATCAGAAGGCCAGCGATAGTGGCAAGGAAAGGCAGATCGGCACGGACGATGATTGGCCGTCCAGCCGGCAACGTTTCGTAGATGCCAAAGACCTTTTTCGCCTCGACTGCCGGAAGCGCTTTCGCCTCGGAAAAGTTGACGGGGCGATCCACCAGGTCAGAGAACAGATGCGTGAATGAGAATGCCGTTGGTCCTGACATGGCTATTTGCTCATGTGCGGCGACAGGGCCGCATCAATGCTTTCGGGAGTAAAAGGTTTCGTGATGAAGAAGGCGCCCGCACTCATGGCGGCTTCACGAATGTCGTCGGAGGATTCCGAGGTGATGAAACCGAAGGGAACCTCGCAGTTGCCGCCGCGAACCTGCTTCAGCAGGTCGATGCCCAGCATCTCGGGCATGTTCCAGTCCGAGAGCACAAGTCTTGGCTGTTCGGCCTGCACCATGCCAAGAGCTTCAGCACCATTTCCGGCCTCGCCAATCTGCAGGTTTTCGTAGCCGGCCTGGCGTAGTGCCCGCTTTACCAGCTGGCGCATAGTCTTGCTGTCGTCTACCAAGAGGATGTCCATGATTCGCTCGCATGTCGCTGATGCGACTGGTGAGCTTATCGGCGGCCTGACGCAGAAGTTGAGGCGCGCGCCTGAAATAACAGCGAAAACTCAACACTCATGTTTGCTGTTCCATCGCCGATAAAGATCTCGAATGACTTCAAGACGGAAATACATCTGGGCGAAACCGTGACCTTGAATACCCGATCTCTCATGACCGTAGGAATCAGCGACTGCGTCGTATCCGCAGACCCGCAAGGAGTCATTGCGACACACGCACTGGGTTCGTGTATCGCAGTCGCGATCTACGACCCGGTTGCAGGCGTCTCAGGACTTCTGCACTTCATGCTTCCGGACTCAGCAACCGATCCGGAGCGCGCACGTACCAGGCCCTACATGTTTGCCGACAGCGGGATTCCAACCTTCTTCCGCATGTCGTACGAGCTGGGAGCCGTCAAACAGCGACTTAAGGTCGCTCTGATTGGCGGAGCACAGGTGCTTGGCACCAACGACGTCTTCCAGATCGGCAAGCGAAACCATGTTGCCGCCAGAAAAATTCTGTGGAAGGCCGGTGTGATGGTTCACCACGAAGATGTCGGCGGAGAAGACCCGCGGACCGTTCACATGGATGTCAGTTCAGGCAGAGTCGTGATCTCGCACGGTGGAAGAGAGCGCGAGCTTGTGCCAGCCCAGGAAAGGAAACGCAACGTATGACACGCAACGTACTGATCGTCGATGATTCACCGGCGATGCGTAAGGTGATTCGCAGAGTCCTTATGCTCTCGAACTTCGAGACGCAGGAGTGCTTTGAGGCCAACGATGGTCTGGAAGCCCTGGATATCCTGCGGATTGAACCCATAGACATTGTCCTGACCGACATCAACATGCCACGCATGAATGGTGAGGAGCTGCTTGAGAAAATGTCGCAGGATGACACGCTCTCCCTGATGCCGGTCATGGTCATCTCCACCGACCGCAGCGAAGAACGCATGCGCCGCATGGACGCTCTGGGTGCCAAAGGATATGTCACCAAGCCTTTTGCTCCGGAGACTCTTGGAGCAGCGCTGAATGAAATCTTTGTAGAGGTATAGGGATGCCAGTCGAACAGTTATCGAGCAATCTTGAAATGGCCATGGCCCAGGTGATGGAGTCGATGTGCTTCATCCTTCCCGGGGAACCGGCAGATGAACACACCTTTGCGAACGAGTCCTGGGTCGAGCGGACGTTGACCTTTCATGGACCGGAGGAAGGGCGCTTCGGCATACGTGCACCGCACAGCGTCGCCATACGCATTGCCTCTGATTTTTTGTGCGAAGATCCAATTGATCTGACTGAGAAGCAGGTTGGCGAGGTGATGGGCGAGCTCGCCAATATGGTGTGCGGCAACCTACTTGGTCATTGTTACCAGGATCGCGCGTTTGCCCTCACCACGCCGGTGGCGCAGGAACCGGTCTTCGAAGAGCAGAATGCGCGTATGGATTGGGAGGAAGGCATCCTGGTGGCATGGGTGAAGACGTGCTGAGTCGCCTTCCGGAGCAGATAAAAACCCTCTCTTGCGAGAGGGTTTCTTTTTTGAGGAGAAGAAACTAGCGCGCGTGTTGGTTCTTTCGCGCGATCTGTTGGGTAAGCTGTGTCAGAACATTCGAGGCGATCTGATCCAGGGGAAGTACAGAGGTCGCGGCGCCCATACGGATCGCCTCCCTTGGCATGCCGAAAACGATGCTCGTAGCCTCGTCCTGCGCAATGGTCGTCGCTCCCGCTTGTCGCATCTGCAGCATGCCTCGCGCTCCGTCGGACCCCATACCCGTCAGCAGCACTCCAATGGCCTGCTCTGCGTAGGTCTGGGCAACAGACGCGAACATCACATCGACAGAAGGTCTGCTGAAGCAGACCAGAGGGCCGCCGGCAATGCGGACACGTGCACCTGCCGCAGAACGCTGCAGCGTCATGTGGAAGTCACCCGGCGCAATGAGAATACGGCCTGGCCGGAGTTCATCCCCGTCTTGCGCCTCTTTAACATCCATCATGCATGTCTTCTTCATGCGCTCTGCAAAGTGCGCGGTAAAGACAGGTGGCATATGCTGCGTAATCACCACCGGTGGCATGTCGGCCGGGAATTGGCTGACGATGTGTGCAATCGTCTGCGGTCCGCCCGTGGAGGCACCAATCGCGATAAGCCGGCGCGATGCAAACGCTGGTAACGATGACGCGACAGCTTTCCCTGCCGCAGGCTGGGAGGCAGAAACCGCAGACGTTCGCGACGGTGCAAAAGCCCGTGGGTTCGCCTGGGCTGCGGAGCGGACCTTGTCGGCAAGTGTATTGGCCAGATCTCCCACGGAGTAAGGACCATGCGGCTTGGCAAGCACGTCGACAGCGCCAAGGCGGAAGGCCTCCATGGTGGCATGGCACGATGCCTGCCCAAGCGAGCTGATCATGATGACCGGCATCGGCTTGTACTCCATCAGCTTTTTCAGGAAGGTCAGACCATCCATGCGCGGCATCTCAATGTCGAGTGTGAGCACATCAGGCTTAAGCGCCAGGATCTTTTCGCGCGCGACATAAGGGTCCGGTGCGGTCCCCACAACCTCAATGCCAGCAGCATTCCGCAGAGCATCGGAAAGAATTTTGCGCACAGTAGCGGAATCGTCCACGATCAGGACGCGAATCGGCGAGCTGTTCATCGGAATGTCCTAGCGTTTTTTCAGTGAGCCGGCCTTCTTGTACACGGCGGGCTGCACGTATTCGAATTTGTGCTTCAGGTTGTTCAGGCTCTCGGCATGGCCGACAAATAGGTAACCACCCGGCTCAAGACGTTCGTGAAAGCGGTCGACAAGGTCCTGCTGCGTCGGAATATCGAAGTAGATCATGGCATTGCGACAGAGAATCAACGGATAGCTGCCGACAAAATTCTCGAATGGTTTGATCAGGTTCAGTCGGCGGAATGTGATGGTCTCACGGATGAACTGTTTCACACGGTAGTTCCCGGAGGCCGGTCCTATGCCCCGCTGCAGATACTTACGCAACATTTCTGTTGGCACCTGTGTAAAGCACTTCTCGTTGTAGGTGCCATCCTGCGCGCGCGCCAGCACCTTGGTGGAGATGTCCGTCGCCAGCAGGCTGACGCGCGGTCCACCGTTTCCATAAAATTCCTGTGCAGCAAAGGCGAGCGAATACGGCTCCTCACCACTGGAACAGGCCGCGCTCCACAGCGTGAACTCGCTGCGGCTGGCCAACGCGGGAAAGATCGTCGCTGTCAGAAACTCGAAGTGTTTCGGCTCGCGGAAGAAGTTCGTGTAGTTGGTGGTCAGCCCGTCAATCATGGCAACCAGCGCATCGCTTGAGCTGTCACGAACCACATAGTCGTAATAGTCAGAGAACGAAGTGATGTTCAGTGAGCGCATGATCTTGGTCAATCGCGAGGCGACCAGGCTCTCTTTGCCCGTGTCAATTGCAAGACCACAGTAGTCGTAAGCCAGCTTTCTGAAACGGTCAAAATCCTTTGAGGAAAGTTTCAAGTCTCCAACGGATGTAAATGCACTCATGCTGCCTCCTCGCCGCTTGCATTCGGCATTCTGAAAATCTGTACAACATCCAGGATCAGGCCAATGCGGCCGTCGCCAAGAATGGCGCATCCGGTAAGGCCGGATTGGTTACTGAAGCTTTCGCCCAGGCTTTTGATCACAATCTCCTGCCGCCCTACAAGGTCATCGACGTGCAGACAGAACTGGCGTCCCGCACCTTCACACACCACTACCAGGCCTTCGCAGATATCCTCTGACGCCGCCCGGATGCCAAAGCGCCGATGCAGCCGGACAAGCGGGTAGAGATTGCCTCGCATCAGGATCATCTCCTCCGTGCCCTGCACCCGGACCAGCATCTCCCCCGTGGGCCGCAGCATCTCGCGGACAGAAAAAACAGGAATGATGTACCGGTGATCACCCACCACGATAACCAGACCCTCAATGATGGCCAGCGTCAGCGGAAGATGAATATAGAAGGTGGTTCCTTTGCCCAGCTCAGACTCAATCTGGATATGACCACGCAACGTCTCGACATGCTTCCGCACCACGTCCATGCCAACACCGCGGCCGGAAATATCGGTGATCTTTTCCGCGGTCGAGAAGCCTGGGGCGAAGATCAGCTGGAAGATGTCTTCATCGCTCATTTGTGCATCTTCACTCACCAGCCCGCGCTCTACCGCCTTGCGGAAAATCTTTGCGGGATCCAGCCCGCGGCCATCGTCGGAGATAGAGACAACGATCTTGCCGGACTCATGTTCGGCGGAAAGCCGAAGCGTTGCCGTTGCGCTCTTGCCCGCCGCAATGCGCTCCTGCGGTGTTTCAATGCCATGGTCCAGTGCATTGCGGATCATGTGCAGCAACGGATCGGAAAGTTCCTCCGCGATCGTCTTATCCAGTTCCGTCCCTTCGCCGGAGATAATCAAGTCCACCTGCTTGCCATGCCGCCGCGAAAGATCCCGCACCAGCTTGGCATTCTTCTGGAACAGCGGACCGATCGGCATCATGCGAATGTTCATGGCACGCCGCTGCACTTCGCCCGTGATGCGTGCAAGCTGTGCCAGGTCACCCACCAGGCGTGCATCGCGGTTGTTCGCAACGCATGGGTTGTTGCTCAGGATCGACTGGGCGATCACCATCTCGCCAACCATGTCCATCAACTGATCAAGCTTTGTGGTGTCAATGCGGATCGATGCGGAGATCGGTTCGTTCTTCGCGACAGCCTTCGCCGCGGGCTCGGCCTGGACATCTTCTTTTACAGCCGCCGCTTCCGCAGGTACGGATACGGGCTCTTCCGCCAGGGAGGGTGCAGGCTCCGCCATCTTTGCCGGTACCGCAACATCGGCGGCTTGCGGATCGGGCACATCAACAACTGGAGCAACATCGCTCTTCACCTCCGGAGCAACAGGGGCGCTGCCTCCCGCAAGGGCACGTTGTGTGACGTCGGCAATCGTGCGCAGCAGGGAACGATTGTTCTTCGCCTTACCCGGTGCTGCTCCGTTGAGCGTTGCATGGATGCGGTTGACCTCGCCCTGCAGGTACTCAGAGCTTTCAAGAACCAGGTCGACAATCTCAACACTGATCCGCACACGGCTGTTCCGCGCGTGATCCAGCAGTGTCTCTACTTCATGCGCTACGCTCTGCACGCTCTTCAATCCAAGAAATCCCGCAAGTCCTTTAATGGTGTGGAAGGCGCGGAAGACAGCATGCACGGCGGGCATCTGGGACGGATCGCGCTCGAGCGCGAGGATTTGTTCTTCGATGGCCGTAAGGTGCTCCTGCGATTCGGTGACAAAGCCAGTCAGCATCTCCGGATCATCGTCAAAGGCACTATTGTCGTCGCACTCTCCGGTTTCTTCCTCAACTTCAGCGACAGGCTGAGAGACGACGACTGGCTCAGGCTCGGTCTCGCCACGCATCAGTGCATGAAGCGCGGTGAAGGGTTCCTCGGCGATAAGTTTGCCTTTCGACCGTTCGTTGGCCAGTGCGTTGACATGCTTGGCCACAGCGGCAAAGGCGGGATCCTTCTGCGCAAGTGCCGCCAGTTGAATCAGCCGTTGTTCGGTGAGCGATCCCGGACCATCCACCATCCAAAGCGTGCCCAGCTCATCGAGCTTTGCGGCCAGTTGCTCAACAATCGGTGTTGTTTTCTGCTTGGACGACATTGTTCTTATCCCTGGTAGAGAACCGCGGTTGTACGTGCTAATTGAGGTCTGCTGTGTTCTCGATACAGAAGACCTTGTCCGTGTCGAGCAGCAGTTTTACACTGCCGCGTACCTTTGCCATGCCCAGCAGGTAAGGAACAGCGGTGCCATTGCCGAAGTCAGGGCTGGGCTCAATATCTTCCTCGGAGATGGAAAGAACCTCGCTGACGCCATCGGCCACCGCGCCAATCAGGCGCTCACCCATCGGTGAAGCAAGGCGGACCACCACAATGCAGGTATGGGCCGTGTACTGGCGTTGTGGAATGCTGAAGCGCACCGAGAGGTCAAGGACAGGAATCACCTGGCCGCGCAGGTTGATCACGCCTTTCACATAGACCGGCGTCTTGGGAACGGCCGTGACCTCCTGCATCTGGATGATCTCTTTGATGTTCAGCACCTGGATGCCGAACTCTTCATCGCCCAGGGAGAAGATGAGATGTTTGCGCGACGTATCGAGCCCCACCTGCACCGCCCGGCTGTTTGTCTTGGTTGCCATGAAATTGCTCCTGAGAGGAATCCGGATACTCGATCTATCGGCGGATGGCGCTGCAAGTTGAGTGCGCCATCCGCCCATGCGGTTAGAAGTCGGTGAAGTTGGCGTCTGCGCTGCTTACGGATGCGGTGGCAAGCTTCTGTGAGACATAGTTGCTGCCTCCTGCCGTCATCGGTTTCACGGCAGGGGCTGTGGGACGCTTCTTTGCCGTGGCAAGCTGGCGCGTGCGCCCGTCCACCTCCAGGCCGGTCATCAGTGCCAGGTCCTGGGCCACAGCTCGCAGGGCATCGGACTGGGCGTTCAGCTCTTCCGCGGCAGCCGCGCTTTCCTCCGCGTTGGCTGCGTTCTTCTGCGTGCCCTGTTCCATGCGGCCAATGGCGCGGCTGATCTGTTCAATGCCCTTGCCCTGTTCCTGGCTGCTCAGGCGAATCTCATCGATCATCACCTTGATGCGCGTGAAGACCTCGTTGACCTTGCGGCCCGAATCCACCAATGTCGTCATCCGCTCGCGGCCGGCAGCGGTGTTGTCCACAGAGCGCTTGATCAGCACAGCAGTCTCCTGCGCGGCCTGGGCGCAACGCTGCGCCAGGTTGCGGACCTCTTCGGCGACGACAGCAAAGCCCATGCCGGCTTCACCCGCGCGAGCAGCTTCCACGGCTGCGTTCAGCGCAAGAATGTTGGTCTGGAAGGCGATCTTGTCGATCACCTCAATGATCTTGGCAATCTGGCTGCTCGACTCGCTGAGCGCATCCATCGCCTCCACGCACTGTTCCACTGCGCGGTTGGCATCGTCGCTGTGGCGGACGGCTTCGCCCACCAGCATGGTGGAGTGGTCAGAGTTTTCAGCATTGCGCCGCGCCATGGAATTGATCTCTTCGGCGGAGGCCGAAGTCTCCTCGATCATCGCCGCCTGTTCAGAGGTGTCCTTCGCCAGGTGCTGGCTGGAAGAGGCAACCTGAACCGAGGCATCCGTCACCTGGTCAGAACCCTCTGAGAGCTCACGCACCGCATGGCGCAACTGGCGATCCAGCACACGAACCACGTACGCAATCAAAACAGAGGCAAGAGCACCGATAAGGAGCAGGCCACCAATGATCCAGCGAGCGAGCAGAACCTCCTGCTCTGCCTGTTTATTGGCTTTTTCCATCACCACACGCTGACGGCCCAGCATCGTGGTCCCGGCAGAGTCTACGTCCAGCAGCGCTGGCTCCAACTCGTTTTCCGCAAATTGTGCTGCTTCCTTTACCTGGTGCGCATGAACCATCTGCAGAAAACGCGGATAAAGTTGGCCCGCCCGGTCAAGCTTCGCGCTGGCGGCATCCAGAATAGGGCGGCCCTGCGCGGAGACACCCAGTTGCAGAATGGTCGCAATTGAATCCCGCATGGCCTTTTCATTCGTCTCGTAAGCCTGTGTAGCTTTCTTCAGGCCCTCCTGGTCATTCAACAACTCCCGCACCATGATGAGACGGCCTGCCGCCAGCATCTCGGTGGAGTAGCCATTGGCCATGCCTGCATTGAACATCTTGGAGGAGTCCTTGACGCCCACCTCCCACATGGCATCGCCCAGGCTGTTGATCTTGTAGATCGACAGGCCGCCCAGCAACACCAGGAGGACCATCATGATCCCGTAGGAGGTCAGTAGTTTTTGTTTGATCGTAAGTTTCTGCAGATTCACGTCCGCCGCTCCATTCCGCTGAAGACCGATACGAGTCCAGCGCCCTCAGGAACCCTCATCGGCCCGCAGAAGCATTTCTTGACGGACATTTCTCAAGAAGGCAGAGAAGAGGCTGTCCCTCATTGAGCGTTGGAGGGGGTTTTCTTTAAGGAATGCTTTAGAAATGAAATGAGCCCCGTGTGAAGCTGAGCCCTCAGGTGGCTTTATCTAAGAATTTGTAATTAATTTCAGGATTCGGTTTCTCTTCTGCGTCTATTTCTTCGCTTCATGCGTCGAAGAACCCGGAAGAAACCACTTCCCAAGGACAGATTGAGTCATTTATAAAAGAACGCGCTCACAAGAAGGCGGTCTTGTATCGTTCTTGGAATGGCCCACGATACAGCGGGCGGAATGATGGACCTGGATTTTGATTCGAAACACACTACGACAAGGTTGGCCAATGACGATCTTCCACACGAAACTTCGCCGAAGCGCCCTTTTAGGTGGTTTTGCGGCAGCGGTGCCTCTGCTGATATGGCTGTGCGCTGACAATCTCCACGTCGCGGCCCAGCAGGCTGCACCCAGCGCCGAGCACGGCGGACAGGCCGCTCCAGCCCCGGGCCCGGGGGCCCGCGGAGGTCTTGTAGCCTATCCTGACCGCCCGAAAGCTCCGCAGGAGGTGCTGGATCGCGGCAAGGCTGCTTTCGGTGTGAACTGCGCCTTCTGTCACGGTTCCGATGCAGGCGGCGGATCGGTCGGACCGAACCTGCTGCGCTCGGAAGTCGTGCTGCAGGATAAGAGCGGTGAGCTGATTGCTCCCATCGTGCACGGCGCCCGCGCCGACCGTGGCATGCCGAAGATCGATCTGACCGACTCTCAGGTTGCCGACGTAGCTGCCTGGCTCCACAGCCTGAAGGTAAGCAGCCGCGCAGTCATCACTGAGAAGATCAATATTGTGGTGGGGGACGCCAATACCGGCAAAGACACCTTCACCAAGCTCTGCGGCTCCTGCCACTCGGTCACCGGCGATCTGGCTGGTTTCTCCGCCAAGTTTACGGATCCCCGCGCCATGCAGCAGGCCTGGCTCATGCCCGGCATCAGCGCCGGTCGTGGCCCGGCAGCCGCTTCGGCGGTGAAGCTGAATGTTCCCCCTGTAACCGCGACCGTCACCCCGTCCAAGGGGCCGGCCGTGACCGGCAAGCTCGACGCCATTGACGATTTCTACGTTCAGATCACGACGGACGATGGATTGGCGCACCGTTTCCTGCGGGAGAACGATCTTCCGAAGGTTGAGATCCACGATCCCCTTGCCGCGCATCGCGCCATGTTCCGCACGATCAAGGACAAGGAAATCCACGACATTACCGCCTATCTGGTGACGCTGAAATAAAGGGGACTTTGGATGCGCGTACTGAAGACACTGGGAACCATTGCACTTGCGGCCATGTCCGCGGCCCCCGCGCTTGCGCAAAAGGCGTGGCTCGATCCGGCCGATATTCTGAAGCCCAAGCCCGATAGCTGGCCAACCTACTCCGGCGACTACAGCGGACAACGTTTCAGTCCGCTGACAGAGATCAACAAGACCAACGTGCATGGGCTGACGCTGGCCTGGATGCAGCGTCTCACTCCGGGATCGGCTCCGCCCTCCGCGGCGCCCGGTAGCTTCATGCAGGCTGCCGCCGCTCCGCCCACAACCGTTGGCGGCGTGGGCACCATTGAAGCTCCCATGGGCACCGTGAAGGGCGCCATCCTGAAGGTGAATGGCGTGCTCTATGTCACCTCGCCAGACAATGTATGGGCCCTGGACGCATACGACGGTCACGAGCTGTGGCACTTCCTCTGGAAGACCCGTGGCGGCACCCACATCGGCAACCGCGGCGTGGGCATGTGGCATGACCGCCTCTTCTTCGAAACGCCGGACAACTACCTCGTGGCCCTGGACGCTTCGACCGGCAAGGAGATCTGGCACAAGGAGATCGCCTCCTTTGACCTGCAGTATTTCTCCACCATGGCGCCCATCGTCATTGGCAACCACCTCCTTGTGGGTACCGGCAACGATCTGGACGAGCCCGGCCTCCTGCAGTCCTTCAACCCGGAGACGGGCGACGTGGAGTGGAAGTGGTACGCCGTTCCCATGAAGGAAGGCGACCCCGGTCTCGACACCTGGAAGAACCTCGACGCAGCCTCGCACGGCGGCGGCAACGTCTGGGTGCCGGGCTCGTATGACCCGGAGACACACCTCTACATCTTCGGTACCGGCAACCCCACCGCTGCCTACACCTCGCAGCTTCGCGGACCCGGCGCCAACCTCTATACCTGCTCGCTGGTCGCGCTCGATGTCGATACCGGCAAGATGAAGTGGTATTACCAGACCTCGCCGCACGACACCCATGACTTCGATTCGACGCAGACGCCCACCATCGTGGACGGCACCTTCAATGGCAAGCCCCGCAAGCTGGTGCTGACCGCTGCCCGCAATGGCTACTTCTTCGTTCTGGACCGTCTGACCGGGGAGCATCTGCTGACCAGCAAGCTGGTGGACTCGCCCAACTGGGCGAAGGACACGCTGGACAAGAACGGAGCTCCGGATCGTGACCCGGCCAAGGACTTCGACCTTGGCGGCGCTCTGGTCTCGCCGGCCAACGGCGGCATCGTCAACTGGCCGCCTCCGGCTTACAGCCCGCAGACCGGCCTGTTCTATGCGCACGCACAGGAAAGCTACGCCATGTACTACCTGGCCACCACCGATCCTCGCGGAGCGATGGGCCTTGGGGGTAAGGACGAACTCAGCGTTGGCTCGCTGGGCAGCTATCTGGTCGCCATGGATTACAAGACCGGCAAGCCGGCATGGAAGCATCGTTATCCCGGAGTCGCGGGTGGCGGTGGCTTGAACGGCCTGCTCACAACGGCTGGCGGACTCCTGTTTGCCTCCGACGCGCGCAACAACTTTGTGGCGCATGACGCAGCAACCGGCAAGCCGCTGTGGCACACCCACATCTCCACCACCAACGCTCCCGAAAGCTACACGCTGGACGGTCACCAGTACATCCTGGTCGCCGGTGGAGACATGGTGTACGCCTTCCGCCTGCAATAGGGAAGGACAGGAAAGACAAGGGCCGCTTTCGCAAATCTGCAGGCGGCCCTTTTCGTTGGCTTCAACAGACGTTTTATCCAAGGAGTGACGTATGCATTACTCACGACGTGAATTCGGCAAACTGGCCTTGTCGAGCCTGCCTGTGGCTGCCGCCCTGGCCTCTAACCCCGCGCGTTTGTTCGCGGCCACCAAGCCCAACTCAAAGATCAACGGCGTGCAGATCGGCGTCATCAGCTACAGCTACCGCCAGATGCCCCAGAACGGCGCCCTCGATGACCTGAAGTACGCCGTCGAAAACGGTATCAACGCGCTCGAGCTTGAAACCGTCCAGGAAGAGTGGGCAGGCGCTCCGAAGCGTCCCGCGATGAATCGTCCGGGTGCCAACGCTCCACAGACCAGTGCATCGCGCGCCGCCGGCCCCCGCCAGATGTCGCCCGAGCAGCAGGCCGCCATGAAGCAGTATGCCGAAGACCTCAAGAAGTTCCGCCTCTCCGTCCCCATGTCCAAGTACGAGGAACTGAAGAAGATCTACGCCGATGCAGGTTGTTCGATCTATGCCTTCAAAATCACGCTGAACATGGCTATGGAAGACGCTGAGTTCGACTACGCCTTCAAGGCTGCCAAGGCCTGCGGAGCAAGCCACCTCACGATGGAGATGCCCGACGGAAAGCCCGAGCTCACCAAGCGCATCGGCGAGTTTGCGTCCAAGTACAAGATGATGATGGGCTACCACGCCCACCTGCAGGCCACACCCACCACCTGGGACGAAGCCATGGCGCAGTCGCCCTACAACGGCATCAACCTCGACATCGGCCACTACACCGCCGCCGGCAACACAGACACGATCGAGTTCATCAGGAAGAACCACGCCCGCATCACCAGCATGCACGTCAAGGACCGCAAGAACAAAGAGCACGGCGAAGCCAACATGCCCTTCGGCGAGGGCGACACGCCCATCAAGGAAGCGCTGCAGCTGATGAAGAAGGAAGGCTACAAGTTCCCGGCGACCATCGAACTGGAGTACCCCATCCCCGAGGGTTCAGACTCGGTGAAGGAAGTCGCCAAGTGCCTGTCCTACTGCAAGGCAGCACTGGCATAACCAGCAAAAGCCACTGTCCTCTCGACAGGAGCGAAGCGAAGTGAAGAGCCCCGCATGGGGCTTTTCGAAGGTGATGCGTCAGTGCACGGCTTCAGCCGTGCCGCAACTTCCATCCCAACGCGGCTTTAGCCGCTGAGGTCACAAAGCAAAAGGCCCGCGAAGAATCGCGGGCCTTTTGAGCTTTCCCATCCAACTTACGCGTCAGCCGTCTTCTCTTCCTTGAACGCCACCAGGAAGAACAGCAGCACCACGGCGGCAACCGACGCCGCCACCAGCCAGATGGACCTCCATGCGTGCCCATCGGCCGTGGCATACTTGTCCACCACCAGGCCAGACAGCCACGAACCCAGCAGCATGCCCACGCCGTAGGTGATCAGTGTGATCAGTCCCTGGGCCGCGCTGCGATACGCAGCCGGAGCCTTGCGGTCCGTATAGATCTGCCCGGTTACAAAGAAGAAGTCATAGCAGATGCCATGCAGCAGGATGCCCAGCAGCAGCATCCACATGCCCGCCTGCGGATTGCCATACGCGAAGCAAAGATAACGCAGCACCCAGGCCGCAATGCCCGCCACCAGCATCCACTTCACACCCAGCCGGCGGAAGAACCACGGGATCAGCAGCATGCAGCCAAGCTCGGACATCTGGCCAAAGGTCATCTTGCCCGCGGCGTTGGCCACACCCACCTGCACCAGGAAGGGATTGGTGAAGGCATAGTAGAACTGCAGCGGAACGCAGATCAGGAACGACGCCAGTGCAAAGATCAGGAAGCTGCGGTCCAGGAACATGCGCCGCACCTCCACCGGAAACAGGTTGCCCACGCTGAAGCGTTCCTTCGCCTGCGGGGGCGTATTGGGCAGCAGCAGGGAATACACCGCCAGCGCCACCGAGGCGCCGGCAGCCAGCCGCAGCGGAAGCGCCGTGGCCTCCGCCTGGAACCCATAGCTCACCACCAGCCCCGCGCAGATCCAGCCAATCGTTCCAAGCACGCGGATCGGCGCAAACTCTGACTTCGGATCGGTCATCTGGCGGAAAGCAATCGCGTTCACCAGACCGAGCGTCGGCATGTAGAGAACGGCATACGCCAGCACCAGGCCGTACAGCGGACCGAAGCTTGTCTGCAAAGACGCCGCATACATCAGCCCGCCGCCAATCAGGTGCAGCAGCGCCAGCATCTTCTCCGCGGCCATCAGGTTATCGGCCACCCATCCGGCAATAAAGGGCGAAAGCACGGCGCCAATTGCCGTCGTACCGGCGATCAGGCCGGTTTGCACACCATTGAAGTGCAGTGTCTGGCTTACCCAGGTTGTTACCGTCACATACCAGGCGCCCCAGATGAAAAACTCCAGAAACATCATGGTGCTAAGCCTGAACCGCATCTGCATGTTCATCAGGAAGTGGTCTCTCCGGATTCCGTATTAGATCGAATTGTGGGTCGCAAAGGATGGTGCGGTGCTCTCGCCGGGCATCAGTTGAACCTGCTTCCACACGCTACCAGCCTCATGGCTCGCCAGCATAGCATCCAGCACGCGCATCGTGTATTCGGCGTCGGCAAAGGTGCAGACGGTGGCTGGCTTGTTGCCCGTGCGGATCCACTGATAAATGTCCGCGATAATGTTGCGGAAGGCATCCGGCCAGCCTTCCTGGTGGCCGCCCGGCAGGCTGGCATAACTGGCCGCTCCCGCCAGCATCAGGCTGGGGTCTTTCTTCAGGGTCTCGTTGGGACGGTCATGGTGGCCAATCCAGATCTCGTTCTGCTCTTCCTGCACCCAGCGCAGGCTGGCCGCGCGGCCATTCAGCTCAATCTCCAGGCCGTTCTTATGCCCCGGCAAGACCTGCGCCACGGTAAAGCAGCCACGTGCCCCGTTGTCGAAGCGCACCAGCACAGAGGCCAGGTCCTCGCCTTCCACCGTCACCGGATACTTCTCCCCGGAATTGTTCTGCGAGAAGGCCTCGGCGGAGGCGCCGCTGGTGTAGCGGGTCTTCACAATCGTCGTCATATCGGCCAGCACTTCAATAATGCGAGCTCCGGAGACATGCTGAGCCAGGTCGCACCAGTGCGAGCCAATGTCCGCCAGCGCTGAGCTCACGCCGCCCTTCGCCGGGTCCGAGCGCCAGGAATACACATGGTCGTCCGTCATCCAGTCCTGCAGGTATTGCCCATGCACGAAGAACAGGCGGCCAATCTTGTCCTGCTCAATCATCAGGCGCATCTGCTGTACCAGCGGATTGCCACGGTAGTTGAAGGTCACCGCGTTCACCACTCCGGCTGAGGCCGCCGCCGCGCGCAGGGTCGCTGCTTCCTTGCTGGTCATGGCCACAGGCTTGTCAGAGACAACATGCTTGCCCGCCTCCAGCGCTGCCAGGCTCACCGGAAAGTGCAGGTGGTTCGGCGTGGTGTTGTGGATCACATCAATGTCTGGCCGGGCGATCAGCTCGCGAAAATCACCGTAGGCATCGCGAACGTGCAGCAGGTCGGCCTTCTTGCGGGCCGTCTCCGGGTTTGATCCCGCGACGGCTACAACCTCAACATCACCCAGGCGTCGCACCGCGTCAATGTGGTGGGGAGCAATAAATCCGGGGCCAACCAGTCCCATAGTAAGTCGTTTGTTGGATGACATCGGCTGCTCTACCTCGGTTCCTGCGGGGGATGGGGACGACTGCCATAAATGCTGCCTAGCCATGCGCAGGTTTGTCAAAGATAAAACGAATCCTGCCGAAAGAAGCCTCGTTTTGACTCGATATTGTTAATTATCAAAATATATCGGCCCGCCAAACCTCCCTTCCAGGGCGATAGCATAGCCTCAGGGGAAAACCATGCGACTTGGTGTCTTCAATCCGGTCTTCGCAAAACTGAGCCTGCAGCAGATGCTGGCGGAACTGAAGCTCTATCCCGAGATTACCGCCGTCGAAGTCGGCACCGGTGGCTGGCCGGGCAGCGCACATATCGATCTGGACGCCTGCCTCGCCTCCAAAGACGCCGCCACAACCTTCAGGCGGCAGATTCAGGACGCCGGCCTGGTCATCAGCGCCTTCTCCTGCCATGGGAATCCGCTGCACCCGGACGCCGCCGTGGCCAGCGAAGCTGACACCCTCTTTCGCAAGACCGTACGTTTGGCGGAGATGCTGGAAGTGCCGGTCGTCGTCACCTTTTCCGGCTGCCCCGGAGGGGGGCCACAAGAGACGAAGCCTAACTGGATCACAACCCCCTGGCCGCCGGAGTACAGCGAGATGCTCGCCTGGCAGTGGGAACAGCGGTTGATTCCGTACTGGCAGGACGCCGGCGCATTCGCCGCGGACCATGGCATCAGGGTCGCAATTGAAGCCCACCCCGGTTTCTGCGTCTACAACCCGGAGACCGCCATGCAACTGCGCGCCACGGCGGGCAAGTCCGTCGGCATCAACCTGGACCCCAGCCACTTCTTCTGGCAGGGAGTCGACCTGCCGGCCGCGATTGCTTACCTGGGCGAGGCCATCTTCCATGTCCACGCCAAGGACGTCGCCCTGAACACCGGCAATGTAGCCCGCACCGGCGTGCTGGATGCGAAGAGTTATACCCGCATGCAGGAGCGCGCATGGTTGTTCCGCAGCGTCGGCTGGGGCCATGGCGATCTGGAGTGGAAGGGAATCGCCTCGGCGCTGCGCCTCGCGGGGTACGACTACGTCATCAGCATTGAGCATGAGGACGCACTGGCCTCGATTCGCGAAGGCCTGTCTGCGGCCGTGGCGACGCTCTCGCGGGCTATCCTGCGTGAACCGCCTGTTGAGGCATGGTGGGTATAGCAGTCTCCGCGCCGCGGTTGTGAACGCTCTCCATCAGGGCCGCGGCTGTCAGGCGGGCTGCGCCCACTGCTCCCGCGTTGGTGCTCAGCGGAGAGATCAGCAACTGCACATCGTTGACTGCCTTTTCCATGGCACGCTGGCGAACGACACGGCGAATCTGGTCCAGCAGCAGCACCGGCGCGGCGCGGAACAGCGCTCCGCCGAAGATGATGGCCTCGGGGTTCAGCAGGTTCACCAGGTCCGCCGCGGACGCGCCAATGTGCGAGGCTGCCTCTGAGAGCACGCGGAAGGCAAGGCTGTCGTTCTCCTCGGCTGCCTGCGCAATAATCTCAATGCTGATGCGGTCCATGTCATTGCCGGCCATCTCCAGCGTCTTGGAGATAACGCCTTTGGACAGGGCCCGTCGCACGGCCTCAATGATGGTGGCGGAAGAGGCCATCGCCTCCAGGCAGCCGTTATTGCCGCACAGGCACAGGGGCCCGTTTTCATCCACGGTCATGTGGCCAAACTCGCCCGCACTGCCATTAAAGCCACGGTAGATCGAGCCTCCGATAAAGATCGAAGCGCCGATACCCATGCCCGCGTCAACGTACACGAAGTCGCGAAAGTTCTGCCCCGCACCCAGAAAGCATTCGCTGGTGGCCACAGCACGCGCGCTGTCCTCCAGCAGGCAGGGAATCCCAAAGTAATCCTCCACCAACTGCTTCAGCGGCACATTCTTCCATTGTTCGGCGTGGCCCAGTCGCGGGTAGGAGAGCACCATGCCTCGGGCGACATCGATCACGCCGGAGAAGGCAACGCCAATGCCCAGCACCGAGCTGCGCGCAACGCCGGCGTCCGCCAGTGCCTGGTCGATCAGTTGAAAGCAGCGATTGAGCGCGGCTTCGCGCCCGCGCCACATCTCGGTAGCTTCTTCCCGATAGCCCAGCAGCTTGCCGTTCAGGTCCGTAATGGCGATACGCAGGTTGAAGGTACCGATATCCACGCCAACCACGTTACCCAGGTCGGGGTGCATGGTTAGCGAAATGCGGCGGCGGCCCACAACCTTGGCGGAAGACATCTCCTCGACAAGGAACTTCTTCTCCACCAGACCGCCCACCACGCCGGTAATATTGGCGGTGCTCAGACCCAGCCGCTGCGCCAGCTCCACGCGAGAGATGGAGGGTTCACGCTGAATCAGCTGCAGCACGGCAAACTCGGTCTGCGTCCTGCTCGAAACGCGTTCTTTGTCCTTCCCCATGCGCGGCATATCGTGAACCATCATAAGCGAAGCTATTTCCTTCGTGATGGCCAGTATATGCCGTGGAATCCGATTGACGTCGGCTGTCGAACGGGCATACAACTTCGTATACGCAAACCGCGCCAGTGCATGTGCCATGAGTCTTGATCTCGAAAAGCCGATCCGTACACGGCCATTGCCGGATGAATTCCCCGGCGTCCATTCGATGGACGAGGACGAGGCTGAGGCCGCGATTCGCATCATTCGCAGCAAATCGCTCTATCGCTACTACGGCGTTCATCCACAGCACGAGGTCTCCTCCTTTGAAGAGGAGTTCGCCCGCTTCCTGGAAGCGCGGCATGTGCTGGCCGTAACCAGCGGAACCTCTGCTCTGCATGTCGCCCTGAGCGCCCTGAAAATTGGCCCCGGCGACGAAGTGATCGTTCCCGCCTACATGTGGGTATCGGTCGTTGCGGCCGTGGTGAACCTCGGCGCGATCCCGGTGCTCGCGGAGATCGACGACACCTTCGGCCTGGACCCGCGCGATGTCGAGCGCAGAATCACCCCGCGCACAGCAGGCATCGTGGCCGTACACATGAACGGCTGCGCGGTGAACATTCACCGCCTGGCGGAGGTAGCTCGCCGCAACGGCATCTTCCTGCTGGAAGACTGCGCCCAGTGCGTGGGAGCCACCGTCGGCGGCCAGCGCGTGGGAACCTTCGGAGACATGGCCATCTTCAGCTTCCAGCTGAACAAGAACATGACCGTCGGAGAAGCCGGCGCCGTTGTCACCAACGACGAGCGGCTTTACCGCAAAGCGGTGGCCGTGCACGATGCCGGCTACTCCCGAGGCCTGGATGAAGATCTGCAGATGGATGACATCGCTTCCTATAGCTGGGGACGTGGCGTTCGTCTCGATGAACTGCGTGCCGCCGTCCTGCGGGTGCAACTGGGCAAGGTGGAAACCACGATCAGCCGGATGCGCCGCAGCAAGAACCGCATCCTGGAGTCGCTGTACGCTCATCAGCAGCTCAGCTTCCGCCGTCGCGTGGATGCAGCAGGAGACACCAGCTGCTTCCTTCTGACCATCTTTCCCGATCGCGATTCGGCCCGGCAGGTCAACCGGCTGATGCGTCAGCATGGCATTGCGACCAAGTCGCCGGACACCAGCAACGTGCTGCTCGCCAACTACGGCATGCACATCTACTCCAACATCCCCGCCCTGGTGCAGAAGACTGGCACGGACAAACGCGGCTTCCCCTGGACGCTGGCGGAGAACCGCGATTCCGTCTACAGCTACGCCCACGGAGCCTGTCCGGCCTCCGATGATCTGTTCGAGCGTACGCAGTTGCTGGTCGTGCCATCCTGCCTCACCGCGCAGGATGAAGACGATATCGTCGAGTCGTTCCATCGCGCACTGGACGCGGTATTTGGCTCCGTAGCCGCCCCGGCCAACCGCTTTACCGCGGGCGAATGCCTGATTACTCCCTGCGGCTGAACTCTGTGGCTCTAGGATGGTAGGGTGTCCGGAAGCGCAGACAAGCCAAACGGAATTCGCGAAATTGCTGAAGCCCTCGGGGTCTCCATCGGCACCGTAGACCGTGCCCTGCATGGCCGTCCAGGCATCAGTCCACAGACGCGCGACAGCGTTCTGCGCATGGCGAAGAAGCTGAACTACAAGCCCAACTTCGCCGCGCGCAACCTCAAGCTCTCACGAACACTCCGCTTCGGCATATTTCTTCCCGAACGGATCGCCGTCTACTTCGACAGCATGCAGGCAGGCATGCAGGCTGCCGCCGAACGGCTGACGACAGGCACACCGCTCGAACTGAAGTTCTTTCGCTTTCCTCGTTTGGGCGATGGTGACGTGGAATGCATGGAACGTGCCCGCTGGCATCAGTTTGATGGTGTAGTGCTCGCACCGGGTAATCCTTCCGGTCTCTCAACGCTCTTCCGTGACTCCTCCGCGCCGCCGCTGTTGTTCATCGGCAGCGATGCTCCCTTGCTGGACCGCATTGCCTCCGTCTCGTCCGATGCAACGGTCAGCGGCCGCATCGCGGCCGATCTGCTGGGCCGCGTTTTGCCGCAGCCGGCGAAGGTCGCCATGATCGCCGGAGATCTCCGCATTCAGGATCACGGTGAAAAACTGCGTGGCTTCTCGGAGTCCCTGGCCGTGCACGCACCGCAACTCACCCTTCTACCGCCGCTGGAGTCGCATGACAATCCGGAAGAGGGATATGAAGCCGCGCGGAAGCTGCTGCGCAGGCACCCCGCCCTGGGCGGCCTCTACCTGGGAACGGCGAATAGCCTTCCCGTTCTCCGGGCTGTGGATGAGGCAAAGCTGCTGGGCAGGTTGAAGATCGTGACCACGGACCTGTTTCCGGAACTTGTCCCCCTCATTGAGAGCGACCGCATCCTGTGCTCGCTGCATCAGCGTCCGTTTACGCAGGGAAAGATGGCAGTCGAGATGCTGTATGCCCACGTTCTGGGCTTGAAGCCGGTACCGCCCATCACGCGCCTAGCGCCCCACCTTGTGCTGCGCAGCAATCTCTCCTTGTTCGCCGACGGACTGGACCAGGAAGCCTCGCTTCTGCCGGATTCCTAGGCATGCCCTGCAGAGAACAAGCGGCGAGAGAAGACCTTCTTTCCTCTAAGGATGTTGCCGTTTTTTGTCGGGGAACGATGTCGTAAGGGGAACGCTGGAAAGCCTTAGCTTTCAGGACGAAGGGGCAGGGAACTTCGTCCTGAAATAAACCAGCATGGAAAGAAGCTTCACCCCCGGCTGTTCGCGAAAGCCGCGCCGAAAACTTTGCATCCGTAACTCCTCTCGTGTACGTTACCGAAGAGGCTTTTTTCCCTCCCACGATACACTTCTCCATACACTTTCAAGGATCTGCATGACCGCCAGCACTGACCAGCAAACCACCCTCTTCCGTGCTCCCGCGCGCGTCAATCTGCTGGGCGAACATACGGACTACAGCGGAGGATGGGTGCTGCCCATCGCCATCTCCTACTACACCCAGGTGCGCATCTCTCCCTCTGTCGATGGGCGTTACAGCTTTCGCAGCCTCCAGTTCGAGGGCGTGGCCGAAGGCGACCTGCACACTCTGAAGACACGCCACCACACCTGGAGCGACTACCCTGTGGGTGTTCTGCAGGAGCTGGCAAAGCTGGGGATCGCTCCGCCACCCTTTGCCATGGAGGTCAGTGGCAACGTGCCGCTCGGTGCGGGACTCAGCTCCTCGGCTTCCATTGAGGTGGCCTCCTGCATGGCCATGCTGCGGCTGAGCGGATCCTCGATGACCGATGCGGAGATCGCCCTTCTGTGTCAGCGCGCCGAGAACCTCTTCGTGGAGTCCCCCTGCGGCATCATGGACCAGTTCGTGGTCACCGCCGGTACAGAGGGGCACGCTCTTCTGCTGCAAACACGCGACCTCACCTATGAGCTTGTGCCGGTGACTACAGGCGCCCTGGCCGGCCTCAGCATCGTGGCCTGCAACTCCATGGTCAAGCACTCGGTGGCAACCGGAGACTACGGCTCGCGCCGCAAGGGTGTCGAAGCAGGGCAGCAGGTACTGCGCGAAACCTTTCCCGGCCTGCGCGATCTGGGCGATGCCACCGTGCAGCAGTTGGAACAATGCAGGGACAACATGTCGCATGAAGCCTACAAGCGTTGCTTCCACGTGATTACGGAGAACGCCCGCGTTTTGTCTGCCCGCGAAGCCCTGATGGCGGGCGATGCGAAGCGCTTTGGCGAGTTGATGCTGGCCTCGCACATCAGCCAGAGAGACGAGTTTGAAGACAGTTGCGAAGAGATCGACTTCCTTGTGGACACGGCCATGGCACAGCCCGGCTGCCTCGGTGCACGCCTCACCGGCGGCGGCTTCGGCGGCTGCACCGTCAACCTGGTGAAGAAAGACGAGGTCCCGGCATTCTCTCGGGCGATCATCCGTGCTTACCAGGCCCGCTACGGAATTGATCCTGAGATCTACCTCTGCGATGCCGTGGATGGCGCCGTGGAACTCGCCGCAAAGGAGAATGCCTAATGGACGCGCTCTGGCTGCAGTCGCCGCATCGCCGTTGGAACCCCTTACGCCGCGAGTGGGTAGTGGTTTCTCCGCACCGCACGCAGCGTCCCTGGCAGGGGCAGACGGAAACTCCCGCCACGCCCGCCGTTCTGCAGCATGATCCCGGCTGCTACCTCTGCCCCGGAAACCTCCGCGCCAACGGTGATCGCACGCCGCAGTATGACAGCACCTTCGTCTTTGAGAATGACTTTGCCGCGCTGAAGCCCGATGTGCCGCAGGCTGCGCTGTCGCTCGATCCCTCCGGCCTTCTGCGCGCTGAGACCGAGCGCGGTATCTGCCGCGTGCTCTGCTTCGATCCGCGTCACGACCTCACACTGGCGACGATGCCCGTCGCAAAGATTCGCAACGTGGTGGAGATGTGGACGGCGCAGGCCGCGGAGCTGGGAGCACGGCCGGAGATCCAGTACGTGCAGATCTTCGAGAACCGCGGCGCCATGATGGGCGCCAGCAATCCACATCCGCACGGACAGATCTGGGCCACCGAACACATCCCCAATGAGCCCCTTCTGGAGCTTGCCGCACAGCGTGAGTTCTACGCGCAGCACGGGGAGCCGTTACTGGCTTCGTATCTGCGGACCGAGCTGGCGCAGCAGGAACGCATCGTCGCGCAGAACGAGACCTGGGGGGTCGTGCTGCCCTTCTGGGCCGTATGGCCGTTTGAGACGCTGTTGCTGCCCAAACGTTCCGTTGCTTCCTTCGACGCGCTCACCAGCTCTGAGCGCGACGGTCTGGCGGCAATCCTGCATACTCTCACGGCGGGCTACAACCGCGTCTTCGATACGCCCTTCCCATATTCCATGGGCTTCCATCCCGCACCCTCGGATGGCGAAGAGCACCCGGAGTGGACCATGCATGCCCACTTCTATCCGCCGCTTCTGCGCTCGGCAACCGTACGCAAGTTCATGGTCGGCTTTGAGCTTCTCGGCTCTCCGCAACGCGACATTACGCCGGAGTCCGCCGCCGCAACCCTCCGTTCCGTCATGCAGTCATTTGGCGGTTTGCCCATCGCCGTTCAAGAATGAACCCATTGCTGCGAATTGCAGCAACGGGAGAGTTCTGGTGCGTCGTCGTACATTTCTGGAAGGTGGGCTTGGCGCTGCGGCCATGCTCTCGTCGCGTTCGTTGTTGGCCTTTGCGGAGACGCGGCCCGTGGTCCGCACCTCCGCGGGCGAGGTTCGCGGTGCAACGAAGGACGGCATCGCCAGCTTCCTCGGCATTCCTTACGGAGCCGACACCAGCACCCGCCGCTTCCAGCCGCCTGTGCCGCCCACCGCATGGACAGGCATTCGCGACTGCATCCGTTGGGGAGACCGTTCTCCGCAGCTTGGCGGCAGCAGCCGCGCCCGGCGGGAAGAGCCGAAGCAGAACCCTGACACCTTTCACCTTCCGCCCGATGAAGGCCCCATCAGCGAAGACTGCCTGCACCTGAATGTGTGGACACCGTCGCCTTCGCGCGCTGGTCATAAGAAGCGCCCGGTGCTCTTCTACATCCATGGCGGAGCCTACAACGGCGGTACGGTCAACGCCGCTCTCTACGATGGCACACGGCTGGCGAAGCGTGGCGATGTCGTCGTGGTCACGGTGAACCATCGCCTCAACGCCTTCGGCTATCTCTACCTGGCGGAGCTGACGAACGATCCTGCCTATGCCGATTCCGGCAACGCTGGCATGCTGGATCTGGTGCTGGCCTTGCGCTGGGTGAAGGACAACATCGCCTCGTTTGGCGGCGATCCCAATCGCGTCACTATCTGGGGACAGTCCGGCGGCGGAGCCAAGTGCGCCACCCTGATGGCCATGCCCGCCGCACACGGTCTCTTCCATCGCGTGATGAGCATGAGCGGCCAGCAGGTGACGGCGGCCCCGAAGAAAATTGCGACCGATCGGTCTCGTCAGTTCCTGGCAAAACTCGGCTTGCAGGATGTCTCCGGCACGGAGTTGCGGCAGAAGCTGGACGCATTGCCGCTCGAAACCCTGGAAGACGCCGCCCGTGTCAGTGGCGCGTGGCTCCCGGTAGTGGATGGCGGAGCGCTGCCGCGCGATCCGTTCGACCCGGACGCTCCGCCGCTCTCGAACGACGTGCCGATGATCCTTGGCAACACCCATGACGAGACCCGCGGCCTGATCGGCGGTGGGCAGCCAGCTTTGTTTTCAATCACCTGGGAGGACTTGCCAGCCGCGCTTCAAAAGAACGTCGGCAGCTTCCTCGGCGGCATGGACCCGAAGGATGTGGTCACGAAATATCGCGGCTGGTATCCGCTGTACTCTCCGGCGGACGTCTTTTTTGCCGCCGCGACAGCCTTCCGTTCGTGGCCGGGACAGGTGATCGAGGCGGAGCGCCGCGCCCAGAGTCCCGCATCCAACCGTACCTGGGTCTACCAGATGAACTGGCCGTCGCCGGTGGCGGGTGGCAAGTTTAAAGCGCCACATACGCTCGATATTCCGTTCTTTTTCGACAATTTAGCGCTCTCTCCGGGCATGATCGGCGCCACAAAGGACGAAATTCGCCGCGCCCAGCCTCTGGCGGAGGCCATGAGCCAGACGCTGATCACCTATGCAAAAACCGGCAATCCGAACAATCGGGCGATCCCGCAGTGGCCCTCCTACGACCTATCGAAGCGTTTCACCATGATGTGGGAGACAAAGCCTCTGGTCGCCAGCGATCCGCGCGGAGAGGAGCGTAGATTGGCGGCGCAGGCGCACTACCGCCAGCCCGGCACATAAATGTTTCCGCTATTGAAACGTTTTGATTTGTATTTGACGCGAATTAACTCCGCTCCATATAGTTCAGGCGAGCACCTCTGGTGCATCCCTCTGGCTTTGAAGTGGAGTTCCGTGACTCGTTCTGCCGTTTTTGCCCTTCCGTTCGCATTGTTAAGCCTCGCCGCCGCAGCCCAGGACACCCGCCATGTTGTTGAACCTGTTATCCCAAAGGCGTGCACGGTGCTGAAGTCCGAGCTGCGTGCGGAGAACAACGCCCTGCGCGAGCAGGACGAGCAGAAGCTCGACTCCGAACGCATTCAGAAGGCTCTGGATAGCTGCGGCGCGGGCAAGGCTGTAGCGTTGCGTGCAAGCGGGGGGAACAACGCCTTTCTGAGCGGCCCTCTGGAAATGCGTGCAGGCGTTACTCTGCTGATCGAGAAGGGTGTCACGCTGTATGGATCACGCGACCCGAAGTTGTATGACACCAAGCCCGGCGGGTGCGGTACCTCCGGACCCGAAAGCAGCGCCTGCCGGCCGCTGATCAGTGTGAAGGATGTGAAGAACGCGGCCATTATGGGCGAAGGCGCGATTGATGGCCGTGGCGGCAGCCAGCTGATTGGCAAGAGCTATACCTGGTGGCAGCAGTCGCGCGCGGCTGAGCCGACGAACACGAAGTACTCCGCGCCACGGCTCGTGGTCGCAAATCATGCAGACGGCCTGATCCTGTACAAGGTGCGCCTGCACAACTCGCCCAATTTCCATGTGACGGTCAGCAACACCGACGGCTTTACCGCGTGGGGCGTGCACCTGCTGACGCCCACCGTGCGTGGGACCGATGCGCGTAATACGGATGGCATTGACCCAGGCAGCTCGCAGAATGTGACCGTGACGAAGAGCTGGATCGACAACGGCGACGACAATATCGCCATCAAGGCTGGTGTTCACCACATGAGCGTGCTGGACAATCATTTTTACAGCGGTCATGGCATGTCGATGGGCTCGGAAGCGCGCGACGAAAGTGACATCTACGTAGACACGCTGACGCTGGACCACACCACCAGCGGCGTCCGCATCAAGAGCAATGTGCAGCGCGGCGGCGTGGTGCGCAACGTGGTCTATCGCAACCTGTGCCTGCGGGATGTCGAGGTGCCCATCTCCATCAGCCCCTTCTACAACGGCCAGACGACCGACGGCATTGAAGATCTTGGATTGAAGGGACCGCTGACGCCGGACTACAAGGGCATCCGCATTGAAAACTTCCTCAGCTTGACGCCGGGCATTGTGCAGGTGGCTGGTCTGAACGCTGAGCGTGCGACCGAGTTGACGCTGGATGGCGTGGAAGTTCGCGGTGTGAAACCCGAGCAGGTACGGGCTCGTAATGCCAGTGTGACTGTGGGCGCGAAGGGCGCAAACTTTACCTTTACCGGAACGAGCGTGACCAGCACACCTACGCCGATTCCCTCAGTGAAGTCGGGCTTCAGCTGCGACAACAAGTTTGTTCCGTACCAGGATTAGGGGAGATGACGATGCGGTTTGTCGCGAAGAATGTGGGTGCGTTGTTGCTGTGTGCCGCTGCCGCGGGTGCGGTTGCGGAAGACGCGTATGTTGGCGATCATCCGGCACAGCGCCGCGCCGGAACCACGGTGCGCATCGACCTGATCGGTGATTCGACGCAGACCGACAACGCCGGCTATGGTCGCGGCTTCTGCGCCAACCTTTCAGAGAAGGTGGATTGCCTGAACATGGCCAAAGGCGGCGCCAGCACCAAGACCTATCGTGAGATGGGTTTGTGGGACCGCGCGCTGAGCACCAGGCCCGACTACATGCTCATCCAGTTCGGCCATAACGATATGGAGAGCGCTGAGCACCTTGCCCGCCAGGTGACCATGGCCGAGTATGAAGCTAACCTGCGCCGCATGGTGGAGGAGGCACGAGCGCAAGGCATCAAGCCGGTGCTCGTGACTCCGCTGACACGTCGTTACTTTGAGAAGGACGGCAAGATCCATAGTGACCTGCTGGCTCACGCCGCCACCATGAAGAAGGTGGCCAGCGAGATGAAGGTGCCGCTGATTGACCTGCAGACTGAGAGCATTGCCTATCTGGATAAGATTGGCGAGCAGGAAGGCAACAAGCTCGGCATTACCAAGAAGGACAAGGACGGCAACACTGTTCCGGACAAGACGCATCTGGACTGGCAGGGAAGCTATATTTTTGGCCGCATGGTTGCCGCCGATCTGGGCAAAGCCGTTCCGGCGCTGAAGAAGTATGTGCTGCCGAAGGCCGCCGAGCTGCCGCCGCAGGGCAAACTGGCGATGGATGTCATCGAAGGCAAGCCCTTTAAGATCGTCCTGACCGGCGACTCGACCACGGCTCTGGAAGGTGGCTGGGGGCCGGGCTTCTGCGCCACGCTGACACCGAACGTCACCTGTGTGGACCTGGCGCAGAACGGCCGCAGTACGGTCAGCTTTATCGACGAAGGCTGGTGGAAGAAGTCGATCGATGAGAAAGGGCAGTACTACTTCATCCAGTTTGGCCACAATGACCAGAAGCCCGACCCCAAGCGCCACGCGGACGCCGACGGTCTGTATGCCGACAACCTGCGCCGCTTCATTAAGGAAGTGCGTGCAATCGGCGGCATTCCGATCCTGGTCAGCCCGCTTTCGCGGCGCAACTATAAGGACGGCAAGCTGGTGAAGGACGGCCTTGAGGACTACGCCGCCTCCGTACGTAAGGTTGCCGCGGAGGAGAAGGTTACCTTCCTGGACCTGTTCAGCCTGTCACAGCACTACCTGTCTATGAAGACACAGGCCGAGGCGGATGCATACAACGCCACCACGCACCCTGACGCCAGGGCGGAGAACGGCACGGAAGTAAAGCCCGACCGTACTCACCTGAATGACAAGGGCAAGGCGCTGTTTGGCCGCATGGTGGCCGACAACGTCATCCGCACGCAGGTAGAGCTTGGGCCGAATGTGAAGGGGCTGCCTGAGGGAGCGACGCCCGTTCTGCAACAGGCCGCGCCCACGGACGGTCACTAGAGATCTGTTTCATTACAACTGAAGGAGTGTTTTGTGACGCTACGTTGCTTTGCCACGTTGCTGCTTTCTGCTGCTGTCTGTACGCTGCCCGCTGTTGCCGCCGATTCTTTGAAGGCGATTACCGTGGCGCCGCAGGGAAGTGCTGACTTCCACACGATTCAGGAGGCCGTGGACCACGCGCCGGCTGAAGGCGCGATCCTGCGCATCGCTCCGGGCAAGTACCGCGAGAAGATTCACATCAGCAAACCGAACATCCATCTGATCGGCACGGGCAAGCAGCCGCAGGATGTGGTGCTGAGTTGGAACGACTCGGCGAAGTCTGCCGGAGGCACCGGTAAGAGCGGCAGCGTAAGCGTGGACGCCGACGGCTTTGCCGCCGAGAACCTGACCATCGAGAACACCTTTGAGCTGGAGCACGAGCGTTTTCCGGGTGAGGGTTCGCAAGCCGTCGCACTGCTGATGAGCTCGGACAAGGCGGTGCTGGACCGTGTGCGCCTGCTGGGCGCGCAGGACACGCTCTACGCCAACAGCCGCACCTGCCATGACAACCTGCCGAAGGACGGCAGCGCCCCGCCGCCGGGACGAGCCGCCTGCCAGGGCTCGCGGCAGTACTTCCGCGATTGCTATATCGAGGGGCACGTGGACTATATCTTTGGCGACGCCAAGGCGGTCTTTGAGAACTGCGAGCTGCACTCGCGCCACCATGACACGGTGATGGTGACGGCGCAGAGCCGGCAGTTTCCGGAGGAGGACTCGGGCTACTACTTCCTGCACTGCCGCATCACCGGGCAGGACGTGGGCGATAAGGTCATCCTTGGGCGGCCGTGGCGGACATATTCCACGGTCCTGTTCTACGACACCGACATTCAGCAGAAGCTTGCCGCCGATGGGTGGTCCGAGTGGGGTGGCCGTCTGAAGAACAGCACCTACCGCGAATACAAGTCGCACGGACCGGGAGTGAACGGTGGCCAGCGCGTCGTCAACTATCCGCCTCTCACCCGGGCAGAGGAGAAGTCGCTGACTCCCCGGGGCCTGTTGGCGGGAACGGACAAGTGGGATCCGGTTGGCGCGATTGGGCGGCTCCGTAAGCTGGCGCGTTAGGTATTGGTCAGACCATTACGCTATTGAAATTATTTCTGTAAAGAATTCAGAAAGGTTCCGGATCCGGAGGCGGGGAGTGATCCCAGCCTCCGGATTTTTCTGGATAAAAGGGTTCTGGATGCAGCAGGAAACGAGGCGGTTTTCAGTGATGAAAAAGCGAATTCCGAGCCATGAGAAACGGGCGTTTATCGAAACGCTTCAATTTCCAGATTTTTGGATATTTATTCCGTTTTAAGGAGGGCATTCGATGGCTTATCCGAACCGTTTTAATTTTGAAAACTCCATTTGACTGTCGTGTTTTCCGGAGCGTAACATTCGCATCGTTCTCGAAATCTGAGACCAAGCCGCAGCGCGAAGCTATGCGCACGGTGATATTGCGGTCTATTTATATCCGCGAGTTAATTTTTGAGGAGTCACCAATGACGTTTCGCTCTTCCATCTCTCGACTGGCACTTGCAGCTGGTCTGACCAGAGGAGTCGTTCGATACGCGACGCCGCTGGCACTGGCTGCAGCGTTGTCGGTTTCTGCCAGCGCTCAGCTTGCTGGTAAGGGGTCGATCAACGGTCGCATCGTCGACACTACCGGCGCGGTTGTTCCGGGTGCTGATGTCACGATCACCGACAACGGCACCAATAAGAAGCTCACAGCCAAGAGTTCCGGGGCTGGCGACTACACCTTTTCTCTGGACCCAGGCAAATACACGATCACGGTTTCCATGCCTGGCTTCAAGACCGTGACGCAGGAGAATGTCAACGTCAATGCTCTGCAGACCTTTTCAGTCGACGTAACTTTGCCCACGGGCGAGACGACGGAACAGGTAACGGTATCCGACGCGCCTCCGACACTTGAAACGTCCAACGCAACGCTCGGTGTCACGATCGAGCAGGAGCAGTATGCTGCCCTGCCTCTGATTCAGGATGGCGGCGGTCAGCGCCGCGCCACCGACTTTGCCTCGTTGCTGCCGGGTGTAAGCTCGCAGACGACCAACGGCAACCAGACCACCAATGCTGGTGTTGTGAATGGTTCGGGCAGCCGTGGTGCTGTTTCGGCGATTTACATCAATGGTGTGCCGATCACCTCGGCGGCTGGCGAAGGCGATCCCCGCTTTGTATGGACATCGATGGCGGTAGACGCCATTGAGCAGTTCCAGGTGCAGACGGTTGGCTACTCGTCAATCTACGAAGGACAGGGCGTCCAGAACTACGTTGTAAAGCGTGGTACGAACAGCATTCACGGATCGATCTATGACTACTTCCGTGACACCGCGCTGGATACCTGGGGCTTCCAGAAGGCGACCAACCCGCTGACGGGCCGCCTGCAGAAGCCGACCGAGCATCAGCATGAGTACGGCATGTTCCTTGGCTTGCCGATTATCAAGGATAAGCTGTTTGTCTTTGGCGGCTATGAGGGCTACCGCTTCTCGCGCCAGGTTCCTTTCCAGCAGATGACGGCGCCGACAGCACGTATGCGCCAGGGCGACTTTGGCGAGCTGCTGACCAATCCGGCGAGCTGCGTTGCCGGATCAACCTCTGTAATCGCTGGCTGCATCTACGATCCGGATACGACTCGCCTGGTGGGCAATAACTACCAGCGCACCGTGTTTGCCAACAACATTATCCCGGTCTCGCGCCAGTCGCAGGTTGCGCGCAACCTGCAGTCGTATCTGCCGGCTCCGACCAACAGCAACGTCAACAATAACTACCTGGTGAACTACAAGACCGGTCTGAACAACTGGACGACGACCAACCGTATCGACTACACGATCAACAACAAGCAGGCGTTGTCGGTCGTGCTGGCGTGGGGCCGTCAGGCAACCACGGCTCCGGCCGCGGTCAGCATCTCGTCCACCTCCAACGGTATGCCAGCACCGTACATCTCGTCACAGCAGTTTGCGCCGAAGACGAAGGTGTTCATCTTTGAGCATACCTATGCGATTACGTCGCGCATCACGAACCAGGTTCACTATGCGTTTGGCCGTTATGACGGTCCTGGCTTCAACCAGAGCATCAGCAGCACCTGGGGAGCAGCGGCAAATGGCATTTCGGGTCTTCCGAGCGGACAGGCTTCCACCTCGTTCCCGACGGTGACCTTCTCGGGTAACACCAACATCAACCGCTGGGCGGGCTACTCAAGCAATCGTCCCGTGGCAAACGGCTTTGTCCTGGTCGACAACCTGCAGTACACCAAGGGCAACCATAACTTCACCTTTGGCGGTCAGATTGCCTGGATGCAGTACAACTTCCTGAACAATGCGACGGGTGTGAATCCGCTGCAGCTGACCTTCAACGCGACCTCGACGGCCGGCTACACCGGTACGGCGACGGTCGGAACAACGGGTCAGGCGTATGCCAGCTTCCTGGCTGGTGCGGTTAACAGCGGCACGTTTACGTTGTCGTCGGTGCCTGAGACAGGCGCTCGTTTCCGTCCCGTGTCTGGTTATGTGCAGGACAACTGGAAGATCACCCCGAAGCTGACGCTGGATATTGGCGTGCGTTTCGACTATTTCCCCAGCTATCGTGAAGTACAGAACCGCTTTTCGTACTTTGACCCGAATGCAACCAATCCTCTGGTTGGCGCTCGCGGAGCGGTGGCCTTCGGCGGATACGGCGCGGGACGTTGCAACTGTAACAGCCCGGTCAACGACTACTTCAAGGGTTTCAGCCCGCGTGTGGGCTTTGCCTACCAGCTGGATCCGAAAACGGTGGTTCGTGGCAGCTACAGCGTGATCTATACGCATGGCAACGCGAATGGCGGCAGCGCCACCTCCCGGCAGGGCATTGGCCTGCAGGGCTACAGCGTGAGCCCCTCCACGGTCTTTGCAGCTCCTGCCGCAGGCCAGGTTGGATCGCAGTATTGGAAGCTGGACACGGCCTATCCGTCCTACAGCGCTCCGCCGAATCTTGATCCGTCGATCGGTACGTTCTACACGACGCTTTCATCGGCCTCGTCGCAGACACCTTCGTACGCCGATCCGAATTACGGTGGCCGTGCGCCGCAGTTCATCAACTGGAACTTCGGTATTCAGCGCGAGCTGACGCCGAGCACGACGATGACGCTGAGCTACGTCGGATCGCAGGGCCACTTCCTGCAGCCGGACAGCCTGAACGCTCGCGGTGCCATCTCCAACCAGGTGGACCCGCGTTACCTTGCACTGGGTTCGCTGTTGAATGCACAAGCGACGCCGGCTAACCTGGCAACGGCGGGAGTCTCCCTGCCTTACGCCAGCTTCGGTGGTTCTGCTAACCCCTCGATTGCCCAGGCTCTGAAGCCGTTCCCGCAGTACGGCAGCATCAGTGATGCCTATGGCTTTGTGGGTAACACCCGCTTCCATGCCTTCCAGGCCTATGTCACCAAGCGTCTGACCAATGGTCTTACGTTCATGACCAACTACCAGTGGGCACGTTCGATCGACAACAACGGAACCTTCCGTGTTGGCTACGACCTGCCGGCTGCTTATGCCAGCGATGGCAAGTTCCATGCGGCCCGTTCTCTGGATAAGAGCCTGTCGCTCGGCGATCAACGTCACAAGTTCGTTGTCACCGGCGCGTATGACCTGCCGTTCGGTAAGGGCGAGCTTGGCGGAAGCAATCCGTTTGTCCGCCAGCTGATTGGCGGATGGAAGGTCTCGGGAATCTTCAATGCATTCTCAGGCGCTCCGATGTCGGTCACGATGAACTCCTGCAACATCAACCCGTCGCAGAATGTCTGCTATCCGCAGGCGAATCCGAACTATGTGGGCAATGGCCGTCTGAACAATGGCAGCAATCGTCCGCATCTGGCCACAGAAGTGGGAGCCAAGCAGTTCCTGGATGCGAATGCGTTCGTTCCTTACGCTGGCAACCAGGCGCAGTATGACTACCGCTTCAGCACGATCGCTCGTACGGCTCCGTACTCAGGTCTGTTCCAGCCGGGCAACTACCGCCTGGATATGAGCCTGCGTCGCGCCATCAATCTGCCGAAGGCCGGTCCGCTTGAAACCAACAAGCTGGTCATCGAAGCGGACTACTTCAACGTGACCAATCACACCCGCTTTGTGTACAGCCAGTCCAACGCTGTGCTGAACACATTCGGTACCGCCAGCTACGGAACGATGGTTGTAGACAGTTCTTCTGCAACCAACCGTGCGCTGCAGCTCGCTGCTCGCATCGAGTTCTAACCCGTAACCCAGAAAGCCGCCGGTCCTGCCGGCGGCTTTCCTTTGCTTATTTTGTTTGTTACCCGTAATTAATATTTTGACTCCCAGGAGCCTTGCACCATGGATCGCCGTTCGTTTCTCCGTAACAGCACATTGGCCAGCGTCGCCTCAGCTCTGAAAACGGAAGCCGTGTATTCCCAGCCGAAGGAACAGCCGCTGCTGACAACGGGTGCGCGCAGCGTGCGTTATAGCGAGATGGAGCTGGATGTTCCTGATGATGGCTGGCGCCTGTGGCTGGATCGCAAGGCGGAGTGGAAGAACGATACGATCTTTCTGCCCCAGGATGTGAAGCTCGCCTCGTTACCCGTGAATGCTCCAACCGGGGGATGGGCGGTGCTCTCCACGCAGCAGGGGCTAGGTGTGGCCTTGCCGGCGACGGCGGAGCAGTTCTTCTGGGGCATCAACGGCTTTTTTCCTTACAAAGACGAGTACAAGTTTGAGACCACTGATGACCAGGTGAAGAATGGCGCGTACTACGGCGTCTCCTGGTGGTGGCGCGAGATTTCGATTCCCAAGGCCTTTGCCGGTAAGCGCATCCTGCTGCACATTCGCGGAGCTCGCCAGCGCGCCGAGGTCTACCTGAACCAGAAGCTGGTGGGCTACTCCATCATGGAGGAGCTGCCGTTTGAGTGTGACCTGACCGAGGCAGCGCAGCCGGGGCAGAGGAATGTGCTGGCTGTCCGCATTACCAATCCGGGCGGCCGTCTTGACTGGGTGGACGGCAACCGCCTGAGCTGGGGCGGTATGGAGTTCCAGAAGAGCCATGGCTTCGGCGGCATTGACCGCGGCATGGTGCTCAGCGCGCATGGTCCGGTCCGCATTGCCGACAGCTGGGCCTTGAATACGCCGGAGGCAAAGTGCATTGTGGCGCATGCCGAGGTGGAGAACAGCGGCAGGCAGGGCATCACGGGCAAGGTACGCTTCTCAGTGCTTGCGGCAAACGGGAAGCAGACTCTGGCTACGATCGAAGTGCCAGCCAGCGTTGAGCCTGGCAAGACGGCAACGCTGAAATCAGAGCTTACGGCGAAGGACGCGAAGATCTGGGACCTGGATACGCCGCATGTCTACACGCTTCGCTCGGAGTGGATTGACGGCGGCAAGGCCGCGGCAGTCCGTGACGTGGATTGCGGCTTTCGCTGGATTACGACGGATGGCGTTGGCAAGGATGCGGTCATCCGCCTGAACGGCCGGCGTATCCGCATCTATACCTCGATCTCGTGGGGCTTCTGGGCTCTGAATGGGCTGTTTCCATCACCAGACCTCGCGGAGAAGGAGGTGCGCGTCGCCAAGCAGTTCAACCTGAACGCACTGAACTTCCACCGGAACCTGGGCAAGGAAGATGTGCTGTACGTGCAGGATCGCATGGGACTGCTTCGCTGCCTGGAACCTGGCGGCGGCAGCCAGGGCTTCGTTCCGGCATCGCAGGGCCACCAGAGCGCGCGGCGCTACATGGAGGCCAAGATTCGCGGCATGATCCGCGCCTTCCGCAGCCACCCATCGGTGGTGCACTACATTATCCAGAACGAGACGACGCTTGATCCGCAGAGCCCCGACCTGGCACAGCTCTTCCACCTGATGCAGGCCGAGGACCCGAGCCGCACCATTGTGGGCAACGATGGCTTTGTGATGCGTGCACCGCAGGCGTGGAGCCAGCCCTACAGCGCGGAGATTCTGAAGTCCAAGGGGAAGGCGACGGAAGAGGGCGGGGCCGGCGGATGGTGGGTTGACCACACGGGCCACTTCTCCGATGTGTGGCAGGACACGTATTACAACTCGAAGACCGACTTCTATTACCGCTCGCCCGTGAAGGCTGAGATTGTGGAGTGGGGCGAAATGAAGGGCGCTGCGTCGATCGACAACCACGCGAGCGTGCTGCGTGAGATTCGCCGCCATGGCGGCCTGAGCTACGACAAGCTGGACCATGAGGAACAGCTTGCGAGCTATGAGAAATTCCTCGATCGCTGGGGCTTCCGTGCGGCTTTCCCGACGGCGGAGAAGCTCTTCCTCTCCATTGGCCGCCGTGCGTATGAGTCGTGGGGGCAGTTCATGGAGAACGTCCGCATCTGCGACGAGAATGACATGGCGGCGATCAGCGGCTGGGAGTCGACGGCCATGGAGAACCACTCAGGCCTGGTCGACAACTTCCGCGACTTCAAGGCAGACCCGAAGGCGATCTCGAACGCTCTGAGGCCGGTGCTGCCGGTGGCCAAGCAGAAGCGCCTTGTGCTGGCCACGGGCGAGAAGGCCGTCTTCGACACGTGGCTGCTGAACGATAGTGATAAACCCGTGGCTGGCAAGCTGACGCTTACCCTTACCAGTCCTGATGGTGTGAAGACCCAGGTGGCGCAGTACGATGCTCCGAAGTTCCAGCGGGACCAGCTCTCGTACCTGCTGGAGGAGAGCGTTACGACGGTTCCGCTGACCGGGGCTGGAACCTGGGTGGCACGCTTCTCCGGCAGCGAGCATCCGGATGTTGTGCACGAGGTTTCACTGCTGGTTGTCGACCTTGCGCCGGCCAGCCTGAAGCCGCTGCGTGTTGGCGCGGCGCAGTTGTCTCCCCAGGTGGAAGAGACGCTGAAGAAGATTGCCGGCATCACGGTAGAGCCGTTTGTGGAAGGCGGTAAGTACGACGTTCTGATCGGCTCCGGTGGCGCATCCGATGCCTCGAAGAATCTGGCTGTGGATGCCGAAGGTGCCTACAAGCCCGGCTCCGGTCCAATCAAGGAGTTCACCCTGCCGGAGGCAATGCTGGCTGCCGTCAAGGCGGGCACGCCTCTGCTGGCAATTACGCCGACAGACGGGCAGTCGATCGGTGTGGCGAAGCAGTTGGAGACACTGGGCGCCTTCAAGTTCCATGGAGTGGTTGGCGCCTCTCGCGCCTCGTGGATGGGGTCGTGGTATTTCATCCGCAAGCATCCTCTGTACGACGGCATGCCGGTGGACCAGGCCATGAGCATTCACTACCAGGTGAAGGGCGGGGGATCGAACGGTTGGATGGTCGATGGGCCGTCGGTGGAGGTGCCGTGCGCCTATGCACGCGATCATGATCGCAACATCGGAGCGGGCACGCTGGCTGCGAAGGTGGGCAGCACGCCGGTTGTGTTGCATCGCATTGTGGACATGCATCCGGTCCTGCTGCAGCGCTTCATGGCGAATGCTCTCGCGTTCCTGACAACCAAAGGAGGAGCACAACAGTCGTAGTTTCCTGTTGTTCCTGTCATCAGGTAAGCTGGTAGCCCCGTCCTTTCAGGAGATTTTGCGTTGGCAGTTTCACCGAAGGCAGACGCTTACCAGCAGAAGCGATCCAGCCGAATCAAAATTCAGGATGTCGCCCGCATGGCGCAGGTCTCGTTGAGCACCGTCTCCGGCGTGCTCAACGAGAAAGACAATATTCGTCCCGAGACGCGCCAGCGCGTTCTGAATGTGATTGAACAGCTTGGGTACACGCCGAATATCTTTGCCAGCAACCTGGCGCGGCGTCGTACCAAGCTGATCGGCATCATTGTCTCTGACCTTCTCAATCCGTTCTTTGCAGAGATTGCCAAGGCGCTCGATACCCAGGCGCGTGAGCAGGGGTACGAGACATTTCTGGCCGCTACCAGCTTTCACCCGGACCAGCAGTATGCTGCCGTGCAGCAGATGCTGGCGTTGCGTGTGGCCGGCATTGCCATGATGACCTCCGAAAACGATCCGGAAGCTTACTCACTGCTGAAGAACAGCGGCACACCAGCGGTCTATCTGGACAACAGCCACTCTGCTCCGTCTATCGGCACTGTCCGGGTCGACAAGCGGCACGGCATGTTTGTTGCCGTGCAGCACCTGCTGGAACTGGGGCACCGCCGCATCCTGCTGATCAAGAACTCGCAGCAAAGCCCCTCCGAGCCGCCTGAGCCGCCGATGTTCTCGCACATGGAACGGCAGATCGGCTTTGAAGAAGCGCTGCTGCAGTACAACCCCAAGGAGATGGATGTTCACATCGTCGACGAAGCGGGTGAGCCGGCCGCGGCGGGGTTGCGGGCGGTGCAGCGAGCGCTGGAACGCTATCGCTTCACGGCAGTGGTTGCCATCAACGACCTGGTCGCCCTGGGAGCCTTTCGCGGCTTGCAGGCAGCCGGGCTGTCGATTCCACACGATGTTTCCGTCGTAGGATTCGACAACACCTATCTGTGTGACTTCCTGCATCCGCCGCTGACGACAGTTGCCACGCCGCGCACCGACCTGGCGCGCAGCGTGCTGAAGATGCTGAATGCTTACATTGACGGGAAAGAGCAGGCCCACGAGTCCATGCTGTCGGCCAGCATTGTGCTGCGCGAGTCCACGGCAAAGCCGCCGGTGAGCTAGCGCAACACGTACGTCTCTTTTGCGGTAATTGGGTCCGGAACTTTGGTCGGCTGCAATGCCACCGCACCCTGCAGGCCGCTGCCGCTCACGTTGACCATGCTCAGCAGTGGGCCGTTGAACCCGGTAACTGCAATGTTTTTCAGCGAGACATGACGCATATTGGCCAGCGACATGCCCTTGCTGCAGGTGCCCGTGATGTTTTCCAGTACAAAGCCATCCAGCGGTTTTTCGGGATGGATATTCACCGCTTCCACCAGCACTGGCATATCCGTAACGCGGATGTTGTGGAACTGGAAGTTGCGAATGGTCGGAATGCCGTCGAGCCCCGGCACCGGGAACTCATCCTGCTTACCGCTGTCGAGAATATTCAGACGGAGGAAGCCCATCTGCGCGCCGGAGACCTCGAGGTCGTTCATCACGATGTTCTCGAGAAATGCGCCGCGGCCGGGTCTGCTCTTGATGTAGATGGCGAAGGTTTTTGCGCTAAGGCACTTGCAGTGCTCCACGTGCACGTTACGCACGCCGGCGGAGGTCTCGCTGCCAATGCCGATGCAGGCCCAGTGATGGTCGCGGAAGGTGCAGTTGGCGATGCGGACATTCTCCGTGGGGCGAGCGATGGTGTTGCCCTCCATGCCACGGCCCGACTTGAGCGAGATACAGTCGTCGCCGGTGTCGAAGTCGCATCCTTCGATCACCACGCCGCGGCACGAGTCGACATCAATGCCGTCGGCGCCTCCATGCACGGTCACGTTGCGGAAGGTCACGTCTTCGCAATAGACCGGGTGCGTGGACCACATGTCATTCTGCCTGGTGTAGAGGTCCTGTACCAGCACGTGCTTGCAGTTCACAAACTCCAGCAGCGCGGGATGACGCATGCCGGTGGCGCGGTCGACGCGCCCGGGAATGGCGGTGTTGCCCAGGATCTTTCCCTTGCCAGTCAAAGTGATGTTCTCGGCATCGACAGAGATGATCAGGCCGGGATAGCCCTTGATCCACTTGCCCTCCCAGCGCACCTGCGACAGCGGATAATCGGTAAGGTCAGGAGATCCCTGAAGCGTTGCGCCTTCCTCGATTCGCAGCGTGGTGTTGGAGTGCAGGGAAATGGTGCCGATCAGGTACTCACCGGCGGGAACAAGAACCTCACCACCGCCCAGAACGAGGCAGCGGTCCAGTGCCTGCTGAAAGGCCAGCGTGTCTTTCGTCGTTCCATCGCCCTTGGCACCGAAGTCACGAACGTTCAGATGAACCGGGTTCAGCTTGCTAGCTGTTCTGGAAGGCTGCTTACTGTGGCTGGCGGTTTCTTTCGCCATGGCATACCGGACAGCACCGGGGAATGCCGCTGCCAGTAAGGTGGTGTTCTGCAGGAATCTGCGGCGATCAGTCATGTTCTCTTCTCGTGAAAGCAGTTCAGAAATATGGAATCGAGAGGGATAGAGTGGGAGAGTGTTGGAATTGGAATAGGCTTTCCGTCCGTGTCCAAGCTGATTATAAGTGCCGTCATACCTCGATATGGTCCTTCTTTGCGGGAGATCTCCGGCTCTCTGGTGCGATTCCCTGCACAGACCATGCAATCTCCTGCACGCGGTCATCGGCTCCACGGCTTACGGATATTGCAAAGGCCGCAGGTGCCTTTATCGCTGCCGTCCCTATTGCGCTGAATAAGAAGAGGTCGTCCCGCGTCAGTGCCCATCTGCGCGAACACATCGGCCCGGGATATAGCGACTCACTGAACGAACTGGCAAGGAAAATGGGACCCCGCGTTGTCGTGGGCCAGCCCGGCAGCCTGGTCCGCTTTTCCGCCAATGATCTTCTCCCCGACGGGTTTTCCTGCCCTACGAATGCCATCAAGGCCGAGACAGAATTTCTGCATAGAATCGCGAAGCAAATTGGCACAAGAAAATCCGGAACAAAAGAAAAGGCCGCCTATGATTGTTCTTTTTGTGCACGGTGCTGTCCTGGATAAATAACGCATACTGCAACCTGCCCGTTGCGTTGCACCTGTTTAGAGTGCTCTGTAGGATGAAGGCTATGATCATTCCACGGAGTCTGGATGAGTCGCCTTAAACGCAGAATATGGACCTGCACAGGTTCGAGTATTGTATGGGTGGGAACTTGCTGTTTGTTGGCGGTGTTTTCTGTTATCACTGCTTTTGCGCAACAGTCACAGCCCCATCTCTTGCTGCCGGAGGATGATTCGGACAGTGAACTCTCTTATACAGATGCTTATGGATCAACCAACGTTCCCATGGATAGTTGGATCTATCCGGCCCTGGAGCGTCTTGCAAATCTTGGATTCATCGATCATCAGAGCGTCTCAATCCGTCCATGGACCAGAGTAGAGTGTCTGCGGCAACTGAAGGAGGCGGAGGGCAACTTTCTTGGTGAAATGGCTGACAGCCCGATGTATCCGGAGGCGGAGCGTCTTCTATCTGATCTGCGACGAGAGTTTGAATACTCTCCGTTAGCTCCATCAGCGGAGGTCGAATCAGTTTATGCGCGTGTCGGCACCATCGCTGGGCCAGCCCTTACGGACGGTTTTCATTTCGGGCAGACATGGTGGAATGACTATGGCCGCCCACTGGGGCGGGGAAGCAGTGTGATTGCCGGCTATTCTGTACGTGCGCACCGTGGCCGGTTCTTCTTTTATGACCGCCAGGAATTGCAGTATGGTCCGGGTAAAGCTGCAGTCACGAAGGTGATGTCGGATCTGTTTCAGCAGATTGACATGCTGCAATATACGTCCTCAATTCCAAACGCATTTCCGGTGGCTCCTGCATCACCGGCCGGAGTGCGACAGCGGCCTATCGAACTCTATGCGGGGGTAGCATTCGCAGGAGCTCAGTTGTCGTTCGGAAAGCAGCAAATTTTTTGGGGACCAACCAAGTCGGGACCGTTCTCGTTTTCCAGTAATGCGGAACCTACCTACAACCTTAGGCTCGTAGCTACGCGGCCGCATTACGTCCCCTTTCTTGGCCATGCGGTTACATACCGGTATGACATTGTGTTTGGAAAACTCTCCGGCCACAAATTTCCCGCACGTCCGTACTTCAATGGACAGAAGTTGGAACTCACGTTCGGTAGAAATTTTGAGATGAGTGCGACGCGGTGGTCGCTCTTGTGGGGTGTAGGTCACCCGATGACCCTGCGAAGCCTGAAGGATAACTTCTTCAGTGCCAATTCTACGGGAGATACATTCGATTACGGCGAACGAAGCGACCCAGGTGATCGCAAGAGTGGATTCGACTTTCGCTGGCACGTTCCAGGAATCGAACGTTACGTGACAATTTACGCGGACGGTTATGCCGACGATGAGCCAATTCCGATGGATGCGCCACGGCGCACTGCCTGGAGTCCGGGAATCTACTTCAGCCAGATGCCATACCTGCATTCTGTTGATCTACGGTTCGAGGTGGCCAGCTCCATGGCTATGAGCCAGGATGAAGGCAGCAACCGTTTCTTTATCAACAACCAATATCGCGACGCTAATACCAATAAAGGATTTTTGCTTGGGAATGCTGTCGGACGAAACGCAAGATCCTACGAAGTCAGTTCCACATACTGGCGCTCTGCGCGGACTTCCTACACAGCCGCGTTCCGGCATGTACAGGGTGGTCGTATGTTGCCCGGCAGTCATTCGATCAGTGATCTTTCCTTTACAGGGAATTTCGCCCTTTCGCGTGAATGGAGCCTCACCGCATTTGCTCAATATGAGCGCTGGCTGATCCCTGTGCTAAATCCGGGAGCACAACGAAACGGAAGTGCCTGGATTTCTTTGACCTGGAATCCTCAGTCGGAGAAACTGATTTCCCGTCGTAAATAACATGAGTTCAGCAACTGGTGGAGCACGTCTACAGTCTCGAATTATGTCGTACACTGATGCTTCCATGAAAGTCCTTATCTCCTCGGGAGCGGGGAAGCTTCACTTCAATGACACCGCACTTGCAGCCGCCTCCGCAAACGTAGACGTTGGCTTTATTACAGGCTGGATTCCGCGTGAGAGGGACCGTTTCTGGGTGGATGCACTCGGGAAACTTATCGGAGAAAACTCTCTTTTTAATCGCCTGCGCCTACGGGCCGTCGCACGACCTGGTCTGAAGAATATTGAGGTTATCTGGCCTGAAGTGGCTGGCGGTCTTCTCCAGGTCGGGACAAAGCTGAAGCTTCTGGATCCGATGGCTTCCTGGGGGCAGGCATTCATTCTTGCCGGACGTGCGAGCCGGAAGCATCTTCATGGTGCGGATATTTTTCATGTCCGCAGCGGAGCAGGCCGCGGAGGTGCAATCGCACGAGCACGTTTCGAAGGGATGAAAATCCTTGTTGACCACTCCATTGCGCATCCGTATGCGATGGAGGAGCTTCTACGGCCCGAGTATGAACGAGCGAAGCTTCCACCTGAAGAATTTCGCAAAGCAGGCCTTTGGAAGATTGTGCTTGAAGATTGTATGGATGCGGACCGACTACTGGTTAACTCGCACTTCGTACGGCGTACCTTCATTGAGCAGGGGTACGATCAAGACCGCATCGACGTTGGATATCTTGGAGTCCGGGAGAGCTACTTTGGTTTGAAGCAGAAGTACGAAATTGAAGGCAGACTGAAGGTTTTGTTTACCGGTAGCTTTTCACTTCGGAAGGGGGCGCGTTCTCTTCTGGAGGCAATGCGTATCCTGCGGGCAAGCGGAGTGGATGCAGAACTGCATATTGTGGGTAATATAACGGACGGTGCAGTCTGGATTGAGGAGGGAGATTCGGTCTTTTTGCGGCATACACCGTTTGCCGCGCCTGAATCTCTTTTTCCCTTGTTGGCATCTTCTGATCTATTCGTTTTTCCAACACTGGCTGAGGGTTGCTCCCGTTCGGCCATGGAAGCTGCCGCCGCAGGAATGCCAGTCATTACAACAGAGAACTGCGGTCTTCCTCTCCAGCATGGAAGCTCCGTTGTCTATACTCCGGTGAACGATGCGCAGACTCTCGCAGCGGAGATTGCCCGGCTTGCAGGCTCCGTTGAGGAACGTGCACGCCTCGGCAGGAATGGGGCTAACACGATTGCGCAAGAGTACACGTGGGCGGACTATGGCCGCGTCCTACGGTCTATCTATACGCGTATGCTTGCGTGAACCTGCGACTTGCCTGCAGTAATGGAACTTCTGCTACAGGGGCTCCCCGTTAGGCTCTGGGTCCGAGAAAATTTGCGCCAGCATGGTTAAGCTTTCCGCTCGCGTTTCCTGCGATCGGAGAAGGCCGGCTTCGAACTCATTTCGCGCTGCGCAGGACAATTGGCTCAGGAGTAGTTCATCTCCGGCTAAGGCGCATGCTCTCTCGGCAATCTGGTCTAGATTATGAGAAAGCGGCACGATGTTGTTCGCGAGAATTCCTTGCATATAGGCGGACACCCCTCCGCAATCGCGGCAAAGAGGTACGCAGCCAGAGGCCATTGCTTCCAGTGGAGGAAGAGCAAATCCCTCGTGATCGCTCAGCAATAGAAAAACTTTCGTGTCGGAGTACAGATCCCGCATCTCCTCCACAGAAGGTCTCAGCAGAATCCGATCGGTCAAAGGGGCCGCCATTGTGGCGATGTTTTCGTCCGGCGTAATACAAGCTGTCCGTATAGAACCACATGTGCGCAGAAGGGCAAGCAGACTCATATAGAGATCGAGCCGCTTATGCGCCCCATCTCGCAGAACCATCACGAAATCAAAGGACCTGCCCACATTGGGGGCTTTGCTGGAAAAATCGGATAAGGCCCAGATTGCCGTCTCACACAAGGGGAGGAGCCCGATTTCCTGAAGCTTTTTCTTGAGGTATTGGTTTGCGACTACCAGAGATGTATAGCGATAAAAAAACAGTATCGCGCTTTTTAGCAGATGCTGCTTCCAGCCCCTCGCCACAAAAGTCCATTCAAGGTCTTGAACAAACACGTAGCGGGTTCGGTTGGCGACAAAGAACAAAAATGGAAGCGTCGAGAAATGTGTCGCGAATAAAATATTGCGGCGGTTCGCCGTTCCTGTGCGACGTCTTAAGTGCTTCCGTAAAAGATATGCAATGCGCGGCAGGTCTTTCCATGCGCCCGCCTTCGTAGGCATAGACGGAAGCAAATGTAATACAGGCAGGCCAGTGGCTGCCCCCTCAGCAGGGTGTGACCACATGGTGATGATCTGAACAGCGCAACCGCGGTCCTGAAGATCTTTCGCAAGTTTTATGGCTTCCCGTACTCCGCCGCCGACCCGAAGAGTTGGCAAAAGAAAGGATACCGTCCACTCCTGAGAGGAGTTCTTCATAGTGCACGTCTGCCCTTTAGTGAGAGCGTTTGATCTGTGGAATCAAACGATGGACGAGCCAGTGCTTTGTGATGTAACCCCAGCACAAAAGCGTTGCGATAAAACTGGACATTCCATTTTCACGCTGAATTCTCTTGTTGGAACGAAAACTCTTTAGAAAAGCTGCATCGCTGTGGCCACCCAAATAGTAAGTTCCCAGCACCTGGTCTACCACATAAAATCCTGTTTTCCCAAACCGTTTGTAATACCGGTGGAACCACTCGTAGTCCATGCTGTTTGGGAGTAACTGGTACAGTCCCAATTCCTGGTCGTCGTAGAAATGAAGCGGGACAATGGCCCAATTATGAGGCAGGTGCATCCCGCGCCACAGACTCTCCGGGCGAGCCTTAAAGACGCCAGTGATGTCACCGGCTTCTGTGCTGAGCCGAGCGTGGCAACAGGTTATACGGTCATCGGAAACATACTTCTGCAGGACAGCCAGACACTCAGGATCAACCGTATCGCCGGAATTTAGCAGCATCAGGTGGCGGCCTTTGGCTCTACGGATACCTTTGTTCCACGCATCCGCGATACCTTTGTCCGGTTCACTCATCCAGAAAGAAGCTTGCGTGTACCCAGGAAGATCTTCAACGGTTCCATCGTTGGAGCCCCCATCGATTATGATCCATTCAAAATCGCGCGAACTCTGGGCTTCGATGCTACGCGCAGTCCTTGCCAGGCCACTTCTGTTGTTCCAGTTAATCGTCACTATAGAAAATAGAGGACTTGTATCCACTGGGTTTATTTCAACAGCTTGGGTCAAAGAAACTCCCTCTCATCGAGTCGCTTGGTTAGGCAAAATATCAGGCTGGGGTATTTGCAGAGATGCTCGTAACCCGGAAAGAAACGCTACTCCCATCGCAAGCGAGGGGAGGAAGAGTGAATCCTGAGTTAGCAAGAATCCAAGGCTTCCAACGACGATCAGTATGCCAAACTCTGCCTGAAAAGACCAACCAATACGAGCCTCTTTGATAACCCGGTACATGGCTAGCAGAAAGGTAGCCAATCCCCCAACTCCTGCTTCCAGCAGAATCCTTGCGTACAGATTGAAGGCTGATGCACGCGAAGCAGCGCCTGGAGCCATCGAACTCAGGGCCTCGTAAGAGTTCATCAGAAACGAGGGCGCGAACTCTGGCCGGTAAAAAAAATGGAACTGCCCGAACCCAATACCGGTTAGCCCATATCCCGCAAGACTTGCTCGCAGACACAGCAGCGCCGACCCGAAGCGCATTGCGCTGCTCAGGTTCTCCTGCAGATCCAGCGCCGAGTTGCTGACAACCAGGAACATGGCAATAAGAACAAGCGCAACAAGACCAATCGTAGCCGGAATAAGCCGCGACTTGCCAGGACGTTTGCGGCAGAGCAGCAATACGAGGAACTGAGCCGCAATGACCGGAAGAAACGTCTTTGCTCGAATGAGAAGGCTGGCCAAAAAGAGAAGGATCCCTAGAGTAACGTAAGGCCATCTCTTGCGTCCCATGCGTACGAACATAAGAGGTGTGCCATACATCCCCGCAAACGCTCCAAAATAAGAAGGTTCGCTCAACAGGCCAGCCGGCCGGACATCGTCGTACCCCGCCTCCGAGCGGAATAAGGCAAGCAGGCCATGCGAGTGGCTGAGCAGTCCAAGGGCATCGGCAAAAACGGCAGCTAGATAAACTAAAGCCACTGGTGCGAGCATCCGCATGGCCAGCTTTCGTCTGGCTTCTACTTGAAAATAACGTTGGTGTACCACAACAACCAGCAAAAAAGCAGCGTACAGCCCGCCCTGTCCTACAAACTGCACGGCAGGGTTCTTTTCCCGGCCAAACGCTGACCATCGCAGAAGCATGTTCAGAAAAAACGCAGCGCTGCCCAGAAGGAGAGTCACGGCAAGCGGACGGGCGATACGTGTCTCTGATGGTGTCAGTCGTAAATAGTAGCCCGGAGCTTTTGCAATTAATGCAAGACTTGCCAGAACCATCAAGGGAACGGCTGGCTTAGCGCCAAACTCGCGCAAAAGTGCTCCTGTAGGCGCAAACCAGTCCATCGGCAGAAGAAGCATCAATAAAAATACATATGTGGCATCATGCCACTTCAACGAACCGGACGAAGGGGGCACCGCAACGCCTTGTTCGAGACCTGTCACGCACCTAATCTTATAGTGATTCCCAGGTGACCGCCTAGAAAGCCGAGGCATCGTGCCTGCGCACCAGTGTATGGTTTGAGAGCGCCGTACACTCCGGCATGAGACATTCCTGTTTGCTTGCGTTTATCCTATGGAAGGAGACGTGTACCATCGATATGGTGGAGCCAATCGCAAGTAATTTGCTGAATTCCTCATCGCGGCAGATCTCTGAAGAAGAGAAGGGGATCGACCTTACCACGGTCTCAAGAAGGCTTTGGCGGCACAGGTTAGCCATCTTCTGTTTTGCGAGCGTCAGTGCCCTTCTTGTTCTTGTGTTGGTATTCTTTCTGCCCAATGAATTCACCGCTAAAGTCTCTTTCCTCCCCCCCCCCTCGTCATCGTCTTCCGGGCTGGCCAGCCAGCTTAATTCTCTTGGGGGAATGGCGTTACTGGGGGGTGGTGTAAAAACTTCAGGGGATGTGTATGCGGGGCTTTTAAAAAGCAGCTCGGTACAAGGCAATCTGGTGGACCAGTTCCACCTCATGACCGTGTATCACACCAAGACCAAAACTCAGGCCATGGTGCGGCTCGCTAAAAGAACCGTGATTGATGTGGGTTTGAAGGACACGATCGTAACTCTCAGCGTTACAGACAATGATCGTGTACGAGCTCGTGACCTGGCCAATGCCTACCTCGACCAGCTTGAGGCCCTTTCTACCAGGCTGGCCATCACGGAAGGTGCTCAGAGGCGCCGTTTCTACGAAGAGAGGCTTGCCGCGGAAAAAGAGGCACTTGCTACTGCGGACGTAGAGCTGAAAAAGAGCGAAGAAAAGACCGGGTTGGTCGTTCCTGGCAGCCAGGCTCAGATGCATTTCCAGACGATTGCCAATCTCCGGGCTCTCATCACGAGCCGTACAACACAGCTTGCGGCTCTTCTGCAGGCTTCGACCGAGCAGAATATGGATGTGATTCGGCTCCGTTCAGAGATTGCCAGTTTGAATGCTCAGCTTGGCCGTCTCCAGCAGGGCGGTGGAGCGGATGAGGATCTTACGACAAAGAAGGTCCCCGAGGCTTCTCTTGAATATATTCGGAAACAGAGAGACGTCCGATACCACGAGACGATGTTTGAGATACTCGCCCGGCAATATGAGACGGCCAGACTTGACGAAGCAAAAGAAGGCCCTTCTCCGCAGATTGTAGACCGCGCTTTTACTCCTGAACTCAAGTCGGGACCGCCACGTGTGATTATGGTTCTATCCGCTTTTATCTTGGGTCTCCTTGCATCAGCGGTGTACTTCCACTTCAAAGACCGCGCAACAGCTCCTGTGGCGACGGTCTTGTTTCTCGCAATCTGTCTGCCGTACCTGCTTGCCCCCGAACATGCCTCTGCTTTGCAGAAGAACGTCATTGACGGCTCGCGTCATGAAGCTTGGGCAACTCAATACCTTTACGGCGAATAGCCGTTCCAAATGCAGCGCATGAGACATCGTTGACCACAACTCCCACAAGTGGCCACGTAACGTTTCCTATCTATGCCAATGCAACACAGCGCTTCAATCCGACGCTCGAGGCTTTTACGGCTGGCAATGTGGAGCCGCGGCGCCAGCAAGATAGCTGGCGCTCTCTTGCAGGGACTAGCCATACCGCTTGTTTACCATGCTCTTGGGCCGCATGATTATGCGCTGTTCCTGCTTCTGTCCGCAATTTTATCGACCATTACGCTCACTCAGTTGGGTGCTGGTCCCGCGCTTTCACAGTCAATCGCTAAATCGAATGCTGAAGAAGATCACAGTGCTGAAGCCAGTGCTTTTGCCTCGGCCCTGATCTTTGCCATGGTGATCTCCCTGTTCGCAGGAATCGGGGTGCTTGCGGTGACCCGGTTCATTCCGGTGGGTAGCCTGTTCGGAGCATCGTTCTCGGTCGATCAGGACGTAGTCGTGCATACCGGGGCTTACGTCGCTCTGATTGTCGTTTTCCTGGGAATGATGGGCGTAATCGATTCCGCGCTCAGCGGATACCAAGAGCAGGTTCAAACCAACTTCGGCGTGTGCGGAAGCTATCTGGCCAGTGCGCTTGTACTCTTCGTTATCTCCAGACATCACGTCACGATTGTGCAGGTCTTGTTGACGCTGTATTTGCTTCCCGGTGCTGGCCGTCTCATCAATTTGGTGATGTTACTTTGGCGACGGCCATACCTTGCAGGCGGCTTTTCCAAAATCAACAAGAGGACGATGAAGCATATCGTTCATACGGGAACGGCATTCTGGATCATTCAGGCCTCTGCTGTGATTGAGCAGCACGGAGGCACCTATGTCATGGCAAGATTCGCTACCCCTGAGATGACGGCTATTTTCGGGGTGGTCTATCGTGCGGTAGACCTTGTGGCTTCTGTGGTTGGAATCGTGACTCAGCCGCTGTGGCCTGCTTTTACTGATGCTGCTGCACGGCAGGACAGCGGATGGATACATAGAACAACACAAAAAGTTCGACGTTCTTTGATGGGGGTAGCATCTCTTCTTGCACTTGCGCTGATTACATGCGGAGCATGGGGAATAAAGCATATATGGCATGTAGATCTTGATAGCCAAAGCTCACTAATCTACGTTCTGGGAGCCTACCTCGTATGCAATGTATGGACGCACCTGCATTACGTGATTTTGATGGGCCTGGATCGGGTATGGAGTATAGCTTCGCTGCTGATAACCGAGAACATTATCATGATCGGCTGCGGAGTTTTGCTAGTTCCTAGATTCCATGAAACCGGCATGGCTGCGGCCTACCTTATTGCAAGCATTGCATTGCCCGCATGGCTTTTGCCAAAGCTGCTGGATGCCAGCCTCAAAACACATCCCTCTTCGTGATGCGGGCCCGCATGCCTAACGGTGAATTGCCCCAGCGCAGTGTGCTGACGGGCAGATTGTGAACGGGCACTCAGGAGCTTCGCTGGATACCCCAGGAAGGCGATTTCACAAATCAAGAAAATAAACTGGCTTAGTAATGGTGGAGGCGGCGGGAGTCGAACCCGCGTCCGAAATCACAGCCGACAGAGAGCTTTCATGCTTTTCCTCGTTCCTCTTTGTCTCGTAGCCTGCCCTGAGAACGGGCGAAGATGAGCCGGCCACCAGCCTGATTGATCTCACTCCTCGGGCACAGGCGGAGCCCTTGGAGCCAGCCTACTGTGCGACGATTGGTATCCGCCCGTAGGCGAAGCGGAAGCAATCGGCTACTTAGTTAATTAAGCAGCAAGCGCGAATTGAGGTTCGGCACTTATAGTTTTGTGAGCGATTACGGGTGTCCACACCCCGGCATGCCTCTCAGCCGCACGCAATCCCGTCGAAACCGTGACGCCCCCACATCTCAAAGAACAACCTGAACTAGCCCCTTAGGGCAGCAAAGCCAGCCGGAGTGAGCTCCGGCTGGCTCCTTTACATCTGATGCCAGTCTACCATCCCCGGACTCAGAGGCCGGCCTTCTCCAGGTCCAGGTTCATCCACTCGCCGCGCTCAATTGCCGCGCGAATCTGCGCCGGTGTCTTTCCCGCCTTCGTCTGCTGGTAGGCAAAGGCTGCCTCCTTCATGCAGGTGGAGCAGGCCGCGCCGTGCGTTCCCTCAAAGCAGCTATGCAGGCTGTTGTGGCCCATGGAGCGGTCGCAGCGGCAGTAGCAGGGAAGCTGGTGCAGCACGGGGGAGATTTTGGCCGCCATCTGGTAGGTCTTCACCTGGTATGGATGAGAAAAATACTCGCCCGTCAGCTGCTTGCCAGCCATGACCGGCGGCAGAACTCCACGGGGTGGAGCAGCGTTGTACGCGGGAATATCGTTGGCGGGGTTCGACCACTGAGCATAGGCAGCAAGGGTCAGGGCAGCCATGCCAGCTGCAGCCAGAAAGCGCTTTTTCATAGGGAAATGATAACCGTCCTGGCTATATGGACGTCCGACAGAAAAAAAAGACGGCACGAACATTGCTGTTCGTGCCGGGAGGCCAGTGACGCAACTTGTTTCCGAACGTCTAAAGCATCATTCGGATAAATCTTCGACCCTCTGAGACTACCACATCAGCGGCCGGTACACTATCTAAGACGCAGAAATAATCTAGAAGTTGCGTCTAAACTGGAAGAAAGTATTCCCGCACTTGAAGTTCAAGGCAGACCGTCGTCTGCTTCCCCCCGCTTTTGGAAGGTTTAGCTGAGTGAATTTCCGATTGGCACTGTCCATGATCCTGGTTGTGTCCGAAGTTGTTGCGTCGGACATCTTCTATGTAATCAATCCTTTAGGTCCTGTGTGTTCCCGCTTTGCAACGAAATGGGACTACATCAATGAGCATTTTGTTGTGGCGATGGGCCTGTGGGCTCTCATTGGCCTGGTATCCATGTTCCTGACGAACCCCATGTTTTGGCAGAGCCTGCGTCGTTCTGACGAAATGCAGAAGGGGTTCTTCTACTGCGGCCTTATCGGTCTGGTGGTGGACGGGGGCGCGTCAGCGTACCAGCGCTGGGTGGCGACCATTGATATGTCGGTGCATACCTGGACCCGCCTGGGACTGATTCTCAATGCCTCCCTGCGTACTGTCCTGTGGCTGGTTCTCTACACCGCCCTTTCGGTCGCCTTTATCGCCTGGGCCAAAGTGCACGAAGCCGATTTTATTGAGTAGGTGCATGCGAGGAATCCCATGCGATTCCTCGCCCTCTCCAACTTTCATTTGACAGCCTAATTGGGAGCTGTATTCTTGCACCAAAGATGGTGCAGCCGAACGCTGGCTGTTCCGACCGTATTCCCCGCCAACAGGCGCGGGCGCGCCGCAACGTACGTCTCATCAACGGAAAGAGGCAGGCAATGGTCGTGACGGAGTTGGAATTCCTGGAAGCGTGGATCCCCGAGCAGATGGCCCCCGGAACTGTCTTTGTGCTGGACGGAGACGGTCGTTTTGGAGAGGATGACAATCCCTACTTTGCGGTGCTGGCGTGTCCACGCTGCGGCTGCATGGGGCTCATCAAGCGCAGCCAGTACATTGGTCTTGAGCCGATGATCTGCGGCGGCAACGCCTGTTCGGCCGAGTACTTCGTCGACGAGGACGACCGCATCGCCTTCCGCAGGCCGCAGTAGCGCTACGCCGGCGGAACGACGACATACGACAGGTTCCCGTCGCGCTCAATCTGTAGAACCACCGCTTCCCGGTTGGGGACCTGCGCCAGTTCGCGCCGCAATGACTCAATCGAGATCACAGGCCTGCCGTTGACCGCGTGGATCACATCGTGCGGCCGCAGGCTGCTCTCCGCAACGCGCAGTGCGCTGGAACGGGCCACCACCAGCACTCCCTGCGGGCTGCGGATCGGATTCCATTCATTCGGAGTGTCTGGATCAACCGTAATCCCGAAGATCTCCAGCCGCGGAATCAGGTTGCGCCCAAAACTGATGTCGGAGGTCAAAGAACGGGCCCGGGATCCGGCGCGGTCCGGCTCGACCTTCAGGGCCAGCGTTTTGTCTCCCCGCAGAATTGTTACCGGTACGGCCTTCTTTGGCTCCAGGGCGGCTACGGTCTGCGCGTAGTTGATGATGGAGGTGATTTTTTTCCCATTCACCTCCTGCACAATATCGCCCGGCAGAATGCCGGCCCGCTCTCCGCTGCCAGCCGGCCACACATCCTCGACAAGCACACCCTGTGTCCCCGTCAGCCCCAGTCCCCGTGTCAGGTCGCGGGAGAGCGCATGCGTGGTTACGGAGAAGGTCGAACGGGTGACGTGGCCATCCTTTCGGATCGCGTTATAAACCGAGCGCGCTGTCTCAACCGGGATCGCCAGGGCGATGCCTTCATTGCCTCCGCTCTCGGAGTAGATCAGAGTGTTGATCCCGATCAATCCGCCGCGAACATCCACCAACGGGCCGCCGGAGTTGCCTGGATTCACGGCTGCATCGGTCTGGATCCACAACCGGGGATCGTCCGGGGAGGACTGCCGCCGCACCGCTGAAACAATCCCCATTGTGACCGACCGCTCAAAGCCGAACGGGCTGCCAAAGGCGACAGCGATCTGTCCCTGGTGGGCTGAGGGCGGATGCGCAATATCCAGAAACGCAAACTCCTCACCCTCCGGCGGCTCAGCCTTCAACACCGCAAGATCGGTATCCTCGTCCAGTCCAACGCGCGTCACGGGCAGCGAACGCTGCTTGCCAGAGAGCAGGCGAACCTCCGCACGGAGCCTGGCGCTGCCGGCAATCACGTGGGCATTGGTCAGAATGTAGCCATCGGCCGACACCAGTACGCCCGACCCCTGTGCCGTGCCGGCGGTCACCAGTCCCGTGTCTGGAAGATTTGTGGAGCCGCCTGTGCTCGCCGTCGGGTTGATGGCGGAGTTGTCCTCGTGGTCGCCCACATACACCTGCGCCGTAATGCGAACCACCGTCGGCAGCACCTGTGCCGACAGAGCCTGCAGATCGTCAGAGAACTGGGCGAGCGATGTCTTTGGGGCGGAGCTCTGCGCGTATGCCGCAGAGAGAGGCAATGCAAGAAAAGCGGCCAGGCACGCGCGAAAACGCATGCCATCACGGTATCAGCCAGCATGGCGCACTCAAAGCGAAATCATCCCGTGGCGGCTACGGAAAAGCGCTGCGGTCCAGCTTGCCGATACGCCCCTTCGGTCCAACGGCAAAGGGCAGCGAAAGGGCGTTCCAGTTGTTACTCTTCTCCGGATCGGTACCTACAGGTTTCCAGGTGCTGCCGTTGTCGTAAGAGACATCCGTGCCATTGGGACCAACGGTCAGAAAGGCTTTCAGGTCTTCACTCCACGCAACCGAACTGCGGTAGCCGTGGGGAGGAGTGGTGGGCGTTATCATCTCGACCTTATGGGGGAAGAGGGAATGAACCGAACCCCGTGGCCGTAGAAGGACCGCGTTCTTCTCCGTCGCATCTGGTTTCTTATAGTCCCCGCCGACTGCCATCACCTCCAGCGGTGCGGCGAATCGACCTTTGGTCGCGACAGCAAACGATCCAGAGGAGTTGGAGCCATCCCCCAGTGGAAGATCAACGTACTTTGCAGATTCGTGGCAGAAGGAAAAATCAAGATCGAAGTGATCGACATAGGCCAACCGCGCCTTCGATCCGCCCGTAACGAAGAAGAACAAATAGGGGTGTGGGTAGACGAGGGATTGATTGCTGGCGGCGAAGAGCGACTCTCCCTGGGCTGCTGCGAAGGTGTCAATCCGGCAACGGCTCTCTTTTCCCCGCTTGAGCGCGGTTCTTCGTATCCAGTGGTCGCCTCCGTCGCCCGTCTGAAAGATGGCAAACTCTCCATTGACTGGATCGCCAAGCAGTACGCCCCGTGCGTACTGCACAGCCAATGCATGGTTTGTCACGTTGCTGATGGAGAGAAACTGCAGTGCGTCCCAGAAACCATCCTTATCCGGATTGGTAAACACCAGCTTCCATGTCTTGCAGCCATCCGTCGTCTTATACAGACGCGAAGCATCGCCCTTGCCGCTCGACATCACAATCGCTGTCTTCTCGTCGAAGGCCTGAACCCCGCGAAAATCCAGCTTCTCTGCATCTGGCGGAATGGCGCAGGCCAGCCAGTGCTCGCCGCCGTCCACCGTACGCAAGACAGTGCCTCCGGTGCCGGAGGCCCAGGCGATCTGGTCATTCACGGCATGAATACCGCGAAAGCTTTCCGTCGAGTTGGACGGCTGCAGAGTGAACTGGGCAGAGGCCGTTGCTGTAACCAGTGCGAGCAGGAGTGGAAGGCGCATGCAAACAACCTATCAGCTACGCGGACACGGTAGCCGCGATCACAAGGCCTTCATAGCTCGCAGACCAGCTTTCCGTTCGAAGAACCTGCCTGCAAGGAAGCAAGTGCTTCTGCCAGATGCGCAAACTCAAAGCGGCAAATAGCAGGCGGTGCAATGTTTCCTTCAGCAATGTCCTGCAGCAGGGCAGCCCCTGCGCCGCGCAGGTCGTCCCAATCCTGCACGTTGCCATGGCGGTAGATGGCACCCAGAGCGACCTCATGCTGCGAGACCACCGTTGAAACAGGAGGTGAGGCAGGGCTGTTCAAACGGCCCTGGATGCACACCACGTGGCCGTTGTATCCGATCAACGGCACAAGCGACCGCGCGTGTTCTTCATTCACCGTATCCACAGCCGCAAACAGATGCTGCTCTCCCAGGGCATGCAGCAGGGCTTCCCGCCATTCCGCATCGTGATAGTCGAAGACGCCGGCGGCACCTTTCTCCAGCAACTGCGCGTGATGTTGTGCGGAGGCGGTTGTCCAGACACGATAGCCTCGCCGGAGCGCGATCTGTACCAGGAACGTACCCACCGCCGATCCAGCTCCGACAACCAGCACATCGCGTCCCACGCGATGCGGGAGCTTGTCGATCGCCATCCACGCCGTCAGACCGGGGCACGGAACCGTGGCGGCATCCATAAAGCGGATCGCTTCCGGAAGAGGAAGCAATGCCTTCACCGCTACAACCGTATGCGTCGCAAAGCTGCCATGGCGCTGCAGATCCTGGTGATAGGCGACACGGGTACCCGTAGGAATCACAACATCCTCACCGCAGGCCACCACAATGCCGGCTCCATCTACGCCGGGGATATGTCCATGTTCCCATCCGGATTTTCTTCCCAGAATCTTCCAGTCAATAGGATTGAGCGCGACAGCCTTGTTGGCGACCAGTACTTCTCCGGGCTGCGGAGCTGGCAGGGAAAGCTCTTCAAGTCGCAGAGCGGAGGACTCTGGGTCTCCGTTCCATGTCCATGCATGCATCGTTACGCTTCCTTTTCAGAGTGCGGTCAATGGCCGTCCTGATGGTACCCAGAAGGGATGTATTGTGTGGTGCATCGAGTCGTATCGAATCGCACTAAATTTTCAGTGCAAACCGGCACAAGAGTTAGGTGAGTGATAGGCAGGTCTAAGGATCGGATTGACCCAAACGAAATGGGAAGGAATGCTATACCGCCCGCGTCCTCGAAAATTTTATATATATTCTGCCCTTCAGATGTGCTGTTAGCCGGAGGGTTTCTCTTCACAGGATGCGGGGGAGCAAACACGGGTTCCGGCGGAGGCACGACGACATCTACTAATCATCAAGCTACCGTTTCAACAGCCGTTACCCTGATCGTGCAATAGAGAATCATTGCGTGGTGCCCGGAGTGGGCCTGAACTTCCACTCACCGTTAAGCGATGCGGATTTGAGAGCTGTTTTCCGCGTTCTGCAGACTGCTGCACCACGCTGCACGGTGGCGCGTAACGCATTTATTCAATGATTTGAATTGATTTTCCGAGTTGCGCCAGCTTGCAGGAAATGGCATGGGATTCCGGAAAGTATCACCAGGAAGCTGCGGATTCACAATCCGCAGCTTCCGAAAAACGTTATTTCAGTGCAGGAAGATGGATCACACATCTTGCACCTGACTTGTATTCCGAATTGAATTCTATTGATCCACCAAAGCGTTCGACTACGAGCTTGGATATTGACAACCCGAGTCCTGCACCCTTTTGGCTTTGCGAAGTAGCCGTCCCCGTATAGAAGCGCTCAAAGACCTTCTCTCGATCTTCTGGGCTGAGCCCCTCCCCTTCATCTTCGATTACAACTTCTGCCATGGCTGATGATTCAACTCGTCTGCAGACCACACGAATGGTTGAATCTGACGGAGAAAACTTCCAGGCGTTGTGCGTGACATTAAGCAAAGCCACCCGCATCAAGCTTCTGTCGGCCTGCACGAAGATGTTTGTATCGCAAGAAAGCTCCAAACTTACCCTCGACTCTTCCATCATCAGTGCCAGAAGTGCCGTAATCTCATTCAACAAATCGCAAAGCTGAAACTTCTCGAACTGCCCGGTAGCCCCTGTGGCTTCCACGCGCGACAGCAACAAGAGGCTGTCCACTGTTCCGCTAAGACGCGAGGTTTCTTCCAGGATGTCTTCGACGACTCTCCGCGAGTTCGCATCCATTTCTCTGCTGAGAGCGACTTCACCCATCGTTCGAATGGAGGCGAGTGGGGTTCTTAGTTCATGTGCGGCATCGGAAGTAAAGCGTCCGAGTTGCTGAAAAGCGGCTTCGAGCCGGCTGAGGAGATGGTTGAAAGCCGTCGCCATTCTCCCCAGTTCATCGTCGGGATTCGCGATAAGGAGGCGATCGTGCAAGTTGGTGGCCGTGATCTGCGTGGCACGATCCGTCATGTCATCCACCGGTCGTAGCGCTCGTTTTGCAATGGTCTGTCCTGCGATTGCCGCCAAAGCCAACGCGACAGGAATCGCGATCAGCAAAAGCAACAGGAACTGCCACATCCGGTCACGGAGCGGCGCAAGGCTGTAGCCAAGGCGGATGAGCAATGTTCTGTCGTCCATTCCATGCACATGGCTGACAACGAAGACATGCGATCCGTCATCCAGACGCACAATCCGCTCGGCGAAGTCGCGATCTCCTTCACCTTGATACGACGGCCCGCCGAGGCGCATCCCGTGAAGCGTCGGGCTGCTGAAGAGCACATTGTCTGCCCGGTCCCTTACCTCCATATAACGATCGACAAGGAGATGAGACTGGGGGCGAGAGAAATAGTCCTGCCGGAGCTGAAGTTTCCCGAAGCTGTCGAAGTAAAGCAGGCCTTCGACGGTAACAACATCCTGAATCTCATCGTGGAGCATTTGCCGCGTCAGCACGGCATATTGGAACGCAAAGACAATCGTCGCGTAAACAAGCAGCAGCAGCGCCAGAACGGCTACGTACCAGGACGTAAGGCGGCTTCGCAGGTTCGTTGGCGTGAATCGCTTCACGAGGGCTCCCTGAGGCAGAAGCCTAATCCTCGCACAGTCTGCAGCAGCTTGACCGGGAAGGGATCGTCGATCTTTTTGCGCAGGCGCGCGATCTGCACGTCGATCACGTTGTCGATGGGGGTGAACCGCGATGTCTCGCGCCATACGTCCCGTGCCAGCATCTCCCGCGAGACGATTCGTCCTCGATTCTGGACGAAGTAAAGCAGAAGGTCGAACTCGCGCGGCGTGAGGTCCAGCATCTCGCCTTTGCGCGCTGCTGTGCGGGCTTTTGTGTCGAGAGACAGGTCGCCGATGCCATAGGTGTTTGCTTCCGTCGGCGGCAGCACACGGCGCAACAAGGCATCGATACGTGCCAGCAATTCGGGGAAGGAAAAGGGTTTGCCAAGATAGTCATCTGCCCCGGCCCGCAGACCTTCCACGCGGTCTTCAACCGTGTTGTGCGAGGTAAGAATCAGCACCCGCATGTCGATCCCTTCGGCACGCAACTGCTTCAGAATCTCCAACCCATTGCGATGCGGTAAGGTCAGGTCCAGCAGGAGCAGGTCGGGCCGCTGTTTGTGGGCAAGATAAAATCCTTCCTCGCCCGAAGCTGCCGTATCCATGTCGTAGCCCGCCTCCTGCAGGCCGACGACCAGGGCCTCCGACATCTTGCGATCATCTTCGATGATGAGGATTCTGGGCTTCATTGCAACCATCTGTTCTCTATGATTTCCGATTCCACGCCTGGCCAGCAAGCCGGGATCCGGCGATGTAAGGAAGATGTAAGGGAATGTCAGAAACGAAAATGTTTCACTGCAGGTGATATCGCATCGGCGAGGAAACCTGTAGATGAAGTCTTTCATCACCGCGGTTGTGTCTTTGGGGCTCGCTCTGGCACCTGTCTGGGGACAATCTGCGACGAGCAATGGACCGTTGGACCTGCCTCAGGTCGAAGCAACCGCGCTGGCAAACCAGCCGCGAATGCTGGCGGCTCAGCTAAGGGCGCGTTCGCTTGCGGAGCGTGTAAAGCAGGCGCGTGCCGGTTACGCCCCGACGATCAACTTCAATGCGACCGGAGCGCAGGTTGCTGACACTGGTTCTGCCGTAGCAGCAGGAGCTTTGCCAACCTCAGCCTTGTCCGGGCGATTCGCGTACGGCGGCAATCTCACACAACTGGTGACCGACTTTGGCAGAACGAGCTCTCTTGTGAGCTCTGCCAGGCATAACGCCGAAGCACAGAACGATCTTGCAACCCTCACTCGCGCTCAGGTCCGGCTGAATGTACGAACGGCGTATTATCGTGTGCTTGGGGCCGAGGCGGTTCTACGTGCCGCGCAAGCCGCGCTGGAGAACCGCAAGCTCAACGCACGACGGATCGAAGCGTTGACCCAGAGTGAACTGCGCTCCACCCTCGACCTGAACTTCGCGAAAGTGCTGGAGCGCGAGGCGGAGCTGGCGGTTGTTCGAGCACAGAGCTCTGTGGCACAGGAGCGGAATACCCTGGCGACAGCTATGGGGCTGGAGATGCCCGTGTCAGCCAGATTGGTGGATGCAGCCGCGAGTGACGACGCGTTGCCGGCATCTCCTGAAGACCTGCAGCACCAGGCAGGTGCGCAGCGGGCGGATCTGAACGCATTGCAGGCGCAGCAGCAGGCGGCGGAGAGCTTTGCGAAGTCAGAAAAACGGCTGAGCTATCCGACGCTCAATGTTCTTGGCACGGCGGGCCAGTTGCCGTATCACGACCACACACTGCATGAAGATTACGCCTCGGTTGGCTTCAACCTGAATGTTCCCGTATTCAACGGCGGCTTGTTCCATGCCCGCAGGAACGAGGCAGAGCTTGAAGCAAAAGCCCGCGCGCAAGATGTGAAACAGTTTCGGCTACAGGTCAACGAAGAGGTTCGCAATAGCTGGTACAGGGCCGATGAGGCATACCGCAGCCTCGACGTAACCGCGCAACTGGTGACCCAGAGCAAAGAGGCTCTGCGGCTTGCTCAGGACAGGTACGATGCCGGACTTGGCAGCATCGTGGAACTGAACGAGGCGCAGTTGAACGAGACCTCCGCCGAGATTACGTCCGCGGATGCCACCTACACCTATCTCACGCGGCGAGCGCAGTTGGACTATGCCGCGGGACTTCTGAACTGAAAGGGTTTCGACCGATATGACTCGACAGCTTCTCATTGGATCAACAGCAGCCTTTGCCGCGATGGTCTTCTCGCTGTCCGGTTGCAGAAGCAAGGCCGTTCCCGAAGCCCCGGTATTGGCGGTTCCCGTGGCAACGGCTGCAAACGCTACGCTTGAGAACGACCTTGTTCTGTCTGCCGAGTTCCGGCCTTATCAGGAGGTCGATGTCATGGCCAAAATCGCCGGTTATGTAAAAGCCATTAGGGTCGATCTTGGCGATCATGTTCGACAGAATTCCGTGCTCGCAACGCTTGAGGTGCCGGAAGTTCAGGATGACGTGGCGAAAGCAAAGGCGGGACTGGCGGCGGCTGAAGCCGACATCGTAACGGCCCAGGCTGCCGTTCAAAGAGCAAATGCAGGAGCGGACATTGCATCGCTCTCCTTCAAGCGGATTCAGGAAGTTGCAACAAGAGACCGCGGTCTGGTGCCACGGCAGGAAATTGACGTGGCGCACGCACGCGAACTCGAAGCAAACGCTCAGCTCGCCAGCGCGAAATCCTCGTTGGCCGCGGACGAGCAGAAGAAAATCCAGGCCGGGTCGGAGTATCGGCGAGCCATTGCGATGCTGCAGTATGCAACCATCCGTGCCCCCTTCAACGGCGTCGTCACGAAACGGTACGCCAATACCGGCTCCATGATTCAAGCCGGAATCTCTTCGCAATCGCAAGCGATGCCCGTCGTGAAGCTGGCACAGAATGACGTTCTTCGGCTGGTGCTTCCTGTACCCGTGAACCATGTGGCCGGGATAAAAAACGGCCAGCTGGTCGATGTAAATGTTGTGAGTGCTAATCGCAAGCTGCAGGGCAAGGTCACACGCTATGCCGATTCCGTTCAGATGGCAACCAGGACCATGGACACCGAAGTGGACGTGCCAAACCCCGACGGGTCGCTGGTTCCCGGCATGTATGCGGAGGTTCATCTTCATCTTGCGGCGCGTCCGAACGTGCTGAGTGTTCCGCTCGATGCCGTCGATGGCCTTGGCACCAGTTCGCAGCAAGCCTATGTCGTTCGTGACGGAGTGATTCATCTCGCGCAGGTAAAGGTAGGCCTGCAGACACCCTCCCGCGTGGAGGTGCTTTCCGGCCTGCAGGCAGGAGACAAGGTCATCGTCGGACGTCACACCGGACTCTCCGACGGCCAGAAGGTCGACGCGCAACCAGTCGCTTACGAAGCCGCCCACTAACGACGAGAGGGAGAAACAATGTCTGGATTCTCGATTCGAAATCCTTATCTGATGGTGGTGCTGTGCCTCATGATTACGATCATGGGTACGGTCAGCGTCTCGGACATGCCGATCGACATGTTTCCTCCCGTCAATCTGCCTGTCGTCGCCGTAGCGACATTTTATTCGGGTATGCCCCCGCAGCAGATTGAAGCAAATATTACCTATCACCTTGAGCGCCAGTTCACGCTTGCCAGTGGCATCGATCACATGGAGTCGCGCTCTCTTCCTGGCGTCTCGCTCATTAAGGTGTACTTTCGCGCCGGCACGGATCCTGATGCAGACGCGGCGACCATCTCGTCGCTTGCAAGCAGCGATCTTCGCGATATGCCTCCGGGCACGTATCCTCCCATCGTCCTGAAGCAGGATGCTTCCAGCGTCCCGGTGGCCCTGGTGACGTTGAGCGGCTCCGGCTTGAACGAGAGCAAGCTGAAGGACGTTGGCCAGAACTTTGTTCGTAACCAGCTGGCAAGCGTCGCCGGCGCCTCCGTCACGCAGCCTTTCGGTGGCCGCTGGCGCCAGATCATGCTTTACGCCGACCCTTACAAGCTGGAAGCAAACCAGCTCAGCCCGATGGATATTGTGCGTCAGGTGAATGATGCGAACGTCATTCTTCCGGCAGGCGATGTGCAGATTGGCCGTTACGACTACAACATCTATACGAACTCCATGCTGAAGGGCGCGGAGGACATTGCCCAGGTTCCACTGAAGATGGTGGGCCAGTCACCTGTGCGTGTGGGTGATGTAGCAACGCCGCAGGATTCGTTCGGCCTGCAATACAACATCGTGCGTGTGAACGGCCAGCGTGGTGTCTATCTCCCCATCTTCAAACAAGGCGGAGATTCCAACACCATCGCCATTGTGGAGGGTGTGAACGACACTCTTAAGAAGCTCACCGATGTGCCGGCATCACTGAAAACTAATGTTGAGTTCGACCAGTCACGCTTTGTCAAGACGGCGATTGAAACACTCATTCATGAGGGAGGAGTTGGCCTCTTCCTTACCTGCTTGATGATTCTTATCTTCCTTGGAAGTCTTCGAGCCACGGTCGCAGTCTTCTTCTCAATTCCGCTCTCGCTGCTGACAACGTTCTTCGTCCTGAAGATGACCGGAAGTTCGCTGAACAGCATGGTGCTGGGCGGGTTGGCGCTTGCCCTGTCCCGTCTGATCGACAACTCGGTCGTTGTGCTGGAAAATATCTTCCGCCACCTGGAAGAGGGTGAATCGCCCGAGGTAGCAGCGGAGAAGGGCGGTAAAGAAGTCGCCCTTCCGGTACTTGCCGGAACGCTCACCACGGTCGTTGTCTTTTTCCCTGTAACCATGCTCTATGGCGTCAGCAAGTTTCTCTTCTCAGCGCTTGCTCTGGCCGTCGTCATATCGCTGTTTGCCTCCTACTTCGTGGCTCTTACGGTGGTGCCGCTCTTCTGTGCCCGCTTCATCAAGAGCGGCCATGGGGACGTTGTTCATGAATCTGCGGAAGATGAAGCCGCTGTCACTCCAGACCCGCGAAGCACCCATCACGGCCTGTGGGCACGATTTAATGCGAAGTTTACTGCCGGGTTCGATGCCATGCTGCATCGGTATGACAAGGTCGTAGCCCGCGTACTGGAAAAGCCATGGCAAACCCTTGCAGCTGCAGGAATCATCTTTGCGCTATCGCTGCTCCTGTTTCCCTTGCTGGGCCTGTCCTTCTTTCCCCGTACCGATGCAGGGCAGTTCGTCATCAGCTTCAAGGCTCCCTCAGGCACAAAGCTTGAGGCAACAGAAGAAGAGGCTCAGCGAATCGAGCAGATTGTTCGCCGCATCGTGGCTAAGGACGACCTTGGCATCGTCGTCACCAACATCGGTGTCGACCCGGGTTTCTCCGCACTTTTCTCTCCGAACGCTGCCATGCACACCGGTTTTATCCAGGTGGCGCTTTCGCACGATCACAAGCGCAGCAGCTTCGAATACATCGATAAGGTGAAAGCCACCGTCGCAAAAGAAATTCCTGAACTGCAGACCTTCTACGCTTCAGGCAGCCTGGTGGACGGAGTTCTGAACATGGGCGCTCCGGCGCCGATTGATGTGCGTATCACCGGCAACGACGTCACTGCCGACTTCGGCCTTGCCCAGAACATCGCCTCAAAGATTCGTGGCATCCAGGGTATCGCCGACGTCTTCATCCCGCAGGACATCGACTATCCTTCGCTTCGCATCTCGGTTGATCGCACACGCGCAAGCCAACTCGGCCTGTCGGAAAAGGAAGTCGTCTCCAACATCATCACCGCGCTCACATCGAACCAGATGATCGCCCCTTCCATCTGGATTGACCCGAACAGCGGCAACAACTACTTCCTCACCGTGATGTACAAGGAAGGCCAGGTCAAGTCGCTCGAAGATCTGAAGGCCATCCCTTTGCACGGCAAAGATATTACGCAGCCTACGCGTCTCGACATGGTTGCAAACATTGAGCAGTTCAATGCTCCTACGGAAATGGACCACACCCAGATTCGTCGCAATCTCGATGTCTACGTCCGTCCGCAGACGGAAGATCTGGGTGCCATCACGAAGCAGATTCAGAAGATCGTCGATGACTCGAATCCTCCGAAGGGGATCAACGTTACGCTGGCTGGAAGCGTTACCTCAATGAACGCATCCTTCCGCAGCTTTGCCATCGGTCTGGTTCTTTCTGTTCTGCTGCTCTATCTCATTCTCGTTGCCCAGTTCCGTTCATTCCTCGATCCCTTCATCATCCTGCTCGCACTTCCGCCAGGAATTACCGGCGTCATTCTCGCACTGCTCGCCTGGAACACAACACTGAACGTCATGTCGCTTATGGGAGTGGTTATGCTGGCAGGAATTGCGCTTTCGAACAGCATCCTCATTGTCGAGTTTGCGCACCACCTCATCAAAGAAGGCAAAAGCGTTCGCGAGGCGATTATCCTCTCCTGCCGGGTACGTTTACGTCCCATCCTGATGACGTCGCTTGCAACCCTGATTGGTCTGTTGCCCATGGCGCTCAAACTCGGCGAAGGCAGCGAGTCCTACGCACCCCTGGCCCAGGCCCTGATTGGTGGCCTCACTGTTTCAGTGATCCTGACCATCATCCTGGTGCCGGCAGGTTTCTACCTGGCCTATCGAGAGAAGTTTGTGACCGCCTAGATTATGGAGCAAATACCGGGGCTAGAGGCAGATGCGTCAACTGCGCCATTCCGCGGACGGCATCAAGCTGCGGCGGATAGAGCTTCGTGACCGCCCGTAGCGATGGGTATTGACAATTCCTGGTGCCCGGAGGGGGACTTGAACCCCCACTCGCCGTTAAGCGATGCGGATTTTAAGTCCGCTGTGTCTGCCGATTTCACCATCCGGGCGCCATCTTTGATGCTATCTCAACTGCGCACCCAATCCGGATGGTTATGCGCCACATGGGCCACCATCTCGCCGAAAAGTGTGTTGGCCCAGGCGAACCAGGCGCGGGTAAACTTTGCCGGGTCATCCTTGAAGTAGCTCTCGTGCATAAAGCCCGTCTCGCGGGCCGAGGTCTTCAGCATCTTCAGGGCCTGCATCACCTCTTCGCGCTTCGTGCTGGTCAGCGCGTAGATCGTCTGGGACATCGGCCAGATCATGCCATCGCCAATGTGCGGGCCGCCAATACCTTCGCCCGCCGTTCCGCGGAAGAACCACGGGTTGCGCTCGCTCCACACAAAGGCTCGCGTCCGCGCGTACAAAGCCGCATCGGGAGAAGCATTCAGATAGGGAAGCGCCAGCAGGCTGGGCACGTTGGCATCGTCCATCAGAAGCTGGCTGCCGAAGCCGTCCACCTCATACGCCCAGATGGTGCCGGTCTCCAGCTTCGCAATGCCGTGCTGGCGCAGCGCCTGCTCCACCTCGGTTGCCAGCGACTGTGCCTCCTGCGCGGTTGCGCTGTCATGCACAATAGCGTTCAGCATCTCCGCAAGCTGCCGCAGCGAGGCCACGGCAAACAGATTGGCCGGAATAAAGAATGGGAAGATGCAGGCATCGTCGCTTGGCCTGAAGCCAGAAGCGATCAGGCCCACCGGCTTCACCGGGTTACCGGCGCCCTTGCGCGCCAGCGTCTCGGTCGGCCGGGGAGAGCTGCGCTGGAACAGGTACGGTCCATCGCCCTGTTTGCGCTGCTGCACCCGCATGGTGCGTACCACCGTCCGCATTGCCTCCGCCCACGTCGTGTCGAAGGGCTTCGTATCGCCGGTGGCCTTCCAGTAGCCGTGGCTCAGGCGGATGGGGTAGCACAGCGAATCCAGTTCGTACTTGCGTTCACCCACGCCGCGCTTCATCTCCGTCTCGTCGGTGCGTCCCCACTCCAGCGCCGGATCATCCAGGTTCGCCATGAAGGCATTCGCATAGGGGTCGATCAGCAGGCAGCGGGCCTGGCGGCGGATTACGCCTTCCAGCAGGGCGCGCAGCTTCTCATCCTGCCTGGCGAGGGGAAGGTATGGCCACACCTGGGCAGAGGAGTCCCGCAGCCACATCGCCGGAATATCGCCGGTCAAAACAACGGTATCCGGCTTGCCTTCAAAGCTGCCGTGCTGCACCGTCGTGTCCAGCGTATTAGGGAAGCAGTTCAGGAAGAGTTGCCGCAGCTCCGGGTCGCCAATCCGTTTTGCCGTCTCGGCCATGGAGCGTTCCACGGCCTCCGAAGTGAACTTGCGGTCTCCCACGGCCGGCCTGCGATCCATGACCTCGGCCTGCAGACCCATGCTCCTGCCCGCTACCGCGAGCGCTCCCAGCTTTACGACATCCCTGCGCGTCCAATTCATGCTCTCCATTCTGCCCCCGCAGAGAACGCATGCGCTAGGCCGCGAGGCCTATCTGCTCCATTCGTTTGCTTTGATCCGGATCGTGTAGCATTCAAACCGTCTGGAGGCAGATTAATGAAATATCTCTACTGGTTGGTCCTGCTCGTCTCGCTCAGATACACAGGTAACGCAACAGCCCAGAGCGGGATTACGGAACAGAACGGAAGAAACCTGACCTGCGCGTCCGATGACATGGGCAAGCACTATTGCGAGGTCAACACCAACGGAGGCGTCCGCATGGTGAACCAGCGCAGCGGCTCGCCCTGCGTGCAGGGACAGACCTGGGGCTGGGATCGCCGTGGTATCTGGGTCGATCGCGGTTGCCGTGCTGACTTTGTCGTCGGTCGCGGAGGCCCGGGCAACAACAACGGTGGCCCTGGCAATGGCTGGGGGAACGGTAACGGAAACGGCTGGGGCAACGGCAATGGCGGCCAGCAGATCACCTGCTCCTCCAACGACGGCCGTCGCAACTACTGCAATGCAGACACCAGCGGCGGCGTTCGCATGGTGAACCAGCGCAGCGGCTCGCCTTGCATTCAGGGGCAGACCTGGGGCTGGGACCGCAATCGCATCTGGGTGGATCGTGGTTGCCGCGCCGACTTCGTGACCGGCCGCGACAATGGCGGCCCCGGGAATGGCTGGGGCAATGGAAATGGCGGCGGACGTCCCGGACTTGGTGTCCAGGTCATCACTTGCTCCTCCAATGATGGCCGCCGGAACTATTGCAGCATTCCTCCCAACGCCCGCGTCGAACTCAGCCGCCAGATCAGTGGTTCGCCCTGCCGTGATGGAGACACCTGGGGTACAGACCGTCGCGGTCTCTGGGTTGACCGCGGTTGCCGCGCAGAGTTCCGCATCCGCTAAGCGGTGTCGAATTACTGTTTGAAAGCTGCAGAACTAACGCCAGCTCTAAAGCGCAACATCGCAGAACGGCATTTCGTACCGGTCATGGCTGAATCCATGACCGGTACAACTTTGGCAGTCCGGAGAGAGCAAGGCCCTCCTGAAGAGCCGTTTAACATCAGGGGCTTCAGCCCCGGATAATCCCGCCTATACGATCGGAAGTTGCACAACCACTCCTGCACGGAACAAATTCCTTCCCTTGCGCGTAATCCTATGCGCCATGCCGATTCGCGAGATCTTCCTGCAAACGCTCGCCGCCCTGTGGGCTACCAAGCTCCGCAGCTTCCTCACCATGTTCGGCATCGTGTGGGGCATCACCTCGGTCATTCTGCTGGTTGGCCTCGGTATTGGCTTCAACAGGGAACAGCACGAGCGCATGAAGGGGCTTGGCACCGACATCGCCATCATCTGGGGCGGCAAGACCGGAGCGCAGGCTGGCGGCTATGTCGCAGGTCGCGATATCCAGTTAGAATACGCAGACGCGGTCGCCATCCGCGACCAGGCAGCGCTGGTGCAGCACGTCTCGCCGGAGATCAACCGGACCGTCAACGAGGTTTCGCAGTACAACGCCGCCAACCGCGCCGTGCGAGGCGTATGGCCGGAGTACCAGTCCTTCCGCTCCATCAAGGTCTCCGAAGGGCGCCTGATGACCGAGCGCGATGAGGCTGACGGCGCCCGCGTCGTCCTTCTCGGCGACGACACCAAGCAGCAGCTTTTCCGTTCAAACCCGGCCGTCGGACAGACAATCTCCATCGCCGGCTACCCCTACACCGTGATTGGCGTGCTCAAGAAAAAGCAGCAGAACGGCTCCTACGGTTCCGGCCGCGATGGCACACAGCTCTTTGTTCCGTATGTCTCCATGGCTCGCGACTTTCCTCCGGCGCGCAAAGGCGTCTTTCCCGGCTGGCTCAACGACCTGGTCGTGCAGCCCGTCTCCCCGGACAAGCATGACGCCGCGGTCAAGGAGGTCTACCGCATCCTCGGCCAGCGCCATCACTTCGATCCGGATGACAAGGAAGCTCTCTGGGTGTGGGACACCCTCGAAGGCGCCAAGTTCGTCGACCGCATCTTTGGCGTGATGACGCTCTTTCTTGGCGCCGTCGCCCTTCTCACGCTGGCCCTCGGCGGCATCGGCGTCATGAATATCATGCTGGTGGCCGTTACCGAACGCACCCGCGAGATCGGCGTGCGCAAAGCCCTTGGAGCGCGGTCGGCGGATATCCACCGCCAGTTTCTCGCCGAGTCGGCCATTATCACGCTCGTCTCCGGCAGCATCGGCTTTTTGCTCGGGGCAGGCGTATGTGTCGCCATGCGCTACATTCCCATGCCGGACTTTGTGCCTCACCCGGTCATCTCGCCCGTTGCCATTGTGTTGTCTCTGCTGACACTTACGGGCATTACGCTCTTTGCCGGAACCTATCCGGCGCGCCGCGCAGCCATGCTCAGCCCCATGGAATGTCTCCGCACCGAATAACGGCGTTACACTAGAAAGATGGAGAGTACCCGGAAGGTCGACTTGGTTGGTGTTGGCCTGAATGCCACTGACACCGTCCTGACCCTTCCCACCTTCCCCACACTCGGCTCCAAGGTGGAGTACCACCACTCCATCGTGCTTCCGGGCGGACAGGTTGCCAGCACCGTTGTGGCCTGCCAGAACTGGGGACTCACCACGCGCTATGTGGGCAAACTCGGCGACGACCAGGCCGCCGATCTGCACCATAAGGCCTTTGCTGCCGCCGGCGTTCAGACCAAGATCATTACCGTTCCACACTCTGCCTCCCCGCAGTCGCACATCCTTGTCGACCCCAGCGGCGAGCGCACCGTGCTGGTCCGCCGCGATGACCGCCTGACGCTGTGTCCCGAAGAGATCCAGCGCGAGTGGATCACCGACGCGCGTGCGCTCCACGTGGACGGACAGGACACCGCCGCTGCCACCCAGGCCGCACAGTGGGCACGCGAGGCCAACATTCCCGTCGTCGCCGATCTCGACCTGCAGTTCCCGGGCATCGACGACCTGCTGATCAACATCGACTACCTGATCGTCAGCCGCGACTTTCCCACCCGCCTGATGAACGAGCCCGACCTCGAGACCGCTCTCAGCAAGATGCACCGCCGTTACGGGAATACGCTCTCTGCTGCGACGCTGGGCCCCGATGGTGTTCTGGCCTATGACGGCAAGAGCTTCTGCTACCGCCCGGCCTACCGCATCCACGCGGTCGACACCACGGGCGCAGGAGACATCTTCCACGCCGGCTTCATCTACGGCATGCTGCAGGACTGGCCGCTGACCCGTCAGCTCGACTTCGCCTGTGCCGCTGCCGCCCGCAACTGCACTGCCGTGGGCGCCCGCGGAGCCATCGATTCCCGGGATGCCATTGAAGCTATTATCCAGGCGGATGCCCGTTATCCTTCGCTTTCATTTGCCTCTGTAAGCGCTTGATTTAAAGCATGTACTGCGCCTGGTTGAGGCGTATCCGCAGCGTCTTTTGCGTCAGGGCACGGCTTTAGCCGTGCCGCAAAATCCCTCGTGTGGATGCGGCTTTAGCCGCTGAGGTATCTCCTGGCCTCGGCCTCCGTGGAACTTTTCCTGTCGCCTGCCGTACCCTCCTGCAGGCAGGCCAGCTCCCACATGATGCAGATCAAGGAAACCGTCCAGCAGTCTCTCCAGTCGCTTCTGCGCAACCGTCTGCGCTCGGGCCTCACCATGCTGGGCATCGCCTGGGGACTGGTCACTGTCGTCCTGCTCATCAGCTACGGGGCGGCGCTCGGCCAGACCATCCTGATGGGCTTCATGGGTATCGGCAACAACGTCATCATGGGCTGGGGAGGGCAGACCTCCATGCAAGCCGGCGGCGAACGCTCCGGCAAGCGCATTCACCTCACGGCAGAGGACGCCGACGCCGTCCGTGAGCAGATGCCGCTGATCAAAGCCTTCTCCGTCGAGAACGATACCTCCTACAGCTTCAAGTGGAACGCCAAGGCCGTCAACATCCAGGTCAAGGCCGTGGAGTTGCCCTACGATGGCATGCGCAAGCTCGTCGTGGAGCAGGGCCGCTACTTCGCTCCGGACGACTTCACCGAGCATCGCAAGGTCGCTATCTTTGGTCCGCACGCGGCGCAGAAGCTCTTCAACGGCTACCCGGCCATTGGAGAGACCGTGCAGCTCAACGGCCAGACCTTCACCGTCATCGGTGTGCTGCAGAACAAGATCCAGGACTCATCCAACAATGGACCGGACAACGAGAACGTCTTCATCCCGTTCTTCACGCTGCGAGACCTGGAGAACCGCCGCGACCCGGACTCGCTGGTCTATCAGCCGCTCTCACCGGAGCTGAACAAGAAGGCCACCAGCGCTGTCCGCTCCATTCTCGCCGCGCGCCACCACTTCAATCCCGCTGACGAGAAAGCCTTCTCCGTTTGGGACACCATCGAAAACGCGCAGGAGATGAGCCAGTTCTCGCTCGCCCTCGAAGCCCTGCTTGGCATCATCGGAGCGATGACGCTCGCGGTGGGCGGCGTCGGCGTCATGAATATCATGCTGGTCTCGGTGACCGAACGCACCCGCGAAATCGGCCTGCAGAAAGCACTCGGTGCGCGCCGCCGCGATATTCTCTCGCAGTTCCTGCTCGAAAGCCTGACGCTGACCTTCCTTGCCGGGATTGCCGGGATGATCGCTGCCGTTGCCATCGCCCATCTTATTCCGCCCATGCCGCTCTATTCCGACATGTACAAGACCGTGAACAACGAGGGCGACATTGTCCTCAGGCCCAACCTGACCATCGCGATGATCAGCTTCGGCATCCTTGCGCTGGTTGGTCTTGTCTCCGGCTTCCTGCCTGCATGGCGCGCCAGCAGGCTCGATCCTGTCACGGCTCTCCGTCACGAATAAGCCTGCCAGTAGACGCAAAAAGGCCGGAGCCTGAGCTCCGGCCTTTTTCAGCTTCCGCGCTTACTTCCTGCGCGCCTTACGGTACTTCTCGATCAGCGCGTTGGTGGACGAGTCATGCTTCAGCTCGCCCGCGCCTTCCAGCTCGGGAACGATGCGCATGGCCAGCACCTTGCCCAGCTCCACGCCCCACTGGTCGAACGAGTCGATGTTCCAGATCACGCCCTGCGTGAAGACGATGTGCTCATAGAGAGCCACCAGCGTTCCCAGAACCTTCGGCGTCAGCTCCTCGGCAAGGATGGTGTTCGATGGGCGGTTGCCCTCAAACACGCGGTGCGGCACCAGCCAGTCTGCCGTGCCCTCGGCCTTTACCTGCTCCGCGGTCTTGCCAAAGGCCAGCGCCTCGGTCTGCGCAAAGACGTTGGCCATCAGCAGATCGTGGTGGTTGCTCACCTGGTTCAGCGAACGCATAAAGCCGATGAAGTCGGCGGGGATCAGGCGCGTGCCCTGGTGGATCAACTGGTAGAAGCTGTGCTGTCCATTGGTGCCCGGCTCGCCCCAGTAGATGGCGCCGGTATCGTGCGAAACATGCTCACCCTGCAGGGTCACATGCTTACCGTTCGACTCCATGGTGAGCTGCTGCAGGTAGGCAGGGAAGCGCTTCAGGTACTGGTCATACGGCAGCACGGCATAGGTCTGCGCATTGAAGAAGTCCGTGTACCAGACGCTCAGCAGGCCGAGGATCACCGGCAGGTTCTTCTCAAACGGAGTCGAGCGGAAATGCTCGTCCATCGCGTGGAAACCGGCCAGCATCTCGCGGAAATTATCCGGTCCAATGGCGATCATGGTCGACAGGCCAATGGCCGAGTCCATCGAGTAGCGTCCGCCGACCCAGTCCCAGAAGCCGAACATGTTCGCCGTGTCGATGCCGAACTTCGCCACTTCCTTCGCATTGGTGGAGATGGCCACAAAGTGGTTCGCCACGGCCTTCTCGTCCTTCAGGCTCTTCAGCAGCCACTCGCGCGCGGAGTGCGCATTGGTCATCGTCTCCAGCGTGGTGAAGGTCTTCGACGCGATCAGGAACAACGTCGTTTCAGGATCAAGATCATGCGTCGCTTCGGCAATGTCGGTGCCGTCCACGTTCGACACAAAGCGGAAGCTCAGGTCGCGCTGCGAGTAGTGGCGGAGAGCCTCATAGGCCATCACCGGGCCCAGGTCCGATCCGCCGATGCCAACGTTGACCACGGTCTTGATCGCCTTGCCGGTAAAACCCTTCCATGCGCCCGAACGGACACGGTCGGCAAAACCGGCCATCTTGTCCAGAACCTCATGCACCTCGGGCACAACATCCTTGCCATCGGAGAAGATCTGCGTCCCCTTTGGCGCGCGCAGGGCGATGTGCAGCACGGAGCGGTTCTCGGTGATGTTGATCTTCTCGCCGGTGAACATCGCCTCGATCTTCGCCTTCAGGCCGGATTCCTCGGCCAGCGCCAGCAACAGCTTCAGCGTCTCGTCGGTGATGCGGTTCTTTGAGAAATCAACAAAGATGCCTGCGGCTTCCAGGGCGTAACGCTCGGCGCGGGCGGGGTCGGAGGCAAACAGCTCACGCAGGTGGATCTTCTCAATTGCGGTGTAATGCTGCGCCAGTGCGCTCCATGCGGTCGAAGTGCTCATAACGAATCTCTGCTCCGTTCTGTTTCTTGTAGCAGTTCATGGTTCGGCCGCGCCAAACGTGCGCTTCGCGGCCCGTCATCTCCATTATCGCCGGTCTGGCCTGCGTGACGCGAATCACTGCGCTCGCGGGCGCACAGGACTAGGCTGGCTCCGCAGTCGAAAGGGAGTCAGGGTATGAAGAACGTTGGCACGATCGATCAAATCATCCGCATCGTCCTGGGCCTTGTTTTGCTGGGCGCGATTGTCCTGGTGCAGGGGCCGCTTCGCTGGATCGGCCTCATCGGACTGGTTCCTCTGCTGACCGGACTGGTGAACTATTGCCCGCTCTACAGCATCTTCGGCATCCGTACCCGCCGCTTGTAAGCCACCGTATCGGGTGCCCCATCCATGCGAAGCATGGGTGGGAGATCGCGCATCGCGCGACCGCCTTTGCCTTTCTTGTTTGTCATTTCGCAGCGCAGCGGAGAAATCTGCTTTTGTGGAGTTTTCCTCCACCGGGTGGCCGCCCTCGCAAACCGGGGTCCCGGCGACTTTGTCGCTGGGGTGGAACGCTGGGGTGGGTTAAGAGCCGCCCTTACAACGCCGCCAGCACATCGGCCGGCTCCGGTCGCACACGGAAGTCCGCATGCGCCTCCGCAAAGCGGATGATCCCATCCTGACCCACGACAAACGTCGCCGGCAGCGGCAGGCGCCACGCGGCATCCGTCGCCGGTTTCAGAGCGTTCTGCCCTGTGTTGATGAAGGGAATGTTCACCAGGATTGACCGGTAGTACTGCTGCATATTGGTTGACGGCGTGTAGCCCACACCAAACTTGTCCGCCAGTGCGGCGCCCTGGTCCCACAGCAAGGGAAAGCGCAGTGCGTGCTGCTGCACGGTGAAGTCTGACTGCCGCACGGTCTGCGGTGAAATCGCTACCAGCAGGGCGCCGCGTTCGCGCAACGTGGGATACAGCTCGCGCCATGTCTCCAGTTCCGTAACGCAGTACGGGCACCAGCGTCCGCGGAAGAAGTTGATGACCAGCGGTCCCAGTGCCAGCAGGTCAGCCGACTGGATCGGCTTGCCGCTGATGGCATCGGGCAGCGAAAACTCCGGGGCCTTCGAGCCTACCGGCAGAATGCGGTCTTCAATGCCGGTGCCAAACAGCTCGGCTACGGCGTTTTCATTAATGGCCAGGCGCTCAGCCTGCACCAGCCGCCGAGTGTTCGCGGTGATTTCGTCCAGTTGGGGCTGGAGGGAGGGAATGGTTCTGTCGTCCACCTCTCCATGGTAGCGATGTTCCAGCATCGCCGGGCACAGACTCCGGTTTTCCTGTGAGAAACGGGGATCAGCGGGCATGTGGCAGCACCGCCCCACCCACACCGTGGTGGTGCGATTTGTCCTGCAGCATCAGGCAGGCCAGACCGCAGTTCACCACGCCGAAGCCCAGCAGATAGCCGTAGAGAACACGTGCCGAAATTTCCGCGGGCATGGTAGGCGCCACCAGGATCGCGCTCATCAGGAAGTACACAGCCGCGGTGCCGGCAACCAGCGCCGAGGCATAGACCAGCATCGTGCGGTGGTGCCGCCAGACATGTCGTGCCGTGACCATATCGGACACCGCCGCTGCGCCCGCCTGGGCCGCCACCAGGTAGAAAAACCAATGCACGCGCGTCTGCTCAAAGGCAATCGTTGCCAGCAGAAGAGCAATCACCACCCCAAGCACTCCCTGCAGGCGGCTTGCAATCTGCCCTGGCCGCTCCGGAAGAGCAAAGCTCCCTACAAAGACCAGGGCACTGTCAGCCGCGCCATACACCGCCAGAAACAGGATGGACAGTACCGTGGCGAACGGCAGCAACAGCAGCGAGGAGGACATCTGCGGAATCAGCACAATGGCGCAGCCAAACATCGTGGCCAGCACACCGCGAAACAGCGTCACAATCCAGTAGTTCTCATAGCGATGCACGGTATTCCTCCCTTCGCTTCCTGTTAGCGGACGCTCAGCACCGGGCACGGTGCGTCCTGGATCAGCCGTGTCAGCGTTGTCCACAGGGCGCGGTCGGCCAGCGGCCCCTTGTCATGGCGTCCTACCACGATCAGGTTGGCCTCGCTCTGGTTGGCCTGCCGCACAATCTCCCGCGCCGGTTCTCCATGGCTGACACGAACCGCTGTTTGGCACACGCTCGGCATATCGCCAGGAAGCAGTTGACGCAGTTCCTTGGAAACCGCGTTGCGCTCGTCGTGGGTTGGCCAGCCGGGCTGCGGAATCACGTGCAGCAGCGTCAGGTTCGCCTGGAACTCTTCAGCCAGCGACGTGGCATATTGTGCTGCATGCAAGGCCGCCGGTTGCAGGTCGGTGGCAAACAGGATCGACTGTGGTGTCTCGGATACCTTCGCGTCCGGACCAACCACCATGACCGGAAGGCGCGACTTGCGCAGCATCGACTCCGCGACCGAGCCAAGCAGAACCTTCTCAAAGCCCCGTGCGCCATGCGAGCCAACCACGACCAGGTCGATCGACTCCTCCTGCGCCACGGAGGCAAGCTCTTCATTCATATATCCCTCGCGGACGATAGCCCGATGAGGAATTGCCTTCAGTTCCGGACGGAACGCAATCTGCGCTTTCATGCGATTTGCGGCATGGTCGCTGGCCGCAGCCGCCGCTTCAACCGAACTCATCGTGGCATCCGGAGAGACAGGAGGAGGTGTGATGTTGTGAAACAGAACCAGTTCACTCTGATAAGCCCGGGCAAGATGACAGGCCGCCAGTAGCGCGGTATCGGCAAAGGATGAGAAATCGGTCGCAACCAGAATCCGGCGCAGCTTCAGACGGGTCGTTTCCAGGTGGAGGGAGGTCTCGGCAGGATGGAGGCTTGTGGTCATGGCGCACTCTCCTTGTGGCCGGAAATCATAATCCAGCAAGGCTAGAGTGCGCCTGTTTTCGTAGAAAATCGGTGACGGCCGTCACACGGACGTGCGGATTTTCACGCCTGCCGGTAGACCTCGCGGTGAATCGCCGTGACCCAGCGCTTCCCGGTCTCTTCAGAAGGGTGTGGCCGGCCGTAGGAAAGCCATAACAACTCCATCGGCGGTGGCGGAGCTGCCGCAACCCGCGGCATGGTGTACGGAACTGCCAGCGGCTCCGCGCCAAGGGAGGCATAAAACCGTCGCCGCCGGACCTGGTCCTCCGATTCTCCGGACTCGATTTCGATCACAAGAACGCGATTTTCATTTGCGGTAAGAGCCGCCACCTGCTGAAACAGCCTGCGGCCAACACCCTTGCCGCGATGCAGTGGAGCGACAGCCATATACTCCAGCAGCGTGATGGGTTGCGCAGTCGACCGCATTATGACGGCGAACCCGGCCAGATCCGCCCCGCTGCCAAGCGTAAGAAAGCGGTACGAGAGCCCAGCCAGCATCTCCCGCAGCCATGCTGCACTCTTGCGTTCTTCCGTCGGGAAAGACGCTTCGTAAACGGCCATAAGCGCGGAAAAGCCGGCGTCATCGCCGGCTTCCAGGTATTGCAGATTGTTTCCGGCGTAAGCCGCCATCTTCCTATCCCTTACCCTGTCATCCCGACCGAAGCGGAGTGGAGGGACCTGCATTTTCAACGACTACCGTCCGAACCGCCCCATATTGCCCATCTGGCTCATCAGGCGGCGCTGCATCTTGCCGCCACCCGATCCCATGCCTTTGAACATCTTCCGCATCTGGGCGTACTGGCGCAGCAGGTTGTTCACCTCCTGCACGCTCGTTCCGGAACCGGCCGCAATGCGCTTGCGGCGGCTGCCGGAGATAATCTCGTGGTTCACGCGTTCGCGGGCGGTCATGGAGTTGATGATCGCCTCCACGCGGCTGAACTGGCTCTCGTCGATATTCCCGGCTGCCTGCTGCAGGCCCTGGAACGGTCCCACCGACGGCAGCATCTTCAGAATCGACTGCATCGAGCCCAGCTTCTTGATCTGCCGCAACTGGTCGCGGAAGTCTTCCAGCGAGAACCCGTCGCCCGTCAAAGCCTTCTTGGCAAAGGCCTCGGCCTTGCCGCGATCCAGCTTCTCCTCGGCGCGTTCCAGAAGGGTGGCGATATCGCCCATGCCCATAATGCGGCTGACGATACGGTCCGGGTGGAACGGCTCAAAGGCATCCGGCTTCTCGCCCGTACCCAGGAACTTGACCGGAGCACCCGTCACCTGGCGGATCGACAGTGCCGCGCCACCGCGGGCATCGCCGTCCATCTTGGTGAGGACGACGCCTGTAATTCCCAGCCGGTCATGGAAGGCCTTGGCTGAGTTCACCGCGTCCTGTCCGGTCATGGCGTCGGCCACAAACAGGATCTCGGACGGGTTCAGGAGCTTCTTCAGCTCGCTCATTTCGGACATCAGCTCTTCGTCAATGCCCAGGCGTCCGGCGGTATCCACCAGCAGGATGTCGCAGCCGAAGTTGGCCGCATCGCGCTTGGCTTCCTTGGCCAGGCGCAGCACCAGCGGCGTACCCGCCTCATCCGCGCCCACATTGCCGGTGTACAGCTGCGTGCCAATCGTCTTGGCCACCACGGCCAGCTGCTCACGCGCAGCCGGACGGTAGACGTCGACCGAGACCAGCATCGGGCGATGTCCGCCCTTCTTCAGCCACTGCGCCAGCTTTCCCGCCGTAGTTGTCTTACCGGAACCCTGCAGACCGGCCATCAGGATGACCGTCGGCGGCTGCGAGGCGAACTTGAAGCGGGCGGTGTCGCGGCCCAGCAGCTCCACCAGCTCGCCATGGATGATCTTGATCACCTGCTCGGTCGGCGACAGGGCCGTCGCTACCTGCTGGCCCACCGCCTTCTCGCGGATGTGCTCCATCAGGTCCTTGGTCACGTTCAGGTTGACGTCGGACTCAAGCAGGGCAAGGCGGATCTCGCGCAGCGCTTCGGTAATGTTTTCCTCGCTGACGGTCCCTTGACCGCGGAGGTTCTTAAACGCGCGCTGCAGTTTTTCCTGAAGGTTCTCAAACATAGTCGCCTTCCAGTTTATCGCGGACCGGGCTGCCCCGTTCCGTTGCCCCTATTCTTCGCCGCCGGCGAAGGGTGGGGTTGTGGCACCATCGCTTGCATTTCCCCAACCCGGGTGGGTTCGGTCAGCGCGATCCCCTCAACGCGATAGCATTGACCCCATGAAGTCGCTCCTCGCTGTCCTTGTGCTGAGTTCCGCCGCTCTCGCCCAGTCTGCTGCCTACAAATCCGTCGATCCCATGATCGGCACCGGCCCGGACGGCCATACCTTTCCCGGAGCCGTCGTTCCCTTCGGTATGGTGCAGCTCAGCCCCGACACCGAGATCAAGCCCTTCAAGCAGAGCTACAAGTGGGCCGCCGGCTACCGCTACGAGGACACCTCCATCCTCGGCTTCTCGCACACCCACTTCTCCGGCGCAGGCCACTCCGACCTCGGCGACCTGCTGCTTACGCCCGAATCTGGCGAGGTAAAGCTGGAGCCGGAGCAATACCGCTCCGCTTTCCGCCATGAAACCGAGCACGCCGAGCCCGGCTACTACACCGTCCTGCTGGACGGGCCGCAGGTGAAGGCCGAGCTCACCGCTACCACTCGTGTTGGCGTCCACCGCTACAGCTTCCCGCAGGGCAAGCCCGCACACCTGGTGCTGGACCTGCGCTCGTCCATCTACAACTATCCCGGCAAGGTCATGTGGTCCCGCATCCGGCTGCGTCCGGACGGCACCCTTACCGGCATGCGGGAGACCCGTGGCTGGGCACCGGCGCGCCAGCTCTACTTCGCCATCCGCTTCTCGCAGCCCCTCACCGGCCACTTCTTTCGCAATGTGGAACCGGTCGACCAGCCCTACAACGGCTTCAGCGGAGTGCGCCGCGACTCCACCGACGTTCCATTCAAGGAAGGCCGTGGCATCACCGCCGCCTTTGACTTCGGCCAGCTTGCAAAACCGCTGGTGGTCGAGGTTGCCCTTTCCACCGTCAGTGAAGAGGGCGCCATCGCCAACCTGAACGCCGAGGCAAAAGACTTCGACTTCGACCGTGTCCGCGCACAGGCCCGCGCAGCCTGGGAGAAAGAACTCGCCCGTGTTGAGTTCACCGGGACTGATGCGATGAGGAAGAACCTCTATACCGCGCTCTACCACGCGCTAATGGCGCCGAGTACTGCCATGGACGTGGACGGGCGCTACCGTGGCCCGGATGAAGAGGTTCACCAGGCCAAGGATTGGGAGTTCGTCTCCACCTTCTCGCTGTGGGACACCTACCGCGCAGAACAGCCCCTGATGACACTACTGCAGCCCGAGGCGCGCACCAATAACGTCGTGCGCTCTCTCGTCGCATCACAGCAGCAGTCGCCCTTCGGCATTCTGCCCGTCTGGCAGTTCGCCGGGCTGGAGACATGGTGCATGATCGGCTATCACGCCGTGCCCATTCTGGCCGACGCCTACCTGAAGAACATCCGCGGCTATGATGCTGAGGCCGCGCTCAACGCCATGGTGGCCAGCGCGCGTTATCGCCAGTACGAGGGCGTGGGTGAGTACATTGACCGTGGTTACGTGCCCGTCGACCGCGACGACGAGTCCGCCTCCGAGACCATGGAGTACGCCTTCGATGACTGGACCATCGCACAGATGGCGCACGCCCTGCACAAGGCAGACATCGAGCAGGAGTTCACCAGGCGCGCCGCTTACTGGCGCAACGTCTTCGACCAGAAGACCGGCTTCGTCCGCCCGAAGCTGGCGGATGGAACCTTCCGCGAGCCCTTTGATCCCGCCAAGGCCGGCAACGGCAGCGGCTTCACCGAGGGCAACGCATGGCAGTATTCCTGGTACCAGCCGCAGGACGAGGCCGGCCTGATCAACCTGCTTGGCGGTGATGACAAGCTGATCGCAAAGCTCGACGCGATGTTCGACGCCAGGGTCGATCCCAGGCAATACGCCGACGTCGAAGACATCGCCGGCATGATCGGCCAGTACATCCACGGCAACGAACCCAGCCACCACCTGGCCTATCTCTACGCGTATGCCGGAGCGCCCTGGCGCACGCAGGAGCGCTTGAAGCAGATCGTCGACTCGCAGTACCGCCCCGCGCCCGACGGTCTGGTCGGCAACGACGATCTCGGCCAGATGTCCGCCTGGCTGCTCTTCACCGGCATTGGCTTCTACCCGGTGGCGCCGGGCAGCAATGAGTATGTGCTGGGCCGCCCGTTTGTCGACTCCGCCACGCTGCACCTGCCCAACGGCAAAACGCTGCACATCGTGAAGCAGGGAAGCGGCGACTACGTGGGCAACGTCGCGCTCAATGGGAAAGCGCTGGACCGCGTCTTCGTCACGCACGAGCAACTGCTCGCAGGCGGCGAGCTTCGCTTCACCATGCAGACCACCCCCAACAAGAACTTCGGTCGTGCAGCCTCGGCGCGTCCTTATTCGATGTCAACAGCTGGAAAGTAGGTGGGTGTCATCCTGAGCGCAGCGAAGGATCGCTTTCCAACGAGCAGAACACAGGGGATTACTTACCCGCCGCCTTCATCGGCTGCCACAGCTCAATCGGATTTCCCTCCGGATCGTGAATGCGCGCAAAACGTCCGTTGGGATAGATCGTCGGGTCCACCTTCACCGCGATGCCTGCCGCTTCCAGTTGCGCGGCCAGCTTATCCAGATCGCGCACGCGAAAGTTGATCATCCACTGTTTCGCCGGGTCGCCAAAGTACGTGGTCTTCTCAGAGAAAGGTGCAAACACTGTCGGCCCTTCCTGTTGTGTCCACACCGGCGCACCATAGCTCTGCGGCATTACGGAGATACCCAGGTGATCCAGGTACCACTGGGCCAGAGTCTTCGGGTCATGTGCACGAAAGAAGAAGCCTCCAATACCGGCCACTGTCTCTTTCGCCCCGGGCTTCGCCTCAGCCGCCTGCTCCGCCACGACAAACGAACCCGGCATCAACGCCGACCCGGCGGCAGCCGTCAGCACTCCAAGCATCTTGCGGCGTTGCATCTTCATAAGAGTTCCCCTTCGTTGTTTGTCCAGAATTGTACGGTCGCGGCGATAAGGAACGGCAAGTCATTGCGACTGCCGTTGCAAAGCGGTCCGAAGCTCCCGGTAGGAAGACACCAGCGCCTCAAGGCTGAATGCCCGGTTGAGTCCGCTGGGGTTGGGTAAAACCCAGACCTCGGCACCGCCAAACCGCATGGACTGCGGTCCCCATTCGACGGTTCTTTGCTGAAAGATGGCTGCAAACGCTGGTTTGCCGAGAAACGCCAGGAAGCGCGGACGATACCGTCGAAGCTTCCGTTCCAGTCCGTCGGCGGATGCGCGAAACTCACGGCGGGTCAGTTCGTTCGCTCCTACCGTTGGCCGTTCTACGGCAGCTGTCAAACCACAACCGTATTGAAGAATCGTGCGGTCGTCTGCCGGCAGAATCTGATTCGGCGTGAACCCCGCCAGGTGAAGCACACGCCAGAACCGGTTGCTGCCACTTGAGAAATGGTGTCCCGCACGGGCTGCGCTCAACGCAGGATTGATTCCGCAGAACACCACATCCAGATCTTTGCGGAGGATGTCCGGCAGTAAAAGTTCCGGCTCGCTCGGCTTCGAAATCATTGCAGAATCTTCAGCGTCGATACGCAAGCTCCGGATGTCTTTTCGCGTTTGATTCGATTCTGCGTCATGTTGCCGGTCGAAGAATACCAGACGCGGTTTTGTCGATCGTGCCTCGCAAATGGAATAATTCCCCCGCTGAAACTCCGGGAGAATCCATCGCAATGAAAAAGCTGTTGTGCGTCCTCGCTCTGTCTGCCGCTGCCATGGCTCATGCTGCCAGCCGTCCGGCGGACATCGCCTTCCGCACCTCCATGATCGATCCAGGCTACGGCGAAACCGTTGCCGTGGCTGACCTGAACAAGGACGGCAAGCTCGACATCGTCGCCGGCGAAAGCTGGTACGAGGGGCCGAAGTGGATCAAGCATCCTCTGCGCTCCATCGACTACGCCTCCGGATACATCGACAACTTCAGTGACCAGGTGATGGACGTCGACGGCGACGGATGGCCCGACGTCATCCAGTGCAGCTACTTCGCGCACAATATCGTCTGGCTGAAGAACCCCGGTAAGGCCGGCGGCGCGTGGAAGGTGACCGAGATCGACAACTCCGGCCCCACCGAGTTCGCCTTCCTCGTCGACCTGAACAACGACGGCAAGGCCAATGAACTGCTCCCCGAGTTCGACCGCGAGAATGTCCCTGCCGCATGGTTTGAGTTGAAAGACCATCAGTGGATCAAGCACACCGTCTCGCACCAGAGCTACGGCCACGGCATCGGCGCGGGGGACATCAACGGCGATGGCCGCGCCGACATCCTCACTCCACGCGGCTGGCTCGAAGCTCCTGCAGACGTCCATTCCACCGCCGAGTGGACCTGGCATGCCAACGACTGGGGCGGGAAGCCTATCTATCCCGCCGGGACTCGCATGGACCTGCCGCTGACGCCGCCGGTCAACAACGGTCGCATCTCCATGAGCCAGCTTCACCTCATCGACATCAACGGCGACGGACGCAAGGACCTCGTTGCCGGCATGGCGCACGACTACGGCTTCGCCTGGTATGAGCAGAACGCCGACGGTACCTTCACCCAGCACATCATCGACGCAAGCTGGTCGCAGGTGCATGAGGTTGTCCCCGTCGATTTGAATGGCGATGGCCAGCTCGACTTCGTTGCGGGCAAACGCTACTTCGCGCATAACGGGGCCGATCCCGGGGAACGCGACCCGGTCGGCATCTACTGGTACGAGTGGAAGAAGGTTCCGGCCACGCAGGCTACTTCCCGCGGCCCCGGCAACGGCGGTGTCGAGTGGATCCGCCACATCATCGACTACGGCGGACGCATGGGGGCAGGCGTCCAGACAGTGGTCGTAGACATCGACGGGGACGGAGACCTCGACGTCATCAGCGCGGGGAAGTCCGGCCTCTTCGTCGCGGAGAACCTGACGAAGTCTCAGAAGTAGAAGGATACGGAGTTCCACGCAATAGAAAAGCGGCCACCAGGGCCGCTTTTCTATTGCAAGTTCAACGCCGCGTTATGGGACAAACCGCAGGTAGACCAGGTAGCAGACCAGACCGCCAGCCACGGCGACAATCAGGCCGGAGACCCGCCGCTTGTACACGAAGAACAGCAGCACCAGGCCGGTAAGTGAGACCAGCGTCAGCAGTACGGCGGAGATGTCAATCATCGCCGCCCACACCGCGCCCGAGTCGCGGCCCTTATGCAGGTCATTCACCACGGCCACAAAGCCGTTGCGTGTCTCCGTCAGGTCGTACTTATTGGTGTCGCGATCAATGAAGATATCGGCCGCATAGCCCGGGCCCTTGAACGAGACCTCAAGCTGCGTGTCATCCACGCGGAAGTCGCTCACCGCGCCGTGCAGCTTGTGGCGCGAGCGCAGCTCTTCGGCAATCTTCAGCTTGTCCGGCTCGGCGCCATCGGCGGGGCGTAGCCATTCATGCGGCAGCTCGCCCTTGGTCACCGTGGTCTTCTCCTTGCCGCCCAGAGCTTCGGCATGGTTCAGCGTAAAGCCGGTGATCGAGAAGAACAGCACGATGGCAAACGAGACCATCGACAGGTAAATATGCAGCCAGCGGGAAATGATAGCGGTGCGCTTGCGTAAGCGCACCGCCAGGGTGATGGGTGGTTTGGTTGGAGCCGTCGTTGCCATGGGTTTAGTGCTTACCGTAATCGATGGTCGCCTTACCGACCTCCTGCTTGCCCTGCAGGGAGTACTTCGCCGCCGTCTTGCCGTCGAAGTTGATCTCCTGCTTCAGCAGGTCGTAGCCGCCATGCTCACGCGCGGCTTCAATCAGCACGGTGTATTTGCCCGGCTTCACAGGCTTGCCGCTGTTGTCCTTGCCATCCCAGCGCAGGTTGTAGCTGCCCGGTACGCGCGTGGCAGAACTCAGCGTAGCCGTCAGGTCCGTGCCCTCGGCCATGTTGCGCATTTGGTCATCGCGATACCACTGCTTCAGCTCGTTCAGCCAGCGCGGCTTGGCAAACCACAGGGCCAGCGTGCGGACGGGGAAGTGGTCCTGGTCCTCGACCCACACCGCCACATACGGGCGGCGGTAGCGCGGATTGTCGATGCGTGCGATCTCGAAGTTGATCATCACATCCAGGCCGGCGGTCCTGGTCGCCGGGGCAAAGCCGGCCGTCACCAGGCGAGGCACCTCGCGGCTCTGCCATCCGGCAGAGGCTACCGTCGATCCATCGCGCAGCACGAGCATGTAATCCACACCGGTCAGTTTTGATGCCAGCTTCTTGCTCTCCGCCGGCTCCATCACGCTGAACGCCGTTGCCAGGGCACCCGCCATCGCCGGATCCTTGGCAATCACGGTCGACGAGATTACGTTCTCCGCCGTCTGGCCCGTACGCGGATCGATCAGGTGCGAGTAGTGCTGGCCTGCGATATCAAAACCGCGGCGATAGTCGCCGGAGGTCGCAATCGTGCGATTGCTGACGCGCACCATGTCGAGGGGCTCATCGTTATCGGCATTCGCCTTGGGATCGGTAATGGCAACGCTCTCTGACAGACCGCCGCGCACCACGATGTCGCCGCCAATGTTCAGCAGGATGCCGCTCGCTCCAGCCGCCAGAGCCTTGTCAGCAGCGCGTCCTGCAATGTAGCTCTTGGCAAACGAATTCAACGCCACCGGAGCATCGTCCAGGTGCGTCGCCGTGCCACGCGCCTGGTCCAGTGTCCAGTGCGGCTGCTGCATCGCAGCTACGGCTTTGGCCAGCTCAGCCTCGGTGGGTTTGCGGTTTTCGACAGCCGCCAGCTTCCACACACGGGTAGCGGTCTCGGCGCTGGGGTCCAGCGCGCCACCGGTCTGCTCGCGGTACTGGTCAAAGGTGGCCAGTACCTCCATTAGCTCCGGACTCACCTTCACCGGCGTGTTGCGGGTCTTCATCCAGCGCGAAAACTCCGAGTTCGACTGCCACGCGGAAAGAATTCTGTTCTCACGCGCAATCTCGTCCAGAACGGCCTTCTCGGCGCGGTTGGTCTGGTGAGCATTCGTCGTCTGGAGCTTCAGCTCCATCGACGTTCCCAGAACATTGTCATAGTGAAAGACGTGGGTCGCCGGCTTCTGTGCCAGGACAGAAGCAGTCATGCAGAACAGTGCAGCAACACTCTTGCGGAAGGTCATCCATACCTCTCTTGTTCCCTTGTTTACCATCACTCAGTTCAAGGCCAGCTTAAGACGCTAGTTTTGCGGAGCGCCTTCCGGACGCGGCGCGCCCTCGGGTCGCGGTCCGCGCTGCTGCTGCGGCATATTCGCAAAGTAGGTCGTGGCTTCCTGCAGGTCGATAAAGCCGTCGTGATTCGTGTCGATGTTGGCAAACTGCGGCGCCATGCGTTCCGGAGCTTCCTCCACCGTGATCTTGCCGTCCTTGTTCGTGTCCCACTCGTCAAAGAAATGCCCGGCGCGATCGGCCGGGGTCTGCTGGCGCGGACGAATCTCGTCGGCGGTGAGCGTGCCATCGCCGTTCTTGTCCAGCGTCTTCAGTGCGGCGGGAGCAGCGGCAATCTCCGCGGCGGAGATGACACCGTCGTGATCCGTGTCCAGCGCCGACAGGATCGGGTCCATCCGCGTCACATTACCGCCACGCTCCGCGCGGCCATTCGGGCCGGACTGCTTCGATGCGGTCGACTTCAGCTCATCCGCCGTGATCTTGCCATCGCCATTCTTGTCCGCGCGCGCAAAGATCCCCGCCATGCGTTCCGGCACCTCGTCCTTGGTCAGAACGCCGTCGCCGTTCTTGTCGAACACCATCAGGCGCTGCGCCAGGTCGTCGGCGTTGTTCGCCTTCGGATCCGCCTGGTTCGGCAGGTACTCCAGTGAGGTCAACTGGCCGTCGCCATTCCTGTCCAGCGACAGCAGGTTGGCCGACGCAGCCGCAATCTCTGCCATTGAGAGCTGGCCGTCCTTATCGGTGTCCAGTGCCTGCAGAACAACACGCGGCGGTGGGCCGCCCGGACCACCGGGACCGCCAGGGCCCTGCGCAAGGGCAACCAAGGGAAGCGCAAAAAGAGAGAAGGGCAGAATACGACGCATGCAATGACCCGCCTTTATATGGGACAGTTTCAGTCCTATTTTTATAGGACATATCCAGTCCGAATTCAAGGAGCTTCGGAATTTCTCTTCCTAAAGACGGGAGTTATGCCGAGATAGACTCGGTTTTCTTGCTTACACAGGAGGCATGCCGGAGACAATCTCCACCCCGACAGGTGGCGTAAACGTGAAGTCGGAGTCCTTCACCGGCACATTCTCTTTCAATGCGCTGAAGGTGAACTCCGTGGTGGAACCGTCGATCTCCTCCACCTTCAGGCCAAGAATCGCCCCGGTCGCTGCCTGCACGGCCACGGTAAACTCCTTCACCCGCTCCTCCATGCCCTTCGGCACACCGGTAAAGTAGGCGCGGTCTCCGCTGCTGTTCATGGTCAGGTGGTCCAGTTCCTTCTCCAGGTTGGTATGCCCCAGCAGGAAGCGCAGCGGGCTGCGCATATCGTCCAGCTTCTTGGCAGGAATCACCTGTGCCTGCGCATCGCCCGGTGTGTAGAAGTAGGCATTCTTGCCATCCAGCACAAACAGTTTGCCCTCGGGCGCCGCATAGCTCCAGCGCATCTTGCCGGGCTTTTTCAGCAGCAGCGTGCCGGTCTCGGTCTTGTTCATCCCCATGCCGGAATAGCGCTCGGTGTACTTCGCTTCCAGGGAATTCAGGTGGTTGTAGTGGTCATTGACCCGCTTGGCAACATCGTGCAGCGTCTGGGAAAAGGCCGGAGCGGCGAACAGGACAACAAGACTTGCGAGGCGGGCAATACGATGGCGAACCATGATTTCTATGATGCGTGAATTTGCTGCTTGACATATAACTAAATAGTTATATAAATAAAAAGCTATGGAATCGTTCGACCATCTCGACACCACCTTTCAGGCTCTCGCCGATCCCACCCGCCGCGCGATCCTTGCCCGGCTTTCCCTGGGCGAAGCCTCCGTCAGCGAGCTTTGCGAGCCCTTCGACATGAGCCAGCCCGCCATCTCCCGGCATCTGAAGGTGCTGGAGCAGGCTGGCCTCATCTCGCGCGGACGCGATGCGCAGCGACGTCTGAGCCGTATCGAAGGCGGCCCGATGGCCGAGGCGAATGCATGGCTGGAAGGCTTCCGGCGCTTCTGGGAGCCCAGCTTCCAGCGGCTCGACGGGCTCCTGGAAGAGATGAAGACGGAAAAGAAATCAGCAAAGAAGAGGTAACTCGCATGCAGGTTGGCAAACTCACGCAGGATCGTCTGGGTAGCAAACAACTCGTCATCACACGCGTCTTCAACGCACCACGCGACCTTGTGGTGCAGGCCCACACCCAGCCCGCGTACGTCCGCCGCTGGCTGCTTGGACCTCCGGGATGGGAGATGCCCACCTGCGAGATGGACCTCCGTGTCGGCGGCCGTTACCGTTGGGAATGGAGCAACGCCGAGCGCAAGATGACGATGGGCCTCGGCGGTGAGTATCTGGAACTCGACCTGCCGCGCTTCATGCGCGTCACCCAGCGCTTTGACGATGCCTGGGATGGCCAGCAGTCCGAGATCTTCACCGAGTTCCTCGAGCAGGGAGCACAGACCATTCTGAAGATGACCATTACGTATGAGTCCGAAGCCATTCTCGAAAAGGTGATGACCACACCGATGGCCAACGGCATGGAGATGGGCTACGAGCGCCTGGAGTCGCTCCTCAAGCAGATGGAAGGAGAGGCCGCATGATGACCGCAACCAAAGTGGGCAAGTCCACCATCGAGATCCTGAATGAAACCTCTCTGCTGGTCACGCGGCGCTTCCAGGCTCCCCGGTCCATGGTCTTCCAGGCGATGACCGTACCCGACCTGCTACGGCAATGGATGCTTGGCCCGGATGGATGGACGATGGAAGCCTGCGAGATCGACCTGCGCCCCGGCGGCAACTTCCGCTTCTACTGGACGAACCCCGATGGCCGCGAACTGCAGATGACGGGAAGCTACCTCACCGTCGATCCTCCCAACAGCTTCTCCTCCACGCGCCGCTTCGACCTCGGCTTCCTCAGCCCGGAGGAGAAGATGCACTGTGTTCTGGCCGAAGATGGCGACGCGACCCTCATGCGTGCCGAACTGGTCTACGAATCGCAGGCCATCCGCGATCAGGCGCTGCTCAGCGGCATGACCAAGGGTATGGAGAGCAGCTACGAGCGCATCGACCAGATGTTGAAGAGATAGTCGTATCTGTTTTTCTTGTTTGTTATCCCGTAGCGCAACGAAAGGGGGCCGCTTCCCAAAACAAAAAGAGCCCGCCATCGGCGGGCTCTTTTCTCGAAGCAATCTCTTCTTACTGCACCGGAGCCGTGCAGGCTGTTCCACCAGCAGGGTCATACTTCACCTGCTGCGACTCATCCGAGCAGAAGCCGCGGTCGCCTGTCTTGCCTACCTGCTGCGGAACAGCGGTGATCTCATACGAGGTGTACTGGTCCGTGTTGTTCACCGTCACCTTGGTGCAGTTGGTAATGGCGAAGGTGTAGCCCGCCTTCACGCCGGCCGAGAGGTCTGACGGCAGCAGGTGCGCCGAGGTCGGGCTGGCCGCGCCCGACGCATCCTCGCCGCCCAGCGCGGAGAGCGAGCAGGCAAAGCCATTGGCCGGATAGTTCGACTGGTACATCTGCTCCGCCTGCGCAATCGCGCGCACCGACTGGATGGCCGAGGTCTCATTTGCCTTGCGGCGGATCTTGGTCAACTGGGGAATGGCCAGAGTCATCAGGATCAGGATGACCGACATCACGATCAGCAGTTCTACCAGCGAGAATCCGCGTTCGTTCGAGCGCTTCAGGCGGCCAGACATAGACTTCGTATTCATAGTTCCTCTGCGTTTGGAGTTTAGCAGGCCAGATCGCTGCGTTGAATATCAGTACCGTCAAGATTGCCAAGCAGCGTCAGCGCGATCGTGTCCTGGTGGAAGAGCTCCCGCGCCAGCACCTGCAGGTCTTCGCGTGTCACGGCCTCTACCTGGTCAATAATCTCGTCCACGGTGAAGAAGCGCTCGAAGTACATCTGCTGGCGGGCAAGATTGGCCATACGGCTCGAAGAAGATTCCAGACCCAACACGATGTTGCCTTTCAACTGGTTCTTGGCGCGCTGCAACTCGTCTTCGGTGACCAGCTCTTCTTTAAGACGCCGGAACTCGGCAACCGTCAGCAGGACGGCCTCCCGCGCCTTGTCCGGTGAGGTGCCGGCATAGACGCACAGCGATCCGGTATCGCGGAACGGGTTCATCTCCGAGTAAATGCTGTAGGCCAGCCCACGGTCCTCGCGGATAGTCTGGAACAGCCGCGAGCTCATGCCTCCGCCCAGAATCGTGTTCAACAGATACACGGGATACCGCAGTTGCGAGGCCACGGCCGGCGCTGCAACGCCCATGCAGATCTGTACCTGTTCCAGCGACTTTTTATTCTTCAGGGTCACATGCGGCTGTGCCTCCGGCTTTGCGCGGCCGGGCAGGGCGTTCGAGGTGGCCGACAGGGCAGAGAAGTGCTGCTCCACCATGGCCACAAACTTGTCATGGTCCAGGTTTCCCGCCGCCGAGAAGACCATATTCGCCGCCGTGAACCGGCTGGCGTAGAAGTCGAAGACCACCTGCTGGTCAAAGGAGGAGACCGTCTTGTTCGTTCCCAGGATCGGACGTCCCAGCGCGTCATGCTTCCAGAAGTTCTGGGTGAACACCTCGTGGACCAGGTAGTCCGGGTTGTCCTCGTCCATCTTGATCTCTTCCAGGATGACGGACTGTTCCCGTGCAATGTCTTCCGGCGTGAAGGTCGGGTGCAGCACCAGGTCGGCCAGTACATCCAGCGCGGCCGGAACATTCGTATCCAGCACCTTGATGTTGAAGCAGACCGTCTCCTTGCCGGTAAAGGCATCCAGATTGCCGCCAATGGCGTCCACTTCGCGGGCAATCTGCTGCGCGCTGCGCGAGGTGGTGCCCTTGAAGACCATATGCTCCACAAAGTGGGAGATGCCGTTCAGCTCCGGCGACTCATCACGCGAGCCGCTGCCCACCCACACGCCCATCGATACGGAGCGGAGGTGCGGCATGCGTTCGGTCAGGACCAGGAGGCCGTTGGCAAGGCGGGTTTTGCGGATATTGCGGGCCGGATGGCCGGAGGTAGCTGTCGTTGCGTTTTCAGCCAGGGTGATGTCCAGGGACAAATGGTGCTCCTTACGCGGCAAACGCCCGGATAGGGGCGGAAACGGCTATTGTTTCATAAGACGGACGCCGAGGCGTTAGAGTGAGAAGAGGGGATTTGCACGAGATGGAAGACGGGACACAGGCCGCGCAGAATGAAGAACTTACCGCACAGGGGCAGTCCCCGGAGCGGAGCGCGCTTTTTGGCCTGACGCTGAAAGACCTGACTGCCCTGGTCGAGAGCTTCCGCCAGCCCCTCTATCGCGCCAAGCAACTCCACGACGCCCTCTACCGCCAGCGCGTGGAGACGATCGACGAAATCTCCACCCTGCCCGTTGCCGTGAGGGAGAAAATGAAGGCCGCCGGATGGGTCGTCGGTCTGCCGGATGTCTCCCTCGTCGCGAAGTCCATCGACGGTACGGAGCGCTACCTGGTCAAGCTCGCCGATGGCGAGACGGTTGAAACCGTCTGGATGCCGGAAGGCGACGGCGGCGAACGCGGCGACGGTACTCCCGCAGCCGAAGAAGAAGAGGAAGCCGCTCCCACGGACGATTACAAGCGAGGCACCATCTGCATCTCCAGCCAGGTCGGATGTGCGGTTAACTGCCAGTTCTGCCTTACCGGCAAGCTGGGTCTGCGCCGTAACCTCACCGCCGGCGAGATCGCCGGACAGGTCGCCCTGGTGCTCAACCGCCAGTCCATGCAGGTTGGCAAAGACCGCGTCAACCTCGTCTTCATGGGACAGGGCGAGCCCTTCCACAACTTCGACAACTTCATGGATTCGGTTCGCCTGCTCGTTGGCCCCATGGGCATTCCGGAGTCCCGCATGACGGTGTCGACCTCGGGCATTCTGCACGGCATCAACCGCTACATGCAGGAGCCGGTGCGGCCCAAGCTGGCCATCAGCCTCAACGGCTCGAACGACAAGGTCCGAGCGGCGGTCATGCCGATCAACCGCAAGTGGCCCATCGGTGTTCTGCTGAACACCATCCGCGAGATTCCGTTGCGACCACGCGAACGCATCACCTTTGAGTATGTGCTTCTGGGTGGTGTGAACGACGGCGTAGAGAACGCCCGTGAGGTCATCCAGCTATTACGCGGACTCCGCGCCAAGGTAAACCTCATCGTCTGGAACCCCGGCCCGCACATGCCTTTCTCCCAGCCCGACGACGAGCATGTCGCTCTCTTCCAGCAGACGCTGCGCGACGGCGGCATTCCCGCTTACATCCGTCGCCCCCGCGGCCGCGACATCTACGCCGCCTGCGGACAACTGAAACGCACGATGGACGACGAACGTCTGGTCACCATCCAGTAGCGAACACAACCTCGCGTGCCCCATTCTCACAACGCTAGGGTGGGTTCGACAGCCGCAAACCTAAACCCGGATCACCTGAATATCCTTCGCCGCATACTGCTCCGCCACCGACTCCGGCAGCCCGGTATCCGTGATCAGCACGTCGATGTCTTCCAAAGGCGAAACAAACGCCGGAGACACCTTCCCGAACTTGCTGGATTCAGCCACCACGATCACCTGCTTGGCCTGGCGAGCCATGGCCCGGAAGACAAGCGCCTCTTCCTGCTCGCGTGTGGTGGCGCCACGCTCCAGGTCGACCCCGGTCACACCCAGGAAGACCTTGTCCATGTACACCGTGTTCAGAAAGTCCAGCGTGGCCTGTCCGCTGAGCGAAAACGCCCACGCCCACGCAAGCAGGCCGCCGGTCAGCGAGGTCTTGATGCCCGGCTGGTTGCATAGCTCCATGCCGATGTTGATGGCGTTGGTCACCACCGAGATATTGCGGCGGTGGCGCAGGGCGCGGCCAATCTGCGTGGTCGTTGTTCCAGCGTTCAGGCCGATGGTTTCGTTCTCTTCAATCAGCTCTGCCGCGGCCAGCCCGATGCGGCGCTTCTCCTCGGCAAACTGGCCCTCGCGCGACTGGAAGCTGATGTCGTAGCGGAAGGGCTCATACAGCAGCGGTTCCACCAGCGTGGCGCCGCCATGGGTGCGGCGGATGAGGCCACGTTTCTCCAGCCGGGTGAGGTCACGGCGAATGGATGGGGCAGAGGTGCCAACCGTCGCGACAAGTTCCTCAACAGAGATATCTCCCTTGCGCAACAGGAGTTTCATGATGCGCTCGGCGCGCTCTTCGGTCTTGGTGGACATACTGATTTCGAACCAGCTTATACCGTTCTTATCCAAATGGCCGGAGTTTTTGATCATTTCAGGGCAAATAAACCCATTTTCGGCAAACGACTGATTAAATAGACTCGATATACTCACTTTTGAGGTGATGCAATGCAAGATGGACTGAATGGCTTTCCGCACTGGATGCTGAAGGAGATCTTCGAGCAACCTGATGCGCTGGATCGTACGCTGTCTGCCTATAACGAGAGCGCGCTCGCGCCCGTGCGGCAGTGGCTTGAGGGAGTACAGGAGATTGTGATCGCAGCGAGCGGTTCCAGCCGCCACGCGGGTCTTGTCGCTGAGTTGATCCTGGAGGACCGCGCCGGCATCCACGTGGATGTGGAGTACGCCAGCGAGTATGTTTACCGCAGTGAAGCCCGCCTGAAGCAGGCCGCTGTGATCGTTGTTTCCCAGTCAGGTGAGACCGCCGACACCCTGGCCGCCCTGCGCAAGGCTAAGGAGATGGGCCAGAAGACCCTGGCCATCACCAACGTCGCCACCTCGTCGATGGCGCGTGAGGCGGATGTGGCCCTGACCACGCAGGCCGGTGTCGAAAAAGCCATCCCGGCCACCAAGAGCTTCACCACGCAGCTTCTGCTGCTGGCCTCGCTGGCCGATCAGGCTGCGAAGCAGCGCAACCTGCCTGTCCTCGGAGTCGATACGGTTGTACCCGGGCTGATCGCGCAGATGCGTGTATGGCTGCCTCGCTGGCAGCAGGTGGTTGCGGTTGCCGCAGGCCGTCTGCAGGCTGCGGAGACCTTCCTCTTCCTGGGCCGCGGAGTCCATTACGCCATTGCGCGTGAAGGCGCTCTGAAGCTGAAGGAGAGCAGCTATATCCACGCCGAAGGCTACCCAAGCGGCGAGCTGAAGCACGGCCCCAACGCCCTGGTCGGCAGCAAGACCCCGCTCGTCATGATTGCCACCGTCGACCGCAACGATGCTGAAAGCGTCCAGCGCTATGAGAAGGTGCTCCAGCTGATGCAGGACATGCGCACGCAGGGCGCGCCTATCTTTGCCGTCGCCAATGAAGGCGATGCGCAGGTGGCTGGTCTGGCGGATGCCATCGTTGAAGTCCCCGCGGCTCCGGAACACCTGCTGCCCATCCTGGAAGTGGTGCCGCTGCAGTTGTTCGCGTACTTCATGGCCATTGGCCGCGGCATTGATGTGGACAAGCCACGCAATCTCGTAAAGTCCGTCGTGGTGGAGTAAGTGTTGCAGGCCTTCCGCCGTTTGCGGTGAATCGATCGCAGGCGGCGGAAGCTTTCTTTTGTGCATCTGCAGACATTGCGGTCCCGTTACGTCTGCGGCACCCCATCCTTGCAGCGGCCTGTAGAGTGTGCTCTTCTGGTCGCTCGAGTAGCGCCAATGGGAGATCTTGCGTCAATGCAGCAGCGTCCGGTCCAGCTTGAAGTTGCCGTCGATTCGACAGCGTCGTTGAATGCCGCCCTTGAGGGCGGAGCTGACCGCATCGAACTGTGCTCGGCACTGGCGGATGGTGGCCTGACACCAAGCATCGGCTTTATCGGCGCGGCTCTGCAGGTCAGCGAAGTTCCCATCCACGTGATGATCCGCCCGCGTGCCGGCGGCTTTGTGTACACCGAGGAAGAACTGACGGTGATGCGCATGGATATTGAGGGCTGCAAAGAAGTTGGCGCTCAGGGCGTCGTCTTCGGCCTGTTGACCGGAAACAACACCATCGACGTGAAGCACACGCTGGAGATGGTGGAGCGTTCGCGGCCCATGAAGGTGGTCTTCCACCGCGCCTTCGATGTCAGCGCCGATCTTGAGGAGTCTCTGGAAGACCTGATCGCGTGCGGCGTCGATGAGGTGCTGACCTCGGGCGGAGACGCCCTGATGGAGCAGGGCATGGAGACGGTCACCTCGCTCGTCCGCCAGGCGGCAGGCCGCATCAGGCTGATCGGCGGCTCCGGGGTAACGGTTCGCAATGCCAAGCGGCTGTGGGATATTTCCGGCGTGGACTGCCTGCATGGATCGTTCCGTGGCTCGGCGGTAGCCGGCAGCCGGATCTCGATGGGAGACGAGGAGCGCGAGTTTATCCGCATCACCTCGCGCGAGGACGTGGCCCGCGTCAAGCAGATGTTGACGGCTCAGCCGTTGAACGCCGTGTAAAATCAGCAGTACACGCGAGCAACTGTGCCGAGTGATCTTCGCAGGGTCTTGCCCTGTGTCTCTAAGAAAATCGACGCGGTGAAATGTTCGGGAAGCGCGGTGAAACTCCGCCACTGCCCCGCAACTGTAAGCGCACGTCTCTCCCATGGACAGTCATCCCTTCGGAGAGGCGATCAACAGCCAGGTGTTTCCCACTGCCAAGGCGCGGGAAGGGAAACATCATCGAGTGCTGCTGGAATGCGTAAGTCAGGAGACCGGTTTCACTGTGATTAGCCAACGTTCCGAGGGGGAACCGAGGAGTCTATGACTATTCCTGCAGGCCGCGTGTGCGCGGCCCTTCTTGCCATGTTGTTGTCTGCGTCAGCGGCTCATGCCGTTGTGGTGCGCGGACGTGTTACCAACCAGCTCGGCGCCGGTGTTGCTGGCGCCCGCGTACAGCTCCTGCTTGGCCGCAATGTCGTGGCCACCGCCGTCAGCGGCACCGATGGCGAGTATGAAGTTCGCTCGTCGGAGGCCGGCCGCTTTCTTCTGCTGACGGGCAGCCCCGGCTTTGCTACCACGCCCTCCCAGAGCTTCTACGGTGGACGTCTCGATGTGCTTGAGCAGAACGTGGCCCTCCGCGTCAGCGAGCGCCAGGACGAAGTCACCGTAACGGCCACCGGCCTGCCGACAACGCTGTCGCAGACAAACTCCTCCGTCAGCCTCATCCAGCCCGACGCCTTGTGGCCGCGTTACAGCATCACGGAAGAGATGCGCCTGATGCCCGGCGTCCAGATGGTGCAGAGCGGACAGATGGGCGGCCAGACCTCGCAGTTTGTACGCGGTGGCCAGTCCGACGGCAACCGCGTCACCATCGACGGCATTCCCGCCGAGGACATGGGCGGCCGCTTCGACTACGGCAACCTCTCCAGCTTTGCCCTGGACAAGATCGAAGTACATCGTGGCCCGGACAGCGTCACCGTCGGCTCCGGCGCCACGGCCAGCGCCGTTCGACTTGCAACACGGCAGGGAACCACCATCCGCCCGGTGCTGAACTACACGGGCGACGCCGGCAACTTCCATACCTGGCGCAACCAGGGCGACCTGAGCGGTACAGCGCGGCAGCTTGATTACCTGCTCGGCTTCTCGCGTGTGGATTCGTCGAACGCTCTGCCCGGCAACCGCTATCACAATGCAACCTCGGCGGCGAACATCGGCCTCGCGCTCGGAGCGAAGACATCCCTGCGCTTCACGCTGCGCAACACCACCGCGGCTGTCGGTGTGCCGAACGCGCATGACTTCTTCGGCATCTCTGACAACTCCAAACAGGCTGACCAGATCCTGATCTCCGGCATATCGCTCGATCACCAGACCACGACGGCCTGGCACAACCTGGTGCGCTACGGCGTCACCCGTAAGCGCGAGCAGCTCTTCCAGTACTCGCCTGTGGGAACTCCGGTCACCAGCTTTGGTTACACCACCTATTACGGCAACGTCATGACCATCGCCGGAGCCAACGGCTACTCGGCAACAGGTCGTGCGGCCATGGATTACGACCTCGCGTACCCCACGCGCTCTGACCAGGTCAGCAACCGCGACCAGCTCTACTACCAGACCGACTTCCGCTTCTCGCAGCACCTCGCCGTTCTGGGTGCCTTCCGTTATGAGGATGAGCGCGGTATCTACAAGAACTCGGCCTACGGAACCTTTAATAAGGCTAATCGCGGCAACTATGGCTACACACTGCAGATGCAGGGCGACTTCGCCAGCCGCGTCTTCTACTCGCTCGGCGGAGAGATCGAAAAGAACGCTCTCTTCGGCCTGGTCGGAGTGCCCAAGTTCGGTATCGCCTGGTACCCGGTCGCTCCCGGCAACGGCTTTGCCCATGGCACGAAGGTGCGCTTCAACTTCTCCAAGGGCGTACAGGAGCCCACCTTGACCGAGCAGTTTTCCTCGCTCTATCAACTCCTCATCAACTCCGGGAATACGGCGGCCATCAGCACCTACCACGTCACGCCGATGAACGCCCTGCGCTCGCGCAGCTATGAGGGTGGTGTGGAACAAAGCCTGCTCAGCCAGCGCGGCATCATCAAGCTCAGCTACTTCCACACGCAGTTCGATCACCAGATCGAATACGTGGACGCGGGCACGCTGATCAACGACTTCGGCATTCCGTCCAGCATCGCCTACTCCATCTATGGAGCCGACCTGAACTCGCTCGCCTACCGCGCGCAGGGGCTTGAGGCCGAGAGCGAGTGGAAGCTGACCAGCCACTGGTTTGCACGCGGAGGCTACACCTTCCTGGACGCCACCGTGCAGCGCTCGCTTTCAGGCGATGCAGTCGCCGCGGGCCTGGCCACCACCAACCCGAATCTTCCCGGCATCGCCATTGGTGCTACCTCACCTCTGGTCGGCCAGCGTCCCTTCCGCCGTCCCACCCACTCGGGCTTCTTTGCCCTGCAATGGACCCAGAACAAATGGTCCGCAGCTCTCAAGGGAGCACTCGTGGGACGTAGCGATGACTCCACCTTCCTGTCCTATTCGGACATCAACGGTGGCAACACGCTGCTGCTGCCCAACAAGAACCTCGACTACGCCTACCAGCGTATCGACGCCAACGTTGCCTACCAGTGGAAGCCCAGCGTGAACATCTTCACGCAGCTCGACAACCTGACCAGCCAGCAGCGCACCGGCCCCATCGGATACCCGGGACTGCCGTTTACCTTCCGCGCAGGCATCAAGCTGCGTCTGGTGCGCGACTAAGCAAAGAGTATCCGCCCAATGCAAAAGGCCCTTCCAATGGAAGGGCCTTTTGCTTGCCTCTGAAATCGCTTTACTTGATCCGGTAGACGACGCCGAAGTTGATGCTGTAGGGCGTAAAGGTCAGGTCGGGGCCAGCACCACCGGAAATCTTGATGTGCTGGTAGTCAAACTCAACACGGCCAGCAAAGCGCGACGTAATCGGGATGTCCGCGCCGCCACCCAGGATGTAGGAAGTGCCGGAATCATCAAAGCCGTTGGCTTTGACCTTCAGACTGCCTACGCCTATGTCGGCCACTGCGTAGGGACGGACATGATAGTGCTCGCGGAACCGCCAATCCAGTCCACCGCCGAAGAATGGTTCGTCCACGACAGATCCTGATGAGCGGGAATAGCGCACGTTGACGCCCGGCTGACCAAACCGTATCGGACGGAACATGTAGTCCACACCGAAGGTGTAAACATTGTTTTTCACCGGACCGTAATCAGTATTGGCGCGCCCATAGAGAAAGAAGGCATCCACGTCTCCGCGCTTCTGCGCGGTGGGGATGGCCTGCGCCTTTGCCTGGAAAGAGGAACCAGCAAGAGTGAGTGCCACGGCCAGTACAGCAAACTTAATGCGAAGTTGCATGAAGACTCCGGTAATTGAGACAAGTCTGGTCCCTGCGTACAGATAAAGCGGATAAAGGCGAGCCGCGCATACGATGCCGGTACCTAGGCCAGAAGTTGCGTGTGTTCTACGGTATGCAGGACGGCTGTCTCCAGTCCGCGGGGACCTGCTGTTTCCTATTTGAGGGGAATTCCCTCCGGAGTGCAAGAGAAAGTATTGAAACTTCTCCACTTTTTAGCGAGACGAGAGCGGCATAACCGCCGCCAGCCGGAAAAGTTGCCTCCAGTGATTAGAAAATTTGTTCAAAAGCCTTTAACACAGGTATGCTTAACCCACACACAACAGCAGCAAACAGACGGAGACGAAACAAACCTTGTCAGCCGCATTTATCGCATCCCGGGGATGTCCCGGCGCTTGTCTACCCAAGCAGGGTGGCATGACGGCGTGCTGCTGTTGTTGCTAAGGGCGCGTTATTCCCGCACCCGGTTTCAAGCAATCTGTCAACGCATCAAACGACCCCAAACGTAGTTGTTAACGCAGTTGTTTCACTACTTTCAGGAGCCAGTCCATGCGCATTACCCGCTTCTTCCGAAGCATCTTCGTACCCATCCTCGTGTTGCTGATTGCAATTCCGCTCTCAGCGCAGACCTATCGTGGCGGTATCGGTGGAACCGTAACCGACGCCACCGGCGCTGTGGTTTCTCACGCAAAGGTCACGCTGACGAACAGCGGTACCGGTGCTACCCGTGAGACGGAAACCACCTCGGCCGGAACCTTCGTCTTTCAGGATCTCGATGTTGCGACCTACTCATTGGCCGTCAGCGCTTCGGGCTTTGGTGAGACTACACTGAAGAATGTCTCCGTGAACCCCGGTGCAGTCACTCCGGTGGAGCCCAAGCTGTCCGTGACGGGCGCGACGGAAACCGTTGACGTTTCGGCGGATACGACTTCCACAATTCAGACGCTGTCCTCGGCTAACAATGCTGTTATCGGCAGCAAGGCCGTATCCGAAATTCCACTGAACGGCCGCGACTTCACGCAGCTGATCAAGCTGGCTCCCGGCGTTAACGGCGCTGGTTCGGTCAATGGTACCCGTACCAACCAGAACAACTATCAGCTTGACGGCGCCGACTCGAACGACATCTGGCAGAACAACACCGCCGCCAACCAGGGTGGTGTAGGCCCCATCGCCGGCGTAACCATCCCGGTGGAAGCAATCGACCAATTCGCGGTTCAGTCCTCAGGTAACGCGGACGCGGGCCGTAACCCCGGCGGCACCATCTCGCTGAGCGTTAAGACCGGCACGAATAACTTCCACGGTTCGGCCTATTTCTATATCCGTAACGAGTTCTTCGCTGCCCGCGACTTCTTCCAGGCTGACAACACCCGTAAGCAGAAGACGCGCAACCAGCAGTTCGGCGGATCTCTCGGTGGACCGATCATGAAGGACAAGCTGTTCTTCTTCGTCAACTACGAGCGTCAGAAGTACGTTATCCAGCTTCCCAGCTCGAATGCTACCGAGCCGGGCGCAGCTTATGTTGCCAAGGCAACGCAGCTGCTGACTCGCCACGGTTTCTCCGTAAATCCTCTGTCGGTGAACCTTCTGAACAATCTCTGGATGGGTGGCAACGCTCCCGGCCTTGCTGCCAGCCCCAACAACTATGTTGAGACTCACCCCCGCGTTGGCTACAGCGATAACGCGATCGGTAACCTGAACTACATCATTTCGCCGAAGCAGACCCTGCGCTTGCAGGCCTTCGTTGGTACTGGTCGTCAGGTTGAGCCTGGTGGCAGCACCTACTGGTACTTCCAGGCTGCTCCGGATATTACCCAGAACTTCTCGGCCGCGCACAACTGGTCCATTACCGATCACTTTTCCAATCAGCTGTTGGCTGCCGTCGGCGTCTTCAACCAGACCTTCAACGACAACCGTCACGACTTCAACATGCCGGCTCTCGGCTTGAACACTGGCGTTACCAACCCGTCGCTCTTCGGCGCTCCGACCATCACCATCGGGAGCACCTTTGACAGCGTAGGCGCAACCCAGGCTCTGGGCCGCAAGGACTACACCGGTCACATCACCGATGCAGCAACCTGGATCCACGGCAAGCACCAGATTCGTTTCGGTGGTGAATATCGCCGTAACTACATGGACCTGCAGTACCAGGCCAACACCCGCGGAACCTTCAGCTTCCCGGGAACGGCATCCGCCAATATGACATTGGCTGCAGGGCAGACCCCCTACACCAGCAACTCGTCGAACGCGACATCTCTTGCGAGCGACGTCGATATCACCAACAACCAGGCGGAAATTCTGGCGCTTGCCGATTACCTTGCCGGTAACTTCAGCTCGGCGTCCTTTATTGCGGGTAACCTCCGCCGCGATCTGTATCGCACCGACCTTGCCTTCTTCATCTCGGATCAGTTCAAGATCACGCAGAACCTTACCTTGAACTACGGTGTTCGCCATGAGTACACCGGAGCACTCTCGTCGACCGGCCCCATCTCTGTATGGCGTCCCGGTACTTCCGGTGCTGATGCGAACGGTCTCGTTCGTGTTGGAAACTCCGGCCTGCCGTCGCTTTACAACCCCGGTAAGCTGCACTTCGCTCCTCGCGTTGGCTTCAACTACAGCCCGACCGATAAGCTCGCAATCCGCGGCAGCTGGGGTCTTTACTTCGATGCTCCTCCGTTCAACGGATTCGGCGACAGCGCTCCAGGATTCACCGGTGCAACCGCACGCGGCATCCAGGCAAACCCGATCGCCGGTCTTCGGAACGTGTCGCTCACCAACGTAACGCAGTGGCAGACGAATCAGGCGGTCTTCCCGGCGAACTCGAGCCTTTCGCAGTTCGGGCTGTTCTCTGTTGATCCCAACCTGAAGATGGCCTACGCCCAGAACTTCGGTCTGACGACTGAGTATCAGCTCAGCAAGCGGAATGTTGTGACTGTGGCATACGCCGGTTCTCTCGGCACTCACCTCTACACCATGTTGGATGCGAATCAGGCAGCTCCCTGGAACACCACGCAGGCAAATGTTGGCACAACGGTTTGCAACGTCGCGTCTGCTGTCGCAAACGGTACCTGCCTTCAGCGCCGTCGTCCTTACTACAGCACCCTTCCTCAGGTTGGCGCTGTGGTTCAGGTGTCGAGCAACGCTGCTTCCAACTACCACTCGCTCCAGACCAGTCTGAAGTCGAGCAACTTCCACGGAATCACCAGCCAGATCTCCTGGACCTACGGCCACTCGCTGGATAACGGTTCGGCCTTCCGCAGCACCGGCCCCATCGACTCCACGAACCTGCGTCTTGACTACGGCCATTCGACCTTTGATGTCCGTCACACCATCAACGGCTACGCTGTCTACGAGATCCCGGGATCGCACGTGATGCCGGTTCTCAGCAAGGGGTGGCAGGTCACTGGCTTTATGACCTACTACACCGGAACTCCGTTCTCCATCACCGTCGGTGACACCACCGGTATCGGCATGGCGAAGGATCGCGTCAACTACAACGGTGGAAAGCTGAAGACTGGTAGCTCTGACGTGACCCTCCGTTCTGGGACGACCACAAAGATCGTCCAATGGTGGGTTCCGCTGTCACAGACTCCGTTCAGCGCTCCGGCTGCCGGATCACACGGCAACACTGCTCGCGATCAGTTCCGCGGACCGAACTTCTTCACGCTCGATGCGTCGCTTGTGAAGAACACCAAAATCCGTGAAGGAATCAGCCTGCAGCTGCGTGCTGAGATGTTCAACGTCCTCAACCACATGAACATGGCAAACCCGACCACGACCTACAACTCGGCAAACTTCGGTCAGGTCACCGCTGGTCGTTACAGCACGGCGATCTCGTCGGGCGCTCCCTTCAACGTTCAGTTCGCTGGAAAGCTGATCTTCTAAACGACTGCCACACCAACCACGAAAGGGCCGGAGAAATCCGGCCCTTTCTGCGTTACCGCATCTTATGTCCGGTTTCTGCGTCTTAACCAAGTGTGCAGGAAGGGATGTAACCATGCGTTGGCTGAGTGTTGCTCTTTTAGGATTGGTGACCGCTTCGGCGGTCGCACAGGTGGAGGGGCCCGTCACGACCTCCGCCCTGGTTCGTGTGGAAGATAAGCGTGGCCCGGAGGCTCCGCGGGTGCAGGCATCCGAGGTGACCATCAAGCTGGGGGATGCCGACCGCCGCGTGACCGGCTGGCAGCCCGTCCTCGGCGGCTCCGGCCAGGGGCAGGGAACCGGTGTCGAACTCGCCATCCTGATTGACGATGGCCTGCAGACAGGCTTCGGCCGTATGCTCAGCGACCTGCAGAGCTTCATCCAGTCCCTGCCGCCAGACGTTGCCGTAACCGTCGGCTATATGCAGAACGGCCGTGTCGTGGCAGAACAGGAAGGCTTCACCACGGAGCACGATGATGCCGCCAAGGCATTGCGGCTTCCCCGGGGAATGCCCGGCGTCAGTGCCAGCCCCTACTTCTGCCTCTCGGATTTCGTGAAACACTGGCAGCCCAGCGGCAAGGCCCGCATTGCGCTCATGATCACCAGCGGCGTTGACCCCTACAACGGCAGCACCAGCCCCATGAACCAGTACAGCCCCTACGTGGAGACGGCCAAGGCCGATGCTCAGCGCGCCGGCGTCGCCGTCTACTCCATCTACTACACCGGAGCGGCCCTGCGCGGCGGCCAGGCCGCCTTCAGCGGGCAGAACTACCTGACCGACCTTGCTGCCTCCACCGGAGCGCGTTCCTACTACATCGGCACCGGCAACCCGGTCAGCTTTCGCCCGTTTCTCAAGCAGTTTACCGATGCGCTCTACCAGACCTACCGTGTCCAGTTCGACGGCGGCGGCAAAGGACTGCAGCGCTTCAAGGCATCAGCCAAAGGCGTCAAGCTGACCGGCCCGCAAATGGTGCTTGCCGGAGCACACTAAGCATCCATCTTCATGGAAGGCTGCGGCCACAGAATCATCCCGAGCCATTACTCTAGGAGTCTGGAGTAACGATCTGTGACCGCAGACCTCACCATGCAAGCCCTTGTCGTCGATAGCTTTGAAACCGGCCTCTTCCGCCTCGCCCAAGTCCCCAGGCCGCAGATCGGCGACCACGATGTGCTCGTCCGCGTCATCGCCAGCGGCGTCAACCCCATTGACAGCAAGATCCGCACCGGCAAGGCTCCGCACGGCGGCATGACCGCGCCCTGCATCCTCGGTACGGACATGGCAGGCATCGTCGAAGAGGTCGGCATCGGCGTCAGCGAGTTCGAAGTGGGCGACCAGGTCTACGGTCTCGCCGGCGGCGCCGGAGGCGAACAAGGCTCGCTGGCGCAGTACATGGCCGTGGACGCCGACCTGCTCGCGCCCAAGCCGAAGAACCTCTCCCTGCACGAGGCCGCGGCCGTCCCTTTGGTCGCACTCACCGCCTACGAAGGCCTTGCCGACCGTGCTCAGGTGCAGGCAGGTGACCGCGTTCTTGTGACCGGAGGAGCAGGCGGCGTAGGACACATGGCGGTGCAGATCGCCGCCTCCGCCGGTGCCCAGGTCTACGCAACCGTATCAGCCGGTAAAGCAGAGATCGTGCGCGGTTACGGCGCCACTCCCATCGACCGCGACGAACCGGTCACAGAGTATGTGCAGCGCATCACGGAGGGCGTCGGCTTTGACCTGGCGTTTGACACCGTGGGCGGCAAGCCCCTGGACGATTGCATGTCGGCCATCCGCAACTACGGCCGCGTGGCCAGTTGCTACGGCTGGGGAGCGCACGACCTGAAATCGCTCTCGCGCCACGGAGCAACGTATTCCGGTGTCTTCGTCCTCCTGCCGCTCATCACCGGCGAACGCCGCGGTCACCACGGCTGGATCCTGCGCGAGATCACCCGCCTCATCGAAACCGGCCAGCTCAAACCCATGGTCGACGACCGCCGCTTCACCTTCGCCAACGCTCTGGAAGCCCACGAACTGGTGGAGAGCGGTAAGTCCAGCGGCAAAGTCGTCATCGACGTGCAGCCGGAGTAGCAGCTGCTACTGCGGAAAGCGTTCAACGTGGCCCTCGCCTTTGCGGCCAAAGTAGCTGACCTGTTTGCCGCTCAGGAAGGCCCAGTCGCCGATCACTCCGGTCTGCTCCAGCTTGCCATCTCAACGGATGCCACTCCTCGCAACGCTAGGATGGGTTCGATGTCACGAGTATCAAGCGACAGCCGGAAACTGATCGCGCTCGACCACTTCCACATCTCTGGTGAAGAGACCAGGCCGCGCACAACTCTCCATAAGGATAACGAGCCATCGCTGGAAGTCCGTAACAGTATTAGCGAAAAGCTCCATCCGTGGCGCAATCCCTCGATTGAGCGACAAGATTCTCCTTGGATAGCGGCTTGCGAATTCCCACTAGCACGCCGAAACTTGCAATAAATTTTCTGTTTCCATGGGAAAGATATTCTTTCCTCTTGTGCACGCTTCAGAAAAGCGAACCATCGGTAATGTTTCGAGGAGAACGCTGTGATGGAAAACAAACGGTATGACGCACTCATCGTTGGATGTGGTGAAGCGGGGAAGTATCTTGCCTGGCACCTGGCACGCCAGGGACAGTCGGTGGTGGTGGTGGAGCGTTCACTGGTGGGAGGTGCGTGCCCAAACATTGCCTGTCTTCCAAGCAAGAACGTTATCCACTCAGCAAAGGTGATTGACCTGGTACGCAGGGGAAAGACCTACGGCGCGGATGTTGAATCGTGGCGGGTGAACGTTGCTGCGGTAAGGCGCCGCAAGCAGGAAATGATTGATGGACTTGTGCAGATGCACTATGACAAGTTCGCCGCGAGCGGCGCCGAACTATTGATGGGCGAAGCTTCTTTCATTGGAGATCGGACGCTGAAGGTGATCCTGCTCTCAGGCCAGGAGGTGCATCTTGAAGGAAAACAGGTCTTCCTGAATACAGGAAGCAGGGCCGCGATTCCGGCGATACCGGGACTTGCTGAATCAAATCCTATGACCCACGTCGATGCGCTTCGGCTTGAAGATTCTCCATCGCATCTGCTCATCCTGGGCGGAGGGTATATCGGCCTGGAGCTGGCACAGGCCTTTCAGCGCATGGGAACCGCCGTCACTGTGATCCAGGATAAGAACCGTCTGCTTCCACATGAGGATGCGGATGTCTCCGCAGCCGTATTGGAGCTGATGCAAGACGAGGGAGTTGACGTCCGACTAGGGTGCGTCGTTCGCTCCGTGAGCGGCCGCTCCGGAGATGCTGTCGAGGTACAACTCAACGGGTGCGACGGCGACACCATGTTGAAAGCAAGTCATATCCTTGTTGCGACGGGACGGCTGCCGAATACTGAGCGGCTAAACCTTGAGGCAGGCGGTGTTGCTGTAACAGATCGCGGTTTCATTCGCGTTGACGATACCTTACGTACCAGCGCGGAAGGTGTTTGGGCCATGGGGGACTGCTCCGGCAGCCCCTTCTTCACGCACGTGTCCTACGATGACTTCCGCGTAGTTCGCGATAATCTTGCTGGGAAAATACGTACCACAACAGGGCGGCTGATTCCTTTTACGTTGTTCACCGATCCTGAGCTGGCCCGTGTTGGGCTGAATGAGACGGAGGCACAGGCACAAGGGTTGCGTTATCGCATTGCCACCCTACCGATGATGGGAGTTCTTCGCACACGTACGTTGGGGGAGACGCGCGGCTTCTTGAAAGCGCTAATTGCAGACGACGATACGATACTCGGCTTTACTGCGTTTAGTGTAGGAGCAGGTGAGCTTGCCTCTGCCGTACAGCTCGTCATGCTCGGAAAGTTGCCATACACGCTTGTAGCCAACGCTATCATCACTCATCCAACACTCGCCGAAGGGCTCATGTATTTGTTTGCTTCGGTCCCGGCGCGGGATGCGTAGCCTGCTTAGGCAGGCTACGCCCCTTGTTATCGCTGATAGGCGATGCGGGCAGGAATCTCCAGGCTGATCCTGGTCCCGCTGTCCGTTTCGCTTTGCAGCGTGAACTTTGCATTGATTGCTGCGGCGCGTTCCCGCATTCCAGGAAGCCCCCAATGTCCATCGGCGCTGCCCGCATGCAAAATGTCTACTGGAATTCCTCTCCCGTTATCGCTCAACTCAAGCCGTAGTTCCGCCGGGTCATGAGCAATCACGAGATGGATAGCCGATGCCTTGCTGTGTCGGAAGGCATTTCTCATCGCCTCCTGGAGAATAATGAAGATCTCCTGGGCGATGGTGAGTTGCAGGCTGATGGATTGGCCCTCTGCAAGGACATTGAATGCAATGCCGTATTCTCGGCTTAGTTCCTCTCCGCACGCGGTAAGACGTTTTTCGAGCGCGTTGTCTTCATCGATGGGGCTTCGAAGCTCGAAGATCAGTCGACGGCCTGCCTCCATCACATCGTCCGATTCGTCAAGTAACTTCTCCAGGGAGTGCCTTGCGGTCTCTGGTGCTGTAATGCTCCTCGTTGTTGCCTGAACCTGCAGGAAAATTCCGTGGACCGACGGGAAGAAGGTGTCGTGGAGATCGCGCGCGATGCGTGCTCGTTCTTCTCGCTGCAGCGCGTGGCGCTGTTCTGCCTTCTCAAGCAGGTAATGGACCCGGGCGTAATAAAGCAGCCGTACCATCAGCAGCCCTGCAACGACGCAGAGTCCCCGAAACCAGATGCTCTGGAAGAATGTGGGAGGCACCACGAAAGAGACCATTGCAGGTGTGGTGCTGTGGATTCCCTGGCCATTGACGGCTTCCACCACGAATGTAAAGTTACCCGCAGGCAGTTGTGAATACAGGGCTTCTCGTGTGGTTTCTGTTTCATGCCAACCAGACTCAAAGCCTTCCAGCTTGTAACGCACCTTTGTCCGTTCCGGAAACAGAAGTGTGCCGACAGAGAACGCGAAGCTGATCGATGAAGGTTTTTGTATGGTTTTGATGATGCCCGTGGTATCCATCAACCTGCCATCGACGGTCATCTGGTCAATCTTTATTCCCGGGGGACGGCTTTCTGGTTCGCTTTGTTCAGGATCAATCCAGGCTACGGAATCACGCGCCGCAAAGTAGAGCCGCTCGTTGTCGTCGGCAACCAGACTCGGCAGCGGTCGGATGACGGTGGGTGCTCCAGGGAAATTATCGAGAGCGTCCAGAATGCGATAGTCCGCCGGACGCTCCGGATGTTGCAGGAGTCTTGTGACTTGATCGGCTGCAAGTGTAATTGCGCCAGCTCTGGAGTTGATCCAGAGCGCTCCTTTCGAAGTCTCGTATACGCCAGAGGCTCCACTGGGATCCTCGGTTGCCTGCAGGTGAAGATCATGGAGGCGGCCACCTCGTACGAACTGGACACCCTGGCTGCCAACAATCCAGATGTGGTCTCCGCGTTCGAACATCGCCGCAACGGAACCGGTATGCAGGCCTGATTGTTCATCGAAGCGATAGACCTTGCCTTGAGACAGGATCATCAGCCGGTTCGGAAAGCCAAACCACATGCTCCCATCGCGCGCGGCAAGTATGCTGAGCGGTGCAGTGAACCGTTTTTCAATGAGCGAAGGCGGTTGTGACCAATGTGAACCTTCCAGGAGGAATGGTGGTTCTCCGTTTGCGGCTACCCATAGGCGTCCTGCATGGTCGTAGCGAATTGCTTGTACATCGCGTTTGATTCCACGGGAGTCGGGCGGCAGAAGGAAGGTTGTACTTTGTCCGTTGAGCCAGTGCACAACCTTCGCGTCGTATCCAATCCAGATGCTTCCGGGAGTGTCGTAGTAAGCCGTGGTTACAGCCCCTCTAAGATGTGGATCGACCGAAAGTTCGCCGCCATGAAACCGGTATACCGCATCGTCATTCCCACCTGAAGACCCAAATAGCATGCTGCCATCATGCAGGTTCGCCATCACAGCGTTCGGAACAGCCGCAGGGAAGGGAATGTTGGTGAAGCGTGAGCGACGGAAGTAATCAAGCCCCTTCTGCGTTCTGACCCACATGCCTCCTTCGCGGTCTGCAAACAGACCTTGGACGCTGTTCCGCGTCAACCCATCTGCTCGCGTGAACGATGCGGCGCTCGCGCTGGTCAGCTTCTTCGGATCAGACAAGAAAGATGACGGGGTTATAAACAGGCCGTCCTGCTCGGTCCCCCACCACATGTCGCCATTGCGATCCATCGCCATGGCGCTGACCTTGTTCCCGAGTTTGCTTTGTGCCACGGCCCACTTACCATCGCTGCTGCGGTCCAGGTAACGCACCGATGAACCGGAACTCCACCAGAAGTTCTGGTTGTCACGAAAAACGCTATTGAAGCCAAAGTCCTCGGGAAGCTGCTCAAATGTTTCTTTGCCCGACATCAGGCATTGCATGGAGTGTTTGTCAGAGCCTACCCAAAGCGTTCCATCCCGGTCGACGCGCAATTGAAACGCGGGTGCAACGTGGTATTGCGCCGCTGGCGTAGGTGCAACAGGAACATCATGTTCCATGCGAAAAAGGCCAGAGGCTGTTCCTACCCAAATGGTATGATCGGGCGTTTCAGCAAAGCCGAGAACCGTTCCACGAAGGGCGCCTTCTCGCGGGAAATTGGTGACAACACCAGAGCGAATGCGGCTGGCCCCGCCGAACTGATACCCAACCCAGAGATCTCCATTCGATGCGCCATAGACCGACACAACCTGGTCGGAGACAAGCTTGTGAACCGACGCCGAATAGCGGAGGAAGTGAATTCCGTCGAAACGGTATAAACCTGTATCGCTGGCAATCCAGAGGAACCCATCCGTTGTTTGCGTGAGGCCCCACATGCTATCCGGAACTCCGTCACGAGTTGTCCATCCGCGATGGTAGATGTTGGAAAAGCCCTGTGCTGTTATTTGGAGTGGGAAAATCAGGAAGAGAAGTAGAGCAATGAGTTGATGCGCCCGCAACAGGGCCAGCATGCGACTCTCCTTTCGGTGCATGGATAGCTTGTTCCTGCTCAACATAGGGGTATGTCTGCAGGATATCCGATAGCTCACCCGAGGGTGTGAAAACCTGCTTTTATGCAACTGTGACAATCGCTCGAAAGAGGTGTGTCCAGACCGCTCTCTACAGGCTACGAATGCTTCGTTCTGTCTTTGAAGATGGTCAGACGCATTTCCTGACGAGGTCTATGCGTCTGATCTGTTTGGTCTGGCGAACGATATTTGACCTTTGTCCTCTGCTAACTGCGTCACAACACCTGCTTCAGGCCCGGAGGGCACATGAAAGCTGTTGGCTACACTCAACCATCACCGATTACTGCTCCTGATTCTTTGATTGATATCGCCCTCCCAGATCCCGTTGCGAAGGGAAGAGACCTTCTTGTTGAGGTCAAAGCAATTTCGGTCAATCCGGTTGACTATAAATTTCGCAGCTTCGCACCGCCTTTTCCCGGTGACACCTATCGCGTGCTTGGGTGGGATGCGGCCGGTGTTGTGAAGGCTGTTGGAGAGGGCGTAACGTCTTTCAAACCGGGAGATGAAGTCTTCTACGCCGGGTCCATTGCTCGTGCCGGCTCAAACGCAGAACTAAATCTGGTCGACGAACGAATTGCCGGTCGTAAGCCGGCGACGCTCAGCTTTGAACAGGCAGCGGCATTGCCGCTCACGAGCCTTACCGCGTGGGAACTTCTATTCGACCGCTTTGGTGTGCAGCCGGGTAAGCCTGTGGGCGCAGGAAGTCTACTCATCATTGGCGGAGCCGGAGGCGTGGGCTCGATTCTTATTCAGTTGGCCCGCAGACTTACGGGGCTTACTGTGATCGCCACCGCATCCCGCGAAGAGACCAGGAAGTGGTGCCTGGAGCTTGGCGCGCACCATGTCATTGACCACACAGTTCCCTTTGCCGGGCAGTTGCAGGCTCTCGGGATTCCCGCAGTGGAGTATATCGCGGGGCTCACTGGTACAGAGGTGCATTATCCAGGACTCGTTGAGGTCCTTGCTCCACAGGGGCATTTCGGTGTGATCGATGATCCGAAGACTCTCGATGCCATGCCATTAAAGCGGAAATCAGGCTCTTTACATTGGGAGTTTATGTTTACACGCTCTTTGTTCACAACGCCGGATATTCTTGGCCAGCACCTGATCCTGAATGAGATTGCGGACCTGGTGGACGCTGGGATTGTCCGTACAACGGTGGCTCAGAGCTTTGGCAGGATCAACGCCGATAATCTTCGCAAAGCGCACGCATTGCTGGAGACGGGCAAGTCGCATGGCAAAATTGTGCTTGCCGGTTTCTAAGCAGGCGGGGGCGGTCGGAGAGTTCGGCCGCCCCGATGTAGCTTCTTCAGGAGGCGATGGCGCGCTCCATCAACGCGATCACGCTGGCGTCGAGTGATCGGGCCACGGTAAGCGCTTCCGTGATGCCGTACGGTTGCAGAAGGCTCTCCATCGTGTCGTAACGCAGGTGAGTCATTTCACCCTGCTCAAAGACCAGAATACTGATGGGGGCATACGAGCCAGCCTCCGGCGTGTGGCGCGTCATCTCCTTCATCGTCAGGGGATTGCCCGCAATGATTCGGATCATCCGATACGGTACAAGCACGCCGGGATCGCGATAGAGGACCGCCCCAAGATCGAGACGGAGGAATTCAAGCAGCCCCGATGGGCCCTCCGTCTGGTGGATTAGCTCTTCAAAGCCACTGTAGCTAACATCTTTCGAGAGAATCTCCCGTAGCCTTGCGAGATCGGGGCGGCCTATACCGGATTCCAGGATAGAAAGAACATGATCAAAGCTATTCGTTGTCTGCGCATTCCATCGGGTGATGGTTGTAGAACTTTTCTGAAACACGGCTCTCCTTTTATCTTTGCGTGCTAGTTTGCGGTTGCATCGCGTTCCGGCACTTCGGCGGCCAGGAATCGGTGAATATCTGAGATGACGACAGAGCCCTCGCCAACAGCGGAAGCAACGCGTTTCACGGAATCGGAACGGACATCGCCAACCGCGTAAACGCCTTTCATACTCGTGGCATACCGCGTGGGCTCAAACCCGTGCTCTCCGCCCGTGAGTACAAACCCCTTACGGTCAAGATCAACGCAGTCGCGCAGCCATGCGGTATTGGGATCTGCTCCGATCATCACGAAAAGGTTGCGCGTAAGAATGCGTCTTGTTTCCTGGGTGTTTTTATTGGTGAGCGTGATGTCTTCCAGGTCGTGTGTGCCATCAAGCCGTGTTACCTCGCTGCAGGTGTGAAGCGTGATGGAGTCTGAAGCCCGAATGCGGGAGATCAGATACTCCGACATGGTGTCTCGCAGGGAATCACGCCTCACAATTAGATGAACGTGTTTTGTTATTCCTGCCAGAAATACGGCAGCCTGGCCGGCAGAGTTACCGCCGCCAATGACCGCCACTGCCGTCCCCCGGCATAGATTGGCTTCCATTGCCGTGGCCGCATAGTGGATGCCGCGGTTTTCAAAGGCTGCGTAGTTCTCGGCGTCCAGTTTGCGATAGCTGGCGCCTGTTGCAATGACAATGCTGTGAGCGCATACCTCGAACCCACCGGTCAGCGTAATGCAGAGATCGTTATTCCGTTTGCGAACTCCGATGGCGTCGCGGGCAATGGTCAGCTTGGCTCCAAACTTCTGCGCCTGTACCTGGGCGCGGTACGCAAGCTCCTCTCCCGAAATACCCGTTGGGAAACCGAGATAGTTTTCAATGCGGGAGCTCGTGCCCGCCTGTCCACCGGGACCAATGCCTTCCACTACAAGGGTTCGCAGCCCTTCTGAGGCACCGTAGACCGCTGCCGCCAGACCGGAAGGCCCCGCGCCAACGACGACCAGGTCGTACACAATATCCTGCCGTGGCTCTTCCGCAAGACCCAACGCCTCAGCCAAAGTAAGCAAGGATGGCGCCTTGAGGGGCTGCCGGTCGGCCAGAATGACCGTTGGTACCACGGGGTGTTCGCCTTTATCGCGGTATTGCAGGCTCTCAATTGATTCGGAGGCAACAACTCGGTGCGGATAGCTGTTTTGTGTCAGAAAGCGGCATATCTGCATGACGTCCGCATGGCGTGATGGACCGATGACGAGCACGCCCCCATCGGTCTTTCCCAAAAACTGCAGGCGTCTCCACATGGAGGCTTGCATGATCAGGTTGGCGATGTCCGCCTCGGACCGCATCAGCATACGCAGGCCTTCGCGATTGACGCGAATCAGAAGACTATCGCTGCCACATTCCGCGCTGAGCAGCGCACTACGGGAACTGAGCAGGTCCAGTTCGCCGGTGAACTGTCCTTGCTCCATGTGCACGGGATACAGCCGTTCACCACCCTGATCGGTTGCGAAGAGTTCGATGGAGCCGCTCAGCACAACGAAAAGATCCGTATCTCTTTCGCCCTGCGAAAAAAGCCGTTCTCCCTTTGTTCTGTATTCGATCTCTCCAAACCGGCGAATGCGGTCGATCATCCCCTCGTTCAGTTTGGGAAAGGCGAGTTCTGGTTGGAAGCGCGGGATGTTGGTAACCTTCGCTTCCTTGTTCCCAAGGAAGATGTCTCTCATGAAAGGCAACTCCGAAAATTCTTTCGTTGCCCGAGTATTCAGCACTCCCATCATCTGGTCATGACTCGATTGCGGTCGTCGGACTCATCCTTTCGAGCGATGGATACATACACTCAAAAGTGCCCGGCATTTTTTTACCGACGGCAAAAGCGACTCATGGGGTAAGAAGATTACAGACCTTCGGTGACATCAAAAAAGCCACGCCGGTGTGCGATGGCGACGGCATGCGTCCTATCATGCGCGCGCAGCTTTTGAAGAATGTTTTTGAAATGCGTCTTCACCGTGTGTTCCGAGAGGCGCAGCACATCCGCAATTCTCTTATTAGAGTTTCCTCGCGAAGCTTGTTGAAGGACTGCTATTTCCCGTTCGGAGAGCCTTTGGTCCAGTGCGTGCTCGGCCAGTTTTACAGCTACTTCTCCGGGAACCTTCTTCTGTCCCTTTGCCACTGTTCTGAGTGTCTCTATCAGTTCGGCGCGCAGCATGCTCTTTAGCAGGTAGCTGAAGGCGCCATGTTGGAAGGCGCGAAGCACCTGAACATCCGCGAGGGAAGTTGTCAGAATGACGGTCTTGGCATTTGGATCTATCGCACGAATACGGCGAATTGTCTCCAGTCCATCAATCTCCGGCATACGAAGATCAATCAGGGAAACATCGGGAGATGCCTGGCGATAAAGTGAGATGGCCTCCATGCCAGTGCTGGCTTCTGCAACAACGCGCATATCGTTATGCGCGTTAATCTCTTCCACCAATCCACGCCGCATCATCGGGTGATCATCAGCCAACAGGATGCGAATCTGATTCGGACCTTCCATCTCATCTCCTCCTGCCGCTGTGAATCTAAAGGTGCATTCCTATACAGCCCCGCGCATGTTGCTTCCAAACCGCATTGTTCTTCTAGTGTAGCCCGGAAAAAATGCTGCATGAGGATACCTCTTTCGAGCGATGGCGTCTTTGGGGGCCGCTACTGGCTGGCGGTTCAGCCGATTTCGGGATGGCGTTTTACAAAGATCGAGCCATGCACGCGGTCATTCAAGTTCATAGTATCGGGATATTGCCGCAGGCTGGCATCTTCAGCATTGTGTCAACCCAGGAGCTTTATGCAGGATCTCGCACAAATCGCAATCGACGCCCACGGCGGGCTTGATCGTTTTCGGAAGTTCTCTTATCTCTCTGCGCGGTTGTTGCAAGGCGGAATTCTGTGGGGTCTAAAGGGGAAGCCTACAGTTCTGCAACATGCAAATGTACGCGTCAATCTGAAAGAAGAGACTGTTTCACACTGGCCATTTGCGCCAACAGAAAACCGGTCTGTCTTCACGCCGGCGCGGGTGACGATTGAGTCCCCCGGAGGCTCTGTCGTAGAAGAACTCGACAATCCGCGCGCTTCGTTCGCTGGCTATGAGATGGAGACATCGTGGAGCAACGCGCAGGTGGCTTATTTTGCCGGATACACCATGTGGACCTACCTTACATCCCCCTTCATCCTTCGCCAACCTGGTGTGAGCTATGAAGAAATCGCTCCCTGGGTGGAGCAGGGAGAGACCTGGCGCCGTCTCCGCGTTAATTTTCCCGAGCGCATTGCAACACACTGCACGGAACAGACTTTCTACTTCAACAGCCGAGGCATCCTTGTGCGGCACGATTACGACGTCGACATCCAGGGGAGCAATCCGGCAGCCCGTTACCTGCTCGATCCCGTAGAAGTGCAGGGCATTGTGCTGCCCGGGAAAATGCGAATTTATCCGCGTCTGCAAGACAACACGCCCGCACCGGAACCGTTGATTGTAACGATTGATTTGAGCGACTTCCATTTCGAGTAAGCAAGCCGGGTTAGGAGAAAGCAATGAAACAAACATATAAAGCTGTGGCCGTGGTAGCACCCGGCAAGATGGAACTTGTAGAGAGAACCATCCCGGCTCCGGCCAAAGGACAGGTTCTGATCCGCGTAGAAGCCTGTGGTATCTGTCATTCCGATGGTGGGACCGTGGAGGTGGCATTTGCAGGCATGGAGCTGCCACGTGTACCGGGGCATGAGGTTGTCGGAAGGGTGGAAGCGCTTGGTGAAGGTGTAACCCAGTGGTCTATCGGCCAACGCGTGGGAGTCGGTTTTATTGGCGGATACGACGGGACCTGCCCGCGTTGTCTGAGAGGCGATTTTGTTAATTGTGAAAACCCCGTCATCAGCGGTGTAACAACAGATGGTGGGTATGCGGAGGTGATGCTTGCTGAAGCCAACGGTATCGTCTCCGTTCCGGAAGATCTGGAGGCTGCGCAGGCTTCACCGCTGCTTTGCGCCGGGCTTACTACCTTCAACGCTTTGCGAAACTCCGGGGCGCGGGCAGGTGATCTCGTCGCGATCCTGGGACTTGGCGGTCTGGGGCATCTTGGTGTGCAGTTCGCGCGCAAGATGGGGTTTGAGACGGTTGCGGTTGGCCGTGGCCAAAACAAAGCAACTCTCGCCAAGGAGCTTGGTGCCCATCACTACATCGATTCCGCCGAGGTGAATCCGGTGGAAGCCTTAAAGAAGCTGGGAGGAGCCTCAGTCATTCTGGCAACCGCGCCGAATGGAAAGAGCATTGGAAGTCTGATGGCCGGGCTAGTACCCGGAGGCAAGATGCTCGTGGTCTCTGTGCCAAGTGATCCGATTCCGGCACAGGGATACGATCTCGTCTTCGGCACGCGGTCGATTGAAGGCTCCTTGACCGGGAAGATCATTGATGGCGCAGACACGCTGCGCTTCAGCGCGATGCAGAACGTTCTTCCCATGATTGAAACCTTCTCGTTAGAGCAGGCACCTGAAGCCTACGCGAAGATGATGCGCGGCGATGTGCGTTTTCGTGCCGTGCTGGTAATGGAACAAACACAGTAGGAAAGGAATCTCCAATGAACGATCTTGTGAATCTGGCAATTGAAGCGCATGGCGGTCTGGAGAGGTGGAACCAGTACTCTTCTCTCTCCGCACACCTGGTACAAGGGGGTGCACTCTGGGGGCTAAAGGGTAAGGGTGGGCTGCTTGATGATGTCAATGTGACAGTAGCATTGAAGCGGCAATGGGCTTCGCATGCTCCATTCGGATCGGCGGATGTGCGGTCTTCCTTTGAGAAAGATCGCACCGCTCTTGAAAGACAGGACGGCAGCTTGATCGAAGAGCTGAAGGACCCTCATACTTCGTTTGCTGGTCATACGCTGGAAACTCCATGGAGCGATCTGCAGCTTGCGTTCTTCGCCGGCTGTGCCATGTGGACCTACCTGAATGTCCCATTCGTACTTGCGCAGCCTGACGTGCACTCAAAGGAGCTTTCGCCGTGGGACGAAACAGGCGAAACCTGGCGCCGGCTGGAAGTGATCTATCCCGAGACGCTGGAGGTCTTCAGTAAGAAGCAGATGCTTTACTTTGCCGCGAATGGCGAGTTGCGCCGCATGGACTACGACGTTGAGATCGCTGGCAATACTCCTGGAGCGCACTATGTCTCGGATTACACCGAGGTCTCGGGTATCCGCTTCCCAACGCGCAGGAAAATTTATCCGCGTACTCCCGATGGAACTTCCCTGGCGGAGCCGCTTGTCGTTTCCATCGACCTGGACGATATCACCCTCATCAAATAGCTCGGCTAAGAATCGTTGGAGAAAATATGTCATTAAGTGCAACCGCTACAACCAAGGCTCCCACGCAACTGTTGTCAAAAGACGGCTACACCTACGCATACCGCTACTTCGGTTCGTCTGCGGGAGTGCCATTGGTGTGCTTCCAGCACTTCACCGGAACGCTCGATCTTTGGGATCCACTTGTCTTCGATGCGTTATCCAGGAATCGTCCGGTTCTGCTGTTCGCGAATCCCGGAGTTGGACGCTCTGAAGGTGTTCCTCCTCAGACCGTCGAAGAGATGGCGCGACACGCCATGGTTCTGTTGGACGAGTTGAAGCTCACGCAGGTGGATATCCTCGGCTTCTCGCTCGGAGGATTTCTCGCACAGTGCATCGCGCTCGCGAGACCTTCTCTTGTACGCAGGTTGATCCTTGCCGGTACGGGCCCGGAAGGCGGAGAGGGAACAAGCATGGGGCGTCCTGACCTTCTGAACATCTTCTTTGACCAGGCTATGTCTATGCCTCAAAAGTTGAAGCGGATTTTCTTCTCACAGAGCGCAGCGGGGCAGGCCGCCGCAGACGCCTATCTCGCGCGTGTTGCGGTCCGAAGCGAAGACCACGATACGGCGGCTTCAGCCGAGGCGGCCGTCCACCAGTTGAAGGCAATGGCCATTTGGGAGAACACGAAAAGAGCCGGCTTTTCAGATCTCTATCGCATCGCGCAGCCGGTGCTTGTGCTGAACGGCAACAACGACATCATGATCCCGACGCCGAATTCCTTTACCTTGAATGCGCATCTTCCCAATGCCACGCTTGTCATCTATCCGGATTCCGGACATGGTGCGATCTATCAGCATCCACAAACGTTTATTGCGCATGTTGAAGAGTTTCTTGGACGGCAATAGATTCGAACGGCTTGTTCTTAGGGAACCAGTTTCCCCATTGTCGCGGCTGCGCCAGTTGGGATGTTCAGAGTGCTATGGATCGCTCCAATGAGCGATCACAACGTGGAGCATTCGAGGGTAGATCGGATGCTCCACGCCGTCCTATTGTGAAACTGGTCTCGTTGTAGCAAGCGTTCCCCCCATCCTCTGAGTCGCAGGAGCCATAATGACCAGCATGCCCGAGTTTTCTAAGGACGAAGCCGCCATGGATGTCGTACCTCCAAAGCGCGTTGACGAGTTTGTTCCGAACACTAAGGTAACGATCCTTCTGAACGGTAAAGCTGCAGATGCCTATGAAGGAGAGCTCCTTGTCGAATCGTTGACGCGCGTCGATAAAGACATCATTCCGCACATCTGCTACCACTCTCATCTGATGGGGCCGATCCAGAGTTGCGATACCTGCATCATTGAAGTGGATGGAAAACTGGTGAGAGCCTGTGGCACCAGGGCAACAGAAAACCTCCAAGTCACGACCACGTCCAAGCGCGCTGCCGATGCCCGCGCTGAAGCCTTTGATGTGATCCTTGGCAACCACATGTTGTACTGCACCGTCTGCGACAACAATAACGAAAACTGCCGCGTTCACAACACGACGATGATGCTGAAGGTAGAGCATCAAAAGCACGAGTTCACCCCGAAGCCGTATGAGGTGGACATGTCGAACCCGTTTTACCGTTACGATCCTGGTCAGTGCATCCTTTGCGGACAGTGTGTGCAGGCCTGCCAGACGGTACAAGTGAACGAAACGCTATCGATTGGCTGGGAGCTCGACCGTCCGCGTGTTCTTTGGGATGGAGGCATGCAGATTGGTGGCTCAAGCTGCGTATCCTGCGGACACTGCGTGACCGTATGCCCGTGCAACGCCCTGATGGAAAAGTCGATGCTCGGAGAGGCAGGTCTGATGAGCGCTATTCCGAAACCATCGCTCGATAAGATGATTGACCTCGTCAAAGCCATTGAGCCGGAGCTTGGCTACGGAGCCATCCTGAAGGTGTCGGAGACAGAAGCCAAGATGCGCGAGACGCGCATTGAAAAGACAAAGACTGTATGTACCTATTGCGCGGTTGGATGCAGTTACGACGTCTGGACCAAGGAACGGAAGATCCTCAAGATTGTGCCGATGCACGGCGACGCAAACCAGATCTCAACCTGCGTGAAGGGAAAGTTCGGCTGGGATTTTGTGAACAGCAAAGATCGCCTGCAGAAGCCGCTGATTCGGACGGAAAATGGGTTCCGTGAAGCGGAGTGGGAAGAGGCACTTGCGCTCATCACAGAAAAATTCACGACGATCCGGCGGCAACATGGCGCTGATTCGATCGGCATTATCGTCTCTTCCAAGACCACCAATGAAGATGGTTATCTGATGCAGAAGTTTGCACGGTCGGTCATCGGAACCAACAATATCGACAATTGTTCCCGCTATTGCCAAAGCCCTGCAACGCAGGGGTTGTTCCGCACCGTCGGCTATGCGGGAGATTCGGGATCGATTGAAGATATCGCAAAGGCAGGACTTGTCCTGATCGTTGGCAGCAATACGGCGGAAGCACACCCTGTACTTGCCACTCGGATCAAGCGAGCGCATAAGCTCTTTGGTCAGCGTCTCATCGTGGCTGACCCTCGCACGCACGAGATGGCACAGCGCGCCGACCTTCACTTCCGCCCGCGTCCCGGTACAGACCTCGTCTGGCTCTCGGCCATGAGCCGTTACATGTTTGATCACGGTCACGCAGATAGTGCGTTCATCTCGCAATGGGTTAACAACGAAGGGGACTTTCGCAAGAGCCTTGAACCGTTCACGATGGAATATGCTTCGCAGGTCTGTGGCGTTTCCATCGAGACGCTGGAGCAGTTAGCGATAGAGATTGCTATGGCTGACACCATGTGCATTCTATGGGCCATGGGCATCACACAGCATACCTGCGCTTCTGACAGTTCTACAGCTATTTCCAACCTGCTTCTTACAACAGGCAACTACATGAAGCCCGGTTGTGGTGCGTATCCTTTGCGCGGACATAACAACGTTCAGGGGGCGGGCGATATCGGAGCCTCGCCCGACAAGTATCCCGGCTATCAGGCCGTGGAAGACGTTGCGATCCGCGAAAAGTTCGAAGCGGCCTGGGGAACGCCTCTTTCAGCGAAGAACGGACTCAACAACCACGGCATGTTGCAAGGCGCGTATGACGGAACCTTCCGTGCCATGTACCTTGCTGGCGAAGACATGATCTCGGCTGACTCTAATGCCAATTGGGTTGCAGGAGCGTTTGAGCATCTTGAGTTCTTTGTTGTCCAGGACATCTTCTTCTCTGAAACCTGCCGCTATGCTGACGTGATTTTACCGGGCGCGCCGGCGCTTGAAAAAGACGGCACCTTCACGAATACGGAACGTCGTATTCAGCGTTTGTATAAGGCGCTTCCGGAATTGGGCGAATCGCTTGCCGACTGGAAGATCACGCAAACAATTGCGAACCGCATGGGAGCTGAATGGAACTATAAGCACCCTTCGGAGATCATGGACGAACTGGCCTCTGTTAGCCCCATTCATGCCGGCGTAAGCTACGAACGCCTGGAGGGCTACAACACGTTGCAGTGGCCGGTAGCGCCGGACGGGACAGACCAGCCAATCCTGTATTTGAATGGATTCCCGTTCCCGGATGGAAAGGCGCGTTTCTATCCGGTCGATTTCCATGAGCCCGATGAATCTCCGAACGAGGAGTTCGATCTCTTTCTCAACAACGGACGCCAGCTTGAACACTTCCACGAGGGCAATATGACCTACCGGGTCGATGGCATTCGGCATGAGAGCCCGGAGCGGTATATCGAAATCTCGGAAGAGTTGGCGCAGGAACGCGGCATTCAATCCGGCAGTTGGCTGCGCGTGACCAGCCGTCACGGGACGCTCAAGATCAAAGCGCTTGTTACCTCGCGTGTACACGGCAAGCAGGTATACATTCCACTGTTCTCACGGGAGGGGCCGGTGAATATCCTCACCGGGTCACACGCTGACACTCCTACTCATACGCCGGCGTACAAAGAGACCGCGGTAAAGATCAGGCTGTTGTCAGAAAACGGAGAGAATCCTCTCAAGTCGTTGAACTTCCGTTACTCCGGCAAGCCAACGCCCCAGCCAGGCGTTGAGATAGAACGCAAATGGAAACGGCCCGACTACCGCTTTCCTGGAGAAACCACTCTCGTTCAGATAACGGCAGCGAAGAATTAGCTGGAGGGAATTGCGATGGCCAAGGCTGTAGAGTTTCGAACATATACACCGCAGGACTCCCGCGACGACCTGATGCGACGCATCGAACAGGCTCCTCGCGAACATGCGGAGGCCATTCTTATGGCATACGACATCCTCGGGAACCTGCACCAAAAAGGACTACTCGATATTGCCAAAGGTGCGCTGGAGCGAGGCGATGCCGTGTTGGATCACGTAGTCACACTGGCTGCATCAAAAGAGGCGGTGATCGCCATGCGCACTGGACTCATGCTGATCAATGTGCTCAGCGGTCTGAACGCAGACCGTTTGCACAAGGTGATTGCTGAGCCGGAATCTTCTCCCTCGTTATTGAAGATTCTCCGAATGCTTCTCTCAAAGGAGACTCGCAGGGTGATCTCAGTTGGCCTTGCACTTCTACAGGAGTTCGGTGCAGCCTTGAAGCCTCGCGCTTCTTAGCAATAGGACATGAAACGGTGGATAAGAAAATTGCTCGCATGAAGTCACTCGCTTGCACATCTCGGATGTTGGCGTTCCTGTTGGCCGTGTTCACCATTGAAATTCTGCATGGGCAATCGCCTGATCTTCAGAAGGCGGTTGCCATCACAGCCCAGGAACCGATCACCGGAGTGACAACGACTCGGGATGGCAAGGTATTTGTTCTTTTTCCGCATCTGGATGGTCACGACGGAACCCGCGTGGCACAGGTGTTAGCAGATGGTTCATTTCGGCCGTTTCCCGATGAAGAGTGGAATAGATGGCGAGCGGGAATGGACTCCACGCAGCACCTGGTGGGACCAAACTCCATCCGCGTCGGAGACGATGGGCTGCTCTGGGTTGTGGACACAGGAACGCGAGGTTTTGGAAGCAGCGTGATTCCTGGTGCAGCAAAGCTGGTTGGGTTTGATCCTTCTACCGGCGTCGTGCGGCATCAATACCCGCTCAATGCCGCCGTACGTAGTGGCAGCTATGTTGATGATGTCCGGTTTGTAAGAAACACGGCGATTTTTACTGACGCAGGCGATCCGGGGTTGATTCTGCTGGACATGAAATCCGGGGCCGCGCGGCGTGTGTTAGACCATGAAAACTGTGTAACCGCAAAAACACCCATGCGTGCCAGTGGTGCCCTCCTGCAAAGCTCCCGGGGGCCTGTCTCGATCCATGCCGATCAACTTGAAATCTCTCCTGATCGGGAATGGCTCTATTTCCAGCCTGCAAGCGGTCCTCTCTCTCGTGTTGCCGTGAAAGACCTGCTGGATCGGAAGCTTTTACCGCAACAACTTGTTGCTCGCGTCCACCTCTTTGCTCATACACCCTCTACTGGAGGCACAGCAATGACCTCCAAAGGGATTCTTCTGGTCTCGGATGTAGATAAGCACCAGCTTCTTGCAATTGATCCGAAAGGCAAGATTAGGATTCTGCTCAGCGATCCGCAGCTCGCCTGGGTCGACGCGATGTGGATCGATGAGAAGCAGAACCTGTGGATGCCGGCAGCGCAGCTTGACCGCCTGCCTCTTTTTCAGGGCGGCCGGCAAATGCTGAGGTTTCCCATTCAGGTTTATCGTGTATCGCTGGTCTCTTTACTGATGAGGAGAGAGTAGCGAACAGGACGCGTGCATGTTAGTCGTGAACGCCAGCAACTGCGATGCGAGTTGTTGCCCGTCCGGCAGATCCCAGACATCGGTTCCATCATCTGGCTAACGCTTATCTTGCGACTTTGACGACGGCACAACAAACTTCCACAGTGCTGTCCTGTACGTTGGCTAACGCCGAAATCTGGTCGAATCTTCCGGGCCATCGCGTAACGGTCTAAACCGCGGCAGCCTCACGATAACAGCGTGCTGCGGCCTACGCTTAGACACAAGCCCTCTCCGGAAACTACTCTCGGGAACCTTCGACGATGTCCTGTGGGCTTGGATAACCTTGCCTTCTGGCTCGCATATGGCCTGTGGCATCTGAGGATGAACACGGGAAGAGGGAACCGTTACAACTACCAAGAGAAGTGATACCGAACCCATCCTGGCGTTGCGAGAATGGCATTCGTGATTAGAAAAAAGCAAAGGCCCCGGGAAGCCGGGGCCTTTGCTTTTGTGCGAAGCGCGTACCGCTGGACGCGAAGTCCTAGTACATGCCGTCCATGCCGCCGCCGTGGCTGTGGCCACCGGCAGGTGCAGCCGCCTTCTCGGGGATGTCCGAGATGAGGGCTTCGGTGGTCAGCAGCAGGCCGCTAATGGAAGCAGCGTTCTGCAGCGCGGTGCGGGTTACCTTGGTCGGATCGATGACGCCGGCGGCAACCAGGTCTTCGAAGACGCCCGTGGCGGCGTTGTAGCCGATGTCGGACTTGCCTTCCAGGATCTTGCCGACAACCACAGCACCCTCTTCGCCAGCGTTGCTGACGATCTGGCGCAGCGGCTCTTCGATGGCGCGGCGGATGATGGTGGCGCCGATCTTCTCATCGCCCTCGAGGGTCTTGATCAGAGCGTCGACATCCGCAGCGCAGCGAACCAGGGCAACACCGCCGCCCGGGACGATGCCTTCTTCCACGGCAGCGCGGGTTGCGTGCATCGCGTCTTCCACACGAGCCTTCTTTTCCTTCATCTCGGTCTCGGTCGCGGCACCCACCTTGATGACGGCAACGCCGCCAACCAGCTTGGCCAGGCGCTCCTGCAGCTTCTCGCGGTCGTAGTCGGAGGTGGTCTTCTCAACCTGGGCGCGGATCTCACGAACGCGTCCCTCGATCTCGGTGTCCTTACCGGCGCCGTCCACGATGGTGGTGTTGTCCTTGTCGATGGTCACGCGCTTGGCGGTGCCCAGGTCCTCAAGCTTCACCGACTCCAGCTTGATGCCGAGGTCTTCGGTGATAGCCTTGCCACCGGTCAGGATGGCGATGTCGCCCAGCATGGCCTTGCGGCGGTCGCCGAAGCCAGGAGCCTTCACGGCAGCCACGTTCAGCGTGCCACGCAGCTTGTTGACAACCAGGGTCGCCAGGGCCTCGCCGTCCACGTCCTCGGCAATGATGACCAGCGGCTTGCCGGTGCGGGCAATCTGCTCCAGCAGGGGCAGCAGGTCCTTCATCGACGAGATCTTCTTCTCGTAGATCAGGATGTACGGAGCATCCAGCGCAGCTTCCATGCGCTCTGCGTCGGTGACGAAGTAGGGCGACAGGTAGCCACGGTCAAACTGCATGCCCTCGACAACGTCGAGCTGCGTCTCCATGGTCTTCGACTCTTCCACGGTGATGACGCCGTCCTTGCCAACCTTCTGCATCGCTGCGGCAATGATGGTGCCGATCTGCGCGTCGGAGTTGGCCGAGATGGTGCCGACCTGGGCAATCATGTCGCCCGAGACAGGCTTCGACAGCTTGGCCAGCGCGCCGCCAACTACCGATCCGTCTTCCTGGCGCTTGCCGACAATGGCTTCAACAGCCTTGTCGATGCCGCGCTTCAGGGCCGTCGGGTTTGCACCGGCAGCAACCGTCTTCACGCCCTCGCGGTAGATGGCCTGGGCCAGAACCGTCGCGGTCGTCGTGCCGTCGCCGGCAACGTCCGAGGTCTTCGATGCGACTTCCTTCACAAGCTGGGCGCCGACGTTCTCGATCGGGTCCTTCAGCTCAATCTCCTTGGCAACCGTCACACCGTCCTTGGTGATGGTCGGGGAGCCGAACTTCTTCTCGATAACAACGTTGCGGCCCTTCGGACCGAGGGTGACCTTGACCGCGTCGGCCAGCGTGTTGACGCCGCGCAGAATGGCCTGGCGGGAATCTTCACCGTGCAGGATTTGCTTTGCCATGATTCGTTTTCCTCTTTATTCAGTGCCCGCATGTACGGGCAGATGTTTTCAAAACCAACCACCCTGGCGTTGCGAGGGTGGGCACCCGGATGGGGTGAGTTATTTAACGATGCCGAGGATCTCTTCCTCGCGCATGATCAGGAACTCTTCGCCGTCGAGCTTGATTTCGGTGCCGGAGTACTTGCCGAACAGCACCTTGTCGCCAGCCTTGACGTCGAGCGGGAAGACCTTGCCTTCGTCGTTCGACTTGCCCTTGCCAACTGCGATCACTTCGCCCTGCGAGGGCTTTTCCTTGGCCGAATCCGGGATAATGATGCCGCCACGAAGGGTTTCGCCCTCTTCCGTGCGCTTGACCAGAATGCGGTCGTGCAGCGGAGTAAACGTCGTCGATGCCATGTGTTGACTTCTCCTTGAAATGGTTGGAGACGGGATTTAGCACTCACGCCTTCCGATTGCTAACAATATGCAAACCCGAGTGCCAAGTCAAGGTGGGTGGATTAAATATGAGTGAATTGCACTCATATCCATGCAGGGCCAGGTTTCGACTATCCAACGATAGGCTCGCCCGTCCAATCCCTGCAGAAGTACAATGAGTTCAGCTTTTTGAGGGGCTTCAGGAATGCGTTTCGCAGGTGTTTTCATGTTGGCAGCGGCAATGGCGGTGACGGGCGTAGCAGGCGCCCAGGAGAGCCGTGAAGACCGGCATGGCCGCAAGTACAAGGCTCCGCCGGAGACCTCGCGCGTCGAGGTTCTGGTCGTCAAGGACTTCAACGGCAAGCCCATCCAGAACGCCGCGGTCATCTTCCGTCCCATGGAAGACGGCCAGCCCAACGGCAGCTACGAGATCAAGACCGGCCCGGATGGCAAGGCCGTCATCGATGTGATTCCGCGCGGCACCACGGTCGTTCTGCAGGTGCTGGCCACCGGTTTTGCCAGCTACGCGAAGTCCTTTGATATTGCCGAGGCGAACAAGGCGATTGAGGTCCGCGTCATCCGTCCGCGAGCCCAGGTCTCCGCCTACGAGGACAACGCTGGTAAGGAATCGCAGCGCAAGGCCGGCGTGCAGGAGCAGGCAAAGCCGGAAGCCAGTAAGTCCACCGGCAAGCAGGACAGCACCTCCTCGCCCAAATAAGTTTTTCTGTTGTGTGCAGGGGCCGCCTTCGGGCGGCCTTTTGCCTTGGTGGATAATCTCGGGATGGGCTTGCTTGCAGGGAAGAAGGCGCTGGTCACCGGCGCCGCACGAAGAATCGGTCGCGTCATCGCTTTGGAACTGGCGCGGGCGGGGGCCGATGTCACCATCACGTACCGCGGTTCCGCTGCGGAGGCAGAAGCCGTCGTCTCGGAGCTTCGGGCTCTTGGCGTCCGGGCAAACGCCGTTGTCTGCGATCTTCGCTTTGCCGTGAGTGCCCGTCAGGCGGTTGAGTCAGCCGCACAGGCCATGGGCGGCATCGATATCCTGGTCAACAACGCGGGCCGCTTTGAAACCGCTCCCCTGGAGCAGATCACACCGCATCAGTGGGACGCCATGGCGGAGACCAACACCCGCGGGCCGTTCTTCGTTGCGCAGGCCGCACATCCGTACCTGAAGGCATCGCACGGCCGCATCATCAACATCGGCTCGCTGGGCGGACTGCATCCCTGGGCCACGCACGCGCACTACTGCACCTCGAAGGCGGCGCTGCACATGCTCAGCCAGACCATGGCCAAGGCCTGGGCGCCGGAGATCAGCGTCAACTGCGTCGCTCCGGGCATGATCCAGTTTGGAAAGATCGAGACCGAGTTCCAGCACTTCGCCGACCGCACGCCGATGAAGCGCAACGGCACCGCCGAAGATGTCGCCGCAGCGGTCCTGTTCTTCGCCACCGGACCCCACTTCATCACCGGCCAGCTCGTCAGTGTCGACGGGGGACTGGCCCTCTAAACGTTCTTGTTCTGTCCTTCCGCAGGCAACAAGCGTCAGCAGGGGATCTCTGAGACAACGCTCTTATCGCCGCAGCAGCTTATCCAGCCACGACTTCTTCGGTTGTAATTCGGAATAAATCCCGAGCGGTTCCGGCTGTTCGCCCAGCGGCTTGCCGTAGAAGATTCTTCCCGGGTTGTCGATGCACAGCCTGCGGGCCGTCTCCGCGCCATACATCTCCGCAATCACGGTACCTGCCTGCTGCATCGCCGGCGGACGACTGGTCGTGTTGTGGGCGTCGGTCGCAATCACGTGGACCCAGTTGTCGGCCAGCAGGCGGTTGGCCATGTGCTGCGCGATGCGGCCAAAACGGCCGATCACGGACCCTGCCGTGACCTGCACCAGCATGCCGCCACGGATCCAGTTCTTCATCCGGTCAGGGTTCCGCTGCAGCGTGGCATTGCGCTCCGGATGCGTCAGAATCGGCGTCAGACCGGCAATCTGCAACTGGTAGAAGGTCTCCGTCAGGCCAACCGGAATGCCCTCATCGGGAAGCTCCACCAGCAGGTAGCCGTTGCCGTTGATGCTGTACTTGGTAGGGTTCTGCCTGGCATCCTCAATGTTGTCGAAGGTCATGTGGAAGTCGCAGCCCAGGCCGAAGGTCATCTTGCCGCCGTGGCCGGAGCGCTCCAGTTCCTGCTCAATCTCTTTCAGACGTGCAGTATTGATCTCCGGGTTGAAGGGATACCGGTGATTGGCGTGTGGTGTACATACGATGTGCGTAATGCCGTCCTGCATGGCCATACGCGCCATGTTCAGGGAGTCTTCCAGCGTACGCGCACCATCGTCGAGGCCGTACAAAAGGTGATGGTGAAGATCGATCATGGGGGATGGGGGAAAGAGTACTACCTGGCGGCGAGCGCCGAAACCATATTCTGGAACAACTTCAGCCCGTCCGCCGAGCCCAGCATGGTCTCGCTGGAACGGTCCGGGTGAGGCATCAGGCCAAGAACATTGCGGCCCTCTGACAGCACACCGGCAATGTTCTTAAGCGATCCGTTGGGGTTGGCCTCAGGCGTAATCTGGCCGTCGGCGGTGGCATAGCGGAAGGCAATGCGGTCCTGCTTTTCAAGCTGGGCAAGTGTGGCGTCGTCGCAGAAGTAATTGCCTTCCATGTGGCCGATCGGCATCTGCAACACCTCTCCCTTGCTCAAAGATGCTGTAAACGGAGAATCCGTTGTCTCCGTCCGAAGATGAACCTGTTTGCAGATGTACTTCAGGCCGGCATTGCGCATCAGCGCGCCGGGCAGAAGGCCGGTCTCGGTCAGAATCTGGAAGCCATTGCAGATGCCCATCACCAGGCCACCCTGGGCGGCAAACTTCTTCACCGCGCCCATTACCGGGGCAAAGTGCGCAATCGCGCCCGTGCGCAGGTAATCGCCATAGGCAAATCCGCCTGGAACAAGAATGGCGTCGCAGCCCTCAAGGTCGGTCGACTCATGCCACAGAAAGGTCACCGGCTGGTGCGCAACGGCATCCAGCACGTTGTAGGTGTCATGGTCGCAGTTTGAGCCGGGGAAGACGAGCACGCCGAATTTCATCCGTTTATTGTAATTGGTCAGTCTGGACTTGTTCTTCGTTCCTCAAGAGAGGTTTCTGTCCCAGGGGAGTTCTCCGGATTGAGTAAGACGGCAAAATAGACCGCACACCGGCGTTCGCAGGCCATGCTTGGTAAACCTCCATGCCGTCACTCCACGAAAAAACTGACCGCCTACGCCTGCTCGGCCGGCACCAGCTTTTTCGATGCCTTCCAAAGCTGCCTGTTGATGAAATCGGGAGCAAGACGGCGGAGAAGAGCGAGCTGCTTGGATTGCCCCGGCCGGATCTCAAGAGTTCCCGCCTTCAGGGATGCGAAGGATTGCTTGACCAACTCGTCCGTGGTGATCACGCTGGCGCCGCCCTCGGCAAGCTCGGTCGTCATGTCCGTCTTAACCGCAGGAGGCATGATCTCAATGACCTCGACGCCGGTTTCTTCCAATTGGAACCGCAGCGATTGCGTGTAGGAGTGAATGGCGGCTTTGGTGGCCGAGTAGATGGGTGCGGGCGGCAGCGGCACGAAGGCAAGACCGGAGGACACGTTGATTACCGTCCCTCGGTTGGCCGTAAGAATGTCGATGAATGCGGAGGTCATCCCGATGACACCGCCCACATTGATATTCATCTCCGTCATCAAGCTGGCCAGGTCAGCCGCCGGTGTCCTGAGGTTTTTATAAAGCAGGATGCCCGCGTTATTCATCAGCACGTCGAGCCTGGGGAAATCCGCCTTGACGCGTGCCGCCAGGGCGCCGATTTGTGCCTGGTCCGCCACGTCGCTCTGGATGACATGGAGCTTCGGGTACTTTGCCTTTACCTCGTTGAGCACCCCTTGCCGCCGCCCAGTTACGATGACCTGGTTGCCGAGATCGAGGAACTTGAGGGCGAAAGCAAGGCCGATGCCGGCAGAGCCTCCGGTAATAAGAATGGTGCGGCCGGTGAGTTTCATAAGTTTCCTTTCGCGCGTTCAACGTCCGCCAATCCTGGGCTTTTGCGCCTGCGAGTGGGGCTTCCAGAACTCGTCTGCAATATAGGATTATGTAAATAATCCTACTGATGCAAAAAAATCAGAAGCTGCGTAAAAGGTGGTCTTGCATCTCCTGCAATATCTTTTGGCGGTCGGCGGCCTCAGGGTGAATGCGGGCTACCGAAATGGCGCCCGCCATGGCGCTAAGGAGAATGAAAAAATTCCGTTCCCGCTCCGTTGCGGTCGCCCCCGGCATCATTTGCAGCAGCTGATCTTTGCGTTCCTGGATGAGATCCGCGGCTCGTTGTCTCACGGAAACTTCGGCGCGAGCAATTTCAGGAGCCAATGCCGCAACCGGACAGCCGATTTCCGGATGATCACAGTGCTCGAGCGAGAGATACCGCCGAACCATCTCTTTCCACCTGTCTTCTTGAGGCACATCGAGCAGGATGGAATTGGCTTTATCGTCAAACTCCGCGAATCCCTGGGCAATGGCATCGGCAACAAGCTCGTCCTTGCTATGGAAATGCTTGTAAAAGCCACCCACAGTCAGGCCCGAAGCCTTCATGACGCTGGCCACGCCGGAACCGCTCAGCCCCTCGGCGCGGAGCTGACGAGCAGCGTTCCTGACGATTCGATCACGGGTGCGCGTCTTGTGTTCGGGGTTATACCGCATATGACCCCATTAGATTGCGTGTGTAATCTTTGGATGCAAAATTTACAGGCGAACCGGGTGAGACCGCGTTTGCCCCCTGGTTGTGCGCCATAAATTCGTACGTAGCCAGGAATTTTATAGACGGAGGTAGAAATAAGGTGTACATAAAGTTGTATCTGCAACTTTATCGGAGACTTATGCGCAAGCTCGCCGTTCTCGTTCTGTTGTTCGCCTCCTATGCCGCTCTTCACGCCCAGACCGCCGTCAAACCCACCTGTGTCCTGGTCAACCTCACCGCTAAGCCCGGTATGCGGGAAAAGATGGGCCCCGTCATGCAGCAGGAAGTGACGGATACCGTACAGGCCTACCTCGATGGCAAGATCCTGCAATGGTTCTCCCGCGCTGACGGCACCGGCGTCATGTTCATCCTGAACGCCACCAGCGTTGATGACGCCAAGGCCATCATGGGCGCTCTGCCGCTGGACAAGGCCGGTCTCGTCAACCTGGAGTTCACCCCCTTGGCGCCGCTGCAGCCGCTCAAGCGCCTTCTCGGAGCGCAGAAGTGAGCAGCCTGCCACCCCTTCCATGCGCCTGCATGTCCGCACGGCGCATGGCGCGTGTGCTGACGAAGATGTATGCCGAGGAAATGGGGGCGCACATGGAACCGGCGCAATTCGGCCTGTTGCAAACGGCGGCGAACCTGCCGCACTGCACCCAGGCCGGGCTGGCCCGTGCTCTTGCCATGGATAAAACCACCATCTCGCGCGATGTGGCCGTAATGAAGAAGCGCGGATGGCTGGAAGGAGGCCGCGGCGAGATCCGCGTCACCGCCGCGGGCCGCACCCTGCTGGCCGAAACCACGCCTTATTGGCAGCGGGCGCAAAAACGCCTGCGCAGAGCATTAGGCGACAGCGGCTGGGAAGCTCTCTTCACCGCCATGCGCTCCGTCGATTACGGCGCCTCGGCGTAAGCCGTGCGGATGGCTCCGCCCAGCCGGTTGGTGTCCTTGTACTGTGGCACCAGTTCTGCGCTCAGCGTTGCCACCACCTGGTCCACCGTTTGCCCCTGCTGCTTCAAGGCAGCCGCACGGTCGCGGATTGTTGTCAGCAGTGCCTGGTAGTTGGAGATGTAGCTGGCATCGCCAACCGGTCCATGGCTTGGCACCACTACGATCGGCTTCAGTGCGGCAAACTCCTCCAGGCTCAGTAGCCAGTTGCTGCAGGCTGGAGTCCGGCGGAATAAACGACGGCAGGCCGCGCATGGCGACATCACCGGAGAAGAGCACTCGCTCCGACGGTACCCAGATCGCCGTATCGCCCAGCGTGTGGTCCGGCCCGGTAGCAAAAATGCGCACTGTCACGCCGCCAAGCTCGAGCGTGTACTCCTTGTCGAAGTGAATGTCGGAGGTGCGGAACTTTGCTCCATTCAGCAACTCGGCGTTGACGGGGCTGCGGGCAATGAAGACCTTTGTCAGGTCATACCCATGGTGCCGGATATCCTCCTCCTGGTCGGCCGAACGGATCATCTTTGTCGTGGCGGGAAAGGCCTCCGCACCCAGGTCGTGTTCCGGATGCACATGTGTCGTCACCAGGTAGATCTGCTTGCCGGCGGCCAGCTTTTCCGCTTCGGCCAGCACCGTGCGGCCGTTGCGCGGCCCCATGCCGGTGTCGATCACCAGCACACCCCGCGTCCCCACCACAAAGCCGATGTTCGGCACACCGGGCGTCGTGTCCTTGTCTTCAATAGCGTAGGTGTGTTCGGTCAGATGGCGCGTCTCGCCGCCTGGCACGATGGGTGGCCTGGCCGCTGACGGCTGGGCCAGGGCAGCAGCCGTCAGCGCCATATACAGGGCAAGAGAAAAGGGCTTCATGGTGGCACGCTCCTGGAACGCCGGGATGCCTGTCATGATAGCCCGGTGGAGCGGTTAGCTGTCCTTGCGATACAGCATGTTGCGGATGGTGGCGCGCCGCGCCTCATTCACTTCCGCCTCGTACTTGCGTGTATCGGCATCCATCGGGCCCTTGCTGGCGGCCTCTTCTTCCATCTCGAACGCGGTACAGGTGGGGCAGTGGTTGGCGAAGCCCGGTTTGTCGGGCTTCAGTTCGAACTCTTCTTCACACAGGGCGCAGATTTTCTTTGGCCAGGGCATAACGTCATCCATGCTAATGGACGCTGCAGCAGTGGAAAGGTTCCACTCGGAATTGCCGTTGATTCCCCCCGGCACTATTGCCTACCCAATCCCTGTGTGCCCATATCTGGCAAAGCCAGATGTGAGCATCGCGCGACCACCTTGTCAGGGCACGGCTTCAGCCTGCTAAGGGTCCGCCTTCCCGGAAAGCGGACCCATAGCGAAATCAACCTACTTCGACCACGGCGGAACCACGCCGTTCATACGCGCATAGGCAATCGACTGGCCCAGATGCTCGTGCTGGTCAGAGAGCAGCATGTGCAGCGCGTCTTCCTTCGTCATTTCACGGCCAAACAGCTTCACGCTGGCCTTCAGATCGCTGTCCGACAGGGCGCTGATCGCCTTGTCCAGGGCCGCGTACGAATCCTTCAACGCCGCCTGCAGCTTTTCAGGATCGGTAATCGGAACGGGCTTTTCTGCGGGTCCGGTCGCGCCGGTTACGGTGCGCAGCAGCATGCCGTTCTCCGCGACGATCAGGTTGAAGACCTCACCCACCGACCGGATACCCGTACCGGGCTTCCAGTCATACTTGCCGGCCATCACGCGGGCCAGGCCAGTGAACTTGGTTGAAAGGGTCTGCGTGTCCTTGGCAAGCGACGCCTGCGCGGTCTGCGCGTGGAGCGGCGAGGCAAAACAAAGAGCGAGTGCGAGCACAAAGGAACTCGTGGCAAGACGGAGGAATTTCATCGGAAAACCTTCTTTCGTACAGACGTATGGCGATGACTATGGGACGTGCGAGATGACGTTACGGTAGCTCCCCGCCACTTGGCAAGAAGCCACAACCCATGGATCGTGCTTTTGTGATGGGAGAACAGGGTTCGAGCTACTCTCGGAACCCTGCACGCTCTTCTTGTTGTCATTCCGTAGTGCAGCGGAGGAATCTGCTTCGTATCCATCCAACCCGGGTGCCCCACCTCGCAACACAAGGGTGGGTTCGATGGCCGCAGATCGTTGTCATCTCGACCGAAGCGCAGCGCAGTGGAAAAACCTGCATTTCACTCCAGATCAAACGAAGCAGACATCTATGGGATGACAACCAAAAAGACAAAGGCGATTCCGCCTGTTACTCACTCACCGGCACATACACGCAATACCCCCGCGGCGGTGCAGGGAACTCTGCGTTGCCTTCGTCATCCGTCGTACGTTCATCCGGATGCGCCGTGTCATGTCCGTCCCATGCCACCGGCTTGAACTTCTGGTTGGGCCACTTGGTCTTGACGGAGGTGCCTGACCACTGATCGCCCAGGTTGTTCAACACATAGATCAGGCCCGGCTGTTCCTCGTGGCCGCCGCGTTGCAGAATGTACAGGTCAGGGTCGGCGTGCAGAATGCAGGCCTCGCCGCCGGCGTAGCGATGGTGCGCATCAATCAGCGCGTCAATGCCGTTCGGCGTCTGTGGACGCGCCAACTGGTTGTTGAAGTAGTCGTACCAGAAGATGCAGGGGTAGCCCTCGTTCATCAGGATGAAGGAGTAGGCCAGCATCTTGTCGTTCACAATCTGGTTGTCGCCCATGTCGTGGTTGTCCACGAAGGTCACGGCGTTGAAGGGCCGCTTGGTCACCACGGCGCCGTCGTCGGTCAGGTCGCGCAGGTCATACTGCAGCGTGTCGCACAGGTCCTTCAGTTTGTAACGCAGCGGAAAATCAAAAGCGGCAATCTGCGAGTCGGTGTGGCGATTGACGCGCTCCAGCCAGCCGCCGATCTCTTCCTTGCTGGACCAGTGCTCGCCCACAACAAACGGCACAAACTCGTTGCCGTCGCGCTCATAGCGATACTTGGCCAGAAGGCCGATCATCCACGGCTCAAAGCCTTTTACAAAGTCGAAGCGGAAGCCGTCGAACTTCAGTTCCTCAATTAACAGGCGGGCATACTCGTACATCGCCTCATAGACCCGGGGGTTGCGATGACACAGGTGCGGGAAGCCCGCGAAGTTCTCGCCTTCCATCATCACCTGTTCATAGCGCGAGGGGTGAAAGCAGTTCCAGTCGCGCGGAAACTTACCCGACTTGGGCGCGAACTTCGTCCACCGCTTCTGCCCGTCCAGCGGGTTGACCTCTTCTTCGTCCGCGCCGGAGTTGTGATTGATCACCATGTCGGCGTACACGCCCATCTTGTGCTCGTGGACCGTGTTGAGCAGCGCCTCCAACTCGGCGCGGTTGCCATACAGCGTCTTCACGCCGCCCTTCTGGTCAAAGTCGCCCAGGTCAAAGTAGTCATACGGGTCGTAGCCGTTGGAGGTGATGGTCGCAGCCTTCGAGATCGGCGGCAGCCACAGCGCATTGATGCCGGAGGCGGCAAGCTGCGGCACAAACTCCTTCACGTGATTCCACCACTCGCCCTGCTTCTCTTCTGCAATCGGGGCATCCCAGTAAAAGGCCTGCATCATTACTGCCATAACGGTCGTTCTCCAAGGGCAAAGCTCGTGCTCACGTCAGTGTTTGCGTTTCTGTCGCAGTGAGCATCCAACCCATAGGATGCGAATTCCCGAGGAGGGCTGCTTTGGCTGTATACGAACCTGAGAATCCACTGAAGACCGCCGGCGGAGCGTTGCTGGCATGGTGGCGTGCCACCACACTGGACGCGTTGATCGTCGGCCTGATCTGGTGGCTCGGACTCACGCTGATCGGTGTGCCACTGGCTCCGCTATGGGCTCTGCTCGGCGGCCTGCTGCAGTTCATTCCCAACTTCGGACCGGTGCTCAGCGTCTGCGGCCCGGCCATGGCGCTTCTGTTTACAGACAAGGACTGGTACAGCTACTGCTGGCTGCTTGGCCTATATGGACTGATCGCCGCCATCGACGGCCTGCTCATTCAGCCTTATCTGCTCAAGCGCACCGCACGCGTGCCCTGGTGGGCGGCCTTCTTCGGCCCCATCGTGCTGGGCATCGTCATCCCCTTCTGGGGAGTACTGCTGGCCCCGCCGCTGCTTGCGATCATCTTTGCGTTTCGAAAGCCGAAGGAGACTTAGCCCTTCCGTTTCGACTCGCGAATGCGTCGTATCTCATCCATCCGCTGTGCCAGCAGCTTCTCGCGGCCGTCCTGCGTGGGCTGATAGTAGCGGCGGTTGGCCAGCGACGGTGGCAGGCACTCCATATCGGCCACCTTGCCCTCCACATCATGCGCGTACTGGTAGTCGCGGCCGTAGTCCAGAGACTTCATCAGTTTCGTCGGGGCATTGCGCAGGTGCAGCGGCACCGGCTCTGCGGCTGTGCGTTGAATATCCTGCTGGATCGCTCCCCATGCCGTGTACACCGCGTTCGACTTCGGTGCGAGCGCAATGTAGGCAACCGCCTGCGCCAATGCCAGCTCACCCTCGGGTGAGCCGAGAAAGTGCATCGCATCGCGTGCGGAGAGACACAGGTTCAGTGCCTCCGGAGCGGCCAGGCCAATGTCTTCGACGGCCATGCGCACCACGCGCCGCGCCACGTACATCGGGTCTTCACCCGCGGCCAGCATGCGTCCCAGCCAGTACAGCGCGGCGTCCACATCGGAGTTGCGTACTGACTTGTGCAGAGCCGAGATCAGGTCATAGTGCTGCTCGCCACTCTTGTCATACAGCAGTACGCGCTGTTGCAGGGCATCGGTCACCAGGGCTTCGGTCAGCGTCTCCTGCTTGCGCGAAGCAGCCAGCTTGGCCGCAACCTCCAGAGCATTCAGCGCATAGCGCGCATCTCCACTGGAGTAGCTGGCCAGCGTGGCCAGTGCAGCTTCTTCAGCGCCCACATGCAGCTTGCCCAGGCCGCGCTCTTCATCCGTCAGCGCGCGCTGCAGCAGCGCGACAATCTGCGGCTGCGTGAGCTGTTGCAGCGTGTAGACACGGCATCGCGACAGCAATGCCGCGTTCACTTCAAACGAAGGGTTCTCGGTCGTTGCACCGATCAGGCGGATGGAGCCGCGTTCCACGTACGGTAGAAACGCATCCTGCTGTGCCTTGTTGAAGCGATGGATCTCGTCGACAAACAGGATGGTGCGCGATCCCATCTGCGCGGCCTTCTCCGCATCGGCCATCACCTGCTTGATCTCCTTGATGCCCGCGAGTACGGCGGAGAACTCAATGAAGGTGGCTTGCGTGACGCGTGCAATGATCTTGGCCAGCGTGGTCTTGCCCACGCCCGGCGGACCCCAGAGAATGATGGACGCGGAGTCGTCCTGCTCTATTTGTGTGCGCAGCGGTTTGCCCGGCGCAAGCAGATGTTCCTGCCCGGCATATTCATCCAGCGTGCGCGGGCGCATACGCTCGGCCAGCGGAGCGCGCGAAGAACTTACGTCCTGCGCCAACGGAGGTCCACCAAACAAACCCATCTATTCCCCTGCGCGCTGCCGCGCTGCTTCATATAAAAGGATGCTGCCGGCGATCGCGGCGTTCAGGCTCTCGGTCGGCCCCGGTGTTGGAATCGTGATACGCTCATCGGCCAGACCAAGCATGGAGGGCGACAGCCCCGCGCCTTCATTGCCCAGCAGGATGGCGCACGGTTCCACCAGTCCGGCCTTGGTTGCAGGAATGCCGTCCGCAGGGACGGCTGCAAGAATGCGCACACCCTTGCCGCGCAGCAGGTCAATGGTTGAGCGATCCCCCGCCACCACAGGCAGCCGCAGGGCCGAGCCGGCAGAAGCCCGCAGGGCTTTCTGGTTCCACGGAGAAACGGTTCCCGGCAAGGTTAGTATGCCGGTCGCGCCAAACGCCTCTGCCGTGCGAATGATAGTGCCAAGGTTGCCCGGATCCTGCAGGGCTTCCGTAATGACGATCAGCGGTCTGCCGCGCAGCAGGTCATCGACATCATGCAGCGGTGGGACGGCCAGCGCCGCGATCCCCTGGGGTGTCTCCGTTGCGGAAACAAAGGCATCCTTTGCGACCGTCAGCACCTCAAAGTCTGGATGGTTTGGAAGAGATCCCGGCAGGGCACGGTCCTCGCGCAGAAAAACCGTCCTGACCTCCACCCCGCTGCGAAGAGCCTCTTCCAGCAGGTGCTCGCCTTCCAGGCCGATCAACCCATCGGAAAGCCGGGGTTGCCCATTCAGGGCAGCGCGAAGCTGCTTCAGGCGAGGATTGGTTCGGCTTGTGATCGCTTGCGACATGCTTCTTTAAACATCTTAATGCCTGGAAATGAAACACTAAGTACGACACCCGTGATACCAATGCTGAAAGCCCTGCCATCTGGCGATGGAAAAACGGCAACGGCTCTGTAGTACCAGGGATGCGAAACTGCGTCCAAAAGCTCGTGAAGGAGCTCCATGATAGGTACCCCATTGTGCGCCGCTGGCAAGGCGACATCCTGTGCGTCACGCATCTCCGGTAAGGCTGCATGACGACATTGCTCGCTCGCATCGAGCGCAATACTCTGCTGAACCGTCTCCGGGACAACTTCGACTCTCCCATTAAACTGCTGCCAGCCATCGTCTTCTGCGCGCTTGCAATCCGTTTGCTGGTTGCTGCTTTTTGTGCGGGAGATATTGCCAAGGCAACCTTTGATCACGGTGACTTCGGCGCCGAAATGGGATGGGTCGCCCGGGCTCTTTACCTTGGCCATGGCTACAGCGCCCCCTTCCTGCCTATGACCGGGCCAACCGCCCTGGTGCCGCCCATCTATCCGTACCTGATGACGATGGCGTTCAAGGTCTTTGGCCTGTACACGGTGCAGGCTGCTTATGCCATGCTGGCGCTCAATGGCCTGTTCTCCGCTCTGACCTGCATCCCGGTTTACTTCAGCGTCCGCAACGTGGCCGGTGAGCGTGCCGCGCGCTGGGCCGCATGGGGATGGGCTCTGTATCCCTTCGCGATCTATTTCTCGGCGTCGCAGGTGTGGGACTACGCCCTGACCTCTCTGCTGTTCGCCTGCTGCTTCTGGGCCGCGCAGGTGCTGCATCGGTCGCACCGTTCCATCGGGTGGGCGGCGTTTGGCGCTCTGTTCGGCATTACGCTGTTGTCGAATCCTTCCGTGCTGACCTCTCTGCCGTTCCTTCTGATGATCGCTGGTTGGCGCGTTCGCCGTGCCGGAGGCCCGTGGATTCGCCGCATGGCCGTGGCCCTCCTCGCCACCATCATCGTGGTTCTCCCCTGGTCCATCCGTAACCAGCGCGCTCTGCATACCGCTGTGCCGCTGCGAGATGGCTTCTGGCTGGAGTTCTACGCGGGCAACCACGGTGACACCTCGGTCACTAATCCGCCTGAGGCGCACCCGGCAAGCAACGCCTATGAGATGAAGAAATGGGTTGAGATGGGCGAGACCGCCTACCTGCAGGAGAAGCACGATCTCTCTATCCATTTCATCCGGCAGTACCCCATCTACTTCGCAGGTGTCACCCTGCGTCGTGCGTTGCGCTACTGGACCAGCTTCTGGAGCTTCAATCCCAGCTACCTGAAGCGCGAACCCTTCGACATTCCCAACTGGTTCTTCTGCACGGGGTTGACGCTGCTGATGCTTCGCGGCATCCGCCGCTGGGTCAGCCAGGACTGGCGCTCAGCGATGCCCTACCTGGTGCTGATCACGCTCTTTCCCATTCCGTACTATCTGACGCATGCGTCCATGGACTACCGTCAGCCCATTGAGCCGCAGATTCTCGCGCTGGTCGTAGTAGGAATCGTGGGCCTGCAGCCGCAGGAGAGCTACGAACCGGAAGAAATGGAAGAAGAGTTCGACGTGGATGCGGCTGAGGCAGGGCTACAGCCCGCAAACTAGCCTTCAACCCTTCACGGCGATGGAGTCCAGATACGCTATCAGCGCGGTGCGCGCGTCTTTCAGGGCATCGTAGTTGCCTTCAAGACGGGTCATCATGACCGCGCCTTCGAGCGTCGCGATCATGACGTTGGCCGTGGTCTTGGGGGAGACCAGCGGCTGAATCTCTCCCGCGGCGATGCCGCCTTCCAGGATCCCCATAAGGCGCATCTTCCAGCCGCGCAGCGTCTTTTCCGCCAGATCGCGCAGCACCGGGTTGCCGTCGTCGCTGTCGGAGGCGGTGTTCAGCAGCGGGCAGCCGCCGGGGATCGGGGAGCGGACCTCGATAAAGTTGTCGAGGATGTGCCGTAGCTTTCCGAGAGAGGTAGGAACCTGGTCCAGCCCGGCCAGCCGTGCCTGCAGCACCTCGCTCCAGGCGTACTTGAAGCTCTCCGCGGCCAGGTCTTCCTTGTTGCGAAAGTGACGGTATATACCGCCTTTTTCCAGCCCCGTGGCCTGCATAAGCTGCGAAAGAGTGGCTCCTTCGTAGCCATGGGTATTGAAGACCGGCGCTGCCTGGGCCAGGATGCGTTCGCGGGTTTGGTCGCCTTTTTTCATTGAATCGCTTTGCCGCCGAGTTCCATCTTATCGCTTAAGAGACCGTTCGGTCTCATTTCTTTGGATGCGGTTGAGACCGTTCGGTCTTTTTTTGGGAGGGTGGCGTGGCGGAAGCCGGACGAAAGCAGATCAATCCGTGGGTGGTGGCGTTGACGGTCACCATTGCCACCTTCATGGAGCTTCTGGACACCTCCATCGCGAACGTAGCGCTGCCGCACATTGCCGGCGGCCTGGGACGCAGCTTTGACGAGGTGACCTGGATTCTGACCACCTACCTGGTGGCGAATGCGGTCATCCTGCCGATGTCGGCCTGGCTGAGCCGCGTGTTCGGGCGCAAGACGTATTACATGCTCTGCGTGGCGCTGTTTACGGTGACCAGCTTCTTCTGCGGCATTGCGCCAAGCCTGAACGTCATCCTGATTGCGCGTGTGTTGCAGGGGATTGCGGGCGGTGGACTGGCCCCGGTGGAGCAGTCGATCCTGGTGGATACTTTTCCCCCGGCGAAGCGGGCGAGCGCGTTTGCGCTGTACACGGTGGCGATTGTGACCGCACCGGCGATTGGGCCGGTGCTGGGCGGATGGATCACGGACAACTTCAACTGGCGGTGGGTCTTTTTTATCAACATTCCCATCGGCATAGCCAGCCTGCTTCTGACGGAGCGGTTCGTGCATGATCCGCCTGCCTTTGAAGAGGAGCGGCGGAAGATCAAGGCCGCGGGTGGCAGCAAGATTGATGGCGTGGGCATTGCGTTGATCGGTATCGGGTCGGCGGCGCTGGAGATTGTGCTCGACCGTGGACAGATTGATGACTGGTTCGGCAGTACGACCATCTGCTGGCTTCTGGCCATTGCCGTTACCTGCTGGGGAACAGCGATCTGGTGGGAGCTGCGCGCGCCCGATCCGATTGTCGAGTTTCACATGCTGGCCAACCGTAACTTTGCCATTGCCTGTGTCTTCTACTTCGTCTTCGGCGTGGGATTGTTTGCGACAACGACGATGATTCCCCAGGTGCTGCAGAGCCTGTACGGCTATCGCGCGATGGACGCCGGGCTGGTGCTTGGGCCGGGGGCGCTGGTGATTACCTTCCTCGCCCCGGTGGCGGCGCAACTGGTGCAGCGCGGCATCGTGCATCCACGGGTGATGATTGGGGTGAGCCTGAGCGTGGTGGGCGCGTCGATGTTCTATTACAGCAACCTGACGCTGCAGACGGACTACTTCCACTACGCCTTTGCCCGCGCTTACCAGGGGCTTGGGTATGCGTTTCTGTTTGTTCCGTTGACGGTGCTGGCATACTCCGGTCTGCGACCGGACCAGAACAACAAGGCATCGAGCCTGACCAACCTGTTCCGCAACTGGGGCGGCAGCTTCGGCGTGGCGTTTGTTACGACGATGAGCGAACGAAGGCAGAACTTTCACCAGGAAAGGCTTGGGTCAAACCTTACCGCCTCGGGTGGTGCGCTGCAGCAGACGGTCCACCAGATTACCTCGTATCTGCAGGCGCATGGCATGAGCGCGGCCGACGCGACGAGCGGAGCGTATGCGCAGGTCTACGCCATGCTGGAGGCGCAGACGCGCATGCTCGGTTTCATGGACTGCTTCCGCATGATGGGCTGGGCGACGCTGGCTGTAGCGCCCCTGGTCCTGCTGGCGAAGCACTTCCGTGCGGGAGGGAAGGCTCCGGCGGGGCATTGAGTGGTGAGGTGTGACGCCGGCCATTGAGGCCGGCGTTGGTTTTTGCTGGGAGGAGTTTGTGGCACGGCTGAAGCCGTGCCCGGACGGGAGTGGTAGCTACTCGGCTTTTGGCTTGGGAGACAGGATGTCTTCCGTGGAGATTCCGACAGCTGCCGTGTCCAGGGAGTAGAGCGTCGCCACGCCCATGGTGGTGGCGGCCTGCGCGGTGACGTAGCTCTGCTGTTGCGCGTTGGTTGCATTGTGGGCGGCATTGGCAAGCGCCTGGGCGGTAGCCTGGTACAGGTTGCCCATGGCGATTGCCGGGGATTCGGCAAGGACCTTCACATTGGTTTGGGTGACGGCATCGGTGATCTGGCCGCTGACTGTAGTGTGTTCTGCCATTTGTGTCTCTCCTGTGGTGATGTCGGGTCAGGCGGATGTTGATTGCTGCCTGAATTTTTCAAGCTCTTCGCGAATGGTTTCCATGCAGGTCTTGATCTCCTGCACGGTGTTGGTCAGGCCTGGGGTTTTGAGCTTCGCTTCGGCCAGGTCGAGAATCTGCTTGGCCTGCGATTCGTCGCCGTGCAGGATGGCTTCGGCCGCGGCGGTGGTGAAGGCCATGTGGAGCATCTGCTGGTGCTGTTGCATGAGGACGGCATTCTGCAGCGCCAGCGACAGAGATGCGGCGACGCTCTGATAGACAGCCGCGCTGAAGACGATGGGGAGGCTTTCTCCGGTGATGGCGTTCAGTTGCGATACGGCATCGGCAATCTGGCTGTTGACCGTGGTGTGAGCGGAGGAGGAGGTGTTTGCGTTTTCAGACATGGCTTAGACCTGTGCGGATCCCTTCAACCGATGCAGCCGGTTTACGCATGCGGTGGTGATGGCGTTGGCCAGGATGGAGGTCTGCTGCTGTGTGTGGGTTGCGTTATGAGCGGCCAGGGCCAGCGCCATGGCGGTGGCCTGGTACATGCTGGCAATCGCCTGTACGGGAGCCTCGCCCAGTACCGTAACGTTGGTCTGGGTTACGGCATCGGTGATCTGGTCATTGACTGCTGTGGGGAAGGCCATTTCTTTCTCCAAAAGGGGTGTGATTCGGCATTCACCGAACATGCCGCACAGGCTGGAGAAAGAGTTGCTTTGGGGATACCGGTTCTTTGCAGAACGCGAACGACGTACTCTAACGGTGTCTGCAACGAAACATAGTGGCGGCAGCAGCGGGGTGTCAAGGGAAACTCGGTTTGCGGAGGCCGGCGTTGGACTTCTCTGACGGGAGTGGTGGAGAAGCGGATCCTTACAGAAGGACAAAGGACGAGAGAGGCAATACAGATCCCTTCACTCCGTTTTGCCTCGGTCAGGATGAGAAAGAGGCGGAAGCGTCGGCGGCAAATGCGGGGCATTTTGCTTGCACCTTGCACCCGGAACCGTGCGCCGTTACCCTGAATCAAGTTTCCGAGGGACCGTATTGAGCGCTGACGTTGTTCGTATGCATCCGGATGAACCGGAGCCGGATATGGTGGCCTATGTGGCCGAACGCCTGAACCAGGGTGAAGTGGTTGGGATCCCGACCGATACCTTCTATGGACTTGCCGTAGACCCGGTCAATCTTCGCGCGGTGGAGCGCATTTACGAGATCAAGAAGCGCGCGAAGTACAAGCCGCTGAGCCTTCTGCTCTCCGAGGTCTCGCAGTCGTACGAGCTGGCCCGGGACCTGGACACGGCCTTTGACCGGCTGACGGAGAAGTTCTGGCCCGGTCCGCTGACCATTATTGTGAAGGCGGGCGGCAAGCTGCCGCTGCGGGTGACGGCACAGACGGGCAACGTGGCCCTGCGTGTGCCGGAGGCGGCGATTCCGCGGGCGGTGGCCGCCAAGCTGGGGCTGCCGATTACGGCGACTTCGGCCAATCTTGCAGGTCTGCCGGAGTGCACCCATGCCACCGGTGTCCGCGAGCAGATTGGCGATCAGATCCCTCTGATTGTGGATGGCGGACCGACGGCGCGTTCGCTGCCGACTACGATTGTCGATTTGAGCGGCGGTGGTTCGTCGTGGATGATTCTGCGGGAGGGCGCGATTCCTACGCACGAGATTGCGCTGGCCCTGCAGCGGACCTGATCCTGGTCACTTTACCCGGCTTCGTATGATGGAAGCACATGCCTGAACGGAAATGGCACTTTTGGCGCTGGTTGCTGCTGCTGGTCCTGCTTGGGGCCACGCTGTGGTGCGCCTGGGTGTATCGCCAGATAGTGCGCGTGGCGGAAGAGGACCAGGCGCAGACGGCCGATGCGATTGCTGTTTTTGGAGCAGCGGAGTATGGCGGGCGGCCTTCACCGGTGCTGCATGCGCGGCTGGACAAGGCGGTGGCGCTCTACCGGCTGGAGGTTGCGCCGGTGATTGTGACGCTGGGCGGCGGATCCGAGAAAGACTCCGGACGCACGGAGGGTGGCGTGGGGCGTGACTACCTGCTGGCGAATGGCGTGCCTTACGACAAGATCATCCCGGAGACGCGGTCCGTCGATACGGAGCAGCAGGTGCAGGTGCTGGCGGACCTGGCGCGTGCTTCCAGCTGGCAGCACATCGTGGTGGTCAGCGACGGATCGCACCTGTTCCGCATCCGCGAGCTGTGCCGCCAGGCAGGCCTGAATGTGTGGACGTCGCCGCGGGCGATCTATGGCCGCATTACGCCGTGGGACTACCGGATGAGGATTCTGCACGAAATTGTCAGCTACACCGCCGTGCGCTTGCACGTTCCCGCGAGTTTTGTTCATCGCTGGTGGGTGGGTGCAGAAGACCTTTAGCCTGGGGATCCTTCGCTTCGCTGCGGAATGACAAACAAGAAAACGAAGTGCAAATGCAGGTCCCTCCACTTCGCTCCGCTGCGGTCGGGATGACAACGCAAAACAGGTGTTTTGAGCTAGCGCAGGAGGCTGATGCCGACGGCGGCGGCCAGGGCTGCGATCAGGGTTGAGATGAAGTTCACCAGGTCGTTGCCGAGCCATCCGGCGCGCTCGACGGTAGCGCCGAGCAGGCTGTCGGCGAAGAAGCCGATCAGGGATGCGAAGAAGGCGGCGGCGGCGACGCGGGGCGTCAACAGGAAGGCCCACCAGCCGATGCCAGTGATGGCGGCTGCTCCGGCAACGCCAATGAGGGTTCCGGCCAGGGAGATGGCGCCGTCGGTGCCGGGCGCGACGCGGCGGAAGCCGAGCCATGGATCGCCGCCGAAGACCTGTCCGAGCTCGGAGGAAAGGGTGTCGGCCGTGGCCTCGGCCAGGGCTGCGAGGCAGGCGGCAAGCGAGGCGAAGTAGCTGAAGGGGAAGGGAAGTTTCAGTGTCTTGCCAAGGAGAGTTGCGCCGAGCCAGGTGATGATGAGCGCGGCGACGGCCAGGTTGGCGCAGACCTGTGCGGCGTTGCGGCCGTGCTTGGGTTCGGCGAGACCGAGGCGTTCTTTCTGCCTGCGGCGGGTTTTGGTGGCGGCCCAGGTGAGGAGGAACAGGGCCAGAAGAGGAGTCAGGGCGGAGTGCAGAAGGGTTTTGTTGTAGTCGCGGGTCCAGCTGACGAGGTCAAAGCAGATCATGGCGCCGACCAGGGTGCCGCCCAGGGTGGCTGCGCGCAGGCTGAAGACAACCGCGGCGAAAAGCAGGGAAATTGCCAGCGGGGGGACGACGAAGGAGAATCCTGCGCGTCCAATGCTGAAGTTCAGGATAGAAAAACAGGTGAGCAGCAGGCAGCAACCGCAGAGTCCTGTGAGGAATTTGGACTGCCGCCGGTCTCTGCTGGCGGGAATGGTCTTTCCGGGAACCGTAAGGATAGTCTTGCTCCTGCACCTGTGATTTACAATCGGCTTTGAGCATATCGGACCTCGGTCTGCGTTTGGGAGATGGTTTGGCTTCAGAAGTTCGTAGCGCAGTGAAAATGCTGGCCAAGGCCGGTGCAGTGTTGGCAGCAGCGGCATCGCTGGTTCCGTTGAGCGGTTGCGGCAATACGTATCGTGCTGTCATCAGCTCCATCAACCCGGTCGGCCCGGCAACGCAGCCGCAAAAGCTGTTGGCCGTTGTTTCCGACCCTGGAAATAATCAGCCCGGCCTGATCACCGTGGTCGATTTCGCGGGTGACACGGTGCTGGCGGTGGCCAACATCGATCCGAAGCCCACGTATTTCGACCTGCTGCCTGCCAGCAACGGCGGTACGGGCTACTCGCTGCATGCGAGTTCGACGGGAACGCTGCTCAACAATTTCGATGTCTCTCCCACGCTGAAGACAAATATCGTCTACTCGACGACGCTGTTTTCCGATGCGCAGGCAAATGCCCTGGTGGCAACCTCCGCGGGCGCGTATGTCAGCGAGCCTGGCCGTTCTGCGATTGGCCAGATTGTCGGCGGTTCGCCGGCATCGCTGCGGCAGGAGTACAGCGTCGGCGCCAATCCGCAGTACGTGATCGGACTCTCCGGTTCGGCCCGCTACTATGCCATCAGCCAGGGTACGGGCACGACGGGAACCGCGGCGGCGATTGAGACGGCGACCTCCACGATTTCGACCTCCATCAATGTTGGAACGCAGCCGATCTACGGCGTGATGAGCGCTGACGGGAAGCGTGTCTTTGTCGTGAACAAGGGCAGCAACAACATCTCGGTCATCAATGCGCAGGCCAATGCGCTGGATACGGCGCACCCCACGCTTGCCGTGGGAACCACGCCTGTCTGGGCGGATACGGTTTCGACGATCAATGAGTTGCTGGTGCTGAACCAGGGATCGACGACCAGTTCGCTGAGCATCATCAATGTTCCGCTGTGCAATGCGAATGCTTCGACCAGCAATCCGAACTGCGACTCGACCAACCCGGTGGACGCGACGGACTTTGGAACGGTTGTAGCGACGGTACCGCTGGGCAAGAACTGCACGCAGGTCTCCGCTCTGCAGGATGCTACGCGTGCCTACGTGATGTGCGATGACGATCCGACGAATTCGGATGCGAGCAATGGCGTGGTGTATGTCGTGAACCTGACGACGAACACGGTGACCGCGCGTGTGAAGGTTTCGGGGCATCCGAACTGGATTACCGCCGTGACCGGAACGCCGAAGGGCAAGGTCTACACGACGGCCCGCGATTCGCACCTGCTGACGGTGATCGACACCAGCACCGACACCAAGTACACCACCATTGACGTGCTTGGAAATGGCGTTGCCGTTCGCCGGAACGCACAGTAACCAGTTTTCAGGTAAGAGAAAGGGCGGACCCCGAGGGGGTCCGCCCTTTTGCTTGTACCGATGTCTTGTTGCTTACATGCCCACCATGATGATGGGCAGCGTGGGAACCTGGGAGCCGCCATTGTTTTCGATGGTGACACCGAAGGCTTTCGCGTCCACGCCCTTTGGAACATCGGGAAGGACGATGGAGGCGTTGCCGCGCGCATCCGGCTTGAAGGTGCCGGCGGCGATGGGTGAGCGGCTGGTGTCGGTCGGAATGATCCAGAGCTCGTAGGTCTTGTCCGGAGCGACCGGAGCGATGTTGCTGGCGAGGAAGAGCAGCACGCCGCGGTCGGAGCGATAGATGACGCGTCCGGTGGGAGCAGGAGCGGTCTCCGCGCGGGTGAGGGTGACGCGCTGGGTCGTGTTGTCCGACAGGGCGTCGAGAATGGTGCGCGCGCGTGCGGCGTCTTCTGAGAGGCTGGCCATCTGCGCCGTATTCATACGCAGGGTCTGCTGCAGCTCCTCGCGCTGGCGGTAGATATAGAAACCACCCACGGCAAGGCCCGCTGCCACGGCCCATCCGGCCCAGCCAAAGATGAGGGTTCCGATGCCGGTCTTGCGCGGCGCCTCGTCTTCGTACTCGTCCTCAAAGGAGGTCTGGCGTCCGTAGCCAGCGAAGGGAACCGCTCCGTCAGAGGAGTGGTGGGGGCGCAACATTGGCTCCGGCGCAGGGATGGCCTTCTTCTCGTGGCCGACCTGGGTCATGAGGCGCTGGCGGGAAAGCGTGGGCGGAGACTGCATCTCCGCGGTGTGGGCGAAGGCCGCCAGATCGCCCTGGATGGTGGCCAGTTCACGACGGCAGTCCGGGCAGGTGCGCAGGTGGGTCTGCACCACCGCGGCTTCCTCGGGCGTGAGGAATTGCATGGCATAGAGCGCCAGGTCGTCGGCCGGTATGTGTCTGGGCTCGATCATGCCTGGAAGCTCCTTCGCAGTGAAATGAGCGCACTGCGGATGCGGGTTTTGACGGTGCCAAGCGGGTCACCTGTCATTTCTGAGATCTCGGTGTGCGTCAGGCCGTCGAAGAAGGCCATTTCCAGTGTTTTGCGTTGTTCTGAGGGCAGATTCTGGATGACGGTGCGGGCTTTTTCAATCAGGGCGTTGCGTTCTGCCTCGTCGGCCAGGTTGAAGCCGGAGGAGAGGATGACATCTTCGACGGAATCTGTGGGGCGGCGGCGGCGCAGGGCGTCAATGGAGCGGTTGCGGGCGACGACGGCCAGCCATGCGCCGAGAGTGCCACGGGTCTCCTCAAAGGTCTCCGGATTGCGCCAGATCTGCATAAAAACGTCCTGCAACACATCTTCCGCGGTGCCCGGATCCCTGAGGACCCGTAGAGCCACCGAGTAGACCACCCGCGAGTACCGGTCATAGAGCGTTGCCATCGCCTGCTCATCACCCCTGCGGACAAGGGCGAGCAGGGATGCATCATCGCGCATCGGGCTTCCGGGCTCGGTCCTCACTTCAGGGTCTCGATACATGAACGGTCTGGCGGCGGTTCCGGATTAAGTGCGTTGCGAAAGTGGTTTTATGCCATGAAAGGGTTGCATGTGTGAGATGCAAACTGGCGGGTCATCCCGCTCATTCTACAGAGAATTCTCCCATGCACGCAGTCGTATGGCTTTGAGTGTACTCTGCCATAAGTGGTTGCCGCTGCAAAACTTCGCCTCGATAAGCTGTTGATGGAACGCGCGCTTGCTCCCAGCCGGGAGCGAGCCCAGGCCATGATTATGGCCGGCCGTGTACTGGTCAACGAACAGAAGCTGGACAAGCCCGGAGCACCGGTGGCTGCCGATGCCGTCGTTCGCATTCTGGGCGACGACCTGCGGTATGTGAGCCGCGGCGGTCTGAAGCTGGAACATGCGTTGAAGCACTGGAATGTGGATCTGAACGGCTTGTTTTGTCTGGATGTGGGTGTCTCGACCGGCGGATTTACGGACTGCATGCTGCAGCATGGAGCCGCCGAGGTGCTGGGTGTGGATACCGGGGCCGGGCAGATTGCCGAGAAGTTGCGCCAGGACACTCGGGTGAACCTGCGGGAGCGAACGAACGCGCGGCTGCTGCAGCCGGGCGATCTGCCGGCGGGGATTCGTTTTCTGGCGATGGATGTTTCCTTTATCTCGGCCACACTGGTGTTGCCCGCGGTGGTGGGAGCGTTGAAGGCGGCGGAGCAGGGAAGCTGGCCCGGACAGATGGTGGTGCTGGTGAAGCCGCAGTTTGAGGCCGGACGCGAGGCCGTGGGCAAGGGCGGCATTGTGCGGGATGAGGCTGCGCAGAAGGGCGCGGTGGAGAAAGTGCGCCAGTGCGTGGCGGAGCTTGGCGGAGGGGAGATTGAGGTGATCGATTCTCCCATTCTTGGCGGCGGAGAAGGCGGCGAAGGGAACCGCGAGTTCCTGTTGCATGCCGTCTTTGGGCCGGCGGAAGGTACACTGGGCTAAGCATGCGTAGGGTCGCGATCATCTCCAAACCGCAGAAGGCTGAGCTGGAAACTATTCTCCCGGAACTTGCTTCCTGGCTGGTGTCACGAGGCTTTGAGCCGATTTTCGACGATGTCTCGGCCGGGTATGCCAAGTCAGAGCACTCGGTGGAGCGGACGGAGATGCCGGCGCTGGAGCCGGAGCTGGTGGTGGTGCTGGGTGGCGATGGAACGCTGCTGAGCGCATCGCGGGCCTTTGCCAAGACCGGAACGCCGATTCTGAGCGTGAACCTGGGATCGCTGGGCTTCCTGACGGAGATTCCGATCCAGGACCTGTACAAGGCCCTGGAAGCCTGGTGTGTGAACTGTTGCGAGGTGGATGAGCGCAGCATGATGCACGCCGAGCTGTGGCGCGACGGCAAGGTGTTCTGCGAGTTTGAAGCGCTGAACGACGTCGTGATCTCAAAGGGAGCAATTGCCCGCATGGGCGACTTTACGATCCGCCTGAATGGCAAGCTGGTGGCGACCTTCCGGGCCGATGGCATGATTGTTTCGACACCGACGGGATCGACGGCGTACTCACTGGCGGCCAATGGGCCGATTGTGATGCCGGATGTGAATGCGATGATCGTCAATGCGATCTGTCCGCACCTGCTGACGATTCGTCCGATTGTGGTGCATGGCGATTCCGAGATCCAGATCAAGGTGGAAGGCGTGGCAGACCAGACCTACCTGACCGTGGATGGCCAGGAGGCGGTGGAGATGAAGGTGGATGATGAGCTGCACTGCCGCCGATCGCAGCACGCCGTCAAGCTGATCCAGCAGTACGATACGGGATTGTTTGATGTGCTGCGGACGAAGCTGAAGTGGGGCGTGCGGTAGAGCGCTTGTTGAGATCGGGATTTTCGGAACGCCGGCCATGGAGGCCGGCGTTGTTGTTTTAATGTCCCGCGCGTTTGTGCTACTTCCCATGCGTGCTTCGTATGGGTGAGGCGTCCGGAGTTGTGGCCAAAAGATGGGTATCTCTGGACAAAAGATTGCAGGGCGGAGGGCGAAAGATTGGTCTGACCAGGCCTCTGCTTCCGCTATCGTCACAATGGTAGTGGCGTCGAACCATGAGAACGAAAAGGAAGGGCCCAAACTAAAAGATGCCCTCCTTTCACAACACTTCTTGGTGCGTTTCGACGAGCGCATAGAACGATTAATTCTGTCTCTGTCGCGGATTCCTCTCTGGCCAGGCGTCTGCGGGAACGAACCCGAAAAATAAATCAAAAGAGGCCATGTCTCATTCTTCTTCTCATCAGCCGCTCCATACCCCTTTACAACGTTTATTTCGCCTCCTCCAGCCGGATCGTTCTGATCTCTGGGTAGTTGTTGCGTACTCCATCGCGATTGGTCTGCTGACGCTGGCACTTCCTGTTGCCTCGCAGGCGTTGATCAACACGGTTGCATTTGGCACGGTTCTGCAACCGCTGCTGGTGTTGTCGATCCTGTTGTTTGCGGCGCTGGCTGCCGCTGGAACGATCCAGGTGATGCGCCACTGGCTGGTGGAAATCCTGCAGCGGCGCATCTTTGTCCGTGTGGCGGGAGATGTGAGCGACCGGCTGATCCGGGGGCGGAGCAGCTTTTTTGACAGCGCCCACGGGCCGGAGCTGGTGAATCGCTTTCTGGATGTGGCCATTGTGCAGAAGAGCGTCTCGCTGCTGCTGATCGACGGCCTGACGATTTTGATGCAGACCATCGTTGGGCTTCTGCTGCTGGCGATCTATCATCCGCTGCTGCTGCTGTTTGATGCGGTGCTGTTTTTGATGATTGTGTTCATCCTGTTCGGCCTGGGACGCGGCGCTATCCGCACCAGCATTGCGGAATCGCAGGCGAAGTATGAAGTGCTGGCGTGGCTGGAAGAGCTGGCGCGTCATCGCGGTACCTTCCGCTCCACGCAGGGAAGAAACTTCGGCTGGTTGCGGAGCAATGCGCTGACGACCACCTATGTTGAGGAGCGTACGTCGCACTTCCGCGTGGAGCTGCGGCAGAACATTGGATCGCTGGCGCTGCAGGCTTTTGCGCTTTCGGCGCTGCTGGGCGTTGGCGGTTACCTGGTGACGGTAGGGCAGCTTACGCTGGGCCAGCTGGTTGCCGGTGAACTGGTGGTCGGCATGGTGGTGTATGGCTTTACCAAGCTGAACAAGTCGCTGGAGGGCTTCTACGACCTGTCTGCCGCGATGGATGAGCTGGGCTTCCTGGAAGATCTTCCGGTGGAGAAGGAGCTTGGAAGCTATGTTCTGGAGGCGGGATCCGCTGCTTCGGTCCAGGTGTTTGGCGTGGAGTATCGCTATGAAAATGGACCGAGCCTGTTGCATAGCCTGAACCTGAACGTGAATGCCGGTGAGAAGGTGGCGTTGCATGGCTCGCTTGGCTCGGGCAAGTCGACGCTGCTGGACCTGATCTCTTCACTGCGTACACCGACGAAGGGCCACCTGGAGATTGACGGCCACGACTATCGTGAGCTGCGGCTGGATAACCTGCGGACGCGGATTGCGCTTGTCCGCAGGCCGGAGATCTTTGCCGGAACGCTGCTGGAGAACCTCACGCTGGGAGCGGATGTTGACGCCAGGAGGATTCGCACCGTGCTGGAGCAGGTGGGCCTGCAGGCGGCGGTAAGCGGCCTTTCCGACGCCCTGCAGACGCGGCTCTCCACGGGAGGTTCGCCGCTGACGCGTACGCAGGCGTTGCGGTTAGCTGTGGCGCGCGCGTTGCTGGCCAGACCAGCGGTCGTGCTGGTGGATGGATTGCTGGATGAGATGGAAGGGCTGGAGAGTAACGATCCGATGGTAAATACGCTGCTGGCGCCCGATGCTCCATGGACGCTGATCCTGACCTCGGACCGGCCGGAGATTCTACGGCGCTGCGGGCGTATCTATCGCCTGTCTTCGGGCTCGCTCTATGAGAGCGGCCACTCCCAACCTGGCAACAACAATCAGGAGCACGCATAGTGACGACAGCTACGCAAGATCAAACCTCCACCGGCAAGATGTCCATTATGGAAACCCTGGGCACGCCGAAGGCAATACGGGCGATTGCCCTGATGCTGGGCGGCCTTCTTCTGCTGATCATCCTGGCGTTGTTTTCGCCATGGCAGCAGAATATCGATGGCGCCGGGCGTGTGACCGCGCTGACGCCGGTCGAACGGCAACAGGCGATCGACACATCGGTCGATGGCCGCGTTGTGAACTGGCATGTGATTGAAGGAACCCATGTCACGAAGGGCAGCCCGATTGTCGATATCGCTGACATTGATCCGACAATGCCTGAGCGGCTGCGCCTGGAGAAAGACGCGTATGAAGATCGCATTCGTGCCGCGACTGCGCGCGAGCAGCAGTTGGGCAGCCGTCTTCTTGAGGTGCAGTCGCAACTTGTGAATGACCTGAACGCGGCCGATAACAAGATTCGCCAGGCGCAGGACAAGGTGGAGGGAGCGGAGAGAGCGGTCGATTCCGCAGAGGCGAAGGAGATTGCCGCCAAGAAGAATATCGACCGTGTGCGCGTGCTGTTTCCGAACGGTGTTGTGTCGAAGCGCCAGGTGGAAGTAGCTGAGGCCGAGTACACAGCCGCGGTGGCGGATGTGAGGAAGAGCAAGGCCGCACTGAGCGAGAGCCGCAACGCTTTGCGGACGAGTGAGGCCGAACGGGGCAAGACGAACAACGTTGGCCGCGCTTTGATCAACGATGCGCGGGCGAGCCAGCAGTCTGCACGGTCAGAGATTGCCAGCGCACAGGCGGCGCTGCAGCCGGTGCAGGTGAAGGTGAATCGCCAGGCGACGCAGACGATCACGGCCCCGGCGGATGGCACGATCTTCCGCCTGGTGGCGCAGCCGGGCAGCGCCGTGTTGAAAGCGGGCGAAGAGATTGCTTCGTTTGTGCCTGATAACTCCGCGCCGATTGTTGAGCTGTGGGTAGCGGGCCGCGATATGCCGCTGATCAGCCCCGGGCGCAAGGTGCGGCTGCAGTTTGAAGGCTGGCCAGCGATCCAGTTCACGGGCTGGCCGTCGGTGGCTGTGGGTACCTTTGGCGGCAAGGTCCGGCTGGTTGATCCGACGGACAATGGCAGCGGCAAGTTCCGCATCCTGGTAGAGCCTGATCCGAACGACAGGACTCCGTGGCCGGATCTGCGGTATCTGCGGCAGGGTGTTCGCGTGCATGGATGGGTGCTGCTCAACCGCGTTTCGCTGGGCTTTGAACTGTGGCGTTTGTTCAACGGATTCGCACCTGTTGTCGATCAGGAGAAGTTCGGTAAGACGACCGGAGACGGCAAAGCAACGGAGAAGAAGAAGTGATGAGTGGAGGCAGAAACTGGTTTCATAAAGCTTTTGCCATTTGCTGCCTGCTGGTATCGGGCTACTCCATGCGTGCAGATGTTTTGCAGCAGGCGGATGTGGAAGAGGCGGTTCGAAGGGCGTATCCGCCGTTGCTGGCGGCGCTGCAAGAGATCAAGCAGGCCAACGCCGATGCGATTTCCGCGCGAGGTAAGTTCGATACCAAGGTGAAGACCAAGGCGGAGAACAACGCTCTTGGTTATTACGAAAACCGCGTCGCCGATGTCACCGTGGAGCAACCGCTGCGGTGGGGAGGCGCGGACATCTTTGGCGGCTGGCGCGTTGGCGAGGGCTACTTCCCGGTGTATGAGGGCAAGTACCAGACGCGCTCCGGCGGTGAGTACCAGGTCGGCGTGCGGCTTCCAATCGTTCGGGACCGCAGCATTGACTCACGGCGTGCGGATCTGACCAAGACGGAGATCGGTCAGCAGATTGCGGGCTTGTCTGTGGAGCAGCAGCGGCTTGCCATTATGAACAGCGCCGTGCAGCGGTATTGGCTTTGGGTGGCGGCCGGCAACAAGCTGGCGATTGCGCGGAATGTGCTGCAGACTGCACAGAGCCGCCAGTCGCTGCTGGACCTGGGAGTGGATTCGGGCCAGTTGCCCGCGATTGATGCGATGGACAATCGCAAGGCGATTCTGCAGCGCCAGGGCCAGGTGGTGGAAGCTACGCGATCGTTGCAGGCCGCCGCGCTTGACCTGTCACTGTTCTATCGTGATGCGGCCGGACAGCCAATTGTTCCCACGGAAAATGAGCTGCCGCCTGAGGTGACGCAGAGCCAGGTTCCTGACCCGGACAACATGGAGGCATCGGTTGCGCTGGCCCTGGAGAAGCGTCCGGATGCGCAGCGTGTGGCAGCCCAGCGCGCCTCCGCGAATGTGGACTTGAAGCTGGCGAAGAACCAGAAGCTGCCCGAACTGGACTTTACCTCCAGCTTTGCCAATGGACTGGGAGCACGCGATGGCGTCAGCCGCGGACCGAAGGAGTTCCGGGCCGGCATCGTATTCGAGCTGCCGATCCAGCGACGCGTGGCCGAGGGCAAGATCCAGTCTTCGCTGGCCAAGGTTGCGCAATACACGCAGAGGGAGCAGTTTGCGAGGGACACGATTCGCGAAGAGGTACAGGATGCCATCTCGGCGCTGACAACGGCATCGCAGCGGTTGAAGCTGGCGCAGGAAGAGCTCAGCATCACCAGGCAACTGGAGCAGGCCGAGCGTGCGAAGTTCGACCTTGGAGAAGGCACGCTGTTTCTGCTGAATCTGCGAGAGCAGGCGACGCTGGAAGCGGCCATCAAGCGGGTGACAGCACTGGCCGACCACCAGCGTGCGGTCGCTGCCTACAGGTACACGATGGCTGATTTTTAGCCATCGTGCGTGCGAGCCAGCGCTGGTTTCTACCGGCGCTGGCCTTTTTGTTTTGCCCGCAAGAGAAACGCAATTGAAACCGATTGTCGGGAATCTTTTGTGGGAGCAAAACATCCAACAACAGTAATTCGGACTAATGTAGACTGAATTAGGTGGAAGCGATGTCCCTGAGCGAGATGAAGGTAGGCCAGCATGGCCGTCTGGAGCGGGTGGATTTGCCGGAAGAGGTGGGCGATCACCTGGCGCATATGGGCTTTTTGCCCGGAGCCGGCATCCATGTGCTGCGTCGTGCGCCGGGGGGAGATCCAACTGTCTATCGCGTTGATGGCATTGAGGTTGCTCTGCGTAAGGAGACGGCCCGCCACCTGTTTATGACCCCGATCGAGAAGGTCCAATGAGCTCCTGCTGTACCCCCGGAGATTCGAATACTGCTGTTCTGACGCCGCTGCCAAGCGCGGCGGGGACGAAGGGGCAGATTCGCACGATTGCGTTGATCGGGCCACCGAATTGCGGCAAGTCGACGCTGTTCAATCGCCTGACGGGGTTGCGCCAGAAGGTGGGCAACTATCCGGGTGTGACGGTGGAGCACCGCTCGGGAAAGATGAAGGCGATTGGCCGCAGCGACCTGACGCTGGTGGACCTGCCGGGAATCTATTCGTTCGCTACGTTTTCTGAAGATGCCCGCGTTGCCGTGGATGTGCTGAAGGGGCAGATGCCGGGTGTGGCCGCTCCGGATGCGGTGCTGCTGGTGCTGGACTCAACGCATATGAACCGCCAGCTGATGCTGGCCGCGCCGATTCTTGCGCTGGGATTGCCGACGCTGGTGATCCTGAATATGTCGGATGTGCTGGAGTCGCGCGGCGGCAAGGTGGATGTGCTGGCGATGGCGCGGGAGCTGGGCCATCCTGTGGCGCTGATTTCGGCGGCCAAGGGCACGGGCATTGATCGCGTTGCTGACTTTTTGAACCAGTATGGTGACTTTGAGGTCACACGTCCCGGATCGGTGAAGCTGCCGGTGATCCAGAGCGCGGACAGCTATCGCAAGTGGGCCACGCAGGTGAGTTCGCGTACGCAGTATCAGCAGCCGAACGCTCCGAAGTGGACGCGACGGCTGGACCAGGTGCTGCTGCATCGCGCGTGGGGACCGCTGATTTTTCTGGCGGTGGTGATCTGTGTCTTCCAGGTGGTGTTTGGGCTGGGCCAGCCGCTGAGCGATGGCATGGACGGGTTGCTGACGTCGCTGGGTGTGAAGGTTGCGGCGTTTTTGCCGGATGGCTGGATGCGGGCCCTGCTGCGCGATGGGTTGTGGAACGGCGTGCAGTCGGTGCTGGTGTTTCTGCCGCAGATCCTGCTGCTGTTTGCGTTTATCGGCGTGCTTGAGGACTCCGGCTACCTGGCGCGTGCGGCGCTGATTGCCGACCGCCTGATGCGCTCGATTGGCTTGAACGGCAAGGCGTTTATTCCGTTGCTGAGCGCGTACGCCTGCGCTGTGCCGGCGATTATGGCGACGCGCACGATTGAGAACAAGCGTGACCGGTTTGCGACGATCCTGATTGCACCGTTCATGACCTGCTCGGCGCGGTTGCCGGTGTACACGCTGATTATTGCGGCCTTTGTTCCGGACCGTCCGCTGATTGGGCGGCTGGTGGGTCTGCGCGCGACGGTGATGCTGGGGCTGTATGTGCTGGGCTTCCTGGCGGCGTTATTTACGGCGCGCGTGCTGAAGTCGTCGCTGCTGAAGGCGTCGGCATCGGCGCCGTTCATCCTGGAGCTGCCGCAGTATCGCTGGCCCACGGTGCAGGGACTTGCGCTGCGTTTGTATGACCGCGCGAAGCTGTTTCTGCGCAAGGCGGGAACGATCATCCTGGGTGTGACCTTTGCCGTTTGGGTGCTAAGCGTTTTGCCGGTGCATCACGGCGAGTTCTCGGCGCTGACAGATTCGATCATCGGCCATGTGGGGCACTGGATTGAGCCGGTGATCCGTCCGCTGGGCTTCAACTGGAAGATCGGCATCGGCCTGTTGAGCTCGATTGTGGCGCGCGAGGTGATTGTGGGTACGCTGGGCACGCTGTATGGCGTTGACCCGGAGACGCATGCGCTTGGCCTGCAGCAGGCGCTGCGCGGGGATATGACGCTGGGTGGAGCGCTGGCGCTGGTGGTCTTCTTTGCCTTCGCCCTGCAATGCACCTCGACGATCATCATGGTGCGGCGCGAGACCAATAGCTGGCGCTGGCCGGCGATCCAGTTCACATATATGACGGCGTTTGCATATATCGCGGCGCTGGTGACCAATCAGCTTGTGAACCTGATTACACGGTAGGGAATCTTCCCGGTTTTCGCCGGGATGACAAAGAGTTTTCAAGCCGTCGGACATGTATTTGTCCGGCGGTTGCTGTTTTGAGAGAGAAGTTGTCTTATCCAGGTATCGGAAGTCGTTATATGCACTCGTGCAAGTTATGTGCCACGAACTAAACTCGTATCCGTCATGAGTGAAACGACCTTTGCCGCGGGTACGCCTGCTGCTGATATGCCTGAGACCTTCACGGAGTATGAAGCACCGCCCGCGCAGAGCTCGCGTGCGTTGTTGCGTGTACTGGCTGCCATCAGCTTCTGTCATCTGCTGAATGACATGGTGCAGTCGCTGCTGCCTTCGATTTACCCCATTCTGAAGAGCCAGTTCCACCTGGACTTTGCGCATCTTGGGTTGCTTACGTTTACTTACCAGGTCGTGGCTTCCATGTTACAGCCGCTGGTGGGGCAGTTTACGGACAAGCGTCCCATGCCATTTGCCCTGCCGGTGGGGATGACATTTACGCTGGGCGGTATTTTGCTGCTGGCGGTTGCTCCTACGTTTGCGTGGCTGATTGTGGGCTCGTGCCTGGTGGGCATCGGTTCGGCGATCTTTCATCCGGAGAGCTCGCGCATTGCACGCATGGCTTCGGGCGGGAAGCATGGATTCGCGCAGTCATTCTTCCAGGTGGGCGGAAACTCCGGCTCGGCGATTGGGCCGCTGCTGGCTGCGTTTATCGTGCTGCCGCAAGGGCAGAAGGGCATGGCGTGGTTTGCGATTCCGGCGGTTGTTGGTATCTGGGTGCTGTATCGGATTGGCCGCTGGTACAAAGCTCGCCACGCGGAGAACACTGCCAGGAAGCATGTTGAGAAGCATGCTCATGTTCAGCTTTCGAAGAGCCGCATTGTGTTTGCCTTGCTGATTCTGATTGCGCTGATCTTCTCGAAGTACTTCTACCTGGCAAGCCTGTCGAGTTATTACACGTTCTACCTGATCCAGCGTTTTCAGGTCTCAGTGCAGACATCGCAGATCATGCTGTTTGCGTTCCTGGGAGCGGTGGCCGCGGGTACGCTGCTTGGAGGCTCGGCGGGTGACCGCTGGGGCCGCAAGCTGGTGATCTGGATCTCGATTCTTGGGGTGCTTCCGTTCACACTGATTTTGCCGTACGCGTCACTGTTCTGGACGGGTGTGCTTTCCGTGATCATCGGCTTTGTGATTGCGTCGGCGTTTTCGGCGATCCTGGTCTATGCGCAGGAGTTGCTGCCTGGACGTGTGGGCATGATCTCAGGATTGTTCTTCGGGGTTGCGTTCGGCATGGGTGGCATTGGCGCGGCGGTACTGGGCAAGATTGCGGATGCGACCAGCATTACGACGGTGTATCACCTGTGCGCGTATCTGCCTGCCATTGGGTTGCTTACCGGGTTTTTGCCGGACATTGAGCCGAAGAAAGCGAAATAGCTTCGGCCGGTTGGAACGCTGATCCATCTTTCACTATGCAATGCAGGCTCTCCGCTACGGTCGAGATGACAAGCATTTGTGGTGATGGGACGAAGTGTTGCCCGGGGGCGGTTCTGTGCATCCAAATTGAGAGATGAAGACGATCTTTCGCCCTGCCCCGATTGTCCGTACGGTTTCGCTGGATGTTGCCCACCTGGATGAGAGTTCCCGCAGCCGCCGCGGCTTGTTTACGGAATGGATTGTTACGAATGGTCTTGGAGGATATGCCTCCGGCACCGTGGGCGGGTTGAATACGCGCCGCTACCATGGCTGGCTGATTGCCGCGCTGCCTGCACCGCATGGGCGGACCATGGTGCTGAACGATCTGCGCGAGCGGTTGACGGTGGGCGACAAGACGTATGTTCTGAATTGCGATGATTTCGTTCATAGCGACGGCGTTGATCCCATCAGCCCTTACCTGGAAGAGTTTCGCCTGGAGAACGGGCTGCCGGTGTGGCGGTACCGCTGCGACGGCAATGTGATTGAGAAGCGCGTGTGCATGGTGCATCTGCAGAACACCACGTACATCACCTATACGCTGCTGGAGGGCGAGGGCGGCCGGCTGCAGGTACAGACTGCGATGCAGGTGCGGTCGCATGATGGAGCCCTGTGGGATCTTCCGCAGGACCGCTATCGCTGGAGCGGTGTGGCCCAGGGCTTTGAGCTGCGCGTTGGCGATGATCTGCCGCCGGTGAAGATTGCGTGGCGGAGCGACGACGGCGGCTTTGAGCTGCGAACGGAGCGGCTGGATAATCTTCGCTACCGCGTGGAGCAGTCGCGGGGATATGACTGGCAGGGGTCGTTGTGGTCGCCGGGGATATTTGCGGCGGAGCTTCGCCAGGGCAAGGCGTCGTCGCTGGCGGTTTCCACGGAGGATTGGGAGAAGGTAGAGGCGCTCTCGCCGGGAGCTGCGTTTGCGGCGGAGCTGGAGCGCAAGCGGCGGTTGCTGCGTATTGCTCCTGAGGAGGCGCGGGAGGGGATTGCGGCGGAGCTGGTGATGGCCGCGGACCAGTTTCTGATTACGCCGATGGGACGCACGGCCGACCAGGTGAGGGCACATGCGGTGGGCGATGAGATTCGCACGGTGATTGCCGGTTACCACTGGTTTACGGACTGGGGCCGTGACACGATGATCTCGCTGGAGGGGCTGACGCTTTCGACGGGCCGGTATCGCGAGGCGGAATATATTCTGCGCAGCTTTGGCAGCTATATCCGCAATGGGCTGATTCCGAATTTATTTCCCGAGGGCGGTACAAGCGGGCTGTATCACACGGCGGATGCGACGTTGTGGTTCTTCCATGCGATTGACCGCTATGTGCAGACGACAGGCGACTGGGAGACGCTGGAGTTTCTGCTGCCGAAGATGGTAGACGTGGCCGAGTGGCATCTGCGTGGCACGGACTTCGGCATCCATGTGGACCAGAGTGACGGGCTGCTGGTGCAGGGGCAGGATGGCTACCAGCTGACGTGGATGGATGCGAAGGTGGGTGACTGGGTAGTGACGCCGCGGCGCGGCAAGGCCGTGGAGATCAACGCGCTCTGGTACAACGCTTTATGCCTGCTGAACGAGTGGCTGGAGACGATGAGCGACAGCACGCATGACCGTACGCGTTTTGCGGACTGGGCGACGCGCTGCCGCGAGAGCTTCAACCGGCGTTTCTGGAACGCGGAGAAGAACTGCCTGTTCGATGTGGTGGATACCTTTGGAGGCGGCGACGATGCGCAGTTGCGTCCGAACCAGCTGCTGGCGCTGGCGTTGAAGTATCCGGTGCTGGAGGAAGCAAGGTGGAAGCCGGTGGTGGAGACCTGCAGGCGAGAGCTGTGGACGCCGGTGGGGCTGCGCAGCCTGGCGCGCGGGGAGAAGGATTACAAGCCGCGCTATGATGGCGACCTGTGGGCTCGCGATGGAGCGTACCACCAGGGGACGGTGTGGGCGTGGCTGATGGGGCCGTTTGTGAATGCGTGGCTCAAAGCTTTTCCGGATGAGGTGGAGAAGGCACAGGAGTTTCTGCTTGGCTTTGACCAGCACCTGTCGGAGGATGGCGTAGGGACGGTCAGCGAGATCTTCGATGCGGAGGAGCCTTTTACGCCACGGGGCTGCATGGCGCAGGCGTGGAGCGTGGCCGAGGTGTTGCGCTGCGATTTGCTGCTGCGGCAGAGGAAGGCCGCGGCGGTGGCTGCGGACGATATGGCAGCCACGCGATAGCTGCTGACAGCAACATGGCGTAGCCTGCGGGGTTTGCAGCATGGAATACTTCGTTTGCATGGAGAGGGAGACTACGGAATGTTCCTGTCATCGCAGCTTGAGGATGTATCGCGCCGGTATCCGAGATATGTCACGGAGCTGCGCGGCTTCCTGATCAGTCGAGGGCTCCTGATGGACGCCCTCGAAACTCTGCCCGCCCTGGCGGCCCGGCTGTCGGATGACAGGGCGTTCTGCCGTGGTGTTTCGACGCTGCTTGAGGCGGTGATTTACCGGGAGCAGGAACAGATCAGCTATGCCGATCTGCTGGGGATCCTGATTGTTGCAGCGCAGGGGACGGCGGAGCCGGCTTCTTCTGTGGAGCAGGATGAGTCGACCCATTACCTGCTCGGATTTCTGATGCATCTGCGCGAATCGATGCGCAGCACTGCTGGGTTATCGGCAGCGGCGCTGGCTCCTGCTGCTCCGGTGATTCCGATTGCGGCCCCGGAGCCCGCGGGGCCGGTTGTGGCTGCAGCAGAGCCCATTGTGGTTCCGGTTCCTCCACCCGCCCCGGTGCAGAGTTTTGTGCAGCCGGCGGCAGCGCCTTTCTCGGCGTATGAAGCGGAGTATGACGAGGAGCCGGAAGAGCCGTGGTGGAAGCGCAATGCTTTGCTGGTGGGAACGGTGGCGGTGCTGCTGCTGGTTGTGGGCGGCTACGGAGCCTGGCATGCAATACAGAACCCCGCTCCTGTAACGGATACAGCGGCGACGGCTCTCCCTGCGGTACAGACGCAGCCTGCGGCCCCAGCGCCAGAGGTAGCTCCCGCATCGGAGGCAACAACCGTTCCGCAGGAAAAGCCTGTGCGTCCGTCTGCAAAAGAGAAGCGACATGCGGGGAGGGTGGCGAACGCCGCGCCGCCAGTGATTGTGCGGCAGGCCCCGGTTCCACGTTCGCAGGCGAGTGCCCCTGCTACGGTACGGCAAGCGCCGCAGACATCGAGCGCGGCCGCGCCGGCTGCTCCGGAAGTGAATGCGCCGCCTCCTCCGGCGGAACAGACGGCCTCGTCGGCACCGGTACGCAGACGGCTTCCGGTGCCGACGAACCGTCCGCGACGCGTGCCGGGGCTGGGTACAGGAGCGGCGAATACGACGGTGCCGCTGCTTTGGACTGCTCCCACGGCCGCGCCCGCGGAACCGAAGGTGAGCGCACCAACCATTACGTCGACTGCGCTGGGTGTGATGGCCAGCAACCTGGTCTACAGTCCTACGCCTTCGTATCCGGCAGAAGCGAGCGCGGCGCATGTCGAAGGCCAGGTGAAGGTTGAGGCTACGGTCGGCAACGATGGCAGCGTGACCAGTGCGCGTGTGGTCAGCGGGCCTCCGCAGTTGCGGGATGCGGCGCTGGGCGCGGTGCAACGCTGGCATTACCGGCCGTATGTCGAGGGTGGCAAGGCGCGCACGATTGTAACGACGGCGGTGCTGGAGTTTCAGCTGCCGTGAGGAACGAGATCTGTGTTCACACTGTTATGAGGCGAGAGGAATGCAGTGCGGCTAAGTAGATTTCGGTTCGGGTTTGGCCATTTTGAGCAGCAGGCCGTCGAAGCCGCCGACGCGGAACCAGCGGTAGCCGTAAGGTTCCATATGGATGCAGTAGTGGCCGTTGTCTTCTTCGAGGAAGCTGTGGTCCTTGGAGAGGATGTTGACCAGGGGCTTGCCTTCCTGGGCTCCGTCGCCGATAGCGCGGGGGGAGAGACATAGTTCGATGGGAGCGTCTGCGAAGTTGTGCAGGACCAGGGTGTGGTTGCCGCGCCAGTCGTAGCGCAGGCCGAGGATCTCACGGTGGCCGGTATCGATGATGGAGAAGTCGCCCCATCCGATCTCCGGTGTTTCTTTGCGGACGCGGATCATGCGTTCCATCCAGTCCATCAGTGAGTTGGGGTCGCGGCGCTGTTCGGCGACGTTGACGTGCTGGTAGCCAAAGGCGCTGTCGCGGATAACGTTGACCCTGGAACGCGTGGCCGGGGTGAAGCCGGCGTGGTTATCGTTGGTCCACTGCATGGCGGTGCGGCAGCTGTAGCGCTCGGGCAGGGAGAGGTCTTCGCCCATCCCGATCTCGTCGCCGTACCAGAGGACGGGAGTGCCGGGCAGGGAGAAGAGCAGAGAGTAGGCAAGCTCGATGCGGCGGCGGTCTCCGCGCAGCATGGGAGCGAGGCGACGGCGGATGCCACGACCGTAGAGCTGCATGGATTTGTCCGGGCCGAAGGCTGCGAAGACCTTTCTTCGCTGGGGTTCGGTCAGGCGGCCAAGGTCCAGCTCGTCATGATTGCGCAGGAAGGTGCCCCACTGCGCGGTTGCGGGGCGCGGCTTTGTCTGTGTGAGCGAGGTTTCAAGGGGGCGTGTGTCGGCGGTGGCCAGCGAATAAAAGAGATGCTGGTTGACGTTGAAGTTGAACATCATGGAGAGCCGTTCTCCGGATTCGCCAAAGTACTGCATGTCCGTGGTGGGAAGAACATTGGCCTCGGCCAGGATGATGGCGTCGCCTTTGCGCCAGCTGAGGAAGGCGGCGAAGGTGCGCAGCATGTCGTAGTCTTCGACGGGGCGGGTGACGCCGGAGCCTTTTTTTGCGATGACGAAAGGAACGGCGTCCATGCGGAAGCCGGAGACACCGAGCTGGATCCAGAAACCCATGATCTTGAGGATCTCCGCCTGTACGGCGGGGTTGGCGGTGTTGAGGTCGGGCTGGAACTCGTAGAAACGGTGGAAGTAGAACTCCTTCGCGGCTTCGTCCCAGGTCCATGTAGTTTGCTGCACACCGGGGAAGACCATGCCGGTGTTGGCGTTCTTCGGCTTCTTCTTCGACCAGACGTACCAGTCGCGGTAGGGCGAGTCGGGGCTGCTGCGTGCGTCCTTGAACCAGGGATGCTGGTTGGAGGTGTGATTGACAACCAGGTCGATGAGGACGCGCATGCCGCGCTGTTCGCAGGCGTGGGTGAAGTCGACGAAGTCGCCCAGGGTGCCGTAGCGCGAGTCAACGGAGTAGTAGTCGGCGATGTCGTAGCCGTCGTCCTTCTGGGGCGAGGTCTGGAAGGGCATCAGCCAGATGGCGGTGACGCCGAGTCCCTGCAGGTAGTCCAGGCGCCGGATGAGCCCCTGGAAGTCGCCGATGCCGTCGCCGTTGCCATCCTGAAAGGTTTCTACCGAGAGGCAGTAGACGATGGCGTTTTTGTACCAGAGGTCGTTGATCACCTCTGGTTGGATGCGAGGGGGGACATCCGGGTGGGAATGAGAAAAGCAGATCCTTGCAGGATGACAAAAGATAAGAAAAGCAAAAGCGAATTCCTTCGCTACGCTGCGGAATGACGTAGCTGGAAAGCGGTCGCTTTGCGCGATTTCCCACTCGTTGTGTCGTGGTGAATGGTGCACCCAAGGGGTGAGGAAGGTGCAACGCAAAAACGGACACCGCAGAGGGTGTCCGTTTCGTTTGATCTATGGTGCACCCGGAAGGAGTCGAACCTCCGACCTAATGATTCGTAGTCATTCGCTCTATCCAGCTGAGCTACGGGTGCATCCGGGACGCTGTTTTTCGAACCAGCGACAACTTTTCTAATGTAACACAGCTTTAGCCTGTTTGCGACCGTTTGCTGTGGATTATGCCTTGGCCGGAGCGGCTGCTGGAGGAGCGGGCGGCGGCGGTGGCGGAGCAGGCAGAACGAGCACTTCCGCATCGCCGATGTGCAGGCCGGCGCGGCGCAGCAACTGGTAAACGACCGGCTCGCCGAAGCGGGTGGCGTCATACTCGACACGGACCGTTTTTGCGGCTTCGTCGAGGGTCACGCGGCGGATGCCGTAGACCTCGCGCAGGTTATTCAGGGCCAGAACAGCGGCCTCAGTAGGAGGCACGCTGTAGCGGTAAAGAGCGTCGACCGTGGTCATGTGTCTAGGGTACAGGGGCAGGAGAATAGGGGCAAGATGTTGTGAGGTGCGGGGGTGAGTGTACGCCAGACCTTACTGCGTCCCCCCCAAGCGTGGTCATTAGAACACGCAACACCTACCTCACAACTTGGAGAGGTAGGTGATCATCTCCGGGCTGGCCCAGTCCTGTGCGCCGATCAGCTTGCGGCGGATGACGCCTTTGCGATCGATGATGTAGGTCTCCGGGAAGCGGAGGCTGCCGTAGAGAGCGTTGGACTTCTGCTGGGCGTCGCGGACGGTGAGGAAGAGGATGCGGTGCTCGTCGAGGAAGCGCTTGTACGCGGCGCCGTCCTCGTCGGTGGAGACGGCGAGAACCTGTACGTTGGGCAGCTTCTCCTGCAGGGTTTGCAGGGAGGGCATCTCTTCGACGCAGGGAATGCACCAGGAGGCCCAGAAGTTGAGAACGACGATCTTGCCACGGAAGCTGGAGAGCTTCACGGTGTGGTCGGTGTCGGCTACGGTGAAGTCGGGCGCGGTGCCGCCGATCTGCCCTGGTTTGACGTTGCGCTCGCAGGCGGTGAGGGGGAGCAGCATCGCGAACAACATTCCCACCCATACTGCGCGTGGAGAGGGCACCCGGATTTGTGGCAGGCGTGACATTGATTCCTATAATACGTTTGCGATGGAACTCATGGCAGCGACGATGGAACTTACGGTGATGGTGCCGGCCCGCAATGAGGAGGCCAGCCTGGGCGCATGCCTGCAGTCTCTGGTTTCGCAGAGTGAGCCTGGTTTTGAACTGGGGCGGCACTGGGAGCTGGTGGTGGTGGATGACGGCTCGACCGACGGGACGCGCGCGATTGCCGAGGGTTTTGCCGGGGTGACGGTGATAGCGGCTCCTGCGCTTGAAAACAAGCCGGGGCGGAAGGGCATGACCGGCAAGAACAATGCGTTGTGGGCGGCGGCGCAGCGGGCGCGGGGGAAGTGGCTGCTGTTTACCGATGCCGACACGGTGCATACGCCGGGCAGCCTGGGGCGGGCGATGCGCGAGGCGGAGAAGTACGAGGCGGATATGCTGTCGTACTCGCCGAAGCAGATTGTGACGGGCTTCTGGCAGAGGACGGTGATGCCGCTGATCTTCTCGGAGCTGGCGATTGCGTATCCGCCGAAGAAGGTGAGCGACCCGGCCAGCCGCATTGCCGCCGCGAATGGGCAGTTTCTGCTGGTGCAGCGTGAGGACTACTTTGCGCTGGGTGGCCACCAGGCGGTGGGCGACAAGGTGCTGGAGGATGTAGAACTGGCGTGGAAGTTCAAGGCGTCCAAGCGGAAGCTGCGCTTTCGTTATGGAGGCGATGCGCTTTCGACGCACATGTACCGCAGCTTTGCTGCGATGGTGGAGGGATGGACGAAGAACCTGGCCATCCTGTTTCCGCAGCCGCTGGCGCTGGCGGGCTTCCGCCTGATTGATTTCGGTCTGCTGCTGCTGCTGCCGGTGCTGATGATCGTTTTGCCGCAGCACATCCTGCTGCTGTGGTGGCAGTGGGCGGCGTTTGGCCTGGTGTGGCTGCGAGTGATGTGGCGGTACCTGGCGCGCGTGCGGAAGAGTGAGTTTCCGTGGGGCGATTGCGTGCTGAGCATTGTGGCGCTGCCGCTGTTTGCATGGCTGTTGTGGCGGAGCTGGATGCAGGTGAAGCTGAAGCGGGAAGTGGCCTGGAAGGGCCGGGTGTATAAGGCCTGAAGCTGTTCCGTGGCATAGGGAGCATTTTTACACCCGCTGGGATGTGGAACGGTACCTGGAGGCTGAGGCGATTGATGTGGTGCAGGCTGATCCGGAATGGTGTGGCGGCGTCTCCGAGCTGGTAAAGATCGGTACGCTGGCGGCGTTGCATGATGTTCCGGTGCTGCCGCATGGGCACTGCCTGCATGCGGCGCTGCATGTGATTGCAAGCCAGCCGCCGATGACGTTTCCGCTGGGCGAGTACTTAGTCAACAAGATGGCGCATTTCTACATGTTTGAGAAGAATCCGCTGTTTCCGAAGAGAGCGCATCTCGAGCTGCCGACGGGCCCCGGGTTCGGTATTGAGCTTGATGCGGCGAAGATTGAGAGTCAGAGAAAGATGGAGTGGGAGTAGGTACGATTCCCACATCTGGCTTCACCAGATGTGGGCACCCAAATTGTGGCAGATCACTCAGGATAGCTCGGATGTTGATGAGGTGAAGCGGTTTGGCTGGTGGCTCATCTAAACTAGAGGGATGGTTCAGCTAACCCGCAAAGCCGAGTTTTCTGCGTCGCACTTCTACTGGGTGGACACGTGGACGCCTGAGGAGAATGAGCGCGCGTTTGGGAAGTGCTCCAACCGCAATGGCCATGGGCACAACTACACGCTGGAGGTCACGGTGACCGGTGGTGTGGATCCGGTGACCGGCTTCGTCGTGGACCTGAAGGAGCTGAAGGAGATCATGGAGCGCGAGGTGGTGGGGGTGTATGACCATCGCCACCTGAACCATGAGATTCCCGAGTTCAGAACGATGCAGCCGACCAGCGAGAACATTGCGATTGCCATATGGCGGCGGCTTGAGGGAAAGATTCCCGGAGCGAAGCTGGTGAAGGTGCGCGTGTACGAGATGGAAGACCTGTTTGCCGATTACCTGGGGGAAGCATGAAAGCTTACCTTGGGCGCAGGTACCGGTTTTCGGCATCGCATCGTCTGCATGTGGATGCGTTCAGCGAGCAGCAGAACCGCGAGGTGTTTGGCAAGTGCAACAACCCCTTTGGCCATGGGCATAACTACTGGCTGGAGGTGCTGGTGAGCGGGCAGGTGGATGCAGTGAGCGGCATGGTCTGCAACCTGGTGGATGTGGATACGTTTGTGCAGCAGAGGATCGTTGCGAAGTTTGACCACATGAACCTGAACACGCTGCCGGAGTTTGCCACACTGGTGCCGTCGACCGAGAACCTGGCGATTGTGCTGTGGGAGATTTTGAAGGATTTTACCGCCGCGAAGGTGGAAAAGATCCGCATTGAAGAGACGCCGAACAACGCATTTGAGTACGCGGGCGAATAAGAGAAAGCAGATTCCTCTGCTTCGCCGCGGAATGACAAACAAAAAGGCGAAGTGGCAGAAGATGCCGAGGAGTTACGAATGAGCACATTGACGGACAAGCCGCTGAGCGAGGCATCGACGGAAGATATCTACCGCGAGCTGTTGATCCGCTATGACGAAGACCCCACGCGCGACGGGCTGCTGAAGACGCCGGAGCGCATGGAGAAGTCCATGGCCTTTTTGACAAAGGGATACAAGCAGGACCCGACGGAGATTCTGCGCGGGGCGCTGTTCGATGTGGAGTATGACGAGATGGTCATCGTCAAGGACATCGAGTTTTATTCGCTGTGCGAGCACCATCTGCTGCCGTTTTTCGGCAAGGCGCATATTGCGTATATTCCCAATGGCAAGGTGATTGGCCTGAGCAAGATGCCGCGGCTGGTGGATGTATTTGCGCGGCGGCTGCAGGTGCAGGAGCGGCTGACGCAGCAGATTGCGCATGCGATTGTGGATGCGATTGACCCGCAGGGAGTGGCCGTCATCATGGAGGCATCGCACCTGTGCATGATGATGCGCGGTGTGGAGAAGCAGAATTCGTCAACGGTGACCTCGGCCATGCTGGGCGTCTTCAAGGAACAGCAGCAGACACGCAACGAGTTTCTTTCCCTGGTGAGACAGAGTAAGTCGTGAACGGATTGTTAGTACTGGATAAGCCGGCGGGGATGACCTCGCACGATGTTGTGAACCGGGTTCGCCGCGCGACGGGTGAAAAATCAATCGGGCACCTGGGAACGCTGGACCCGATGGCGACGGGAGTTTTGCCGCTGTTGCTGGGGAAGTGGACGCGGCTGGCGCAGTTTTTCTCAAGCGCGGAGAAGGGATATACCGGCGCGATCAGGTTTGGCTTTGCGACGGATACCTATGATGCCGAGGGTGAAGCTGCTGGTGAGCCAAAGCCGCTGACGCAGACTCTGGACGAACTGCGTGTGCTGGCTAGGGGCTTCCATGGTGAGATTGAGCAGACGCCGCCGGCGTTTTCCGCCAAGAAGATCAACGGTGTGCCTGCGCATAAGCTGGCGCGGCAGGGCAAAGAGGTTCCGGTGAAGCCGGCGAAGATCCACGTGCATCGCTTTGAGCTGACATCGCTGGAAGGCGACACGGCGCGCTTTGTCGCGGAGGTTTCCGCGGGTGGGTATATCCGCTCGCTGGCGCATGATCTTGGAGCGCTGGCTGGATGTGGAGCTCACCTGACGGAGCTTCGCCGCACGAAGGCGGGCGTGTTTACGCTGGAGCAGACGATGACGCTGGAGCGGATGGACGAGCTTGCGGCAACCGGGGAGCTTGAGGCGGCATTGCCGCATCCGCGGACAATTTTGCCGGAGATGCCGTCGGTGACGGCGGACATGGCGACGGCGGGGAGACTGCGCAACGGTATGACCGTGAATCTGCCGGAGTTCTCCAATGCGCCGCTGGTGAAGGTGTTTGAGGGGCAGCGGCATATTATCGCCATCGGCAAGCGGGTTGCCGGAACGCTGATTCAGCCTACGGTTGTGATTGGGTAGCAGGTTCCTCTACTAAGCGCTGTGAGCTTCGGTCGGGATTACAGGATGAGAAGCGGTCTCGCTGCGCTCGATACCCCACCCTTCGGCTTTTGCCAAAGAATGGGGATATCGAGGTTGGCGGGAATGAAAGTTACTTCTTCAGCAGCTGCTGGACGTGCTGTTCCATGGCCTGAAGGTTGGCTTCGCCGTCGAAGCGTTCGCGGACGGTGCCGTTGCGGTCGATGAGGAAGGTGACCGGAAGGCCGAGCACGCCGCCGTAGGCTTTGCCCATCCGGGCGTCGCCCATGACGACGGGATAGTTGACCTTCAGCCTGGGAACGAGCTTTTTCACGGGAGCGTCTTCGTCGTCCATGGAGACGCCGAGAACCTGGAAGCCTTGCGGGCCGTACTGGGTCTGCCATGCGGCGAACTTCGGAATCTCCGCCTGGCAGGGAGCGCACCAGGTGGCCCAGAAGTTGAGCAGGACGACCTTGCCCTTGTACTTGGCAAGGCTGACGGACTTCTGCGTGAGGTCAGTCTTTGAGAAGGCGGGAGCGGCGTGGTTGACCAGCGGGGATTCCGCGCGTGTGGCCACTGCGCCCAGCATGATGGCGAGAGCGAGGGTAAGAGCTTTCGTGCGCATAAGAGAGATTTCCTCTGGAAGAACTTACTGTGCGGGCTCGACCGGGTAGTGTTTCTGGACCCAGTCCGCGCCGAAGTTGTTGGCGATGTAGAGCACCTTGACGTTGCGGAAGCCCATCTGCTCAAGCAGTGTCCAGGCAGCGCCGATGTTGGGGCACCGTTCCCACGGACAACAACCGCAGTAGAGGACAAGGGCTTTGTCGCGCGGCAGATCTTTGACGCGGGTGCGCAGGGCATCCTGCCCGGCAGGCTGGGAGACGAGGCCGATGTATTCCGAACCGGGAATGTGGGCCTGGTCGTACTGCGTGTGTGAGCCGACCTGGAGAATGGGCACGCCTTTCAGCGCGGTAAGCTGCTGCTGCAGCGCTTCCGGTTGCAGCAGGTGATCCTGCGGCACGATGGAGGCGGGAATCTTATTCGGAGTTTGCGCATGGACCAGCTTTGGACGTGCGATGGCGATCGCGGAGAGCAACCATAGGAAGCTGCGGCGCGTGCTGGTCTTCGATGCGTTACCCGTGGTGCGATCCATGCTTCCAAGTATCGCACCATGGGGCACCTAGATGTGGTGCATGATGTCGGCGGTCCATTGCACGGCGGAGATGTGCTTGTCAGCGATCTCGGCTTCGCCGAGGCAAAGCTGCTGGCAATATTGTGTGAAGGCGTCCCAGTCTCCGTGCTCGTACGCGATGGCGAGTGTCAGCGCGTGGGCGTGGGGTTCATCGGTGTCTGGTGCGAGCAGGGCGTTGAGGACCTCCGGCCGCAGAGGAAGGTTGGCAACAACCTCTTTGGGGTCGAGATCAAGCAGCGGCATGACGGCGGAGAGCATGCCCATGAGGTAGAGCTCTTCAGAGGGTGTGCCGAGACAGTCTGCCAGCAGCTCGCAGAAGCGTGCCCGCTGGACGCAGCGTTCCATGGCTTCGGTGCATGATCCGCGGGCGAGTTCCGCCGCCAGTGCGGTGCGAATGATGCGCCGACTCTCCTCGGTGCCGATGAGCAAAACGGCGCGGCGGATGTCGGTGATGGTGCTGTGTACTGCCATTGAGACGGAGTTGACGTAACGCAGCAGGCGATAGCAGATGGCGGGTTCGGCGCGCAGTATGCGCAGCAGCGCGTTCAGATCGAGGTTCTGTTTGCCGATCTCCGCCAGCAACTGGATCTGATGGATAGACCTTCCCGGAGCGCGTCGTGCCGTCATGATGGGCTTCATGAAGAAGTAGCCCTGGAACAGTTCGAAGCCTTCCGAGACGGCCAGTTGCAGATCTTCGGCCGTTTCAATGCGCTCGGCGAGAAAGCGGATGCCGCGGCCTTTGAGGCGTGCGATCAGTCGTCTGCGGTCTTCGGAGCTGGTTTGCGAGAAGTCGACCTTGATGTAGTGCACAAGGTCAAGCAGGGGCTCCCACTGCTCGCGAAAGTCGTAGTCATCCAGTGCCAGCGTAAAGCCAAGGTCGCGGTAACGCCTGCAGGCCTGCAGGAGCTGTTCGTCGACTTCAATGGTTTCCAGTATCTCCAGCACGGTGTTTTTGGGCAGCAGCTCCGCGCACCGACTGAGCAGGAGAGAGCGTGTGCAGTTGACGAAGGGGCGTGCGGGGCCGACCAGTGAGTCAAAGCCATGTGTGATGGCCCAGTCCACAATGCTGCTTGAGGCGGATTCCCCTTCACCGCTGAAGCGATTTTCCCAGCTGTTGCGAAACAGGAGTTCGTAGCCGAAGGTATGCCGGTTTGCCGACATGATGGGCTGCCTGGCCAGGAAGCGCATGGATGTGTCGATGGCAGCCTCCAGCGGAACCGGCGGCGTCTGTGGAAGGGGATCTGGCTGAGGTGGAAGAGGGGCGTGCAATATATCTCCGCTCCCGGTCATGGCCGGGGCTGTTCTTCCGGCTTATCGGCAAAAAACCGGCGGAGCTTTAGGAGATTGGGATGCAGATGTGCGGGGCGTCCCTGTTGGCTCCAACTGCTAAACTGCGCATGGACGAAGATATCTGTTAGGGGGTTAAATGCCTGGTTTTGGAATGATCAAGACTGACCGTTGTGTACTTCGGATTCGCCGCGTGTTGATGGCTGTATCTGTCTCCTACGAGCTGGAACCGGGAGTCCGAATCCCTGCTGTCGCGGCATAAGAAATAAGACCGCAAACAGCGAACAAGAGAAAGGCCCTCATCCAGAGAGATGAGGGCCTTTTTAGCGAAGCAGATGAGTTTAGCGTTTTTTCTTCGGAGCGGCTTTCACGCCAGTTGAGGCTGGCTTATAGGCAGGGTTCCTGGAAGCGCTGATCAGGTTCATGTAGATGCGGTAGGAGCCGGGGACGCCCTCGGGAATCTGACGGAAGAAGGCGAAGGAGGTGTAGATGTACAGACCTTTGCCATGCCTGGCGTAGAGCAGGCCGCCTTTTTGCGGGTCCTGCTCGTCGTCATGCATCTCCGTCAGAGCGGTGAACTTCGGATCCCAGGTGCTGGCGAAACCGTGGCCACGTTCTTCTACCCAGTTGTCGAAGTCCGCGCTGGTGATCTTGTTAGGCCAGTTCAGCAGCGGATCGGCGGCATCGAGGATGGTGGCCTTGGAATTTTCGTCAACAACCTTCTCGGCATCCGAAGGAACGGAGATGGCATAGGGGCCGTAGTTGTGGTCGTACTCGTTGGTCTGGTATTCCACGACGACGGTGCCGCCGTTATTCACATAATCCAGCAGGCGATTGTTGTTGGCACGCAGGTCAGGGCGGTTGGCGTAGGCGCGAATGCCTACAACCACGGCATCGAACTTGCTGAGGTCGGTGGAAGCCAGGTCGGCAGCGGTGAGCTGCGTGACCTGCACGCCTACATCGCTGAGCGAGGCCGGAACGTCTTCTCCGGTACCCATGATGTAGCCGATCTTCAGATCCGCCGGCGTCTTGAGATCAACGCCGGTGGTACGGTATGTCGCCGGACGGTACGAAGGATACGGACGCAGGCCAGGCCATGAGACGGTGGTGAAGCCTTCCTTGTATTCCTTGCCGTCATACTTCGCCACGGCGGTGATGGTGTAAGGCTTCAGCTGAATGTTCTTCGGTGTGACCTCGAAGATGAGTTTCTTTTCATCGCCGTCGCGCGCGGTGGAGAAGTGTGCCGTACGCGGAGACGACGTCCAGCCGTCAGGCAGATTGAGCGCGACCTCGCCTTCGGCCGGCCCCTTCACGTTGCTGCGAAGAGCGACCTTCAGGGTGAGGCTGGAACTGCTGGAAGGGATAACGCCTGCCTCAGGCGAGACGAGAACAGAGATGGCGGGAGCGATCATCAGCGGCTCAAGCACGGGGCCGATGCCGTTGATGCGGTGCGTGGTCTGCACCGTGCCGAGAACGCTGGCCTGCACGCCGGCATAGCTGTACAGCAGGCGAGCGGTGACAGGGTAGGGCATGGTGGGAAGGCCAAGATAAGCGGGGTTGTTCAGGTCATAGTAGCTCTGCTCCAGCGTGGGACGGCTGAAGTAGGGCTTGGTGACCGGGGCATTCTCAGGCACGGAGCCTTCGACGGTGAGGTCGCCAGCCTGACCGGGGGTGAGCGCCGTGGTGGTCTTGTCGGTGGTCTTCCACTTCCAGTCGCCGCTGTCGCCGACCAGGGCAACATCGTCAACGGTCACGGTCTGTGCTCCCTGGTTGGCCACATGCACGTTGATTGAGACGGGCTGGCCGGGGATGGCGACCTGGTAGGTGGGGGTGTTGCCCCGCAGCTCGCCGAAGGGCCCCATGCGCGGCTTTTCACCAACCGGGTTTACGGTTGCGACCAGCATGACGCCGAGCGACTGCGAAAGCGCGTCGTTGAACTGGTCTTCCTTGATAGAGAGCTCGTGCAGCATGTCGTACCGGGCATCTGCGGAGAGATTGCTGTTCTTCACCTGGTTCTGCAGCGAACGAGTCATCTCGAGTCCCTGCGCGAGCAGAGGGGCGGATTGTGACGGGTCGGCGGCGTTGAAGCGCTGCATGGCGTCATTGACCAGGACGGTGAGTGCGTCGAAGCTCTTGCGCCAGTTGGGACGGTCAGGGACGGGAGCGTAATCGGCAATGCCGGTGAGCGAGATGTCGATGCCGTCGAAGAAGGTCTTCTCGGCCACGGGCAGAGCGGCTCCGCTGACGCGCGAGGCGTAGAGGTGATAGGGCGAGTTGAACTGGCCGGGAAGGGGCATGCCTACGCCGTCGTTCTGCGACTTCTGGTTGGCAAGGCCCTCGCGGGCAACCGCAAGATAGTTGCGCGCGAAGAGGGCGTTGTAGGTGCCTTCGGGGATTTCCAGCGTTTTGCTGGGGACGGCGTTGATGGTCTCACCGGTGACGTAGTTCTTGAAGCGAACAGGTTCCCACTTGCCGGTGGCGTAGTCGAAGATTCCTTTTTCGGTGACGCGGGCAAAGGGAACGCGCGCGTAGACCTTCAGCGGCGACCAGGGCTTGAGGCCGGCGGCGATCTGGTCAGGAAAGACGTTGGGATCGCCGGCGAGCTTGTAGGCCTCCTGCGCCATGAGGCCGGCGGTCTGGTGATGTCCGTGACCGTCAGAGAGGTTGCCGGCGAAGACGCTGGTGATGACGAGCGGCCGCGTGATGCGTACCTGGCGGACGACGTCATATAGAACGCGATCATGTCCCCAGTTCTTCAGGGCTTCATCCAGAGTTTTGGAGAAGCCGTAGTCAGCGACGCGGGTCCAGCGCTGGTGCACGCCGTAGTAGGCTCCGGCGGCCAGCAGCTCCTGCGTACGCATGATGCCGAGCTGGTCCCAGTAGTCGCCGGTCATCACATTCTGCCCGCCTTCGCCGCGGTTGAGCGTGAGCAGGGTTGTATCCGCGCCCTGGCCACGGCTTTCATAGGCAAGCATGCCGCCGTCTTCGTCGTCAGGATGGGCAACGACCATCATCAGGCTGGCGCGTGTCTTCAGCTTCTGCAATGACTGCCACAGGCCGGAAGCGCCACGGTCCAGAGGAAGCGCGTAGGCCTCTGGAGAAAGATACGGAGGCTGCGGGCCTGGCTGCTGCGCGGCCGCCAACATGGGAGAGAACGCAAGCCAAGCGGCCAGGGGATATGAGATGCAGTGTTTCCACTTCGTCATTTGTGAGCCGTTCCTTCGACAGACGAGGCGCTGGAGAGGCGGCGCGCCTGCTGGTGATGTTTTTTTGATTGTCCTTGTTGATAACACCCACTTGCGACTTTGTAAAGTTTGTTTATAATCGGGCCTACACCTGCTATGCCATTAACGCTTGCTAATTCGCGTGAGCTTCGTATTTCTCGTCCGGCCAATCTGCGTCGCGCGAACAATCGGGTTCTTCTTCAATTGGTGCGCGAGAATTCTCCATGCTCTCGCGCAGATCTGGTTCGCCTGTCGGGGCTTTCCGCACCGACCGTAACGGCGGCCATTGCTGATCTGGAAGCGCTTGACCTGATCGAGTATCTCGGTGAGGGGGTCTCCTCGGGAGGCCGTCCGGGGGAGCTGCTTCGCTTCCGTCCGGAGCATGCTTATGTTGCCGGCGCCGACATTGGTGGAACACGGCTGCGCATGATGCTGGCCAATCTTGATGGCAAGCCGGTCGCACAGTGGGCCTGCAAGCTCGGCGCGAAGGAGAAGGATCCAGCTTCGATTTGCCAGCTGCTGCGCGATGGTCTGAAGCAGATGTGCGAGGACGCGAAGGTGGCCTTCAAGAAGGTGAAGCACCTGACCGTAGGCGCGCCCGGTGTGACGGATGTGGCTCGCGGTGTGGTTCTCTCCGCGCCGAACCTGACGGACTGGAATGATGTTCCTTTGCGCGCTCTGCTGGAAGAGAAGCTGGGCTTCGAGGTGATTGCGGAGAACGATACCAATCTTGCCGCAGTTGGCGAGCACTGGCACGGTGCGGCAGAGAATGTCGATGACTTTGTCTTCATTGCGATGGGCACGGGCGTGGGCGCCGGCGTTTTCCTGGGCGGACAGATTCATCATGGCTCCGCGTGGAGCGCTGGTGAAATCGGCTATCTGGGTGTTCCGGGAATGGCGCGTGAGCCGATGGAGATGCGACGCACCGGTCAACTGGAGCGCGTGATTGGCGGCGCCGGAATTGAAGCGCAGTGGCAGAGCGAACTGGAGCGCACGAAGCAGGGCAGTGCAGAACTGCGAGCTCTACGCGCTTCACAGATTTTTGAATTGGCGGCGACGGGAAATCCGCAGGCAAAGGCCGTGCTGCAGAATACGGCGCGGATTCTTGGTGACGCCATTGCGACGATTACGTTGCTTTTCAACCCATCGCTGGTGGTGATGGGTGGAGGTGTTGGTTCCCATGCGGCGTTGTGCGAAGCCGTAGGTGGTGTGCTTGCGGAGAGCGATTTCCCGCATCCGCAGGTGCGATGTAGTGTGCTTGGGCCGGAAGCCCAGCTCTACGGCTCAGTGGCCTTGTCGCTGCAGGCGATGGACGGCAAGCTGCTGGGATGAAGTGAGGGCTAGGCAGTGACGAACTCCCGGAAGAGTAGTCGCTTCCGGGAGCGCAGTACATGATTCCAATTCAAAAGGTCAGTTGCTATTCGGGGAGGGTCAAAAATAATGAGAACTCATCGGGTTCGATCAGTTCTACTATCGGTTGCCATGCTGGCGCCTGTGGCGGTTTCCAGTCCTGCCGCATTCGCTCAGTCGCAATCCATCAATGGAACAATCCGCGGTCGAGTCGCGGATCCGAGCGGCGCAGCGATTGCTGGCGCTTCGATTACTGTTACCAATCCGTCTGTAGGCTTTACGCGTACGATCACGACCGGCTCTGATGGTTATTATGTTCTGGTCAATCTGCCATTGGGTGAATACACCGTCAATATCACCTCCGATGGCTTTTCACCGTTGACTGTCTCCGGAGTAAACCTGAATGCAGGCACGGAGGCCGCGATTGATGGCAACCTGAAGATCGGTTCTGCTGCGACTGCTGTGACGGTGGAAGCCTCCATTGCTTCCATCGATCCGACGAACCTGAATGTGCAGCGCACGCTCAGCTCTGTTGAAGTTGAGAACGTGCCGCTGACCTCGCGTAATCCGTACAACTTCATCGTGTTCCAGCCGGGCGTTTCGGGTCACCCGAACCCTGAGCTTGGCATTCCGCGTACGCTGAACACCAACGGCCTGATGGACCGCATCAACTATCAGCTGGACGGTATGGTGAATACCGAGGCGGACCGTATCGGTCTGCGCCTGTTCCCGATCGGCAACATCTTTGTGAAGGAAGTGCAGACGGTTTCCAACTCGTTTGCTCCTGAGTATGGATGGACGACGGGTGACGTGTACAACGTCATTTCCAACTCCGGTACGAACCAGTTCCACGGCAAGTATGAGTTCGTGAAGCGCTGGGTGGATGCAACGGCCTATCCGCTGTTACAAAGCAAGGTGACCAATCCTGCCAAGCCGAACCTGATCCTGGAAGATCATGCCTTCAATGTGGGCGGTCCGGTGATCAAGGACAAGCTGTTCTTCTTCGGCGCGTATGAGCAGCTGAAGCGTGGCAGCCCGACGCCTGTGACCATTACGGCGGGGAACGCCGCACAGCTTGGACTGGGAGCCTCGGAACTGGTTCCGGGGCAGGGCACTCTGCAGGGCAAGTTTATGGATGCCCGCGTGGATTACACCATCACGCCGAAGCATTCCATTTTCATGCGCTATAACTACTTCCAGAACTCCTTCCCGGCGAACACGCAGGTTGGCGGCATTAACGCAACCAGCGCGAACGCCGACTATAAGGATCGTGCCCACGTTTTTGGCATTCAGCTTGTGTCTACACTGACCAACAGCCTGGTCAATGAGCTCCGTCTCTCGGTTCCTTTCCGCGCCAATGTGTACACGGCCGGGGCGAGCGCGGGAACTGGCCCTGCGATCGTGATCACCAACATTGCTGCCTTTGGCAACACCAGCAGCGCCGGCACGCAGTACACGGATAAGCAGCCTTCCGGTTCAGAAAACATCAGCTACGTGCGCGGACGGCATACCTTCAAGGCCGGCTTCGTACTGGCGCAGATCCAGAACCGTCAGAGGTCCGCATCGTTCAATCGCTATACCTTCGCGACCGTTCAGGCATATCTGAATGCCCGCAACGGAACCGATCCGTATGGCTATGCAAACTACGCTTCCCAGACCGATGCCAGCGGCGTTGGATATGCTTCTCTGTTCTACGGCGGTTATGCGCAGGACACATGGCAGCTTAGCCCGCGCCTTACCATGGTGTACGGTTTGCGGTATGACCGCTTTGGTGCGCCTCAGGCCAATGCGAACGCACCGTATGCGGATTCGCGTAAGTTCAATATTCCGAACACGAACTTTGCTCCCCGTCTCGGCTTCAGCTATCGCGCTTCAGACACAACGGTGGTCAAGGTTTCTGCCGGTATCTTCTACCAGCAGACGCCGACGAACCTTTGGTTCAATGCGCTTAACCTCGATGGCTCCAACCGTGTTGCATCCTTTACCTACAATGGTGGCACTCCGGGTACTCCTGGTCGCCCCGCTTTTCCCAGCATTCCTTCCTCGATCGGTTCAGTTGCGACGCAGAACGTAACGACCATCAACCCGAACATCAAGAACGAGTACACCTGGAACGTCAACGCGCAGATCACGCAGCAGGTCAACAGCCATATTTCGGCCACGATCGGCTACATTCTGTCGAACGGACGTAATCTTCCGTGGCGTCACAACATCAACGTGATTCCGACGGGAGTGACGCTCGCCGACGGACGTCCCACGTTCAGCAACACGGTCAGCGCAACGACGCGTTACGATGCACGCTTCAACGAGGTGAACCGTGTCGAGTCGGGTGCAAACTCCAGCTACAACGCGATGTTCACGAACCTGACCATGACTCCGTGGCGCGGTATGCAGTTCAATGCCAGCTACACGTGGTCGCATGTGATCTCGGATGCTCCTGAGGTAAACACCTTTGAGCAGAACCTGGGTGTTTCGAACACGCTGAACAAGAAGTTCGATCGCGGCAATGCTTCGGTCAACCGTCCGAATGCGTTCAACATGTCCGCTGTTCTGGAGCCGAAGTTTGACCTCAGCAATCCGGTTGGACGGCTGCTGGCGAACAACAACATGCTGGCTATCCTGGGCAACCTGTCCTCGGGTGACCAGGCAACGTTGCTGGCCAGCAACACGACCTTCTATGGTGATACGGCGACCAGCGGTGTGGCGCGTCCTGCCTTTGTTGGTAGGAACTCGCTCCGCAGCCCCTCGATCTACCAGGTGGATGCGCGTTACACGCGTACCTTCCCGAAGATTGTTGACCGTTTCGCTCCCACGTTCTTCCTGGAAGCGAACAATATCACCAACACGAACAACATCACCGGACTGGCGGTAACGCAGGCGGTGAATACTACCACCGGCGTGGGAACAGGCGCCGTTACCACCCAGCGCAGCAGCGTACTGGAACAGCGTATTGTCCAGTGGGGCGCGGCGGTACGTTTCTAACGATGTAAACCCGGGGCCGCAGGCAAACCATCCTGCGGCCTCAACTTATTTAGCAAAGGAATCATGGCATCCTCGAAGAGTTCAAAGTTTCCGGCAGACGTTTATCGTGAACAGGTGCTCTCTCACGTCTTCCATGACGCGCAACGTTTGTTTTTGCCCTCCATGCTGGAGATTGATTACGCTCACGTGCTGATGCTGGCCGAGCAGAAGATCATCTCGCGGGAGACGGCGGCCAATTGCTTCCGCGGGCTTGCATTGCTTCCGATGGAAGAGATTGCCGCAGCGAAGTATGACGGATCCGTCGAAGACCTGTTCTTCCTGGTGGAGAAGAAGCTCGCCGAACTCTGCGGCGAAGAAGATGCCGGGCGCGTTCATACCGCCCGCTCGCGCAACGACCTTGATATGACGATGTACCGCATGGTGCTGCGCAAGCGCCTGCTGGAGGTGGCGGAAGCCTGCATCGCGGTACGGTCTGCGCTGTTGAAGATTGCCAGTGAACAGCGTGCGACGCTGATTCCGGCGTATACACACAACCAGCCGGCGCAGCCGACGACGCTGGGGCACTACCTGATGGCCTTTGTTGAAGTGCTGGAGCGCGATACCGAGCGTGTCCGTGCGGCGTATGCCCGCGTGAATCGTTCACCGCTTGGAGCCTGCGCGATTACGGGTACCGGATTTCCGATTCATCGCGAGCGCACGGCGGAGCTGCTTGGCTTCAAAGGTCTGCAGGTCAATACGTACGGCGCGATTGCGGCGGTGGATTACATTACCGAGTCGTGTTCGGTGCTGGCCACGCTGATGGTGAACTTTGGCCGCTTTGCGCAGGAGATGCTGCTGTGGTCCACAGCCGAGTTCGGTTTCCTGCGTTTGTCTGATGGATACGTGCAGGTCTCCAGCATCATGCCGCAGAAGCGGAACCCGGTGCCGCTGGAGCATGCCCGCATCCTGGCGTCGCGTGCGATGAGCGAGTCGCAGGCGGTGTTGAACTCGCTGCATAACACTCCGTTTGCGGATATGAACGACAGCGAAGATTCGCTTCAGCCGCTGGTGGACCTGGCCTTTGCGGATGGCCTGCGCGCTCTGCGCCTGATGGCTGGCGTGCTGGAAGAGACCTCCTATAACTTTGAACGCATGGCCGAGCGTGCGCATGGTGACTTTCTGGCGGTGACGGAACTGGCGGATACGCTGGCACGCGATGCGCGGTTGTCTTTCCACGATGCGCATACGATTGTGTCGGCCGCGGTGAAGGCGTCGAACGGGCGCTACCAGCCGGCGGCGATGGTGGACTTTGTGGAGAAGGCATTGCAGGAGAAGCAGGCCCAGGTGTTGAGCCGGAATGCGCTGCTGCGGGCTCTTGATCCTGAGAACTTCGTGGCTGTGCGCACCACGCCTGGAGGTCCTGCTCCGAGTGCGCTGGACCCGCAGATTGAGCGGGCGCAGAAGCAGGCGGCGGAGGATGCCGCATGGCGGTTTGGCGAGGTGGAGCATCTGACGGCGGCATCCAACAATCTGCATGCCGCGGTGAAGGCGTTTGGCCGTGACTGAGAAGAACCCTCACCTGGTACGTGGTCTTTCGACCACGGCTGCGACCAGCGCCAACATTATCGACATGGTGGGCGTTGGTCCGTTTATCACTCTGCCGCTGATTGTGACGGCGATGGGTGGACCGCAGGCCATGCTTGGCTGGATTCTGGGCGCGCTGCTTTCGCTGTGCGACGGCTGCGTGTGGAGTGAGCTGGGGACCGCGTATCCCGAGGCTGGCGGGTCGTATGCGTACCTGAAGAACATCTATGGCAAAAACGGTGCGGGAAAGGTTTTTGCTTTCCTTTATGCCTGGCAGCTCCTGCTCTCTGCGCCGCTTTCGATTGCTTCAGGATGCATTGGCTTTGCGCAGTATGTGACGTGGTTTGTGCCCTCCGCATCGAAGCCGATTCTGAGTGGAAGCCTTTTTCATGCTCCGATTATTTTCAGCGGTCAGACGCTGATTGCGATGAGTGCCTGTGGCATTGCGTTGATCGCGTTGTATCGTCCGGTGGCCCATGTGGGACGGATTGCGCGTGTGACGGGCGCGATTGTGATTGCGACGCTGGTGGGCGTGATCCTGGTAGGCTTTACGCACTTTTCTCCGAGCATGGCGTTTTCGTTTCCGGCGAGCGCGTTCCACCTGGATTCAGCCTTCTTCTATGGCCTGGGTGCGGGACTGCTGGTGTCTGCGTATGACTACTGGGGTTACTACAACGCCTGCTTCCTGGGCGCCGAGGTAGAGAAGCCGGAGAAGACGATTCCACGCGCTGTGCTGGGATCGATTGTGATTGTGGGCACGCTGTATGTGCTGATGAATATCTCGGTGCTGGGCGTTCTTCCGTGGAAATCAATGATGGCCCTGACGCATGACGATTCGGCGCGCCAGTACACCATGGCGGCGTTTGTGCAGACGGCCTTTGCTTCGCATGCGTGGGCGCATTCGGCGGCGTCGATTGTCGTGGTGTTGATCGCGACCGCTTCGCTGGCGTCGGTCTTCGGGTTGTTGCTGGGCTATTCCCGTATCCCGTTTGCGGCGGCGCTGGATGGGAACTTTCCGGCTGTCTTTGGCAAGGTGCATGCCCGGTATCACATTCCGGCGGTGTCGCTGTTTACGCTTGGGGCCATCGCGATGCTGCTTTGCCTGCTGCGTCTGCAGGAGGTGATTGCATCGCTGGTGATTATCCGCATTGTCTTTCAGTTCCTGATGCAGGGCGTTGCGGTGATGACGCCGAAGCACCGCGAGGAGCGGCGGAAGCAGGGCCGGTTTCGCATGCCGCTTTATCCGTTGCCGGCGGTTCTGGCGATGGTTGGCTTCCTCTTCATCCTGTTTTCGAGGAAGAACTTTGGCGCGGAACTCAAGCTGGCGGGCATGGTTGCCGTCACCGGACTGGTTGTCTATTTCCTCCGCTCACGCGTTGCCTCGCGAGCGTAGAGGAGTGGCCAGGTAACTTGCTGGGGGAGTGGGTTACCTGGCCACAAGAGTCTGTTGCGTGATGAGAAGGTCTTCCGGACGGTAGCCGCTTCCCTTGATCCTTTGCAGGATGCCATCCATTGTCTCCCTGGGAAGGGATGGAGTGCGGGAGAGGATCCAGAGATACTTCCTTGATGGCTCGCCGACGATGGCCCAGCGATACTCCGGATCGAGACCGATGACCCAGTAGTTGCCATAGAAGGGCCAGAAGAAGGTCACCTTGAGTTTGGCGTTGGTGGCTGCATCCACAACCTTTGCCTTGCCGCGCGAAGTGGTAGGGGAGCCGTCTTTCCGGACGCAGGTATTGGTGACGGAGACGGTGCTGCCATCCAGGGCATACTCGGCTGTTACGTCACGGTCGCACTTCTTCTCAAAACGATTGGGCAGGCGGGCAAGCTCATACCACTTGCCGGCATAGCGCTGAAGGTCAACCTTCTCGACGGTTTTGAGAGTGGTTTGGCTCATGGCAAAGGATGTTCCCAGAAGAAGTGCAGCGACCGTGCGGATCATATTTTGATTCTAGGATGGCCGTTTTGCTGTGCTGGATGTTTGGGGGAGAAGTTTTGATGGAGTGATGTCTGTGTGTCGCGGCATCCAGGGATGACTGGAGAGAAGCAGATCCTTGCAGGATGACAAACGACAAGAAAGATAAAGGCGAATACAGGTCTCCCCACTCCGCTTGGCTTCGGTCGGGATGATAGGGCAACGGAGAGCGAGAAGGGGAAGGGCAAAAGGAAAAGCCCCATCCTTTGAAGAAGGATGGGGCCGCGTGCAGTGCTGTTGCTAAGCCTTTGGGGCTTTCTTCTGGAAGGTGACGCGGAGGCCACCGAAGACGTTGATAGGAGCGCCGGGAGCGAGGAAGGTGGAGTGGCGTAGGGGATAGACGGTTTCACCTTCGTAGCGAATGGACGCAAAGGGGCGGCCGATGAAGTTGCCGTTGGAGTCAAAGGGCGTTCCGCCGAGCTGCGCGGCTGTGGCGTAGTGGGTGTCGAACAGGTTGTTGATCTGCGCGAAGAGCTCAAACCTGGATGAGAACGTATAGCGAGCGCCGACGTTGGCGATGCCATAGGCGTCTGTGCGGCCGGCGCCGAGGTAGTAGACTCCGTCGGGCTGGTGCTGGTTGTTCTCATTGCCTCGTGCGTAGGAACCTGAGGTGGAGAGGACGTTGAAGTTGATCATCAGCTTGCGCGAGGGGCGATAGTCGGCGTTGAACTTCAGGATGTGCGACGGCGTTTGCGGAAGGGTGTTTCCGGCGGAGATATCCTGGTTGCCTCCAATACCGCGTGCGCCGTCTTCGGCGGCTTCGTTGGCGCTGCTGGCGCTGCCATCCACGATCTGTGCCGAGCCGTAGGTGGCCTGCAGGAAGGTGTAGTTGGTGGAGAAGGTGAAGGGGTGGAACTGGTAGCTGATGCCCGCCTCGACGCCCTGGCGGATGGTACGGCCGAAGTTGGTGAAGTAGCCGAAGCCGGTGGCGGTGGACGATACGAAGAGAAGGTCGTCGTAGTTGGTGCCACGGAAGAAGCCGGCGTTCCACTGCAGGCGGTTCTCATTCTTGCCACGGATACCCACTTCGAAGGTGCGGCTGACTACCTGCTTGAGCGGCGGATCGCTGACCATGGCGTTGGGCAGGCGGCAGGGGAATGCAGGATCGGCGCAGCCCAGCTCCGTGGAGGTGGGAGCGCGGTTGCCTTCGCTGTAGTTGAAGTAGACGGTCGCCTGCGGAGCAAGGCGGTAGGTCATGCCCGCTGAGGGGTTGAAGCGCTGGTAGCTGTACTTTGCTGTGAGCGTGCCACGTCCGGCGGAAGAGGGCAGGCGGTCGAAGTTATCGACGGTGGCGTGGTTGTAGCGGCCGGAAAAGGTAAAGGTGAACTTCGAGAGCAGGATGGTGTCTGTCGCGTAGAAGCTGGGGACGTTGACCTTGCCATGCAGGTTGACGCGGGTGTCGTTGGGAACGCCGTCGTCTTCCGTCGATCCGTCCGCAAAGACGGGGATGGTGGTGATGCTGACGCCATCGGTATTCAGGTAGCCAAACTGCGAGATCTGCGAATAGCTGAGGCTGCTGCGGTCCCAAGAGACGCCGGCGGCAAAGCGATTGCGCGTGGTGCGGTAAGAGAGCAGACCGGAGAGACCGTAGGCGGTCTGCTTGTTCTGGCCATAGGTATCCATGCCGGTGCACTTTTCGCCGGGCTCGTCCTTGAGCAGGCCCTGTGCGATGCAGCGCCAGAAGGGGAAGGGCTGCTGCGTGGCGTTGCTTGCGCCGGTGGGGAAGCCGGTGTAGCCGTTGGCGGTGAGAATGTTCTTTTCGGCGGTGCTGAGGGTGTAGAGCGACTGGTCGAAGGAGTCGTCGTTCAGGTCGCCGTTGAAGGTATTGGCGCGGATGTAGCGATAGTAGGCGTTGCCCGAAAGGGTGAGCTTGTTGTTGACCTCGTGTGTGACGTTGAAGGTCAGCGAGGGGGAGTGATTCTTTGTCTGGTCGGGGATGGTGTAGACGCTGGAGTAGTCGCGGTTCAGATTGCGGAAGTCCTGCGTTCCGTTGCCGGTGAGGTTGTTGATAGCATATGCACCGGAGAGCGACATGGTGGTGCGTCCGGTGATCCAGCCGAGCTTGGCGAAGGACTGCTTCACATCCGAGGGAGAGTACTTGCGCCATCCGTCCTCGTGATAGAGATTGCCGGCGACGTACCAGTTGAAGCCACGGGAGGTGAAGCCTCCCCACTCGCCTTCGACGGCGCGGCGGCCGAAGCTTCCTCCAGTGGCCTTGACCGTGAGGCCGGCGTTCGAGATGCCGTCCTTGGTGCGCAGGGCCAGTGCTCCGCCGAGTGAGTTGAGGCCGTAGAGCGGGTTGGCGCCTGGGATCAGCTCCATGTCCTGAATAGCGACCTGCGGAATCAGGTCCCAGGAGACGACGTCGCCGAAGGGCTGGTTCTGGCGCACGCCGTCCATGTATACGGAAAGTCCCTGTGGCGTACCGAGCAGCGGGGAAGCGGTGTAGCCACGGTAGTTCACATCCATCTGGAAAGGATTGCCCTGGTTCTCATTGACGTAGATGCCGTTGACGCGCTTGTTGAGGCCGTCGCCCAGGTTGAGCGCATTGACGTCGGCGAGTTGCTGCGCGGAGACGGTCTGTACGGGAATTGGTACCGTGCTGGTGTCGGTATCGGCCTGGCCGATCGGAGTCTGGGAGAAGACGGTGATCGAGGTGGAGAGCGACGACAGGGTCAGCGTAATTGCGCTTTCCACAACATCGGAGGAGCGCACGTCGATGACGGTGGTCTGCGTGGCAAAGCCGTTGCGGTAGAGCTGCAGCCTGTAGTTGCCGAAGGCAAGTCCCGTGAAGGTGTGCTCGCCGCCGACAGAGGTCTGGAACTGCTGGATGGCTCCGGGGCCGGTCAGTGTACCGGTTACCGCCAGGCCAAGGCCGGCGGTGTCCTTCACGACCAGGTGAATCTGCCCGGAGTCATGCGACTGGGCTGGAGCAGAGACCAGAGAGAAGCAGAGAAGAAGACCGCAAACGATACGAAACAGAAGACGCATGTGACCCTTGCTCGGGAACGAATGGCCCGACGATGGAAGCTGTGAAATATGCCGCTGCGTAGATATTCCCGAGGGTCGCGATCTGTTCAGTCTTTTTCGAAAATTTTTCAAGGGTTTGATTTTTGCCGGGATGGATTGTTTTCCCTGCTGTCGTTCATAATGGGGGCGCCTCGCATGAATTCCGTATTTGACCAGTCAAGATTGGCAGTCCTTGTCCCCGCCGTGGTACGGCCGGGGCGCACCCGCGTTATTGAGACGGAGGTGCTGGCGCTGTTTGACCTGCACCATGCCGGATTGCTGCGGTACGCCGTTTCCTTCGGCATAGCGGTCCAGGACGCCGAGGATGTGGTGCAGGAGACCTTCTTCGCGCTTTTTCGTCACCTGCTTGATGAGCGGCCACAGGACAACCTGCGGAGCTGGCTTTTCCGCGTCACGCATAACCTTGCCCTGAAGCGGCGAGGAGCGCATCGCCACGAGGTGGCCGGTGCGGAGGATGTGCCGCTGGAGTGTACGGATCCTGCTCCCGGGCCGGAGGATGCCTTGCTGTTCACTGAACGGCAGTTGCGACTGCGGCGGGTGATGGAGGCGATGCCCGCGGCGGACCGTGCCTGCCTGCAGCTGCGCGCCGAGGGATTGCGCTATCGTGAGATAGCGCAGGTGCTTGGCATCTCGCTGGGGTCAGTGGCTACGGCTGTCGCCCGCTCGGTGGAACGGCTGGAACGATCGGAGGGAAGCGTTGAACGGCGCTAAGCATCTTTCTCGTGAGGAGATACTGCTGCTGCTGGAGGGCGAGTTGTCCGCCGAGGAGACTGTTGCCGCCGAACAGCATCTGGCTGCCTGTGAACCGTGCCGCGCTCTACAGCAATCCACAGAGAAGACCTTCGCCTCAGCCTTCGAGGAAACACTGCGAGCGCGGCCGCGTCCAGTGGAAGCGCAGCGGACACAGTTGCATGAGCGAATGCAACATCACCGTCGGTCAAGCCTGCTGCGCATTGGGATGGCGAGTGCGGCAGCGGCGCTCCTGGTTGCCGGAGGGATTGGTTTTTCTTTGCATCCGTATTCCGCGGCGGTGAAGCCGTATGTGGAAGATCGTCCGGTGCCGAATCCGTCGCTGACGCCCGGTGCCGTGCGCGCGATAGCCTTTGCGGAGGTTTGCTCTGGGAGCGATGACGATCTTGACCCCACGGTGCCGTCGCAGGTGCAGCAGGTTGTGTTTGCGGAATACCATGTGCCGCAGCAGCAGCGTGGCCGCGAGTTCCAGGTGGACTACCTGATCAACCCACAGCTTGGCGGTACGGCAGAGGTGAAGAACCTGTGGCCACAGCCTTACACCACCGTGTGGAATGCGCAGACGAAGGACATGCTGGAAAAGCGGCTGTATGCCAGGGTATGCAGCGGTCAGCTTTCCCTGGAGCAGGCGCAGCAGGCGTTGTCCAGTGACTGGATTGCCAGTTATCAGCGGGAGTTTAAAACGAAAACCCCGCTTCGCGTGGAAGCAGGGCTGGAAGAACCGGAACTGCCGTAGCTGGATGGAGAAGCAGATCCCTTCGCTGCGCCGCGGGATGACAAAGCAAGAAAAGCGAGTCACTTGGAGCGGTGTCCCATCCATCGCGTAGCGATGGATGGGACACCCAGAGTCGTTGTGAGTGCTAGGGAAGTGCGACCAGTCCCCAGGGGCCGCCGCTGGCCTTGGCCTTGTGCGTGACGGTGAAGCTGGCCAGATCCACGAACGAGACATCATTCGAAGGTCCGTTGGCGGTGAAGAGCGTCTTCTCATCGGGCGAGAGAGCCATGCCCCAGGGGCGCTGGCCCACTTCGACGGAGCCGAGGATGGAGTCGTCCTTGGTGTTGATGGCGAAGACCTTCTTGCCGCGTCCGGTGCTGACGTAGAGCTTAGAGGCATCGGGCGACAGCAGCACGTACATAGGCTTGATGACGCCGGGCTCGCCCAGCTTGATGGTCTTGGTCATCTTGTGCTTCGTTACATCGACGACGACGACATTACCATCGTTCTCCGCGTTGACGAAGGCGGTCTTCCCGTCGGGAAGGAAGGCAATGTTGCGCGGGCGATGGCCGACCTTGATAGTGGCGATGATCTTGCCCTTTTCAGGATCGAGCACGGAGACCTCGCCGGTACCCTCGGAAGTGACCCAGACCTCTTTGCCGTCCGGGCTGACCTTCACGCCTTCCGGCTCGCTGCCGATCTTGAAGCTCTTCTCGACGGTGCCGGATTCGATGTCGATGATGCTGACGGCGGAGATGTCTTCGTTGGAGATGAAGAGCTTCTTGCCGTCTTTGCTGACGTCGAAGTTCTCGGGGTCAGAGCCGCCGGGGATGGTGCGAACGATCTTGCGCGTGGCAAGGTCGAAGATGGCGATGCCGTCAGCGGAATGATCGGGTGGAGGAAGTGTGCTCTCGTCCACGCCAGGGCCTGCGATGGGCGTGCCGCTGAGCGCGATGTAAAGCTGCTTGCCGTCGGCGGAGGCATGAATGCCGCGTGGACGTTTGCCGAGGTGCACATTAGCGATGTTCTGCGCTGTGCCGATGTCGATGATGGTCAGGTCGCCGGAGACCTCGTTGGTGGCATAGACGCGCGGGCCGGTTGGCTCCGGCGCGGGCTTGTTTTCAGACGTAGGAGCGGGAGTGCTCTTGCAGCCCAGGGCGGCAAAGGCAAGGCAGGTGGTAGCAACAATGGGCAGTGCAAACTTCCGCATGGTGGTGACTATTCTCCCTTGAAGGTGAAGTTGACCGGAGTATCGCCTTTAGCAGAGACGGTGATGGTCTGCTCCTGGACGCCAAGTTTTTCGTGCCACACGCCCAGCGTGTAGGTTCCGGGCGGCAGGTTCTCGATCCTGAAGGTGCCGTCGTCCTTCGAGACGGCGAAGTAAGGATTGTCCACGACGCCGATGAAGGAGTGCATCCAGTCGTGGATGTTGCACTTGACCGGCACCATGATCTCCGGCTTGGTGAACTTGCGCTTCAGCGGCTCGTCGCCGGGGCCCATACTGTGGTTCCACTCGCGGTTGATCTGCGCGACCGGGTGAATATTGTGCGTGACGGGGTCAGAGTTGGTGATGGTGAGCTGCTGGCCCACCATGATGCCCAGCACATGCGGACGGAACCAGCAGCCCGACTGGTCCAGAGCGACCGGCGTAGCGGGAACTTCGAAGACTTTTCCTTCGAGGCCCTTCTTGATGTAGAGGAAGGCATTGGCAAGGTCACCCTTGCTGTCGACGACCAGCGACTCGTCATACGCCTTGCCCTTGTGCGAGCGAACGCAAAGCGGATCCTGACTGATGTCGATCAGCCTTGGCGCGGGACGCTTGCCGGTGTACTTCAGCGTGCCGGAGATAGAACCGGCTGTGGCCGCATCCACGTGATAGTAGACCGGAGGCGTCTGCGTTTCGGTCGTCGTCACAGGCGTGGCCGGCTGGGATTTGCAGCCCGCAAGGGAAGCAGCGATCAAGGCCAGGGAGAGAGTTTGCTTCAGTCGCATATCACCGTCACTTTACTACCTGAGCTGGTTACTTTGCAGGAGGGCCGGAGTTTGGCGGCATCTCTCCGGTGAGTGCGTTGAGAAACTCAACGAGGTCGCGGCGGTCCTGTGGGCTCAGATGGATCTTTCTGATCTCAGGATCAAGGTAGGGGTTGGAGTTACCCTGCCCGGCGTAGAAGTCGACGACCTCGGGCAGCGTTTTGATGCTGCCATCATGCATGTACGGGGCGGTCTGTGCCACGTTACGCAGGGTGGGAGTCTTGAAGGCGCCTTTGTCGGTTTCCACCTTGGTCTCGTGGTAGCGGCCAACATCGTTGAAGTCGCCCTCATCCTTTACACCCTGGCCGATGTTGTGGAACTTGCCGTCGGTGAAGAGCGAATCTTTTGAACCGAGGGTGTGGCAGGCGGCGCAGTTGCCCGCTGCGGGATTCATGAAGACGACCAGACCGCGAAGTTGTTCCGGGGTGAGCGCTGTGGAATCTCCGCCGTATTGAAAGCGGTCAAAGGCGGAGCCTCCGCTGAGCAGGGTGCGTTCAAAGCTGGCCAGAGCTTTTTCGACGCGAAGCAGGTTGATGTCCTTTGAGCCGTAGGCCTTGCGAAAGAGAGTGGCGTACTCGGGGTCTCCCTTCAACTTGCCTAGAAAGATGTCGTGGGTCTTGTTGTTCATCTCCACGGGATTGGCGATGGGGCCGATGGACTGCTGCTCGAGCGAGATGGCGCGGCCGTCCCAGAACTGGAAGGGCATGTAGGCAGCGTTCAGGATGGTGGGGGCGTTGCGAACGCCGAGCTGTTCTTTGACTCCTTTGGAGAGGCGCAGGCCATCCGTGAAGTAAAACTTCGGGTCGTGGCAGTGCGCGCAGGCCAGGGAGTTATCGCTGGAGAGACGCTTGTCGTAGAAGAGCTTACGGCCCAGGGCAATGCCTTCGGCGGTGACGGGATTGTCGGCCGGGACCGGAACGGCGGGCAGCCCGAGCGGCGGCTTGATGGTGATTGGCTTACCGATGGGGTTGTCCTGGATTCTGGAGCGGCAGCCGGCCATCAGCAGGGGAAGAAGGAGCAGGCCGGCGATGGAGGTGCGGGAAAACGGCATATCCAGAAGAGTAATGGTAATGGGACGCCGGAGGCAGGGTTTGGGTTCCAGGGGTTGTGCGATCTTGGGCGGATGTGAGGAATCGAAGGGTTTTCGGAAGTTTCTTGACATTGGCCGATGGTCGTCGATAGTATCCTCGCGGCAATGAGACGTCTCACGAAAACGTTCCATTCCCTCCTCAATCCTCCTGTTTTCCGGTATTTCGCCGGTTTTCAGGCGAAGAGAAGGGGCGTCTGGTGAGATATGTGCTCGCACAACCGGATCCGCTGGTCCAGCCTGTTGTCGGTAGGGCAGCCAGTCTCCGCAACAGAAGAAGGAAGACGTCAACATGGTGAATCGCTCTAACGTACAGGACGCTATCAATGCCGGCGAGGGTATCCTCCGGCTGGCTCCCTGCTGGGTCCCCCGCTCATTCATGATTCCGGGCCGCCGTCTGCGCCTGCACCCGGACGACCTGTATGCCTTTGGCGCGAACCGTGGCGGCATCAATGAGCGCTGGTTCTCGTCGACGACCAAGGCGTCGAACGGTCCGCTGACCACCGCGGATGAAGGTCTGAGCTACGTGGTCACCGGCACGGGTGAGAAGTTCCAGTTGAAGGATGCCGTGGACGAAGCCGGAGACCTGCTGCTGGGCGCCGATGTGATGGAGCGTGAGAAGGGTTGGAACATCCTGTGCAAGTTCTTTGACAACATGGGACCGATTCCGCACCACATGCACCAGAACGATGAGGACGCGGCGCGTGTCGGCTTCAAGGGCAAGCCGGAGGCGTACTACTTCCCGCCGCAGTACAACCAGATCAAGAACAACTTCCCGTACACCTTCATGGGCCTGGAGCCCGGCACGACGAAGGACGATGTGCGCAAGTGCCTGGAGAACTGGAACAGAGGCGACAACGGCATCCTGGGCCTGGCACGCGCCTACCTGTTGGAGCCGGGAACGGGCTGGCAGATTGATCCGGGCGTACTGCATGCTCCGGGATCGCTGGTGACCTATGAGCCGCAGGTGAATTCGGATGTGTTCGCGATGTTCCAGTCCGAGGTGGATGGACGCATTGTGGACTGGAGCCTGCTTGTGAAGGATGTTCCGGAAGCCCAGCACCAGGACCTGGATTACATCATCAACATGCTGGACTGGGACCAGAATGTGAACCCCGAGTTCGGCAAGTCGAACAAGTGCTTCCCGACTCCGGTGAAGCCGTTTGCGGAGACTGAGAAGCTGGGCTATCGCGAAGTTTGGGTGACCTACGGCACCAAGTTCTACTCGGCCAAGGAGCTGACGGTTCTGCCGGGGCAGACGGTGACCATCACCGATGCCGAGGCGTATGGTTGCATCGTGGTGCAGGGCCATGGATCGCTGGGCAGGCAGCCGGTGTCGGCGCCGACGATGATCCGCTTCGGGGAGCTGACCGAGGACGAGTACTTTGTCACCAAGGCTGCCGCGAACAAGGGCGTCGTGGTGCAGAACAAGAGCATCAGCGATCCTCTGGTCGTTCTGAAGCACTTTGGCCCGGGCAATCCTGACGCCGCGCCGCTGATCAAGAAGTAACCGGAGAGAGTGTTGTGAGCACACACAAGAAGCCTGCACTGCACAATGCCATGTGGCCGGGTCTGGTTGGCAAAGGACCAGACTCGGAACCACCGATTGACCTGGAAACCATGCTGGACCTGACCGCTGCGGCGGAGGTGAACGGTGTGAAGTTTGACGGTGTGGATCTGTTTGCCTCCGCTCCACATACGGACATTGATTCGACTCCCGATGATTTGAAGAAGCTGGCCGACTCGGTTGCCAGCCGGAACCTGGTAGTTGGATCGCTGGTGGCGCCGGTGTGGCCGCCGACGGGTGGCGGATCGTCGTTCGGTTCCGAAGAGGACCGCAAGCACTATCTGACGCAGGTGGAGAAGGCCTGCAAGATGGGCAAGACGCTGAAGGAGATCGGCATCCGCAAGTACGGCATCATCCGTGTGGATACGGCGGACAGCCCGTCGCACTGGGCGGAGAATCCTGCGGAGAACACGAAGAAGGCTGCCGAGACGTTGAAGGCGGCCTGCGATATCGCCGAAGGCTACGGCGAGCGGCTGGCCCTGGAAGGCGAGATATGCTGGGGCGCGATGCATAGCTGGAAGGCCGTGGTGGAGCTGCTGGAGACCGTTGGCCGCCCGAAGACACTGGGCTACCAGGCGGACATGGCGCACAGCATGCTCTACACGCTGGGCTATAACGCGCCGGAGGCACGTATCCTGCCGGCGAACTTTGACTGGAACGACAAGGCCACGCTGATGGCGGCGTTCAAGACGCTGACCGATGCGCTGCGTCCCTGGACGATCGACTTCCATGTCGCGCAGAACGATGGCACGGTGCACGGTACGGGGTCGCATGACAAGACCGGACGTCACTGCCCGGTGAATGACCCGAACGGCAAGATGGACGTGGTGGAGGTTGCCGGTTTGTGGCTGCGCGGAGCCGATGGTCAACCGACGAAGGCGATGCAGCACATCTGCTGGGACGGCTGCATGTTCCCCAACGCGATGATGCTGAATCCGCAGACGTGGAATGACATTCTGGGCACGATGATCAAGGTGCGCGACGCGCACGGATGGGACTAAGGAAACAGACGCATGGCTAAGAAAAAACTGAACGTTGGCCTGGTCGGTTATGGCTTCATGGGCAAAACCCATTCGAATGCCTTTCTGCAGGCGCCTCGCTTCTTCGATACTCCGTATGAACCTGTGCTGAAGGCCGTGTGCGCCCGCAGCGCGGAGAAGGTGAAGGGCTTTGCCGAGACCTGGGGCTATGAGTCGGTCGAGACGGACTGGCGCAAGCTGATCGAGCGCAAGGACATCGATGTGATCGACATTGCCAGCCCCAACAACACGCATGCCGAGATTGCGATTGCAGCGGCCGAGGCGGGCAAGATGGTGCTGTGCGAGAAGCCGCTGGCTCGTACCGCGGAAGAGGGCAAGCCCATGTGGGACGCGGTGAAGAAGGCCGGAGTTCCGAACATGGTCTGGTACAACTACCGTCGCGTGCCCGCCGTGGTTCTGCTGAAGCAGTTGCTGGACGAGGGCCGCTTTGGCCGCATCTTTCACTACCGCTCGCAGTTCCTGCAGGACTGGACGATCTCCGAAGACCTGCCACAGGGCGGGCAGGGAACCTGGCGCCTGGATTCCAGCGTGTCGGGCTCTGGTGTTACGGGTGACCTGCTGGCTCACAACATTGACATGGCCATGTGGCTGAACGGATCGATTGTGGATGTGACGGCGATGACCGAAACCTTCATCAAAGAACGCATGCACAGCGAGACCGGCGTGAAGACTCCGGTCACCATCGATGACGCAGCTGCTTTCCTGGGCCACTTTGAGAACGGCTCGATGGCGCTGTTTGAGTCCACGCGTTACGCGCGCGGCCACAAGGCTCTGTTCACGCTGGAGATCAACGGCGAGAAGGCTTCCGCTCGTTGGGACCTGCATGACCTGCACCGCCTGGAGTTCTTCGATCATCGTGACGAGAGCCGTCTGCGCGGATGGAAGAGCATTCACATTACCGACGGTGACCATCCGTACATGAAGAACTGGTGGGTACCGGGTCTACAGATTGGTTACGAGCACACCTTCATTCATCAGGTTGCGGACTTCCTGATTGCCGTAGGCGAGGGCAAGGAAGCTGCTCCGACGTTTGAAGACGGCCTGAAGTGCGACTATGTGACCGATGCTGTCCTGAAGTCGGCCAAGACCAAGCAGTGGGAATCTGCGCTTCCGCCAAAGGAATAATGATGCACAGAATCAACTTGAAGAAGACGGCAGGCCTGTTTACGGCTGCCGTCTTTGTTTTGTCCGCAGCGGTAACACTGCCGGCGCAGAAGGCCGCGGCGAAAAAGCTGCCGCCGCTTGGCCCGGTGAACCGCGTTCCTCCGGAGCCGCGCAACTGGGACGACCACACCGGTTGGACAGCCTTGTTCGACGGCAAGACGATGACAGGCTGGAGCGGTGCGCCTGAGGTGTGGAGCGTGGCCGATGGCGCCATTGTCGGTTCGTCCAGCGAAGCGGTGCCGTCAGGCACGACCAACCTGATCTACAAGACCAGCCAGTTCGCCAACTTCCGTCTTCGCATGGAGGTGAAGATGGAAGGCGCTGGAGCGAATGGCGGCATCCAGTACTGCAGCCATATCGTTCCGGTGCGCGACCGTATTCCTCCGGCGAATCCGACGGAAGAGCAGAAGGCCCGCATGGCCAAGGCGGCGGAGCTGAACAGGAAGCATGCCGCGTGGAACATGGACGGCTACCAGATGGACTTCAACTATGACAACCGCTACACGGGCCAGCTCTACGAGCAGAGTTCGGAGCGGGGAATCATGACCTATCCCGGCCAGGTGGTGGCGTTTGAGGGCAAGGGGGCTAAGCCTCGTGTTGTAGCTGAGGTCGGTACTGCGGAACAGTTGAAGTCCTACTTGAAGAAAGATGACTGGAACGAGATTGAGATTGTTGCCGATGGCCATACGCTGACGCACATGATCAACGGTCACGTCTTCTCGCAGACGATCGATACCGATCCGGAAAAGATGGCTTCCAGCGGCTACATCGCGCTGGAGATCGAGGGGCCGGGGACGCTGCATATTCTGCATCGCAACATCTACATCAAGAAGCTGCCATAGCCTGCGGCGGATTTTGTTTGACCTACAGCGTGGCGAGGGATCGCCGCGCTGTTAGTTTTTAGAAGGAACATTGGGAGACGAAGATCACGATGGGTTCTGAGACACGCACATTTCTGGAAGAACGTACTGGCCGGTTGTCACAGCTGGGTGGTGTCACGGCGTTTGAGTATGCCGACGGTAAGGCGAAGGGTGTTTCTGCGCTGCGTGTGCGCACGGCCGTTGGGCTTGAGTTCTGGGTGATGCCCGGCCGGGGCATGGACATTGGCGAGGCCTATTACTACGGCAAGTCGCTGAGCTGGCAGTCGGCCACAGGCATTACGCATCCGGCGTACCACTCGGACAAGGGGCTGGACTGGCTGCGCGGGTTCTATGGCGGCCTGCTGTGCTTCTGTGGGTTATCGCATGCGGGCGCTCCGAGCGAGGACGACGGCAAGCAGCTTGGGCTGCATGGATTTGTTTCGAATACACCGGCGGAGCAGGTGAGCTGGAGCGAGGACTGGGTGGGCGATGATTGCATCTTCACGATTACCGGGAAGGTGCGCGAGGCCTCAGTCTTTGGACCGAACCTATTGCTGACGCGCAAGATCACGGCATCCTTGAAGACGAGCAGGATTGCGGTTGAGGATACGGTCGAGAATCAGGGCTACGGCGAGTCACCGCTGATGGCGCTGTATCACCTGAACTTTGGATATCCGCTGCTGACAGGGAAGAGCCAGATCTTTGCCAGTCCTGCGTCGACGGTTGCCGCCACGCCGCATGCGCAGGCGACTTTTGACGAGTGGAATGTCTTCAACGAGCCGGTGCGCGGCATGGGTGAGAGGGTGTACTTCCACACCATGAAGCCCGGAACGGATGGATGGGTGAATACGCTGCTTGTCAGTGATCGCGAGAAAAAGGATTGGGCTGTAAGCGTGAAGTATGACCCAACCACGCTGCCGGACTTTATCGAGTGGAAGCTGACCGGGGTGCATGATTTCGTGCTGGGCTTTGAGCCGGCGAACTGCCGCAGCCTTGGCCGCAAGAAGGAACGCGAGCGCGGCACGCTGAAGATCATGCAGCCGGGAGAGAAGGTGGTCTTCCGGATTCAGTTCGATATCCACGATGGCGTGGATGCCGTACAGAAGGCGATTGCGGCGACTGAAGTTTAGAAGTGCAGGCTGTCGACATTGTTTTTGTCGATGAGCAGCGGCTTGCCGAGGATGATTTCGGAACCATTGATATCGAGCTTGCCTAAGCGGCCAACGTGGACGTCTGTCGCGTTGGCCGCGATTTTTTTCTCTGCGGTCAGCACGCCTGCGTAGACGGTCAGGTAGCCAAGGTCCTGCGTGTTCCACAGGAAGATGGTCTGCACAGAACCATCGTGCAGGTAGGTGCGGCAGATGGAAGGCAGTGACAGGCCGATGACCTTCACGTCCTTGCGACCGGCCTGCGAAACGGCTTCGGCTGCTCCGGGGACGGCGGGTGCGGAGATGGCGATGATGAGCTTCACCTGCGGGTAGGCCTTCAGGATGACCTGGGTCTGGTTGAAGGCCTTGTCGCGATCGTCGTCGCTGGGCTGAATGGTGGCCAGTTGAAGGTTGGGATGGTCGGAGGCGACGCGTTTTTTGATGTCGGCGATCCACTCGTTCTGGTTTTCGGCGCTGAGCGCTCCGGTAACGATGGCGAACTGTCCGCCCTGCGGCATCAGGCGCGCGCCTTCGTCCGTTAGGGCGTTGGCGATGCCGACAGGTGTGGCCTGGTTGAGGAAGTAGTCGCGTGCATTGAGCTCGGCGTCGGCGTCCCAGGTGAGTACGGCGATGCCATGCGCGCGGGCCTTACGCAGAACGGTGGAGATGCTGCCCTTGTTCTCGACGGCGACGACGATCGCGTCCACACCACGGGTGATCCAGTTCTCGACCAGCTCGTTCTGCTGCGAGGCGTCGAGGCTGGTGGGGCCGTCCCAGATGAGGTCGATGCCGAGTTCTTTTGCAGCCTCTTCGGCACCGGCACGGGCGCTGATGAAGTAGGGATCGCCCTTTGCCTTGGGCATGACCGCGATGGTGAGCTTATGGCTGCCGGCGGCGGCGCTGCTGCGATGCGAGGCCGCATGCGTCATCAGCGAACCGATGACGACGCATGCGACCAGTAAGGCAGAAACGATGCCGGGACGCTTCCAGAGCGGGGTTTCGCCGGGTTCGAGCTTCAGCTTGCCGGTGGCGCGCAGGCGATCGACCGCAACGATAGCCAGCAGAAGGAAGCCGATGAGGACGCCGGTCATCTCCGAAGGTAGAGCCATCAGGTGCATTCCGTTCTGCAGCACGGAGAGGAAGAAGAGGCCAAGCATGGAGCCGAGCAGGGTGCCACGGCCTCCGAAGACGGAGACGCCACCGACGACGACGGCGGTGATGGCCTGCAGTTCGTAGCCGGTGCCGAGGTCAGACTTTGCAAGGCCAAGATGTGCGACGTAGATGAGCGCCGCGAGAGACGCAATTACTCCGGAGAGGACATAGAGCAGCGCCAGCCGCTTGCGGACCGGGATGCCGGCGTAACGTGCGCCGTCGGCGTTAAAGCCGATGGCGTAGATGCTGCGGCCGATGACGGACTTGTGCAGAAGAACGACATAGGCAGCGAGAATGATGAGCAGGATGGGAAGCTGCACGGGGATGAGCTTCCAGAAGTATCCCTGCCCCAGGTGCAGAAAGGCTGCGGGGTAGCCGGTGAAGCTGACGGCTCCGTGGGTGATGCCTTCGGCGATGCCTCGGTAGAGCGAGAAGGTGCCAAGCGTCACGATCAGCGGCGGCAGGCGCAGGCCGGCGATGAGCAGGGCGTTCAAGCCTCCGGCAAGCAGGCCGATGACGAGAGCCAGGAGGAAGCAGAGCGCGATGGGCAGGTGGCCATCGTGCCAGAGCGAGCCGAAGAGCACGGCGGTCATGCCGATGGTGGATCCGACGGAGAGGTCGATGCCACCGGTGATGAGGATCGGTGTGAGCGCGATGACCAGAAGGCCGAGCTCGACAGAGAAGCGGACGACCTCAAAAAAGTTGCCCCAGGTGGCGAAGCTGGGCGCGGCGATGCCGAAGTAGACGCACTCCAAGACAAGAGCGATGAGCAGGGCGACCTCTGCCGCGGAGATGCGAAGCCGCTTAGGCATGGCTCACCGACTTTCGGCGATAGTGGCTGAGCACGTTGGCGGAGACGGCGGCGAGAATGATGAGCCCCTGGATGGCGCGCTCCCAGTAGGCGCTGATGCCGAGGAAGGTGAGCGCCGGGCCGATGAGGCCGAGTAGAACGACACCGAGCACGGTGCCTGCGATGGTGCCGGAGCCGCCGGTGATGGTGGCTCCTCCGACGGCGACGGCGGCGATGACCTTCATCTCCATGCCGATGCCGGAGTTGCTGGGAATCTGGTTGAAGCGTACGGCGTTGAGCGAGGCGGCAAAGCCGGTGAGCAGGCCGGTGATGGCGAAGACCGAAAAGAGAACGAGGTCGGTATTGATGCCGAGGATGCGGGCAGCGGTTTCGTTGGAGCCGGTGGCGAAGATCTGGCGGCCTCCGCGAAAATAACGCAGGCCGATGGCGAAGAGCGCGACCAGAAGGACAGCGATGACGAGCGTGGTGGCTGTGTAAGCGGTCTGCGAAAGTCCGAAGCGCAGGAAACTGGCGGGGAGGCCGCCGACCCATGCACCCTGCGTCTGCCAGCGCAGGCCGTCGCGAATGGCGACCATGGAGGCCAGCGTGACCACGATGGAGGGCATGCGCATCCATGCGACCAGGAGTCCGTTGAAGGACCCGAGCAGCGTACCGGCGGCACAGGCCAGCAGCATGGCGAGCAGGACCGGAAGGCCATCGCGCGCGGCCACGCCGGCGACGATGCTGCAGACGGCGAAGACCGAGCCGATGGAGATATCAATCTGTCCGGTGAGGATGATGAGCGTCATCCCCAGGGCGATGATGAGCACGGGTACGTTGGCCAGAAAGAGGTCGGTGAGATTGTCGGCGGTGAAGAAGCCGCGCGTGGTTGCAGCCAGTACGGCCAGCAGCAGAAGGATGGTGATGGCGACAGCGATCTCGCGTGCGTGCTGCTTCATGCGGATACCTCGTGTCCAAAGGCGAGGGACATGACCTTCTGCTGCGTGGCTTCTTCCTGGCTGAGCGTGGCGACGATGGTGCCCTGATAGAAGACGCCTACGCGGTCGCTCATGCCGAGGACCTCGGGGAGTTCGGAGGAGATGAGAATGACGGCCATGCCGCGCTCGGCGAACTCGACAATGAGTTCATGGATTTCGGACTTGGAGCCGACGTCGACGCCCTGTGTCGGCTCATCCAGGATCATGACGCTGGGGTGGATGGCCAGCCATCGTGCGAGTGCAACCTTCTGCTGGTTGCCGCCGGAGAGCGCTCCGGTGGTTGTTTCCGTGGTTGGAGCCTTGATGCGCAGGCTGGTGCGGTAGCCCTCGGCGGTGGCTTTTTCCTGCGTGGCATTCAGCAGGCCATGTTTGGCGACGTCTTTCAGGCTGGCCAGTGTGATGTTATCGGCGATGCTCATATCGAGGATGACGCCGTGCTGGCGGCGGTCTTCCGGCAAGTAGCCAAGGCCGTTGGCGATGGCCTCCGCGGGGCTATGGATGGTGACCTGGCGCCCATGCAAGGTAATGGAAGTGGAGACGGGAGTGATCCCGAAGAGGGTGCGTGCCAACTCAGTACGACCGGAGCCGACGAGGCCCGCGAGGCCGAAGATTTCTCCCTTGCGCACGCTGAAGGAGATGTCGTGGAGGCCTACCTCGGGATTGCTGAGGCCGTTCACTTCGATGGCGAGGTCGCCGGGAGTGACTGCGCGCTTCGGGAAGACGGATGCGATGGAGCGGCCGACCATCAGTTCAATCAGCTCGGCGCGGCTGACGTCGCTGGCGTTGCGGCAAGCGATGGTCTCGCCGTCGCGTAAGACGGTGATGCGGTCGGAGAGAGCGAGGATCTCCTCCAACCGGTGCGAGATGTAGACGATGGCGACACCTTCGTCGCGCAGGCGCTTGACCAGGGCGAAGAGCTTTTCGGTCTCTCGCTCGGAGAGCAGGGCGGTGGGCTCGTCCATCAGGATGACGCGTGCTTTGGAGCCGACAGCCTTGGCGATCTCGACGACCTGCTGTTCGGCCATGCTGAGGGTTCCGGCCAGGCGGCCCGGGTCGATGGTGGCTCCGATGGACTGCATCAGGTCTTTGGCGCGCTGCTTGCGATTGCGCCAGTCCACGGTCAGGCCGTTTTTTTCACGCTCCAGCGGCATGCAGATGTTTTCTGCCACCGTGAGATGCGGGAAGATGGAGGGCTGCTGGTAGATGACGGCGACGCCGAGCGAGCGGGAGAGGTTGGGATCGTTGGCCGTGATGCGCTGGCCGAAGATCTCCAACTCGCCGGAGTCCGGCTGGATGGCGCCGGTGATGATCTTGGTGAGCGTGGATTTGCCAGCGCCGTTTTCGCCGATGAGGGCGTGGACTTCGCCGGCGCGAAGCTCCAGCGAACCAGAGCGCAGGGCCCGGACGCCGGCATAGGACTTGGTCAGTGCGTTCGCCCGAATGGCGAGCGGTAGAGTGCTGTTCGGCGCGACGTTTTGCATGCTGGCAACTGGGCCACCAGCTTATTCCTTCGCACGCTTCTTTGTCTCGCTTCTTGCGGGCGCATCTTTCAGACGGGTGGCGGAGGATTCGCGTACGACGAGTTCGGCGGGCAACTGCACGCGCGTGATGGGCGGAGGAGACTGCTCGCCAGCTTCAATGCGGCGCAGAAGTACCTCGACCGCGCGGTGACCCATGTCATAGGTGGGCTGTACGACCGTGGAGATGCCGGGTTTGAACAGAGCCTCGGCGTTGACCTGGTCAAAGGTGACAAAGGCAAAGTCGCGCGGGGTGCGCAGTCCCATGGTGTACAGGCTGCGCAGGGCAGCCATGCCAGTGACGCCGTTGGTGGCCAGCAGGGCGGTAGGTCTCTCCGGCGACTGACGGAAGCCGCGCTGGCACAGTCCAGCTACCAGTTCCTGTCCGAAGGCCGCGTTCCAGATCAGGGATTCGTCCAGCGGGATTCCAGCGCGCGACAGGGCGCGTTTGTAGCCGCGCAGGCGTTCGTGTTCGTTTTGCAGCGACAGGGGGCCGGTGATGATGGCGATGCGCCGGTGGCCATTTTCAATGAGATGGGCCGTCGCCATTTCGGAGGCTCCGGCATCGTCCACGCATACCGAATCGACGTCAAGATTTACGGGAACGCGGTCGACGCAGACGATGGGAGAGCCAGCGATGTCCTGCGGGTTTTCGGTATCGCCGGCTTCGCTTGCCTGCGCGGTGACCAACAGGATGCCTTCAACACGTTGCGCTCGGAGCAGGGCCAGCATGTCCTCTTCGCGCTCCGGGCTACCCTCGGAGTCCAGAACGATGAGGAAGTAGCCTCGCTCGCGTGCGGCGGCTTCGGCGCCGCGTACGATCTTGGGGAAGAAGGGAATCGTGATGTCCGGAATGACGATGCCCAGCGTATAGGTGCGGTTGGTCTTCAGGCTGCGGGCAATCAGGTTGGGGCGGTAATTCAGGATACGGATCGCCTCCAACACCTTCTGCCGGGAGCGCTCGCTGACCTTTGCCGATCCGCTGATGACGTTGGAAACCGTTCCGGCGGAGACGCCGGCGAGTTTCGCCAGTTCTTTTTGATTCGGTGCCATGGGCCTGGTGAACTTCCTTGTCGAACGTGTTGACCACGCCAAAACGCAGCCGAGAAACTCTACATGCGACTGTAAATGAGAGTCGATACACGGTCACGGACGAATCCCCGGGGGGCGGGCAACTATCCGTCTGGCCGAGGGTTCATACGGAATGTTAAAATCCCCGCTAGGTTACTTTTGGGGATTGGTGAGGGGAAATGAGCGAACTGCGTAACAAGTGGGAGCAGCTGACTGGAAAGCTGAATCCGGTATACCTGAAGTTCACCGGCGCGATTGTGGTTGCCGCGTCGTGCCTTGTGGCTGCTGCTGTTATCGCCGAGCCAAAGCCGGCCAATCCGCCGGCGGCCGTGCTGGCTGCATACCAGTCGGACGAACACCCCGAATTTCCCGCCGGTGAGGGCCGCGACGTTACGCTGCGGGTGTGCAGCCGCTGCCATTCGCCGAACAATATCCTGAGCCGTCCGCAGAGCCGCGAGGGATGGGAAGCCACGCTCGCGAAGATGGTCGACATGGGAGCAACGGCCAGCGATGAGGATTTCGCGAAGATTCTGGATTACGTCTCGAAGAACTTCCCCGCTCCTGGAGCTGGCGGTGCGACGGCGCATGTGAATGTGAACAAGGCTGCCGCGGCGGACCTGGTGAAGGGACTTGGCCTGACGGAGAAGGAAGCTGCTGCCCTTGTGGACTACCGCACCAAGAACGGCGACTTCAAGGCGCTGAGCGACCTGAAGAAGGTTCCGGATGTGGATGGCTCGAAGATTGACGACAAGAAGGACATCATCGAGTTCTAAGCAGAGACGATACGTTATCAACAAAGGCCCCTCCGTGTGTGAGGGGCTTTTGTTTTGTCTGTGCCACTGATAGTTTTCAAACGCGGCGCGTCCGCGCATACGGAGGTTGTCCATGTCATCCCCGCTGGAAAAACGAGAGGCTGCTTCCATGGAGCGTCGAGCTTTTCTGAAACAAGCAACCCTGGCTACGGCAGGCGCGGCGATGGCCACGGCACCCGCTTCGCTGATGGCGCAGTCCAGCTACAAGCAGCCACAACATGCTCCGATGGAGCTGGGGCTGCTGATCAAGCCATCGCCTGATCCGGAGGCGAAGATCCGTCTGGTGCACGAGCTTGGGTTCGAGACCTGCTTCCTTTCGCTGGACGGCTATCTTGACCACTTCACTCCTGCGCTGACGAAGCAGTTCGCCGGCTTGCTGGAGAAGTACCAGGTCATTGCCACGACGGCGGAGGTAGTCAATCCACAGCCGTTGAAGTGGAACTTCCTGGAAGGGCCCTCCACCATTGGCCTGGTTCCGCGGGCGTATCGTCAGGCACGGCTGGATGCGCTGAAGCAATGCTCGGACTTTGCGAAGTCTCTGGGCATTGGCCGTGTACAGACACACTGCGGCTTTATTTCGGAAGACCCGAAGGACCCGCTCTATCCGGAAACAGTCGCAGCGATCACTGAGATTACCAGGCACTGCGCGGCCAACGGGCAGAGTTTCCTGATGGAGACGGGGCAGGAGACGCCAACGACCATGCTGCGCATGATCAAGGACGTGAATAACCCCGCGCTTGGCGTCGGTCTGGACACGGCGAACCTCATCCTTTACGGCAAGGCCAACCCGGTGGATGCGCTGAAGGTGCTGGGACCGCATGTCCGCGCCATGCACGCAAAGGACGGCAAGTGGCCCACCAATCCGGACAAGCTGGGGGAAGAGGTGGTGATCGGGAGGGGTGAGGTCGATTTTCCCAGGGTGCTGCAGATGCTGCATGAACTCGGCTACCAGGGCGCGGTCAGCATTGAGCGCGAGACCTCTGGCCCGCAGCAGATTCAGGACGTAAAAGAAGAAAAGCTTTATCTCGAAAACATTCTGAACAAGATCAGGAACGCGTAGCCAGGAGATTCCCGATGGATCGCAGAAATTTTCTCAAGAGCGCCGGAGCCGTTGGCGGACTGATGATCGTCAAGCCGAGCGTTGCCTTCAGCTACGCTGCCAATTCGAGCGTGAACTACGGCTTGCTTGGTTGCGGCAAACGCGGCACCTCGGTTGCCACTTCGTTTGCGAAGAATACACAGGCACGCATCGTGGCGCTGGGCGACATCTTCCCGGACCAGCTTGCCAAAGGGAAGCAGCACTTTGACCAGGTCAATGCTTCGCTCGGCCTCTCTGCCATTGACTCCAAGATGACCTTCCATGGATGGGAGTCCTACAAGGCGATGGCGGCCAACCCGAAGATTGACGCGGTCCAGATCTCCACGCCGCCCTTCTTTCATGTGGAGCACATGGATGTGCTGACGGCTGGCGGCAAGCATGTGTACTGCGAGAAGCCGGTCGGTGTGGATATTCCGCAGACACGCCGGGCTCTGGAGATAGCAAAACGCGTAGGGAACAAGGTCAGCATCTCGGTTGGATTCCAGATTCGTTCGGCGCCGCCGTTTATCGAGATCGTCAAACGCATCCACGAAGGACAGATCGGCAGGATCGCATCGCTCAGCGGACACTACAACGCTCCCACAGCAACCTATCCTGACCGTGGCAACATGCCCAAGGATGAGTTGCGCCTGCGCAACTGGCTCTGGGACAAGACGTTGTCCGGAGACATTCTGCTGGAGCAGAACATCCACGTCATTGACGTGTGCAACTGGGTGATGAACACCCATCCGGTGAAGGCGGTTGCGCGCGCCAGCCGTAAAGTGCTGACGAACGCGGGCAATATCAATGACAACTACGAGGTGATCTTTACCTATCCCAACGGTGCGGAGTTTGTCTTCAGCTCCACGCAGTTCAATGCCGCCGGCTACTTTGATGTGAAGGAGACCATCTTCGGGACCGATGGCCTGGCCGAGATGCCGTACAAGGGAACGCTCGGCATCCAGGGACTGAAGCCATGGACGTGGTCTGGCAGTGAACAGAGCAGCGATACCAAATTCGCCGCTGACGGTGCCTTCAGCGATAACCTTGCCGAAGCAGACAAGATGAAAGACCGCAGCTTTATTGAAAGCATTACCAGCAATACCTTCCAGAACCAGATTGCGGCCGGCGTGGAGAGTGCGCGCAGCTGCATGCTGGCGCGAAAGGCTGCTGAGACAGGGCGGTCCGTGAGCTGGGAAGAGATTGAGGCCGATACCGAGGCGTATCAGCTGGGCTTCGATATCAAAAAGTTTGTCTAGTGGACGGACTTCATGCGGCGCTGCATGAAGTCCATCAGCAGGTAATTCCCCAGAGTCTGCGGCGTGGTGAAGTAGGCCTTGCCGCGGCACATGGCCGTGACCTTCTGTACGAACTGGACGAGGGAGAAGTCATTGGTCAGCATGAAGGTGTTGATCTGGATGCCGGAACGCTTGCACCGTCCGACCTCTTCCAGTGTTTCGGAGACGACAAGCGGATCAAGGCCGAAGGCGTTTTTGTAGATGCGGCCATCGGGCAGCGTGAGCGCCGAGGGTTTCCCGTCGGTGATCATGACGATCTGCTTCATCTGCTTGTTCGAGCGAGAGAGGATACGCCGTGCGACCTTGAAGCCCTCGCGCGTATTGGTGTACCAGGGACCAACCTTGACGCGGCCAAGTTGCGAGATGGGAATCTCCTCGGCGGAGTCGTGGAAGAGCACGAGGTGCAGTGAGTCGCCTGGGAACTGCGTGCGTGTCAGGTGCGCCAGCGCCATGGCCACGCGCTTGGCCGGGGTGAAGCGGTCTTCGCCGTACAGGATCATGGAGTGCGAGCAGTCCAGCATGACGACTGTAGCGCAGGATGCCTGGAACTCTGACTGATGGACGTGCAGGTCGCTGTACTCAATATTCAGCGGCATGGTCAGGCCTTCGCGTTCGATGGCGGACTTGAGCGTGGCGGTTACGTCCAGGTTCAGCGTGTCCCCGAATTCGTAGGGCTTGGAGGATCCGCTGGCTTCGATGCCGCTGGCCTCGTGGATGGTGTCATGACGGCCAAAGTTGGCGCGGCCCATGGAGCCGAGCAGGTTGCGCAGCGCCTTGTAACCGAGGAAGTCCATCGACTTGTCAGTGACTTCGAAGCGTACCTCGGACTCATTGCGTCCTACCTCGCCCGGAGCAGTGGATGGCTGCGTGCTGTCTGAGGTTTCCGCGTCGGTGCGGATCATGTTCTCGTTCTGCATGCGCTCGATCAGCTTGTCGAGCATCTGCTCCTGCTGCTCGGCGCTCATGTCGTCGTACTGCTGCTGGGTATCTTCGTCCAGGAAGTCGCCGTTCTCCAGCACCTGGCGGATGGCCTCACGCAGGTCGTCGAGCGACTGGTCCATGTTCATCTCGCTGAAGTCGCCGTAGGGGTCCTGGAAGCCGGAGTCGAGCAGGAAGTCGCCGAGCGCCTCCATCAACTCCTCAAGACCAAGCTCGCTGGCCAGGTCGCCCTCGTATTTCTTGTAGCGCGTCGTCTTCATGGGCCTGGTTTGATGATACGCCCGCTAGAGCCTTGTGCCTGCCAGAACGGCGAAGCCGGACTCCTTGTACCAGCAGTCTGCGTCGGCAAAGCCCGCGGAGCGCATCCATTCAAGTTGGGTTTCCACCGGTGAGCACTTGTCGTCGCGGCGGCGGTAGAGGCTGGCTTCGATCTGCTCTTCGGTGGCTCCGTTGGAGCGGATCTGGCGCAGCCAAAGCTCGTTGTAGGCATCCGTCTGCGCGGGTGTGGGGCCGGCCACCTGTTCGGCGTTGAGGAAGACGCCGTTGGGTTTGAGCGCGTTGTACGCTGCCTGGATGACACGCTGCTTGTCGGCATCAGTGCAGTGATGGATGGAGAGCGCGGAGACAACAGCACAGGCTTCCGTGGGCAAGGGCTGCGCAGCGTAGTCGAGTTGGTGGAACTCGACGTTGGCGTCGCCGCGGAAACGCTCGCGAGCGCGGTCGAGCATGGGCTGGGAGAAATCGACGAGATGAATCTTCGCCGCGGGAAAGTGCTGGCGAAGCATCGCGGTCAGATGCCCTGTGCCCGCGCCGAGGTCGATGATGGTTCTCGCAGCGGGCGGGATGAGGCGGATGGCCCAGCCGTAGAAGGTGTCATGCGAAGGTATCAGCTTCGCGCGATCCTGGTCATAGGTGGCGGCTGTGGTGTCGAAGACGATCTGCGTAGCGCTGATGTTCATGAGTTGAACCATAAGCGCGGTCCCTAGCGGGTGTCGCCGCCATATAAAAATTTTGCATCTTCAAATTACGAATACTTAGGGGCGGTTGATGCGCCACATGTCATCTTCGTTGATGCTCCTGCGCCCCGTGATCGCGTAAAAAGCACAGCGGTATGACACATACCCGATGCTGAAGCCAAGGGAAGCGCCAATGATCCAACCTCTTGAGGTCTGGTGCCAACCTCCGCAGCGGATAAATAAGAATGCGACAACTGCAAGCGGCAAAGCACAGATGCCATGAAGCCAACGAGCGAGAGCGTCGTCCTTGCCATTGAATTCCATGTTTTAGTTGAAGCCGCGGCGTGTGCGGTTCTTAGAACCCCAGTCTTCCTTGTCCTTTTCGCGCTCGCGTACCGTCTCGTGGAAGTTGGCGGCCTGTTCGTGGCGGCGGCCTTTTTCGCCGGCGGAGAAGCTGCGTTCCTCGCTGCGGGTGATGCGCTTGTGCGCTGTCATGCCTTCGAGAAGGAACTCTGCCGCGGAAACTGTCATCTCCGGCGATGACTTTGCCGTGATGCCCACAGGCTCCAGCTTGTCGAGCAGTCCCTGAATCTGCTTCAGCTCTTTCAGGGACGCTGCTGCGGGCTGCTGGTCGTTCAACTGCACGGTGCCGCCCAGGTTGAACCACTCCTCAATCTGCTGCGTGTTCACGTTGCCGAAGTGCTTGTCGAAGCTGCGCTGTACGGCCTGGCGGATGATGTCGCGGATAATGACATCGGCGCCGCGCATCTCGCCTTCGTACTCCAGCTCGATCTTGCCGGTGATGCCAGGAAGGGCGGTGAAGATGTCGCCGATGCGGGGCACGGAGAGTTCTTCGCCATGGATGAGGGCGCGGCGTTCGGCGTTGGAGAGGACGAGTTCCATGGTCGAGATAGGCAGGCGCTGCGAGACGCCGGAGCGCTTGTCGACCTTCTTGTCCTCGCGGGCGAGGAAGGCGATCAGCTCAACGACTTCGCGGATGTAGCCGGGAATCTCGATGGAGGAGTTGGGGCGTGCGGCCCAGGCCTCCTGTGTGGTGATGCTGATGGCTTCTTCGAGCGACTCCGGATAGTGGGTGCGGATCTCCGAGCCGATGCGGTCCTTCAGTGGAGTGACGATCTTGCCGCGCGCCGTGTAGTCCTCCGGGTTCGCCGAGAATGCGATGGCGACATCCAGCTGCAGGCGGACGGGGTAGCCCTTAATCTGCACGTCGCCTTCCTGCATGATGTTGAAGAGCGCGACCTGGATCTTGCCGGCGAGGTCCGGCACCTCATTGATGATGAAGAGGCCTCGATTGGCGCGGGGCAGAAGGCCGTAGTGCATGGTCAGTTCGCTGGAGAGCTCCTGCCCGCCGCGCGCTGCCTTGATGGGGTCAAGATCGCCGACGAGGTCGGCCACGGTGACGTCCGGTGTAGCAAGCTTCTCGACGTAGCGATCGTCCGGCGTCAGCCAAGCGATGGGGGTGTCGTCGCCTTGTTCTGCGACCAGGTCGCGGGCGTACTTGCTCAGCGGCTTGTAGGGATTGTCGCGCAGCTCCGAGCCGGCGACATAGGGAACGACGGGATCGAGCAGGTTGGTCAGTGCGCGCAGAATACGGCTCTTTGCCTGTCCGCGCAGACCCAGAAGGATGAAGTTGTGCTTTGACAGCACGGCGTTGACGATCTGCGGAACGACGGTGTCTTCATAGCCGACGATGCCGGGGAAGATGGTCTGCCTGGAGCGCAGGCGTGCGATCAGGTTCTCGCGCAGCTCGTCTTTGACGGAGCGGTTGACGCGCTCCGGCGTCCACTCGCTCTTTTTCAATTCGCCAAGGGTCAGGGGCAGGTTCTTCGTTACCGGCATGGCACAAGTATAGGCCTGTGGCCGTTACTCTTCCCACGAGAAGGTGCGAAGTCCCTGGAGTGCGCGCAGTTCAGTAAATGGCCGGGGTATGCGCGGCTGGCGGCCTCCGGAGGCTTTCCATGTCACATCGCAGCTCAGAGTGGTTATACCGTTGACGCGGTCATGCGAAACACGCCAGCGGTCCGCGATGAAGCCTGTGCTGGCAAGCAGGGCAATCACTTCAGACTCGATGGTGGGTGTGTATTCCACCGACACCGATAACGTGCCTCGCTTCTTGCGTGGAAGACGGTCATCGACATACTCCAGGATCCAGAGAACGAAGATGGTGGAAGCGGCTCCGATGCTGCCCAGAACAAGCTGGCCGGCACCGAACAAAATACCCAGAACGGTGACCACCCAGATGGTGGCGGCGGTGGTCAGGCCGGTCACGAAGTTATCGCGGCGCACGATGGCGCCTGCGCCGATGAAGCCGATGCCGGTGAGGATGCCCAGAGGCAGCCGCATGGGATCAATCTGCACGAAGGAGTTGGCGGCTTTGCCCACCGTGGGCAGCAGCAGGTTCAGCTCCAGCGATGCCAGCGTTGCGGCCATGCAGACCAGCATGATGGTGCGCAGCCCGGCAGGGTGCGAACGCTCGTCACGATTGAAACCGATGGCGGCGGAACTGATTGTTGCCAGGCCGAGACGCAGCGCAATGCTGGTCATGGAGACATCGGGCGACATGGCAGGGAACCAACTGGCAGGCATCGCGATCATCCTACTCGACGACAGGTCTCCAGAGATAGACAATCGCGCTTCCGCTCAGGATGAGTACGCCACCCAGCAGGACGGGGATGGTTGGCGCGACATCGAAGAAGAGGTAGTTCGTGATCTGGAAGACGATAAACAACAGCGCGATGTACAGGCCTACGACAGTGGCGAACTCAACCGGAGCGATGTTCAGGCAGGTCCCATAGGCGGTGAGCAGCAGGCTGCCGAGAAGGAAGAACATGACTCTTGCGCGCATGTTGCCGGTGTGTACGGCAATGCGGATAACCGCGTCGCCGACAGCTTCAAAGACCGTGGCAGCAAGAACGAAAAGAAATACCTTCATCCCCGCATCCTGCCAGCTTTTAGTCACCGCACGCAAATTTACGGCAAATCGCTTAATAGGCCCGACAATTCGGAAATAGCGTGTCCATTGCCGGTTTTTTCAGCGGCGGCAAGGCCCGTCTCCAGGCGCTCGCGGGCCTCGCTGTAGCGGCCAAGCTTGATCAGGGTCTGCGCGGCCATCTGGTGGCCGGGAACGTAGTCGGGCTGGTGCTCGCGTAGCGTCTGGAACTCGGCAAGGGCCTTGTCCGTGTCGCCCTGGCCAAGGTATTCCATGGCAAGCCCATAGCGGGCAAAGGCGTTGGCGGGGTCCATCGTCAGAATTTCCGAGAGTGCTGCAATCTTGTCCATCTCTTACAGGCTATCGCGGAATTGGATACCTGCGCAGGCCAGCGGCGGTAAACTGTTAGCTATGCAAGAGAAGCGACAGCGGACGGTCCGCGAAAGCCAGGCCGAACGCAGCGAAGTCATCTTCCCCGGCGATGCCAATGGACTTGGCAACCTGTTTGGCGGCCGCCTGATGCAGTTTATTGACCTGGTGGGCGCCGTGGCCGCATACCGCCACGCGCGGGCTACGACGGTCGTCACCGCCAGCATGGATTCGCTGGACTTCGTCGCACCGGTTCACGTGGGCGAGGTGCTGATTCTAAAGGCCAGCGTCAACCGCGCCTTCCGTACCTCCATGGAGGTGGGTGTGAAGGCGATGGTGGAAGATCCGAAGACGGGCAATCTCCGCCATGTTTCTTCGGCGTACCTGACCTACGTTGCTGTGGATGACAGCGGGCACCCGGTCGAGGTGGATTGCCTGGTGCCGGAGACCGAGCATCAGAAGCGCCGCTTTGACGATGCCCTGAAGCGCCGCGAGGCGCGCAGTGGCGAGGTTGAGCGAAAAAAGCGGCTCCGCAAGAGCCTTGAGAACGCCTGGTACATCTAAACCAGCGAAACCGAAAAAGATTTGGAGTACACCAAGATGGGACACATGGGACATAACGCGCCGCAGGGACCGCAGCGGCTGCCAGGAATCGCAAATGTAATTGCAGTGGGCAGCGGCAAGGGCGGCGTAGGCAAGACCACCACCAGCGTGAACCTGGCGATTGCGCTGGCGAAGCTGGGATATCGCGTGGGCCTGGTGGATGCCGATATCTACGGACCGAATGTGCCCCTGATGCTGGGTTCACAGAAGCAGCCGAACGTCATCGGCGACAACCGCATTGAGCCCATTACGGCGCACGGCGTGAAGTTTATCTCGATTGGCCTGATCTCGCCCGGCGACAAGCCGATGGTGATGCGTGGACCGATGCTGCACCAGATCATCCGCCAGTTCCTGCAGCAGGTGGATTGGGGTGAGCTGGATTACCTGGTGGTCGATCTGCCGCCGGGAACGGGTGACGTGGTCATCTCGCTGGTCCAGACGGTGCCGCTGACAGGAGCCGTGGTCGTTTCCACCGGATCGAGCGTCGCTCTGCAGGACGCCCGCAAGGCCCTGGAGATGTTCCACCAGGTAAATGTCGAGGTGCTGGGCATGGTGGAGAACATGAGCCAGATGCGGTTGCCGGACGGCACCATTCTGGATGTCTTCGGTGCTGGCGGCACGGAGCAGACGGCACGCCAGTTCGGCCTGCACTTTTTGGGCAGCGTCGATCTTGACCCGGAGATTCGCTCCGGCGGTGACCGCGGCCTGCCGGTAGCGCTGGGTGGCGAGAGTTCCGAGCGTGCGAAGGGCTTCTACGAGATTGCCAGGAACGTGGTGGCGCGCGCGGCCGAGGTGAGTGACAAGGCCGACGACGTGCTGGAGATCACGTAGGGCGAATCGATTTTCCTCCATCAATGAGACCTGCATTTTTGGCGCTTCAGCGCTCGAAATGCAGGTCTCTCCACTCCGCGCGAAGCGCTCCGGCCGCGAGGACAAGTGATGGAAGAGCTTGCCGATACGTCTGGCTGGCCTGCACGGCTTGACGGGGTAGTTCACAATAGAAGATATGGGGCAAGGGCTGACAGCGAACCTCTCTCCGCGAAAGCTGGCCGTGTTGACGGCGATTGTGGAAGAGTATGTCTCCTCCGGCGAGCCGGTTTCGTCGCAGGCGGTTGTGCGCAGCGCGGGCGGTGAGATTGTGGGCCTTAGCTCAGCCACCATTCGCAACCTGATGGTTGACCTCTCCGAGGCGGGTCTGCTGGAGCAGCCGCATACCTCCGCGGGACGCATTCCTACCGCTTCCGGTTTCCGTGTGTATGTGGAGCGTCTGCGTGGCGGCAACCCTGCGCTTACTGAGCAGTCGCGCGTTGTGATTGACCAGCAGTTGCAGGGAATTGGCAGCACACAGGGGTTCCTGGAACGCACCAGCAGTGTGCTTGCTGCCCTGTCGAGCGGTGTGGGTGTTGCGCTGGCCAGCGCGCGTATCAGTGACCAGTTGGAGCATATCTACTTCTCGCGCCTGGGCGGCGGCCGCATTATGGCCGTGGTGGTGACGCGCCCCGGTGTCGTGCGCGACCGCATGTTGACGGTGGGCAGTGACCTGGCCGTGGCGGAGCTGGAAGCGGCGGCCAGCTATCTGAATGAAAATTTCCGCGGCTGGACGCTCGACGCGATTCGCGAGGAGCTTGGACACCGCATTGAGACCGAGCGCAGCGAGTACCAGCAACTGCTGTCGCGCGTCAAAGAACTTTGGAAGCAGGCGCTTCCGGCAGGCGAGACCGTGGTGCAGACCGTCTACGTAGACGGCGTGGCCAACCTGGTGGGCAGCCACGCGGACCGTGACCGTCTGCGGGCGATGATGCAGGCCCTGGAGGCCAAGCAGCACCTGGTGGACCTGCTGAACGCCTACATTGACGCGCAGCAGAAGAGCGTCCGCGTCGTTTTCGATCTGGAAGAGTATGCTCCCGGCATGGAAGGGCTGGTGCTGGTGGCCGCGCCCGCGACCATCGGTGGCGAGACCCGCGGCGCCCTGGCGGTGATTGGGCCGCAGCGCATGCAGTACGAGCAGACGATGGGAGCGGTCAGTTACGTAGCACAGCTGTTTGACCGCATGCTGCATGCCGGCAATCCCACAGAGCGGCCCTGATGCGAGAAAATAGATGGAGAAGGATTTTCAGGAATATGAACAACGAAACTGAGGTACAGGAGCAGGCTGGAGCCGCTCCGGTGGAAGAGACTGCGGCAGCCGTGGAAGTTGCTGCGCCAAGTGAAGTGGAGACGCTGAAGGCTGAGCGCGATGGTTTGGTGGACCGTCTGGCGCGCCTGCAGGCGGAGTTTGACAACTTCCGCAAGCGCGAGGCCAAGGAGCGTGTGGACTTCCGCGATTATGCCGTGGCCAATGCGGTGGAGCAGTTTCTGCCCGTGCTGGACAACTTCCAGCTCGCGCTGAAGTCGCAGGGAAGCGCCGAGCAGCTGCGCACCGGCGTGGAACTGATTCTGAAGCAGATGGAAGAGGCTCTGAAGACCCTGGGCGTGACCGCGGTGGAGACTGTAGGCGCACAGTTCGATCCGCATGTGCATGAGGCCCTGGGTTCGGTTGAAACCTCTGAGCATCCGGATCATCAGGTATTAGAGGAAGTGCGGCGCGGATACCGCATCAAGGACAAACTGCTGCGTCCGGCCATGGTGAAGATCGCCATCAACCACGCGCAGGTGAACGACTAAGGCATCAGTCAGCAGGAAGCAATACCCATGAGTGCGACGGCAAACGTGAAGATTGATTACTACGAAGTCCTGGAAGTTGAGCGGACAGTCTCCGATACGGAGCTGAAGGCAGCCTATCGCAAGATGGCGCTGAAGTATCACCCTGACCGCAACCCTGGTAATGCCGAGGCGGAAGAGCGCTTCAAGGCATGCAGCGAGGCCTACCAGGTGCTGAGCGATGCAAACAAGCGCGCCGCGTATGACCGTTTTGGCCATGCTGGCGTTGGCGGAGCGGGCGGTCCCGGCGGATTCAACGGCGGCAGTCCCTTCGGTGGCGACGCGCAAGACCTGGGCGACATCTTCGGTGACCTGTTCGGCGAGATGTTTGGCGGCGGGCGCGGCGGTGGCCGCGCGACGCGCGAGCAGCGTGGACGCGACCTTCGCTACGACCTGAAGCTCGAGTTCGAAGAGGCTGTCTTCGGCAAGGAGCAAGAGATCAAGATCCGCCGCATGGATCTTTGCGAGGACTGTCACGGCAGCGGCGCTGCCAAGGGCAAGCAGCCCATCACCTGCCCGCACTGCGGCGGCCGTGGACAGGTTCGCATGCAGCAGGGCTTCTTCTCCATTGCGCGCGCCTGCACCTCGTGCCAGGGCACGGGCACGCTGATCGTAGACCCATGCCCCACATGCAGGGGCGAAAGCCGTCTGCAGCGCGATCACACCATCCTGGTGAAGGTGCCGGCCGGTGTTGAAGACGGCACCCGCATTCGCTATGGCGGCGAAGGTGAGGCAGGGCGCTTCGGCGGCCCCTCGGGCGATCTCTACGTGGTGCTGACGGTCAAGGCGCACGCCTTCTTTGAGCGTGACGGTGACGACCTGCACTGCTCCATGCCGGTCTCGTTCCCGCAGGCATCGCTTGGAGCGGAGCTTGAGGTGCCTACGCTCGAAGGTCCGTCCACCATCAAGATTCCAGAAGGCACGCAGAGCGGCAAGGTGATCAAGCTGAAGGGCAAGGGCGTTCCGCACCTGAACTCCAGCGGCAAGGGCGATCTTCTGGTGGAGGTCCGCGTGCAGACGCCGACCAAGCTGACCAAGCAGCAGCGCGAGTTGCTGGAGCAGTTGAGCGAGACGATGGCCGTCGACAATGCACCGCATGAACGCGGCGGCATCTTCGGCAAGGTGAAGGACATCTTCAGCTAGGCATAAGGTTCAGGCTGCAAGCAACAAGGAAAGGCGCGGATGACTCCGCGCCTTTTTATTTCTGCCGATCATCGTTGGCTACAGTAGCGCACCGGCAATGGCCAGCGCGGCAATGGCGGCGGTCTCCGCGCGAAGGATGCGCGGGCCGATGGTCACCGGTGTCCAACTGTTCTGCGTGAACAGCGCCATCTCTTCCGGGGTCCATCCGCCTTCGGGGCCGATGGCCAGCGCGGTTGGTTCCTCTTTGCGGATGATGGAGGCAATCGTTGTCTCCTGCTCGGTCTCCGAGAGAAGAATTTTTGCAGTCGAAGTTTCCCCGGCAAGAGCCGCCTTCAGGGGCATGGGATCGACGATCTCCGGAACGGCAACACGGCGCGATTGTTTGCTGGCTTCGAGTGCAATGCGGCGCCAGCGCTCCACACGCTTTGCCGCAGCCTGCGTCAGATGTTTTTCGGTGCGGCGAGCCAGCACGGGAGTAATGCGCTCCACACCAAGCTCCGTTGCTTTCTCAATCGCCCATTCCATGCGGTCAAATTTGAAGACCGCCATCAGCAGGTGTACTGGCAGTGCGTGATCAATCTCCTGTTCTTCGTGCAGATCAAACTGCACTTCGTTCTCGTTCACGCTGGCCACGGTGGCGCGGTGCAGAAAGCCTCCGGCAACGACATCGAAGGTCTGTCCCACTTCAGCGCGCAGCACGCGTGCAAGGTGTTGTGCCTGCTCACCCAGCAGGGAAGCAGAGGTGCGTTCGTCATTCCATGTGTCGGCAATCCAGCGGCGGCGTGTCATCTCTTTCAGCTTAAACACTGCGGGGAGCGCTGTCGCGCTCCCCGTATGTGTTGCCTTGTTTGTTGCCTTTAGTTGGAAGCTGACGTCCGGCGTTCGTTCTTTGCCTTGCCGAGCTCGTCGCCCCTCTATTCTCCCTGTTGCAAACAGCAACGCTGAGTTGCAACTAGGGAATGTATAGAGTTCTGAAAAAAGAGTGTCAAGAGAAAAGTGAAGAAAGTTGTCATGCGCGATGAGAATTTGAGAACACGCACAAGCGTCAGCACTCGATGACATTCAACGCGAGACCCGCGAGCGAGGTCTCTTTGTAGCGCGATTGCATATCAAGTCCGGTCTGATACATCGTCTTGATGACCTGATCGAGCGTGACTTTATGTCCTTCTGTTTCATGCATCGCCATGCGTGATGCGTTCACTGCTTTCACGGCTCCCATTGCGTTGCGTTCAATGCATGGAATCTGCACGAGGCCGCCGATGGGATCGCAGGTCATGCCAAGGTTATGCTCCATGCCGATCTCGGCGGCGTGCTCCACTTCATCGTTGCTTCCATGCAGAGCGGCGACAAGTCCACCGGCAGCCATGCTGCACGCTACGCCGACTTCGCCCTGGCATCCAACCTCGGCGCCGGAGATGGATGCGTTCTCCTTGTACAACACGCCAATCGCAGCCGACGTCAGGAAGTAGCGAAGGATGCCTTCTACGTCCGCGCCCGGAATGAAGTTCAGGTAATAGTGCGCGACAGCAGGAATGATGCCGGCCGCGCCATTGGTTGGTGCCGTGACGACGCGTCCACCGGCGGCATTCTCTTCGTTCACCGCCATGGCGTAGATCGTTACCCAGTCCAGCGGAGCCAGCGGGTCAGCGCTGCCCTGCGTGCGTAAACGCGTTGCCAGGCGAGGAGCGCGGCGGCGTACATTCAGCCCTCCCGGAAGAATGCCTTCCGTGGCCATGCCCTTTTCGGTGCACTCCTGCATCACCTTCCAGATGGCGAGGATTCGTTCGCGCACCGTGGCTTCGTCGCCGGCCAGGGCAATCTCATTCGCCATGACTGCCTGCGCGATGGTGAGGCTGTGCTTCTTCGTGATCTCCAACAGCTCTGCAGCGGAGTGGAACGGATACGGAACATTGCGTGGTGCAACGGAGCTTTGCTTGCCGAATTCGTCGGCATTCACCACGAAGCCTCCGCCGATGGAGAACAGCGTCTCCATGTGCAGCGGATTGCCTTCGGCATCGAGTGCAGTGAAGCGCATGCCGTTGGGATGCGATGGTGTCTCCGGATCGGGATACATCTGGTCGCGGCGGAAGAGAAGCTCGACGCCTTCGCGCAGTGCGAGCGTTTGTTCACCCGCTAGCAGGATGTTTCCGTCTGTGTGCCACGAGGCAAGAATGCGGTCGATCGTCTGGGGCGTGACCTGGTCCGGAGCTTCGCCGGAGAGGCCAAGCACCACGGCTTTGTCGGTCGCGTGGCCATGTCCGGTCAGGGCAAGTGACCCGAACAGCTCCGCGCGAACCTGGGATGTCCTCTGCAGCACGCCAGACTGCCGCAGATGGAGTGTGAAGTTCAAAGCGGCACGCATCGGGCCAACCGTATGAGAGGAAGAAGGTCCGATGCCGATTTTGAAGAGTTCAAAGAGAGATGTATTCAAGGCCGTTCCATGGCCGGCTGTCACAAAGCAGAAAGGCAGAGCCGCCGGCTCTGCCTTTCAGACTACATGGAGCCGCCCGTTCTAGGGCTTTGTTCTTTTGCTCTTATGCTTTGGAGCAACGGGGGGAGAGGTGCGCGTCGAGGTCAAACGAATGGCTGTTGCTGCCGCGGTAATGCGGACCGCCGGCTTGCTGTCGACAAACAGGGGGACGAGGCTTTGCGCTATGTTGTCATCATGAAAGTCGCCCAGCATGCGGGCCGCCGTCTGGCGCACTTCAGCGTCCTTGTCCGTGAGCGCATCCACCAGCACCTTGCGGACATCGTCTGACTTGTCCTGCGCAATCAGTTCGGTGGCGATGACGCGCGGGCTGTCGCCGCCGGGCCGGTGCATGTAGTTGTAAGCGGCAAAACCGATGCCGAACGGCCCGAGGAAGAAGGGAGCAGTCATCTTTGCAATCTCGGTGGGAGAGTGCATGTCTCTGCTGGCCTGATGCATGGCGCCGCCCAGCATTCCGGCATCGCCCTTGCGCTCTCCGTCCACCACGGCAAACAGCACGTCTTTGCCGGAGTGGTCGCCCATGGTCCACAGTGTGCTGGCCGCCGCGAAAGCGATCTGCGGCTTCTCGTCATCCAGCAGCTTGCGCAGCGTGGGGACAAACATCTGATTCCTGGTCTGGCCCATGGAGGCAATCGCTGCCATGCGCACGTCGATGTCGGAGCTGCCGACGGCTTCCATCAGCATGTTCTGTGCCTTGGGCTCAGCTCCAAGGTCACCCAGCGCGGAGACAACCATGATCAAGGTCTCCGTCTTTTTGTCGGAGGCATCCTTCTCCAGGATGTTCCAGGCATCGCTGTTGATTTGTGTGGAGCTTGCCTTGGGAGCGTCCATGGCTGCTGCTGCCTCCTCCGCACGGTTCAGCGGTTCCGCGGGGGCAACGGCATTCAGGCAGAGGAAGAGGGCAATCAACCCGCCGGCCCACGCAAGCATATGCAGGGAACGGCGAAGTGGGGTCGTGTAGGCCTTCATGGTGTTGTGCTTTCCGGCGTTTGCAGCATGAGATTCCTGCAACGCTCTTCTGCAAGATTGGATGCTATAGTCGGAACAATTTACTGCCTCACTGGAAACACCAGGCCAACATGCTCTTTAAGACCCGCAGTGCAGCTGTTTACGGCATCGACGCGCACCTGATTGATGTTGAAGTCGACTTTTCCACAGTGCAGCAGCAGCAGGAAAGCTTCTCGACCGTCGGTCTTCCGGACGCCGCCGTGAAAGAGAGCCGTGATCGCGTGCGCAGCGCCATTCGCAACTCCGGCTTTGACATGCCGCCGGTCCGCATCACCATCAACCTGGCTCCGGCCGATATCCGTAAGGAGGGCTCGGGCTTCGATCTTCCGATCGCTCTCGGCATTCTTGGCGCGTACGGCGCGTTGCAGGCCACGGACCTTACAGAGTTTCTCTTCCTGGGAGAACTTGGACTGGATGGCACCGTGCGCGCGGTGCAGGGCATGTTGCCCGTCGCTGTCGCTGCGCGTCAGAAGGGCATCAAGCGGATGGTGGTCCCCGCGGTGAACGCGCGCGAGGCTGCCGTCGTCGATGGCGTGAAGGTGTATCCCGTGCGCAGTCTTCTGGAGGCACGGGAACTGATCAACGCTCTTGCAACGGGGCAGGAAAGTCTTACTCCGATTCAACTGGATAAAAGCACGCTTCTGGAGGAGATCCAGGAATCTCTCCCGGACTTCTCCGATGTGCGTGGGCAGCACACGGCCAAGCGCGCCCTGGAGGTTGCCGCTGCCGGCGGACACAACGTGCTTATGATCGGTCCGCCGGGAAGCGGCAAGACCATGCTGGCCAAGCGCTTTCCGTCGATCCTTGCACCGCTGAGCTTTGAAGAAGCGCTGGAGACGACCAAGATCCATTCGGTGGCCGGTGTATTGAATGCTGAGACCGGGCTGGTGACACACCGCCCCTTCCGGTCGCCGCACCACACGGTCAGCGATGCCGGACTGATCGGCGGTGGAGCCGTGCCGCGGCCGGGAGAGGTCTCGCTGGCGCACAACGGGGTGCTGTTTCTGGACGAGCTGCCGGAGTTTCCCCGCAACGTTCTGGAGGTGATGCGGCAACCTTTGGAAGATGGTGTTGTTACCATCTCGCGCGCTTCCATGAGTCTGAGCTTTCCGGCGCGGTTCATGCTGATTGCCGCCATGAACCCATGCCCCTGCGGCTACTTCAATGACAAAAGCCGCGAGTGCATGTGTACGCCGCCCATGATTCAGCGGTATGTTTCCAAGGTCTCCGGACCTCTGCTGGACCGGATCGACATCCACATCGAGGTGCCCGCCGTGCAGTATAAGGAGCTGCGCTCGGGCGCGGCGGCGGAGGGCTCGCGCGAGATACGTGCCAGGGTTCTTGATGCCCGGCGGCGGCAGCATGACCGCTTTGCCTTGTCGCCTGAAGGCGCCCGTCGCAGCCAGCGCGTATTTGCCAACGCGCAGATGTCGACGCAGCAGATCCGGCTGCACTGCGAGCTGGCCTCCGATGCGGAACGGTTGCTGGAGCGCGCCATGCAGCAGCAGGGGCTCAGCGCCCGGGCGCATGACCGGATTTTGAAGGTAGCTCGTACCATTGCAGACCTGGCCGGAGAAGCGCAGATTAATGTTCGCCACATTGCAGAAGCGATTCAATATCGGACGCTGGATCGCCAATATTGGTCTTGAAAATGCACCAATCCTGTTGCAGCGTTGCGGTAAATGATTGATTACGAAGGGGAACGATGTGATCCCATTTTTGGGATACTTGAACGGCCGGAAATTCCGAAAAAAGTATTGACCTTGCCCCGGCTCAGGCGTTACCTTCTGGAAGGTCGCGGTTGATAGCCGGTTTGGACGGTAGCGGCGGCCAGCATGTTGGGGTGAGTGCCAGGTACCCCGGACAAACAATTTGGAAGGGGCACTAGACCCCGATGGCGTCTGTTCCATTTGGAGGTCCCGACTGGGGATCTGTCAGGGACGCCGGCTCCACAAATCAAATTATGTGGATGTAGACAGAGAGCGCAGGTTTGCGTGCCCGAAATGGACAAAAGATAGGTGCATCCTGAAGTCCCGGCGCATCGTCTATTGAAACAGAAACACGATTTGCAGCTAACGAAGTCTGCGGTCGACAGCAGCGCCGGGTGAGGACTGTACCCCGGTCGGTAGAGAGAGGAATCGCTTATGCGCTCAGACCTTATTTTTGGAGCACTTACGCACGTCAAGAACCGTTATGAGCTTTGTCAGCTCGCCTCGAAGGCGACGCGCAAGCTCCACAAGCCCAACACCCGTGTGCAGGACACCACGAACGACGTCCTGGGCCGTTTTCGCGTAGAGTCGCCGGTCGGCGCTGAACTGGCCAGCCCGGTTCGCTCCAATCGCGTGCAGAATCGCCGCGCGGCCTAAACAGGCCCGCGGCTTTGCCGCATCTCCGGCAGATGTTATAAGTGCCTTAGCAAGACCTCTTCCGCAGCATCCCCTTCAGCAAACCGCAGTCCGTAGTTCCGCAGTGAGCTTTTCCCGCCCGCAGCAAGATTCCCCAATTCAGAAAAAAAGGCAACAATGACAATTTCAGAACTCAAAGAAATGAACATCCAGGAACTGGGCAAGCTTGCACGCAGCCTAGAAATTCCTGGAACCAGCGGCCTGCGCAAGCAGGACCTGATCTTCAAAATTCTGCAGGCCCAGAGCGAAAAAGAAGGCCATATCTTCGCTGAAGGCGTGCTTGAAATTCTGCCCGATGGTTATGGATTCCTCCGCTCGCCGGATTACAACTACCTGCCCGGCCCGGATGACATCTACGTTTCTCCTTCCCAGATCCGCAAGTTCGATCTCAAGACCGGCGATACCATCAGCGGCAACGTTCGCCCGCCGCATGAGGGCGAGAAGTACTTTGCCCTGGTCAAGATTGAGGCCATCAACTTCGAGTCTCCGGAAGAGACCCGTTCGAAGATCCTGTTCGACAACCTGACGCCGCTCTATCCGCAGGAACGCCTGAAGATGGAGACGGTGCGCGACAACATCAGCGGCCGCGTGATGGACCTGCTGACGCCGATGGGCAAGGGCCAGCGTGGCCTGATCGTGGCTCCTCCGCGTACCGGTAAGACCATGCTGCTGCAGTCGATTGCGAACTCCATCACCTCGAACCACCCGGAAGTTGTGCTGATCGTTCTGCTGATCGACGAGCGCCCGGAAGAAGTGACGGACATGCAGCGTTCGGTGAAGGGCGAGGTCATCTCCTCCACCTTCGACGAGCCGGCGGCACGTCACGTTCAGGTAGCCGAGATGGTCATCGAGAAGGCCAAACGCCTGGTCGAGCACAAGCGTGATGTCGTTATCCTGCTGGACTCGATCACCCGTCTGGCGCGCGCCTACAACACTATCGTTCCTCCCTCGGGCAAGGTGCTCTCAGGCGGTGTGGATTCGAACGCCCTGCAGCGCCCCAAGCGCTTCTTCGGCGCGGCCCGCAACATTGAAGAGGGCGGCAGCCTGACGATCATCGCCACCGCTCTGGTCGACACCGGATCGCGTATGGACGAGGTCATCTTCGAAGAGTTCAAGGGTACCGGCAACTCGGAAGTCATCCTGGAGCGCAAGCTGGTCGACAAGCGTGTCTTCCCGGCGATCGACATCCAGCGTTCGGGTACGCGTAAGGAAGAGCTGCTCATCGCGAAGGAAGACCTGCAGCGCATCTGGATCCTTCGCAAGGTCCTGAACCCGCTGAGCCCGGTGGAAGCGATGGAGCTTCTGACGGACAAGCTGGGCAAGACGCGCAACAACAGCGAGTTCCTGCACAACATGAACTCGCTCTAGGCAACAGATTTCGCGGTTCTGGCGCGGAGCAATCCGCGCGCGGTCCAGGTGGTCTGGTTCTCAGCAACAGAACGCGAACGACGAAAGGCGCAGCCCCAGGGCTGCGCCTTTTGCTTTGGATGAAGCGGTTAGCATCCCACCTATCCCCGCATGGATGGGCGGGAAATACAGATCTCTCCGCTCCGTGCTGCGGACTTCGGTCGAGATGACAAATTTTGTAGGGGGCGTTAGTCGTCGAGTTTGATAAAGCCCAGCGGCTTCTGGTCGCCGATGGCGTGGTAGAAGCTCCAGATCACCAGAGCGGCGACGGCGGCTACGCCGGTGTACATGGGCGGAGCGAGCCAGTTGTTAGGATCAACTGTCCAGGGCAGCTGCTCCAGCATCTTCGAGACGAAGACGAAGACCGCGGCGGCCAGTGCGCCAACGCGTGAGATAAGGTAGGCAAGCAGAGCGGCCCAGACGGCTTCGACCAGAAGGCTGGCCCATTCGCCATGGGCAGAGACATGCGCCAGCAGCAGGATGAAGGCAAGGATACCGGCGGTCAGGTAGGTCCGCTTCAGCACGGCCCGCAGAGCGACGAAGACCGGGATGGCGAGCACGGTGTTCACGATGACCGTACCTGCCAGGATGAGGACGGTGTTCAGCCAGGGGATCGGCCCGCCGAGCAGCAGCGGTTCGACCTCCCACAGCTCGACCGAAGGGATCAACGGCTTCAGGAGCGCGGTCAGGGCGAACTCCACGCCAGCGCAGGCGGCGGCCAGGCTGACGCCCAGAAGGATGTCACGTGTGACCGTCAGCGAGGTGAACTGGCGCTTCAGAATGAGCGCGGCGCTGATCAGCAGACGGGGGACACGGCGGCGGGCGAATGGCTCCATGGCCACATAGCCAAGCCATGCAATGCCTGCGGTCAACAGGCCGTAGGAGATCTTGGTCAGCAGCCAGGAGAAGGTGGCATCCGGGCTGCCGGTCGGCTTGAAGCCGCAGAAGGCGGCCACGACAAAGAGGAGGAAGACGCCGGAGGCCAGCGTGTAGGCCCCGCGCATATCGCCGCGCCGCATGGCTACATTGCGCCGCACCAGGGGGATGGCTGTACCGAAGAAGGCCAGGTAGAGGAAGATCTGGCTCCAGGTGGCGGCGATCAGGCCCTTTGCCACCGCGAGAGGCTGGTTCCACGGCGGCATGACACGCAGGTAAGTGAATTTGCCGTACCAGGAACTGGCGGTGAAGCTGATGGGCGTATCGGGGTGGCCGGGGTAGGTGCCGGCCCACTCTTTCTGCTCATTCATGGCGACCGGCGGGGTGATGGTCGGCGTGACTTCGTGCATCAGCTTCGGGTCGAGCCCGGCGGCGGCAAAAGCGGCGTTCCAGTCAGTGGGTCTGGCCTGGTGCTGCGCGTTCAGCTCTTCCTGGTCAGGCATGTTGACCAGGCGGATCAGGCGCCCGTTGGAGTCCACGTCGATGGAGACCATGCCGGGCCGATTGGCCGCAGGGTCAGTCTGCGTGGGCAGGTTGCGCGGGCTCAGCTGGATGGGCAGCAAGGAGTTGCTGTAGGTACGATAGGTCAGCAGCAGCGGACCTTCGCTGGCGGAGGCAATCTTCCTGGGGTCGTTCTTCCAGTAGTCGGCGATGCTGCCGTTCTGCTGCAGCCAGGCGGCGGTGTTGGTGGCGCGGTCCGGAATGTGCAGCTCGCGCAGAAGTTCCTGCGAGCGGTGCAGCATCTCGTCATAGGACAAGGCAGGCGGAGCGACGCCCAGCGTGGTGGCCTTCGGGGCAAACAGGAAGCAGCTTGCCAGGCCCAGAAGAGTGATCCCGATCAGCGCCCAGGCATTGCGCAGCGGCAACTCGGTCTCATTGGCGGAGGCGGTGAGCTGGTCGACCGTGATGGTCTCGCCCTGCGCCATGGCGTGTGCCACCATGTCGACCGCCGGAAACTCCTGCATCATAAAAGCGGCGGAGACGGGCCGGTCGGTGACGGTGGTCGCCAGGCACTGCATGATGACGCGCTCGACGTCGGCAGGAACCTTGGGCGCATAGCGCTTCAGGGGCGTCGGAGGGGTCTGCTGGCGTTCCTTCGGGTTCTTGGTGTTCCAGGGCAGACGGCCGGCAAACAGCTCGTACAGCACGATGCCCAGGGCGAAAAGGTCGGAGCGGCCAGAGGCTTGTCCTCCGGTGAACAGTTCCGGGGCCATGTAGCCTGGAGTTCCAGCAACCTCGCTCAGGCGTCCATCCCCGGCGACGGTGGCCAGGCCAAAGTCGGTGATCTTGGCATGGCCGCGGCCATCCACCATGATGTTGGCGGGCTTCAGATCGCGGTGGAGCACCCCTTTGGAGTGCGCGGCGGCGAGACCAGCGGTGATCTGCGCGGCCATCTCCAGCGCCTTCTGCGTAGGCAGGCGGCCAAAGCGCTTCAACAGGGCGGAGAGGTTCTCCCCGTCCACGTACTCCATTGTCAGGAAATGGATGGAGTGTCCGTTCGGGTTGGGAATCTCAACGATGTCATGCACGCGGCAGACGTTACCGTGGGTAACCTCGCGCGCCGTGCGGACCTCGGAGAAGAAACGCGCCAGCCATGCCGGGTCGTTCGACATGGCGGGGGGCAGGAACTTCAGAGCAACGGTCTGGCCCAGCTTCAGGTCTTCGGCGCGATAGACGCGTCCCATGCCGCCGCGGCCAAGCGGCGAGACGACGCGGTAGCGGCCGACCAGCAGTGTTCCGGGGACCAGTTCCTGCTCTTCAAGCGAGGTCTGCCCGGAGGGCGTTGAGCCGGCGCTGTGACCGGAGGGCTTGTTGGTGCTGACCGGCGTGCCGCTGCTGTTGTGCGTGATGGGCAGGTCGCTTGGAGTGGGTGTCTCCCCGGTGGCGGACGAAGTGGGCGTGGGAGTCGGTGTCGGCGGAACAATGACGCCCGGCAAACTGCTGATAGGTGTTGGCGTGGGCAACGCAGGCGTCGGTGTGGCGTCGCCGGTGACAAGGGTCTCTTCCGCCCAGATGCCGGTGTCCATCTCGTCGGAGGGTGTGAGGTATTGGCTGGGGACGGAGAGAAGCGTGGCCTCGTCTGCCGACGAGCTGCTGTCACTGGAAACCGGTGTTGGCGTGGCCCCATTGGCGCTGGACCCGTACTCCGCTACGGCAATGGCCGTGCGATAGACGGGTTCGGACTTGCAGACAGGGCAAGGTCCGGGTGTGTCCGGCAACTCAGCGGTGCAGACAATACAGGTGCGCATGAGGCAGAGGAGACAAAATAAAACAAACTAAGGGATACGCGAATGGTATCTCAGCCGACAGAAGAGGGGAAGCGCTGTTAAATGCAAGAGGCCCGGCATGGTGCTCCGGGCATCTCGGGAAGGATTGCTGAAAATCTATTTCAGCTCCAGAAGAACGCCTGTAGCCTTTGGAATAACGATCGATCCGTTGCGGCTGATGAGCTTTCCGGCAGCTTCGCGGCCGCTCAGCAGATGGGCCTCGCGTGCATCGATGGCCGGGGCCGTGAGCAGATGGCGAACGGTGAATGCGGGAAGCTCCACCGTGATCTCCTGTGCGAGGTCCTTGTTCAGGATGGCGACGATGGTCTTGCCGCTGGTTTCCTTTGCGGCGTAGGCCACGGCATTTACGCCGCCGGCATTGAACTCCACTGGAATCATGGTGGTGCCCGCGAACGAGGCGGCAAACTTCATGCCATAGCCCACCGGCTCCAGCAGGTACTTGCTGTTCAGCTTGCCGTTGACGCCGCTGCCGGCCAGTGTGCCTTCGTTGGCGATTGGTGTGTAGAAGGGCTTGGGGTGCGGTGCGTTGGGGTCCTTCATGTCTGCTTCGCCCACGAAGGTGCCGCCGACGGAAACCGCCTGCGCGTGGCCGCTGCCGCCGTGCAGGTTGACGCCGCTGTAGCCGTTGGCCATCAGGTGGAAGAGGTAATCAGCACCCCATAACGCTGAGGCGAAGACATCGCTCAAGCCATACTTGCCTCCGCGGTAAACAGTGTTGCCCTCGGTCATGCGATAGGCGGTGTGCATCTTCTCCGCGGCTGCCTTGGTGAGTGTGGCTTGCTTTGCCGCTGCGGCGCTGGGCTGCATCAGGCGCTCGATGGTGGCGTTGGGGCTGCTGGGCGGACCACCCCAGTAATGGTGATGGCTCAGCGTGGTGACGTTGGGCTTATCGGGGACAGCGTCCCACAGCTCTGCGATGCGGGTGAGCCAGGTGGTGTCCGAGGCGACGTCGGGCATGCCGAACTTCGCCTTGGGAAGAGCTTTCTGCACGGCGTGGGCGATCTTCAGCCACTCGGCGAGGTAAGCGTCGGCGTTCCATTCGGACTTCTCGCGCAGACGGTACTGCGGGAAGTTATCGACCTCGTTGCCGATCTGGAAGTATTCCAGGCGCGGTCCCAGGGTTTCGTAGACGAACTTCGCCTCGGGCAGATCCGTCTCCGGTGTGCCGTAGCCAAGATTCAGGCCGTAGATGCAGGTCCAGCCGGTGGCGCGCAGAAAGCTGTCCAACTCGCGGATAGTCTCCGGTGAGATGGCGTAGAGATAGTCAGCCGGCTTGCTGCCATCTTGCAGAACGATGTTGCGGACGGGAGGTTTGTCGGTGGGCCTGGCCTGCCACCAGTTGAACTCGCTGGTATTGCCGCCCAGGCGCAGAACGCCGCGCGGCGACAGCAGGCGGAACTGCTCCACCAGGCCCTTGTTCTTCGCGGAGAAGAAGGTGGGATCCTCTAACTGCATGTTCTCGTAGGAAAGGCCGATGAACTCCGGCGAGATCTTCGGGCCGGTGCCGGTGCCGAGGCTCAGTTTCGCGGTAGCAACCTGTGCGGAGAGAAAAGAGGGAAGCATCGCGGATCCCGCAAGCAGGGATCCGGTGCGCAGAAACTCGCGTCGGCCGGAGGAGAAGTGTCGCATGAGACGGGATGGTAGAGCATCCCGGCAACGGTTGTCGACATTAGTTCGGAGTTCGTCAGAATCCCCGGGCGATCAATCCAGCCTCGGTCAGCGAGCCTTCGGCAGCCAGCGACTGCAGACGCATCTGCTCGGCGTAGCGGGCCAGAACATCAGTTTCGAGGTTCACCTCGGAGCCAACCGTGAGCGTGCGCAGATTGGTGGCGGCATAGGTGTGCGGAATGATGGCGATGGTGACGACATCGAACTCCAGCCCGGCCACGGTGAGCGAGATGCCGTTGATGGTGATGGAGCCTTTCTCCACGATGAAGCGCGTAAGCGCGACCGGTACGCGGATACGCAGACGCCAGTCGGAATGCTCCGGGGTCTCAGGGTGCAGCGGGCTTAATTCAACGATGGTTCCAGTGGCGTCCACGTGTCCCTGCACGATGTGTCCGCCGAGCGGAGTGCCCGCAGGCGTGGGCAGCTCAAGGTTCACTGCGGTGCCCGAGGTGAGGCGCGAGAGTGAGGTCCGTGCGATGGTCTCGGCGGCAAGATCGGCGGAGAAACTGCTCTCGGTGATGTCGAGCGCGGTAAGGCACACACCAGAGACAGAGACGCTGTCGCCTTCCTTCAGCCGCGCGGTCAGCGATGCGGGCGCGTCCAGCACGATGCGCGTTGCTCCGTCAGTCGGGGTGAGGGAACGGATGGAGCCGGTGGTCTCGATCAGGCCAGTGAACATGGTTTTATTTTAGTGCGGGCGGCTGTTTCTTCGCGTTTTGTCATCCCGACCGGAGCGACGCGAAGCGGAGGGACCTGGAATGCAGGTTTCTCCGCTGCGCAGGACGATAAAGCCGTCCTGCGCCGGTCGAAATGTCAAAGATGAGGGGACAGAATGAAGGCCTTCAGGCCCAGGGATCGCGCAGGTATCCGGTCACCAGCGTGTCGGAGCCAAACTCTGTCTTCGCAAGCCCGCTCAATTTTTGCTCCAGAACATACGGCGAAGGGCCGCCTTCGGCGAAGGGAACAGAGCCCGCACCAAGCTCCGCCTCGGCATAGAAAAGAGCCAGAGCATCGACCGCTCCACTTGTCAGCAGCGAGGCATTCAGGCGGCTGCCACCTTCGCATAGCACAGAGGTAATTTGCCGCTCGGCAAGGCATCGCATAACGGTGGTGAGATCAACGTGGTTGTGCTGCGCGGGAAGACGAACGACATCGGCACCATGCTCGCGCAGCTTATCTTCGTGCTGCACAGGAGCCGTTTCGCCACAGAGAATAAGCAGGTCGTCCTGCGCAGATTCCACCAGCTTGCTGGTCAACGGCAGGCGAAGGTGGGAGTCGAGTACAACGCGCAACAAGGGGCGGCGTCTCGGGAGCCCGCTGCGGTCGGTCAGTTGGGGATTATCTGCCAGTACCGTGCCGACGCCGGTGAGGATGGCATCGGCGGCATGGCGTATCTGTTGCACGTGAGCGCGTGCGGAAGGGCCGGTGAGCCAGTGCGGCTCCTGCGTGTGGCGCGTTGCGGGTGGAGGCGCGAGGTAGCCATCGACGGAGAGCGCCGCTTTCAGCACAACGTACGGCGAGCCGGTGACGATCCATTTGGCGAAGGCATCGTTCAGGCGGCGGGCTTCCTGCTGCAGAACGCCGACGGTCACGGCGATACCCGCCTTGGTAAGCTTTGCCAGACCCTGTCCGGCGACCTGCGGGTTGGGGTCGACGGTAGCCGCCACGACGCGCGCAAGCTTCGCATGCACCAGTGCGTCGGCGCATGGGCCGGTGCGTCCGGTGTGGCTGCAGGGCTCCAGCGTGACGTAGGCGGTGGCGCCTTCGGCCTCGCTACCGGCTTCCTTCAGGGCGACGATCTCCGCGTGGTCGCGGTGGTCATAGATGTGGAAGCCACGACCGATGACGCGGCCATCCTTCACCAGCACACAGCCCACGGTGGGGTTGGGCGAAACAAGACCGACACCCTCACGCGCCAGCGCGATGGCCTGCTGCATGTACTGAAGGTCGCCGGTCTGTTTCATCAAGGCCCGCCTAGTTGAAAAGTCCTTCGACGAAGGCGGCTGAATCGAACTGGAGCAGGTCTTCCATCTTTTCTCCGATACCGCAGAAGACGACCGGCAGCTTCAATTCATGCGCGATGGCGACGACGATGCCGCCCTTGGCGGTGCCGTCCAGCTTGGTGAGCACGATGCCGGTGACGCCGGCGCTCTCGGTGAAGAGTCGTGCCTGCTGCAGGCCGTTCTGCCCGGTTGTGGCGTCGATGACCAGGAAGACCTGGTGCGGTGCTCCGGGGACAAATTTCTGCGCGATGCGGCGCATCTTGTCGAGTTCGGCCATCAGGCCGGTCTTGGTATGCAGGCGCCCGGCGGTATCGACCAGGACGACCTGGGTCTCGCGCTTCTTCGCGGCTTCAAGAGCGTCAAACAGCGCGGCGGAAGGATCACCACCCTGGCGCGTCTTGATGATGGGAACGCCGGAGCGTTGCGACCAGACCTCAAGCTGCTCAATGGCGGCCGCGCGGAAGGTGTCGGCAGCGCACAGCAGGGCAGAGCGGTTCTGCGACTGGAAGAATGCGGCCAGCTTGCCGGAGGTGGTGGTCTTGCCGGTGCCGTTCACGCCGACCATCAGGATGACCTCGGGCGGCGTTGCCGGTGGATGCACGGGGCGCTGCACGCTATCGAGGATGGAACGAATCTCCTGCTTCAGCAGGTCTTTCAGTTGGGAGCCGGAGTCAATGCTCTCGCGCCGGGCGCGCTCGCGCAGGCGGCTGATGATCTCGTTGGTGGTGGCGAGGCCGATGTCGGCGGTGAGCAGGATCGCTTCCAGGTCTTCGAGATCGCTCTCGTTGACCGAGCGTGTGAAGGACAGCGCCTGGTCCAGCTGCGAGGTCAGGTTGTCACGCGTGCGCGTGACCGCCTGCTTCATGCGGCTGAAGAAGCCGCTCTTTACTTCAAGTGCTTCCTCTTCCTGTTCCGGTTTACGGGGCTCGTTGTCATTCAGCGAGCCGAAGAGTGTTTGAATAGCCATCGCTTATTAGTGTATCGCCGTGCGCGACAACGCAATCTGCAGCGGAGCGGAGGGATCTGCTTTTCTCTTATTCGGTCCGCAGCGAACGCGTCATCAGCGCGTGGATGGCGTCCATGGGAGCCTTTCCTTCGTGAAGGACAGCGTCCATCTGCTGGGTGATGGGCATCTCCACGCCGTGACGGCGCGCCAGTCCCAGGGCGGCGGAGGTGGAACGAACGCCCTCGGCCACCTTGCCGTCCAGCGAGGCGATGATCTCCGGCAGCTTGCGGCCCTTGCCCAGCTCCATGCCGACAGTGCGGTTCCTGGAGAGGGAACCGGTGCAGGTGAGCACCAGGTCGCCCAGGCCGGAAAGGCCTGCCAGCGTTTCGGGCTTGCCGCCGCAGGCCACGGCCAGACGCGTGATCTCGGCGATGCCGCGGGTCATCAGGGCGGCGGCGACGTTGTGTCCCAGGCCAAGTCCGGCGACGACGCCGGCGGCCAGTGCAATGACGTTCTTCAGCGCTCCGCCCAGTTCCACGCCGACGATGTCTTCGTTGGCGTAGGTGCGGAAAGTGGAAGAGGAGAAATCCTCCTGCAGGCGCTTGGCCAGTGCATGGTCTTTGGCCGCGATAGTGACAACCGTGGGCATGGCCTCGGCGACCTCCTGCGCGAAGGACGGGCCGGAGAGAGCGGCGACCTTGGCGGGGGTCAATTCCTCAATCACCTGGCTCATGCGCAGGAAGGTGCCTTGCTCAATGCCCTTGGTGGCGGAGACGATCGCGTGCTGTGGCGTGATGAGCGAGGCCGCGTTGACGAAGGTGGCGCGCAGGTGCTCCGACGGCACGACGCAGAGCAAGACCTCGGCAGAGGGAACGGCTTCTTCCAGCGATGATGTGATGGCCAGATCCGCAGGCAGGGAGAAGCCGGGAAGGAAGCGTTTGTTCTGGCGCGTGGAGCGCATGGTGACGGCTTCGTCTTCCGAGTGGGCCCACAGCGTGAGCTCATGGCCGCCACGGCGCGCCAGCGTCAGCATCAGAGCGGTGCCCCAGGCGCCAGCCCCCAGTACAGCGATCCGGCTCATGCCTGTGCCGCCTTCTTCTTGGAGCCGAAGCGGTTCTCCTTGCCCTGCAGCAGGCGCTGAATATTGGAGTGGTGCTTGAAGATGATGATGGCGGGGATGACCACGTAGCTGGCCGCAACGATGGCGCTGACATTGCCGTGCGAGATCAGGAAGGCGGCTACCGGGAAGGCCGCTGCCGCCAGGATGCTGGCCATCGAGACATACTTCCAAAGGGCAAAGACCACGATGAAGATGGCGAGGCAGCAGAGCGTCGCAAGCGGCGAGATGGCAAGGAAGACACCGAGACCGGTGGCCACCCCTTTGCCTCCGCGGAAGCCAAGCCAGACGGGGAAGATGTGGCCGATGATGGCCATGGCCGCGGCTGCCGCTGCCATGTCCTCGGCACTCAGGCCGTGCGCGCCGGCGATGTAACGCGCAATCAGAACGGCGGCGACGCCTTTCAGCAGGTCCAGCAGAAGCGTGGCGATGGCCAGGCCTTTTTTGCCGCTGCGGGCCACGTTGGTAGCTCCGGTGTTGCCGCTGCCGGTGGCGCGGATGTCCTGCTTGAGGAACAGGCGGACAAGGATATAGCCAAAGGGAATGGATCCCAGAAGGTAGGCAAGGACGAGCGTAAGCAGCCAGGGGTTCATTGCGTCAGATGCAAGTGTAGCAATCTCGTTTGATTACTGGACGCCGCGGCTGCGATCGAAGTCGTCGAGAATTTCTTGCTCGACAGCGGTGATCGGTGCGCCTTCAAACAGGAGGGCCTGCCGTTTGCGCCATGACTCGTCGAAACCATCTTCCCAGGGAAAGACATTGTTCAGATCCGGGCAGATGCACTGATAAGCAGGGAACGCGATCTCCTCATCATAGAACCACATGGAAGAGAGCATCATCCGCTCGATAAACGTCGGACTCATCAGCCGAAAGACAACATCCATGCCGCCGCCGAGAAAATCCTGATAGCGCGTGTTCTGCTGAGGAATAAAGCCGTCTTCGTAACGTCTACCGAGCTCATTGATCACGAACTGTGCGAGATCCATAGGGAAACCGGAGACGATGATCTCGGGCTGGCCGTAGGTGTCGTACAGGCCGATTGAGTAGCTGAAGTCCAGAAATGCATCGTCTTCGTTTGAAAAAACATGTGTGATCGAAAGGCCGTATTTCTCGATGCTCGAGAGAATGTCGAGAAAGTAGTCGTCCTCGCCTTTGCCGCCAATGTTTTCCTGGGAGCGATGGTAAGCGAGTCGGTCTGTAAACCTATTGGCCACTACATCAGTTTTCTGCGCAGCATATCCAGCGCGTGCTGGGTGGTCCACCAGCGGATGCGTTCCCGGTCGCCGCTCAGGCTCAGCTTCTTGACGGCGGTGCCCTGGGCATCGGCCAGTGCCACGTAGACCAGGCCGACAGGCTTTTCTTCGGTTCCGCCGCCGGGGCCAGCGATGCCGGTGATGCCGATGGCGAGGTCAGCGCCTGTTTTACGGCGGATACCTTCAGCGAGCGCGCGCGCCACCTGCTCACTGACCGCGCCATACTGCCGGATCAGAAGCGGTGGGACCTCCGCAAAGGTCGATTTCAAGTCATCGGAGTAAGCCACCGCTCCGCCCACAAAGCTGCGTGAGGAGTTTGGCAGTGAGGTGATCCGCTGGGCCAGCCATCCCCCTGTGCAGCTTTCGGCCGTGGCCAGGCGTACGCCCTTCAGTTGCAGCAGAAGCTGCACGACCTCTTCCAGCGATTCGCCATGCGCGGAGAAGACGTCGTCGGCCATCTCCTGCTCGCAGCGGCTGGCCACTTCGTTGACGCGTGCCTGTGCCTGCTCCATGGAGCTGTTGGCGCACTGGAAGTGCAGCTGGATCTCTCCGTTGTGGGCGAGGATGGTCGTTTCCACATCCTCGTAGGTCTTGTAGATAGGCGCCGTGCGGGCGTCGACGGTCGACTCCGGCACCAGGGCGATGCGCAGCATGCGCTTGGCGATGAAGCGCGGCGGCAGAATGGCGTGCAGGCGCGGCCGTACCTCGGTGTCGTAGAGCGGTTTCAGTTCTTTTGGAGGCCCGGGCAGCAGGACGATGAGCTTGCGATGATCGCCGTAGACCGTGTCCAGAAACTGCCCGGCGGCGGAACCATGTGCGTTGGGCAGAACCACCGCGCCGTCAATCACGTCCGCCTGCTTGGCGTTGTTTGGCGACATGGTCATATTGCGCTTCGCAAAGCGTGCATGCAGGCCGGCCAGTAGCTCGTTGCTGCGCTTGAGGTTCAGCTTCAGCACACTCGCGACAGCCTCGCGGGTCAGGTCGTCTTCGGTCGGTCCCAGGCCGCCGGAGAGGATGACGATATCCACGCGGGACAGGGCTGTATCGATGGCTCCCGTCAGGTGGGCAAAGTTATCGCCGACGATGGTTTTGAAGTCGACCGTAACGCCCAGCGAGTTCAGCCGGTCCGTCAGGTAGAGCGAGTTGGTGTCCTGGCGGTGCGGCGTCAGCATCTCTGAGCCGATCGCGATGATCTCAGCGTTCATGAATTCGTAGATGCGACCAACCGTCCTTCTATGCCAAGTTCCACGTGGTACAGCGCATTGTTGGTGGCAATGGCGGCGCAACCGTCTTCCAGGAAGCAGAAGCCCACAATCGAGCTGCCGGAGACCACCAGCGATGCTTCGCGCCGGGGCGTGATCCTCACGATGCCACGCTGACCGTTCAGCGATGCCGCCACGTACAGATTGCCATCCGTATCAAAAGCCGAGCCCTGTGGGCGTCCCAGGCCGGTGTAGAAGGTCTCCACCTCACCGTGCCGGTTGATCGCGTAGACGTGGTCGCGGCTGGAGGTTGTGGGGCCGGTGACAAACAGCGTGCCGTGGTCGTCGAAGGTCAGGTGATACGCGGCGACGCTTGGTTCCAGCGTGGCATAAACGAAGATCTGACGTTCGCGATCAATCTTGAAGATGGTGCCGCTGCGGTCGCCGACGAACAGGTTCCCGTCCTCATCAAAGGCGATGCCGGTGGCCACGCCCATGCCCTCGGCGTAGATGGTCATCGCGCCGGCGGGAGAGATGCGGTAGACGATGCCTTCGGCGCGCGAGCTGGAATACAGGTAGCCGTCCTTGCCGAAAGCCAGGCCGGTGGCGTTCATCAGGTCGCGGACAAAGGGCCGTACCTGGAAGTCGCGGTCGATGCGGAAGATGGAGACAGGGGTCTGTTGATTGCGCTGGCCGGAGAGCGTGGCGTAGACGTTGCCTTCGGCATCGACGGCAGGGTTGGCCACCGGATGCAGGTTGTCCGTCATGGGAACAGCGACGCGTACAGGCAGGGGGTTGCTGGAGCTTCCGTGTGACCGCACGACCAGGTCCCCGGTGATGGTGCCTTCCGGGACGCGGACCGAGATCCGCGATTCACGTGAAAGAGCCAGCCGCGCCGGAACATCGCCGATCATCACCGTCGGCAGGTCGCCCTCATGCACGCCCAGCCCACTGCCGTGTACCTCAAACTCACCATGGGGCAGCGCCGCCAGCGGCGTTACGGAATCAAGACGCGGGTCTTCTAGGTTGGAGCCAAAACGAAAGGCAGCGGCCATGGCTTAAGCCTAACGCAGCCAGCAGCTTCGCGCCTGATTTCTGCGGAGAGGCATGCGTGCGGTCAAAAATTGGGAAATGCGAAGTGAGCGATCACCACGAAGCAGATCAGGGCATAGACACCGGCCATCAGGTCGTCGCACATGATGCCTGCGCCTTCTGGCAGGCGTTCCAACTGGCGCACCGGCGGGGGCTTCAGGATGTCGAAGATGCGAAAGAGCACCAGCGCCAGCACGTAGTGCTTCCACACGGGGGCGGCGAACAGCAGGGCCACCCAGACGCCGGCAGCCTCGTCGACGACGACGATCTGGGGGTCTTTTTTGCCGCTCTCACGGGCCACGCGGGTGGCCGCCGGAATGCCGACGACGGTGGCGAGGATGGCCAGTCCCAGCGTCAGAAAGCTGAGAGCGGGCCGGCCAAGGTCCAGGCCATAGGCAAGCAGGCGCCAGATCAGAACGGCTGCGATGGAGCCGTAGGTACCAGGGCCGGGCTTCAGAAGGCCGGATCCGAAGAAGGTGCCGATTACCCAGGCCCAGGTGGTCCTGTGCGGTTTGGCGGCGGAGCTAATCGTCATCGTTATCCTGCTGCGGACGCCGGTTATGCTCCGCAAGTCCTTCTAATACTTCAGGATCCAGGATAGGAGAGGAAATTTTGTAATCGCCCGAGGCCCATTTGCCGAGGTCAATCCGGCGGCAGCGGTCGCTGCAAAAAGGGAAGTCCTCGGTCTTTTCAAGCACCAAAGTGCGGCAGGTTGGGCAGCGTAAAGCCTTGTTCGAAGCCATCGGTTTCCTTTTCCAACTTACACCGTTTGCGCTTTTCGGTGGTGGATCGTGAAAAACCCGCAAAAACCCCAGAAAAATAGCAACGCCGGGATACTTGGCAACGTCTCATCACCGGGCGTAAGATTTCACGCCGGAAGTAAAGAAGTGTGCAGTTGTGCAGTACCGCAGTGTGCAGTACGTAGTTGTTGGAAACAGAAAGGTAGCACCCGATGAAGAACACAAATCGTTTTGTTATGTCGCTCGTTGCAGCGACCCTCCTTGCCAGCTCCCCGGTTATGACGCTGGCCCAGCAGAATCAGTCCTCCGATAACACCGCTCAGTACAACGGTCCGTTTGTGGGCACTCCCGAACAGGAGCAGGCCTACAAGGACGGTATGGAAGCGGCCAAGCTGGACACGCTGGCCAAGCGCAAGATCGACGCCACCGAGTCGCACCTGTACAAGAACCCGCCTTCCAGCGTGAAGAAGGACAAGCGTGATTCCTATCGCTCCGCCTTCACCGCCGGATACAACAAGGCTCTTGATAAGGCAAAGGCGAACGGCGGTTTCTAAGCCAAGGCAAGGAAGCAGCAAAAGAAAAGGCCCCCATCGCGGGGCCTTTTCCTTTTGTCTGAAATGCGCTGGGTTACTCGATGATCTGCGCCACCACGTCGTAGTCGTGCGACTCGGTAATCTCCGCGCGATAGAAGGTGCCGGGAACCAGCGTCTCGTGCGGTCCGAAGTCGTTGATCAGTACCTTGCCGTCGATCTCCGGTGCATGCAGCATGGTGCGCGCGTCCCACAGCAGTGGCGTCTCTTCGTTCTCGCCTTCCACCAGAATCTCAACCTCGCGACCGACCCAGGCTTTCTTTGCCTTGGTGCTGATCTTCTGCTGCGTCTTCATCAGCTTGCGGCGGCGGGCTTCGATGGTGCGCGATGGCACCTTCTCGCCCAGGTCGAAGGCTTTGGCGCCTTCTTCGTCCGAGTAGGAGAAGACACCCAGCCAGTCGATCTGTGCCCTCTGGATGAACTGGACCAGTTCCTCGAACTCGGCCTCGGTCTCGCCGGGGAAGCCGACGATGAAGCTGGTGCGCAGTACGATGCCGGGGACGATGGCACGTGCGCGTTCGATCATCTTCAGGAAGATCTCGCCTGATCCGCCACGCTTCATGCGCTTCAGCGCCGAGGGAGCGGCGTGCTGCAGCGGAACGTCGAGGTACTTGGAGATGTTGTCATGCTTCGCAATGGTCTCCAGCAGCTTCGGAGTCACCTTGTTGGGGTAGGCGTAGAGGAAGCGCAGCCACTTGACGCCGGGCACCTGCGCGAGCGCATCCAGCAGGTCGGCGAGGCCATCCTTCAGGCCCAGGTCTTCGCCGTAGCAGGTGGTGTCCTGGCCGATGAGCGTGATCTCGCGCACGCCCTGCTTCACCAGCGACTCCGCCTCGGCAACGATGGACGACATGCGGCGCGAGCGGAACTTGCCGCGAAGCTGCGGGATGATGCAGAAGGTGCAGGGATGATCGCAGCCTTCGGCAATCTTGATGTAGGCCGAGGCCTTGGGCGTCGTCAGGATGCGCGGCGTCTCGTCCGAGTAGAGATACTCGGGCAGAGAAGCCGAGGCGCCTTCCCATGCGGCGCGGCTGAAGCGGCCCTGCTCTTCGCGCAGGTCGCCTTCGGGACGCGAATGCTTTTTGACGGCCGACGGAGCGCGGTCAATCAGTTCTGCCTCGGAGGTTGCGGGTGAGGCGTTCAGGATGGTGAAGGGCGAGTTCGCGGCCTGCGTGGGAGCCATGCCGGCCGCGGCCAGAACGGCGTCCAGCTCGCCGGTACCGATGACGGCATCGACTTCGGGGATGTTCTTCCGGATCTCGTCGCGGTAGCGTTCCACCAGGCAACCGGCGACGATCAGCTTCTGCGCGCGGCCGGTGGTTTTGTGCTGCGCCATCTCCAGGATGGCGTTGACGGACTCCTGCTTGGCCGAGTCGATGAAGCTGCAGGTGTTCACAACGATGATGTCGGCATCTTCGGCGTGCGGCGTCAGCTCCGCGCCTGCGTGGTGAAGAAGGCCCATCATCACCTCGGAGTCAACGAGGTTCTTGGGGCAGCCGAGAGAGACGAATCCGATGCGGGTTTTTTGCGTTGCGACGTCGTCTGCCGGGGTGCTCACAGCAGCGGAATCGCCAGATTTTACAAGGGTAGACACCTATGTATTCTACCGCGATTTCCACTATTTTCAGCGGCTTGAAAAGCATGCTTCGACAATCGCTGATAGACTAAGCAAGTGCCGGGACCTACGCGACATAATCCCGCCAACCCCGCCAGGTCCGGAAGGAAGCAACGGTAACGGGCCAGTATGTGCGCAGTAGGCTCCCCGGTACTCTTCAAACACTCTTTGCCGCGCTCCCCACTCTACAATTCATCCGTTGATATCCTTCCTAATGGAAGTGTGAGGTGACAGTTTTGTCTCTTGAGTTGAAGCCGCGCGTCAGTGTGCGGGCAAAGATCAGTTCTGTTGGTACGTATGTGCCCCCGCGGCTGTTGACCAATGCGGATCTCGAAAAGATGGTCGAAACCAACGACCAGTGGATCGTGGAGCGGACTGGCATCCGCGAGCGCCACATCGTCGACAAGGGAGTTGCGACCAGCGACCTGGCGACGGAAGCGGCAAAGAAGTGCCTGGCGGCCCGCGGTGTTTCGCCCGAAGAGGTGGATGCGATCATCGTCGCTACCGTCACTCCGGACATGATGTTCCCGGCGACGGCCTGCCTGGTGCAGAACAAGCTCGGAGCCAAAGGCGCATGGGGTTTTGACCTCTCGGCTGCCTGCTCGGGCTTCCCCTACGCTCTACAGGTCGGCGCCAAGCTGGTTGAGAGCGGAGTGCACAAGAAGGTCCTGGTCATCGGCGCGGATACCATGTCGTCGATCATGGATTACACCGACCGCACCACCTGCATCCTGTTCGGCGACGGCGCCGGTGCTGTCCTGCTGGAGCCCTGCGAGGGTGATGAGGTGGGACTGGTCGATTTCTGGCACGAGGTGGATGGCTCCGGCGGAGTCTCGCTCAACATGCCCGGCGGCGGCAGCCTGCATCCTCCGACGCACGAAACCATCGACCAGAAGATGCACTACGTGCACCAGGATGGCCAGGCGGTCTACAAGTTCGCGGTCCGCAAGATGGCGGAAGCCGCCGAGACTGTGCTGGAGCGCAACGGGCTGAAGGGCGACGAGCTTGCCTGCCTGATTCCGCACCAGGCCAACAAGCGCATCATCCTGTCGACGGCAGAACGCCTGGGGATGCCGGAAGAGCGCGTTGTCATCAACATTGACCGCTACGGCAACACCACCGCCGGTACCATTCCGCTGGCGATGGGTACGGCGATGGAAGAGGGCCGTCTGAAGAAGGGCGACCTGGTCCTGTTGGCCTCTGTCGGAGCGGGTTTCACGGTAGCTTCCACCCTGCTGCGCTGGGAGATCTAGCCGGGAGCGCACCGCTGCATACTTTGTGGGGTGGTGCGCATCTTTAACTGCTGGAGATTTAACATCATGCGATCATTTACGACGGCTGTTGTTCTTGCTCTTTCGCTGCTGGCGGCTCCTGCGCTTGCCTCCGCGCAGATGGCCCCACCTTCCACCAAGGCCCACATCTACGACGAGAAGGCTGACCCCTGGAAGGACATTGCCGCTGCCCTGCGCCAGGCAAAGCGCGAGCACAAGCGCGTGATCCTCGACTTCGGCGGAGACTGGTGCGGCGACTGCCAGGTGCTGGATATTTACTTCAAGCAGAGCCCTAATAAGGAATTGCTGGCGAAGCACTTCGTGCTGGTGCATGTCTGGATCGGCCGGATGGACCAGCATGTCGATGTTGCCGACAAGTACCAGATTCCGCTGAAGAAGGGCGTTCCTGCGCTGGCGGTTGTGGATGCGAATGGCAAGTTGCTCTACGCACAGAAGACGGGCGAGTTTGAGTCGATGCGATCGATGAATGCTTCTTCCGTGACGGAATTTCTAAATAAGTGGAAGATCTAAGGGAACGGTGATATCAAACAACAGCGTCCCTCAACGGACAGGACGCGCATACGGTCGTTCCGTTCAGAAATTTGATGTGTAACCGGGAGTATCCATGAAACGAATGCTGGCGGCGCTCTGTGTAAGCCTGGGCTGCCTTGTGAGTGCCGGATCGCAGACGTCCTCGACGACGCAGTACCCCGTCGTGCTGGTGTGTGAGTGCAAAGAGTTCAATGGAATGGAGTTGAACAGCGCTCTGCACAACGCACTGTCCCGTGACAGCGAGCTGACCGAAGCGGTGGATACCAGCGACAGCCGCGCGCAGTACTACGTTGTGGAGGTCCGCCAGGGCGCAGCTCCGGAGCAGTCGGCCAGGTTTCCTGTGAGTGTCCGCCTGGTATGGCTCTCCCGCCGCTCCAATCCGGCCAGGATCCAGTGCACGGATACCGAGGTCTGCGCGGCCAACATCATGACGATCGTTCGCCGTGCCGTGAAAAAGAGCTATAGCCAGCAGGAGCAATAGCCGTTCCATCGGCCGTTGTCCACGATAGTCTTGTGTTACTCATGCGCCGATTCTGGGCTCACCTGCGACTGGCCGCGCGCAACGGCTTTCATCACGATGTCTTCGGCACGGCCAAGGGGTGTGCCTACTCTGCCATTTTCGCGTTGTTCCCGGCGCTGATCGTTACCGCTGCCGTCATCGCGCGGATGCCGGATGGGTCTCTCTTTCGCCAGCAGTTTTCGCTGGTCTTCGTACGGGTCTTTCCGCCGCAGGTCACGGCGCTGCTGGCTTCGTACTTTCCGCATGTGGACAGAGCCGGGGCCAGCCTTCCTATCGGGGCCTCCATCGTCAGCCTTACCGGCGCCTCCGGTGTGCTGTTGACGCTGATGGAAGGTTTCCGCCGCGCCTATGACCTGCCGCAGGGGGTGTGGGGCTTCTGGAAGCGGCGCATCATCTCCTTCGTCCTCGTACCCATCTCCGTACTTCCGCTTGGTTTAGCCAGCGTGCTGGTGGTCTTTGGCCATTATTTCGCTTTGTGGCTGTACATTCTTTCTCCCTACTACTCGCGGGATCTTATCTACGTTGTTGCAACTGCCGCACGGTGGATCATTGCCCTGGCCGGCACGGTCAGCATCGTCTCGTTTATCTACCACTTCGGTACACCACGTTCGGTGTCGTGGCGGCGAACACTGCCGGGTGCGCTGTTTGCCACGCTGTTGTGGTTTGCCTCCACGCTGGCCTTTGGGTGGTATGTGACCCACTACGCCAACTACTCGCGTGTGTATGGCTCCCTGGGCGCGGGTATTGCGTTGCTGGTATGGCTCTATCTGGCCAGCATCAGTGTGATGTTTGGAGCGGAATTGAACGCCGCGCGGCAGCTTCACACGAGCCGCCGCAGGTCTGGAAGTCTACTTCGCCGCAGATAATGATGGTGGTCCAACCAGCTATATGGACAAAGACTGTAGAATGACTGCGGACTATTGTTGTACTGCCGCACAAAATAGGGGACTTAATCACACATGCTGAATGGTTTGAGCCTGGGAGAGAGCGGCACGCGCCGCGCTAAGATCGTCGGAACACTGGGGCCTACATCGAGCGATGAGCTCGTCTTCGGACAACTGGTCCGCGCTGGCCTTGATGTTGCCCGCCTGAACTTCTCGCACGGCTCGCATGCGCAGAAGGCGGAACTGATCCGCATGGTGCGTAAAGTCGCCGCTCAGGAGAAGAAGCCGATCTGCATTCTTGCCGATCTGCAGGGTCCGAAGATCCGTACCGGCAAGCTGAAGGGCGGCAAGCCCGTTCTGCTGGAGCAGGGAAAGCTGCTGACCATTGATCCGAAGATCAAGGAAGGCACCGCCTCCGCCGTAGGCACTACCTTCACCACGCTGGCCGAGAACCTGGAACCCGGCGCACGCATCCTGCTGAGCGACGGCCTGATTGAGCTGCTGGTCCGCGATGTGAAGGGCTCGGCCGTGGTCTGCGACATCGTCAACGGCGGCATGCTGGGTGAGAACAAGGGCATCAACCTGCCGGGTATCCCGGTCAAGGTTCCTTCGCTGACGGAGAAGGACGAGGAAGACCTGGAGTTCGCCATCGGCGAGGGCGTGGATACCATCGCCGTCTCCTTTGTGCGCACCGCGGACGATGTTCGCCACGTGAAGGGCCGCCTGGATGCCCTGAAGTCCGATGCCTGGATCATTGCCAAGCTCGAAAAGCCGCAGGCGATTGAACACCTGGACTCGATCCTGGAAGTGGCCGACGGCATCATGGTCGCGCGTGGTGACCTGGGTGTCGAAGTGCCACCCGAGAAGGTTCCGGCCATCCAGAAGCACATCATCACGAAGGCGGCGGAGTTCCGCAAGCCGGTAATCACGGCGACGCAGATGCTGGAGTCGATGATCGAGAACCCGCGCCCCACCCGCGCCGAGGCCAGCGACGTTGCGAATGCCGTGTATGACGGCACGGACGCCGTGATGCTCTCCGCCGAGACGGCGAACGGCAAGTATCCGGTGAACGCCGTGGCCATGATGGCCAAGATCGTTGCCGAGACAGAGTACCAGATCCGCAACAATCCGGCTCCCAAGGTTCGCCAGCCGCGCCGTGGAGCGCTCTCCGTACCGGAGACCATCTGCGAGTGCATGGCGCTGGCTGCGCAGGACCTGGACCTGTCCGCCATTGCCATCTTCACCGAGAGCGGTTACTCGGGCCGCCTGCTGTCGAAGTTCCGTCCGGAGACGCCGATTTACCTGCTCTCGCCTGACCCGGCCGTCATCAACCGCGCCATGCTGCTGTGGGGCACCACGCCGGTGGCCTGCAAGCGGTTCCTGGACACTGACCTGCTGGTGACCATGGCCGATGAAATTCTGCGCGATGCAGGTTATGTGCAGAACCGCCAGATCCTCGGCATCGTTGCCGGAACCCGCACCAAGTCCGGCGGCACCAACTTTATGCGCCTGCATATGGTTGGCGACCAGGACTACGATTTTGTGAAGAAGAAGGCAGGCAAGGACAAGACGAAGTCCAAGTCCGCCGTGAAAACCAAGTCCGCGTCCAAGGTGAAGTCCAAGACCTCGACGAAGACCAAGGGCAAGAAGAAGTAACCACTTCGCAGACCGCCATCGTGGCATTTACGATGGCCTTAAGGAGATTGCACGCACATGTCGCAGCAACAGAACAGCTGGATCGACCGTAACTGGCAGATTTTCCTCATCCTCTTCGGCATCACCTTCGCCATCCTCTGCGGCAACTTCAAGTAGAGTTCACCGCGTGGCCCGCATCCGCTTTGCCGGATGCGGGCCTTTGCGTTTTAAGCCCGGCTTTCCTCATCTCGAAATCCCCCTAAAATAGCCGGATGGGCCGTATCCGTGTTTTGTCTGACCAGGTAGCGAACCAGATCGCCGCCGGCGAGGTGGTGGAGCGTCCAGCCTCCGTGGTGAAGGAGCTGCTGGAGAACTCGCTTGACGCCGGTGCGACCCGTATCCGCATTGAGGTGGAAGGCGGCGGACGCAAGCTGATCCGTATTGCCGATGACGGCCACGGTATGGGCCGTGATGACGCCCTTCTGGCCTTCGAACGTCATGCTACTTCCAAGTTGCGCAGCTCCGATGACCTGCTGCAGATTGCCACTCTCGGCTTTCGCGGGGAGGCTCTGCCGTCCATCGCCTCCGTCTCGCGTCTTCTGCTGGAGACACGAGCTCCGGAAGATGAGGCCGGAACACTGGTCGAGATCGCAGGCGGCAAGATGGTGCGCGTCGAGGAGATGGGACGCCCGGCCGGTACCACGATCACCATCCGCGACCTGTTCTTCAATACCCCCGCGCGCCGCAAGTTCCTGCGCAGCGAATCGACCGAGCTGCAGCATGTAGCCGCCCTGGTGACGCACTACGCGCTGGCGAATCCAACGAGGCACTTTGAGCTGCACTCGGCCACGCATGCGCTGCTGGTCGCGCCTGCGGTTACCAGCGCCGCCGATCGCATGTTCCAGATCTTCGGCCGCGAAACCGTGGACCAGATGATCCCGGTGACAGCTGAAACTGACTTCGCACGGACGGGAATCCCGGAGCCGCCGCCCTGGAAGAGGGACGAGCACTATGAGCCCCCAGAGCCTGGAGCGATGCGCATAAGTGGTTTTATTTCAAAGCCGGAGCTGCAAAAGCTCAACCGGAACTCGATCTACGTTTTTGTGAATGGACGCCTGATTCGTGACCGGCTGGTGCTGCACGCGCTGGGCGAGGCGTATCGCAACATCATTCCGCCGACCAGCTATCCGGTGGTGCTTCTGTTCCTGGAGATGCCGCCTGCGGAGGTGGATGTGAATGTGCATCCGGCCAAGACGGAGGTGCGCTTCCGGCAGCAGTCGATCGTGCATGACTTCCTGCGGGACTCGGTGCGGACGGCACTGATGGCGGCTCGTCCGGTCATGAGTTTTGCCACCGCCCTGACGGACTCGCCACTGGCCAGTGAGTCGCTGCGCATCGATGTGAGCCCGCTGCCCGGCGCACCGGAGGGAATGCCGGAGTCCGAGGGGCAGCCGATGGCTGGCGATACCGCGGCGTTCTCCTTGCAGCCAGACCCGTTCCTGGCGACCGAGCAGAGGATTGCCTTTCCGGAGACGACGCGGCCTGCCGAGGAGCCGGAGTACCTGGACGGAGCGGACCGCCGCGCGACGGGGAAGCACTCCTGTTCCACGCTTGCCGTCGAGGAGGAAGACCGGCCGGAGACGCTGCACTCGCTCAGCACGCTGCGCCCTCTGGGGCAGCTGCGGAACTCCTTCATCCTGGCGGTGAATGAAGACGGGCTTTGGATTATTGACCAGCACGTAGCCCATGAGCGGGTGCTGTTTGAGAAGATTCTGCGGGAACGGAAGACGGAGTCTGTGCAGCGCCAGCGCCTGCTGATGCCACTACTGGTGGATCTGCAACCCGCCCAGATGCTGGCCTTTGCCAACATTGCGGATGAGCTGGACCGGAATGGCTTTGAGGCGGAGCCGTTTGGGCCGCGCACGCTGGCGGTGAAGTCGGCCCCGGTGGGGCTGGAGGGCAAGGAGCTGGAACACCTGCTGGACGAGGTGCTGGCAGATGACCGCACGGGGCAGGCAGAGAATGCGGAGGCCCGGCGCATCCGCATTGCGGCGTCGATTGCGTGCCACGCGGCCATCAAGATCAACATGCCACTGGAGCCGGCGAAGATCGACTGGCTGATTACGGAGTTAGCGAGAACGCAGCACCCGACGAGCTGTCCTCATGGCAGGCCGATCGCACTGCGTTATTCGCTGAAAGAGATTCAGAAGGCCTTCAACCGGATTTAGGTGGCGTTGGTTGAAGAAATGCAGGTCTCTCCGCTCCGTGCTACGCACTCCGGTCGAGAGGTCAGAGTAAATCGTATGTGCGGTTATTTAGCCTGTCCGTGGTCGTAGCTGATCACGCGCGTCAGTTTCCACACATCCCCCTTCTGCTGCCAGAGCATCACGAACTTGCCTTCTCCGGGAGGGTTGGTGGGATCGTTGGGGTGCAGGAAGCGGTGGACGCCGATCTCGACCGCGCCGTAGGTCTTCAGCGGGTGGACCTCGAGCGAGGCGGAGACCAGTTCGCGGGTGACCTTGCCGCAGATGTTGTTCCTGATGGCTTCCAGAAAGGGCTGTTTGCCCACGGCCAGGCCGGTCTGGTCGTGGTAGAACTCCAGGTCGTCGGCGACCATGACGTCCAGTGTCTTCAGGTCGCAGGTGTTGTAGGCGTGAAACAGCTTTTGATCCAGCGCGGCGACGGTTTTGTAGAGGGTTGTTTCCGTGGAGGACTGGGCGTGGACCGCGGATGTGATGAACAGAACGGCGAGCAGGGCGAGGGCGTTCTTCATACCTTCGTTGTACGTCGACCCACGGATAAAGTTCACGCGGGCGGCACGCGCGCGCAAATGCCGATAAACTTAAAAGGTTATGACACGAGAGCAATTAGATCTTGCGCGGCGTCGCGCCTTTGGGCTGGACGGAAACGCGCTACTTACTTTAGAGGACGCACATGCGTGGGTAGACCGCATGGGACTCGTCCTGTGGACCCCGAAGACGCAGCTTACCACGCTTGCCCCCGTCTTTGTTTCAGCCGTTACCGGAGTTGCAGAACCCGGACTTGCGGAAGTTGAACTGGCAAAGGACACGCTGGGCCGCCTGGTGCGCGAAGGCGCAGCCGTTCCCCTGCTGTTGATGGGCGGAGCCGCCCCGGGCGAGACACCCGACTTTATCGTCAGCCCCGCCGCTCTGCCGTATGTGTACACGCTGCGCGGCGATAAGAACTGGAAGGTCGCTCCGGACCCGCAGACGCTTTCTCCGCTGGCACTGAAGGTCTGGAGCCTGTTGAAGACCAAGGGACCGCAGACTGCCTCAAACCTTCTGCCGGAGCTTGGCCGCGAGCTGACGCATTCTGCTGTGCTGCGCGCACTGGCGGAGCTGTGGGCGATGCTGCGTGTGGTTCCCGTTCCGCAGCAGGGCGAGGAAGCCCGCTGGGAGCTGATGTCGGCGCGCTTTACCAAGCAGATCAAGACGGGCGGAAACGCCGGTGTTCCCACCGCGCTTTCGGCCATGATTTCGCTCTACATGAGTGCGGTTCTGGTGGCGGAACGCGAAGAGATCGAATCTTTTCTGTCGCCCCTGGTGGCCCGTTCCAAGGTGCGCGATGCCGTCAGCGGCCTGAACGCCGCCCGCCAGATTGACGAAGTGGTGCTCGAAGGCAAGACGCTGCTGCATATTCGCGGCGAACTGCCGGAGATGCCTGAGATTGTTGTTGCCGTTGAGGAAGGTGCCGAAGGCGCAGAGGAAACCGCTGGAGCGGACCTGGGCGATGTCGGAGAGGCCGAGCCCAACCGCGATGCCCTGCTGGAGCGCAGCAAAAAGCGCGTCGAGAAGACCTTCAGCGAAGGCCGTGGCGATTTTGAGCGCAAGGTGCCGGTTCGCACGCGCCGTCCGTTTGACCCGGAGAAGAAGCCGTTTGTCCGCAAGCCCGCGGCCGAAGGCGACCGCCCGGCCCGCCGTCCGTACGATGGTGAGCGCAAGCCCTTCCGTCCTCGTACCGAGGGTGAAGGTGGCGGTGAACGTCGTCCGTATGTGCGCAAGCCATTCGATGGTGAGCGTAAGCCGTTCCGTCCTCGCGAAGAGGGAGCCGGTGGCGAGCGTCGCAGCTTTGGCGGCGACCGCGACCGCAAGCCTTTTGCCCGGAAGCCATTTGATGGCGAGCGCAAGCCCTTCCGTCCTCGTACCGAGGGTGAAGGTGGGGGTGAGCGTCGTCCGTATGTACGCAAGCCATTCGATGGTGAGCGTAAACCGTTCCGTCCTCGCGAAGAGGGAGCCGGTGGCGAGCGTCGCAGCTTTGGCGGCGACCGCGACCGCAAGCCTTTTGCCCGGAAGCCATTTGATGGCGAGCGCAAGCCCTTCCGTCCCCGTACCGAGGGTGAAGGTGGCGGTGAGCGTCGTCCGTATACTCGCAAACCGTTTGATGGTGAGCGTAAGCCGTTCCGCCCTCGCACCGAGGGTGAGGGTGGCGGTGAACGTCGTCCGTATGTACGCAAGCCGTTTGACGGTGAGCGTAAACCGTTCCGTCCTCGCGAAGAGGGAGCCGGTGGCGGTGAGCGTCGCAGCTTTGGCGGCGACCGCGACCGCAAGCCTTTTGCCCGGAAGCCATTCGATGGCGAGCGCAAGCCCTTCCGTCCTCGTACCGAGGGTGAAGGTGGGGGTGAGCGTCGTCCGTATGTACGCAAGCCATTCGATGGTGAGCGTAAACCGTTCCGTCCTCGCGAAGAGGGAGCCGGTGGCGAGCGTCGCAGCTTTGGCAGCGACCGCGACCGCAAGCCTTTTGCCCGGAAGCCATTTGATGGCGAGCGCAAGCCCTTCCGTCCCCGTACCGAGGGTGAAGGTGGTGGTGAACGTCGCAGCTTTGGTGGCGATCGTAAGCCTTCCTTCGGCGGAGATCGCAAGCCGTCGTTTGGTCCGAAGAAGTTTGGCAGCAAGCCTGGCTTCGGTGGCCCGAAGAAGTTCGGCAGCAAGCCGGGTGGTAGTTTTGGTGGTCCCAAGAAGTTTGGCAGCAAGCCTTCCGGACCCCGCAAGCCGTTCAAGAAGCGTGAGGGCGGCGAGTAAATGGCTGTACGTAAGCCCGTCGTTGCCATCGATGGACCTTCCGGAGCTGGAAAAAGCACGATCGCCGCTTTCCTGGCAAAGCGCTTTGGCCTGTTGAACCTGGAAAGCGGCGCGATGTATCGCGCCACCGCACTCAAGGCGCTGCGCCTCGGACTTCCCCTGGAAGACGAGGCAGCCCTTGCGGCCATGGCGGAGATGACTGCGATTGCGCTGGAGCCCACCGAGGGGGGGAACCGCGTTCTGCTGGATGGCGAGGATGTGACCACACAGCTTCGCGAGAAGGACGTAACGCAGGCAGCCTCCAGAGTAAGCGTTCACCCCAGGGTGCGAGCCCTGATGGTGGCCGCGCAGCAGCGGATGGGCGCCGAAGGTGGCGTGGTGATGGAAGGGCGTGACATCGGCACGGTCGTCTTTCCGAAGGCCGAGGTGAAAATCTTCCTCGACGCCTCACCGGATGCGCGTGGAGAACGCCGCTTTATCCAGACCGGGCCAACGCAGGGGCAGCCGTCGGCCGACGACGTCAAACGCGAGCTGCGGGAGCGGGATGAACGTGACCGCACGCGTACCGAGTCGCCGCTGCGTCCAGCCGAAGACGCTGTCCTGGTGGACTCGACTGTGCTGAGCCTGGATGAAGTGAAGGCGCGGGCAGAGGCGATTGTGCTGGAGAAGTGGCCCGGATAAGGACCAGGTGGCACCCTGCAAAAAGAAGCAGGTCCTTCACTGCTTCAGGAATGGCAACCAGAAATCAGCAAATAAAAAGCGCTTCCTCTCAGGGGAAGCGCTTTCTTGTTCCGGTTGTAACGAACTTACATTGCGGGCGGGTGATGGACATCGACCTCGCCGCCGGAGTGGTCCTTGGGGTTCACAAGATCGCGCAGTTCTTTCGCGGGTTTGAAGTAGGGAACACGCTTGGCCGGGACGTCGACCTTGGCTCCGGTCTTGGGATTGCGGCCGATGCGCGGCTTTCTCTGGCGCGTGCGGAAGGAGCCGAATCCGCGGATCTCAATCTTGTCCCCGGTCTTCAGGGCGCCGATCACGGAGTCGAACAGGGTATCTACGATGACTTCGCCATCACGGCGGGTCAGGTCTCCGAGTGCGGTGACTTTTTCAACGAGGTCGGCCTTGGTCATCAGCATCCTTTCGGGGCTTGCGGTGTCAGGGGTCCGGGAAAGCGTGTAAATGCGAGACAGCTCTAGCTTTACACGTTTTGACGAACGACGGCAAAGGGGAGTTTCAAAACATTTTCCCCCTTACTTCCACATGAAATAAAAGCCGGGGGCCTCATTGAGCAGTTTGCTGGGGTTTGGGAACAGATCGTCGGCGTCAGAGCTGAGCAGAGCGCCCAGCACGCCCGTCTTATCCTTCTTTGGGCGTACGATGCCTGGCTCACCACTGATGCCGGCCTCTTTGGCCGTTTCCATCAGGGCAACACGGAAACCGCCCTGGCGGTCGATCAGGCCCAAGGGAAGCGCCTGTTCGCCGGTCCAGACCTGGCCGGTAGCCAGCGGCTTGATTTTGTCATCGGCCACGTGGCGGCCGGCAGCGACGTCGTGGATGAACTGGATGTGCATGTTGTCGACCAGGGTCTGGAAGTAGGCCTGCTCTTCCGGGGTCAGGTCGCGGGCGGGGCTGCCTGCGTCTTTCAGGGCGCCGGCCTTCAGAACGACGTTCTTGAGCTTGGCCCAGCGCATCAGGTCGCCGTAGTTCATCCACTCCATGATGACGCCGATGGAGCCGACAACGGAGGCCTGGTTGGCGTAGATGCGGTCACAGGCGGAGGCGATGTAGTAGGCGCCGGAGGCACCGACGGACTCGATGCTGGCGATGATCTTCTTGTGTTTCTCCTGCCGGACGCGCAGGACCTCGTGATAGATCTCCTGCGATGCGGCTGCGCCGCCGCCGGGGGAGTTGATGTGCAGGATGATGACCTTCACGTCGTCATCGTCGGCCATCTTACGGAGCTGCTCGTTGAACTTATCGGCGGAGAGAATCACGCCGCCCAGGTCAATGACGCCGACCTTTCCGCCGGAACCGCTACCGCCGGAGGATTCCGTGTCGCCGCTCTTCATCATGGCGTAGATAAAGAAGGAGAAGAGGCAGACCAGGACGACGGCGGCACCGCCGATGATGCCCAGCCAGAACCACGGCGAACGGGGCCGGTGCGGCGGGGGTGGCGCAGCGTAATAGCTATACGGAGATTGTGCAGGCGGAGGCGGCGGCGCATAGCGGTAGGCCTGTGCTGCCGGGGCAGGTTGGGACTGCGGCTGCGGTGCTTCCTGGGGCGGCTGGGGCTGGAACTCATCCTGCATGATGAGGTTGAGTGTACACCGCAAAAGTCCGTCTTAAGACGTTTCGCCTGCGTCTAAAAGGAGGAGTATGATGAACGGCGGCACCCCTGTTCCGCGCGAGAGTGAAGAAGTAGATGCAGCACCCGAAGATCAGTATTGTGATTCCGGCCTATAACGAACAGGCCCGGATTGAGCACACGCTCGACCGGGTACTGTCCTGTGTGAACGACCGTGGCTGGGATGCCGAAGTGCTGGTGGTTGACGATGGCTCCACCGACCAGACCACCGAGATTGTAAAGCGCTGGATGGAACATCATTCCCGCCTGCAGTTGATCCACAACCAGGGAAACCGCGGCAAGGGCTACAGCGTTCGCAACGGACTGCTGCAGGCCGCCGGCGAGATGGTGATGTTTACCGATGCCGACCTGTCGGCTCCCATGGAAGAGGCGGAGTTGCTGTTTGCCTCACTTGAGGCCGGGGCGGATGTCGCCATCGGCTCGCGCTGGCTGGAGCGCCAGCGGCAGACGATCCATCAGCCGCTCTACCGCCGCTTCTTTGGACGCTGCTTCAACGCGATGACCCGGCTGGTGATGGGTCTGCCTTACAAGGACACGCAGTGTGGCTTCAAGGCCTTTCGCCGCAGCGCCGCGCAGGTGATCTTCCGGCTGCAGCGCATTGAGCGCTGGGGCTTTGATCCGGAACTGCTGTTTATTGCGCGCAAGCTGAAGTACAGCATCCGCGAGGTGCCGGTGACCTGGGGCCATGATGAGCGGTCGCAGATGAGCTACCTGAAGGACGGCGCGAAGATGCTGGAAGAGCTGGCGATCATCCGCTGGAATTCGCTGGTGGGCCGCTATGACAAAGACATTGCCGCGATGAAGGACACCAGCAGCATGGTCACGCCTCCGGTCGAGCGGCCGGTCCAGGCGGAAGCGGCGCGGCGGTAGATTTAACTTTTCAGCGGATAAAAGAAGAAGGGCTTTAGACCTGGGCTTTTTGCAAAGTGCCAGGGCTAAAGCCTTTCCATTTTCGAGGGCTATTTCAGTGGCCTGAAGGCCCCTGTTTAATCCGTCAGAAGATCTGACTAAACTTGCTCAAATAAGAGTATGGCTTAGCGCGACTTGCGCCAGCGGTTCAGGGCGAACAGGAAGTAAGCGGCCTGGATTCCGATGACAAAGCTGTAGATGAGGATGAGGTGGCGATGGGCCATTAGAGGATCTCCTCCTGCAGTTCGGCGAGGCGTTCACGACGGGCGCTGACGTAGCGGAAGCCGATGACAAAGCAGCCCCAGAGGAACCAGCCGAGCAGGTTCCAGTAGAAGGCGGGCTTCATGGACGGGTCCATGCCGGAACCGTCTCCGCCGCCGAAGACGGGGGATGGATGCTGCGTGCGCCACCAGCGGATGGAGAAGTAGACGATGGGCACATCGACAGCGGCGAAGACCGAGAGGACCGAGGACAAGGTCGAGGTCTGCCCGGGCTGTGCGAAGCGGCGCAGCAGAAGATAACTGACGTAGAGCAGCCAGAGGATGAGGAAGGTGGTCAGGCGTTCGTCCCATGTCCACCAGATGCCCCAGGCGACGCGTCCCCACAGGGAACCGGTGACCAGACCGATGGAGCAGAAGACGACGGTGACTTCAGCGGCGGCGAGGGCCAGTGCGTCCCATGCGGCGGCTTTGGCGGTGTCCTTCGTACGGAAGAAGAGGTAGCCGAGCGCTCCAGCGAGGTTCACGTAGGGGAAGCAGAGCGCGATGATCGCGTTGGGTACGTGATAGTAGAACGCGCGCGAGATTTCGCCCTGCAGGGCGTCTTCCGGAACAATGAAGAGCGCAAGGCGGAAGCCATAGATCAGGACGCCGATGGTCGCGAGCAGGTAAAGAATCGCGAGGGGTTTCTTAAGGGCTTGCACAGTGCTTTTAGTGTATCGAATCGCTACGGAAAGGCTGTGCGGATATCGATTCGAGCAGCCGGCGGCCAGTCTACTCGGCGGAGAGGATGGAATCGAAGAGCAGCAGGGAGACTGTGGTGTAGGCGGCGTCGTAGGCCGCCAGAATGCGAAGTCCCGTGGTGGGTTCTGCATCGCCGGTCAGGATGCCGGTAGCGGCCTGGATCATGGCCAGCAGGGCGGGCAGAGCAATGGGGAAAAGAATAAGCGGCAGAAGAAGTTCGCGGCTGCGGGAGCGGAGGCCCAGCGCGGCGAAGAAGGTGCCGTTGACGGTAATCGCCCACGTCCCTAGAGGAAGCAGAAGAAGCAGGGCAGAGGCCTGGCCGAGAATGTGGAGATTGAAGAAGAGAAAGAAGATGGGGGCCAGGATGGCCTCGATCACGGTAAGGAAGAGAAAGTTGGCGATGGCTTTGCCCAGAAAGAGCGCCGAGGGCGCGGAGGGCGACATGCGCTGGGCGTCCAGGACGCCGTTTCTCATCTCGCGGGACCAGGACTGGTTCAGGGCGGTGGTGGAGGCGAAGAGGAGGCCGGTCCACAGCAGGCCGCCGGCGATCTGCCGGGCCAGCGTTGGCTGCGATGTGGGGTCGAAGGCCAGTGAAAAGACCACGACGATCAGCAGGGTGAAGAAGGCCATACCCAGCAGGGCATCGCGGGAGCGCAGTTCAAGGCGGATTTCCCGTTGAAGGTGCAACCAGGTAGTGCGGAGATAGTTCATGGCTGCACCGGAGCTTTCGTGAGGTCAACGACCTCGGCTTCGCTGGCGCGCAGGTAGTCTGCGGGCGAGAGCAAAATCTGCATGCCGCGCTGGCCGGCGGAGACGGAGATGGTGTCCCACAGCTCCAGGGTCTCATCGGCAAAGGCGCGGAAGGCCTTCTTTGCGCCCATGACGGTGACGCCGCCGCGGATGTAGCCGGTCAGCGGCTCGACGTCTTTGAGCGAGGCCAGTTCGGCCTTTTTTTCTCCCGCCGCTGCGGCCAGCTTCTTCAGGTCAAGTTCGGAGTCGCCCGGGACGACGGCGAAGACATACTCACCCGAGTGCAGGCGAGAGAGCAGCGTCTTGAAGACCTGTTCCAGCGGCATATCGATCTTCTTGGCGACGGAGATGGCGGTCAGGTCCGCCGGATCGACCTCGTAAGTGCGAATCTCATATGGAATGCCAAGCTGATCGAGGATGCGTGCGGCATTGGTTTTGCTGACAGGCTTCATGCGGAGACGGTGGCCTCCATGGAGACGAACTCCCCGGCCTGAAGACGGAGCACGTGGTCGCAGAGCGGCATGGCTAGCTCGGCCTGGTGGGTGGTCAGCACAATGGTGCGCGCGTTGCCGTTGGCCAGCGGCCAGGTGCGGAAGTCCTTGAGCAGATCGAGCATCTGGGCGACGGACTGGACGTCGAGGTTCGAGAAGGGTTCATCGAGCAGCAGGAGTTCGGGATCGGCGGCGAGCACGCGGGCCAGCGAGACGCGCTGGCGCATGCCCTGCGAGTATTCGCTGACCGGCTTCTTCAGGTGCGGGTCGAGACCGACGGCGCGCAGGGCCATCTCCGGCGAGCCGGCACACTCGCAGTCGCCGGCGCCCTTGCGCAGGCCGGTGTAATAGGTCAGGTTCTCCATGCCGGTCAGCTCGTCATACAGCATGGTGGCGTGGCTCATATAGGCAACACGCTTCTGCTGGCGATTGGCTTGTCCGCCAAGCACGGTGAGCTTGCCACGCGTGGGTGTGGAGAGCCCGGCCAGCATCCGCAGAAGTGAGGACTTGCCAGCGCCGTTCTCGCCCAGGACGAGATAGACCGCGCCTGCTTCGAGCGAGAGGGAAAGATTCTTCAGCGCGGCGAAGCGGCCGTAGAGTTTGGTGACGTTGGTGAGTTCCGCTGCTGACATGCGCTAAAGGAAAGTATAGGGGTTCGCCGGGCAGGTGTGGTTAGCTTGGAGGCACGAGGTCGCGAGAATGAAGATTGCTGCAGGCGTGTTGTTGTGTGTGGTGAGTGTGGCCGGTATGGCCCAGACGGCGGAACAGAAAGAAGCGCGCGCGATCTTCAAAGAGCTGATCGAGATCAATACGACGCACACGCATGGCATCACCCAGGCATCGGAAGCATTGCGGAAGCGTTTTCTGGCTGCGGGGTTTGCGGCTGAGGGTGTGAAGCTGCTGGGGCCGACACCCACGACGCAGAACCTGGTAGTGCGTTATCCGGCCAGGGCAGGAGGCACGCTGCAGCCGATGCTGATCATCTGCCACCTGGATGTGGTGGAGGCGAAGAAGGAAGACTGGGCGGATACCGATCCGTTCGAGTTTACGGAGAAGGACGGATACTTCTACGGTCGCGGCACGATTGATATGAAGAACTCGGACGCGGCGGCGGTGGCGGCGTTTCTGCGCATGAAGCGCGAGGGATATGTGCCCGGTCGCGAGATCATTCTGGCACTGACGGACAACGAAGAGGGAGGCGGCACGATCAACGGTGTGGAGTGGCTGCTGAAGAACCATCCCGAGGCGATGAAGGCGGAGTTCGTGATAAATCCGGATGCGGGCGGCCTGATGACGGACAAGGGCAAGCCGTTTCTGCTGGGTGTGGAGGCCACGGAGAAGACCTATGCGGATTACATGGTATCTACCACCTCGCCGGGAGGGCACTCGTCGGAGCCGATGCCGGGCAACGCGATTTATCGGCTGGCGAAGGCGCTGGAAAAGATTGAGAGCTACGAGTTCCCGTTTGAGTTGAACGAAGTGACCCGCGCCGAGTTTGCGGCGACGGCGAAGCTGGAGAAGGGGCAGGACGCGGTGGACCGGCTGGCGGTGCTGAAGACTCCTCCGGATGCCGCGGCGGTGAAGCGGTTGAGCGCGAAGCCGTCGATCAATCCCAGTCTGCGGACAACCTGTGTGGCGACGATGATTCACGGAGGACATGCTCCGAATGCACTGCCGGGCAGTGCGGAGGCGAATGTGAACTGCCGCATTCTGCCGGGGCATACGCAGGAGGAGGTGCGGATGGCGCTGATCAGGGTGATTGGGGATAAGGATGTAACGGTGAAGTACAAGAGCGATAACGGTGTAGTGAGCGATACAGCGCCGGATCGGAAGAGCACACCGCCGCCACCGCCAATGCCTGCTGTGTTTGGGCCGCTGAAGGAAGTGACCGAGCAGATGTGGCCCGGGTTGCCGATTGTTCCGGGAATGGTGGCGGGTGCGAGTGACTCGATTTACACGACCGCGGCGGGCATGCCGAGCTACGGCATTGCGGGGATGGGAATGGACCGCGATGAGAACCGCGCGCATGGCCGAGATGAGCGCATCAAAGTGGTGGATTTTGATGCGGGTGTGGAGTTCTTCTACCGGTATCTGAAGGCTGTAGCGAAGTAGTTCACTCCGGTCGAGCAAAAAAGCAAAGGCAGCCGGGCTGACCGGATGGGTGGGTAACGCGCCTGTAACGGAGACGCTTTAGCGTGAGTACACTGCTTCTTTTCCCGAAAGGTCTCTCCAGAAATGATCGTCTCTCGTCGTGCGTTTCACCAGATGGCTGCTGCTGCTGCAGGTGGGCTTATAGTTACTCCCTCAGCGCGTGCACTGACTCCTGCAAAGCCCGGAACCTTCCGCTTCGCCCTGATTACCGACACGCACATCATTGATGACTTCTATCGCGGCCCGGAGGGAAGTCCGGAGGATACGAAGACGATCTTTGAGGCGAATGGGAACCTGCTGAAGACACGGGAGACGATTAACGCGATTACCCCGGCGGTGGAGCAGGTCTTTCACGCCGGCGACTTCTTCCATAATTATCCGTCGGCGGATTACGACTTCTACTTCAAGAACAAAACGCGCATCGATATTGCGTACGAGATGGTGCAGGGTTTCAAGGCGCCGGTTCACATTGGCTTTGGCAACCACGACTACGACGAGCACCAGACGCCGGGCGTGTCGCGCGAGATGTCGAACCGGCTGTTTGAAGCCAAGCTGAAGACCAGGCCCTACTACGCGGTGGACTACAAGGGTTTTCGCTTCCTGCAGCTGAACAACTTCCTGGGCGAGACCTGGGGGCCGAAGGCGACTCCGAAGATGAAGCAGCTGGGATCGCTGGGCGAAGAGCAGTTGAACTGGGCGGAGGCGCAGCTGGCCGAGCGCAAGCCGACCGTGATTTTCATCCACTATCCGCTGTGGCTGCAGTCGCCCACCGAGGTGAAGGACTATGGCCTGCACCCGATGCTGCGCAAGTACCAGGACAATATCCAGATGGTGGTTGCCGGTCACTGGCACAAGTGGGTGGACTTTGCGCATACCTACGGCCCGCGCCATATTGTGTCCGGAGCGACGCGGTATGACCCGAATGCGTTCATGCTGTTTGAGGCAGATCCGAAGAGCGGCAGGATTGCGTGGCTGGACGAGTCGCGAACGCAGTGGTCCACGCATTACTCCACCCCGTTCAAGGGGTAGTTGGACGGCGCTTCTGGAACATGATGGAACCGGAAGCGCCAGTCTGCGTACTCCGCTGCATGAAAACAACGTGGTGGGTAGGCCTGGCGCTTTTATGCACTGTGGCTGTGCCGCATGGCGCAGCGCAGGACGCAGATGTGCCGCATCCGCGAGGCGTTCGTTGGGCGAAGGTCACGGACGCGGCGGCAGTGGACGGGCAACGGCTTGAAGCACTCTATGCCGGTCTGGAAAAGGACGAACACCGCGATCTGAAGGGCATCGTTATTTTGCGGAACGGGCAACTGGTGAGCGAGCGCTATTTCAATGGCGACTCAGCGGCTTCCTTGCACGATATCCGTTCGGCGACCAAGAGTATTACGTCGTTGCTGATGGGGATGGCGATCGACAAGAGACTGGTTCACGGTGTGGGTGATTCGATTGCCCAGTACCTGCCCGGCCTTCCGAAGGACGGAAAAGAGAAGATCACCATCCAGGACCTGCTGAATATGCGGTCTGGCCTGGACGCGGACGATGACGACCCTGCAACGGCCGGCAATGAAGACAGGCTGGACGAGTCGCAGGACTGGATGAAGACGGTGTATGCCGTGCCGTCGCGAGGCAGGCCAGGTGAGCTCTATCTGTACTGCTCTCTCAACGCGTTTCTGACGGGCGCGATTGTTGAGAATGCGAGTGGTATGTCATTGGACACCTTTGCCCAGGCGAATCTCTTCCGTCCATTGGGCATTTCCAGGTACGAATGGCGGCATGTGCCGGTCAACCGGACGACAGGTCAGGGAAATCTCTCTATCACCGCACGGGATGCGGCCGCTATCGGGGAGATGGTTCGCAAGGGCGGCAGGGTGGATGGCAAACGGATCGTTGCCCAGAGTTGGATTACGAGGAGTATTGCGAGCCAGGTGGCGATCGGAAAGAGTGATCCGTACGCGGATGCCTATGGCTATATGTGGTACACGCGGGCGGAGCCGGTTGGCGACCAACGCGTCGAGGTCCATTTCGCGTCCGGCAATGGCGGGAACAAAATCTACATCGTTCCGTCGCGGCACATGGTCGTAGCGATTACGTCCAGCGCCTATGGACACGGATATGGCCAGCGGCGCTCGCAGGAGATTCTGCTGAAGGTTCTTGCTGCAACCCGGTAGGAAGCGGTGCTTACTGCGCCGGAAGAATCGCCGCGGTGGTCTTGGGGGCTGCACCTGCCGGTGCCTGTCCCGGCTGGGCGGGGGCGTACTTGCTGGCGCACTTGGCCTGGATCTGGGTGGCGTGGAAGACGCCGTCGCGGCCGTAGGTGCCCATGGCGAGCGCCTGGGCGTCGTCCTTGAAGGTGTCCGGCAGCGGTTCCATGCCCTGATAGCTGACGCGGATGGTCTTATCGAGCTCTACCAGCGTAAAGTCTGCGTGGGTGCCGGAGCGGGTGACCGAACCGGGCTGCACGTTGCCGGCCACACGCAGGTGGCGTGTGTAGGCCTTGTTTCCCAGCTTTTGCAGCTCGCTGATGGTGACGTAGTAGCTCTTCGAATCTCCAATGCCGGAGACGGCAAGGTAGACGACGGCAGCAATCACAACAGCGCAGGCAAGACCGATACGGGTAGTGCTGTTCATAGCAAAATCATTTTACCGCTTTCCTGGAGTTGCTGTTTACCGTTTCCCCGGGGTTGCGGGGCGGTGCTTCGCGGCGTGGGCGGGGGTATACTCGGAGTTTAATACCTAGTCACTTGCAGGAGAGGTTCACAAGACGATGAGCGCAAACGGAAACGGCCATCACGGACACGCGAACGGCAATGATTACACGGTCCCCAAGCCGCGGGCGGAGTGGATTGTGAACCGCAAAAAGGAAGCGGAGCGCACTGGCGACTGGAACATGAGCCAGATGCACTTTGCGCGCAAGGGCCTGGTGACGGAAGAGATGAGCTACGTCGCCCACAAGGAGAAGCTCTCCGCCCAGTTTGTGCGCGATGAGATCGCCAAGGGAACGATGATTATCCCGGCGAACATCAACCACCCGGAGCTGGAGCCGATGGCCATCGGCGTGGGTTCGCTGTGCAAGATCAATGCGAATATCGGCAACTCCGCCATTACGTCGAACGTGGACGAGGAGCTGCGCAAGCTGCACACCGCCGTCCACTATGGGGCGGACACGGTGATGGACCTCTCCACCGGCGGCGATATTCCGATGATTCGCGAGGCGATTCTTCGCCATTCGCCTGTGCCGATTGGCACGGTGCCGCTGTACGAGGCCCTGAGCCGCGTAAAGAAGGTTGAAGACCTGAACATCGATCTCTACCTCGAAGTCATCGAGGAGCAGGCGCAGCAGGGAGTCGATTACTTCACCATCCACGCCGGTGTTCTGATCCAGTACGTGCCCATGGTGTCCAAGCGCATCACCGGCATTGTCAGCCGTGGCGGCGCCATTATGGCGCAGTGGATGACCAGCCACCACAAGCAGAACTTCCTGTATGAGAACTTCGACCGCATCACCAAGGTCATGGCGAAGTACGACGTCAGCTACTCGCTGGGCGATGGTCTGCGCCCGGGCTCAGTGGCGGACGCTTCCGACGAGGCACAGTTTGCCGAGCTGAAGACGCTGGGCGAGCTGACCCGCCAGGCGTGGAAGGACGACGTGCAGGTGATGATCGAAGGTCCCGGCCACGTGCCGATGGACAAGATCAAGGAGCAGGTCGACAAGGAAGTGGAGATGTGCGACGGCGCTCCGTTCTACGTGCTGGGGCCGCTGGTTACAGACATCGCTCCGGGCTACGACCACATCACCAGCGCCATCGGCGCGGCGATGATCGGCTGGCACGGCGCGGCGATGCTTTGCTACGTCACTCCGAAGGAACACCTTGGCCTGCCCAACGAGAAGGACGTGAAGGACGGCATCATCGCGTACAAGATCGCTGCCCACGCGGCCGATATTGCACGTCACCGGCCCGGCGCTCGCGACCGCGACGACGCCATCTCGCACGCGCGTTACACCTTTGACTGGGACAAGCAGTTTGCACTCTCACTCGATCCGGATACGGCTCGTGCGATGCATGATGAGACGCTTCCGGATGACTACTACAAGGAAGCGGCCTTCTGCTCCATGTGCGGACCGAAGTTCTGCAGCATGAACTGGTCGAGCAAGGTGGACAAGTACAACGAAGAAGTCCACGGTCTGAAGAAGCCGGAGCTGACACAGATCCTGACCGACCAGATGGCTCTGCGCAGCTAAACACCAGCCTGCAAGGCAAAAAAAGAGGCCGCTCCGGATGGGGCGGCCTTTTACCGTTGTAAAGACGTTCTGGAGTGTTTAGATATCGTTCTCCGGCTCAGTCTCAGGACGCACGAGAAGTGCGGGAACCCAGACCAAGGCCAGTATCACGATGCCGAGGATGAGGGTGTGAGACATGGCCGGGATACTCCTTAAGGTAAGGATTGGCCATATTCACTGCGATCTGTATCCCCAGGTGGCGGCAGAGCGATGACACGAAGGTGGCATTGCTATTGCGCGGTGGCGCGCTGCAGGTAAGTCTTCGGCTGGTCGTCTTCGCTGCTCCATACAACATAGGTGGCTCCGTCCTGCGCGATGGCAGCGGCGGGATAGCGTCCTCCGGAGAGGACGGAAGGCAGGGTGGCGGCGCGGGAGAGCGCGCCCTTTGCGTTCACGCTGTACAGGTAAGGCACCAGCGGCGACCATGTGCCGGTCTGACCGGCGGCGCGTCCGGAGAAGGAGATGGCGATGGAGCCATCCTCCCGCTGCGAGAGATAGGGGTGATTGGCGGAGAGAATGCCTTCGCTCACCTGCCGTGCCGGGCCGAAGGTGCGGCCACCGTCGGTTGAAGCGGCGAAGCGGATGCCGGGCTTCTGCTCGGAGGCGGTGTACCAGCTCACCAGAGGCTGGTTATTCTGCACAGCGACGACCGGGCCGGACTCCGGGCAACCGAAGAGCTTCCAGCGGTCGGTGGAGACACGAACCGGCTCGCCAAAGTGCTGGCCGCCGTCGTGCGAAGTGACCAGGGCGATGTCGCGCTCGTTGTCGTCATAGACATGGCGATAAGCGACATAAACAGTGCCGTCTGGCGCAATGGCCGCGGCGGGGCGGCAGCAGGGGCAGGAGGTGGTAGCGACCCGCACATTGGGCTGGAAGCTCATGCCCTTGTCGGTGGAGCGGGCCAGGTAGACCGAGAAGGTTCCGGGAGCGGATGCCGGGGCGCGGCCGTCCAGCCACACGGCATAAATGTCGCCGTTGGGAGCGACGGTAAAGCTGGCAAAGCCCGTGTAGCTGGTGTCGGTCGCGGGTTTATCGACGGGCGAGGCGATGTGCGGCGGATGCGACATGGCGGGCATGGACCGCGCGAACTGCAGCGTGGTGGCTCCTGCGGCGTCGCGCTGCTGCCACAGGGCGTAGGCGTACATGCCGCGCGCAGCTACCTGCGGAGCGTTTTCCGCGGAGGTGGAGATGGTGGTGCCGTCCGGGTTCAGCACTGCTGGCTGGCCCCAGTGGTCGCCGGAATCGTTGCTGACAGCGAGAGCAAGCTTCGAGGCGCCGCCGGAGCGGTCGACGCCCAGCAGGTAAAGATCGCCATTGACGCCGGAGGCCACCACTGGACGCACCAGCGTGAGGGGCAGGACGTGAGCCTGCGGCTCAAAGTGGAAGGGCGAGGCGACAGGGGCGGTTCCCGCACCGTGCTTGCACGCGGTTGCGGCAAGGCAAAGGAACAGGGCTGAGGGCGGCCCGATACGGCGATACATCATGGTTACTGCCCGGCTCCTTCCAGGATCTGCGCGGCCTTGTTCAGAGACTCCGTCAGGGTGCCGAGCTGGATCTGCGCGGTGGCTGCATCCGGCCTGGTATTGATGCCGCCTTCCATGGCCTCGTTGACGCCGGGAATGACCACGGCGGCGTAGCCGGTGTACTCGCCCGGAGCGTAGATCAGGTGCTTGTACCACGGACGGTTGGGCAGGCCCTGCGGCGGGGCGAAGGCCCCTTCTACGGAGCGGAGGCTGTCGTTCAGCGCCTTCAGGTTGCCGGTGAAGCTGTTCTGCCGCGTGCGGATCGCCGAGCCTGCATTCTCGAAGCGCCTGGCTGCGGCGGCTGCCGCAGCAAAGTTCAGTGTCAGGCCGTCAGTAAGAGCCTTCTTCTGCGCGGTGGCAATGTACTCGCCCACGGAGCGCCCATAGGCCTGGTAGTCGTAAGGAAGAACGTCCGCATCGGCCATGTGCAGAATCTCAAGACCGAAGACGCGGGCCTGCTGCTGTTCATAGACGAAGTTCGGGTCAGCGTTCTTGATGAACCATGCATAGTTATCGAAGACCGAGTGGTAGACGCCATAGCGGCCGCTGGAGCCAATGTCGGTCGACGGCACGCCGATGTGCTGGATGAAGGGCGTGTAGTCGGAGCCGGAGCCAAGCGCGTCCACCTTCACATCGTTATCCACTGACGTAACCACATCGCTGGCGCTGGTGGAGGAGCCACGGCCAAGGCCTTCGGCCTGGTCGCGCTTCCACTGCTCGTAGACGGTGCCGCCCTTGGGGCTGGGTACCTGCTTGGTTGCCTCGCGTACGAACTGCTGCAGCGAGGGCACAGAGGCCGCGCCGAAGTTTGGGCCGCTGACGCCCACATCGGTGTTGAAGTAGGCGACGGCGTGCTGCAGCTCGGCGGCGTGGTCTTCCACCCACTCGGTGGAGCCGATAAGGCCTTCTTCTTCCGCGTCCCAGCTGCCGATGACGATGGTGCGCTTGGGCTTCCAGCCCTGCTTCAGCAACTCTCCCAGGCCGTGGACAGTTTCAAGCATGGCGGCGGTGCCGCTGTTAGGATCGACCGCGCCGTAGACCCAGGCATCGCGATGGTTCCCGGCGATGACCCACTCATCCGGAGCATCGGTGCCGGGGATCTTGCCGATTACGTTCCAGATGGTGCGAACGGCGTAGTCCTGTTCCAGGTGCATGTGGACCGTCGCACCTTTGCCTCCCAGGTGGTAGGTGAAGGGCAGGGCCCCCTGCCACGGACGGGGTGTCTCCGGCCCGCCCAGCGACTGCAGGATCGGCCATGCGTCCTGGTAGCTGATGGGATTGGAGGGGATGCTGGGCTGATCGTCCTGCAGCTTGTTTGCGGTCAGGCGGGCAGAGTCGGGCAGCTTCTCGGTGGAGGCGACGCCCGGCGTCTCCGGGTCGCCGGTGTACTTGGCGATGAACTGCACGCTGCCGCGCTGCACGGCGTTGTCCGGGCGGAAGGCCCCGACGGGGTACTTGTCACCGCGCACCCAGCCGTCATCGGCAGGGTCAGAGTAGATGAGCACGCCGGCGGCGCCCATCTGCTGCGCGATATAAACCTTCACGCCGCGGAAGTTCTGCCCGTAGCGCACCAGGGCAATCTTGCCGTGCATGTCGATGCCGAGTTCCTTGATCTTGCGGAAGTCAGCCAGCGTGCCGTAGTTGCAGTAGATGACCTCGCCGGTAACGTCACCCGAGGGGGAGGAGCCGTTGAAGGCGGGCAGAACGCGCGGATCGTCCTGGAAGGGGTCGCCGTCGACGTGTTCCTTCGTCGGGCCGGACATGATCTTTTTACCCTTGTGGTCAAAGGCCTCAATACTGATCTTTTTTGGCTTATTGAGCAGGACGCGGTAGGGGACGATCTCGGTCTGCAGACCCGCTTCTTTGAACTTGCCGGCGACGTACTGCGCGGTCTTCAGGTCTTCGGGGGAACTGGCCCAGTGGGGCTCGGCGGTCAGGATTTTCAGGTGCTGGCCGGCCAGCTTGGGGTCCGGCACGGCAAGGAAGGTGGTATCCCACTTCTGCTGCTGCGAGAAGTCACGATATCCGAAGACGGACGGAGACTGAGCAGCGGCGGCGACGCTGACGAAGACAAGAGAGACGGCTGCGGCCTGGGTGCGATGCACTCGTGAGGGTCCTTCCTGTTGTTAAAGCTTTGTGAAGGACAGAGTACCGCACCTCGGCCGGTTGTGCCGGACTACGGGGCAGGAAGCAGAAAACAGGGCATGACCGAAGTCATGCCCTGTTAGCGCGAAAAAGTTCTCATGCAGGTCTCTTCACCGCGCTGCGTTTCGGTCGAGAGGGTGGTATGCCCTACGAGGCCGAAACCGGCTGCGTGCAGAACTTGCAGCGGGTGGCGGTCATTGGAATATCGCTCTTGCACTCCGGGCAGGCCTTGGTGTCGGCCGGCGGCGGCGGGTTGAACTTCTTCAGCAGATAGGTCGTGGGAACGACGACGAAGAAGTAGACAACGGATGCGATCAGCAGGAAGGAGATGGCGGCATTGAGGAAATTGCCATACTTGATGATGCCTGTTCCGACGTGCCACTCAAGATACGAGAAGTTCGGTTTCCCCACGGTGGCCGCGAGCAGCGGAGTGATGACATCCGTGACGAGAGAGGTAGTAATGGCGCCAAAGGCCGCACCGATGATGACGGCGACGGCAAGATCGACGACGTTGCCGCGAAGAATAAAGTCGCGAAATCCTTTGAGCATGTGCTGGTCTCCTTACCCGTGGTTCGATGCGCGCTGTGTCAGCGCGAACTTGTTAACCAATGGGCATAAGGATACAGAAGAAAGAAGAGCAACAGAGTGAGAACCATCAGGTCGGCGTAGATGATCAATAACACTCCGCCGTGGTACCAGGACCATGTGCGTTGCATGCAGCGGATACAGTCCACGGTTCCGATCAGCGCCACGAGATTGGGCAGGAGCAGCCACAGGGTCGCGCGATTGTTGGGGAAATCGGAGAGCCACGCACCTGCTACCAGCGCCGCGATGGGGAGGATGAGTCCGCGCAACAGAGACTTCCGGCGAAGGTCGAACAAGGCGGGTACTGCCATAGATCTATGGTACCGCCGCGGAGAAAGGCTTGATTAGGACGAAAGTGCGTTTTGATGCCATCACCACGCGGCGCGGGTCAGCCAGTGGGCATACGGGTAGACGAGGAAGAGCAGCAGCATCATGATGACCATCAGGTCGGCGTAGACCAGGAACAGGACGCCGCCGTGATACCAGTCCCAGCGGCGCTTCATGCAGCGGGCGGTCTCCCACGTGCCCCAGCAGGAGCCAAGAAGGGGAAGGATGATCCAGGGCGACGGACGGCTGTTCGGGAAGCCGGAAAGCAGAATCCCTGCCGTGAAACTCGCCATGGACAACAGCGAGCCTCGCAGCAGGGATTTGATACGGGGCTGGAACAGGGCAAAGACGGTTGCCTCACTCCGGGTATAGCTAATTGGCTGGTACGGCAGACTCCGCATCACGCATCTCCTTCATGGACACCTCATAGGGTGCCCGAAGGACGCCGCGCTCCGTTATGATCGCCGTCACATACTTTGCAGGGGTGACGTCGAAGGCCGGGTTCTCAATTCCGGCTCCGTTGGGGGTCATCTGCTTGCCGTTTGAGTGCGTCACCTCGTAGGCCGAGCGCTGCTCAATCGGAATCAGGTCGCCATGGGCGGTGTTCATATCCACCGTCGACCACGGAGCGGCCACGTAGAACGGGATCCCGTGTTCCTTGGCCAGAACGGCGACCGAGTAGGTGCCGATCTTGTTGGCCACGTCGCCATTGGCGGCAATGCGGTCCGAGCCCACAATGACAGCCTGGATGCGGCCCTGACGCATCAGTGCGCCTGCCATGTTGTCGCACAGCACCGTGGTGGGAATATTGTCATACAGCAACTCCCACGCCGTTAGACGGGCACCCTGAAGGTAGGGCCGGGTCTCGTCGGCCAGAACGTCAATCTTGTGTCCGGCCTCAACTGCCGCACGAATCACTCCCAGCGCGGTGCCGTAACCGCAGGTGGCCAGGGCCCCGGCGTTACAGTGGGTCAGAACAGTACCTTCCTTTGGCAGCAGAGCGGCGCCGTGCGCGCCCATCCGCTTGCAGGCGGCAATGTCTTCGTCGTACATGGCCTGGGCTTCGGCGATGAGGGCAGACTTGATCTCGGGGATGGTGATGCCGGGCTTAGCGATCAACGCCTTGTAGACATCGTTCATGCGGTCGATGGCCCAGAAGAGGTTGACGGCGGTGGGGCGCGTTGCGGCCAGCACCTTGCTCATCTCTTCGACCTCGGCGGTCAGGGCACCGAGAGTGGTGGCGGAACTGCGGTCAACGCCAAGCGCAATGCCCATGGCGGCGGAGACGCCGATGGCAGGTGCTCCGCGAACGATCATGTCGCGGATGATGGTGGCGACGTCCTGGTAGCTGGTGGCGGTGACGTAGATTTCATCGAGCGGCAGCTTCGTCTGGTCGATGAAGCGGACGCCTTCGGGGGTCCATTCGAGGGTAGGAATCATCGCCTTTTATTCTATCGAAGGTCGTCGGCGTGGAGGTAAGATGCCGATGTGAACTCCCAGACGATCCTGACAATAAGCCGCACTTGGTGGTTTGCTCCCACACTACATGTCGTATTGTTTGCAATTGCTTTTCTGGGAGCAGGTACCTCAAGAGCCTTACTTGGATGGGCCGAAGGGATGGCTTGTCTGCATCCTCTTCTTCGTAGATATTCCCGTTGCACTCGTGGCTTTTTCGGCCATGTGGGATGGGAAGTTGGCGTTCGGAATCTTGTTGTGGGGGATTGGCGGGAGCGCCTGGTGGTTGTTTCTGGGCTGGGTGATTCGCTTGATCTACGATTCGATCCAGACTCATAAGAAAATGAGTCTGGATATCTAGAAACTGCTACTGCAACGCCACATGCGCTGCCCGCACATCATTCGCAGTGAAGGCCGCGATAAACGGTGCTCCCGCAGCTGCGGCTTCGATGTTGGCGCGTCCGCCCTGCTCGCGATCCACCAGACAGAGGATGCCGATGATCTCCATGCCTGCGGCTTTGACGGCCTCAATTGCGGTGATGGTGCTGCCGCCGGTGGTGCAAACATCGTCCACAATCACAACCTTCGCACCCTGCTTCAGGAAACCCTCCACCTGGCGACCCGCTCCATGCCCCTTGGGTTGCTTGCGGACAAGAAAGCCGTTCAGCAAGGGATGGCCGGGGTGATCTTTGGCGTACCAGGCGGAGGCGCTGGCGGTGTTGGAGACGACCGGGTCAGCGCCCATTGTCAGCCCACCCACAGCCTCGGCCTCCGGAAAGTTCTCGCGGATCAGGTCATAGAGCACCAGGCCGGTCAGGCGGCCACCCTCGGCGTGCAGCGTAGTGATGCGGCAGTCGATGTAGTAATCGGACTTCGCTCCCGACGACAAGGTGAAGTCGCCCAGGCGGAAGGAGAGGGTGGCGATCAGATCTAGAAGGTCTTGCTTTTCGGAGGCGGCGTTACGGTCGGTCATCTCAGGATTGATTTTAGTCAGGATGAGAAGGAAAAACAGGAAGGAATGCTTACTGCTGCAGCTTATCCAGATGCCGGTAGCCGCCGGTCGCAATGAAGGTCAGCAGGAACAGCGTGCCGTTGTAAGCGGCGTGCAGCAGCGTGGAAGCCGCCAGCGAGCGCAGGCGGACGCGGACGGTAGTCAGCACGCAACTGACGCAGAACAGCAGTGCAACGGCGCCCCAGGTGTCTGCCAGTTGCGAGGCATGCAGGGACGCGAAGCCAATGCTGGTGACGATGCCTGAGAAGAGAATGGCCTGCAGGCTGAGGGTATCGGTCGATTCCCAGTGGGCGCGGGCGGTATCGGACCGCTCCATACGCAGCCAGTCAAAGGCGATGGCGACGCCCGGCAGAAGGTAGCCGCGGAAGATCATCTCCTCAAAAAACGGGGCGATGGTCGAGCCGAAGATCGTGATCAGCCACAGGTCCAGCGGATTCTTGAAGAAAGCGTTCATCGGGGCCGTGTCCGGCACGGTGACAAAGCGCTCCGCAAGGCCGGCAGCGGCGGAAAGGCCAACGCCGCCCAGCAAAAGCAGGCGCCAGTAACGGCGCACAGCGGCGAAGTTCCACTGCAGTACGTCGAAGTAGGGCCGCTGCCAGAAGCGCGGATAGAGGAAGAAGGCCCAGGAGAAGGTGCCCGCGTAGGCGATGCCCATGGCGTAGACCGAGATGCGCGGCAGGTTGGCGATTTTCTCCAGAGCGTCCTTCTGCAGCTTGTGGTCGTGCAGGCCAACAAGGAAAACCAGCGCCGAGGTGGCGACGAGCAGTAGTAAAAAGGCGGAGGCGGCAAAGACAACGCCATAGCCCAGGTGCGGCTGCCGCCGTATTGGCTGGCTGGACTGCAACGCCTCTTCCAGGCGGCGAAAGTTCTCTTCCGCGCGCTCCTGGTCGATCTCGAAGCCGTTGTTGTTCTCGCTCACTTCTTCGCCTTCTTAGCCGGTCTGGCGGGTGTTTTTGTTTCCACGAAGTAGCGGCTCAGGAACTCCGCGGTATGCGAGCCCTTGACCTTCGCCACCTCTGCCGGGATGCCGGCAGCAACCACCGTACCACCGCCGGAACCGCCTTCGGGACCCATGTCGATAATCCAGTCGGCGTTGCGGATGATGTCAAGGTTGTGCTCGATGATCAGCACCGTATTGCCCAGGTCGGCCAGCTTGTGCAGCACGTCCAGCAGCTTGCGGACGTCGTCAAAGTGCAGGCCGGTAGTGGGCTCGTCCAGCATGTACATGGTGCGGCCCGTCTGCCGCTTGCTCAGCTCGCGGGCCAGCTTCATGCGCTGCGCCTCGCCGCCAGAGAGCGTCGTGGCCGACTGCCCCAGGTGAATGTAGCCAAGGCCGACATCCACCAGCGTCTGCAGCTTTACCTTCACGTTGGGAATGTCTTCGAGGATGGGCAAAGCGTCTTCGATGGCGAGTTCCAAAATGTCCGCGATGGAGTAGCCCTTGAACTTTACGGCCAGCGTCTCCTGGTTGTAGCGGCGGCCGTTGCAGACCTCGCACAGCACATAGACGTCCGGCAGGAAGTTCATCTCAATGCGCCTCTGACCGTCGCCCTGGCAGGCCTCGCAGCGTCCGCCCTGTACGTTGAAGCTGAAGCGGCCGGGCTTGTAGCCGCGTTCGCGACTTTCGGGCAGCATGGCGAACAGGTCGCGGATGGCGGTGAAGACTCCGGTGTAGGTGGCCGGATTCGAGCGCGGGCTGCGTCCAATGGGTGACTGGTCAATCTGGATGACCTTGTCGAACTCCTCAAAGCCCTTGATGGACTTGTAAGGCTCGGGCTCCTCGCGGCTGCCGTAGAGCTCCTTCGCCAGCGCGCGGTAAAGAGTGTCGTTGATCAGCGTCGACTTGCCGGAGCCCGAGACGCCGGTGACCACCGTCATGATGCCGACAGGGACCTTGGCCGTGACGTCCTTCAGGTTGTGGCCTTTTGCTCCGTCAATCGTGACCCATTTGCCCGTCAGAGGACGCGGCTCGGTGCGGGCGGAGATGGCGATCTGGTTCGACAGGTAGAGCCCCGTGAGCGAGTGCGGGTCCTCCATCATCTGCTGTGGCGTGCCCTGCAGCAGCAGGTGGCCGCCGTTCTTGCCGGCGCCGGGGCCGATGTCGATGACGTAGTCGGCCTTGCGGATGGTGTCTTCGTCGTGCTCCACCACAAGGACGGTGTTGCCCAGGTCGCGCAGGCTTTCCAGCGCGGTGATCAGGCGCTGATTGTCGCGCTGGTGCAGACCGATGGAGGGCTCGTCCAGCACATAGAGCACACCGCGCAGGCGGGAGCCGATCTGCGTAGCGAGACGGATGCGCTGACCTTCACCGCCGGATAGGGTCGCCGCGGAGCGATCGAGGGAGAGATAGCTGAGGCCAACGGCATTCAGGAACTCGAGGCGCTCGATGACTTCGCGTTGCAGGCGGTCGGCGATGATCTGCTCGCGGCCGGTGAACTTGAGGGTGCGCGCAGTGTCGAGCGCGATGTCCAGCGCCATGGAGGTGAAGTCGGCGATGGACTTGCCATCGACACGAACGGCGAGCGACTCCGGGCGCAGGCGTGCTCCTTTGCAGGCGGGGCACAGCGAAGCCGACATGTACTGCATCATGTATTCGCGGTAGCCGTCGGACTTGGTCTCTTCCAGCGAATCGCGCAGGTAGCTCAGGATGCCGTGGAAGCCGGTACGGCTGGTCTCGCCCTTTGGAGGACCGTACAAAAGCAGCTTCTGATGCGCGTCTGAAAGCGACTCGAAAGGCTTCTTCAGGTCGATCTTGTACTTCTCCGCCGCCAGCTTGATGAGCTTGAGCAGGTATTGCGAGGCAGAACCCGGACCCATGGCGCCGTCGAGCAGGGGCTTGGACCAGTCGGTGATGGTCTTGGCGGGGTCGAAATCGTAGATGCTGCCCAGGCCGTGGCACTCCGGGCAGGCGCCGTAGGTGGAGTTGAAGCTGAAGCTGCGCGGCTCCAGCTTGGGCACATTGATGCCGCACTCCGGGCAGGCCATGGACGAGGAGTAGAGCGTCTCGTCCATGCCCGCGATGCCGATCAGAACCAGACCGTTGGCCATCTGCAGAGCCTTGGCGACGGAGGCCTCCAGGCGGCGGGTGTCCGGCTTTCCGTCCGCGCCAAGCTTCAGAATGACGCGGTCGACGATGGCCTCGACGGTGTGGTTTTTGCGCTTCTCCAGGCGCATGCCCTCGGTGATCTCAGTAACTTCGCCGTCGATGCGGGCTCGGAAGCCCTGCTGGTCCAGCGCTTCGAGTTCTTCGCGGAACTCGCCCTTGCGTCCGCGGACGATGGGGGCGAAGACGGTGATGCGTTCGCCGGGGGAGAGGGCGACGATGCGCTCGACAATCTGGTCGGCGCTCTGTCGGCTGATGGGGCGTCCGCAGTTGGGGCAGTGCGGCTGGCCGACCGAGGCATAGAGCAGGCGCAGGTAGTCGTAGATCTCCGTGATGGTGCCAACGGTGGAGCGCGGCGAGCGCGAGGTGGTCTTCTGCTCGATGGAGATGGCCGGGGAGAGTCCCTCGATGGCGTCGACGTCCGGCCGCTCCATCTGGTCCAGGAACTGGCGGGCGTAGGCGGAGAGCGTCTCGACGTAGCGGCGCTGGCCCTCGGCGTAGATGGTGTCAAAGGCGAGTGAGGACTTGCCCGAACCGGAGAGGCCGGTAACCACCGTCAGCGTGTTGCGAGGAATGGAGACGGAGATGTTCTTCAGGTTGTGCTGGCGGGCACCGCGGACCGTGATGTGAGTAATGCTCATAGGCAAGCAATCGCGGGCTGGCCGCAAAACTCTAGAGTACATCCTTTGTCACCCCCGGTAGGGCGACGGGTGAGGCAACACGGCGCGGAAAGACTGTATCTGAAGCATCAACAGATGCCGCTAAGTCATGCTTGCGCAATGCGGATGTGTTGAAATAATAAGAACGCCGGGCAGTGATCCCGGCGGGGAGTTGGCGTGGTGACATCAGTCATGATTCTGAGTGCGGTTCTGGCATCGCTGGCGGCAGGTGTTCTGCTGGCTTATGGTGTTTGCCAGGCGCTATTCGCCATCTTCCGTGTCCATGCGCGTTCGGTGGCGGCCACACGGGTCGCCTCGGCGCCGGCGCGGACGATTGCGGGCTAGTGATTTTCCAAGGTATTCGATCAGAAAGAGAACGGGAGCCCTTAGGGGTTCCCGTTTCTTATTTGCCGTTCTGCTGCTGGCGCATCTGCATCAACTGCTGCAGTAGCTGTTCAGGAGTCTTCACACCGTTGGGCGACTGTTGCTGATCCTGTTGCTGGTTGTTGTCGCCGTTGTCATTGCCATCGTTCACCTGTTGAGACGGCTGGGAGCCATCGGCCTGCGCTGGCGGGCCAAAGGAGCCGATGGGAACACCACCCTGCTGCGGTGGAGGCGGCGAAGCAGGCCTGGGAACATTGTTCTGCTCCGGTGGCGTGGAACGGATGAAGGAGTCTTCCTGGTCGCGGCGCTGGTTGGCGGCGAAGACGCTGGGCGGCGTGGGAGAGCCTTGGCGAGCGCTGAGCGTCAGGTGTGCGGCCTGCGTGGCCGTCGCCTCCTGGAAGAGCATGTTGCTGGTTGTGCCGTCGAGCAGTTGGCGCAGTACCGCGCCCGTCTTGGCCGGGCCATAGCTTCCGAAGATGCGTTCTTCGTTGACTCCACCGGTAATGTTCATGCCGGTCTTGCGGGCGATCTCGCGCAGGGTCTGGTTCAGGCTGGAGTTGTCCGTGGTTACAGTGAGGATGCCATTCTGATAGGTCACCTGCGGCGGAGTGGTAGCGGGCGCAACCGGTGCCGGTGCGGTGGGAGCCAGGGCTGTCGGAGGCGTGGCCGGCAAGGCAGCCGAAGGCTTCTGCTGGGCGTGGAGTGCGAGGCCGGACAGAAGGAGGCAAACTCCGAAGACGATGGTTTTGCGCTGCATACAAAGGATTAGACGCTGGTTGAGCCGGAAACGAGCGCAGACTGCGTCTATCTCAACTAGACTAATCAATGCCGCGAGGGGTTGGCAGGTGCAAAGCCCCGGAATTTCGCGGCCGGGGTTCCGGAATGAAGCGTTTGTCTGCCGTGTTTGCTGTTCTGTTAGCTGCCGGTCCGCTGGCGGCGGAGACATGTACCACCCAGTCGCAGATGCAGGCCATTGACCGCGATGGAATTGCGCAGGCGGCGCGGACGCTGGCGCTGGCGATGCAGGCCAACGATCCGGCGGCAATTAAGGCTCAGAGCAGCGCAGATCTGGCGAGCAACTTCGCCGCGGTGGCCTCGCTGACCGGCGATACGTCTCCAAAGCTGAAGGGATCTCCTCTGGCGGTGGAGAGCGTGTGGCTGCTGGATGCGACCGGCCTGAAGCCCAATACGGACGGCTCACCCGCGACCGGGCAGTTTTTCTGCACCCTGAATCAGAGTTCGACAGAAACGGATTTCATCATCGACGGCCTGCCGGCAGGCAAGTACGCCTTTGCCATTGTGAATGCCGGGGGAGCGAACCCGTGGCGTATCAGCATGCTGCTGCGCAACGAGGGCGGATGGAAGCTTGCGGGTATCTACCCCAAGGCGACGACCTCCGCAGGCAAAGACGGGCTGTACTACTGGACGACGGCGCGCACCATGGCCAGGCAGAACCAGCCGTGGAACGCATGGCTGTATTACCAGCAGGCTGCGGAACTGCTGCAGCCCGTTGGGTTTGTAGGCAGCACGCACCTGGAAAAGCTGCGTACGGAGGCCTCTGCCGCCGCGCCTCCGGTGGTACAGAAGGGGCTTTCCGCGGAGCAGCCGCTGGTGCTGCGCGCTACGGATGGCAGCGAGTACCGCATTACAGGTTTTGGCTTCAATGACAGCGTCAGCAAAGACAAGGTGGACCTTGTGGTTCATCTGAAGGTAGAGACGATGGGCGACTCCGTGGCGGCCCGCAAACGGAATACCGAGGCTGCACGAACGCTTGTCCTCGCGTATCCTGAGCTTCGTTCAGCCTTTCATGGAGTCTGGGTGTCGTCGGAGGCCGCAGGTGCGTCTGCCTTTGCGACGGAAGAGCCCATGGAAAACCTGCGCTGAGCGGGTACGGGCCACGGCCACGTTTTGAAGGAGCAAGGTAAAGCAACGAATGAGCCGCGCCGAAATCAAATCGCTCGCACAGGCAATTCGCGAGCGTCGTGCAAGCCAGAGCTTTGACGGCGAACCCATGCCGCAGGATGATCTGCGCAAAATTTTAGAGGCCGGTCTGCAGGCTCCCAGCAGCTATAACCTGCAGCCCTGGCGCTTTGTAGTGGTGCAGCAGCCGGAACAGAAGCGCCGCCTGCGCGGAGCCTGTTTCAACCAGGCCAAGGTGGAAGAGGCAAGTGCCGTGATTGTGGCCTGCGGCGATGTGGATGCCTGGCGCAAGGACCTGGACGATGTGATTGACTCCGGCCTGAAGGGCGGCATGAGCGAGAGCTTTGCCGCGGCCTCGCGCGAGAGCATTCCGCAGTACTTTGCTGAGTTCAACTCTGACCAGATGCACGGCTGGCTGAACAAGCAGGTGATGATCGCCTTTACCCACATGCTGATGATGGCTGAGGTGCTGGGCTACGATACGGCTCCGATGGAAGGCTTTGAGCAGGACAAGGTGCATGAGGTGCTGCGCCTTCCCATGAGCTACTGGGTCGTGGCGTTGCTGGCGGTTGGAAGCGCGCATGGGCAGGAGAAGTTCAATGGGGGACGTTTTCCGTTTTCGCACACGGTCTTCTGCGAGGAGTTTGGCAAACCGCTGAAATGAGCGATAACCGCGAATATCCCAGCGCCCCCATCGTCGGAGTGGGGGCGATTGTCTTTCAGGACAACAACGTTCTGCTGGTGCGTCGTGGCCGCGAACCGCTGAAGGGCGAGTGGAGCCTGCCGGGTGGCCGCCTGGAACTGGGCGAGAGCCTGCAGGAGGGCGTTGCCCGCGAGGTCAGAGAAGAGACCGGCCTGACCGTGGTGCCGCTCAGGCACGTTGAGACCCTGGACCGGGTTGTCCGCGATCGCGACGGGCGGGTTCTCTATCACTATGTGCTGGTGGACTACCTGTGCGAATTGCGCGGCGGTGTGCTCGAATGCGATGACGATGCCATGGATGTCGCCTGGGTGCCGGTTGCTAACCTTCGCAGCCCTGAGATCGCAATCGCGGAGTTCACGCTGACGGTACTGGAGAAGGCCTTGCTGTTACGCTAGTGCCGCGCGTTGCTGCGCCTGCTGCTTGTGCTGAGAGGGAACGATGGGAGCGGTTAAGGAAAGCATCTTTGAGATTCCGCTGCTGCGGGAGTATTGGGAACATCTATCCGAGAGGCGCCCGGCGCCTGCCTGGGATCTGCAACAGGCGTTGTTCAGTGCGCTTGGGGTAAACGGGCTGGAGGTCAGCCGGTTCGTCCTGGAGAAGCGGCCTGCCTTCGATGCGTTTGAACAGTGGATTCTCGATGGCCATAACGGCCAGATGGACGAGGGCGAGTTGGAGCGCCTGCGCCGCGCGCTTGCCGGTGAGACCGTCGGATCGGCTGCGGGAAACCTGGACAATGTCGAAGGGCTTTCTGAGGAGGACCTGCGGCACTGGGATGAGTACGGCTATGTGATCCTGCGCAATGCGGTCTCGCCGGAGCAGGCCGCCGCCGCCGCGGCAGCCGTGTATGAGCATCTTGGGGCCGTCCCGGATGACCCCGGGAGCTGGTACCGCAATCCGCAGGGACATAGCATCTGGGTACGCACGCTGATGAATCCTGCGTTTGTGGCGAACCGGAAGACTCCGCGTGTGGTGAAGGCGTTTGCGCAGCTCTGGGGACGCGAGGACCTGTGGCCCACCATCGATCAGGGCGGCCTGAATCCCCCGGAGAAGCCGGGATGGCTGTTTCCGGGGCCGCATCTCCATTGGGATTATTCGCTGGCGCGGCCGCACACACTGGATATCCAGGGAATTCTCTACCTGACGGACACACCGGCGCACCAGGGAGCGTTCTGCTGCATCCCGGGGTTTCATCGCACGCTGGGCGACTGGCTGGATGCACTGCCGGAGGGAAGTCATCCGCGCGAGGCAATTCTCGGTCATGCGGGAGCGCAGCCCATCGCAGCCGGCGCTGGCGACCTGGTGATCTGGCACGCAATGCTGCCGCACGGCAGCAGCCCAAATAGGGGCGTGCTGCCAAGGGTGGTGCAGTACCTGTCCATGCGGCCCACGCGGTGGGAGCGTACGGAGACGTGGCTGTAGGCGCTATTCGACCGGCTTGACGGTGATCGCTGTCAGGTTGCGGACCCAGCGCGCCGGGCGTTTTTCTTCCGTGCTGATCAGTTTGAAGGCTCCGTCCTTGTCGATCGGTTTGCCGTCCACCTGGTCGGCGATCAGCACGTCACCCGTGTGATTGGCAGGATCGGTTTCGGCCAGGGAGTAGAGCACGCGGTAGTGGTCAGCGCCCTCGGCAATAACGCCAAGCAGGTAGAGTTTGCCGCGCAGCTTTTCGCCGGTGGGGGCATCAACCTGCTTCAACAGATCGGAGAGTGGCACGCCGGAGTAGCTTTCCTTGGCCTTGGCATGCTCGTTGAAGACCTCGGCGGTCTTGTGCGGCATGGCTTTCAGATCTTCGGGCGATAGCTTCAGCACTTTACCGCCGGGGCCGGTGATGGTGAGCGAGGTGGAGGCGCTGGCGGGGGCATGCGCCATGGGCTGTGCACTTTGCGCCAGGACGGGAAGGGAAGCAAGAGTGAGGACGAGGGCAAGGCAGCTGTCGCGCATGGTGGTTACCAGCCTAGCCCACCTGTGTCATATACTCAAAGCATGTCCATCGTCAGCAACGCAGCCGCGATCGCCAAAGGTATGAGCATCACCCTGAAGGAAATGTTCCAGCCCACCGAGGTTGAGAACTACCCTGACGGGAAGGGGCCGATGCGTGGCGCGCAGTTCCAGGAGCGTTTCCGCGGCAAGCACCAGCTGCAGCGCGATGAAAACGGCCTGGAGAAGTGCGTTGCCTGCTTCCTGTGCGCTGCGGCATGCCCGTCGAACTGCATTTTTATTGAAGCGGCGGACAATACGGAAGAGAAGCGCATCAGCTCGTCGGAGCGTTACGCGAAGGTCTACAACATCGACTACAACCGCTGCATCTTCTGCGGTTACTGTGTCGAGGCATGTCCGACCGACGCCATCACGCACGGTCACGGCTTTGAGCTGGCCAGCCTGAATGCGACCAGCCTGGTGATGCGTAAGGACGATCTTCTGGTGCCCTCGCAGATCCTGCCGGCGCGTGCGGCATCGTCGACCGAGAAAGCTGAAGTTCTCGCTTAGGACAGCGTAAAATAGGGGAAGCGATTCCCCATATGTCTGCACCTCACAAGAAAACGATTCTCCATTTCTGCAAGCGGGACATGCTGCGTCCCCTGCGGGACCAGATTCTGCGTCTCTCCGGCTATGACGTCGACTCCGTTATGGATCTGGCCGAGGGGCGGGTTGCGTTCTGGCAAAGGCACTATGACCTGGTGCTGATCGATGTCGAAGGCGAAAGCGGCGTGCATGACGCCGAAACGCTGTGCAGCGAGATCAAGACAGCCCAGCCGGAGCAGATGGTGGCCTTTGTCTGCAACTGGCGCGTAGCTCTGATGACCGACTGCCCGGATGAGATCCTGCGGACGGAGTTTGACCCGGCGCGGTTCGTCGAGGGCGTAAAAGAGATGGTCCAGCCCGAGTAGAACCTCCATGAGGTCCGGCGGGAGCCGATTTCCACATGTTTGATGCCATTCACTGCGCCCAATCCCCATTGGCTGCACTCCAGGTTGTGCCGCCGGGCAGCGCGGTGATACAAACAATACATTCAAGCTGGGTCGCAAGGTCCAGCGCGAATTTCATGAAGAGTGGTTGAGGGACGAGCCCTGTGACGCCACGACAACCGGACAGAACAAAGGCGTACCGGTGTCAACTCTCTCCTGGCGACAGGGAACATGAGATTCGGAGTAAGGAACGTTTTCAATTCCTTCCCCGTGCCTCCTCGTTCCAGGGTCTGAGGCCAGCTTCCAGAGAGACAACGTCACCGGACCGGACTTCCTCCGCCATGGGGAGTAAGAACGTATGTCCGATGGTGCGTGTGTCACGTACGTATTGAAGTGCAAGAGCTGCGGCAAGAACTATGGCAACCAGCCGCTGTCTGCCTGTGACGAGTGCTTCTATCCGCTGGAGCTGGAGTATGACCTGGATGCCGTGAAGGGCAAGGTCACCCGTGAGTCCATTTCCTCTGGCCCGGCCAGCATCTGGCGCTATCGCGCTCTGCTTCCCATTCCCGAGGGCTTTCAGCCCGACCTGCCGGTTGGCTTTACGCCGCTGGTGAAGGCAAATAACCTGGGCAAGCGCCTGGGTGCGGCGAATCTGTATGTCAAGAACGACGCGGTGTGCTTCCCGACGCTGAGCTTCAAGGATCGTGTTGTCGCCGTGGCGCTGGCGAATGCCCGTTTCTTCGGCTTTGAGACGGTGGGCGCAAGCTCAACCGGCAACCTGGCCAACTCCGTGGCGGCGCAGGCGGCGCGCCTTGGACTGAAGAGCTGCATCCTGGTGCCGGCTGACCTGGAGCCGGCGAAGATTATCAACACGCTGGTGTATGGCGCGCGCCTGGTGCGGATCGATGGTAACTATGACCACGTGAATCGCCTGTGCTCGCAGATTGCCGATGAGTACAACTGGGGCTTTGTAAACGTGAACCTGCGGCCGTACTATGCCGAGGGCTCAAAGACCGTGGGCTATGAGATTGCCGAGCAGCTGGGATGGAAGCTGCCGGATAACGTTGTCGTTCCGATGGCCGGCGGCTCACTGATTCGCAAGATCAAGAAGGCCTTTGACGAGCTGGTGTACCTGGGGCTGGTCGAGGCAAAGCATGTGAAGTTCTTTGGAGCGCAGGCCACGGGCTGCTCCCCGATCTCGCACGCGGTAAAGAACAACCTGGACCGCCACGAGCCGCAGAAGCCGGACACGATTGCCCGCTCACTGGCGATTGGCAACCCGGCTGATGGCCCGTTTGCAGCAAAGCTGTGCCGCGAGAGCGGTGGCTGGGCTGAGGATGTTTCGGACGTGGAGATTGTCAGCGGCATGCAGGAACTGGCGGAGACGGAAGGCATCTTCACGGAGACGGCCGGCGGCGTCACCACTGCCGTGACGGCGAAGCTGATTGCCGAGGGCCGCATCGACAAGGACCAGACGACGGTGGTTTGCATTACCGGCAATGGCCTGAAGACGACCGACGTGCTGACCAGCCGCTATGACTTTGGACGCGCAGTAAAGCCGAAGCTGGCCGAGTTCGATGCGTATCTGAAGGAGATCAACGGGGTTGCGGCGGAAGAAGCCGAACTGGTAGCCCGGTAACAGTTGTTAGCTCTTAGTTGTCAGGAAAAGCAGATTCCTCCGCTGCGCTGCGGAATGACAAATAAAAGCGCATGAGAAGAAGGGAAGTACGCGATGTCTATAAAAGTATTGTTGCCGACTGCGTTTGTTCGTCACACGGATGGTGTTAAGAAGGTTGATTCGACCGCTGCCAATCTGCCCGCACTGGTGGAAGATCTTGGCGTGAAGTTCCCGGCGCTGGGATCGCACATCAAGGACGAGAGCGGCAAGCTGCGCCAGTTCATCAACGTGTATGTGAACGATGAGGACATCCGCTTTCTCGGCGGAGAGTCGCATACGTTTGAAGATGGCGATGAGATCATGCTGATCCCGAGCATTGCCGGTGGGTGCTGCTAGTTCACAGTGCTCGGTTGTAAGTTGTCAGAAAAGCCCGCCGGTTGGCGGGCTTTGTTTTTTGTTCCCTATCCCATAGGGATCTGCTATATCTTGCGAAGCGGATTTCTCCGCTTCGCTCCGAAATGACAAACAGAAAAGCTACAGCGACCTGAGTCTCCGGCAGGCCTCATCCAGAGCATCATCCTTCTTCGCATAGCAGAACCGCAGCAGGTTCTCGCCATGTCCGGGGCGGAAGAAGGCGGAGCCTGCGACGGCGGCTACGCCAACCTGCTTCAGCAGGTTACGTGCCTTCTCTTTGGCGGTCGTACCTTCAACGCGGGTGACGTCGGCGAGGATGTAGTACGCGCCCTGCGGGATGGTCGGTGTTAGACCGGCGTCTGTGAGGGCGGTGACGGTCTTGTCGCGTTTGGTGGCATACTCGGCCAGCATGTCAGTGTAGAAGCTGTCAGGCAGGTCGCAGAGGCCAGCGGCGACACCATGCTGCAGCGGCGCTGGCGCTGAGATGAAGAGCAGATCGTGGAAGTAAGCAATCGACGGCGTCCAGCGCTTGCTGGCGTGCAGGTAGCCAAGCCGCCAGCCGGTCACAGAGAAGGTCTTCGAGAAGCCGGCGATGGTGATGGTGCGTTCGGCCATGCCAGGCAACGTTGCGGGCGAGATGTGCTCGCGGCCGTCGTAGAGGAAGTACTCATAGATCTCGTCGGTGATGACGAACAGGTCGTTGTCGACGGCGATCTGCGCAAGAGCTTCCAACTCGGTGCGTGTGAAGACCTTGCCCGAGGGATTGCCCGGCGTGTTCACGATAATGGCGCGCGTCTTTGGCGTGATGGCAGCGGCGAGGGTTTCGGGATCGAAGTCCCAGCGCGGCGCGGAAAGCGGGACGATGACCGGCTTCAGGTTCAGACCAATGAGCATGTTGACGTGGTAGCCGTAGAAGGGCTCAAAGACGATGATCTCGTCGCCGGGATCAAACAACGCCATGCAGGTGGCGAGCATGGCTCCGGTGGTGCCGGTAGTGACCAGGATCTCGCCGTCAGGATCAGCGGTAAGCGCGTTGTAGTGCGCGAACTTGCGGGCGATGGCGTGGCGCAGGCTGTCGATGCCGTCCATGCGGGCGTAGATGTTGAAGCCGTTGCGCATGGCCTCCACCGCGCCTTCAATGACGGGATGCGGCGGGTCAGTGTCGCAGACACCCTGGCTCATGTTGATGCCGTCGATGGCGTTGCAGGCGATGGTCATCGCGCGAATCTCAGACTGCACGATGGACGGCGCCAGCTTGCTGAGACGCAGGGACGAGGTGGTGGAAGCGGTAGGCATCGAAGGCAATCTCCGGCAGAGGATTGCCTTCGATGATAACAAGGGGAAGAGAGGCGTCCCATCCATCGTTTTGCGATGGATGGGACACCCAGAGCCGGAATGATTTTAGACGCCGCGCGTCAGCAGCAGCACCAGGACGATGAGAACGATCAGGCCGAGTCCGCCGGTGGGGTAATAGCCCCAGCCGCGGCTGTAGGGCCAGGAAGGAAAGGCACCGAACATCAGGAGAAGCAGAATAATCAGCAGGATCAGCATAGGGAACCTCCGTGAAAGCGCGTGACTGAAATCGTGCGTCGGGAAAAGTAGATGCGGCGCGATCGATTTCGGCTGCCCGGAGACGTATCCGCCAGAATGCACAGACGGCGAGGCAACGAAATTGCCGGTTTGCGCCTCCTATTTCTCCGTAAGGCGCACTACGATGCGTACCTTGTCGCGAAAGGAAATACGATTATGTTTCTGCTTCTGGCAATCATTCTGGTTCTTGCATGGCTCGGCGGTTTCACGCTGATGCATGTCTCCAGCCTGCTGATCCATCTGCTGCTGATCTTCGCGGTGATCTCCCTGATCATGCACTTTATCGGCGGGCGGAAGACCGCATAGAGTTTCTTCCGTAATCGAATGAGGGCGGATGTGAACATTCCCGCACTCTTTCATGGGGAAGAGAAAATGACAAAGGCCCAACGCTCGCGTTGGGCCTTTGTCATTGATGTTGCCGACGAAAGCTTACTGGTGGGTGACCACGGTCTGTACGCTTCCGGTCAGAGGGACGCCGATGGCTTCCGGGGTCTCTTCCTTCAGTTCAGGCAGCTTGCCTTCGAGCGCAATCTGCAGCACCTCGTCCATGTTCTCGACAAAGTGCAACTTCATGCTGCTCTTCAGCAGCTCCGGCAGGTCGGCCAGGTCCTTGCGGTTGTCCGCGGGAAGAATGGCTTCAAAGATGCCGGCGCGATGGGCCGCGAGCAGCTTCTCCTTCAGTCCACCGATGGCAAGTACCTTGCCGCGCAGCGTGACTTCGCCGGTCATGGCGACCTCGCGGCGGACAGGAATCTTGGTCAGGGCCGAGGAGAGCGCCGTGGCCAGCGTGATGCCTGCCGAGGGGCCGTCCTTGGGGATAGCGCCTTCGGGAACGTGGACGTGGATGTCGATGTTGCGGTAGAAGTCCTTACCCAGGCCGAGGTGGTGCGCACGCGATCGGACGTAGCTGAGAGCGGCCTGCGCCGACTCCTGCATCACGTCGCCAAGCTGGCCGGTGGTGGTCAGCTTGCCCTTGCCATCCAGCACCTGGACTTCCGTCTGCAGAATGCTGCCGCCGACTTCGGTCCATGCAAGGCCGGTAACCAGGCCGACTTCGCTCTTCTCGTGCACCTGCGAATCGCGGAAGCGAGCCACGCCGAGGAAGTCCGCAAGATTGTCCTTGGTGACCTCTTCCTTGTGCTTCGGTCCGTTCTTCACCACGCGACGGGCGACCTTGCGGCACACGTTGCCGATCTCCCGCTCCAGGGAGCGGACGCCGGCTTCGCGCGTGTACGAGCGGATGATCTCTCTGAGCGCATCGTCGGAGAAGACGATCTGCTTTTCGGTCAGGCCGGTACCTTCCAACTGCTTCTTCAGCAGGTACTGCTTGGCGATCTCCAGCTTCTCAATCTCGGTGTAGCCCGAGAGGCGGAGGATCTCCATGCGGTCCTGCAGCGGGCCGGGGATGGTGTGCAGCACATTGGCCGTAGCAACGAACAGGACCTGCGACAGGTCGTACTCCACGTCGAGGTAGTGGTCCTGGAAGCTGTTGTTCTGCTCCGGGTCCAACACTTCAAGCATGGCCGAGGCCGGATCGCCGCGGAAGTCCGAGGCCATCTTGTCAATTTCGTCGAGCATGATGACCGGGTTCTTGGTTCCGGCCTTCTTCATCGACTGGATGATCTGTCCGGGCAGGGCGCCAATGTACGTCCGGCGATGGCCGCGGATCTCAGCCTCGTCGCGCACGCCGCCCAGCGACATGCGGACGAACTTGCGGCCGGTGGCCTTGGCGATCGACATGCCAAGCGAGGTCTTGCCGACGCCCGGAGGCCCGACGAAGCAGAGGATCGATCCCTTGGGATTCTTGACCAGCTGACGCACGGCCAGAAACTCGAGGATGCGGTCCTTGATCTTGTCCAGGCCATAGTGGTCCAGGTTCAGCACCTTCTCGGCGTGCTCAATGGAGCGGATCTCCTTGGACTTCTTCTTCCACGGCACGGCCAGCAGCCAGTCAAGGTAGTTGCGGCTGACGGTGGACTCGGCCGACATGGGTGGCATGGCCTCGAGCTTCTTCAGCTCCTGCATCGCCTTGTCGAAAGCTTCCTTGGGCATGCCGGCGGCTTCGATCTTCTTCTTCAGATCGTCGAACTCGTTCTTCTCGCCGCGGCCCAGTTCCTTCTGGATGGCCTTGATCTTCTCGTTGAGGTAGTACTCTTTCTGCGCGCGCTCCATCTGGCGCTTCACGCGCGACTGGATGGTGCGGTCCATGTTCAGCTTCTCGATGGCGGTCTCAAGCGTATCGGCAACGCGCGACAGGCGCTGTTCCGGAGCGAAGACCTCCAGCAGCTCCTGCTTCTCGTCAATTCGGAGCTGCAGGTTGGCGGCGATCATGTCGGCCAGCTTCGCGGGCTCGTCCAGGCGGACGCTGGCGGCCATCGTCTCGTAGTTGAGCGACTGCTGCAGCTTCACGTACTGCTCAAACAGGGAGTGCACCTTCTGGACCAGCGCCTCGACCTGCGGCGTCATCTCCAGCAGGGCGCTGCCGGTGCGAACGGAGGCGACGAAGAATCCATCCTCATCGTTCAGTTCGGTGGCACGGGCGCGTTCCACGCCTTCCACCAGAACCTTGATGTTGCCGTCTGGCATCTTCACGCTTTGCACGATGTTGCCGATGGTGCCGACCTGGTAGATATCGTCGGTGCCCGGGTCGTCTACCGTAGCGTCATGCTGCGTTGCCAGAAAGATACGGCGGTCGCCGTTGAGGGCCTCTTCCAGAGCGCGTACGCTCGACTCGCGTCCGACGACAAACGGCGTCATCATGTGCGGGAAGATGACCATATCGCGGATGGGCATCATGGGCAGCTTTTGCACTTCGCTGCTCAGGGCTTCTTTTGAGCTCATATCTGTCATTCCTCCCATTAGACGCCCCAGCGTGCTGCTTCGATGCGGGGCGGCTCCGCCAACTTTCCGATGATTGTAATTCGCTTTGCCAGGCTATGCGGGGCGAGTGCACGATTTGCGCCGGCAAAGAAAATCGCCGTAGCCCAAACTGAGGCCACGGCGATGGTGTCGTTGCGTGGAAGCGCGGAACTAGCCTGCTTTTTCCAGCGGAACGGAGGTCGAAAGATCGCGGTTTTTCACCATTTCGGCGGTGATTTCGAAATCCTTGATCTTCTTGTTGCCCGGAACGTTGTACATCAGGTCCAGCATCAGCTCTTCCAGGATCATGCGCAGGCCTCGGGCGCCTACTTTGCGGGTGAGAGCCTCATGCGCGATCGCCTGGGCGGCTTCCGTGGAGAAGGTAACCTTGACGCCCTCGTACTCAAACAGCTTGGAGTACTGCTTCAGGATCGCGTTGCGCGGCTTGGTCAGAATCTCGATCAGCGCGGCCTCGTCCAGTTCGTCCAGAATGCCGAGAACCGGCAGACGACCGACGAACTCCGGGATCAGGCCGTACTTCAGCAGATCCTGCGGCTCGGCCTTGCGGAGCAGTTCGGTATCGCGCTGGGCGCGGATCGGGGTGATCTCGCCGTTTGCGGCCTCCGGTTCCGCCAGGGTCTTGAAACCGAGCGCTTTTTTGCCGATGCGACGTCCGATCACACGCTCCAGGCCGACGAATGCGCCACCGCAGATGAACAGAATGTTCGTTGTATCAACAGCGGTGAACTCCTGGTGAGGGTGCTTGCGTCCGCCTTGCGGAGGAACGTTGGCGACGGTGCCTTCCAGGATCTTGAGCAGCGCCTGCTGCACGCCTTCGCCGGAGACATCGCGGGTAATGGATGGGTTCTCGTCCTTGCGGCCGATCTTGTCGATCTCGTCGATGTAGATGATGCCGCTCTGCGCGCGCGCCACATCGCCGTCAGCCGCCTGCAGCAATTTCAGGATGATGTTCTCAACATCCTCGCCCACGTAGCCGGCTTCGGTCAGCGTGGTCGCATCGACGATGGCGAAGGGAACATCCAGCATCTTGGCCAGCGTCTGCGCCAGCAGCGTTTTGCCGGAGCCGGTGGGGCCAACGAGCAGGATGTTGGACTTCTGCAGCTCCACTTCGTTACCGCGCGTGCGGTTCATCTGGATGCGCTTGTAGTGGTTGTAAACCGCGACGGCAAGCTTCTTCTTTGTAAGGTCCTGTCCGATGACGTACTCATCAAGGAAGGCCTTCACTTCGTGCGGCTTGGGCAGGTGTGCTGGTGCGGCGCCCTGCTGCTTCTCACCACGGTCGTCCTCAAGGATTGAGTTGCAGACGGCGACGCACTCGTCACAGATATAAGCGCGCGGGTAATCCGAGGGGGATGAGATCAGCTTGGCGACGGCGTCCTGCGACTTATGGCAGAACGAGCAGCGGAGGGATTCGTCTGAGCCCCGTGACGTTTTCATCGGTAAGGCTACTCCTGGTTACAAACGGGACGTGCTGGAAATCTTGCTCCAAGTTTACACCCGTTCCCATGTCCCTTATGAGAGGGGTATCGGCCGCGTTTCCCACATCTGTTGTGATGTGAGAACGCCCGGGGAGTTTGTCCCCGGGCGTTTCAATGTACGCCGATTGTCCCGGCAATTCAAATCAGCTGCGTGTGCGATCGATGATGTCGTCGATAATGCCGTAGTCCTTGGCCTGTTGTGCGCTCATGGTGAAGTCGCGGTCGGTATCGCGTTCGATCTGCTCGAAGCTCTGACCGGTGTGGCTCGCCATGATGATGTTCATGCGCTCACGCAGACGCAGGATCTCGCGGGCATGGATATCAATCTCCGTCGCCTGTCCCTGAATACCGTGGCCCATGATCAGCGGCTGGTGGATCAGGATGCGCGAGTTGGGAAGAGTGAAACGCTTGCCCTTGGTTCCGGCCATCAGGAGAAACGCGCCCATGCTGGCCGCCTGGCCGATGCACAGTGTCTGCACGTCGTTCTTGATGTACTGCATCGTGTCGTAGATCGCCATGCCGGCGCTGACGGAGCCGCCCGGCGAGTTGATGTACAGCATGATGTCCTTCTCCGGGTCCTCGCCGGAGAGAAACAGCAGCTGAGCAATGATCACGTTCGCGATCTGGTCATCAATCGGAGTTCCCAGAAAGATGATGTTGTCGCGAAGCAGACGGCTGTAAATGTCGTAGGCGCGCTCGCCACGACTCGTCTGCTCAATCACCATGGGTACAAGTCCCATACTTCTCCTCTTCTCACCTGTAGCGGCGCCATTGGCGCGGGTTGATTGCGCTTACGAAGTCAGCTTCTCGTAGAGCACGTTTCCGGTCTTTTCGCGACGAAGTTGTTCCCGGATTCTATTGAGGCCGCCATCCGCCGTCAAACGCTCCTTCAGCGCTTCCAGCGGCTCGCGCGACTGGATCGACAGGATCAACAGCTCACGATCCACATCCTCATCGCTGACCTCAATATTCTCGGTTGCGGCAATCTTGTCCAGGATCAGCGAGGCCTTCACTTCGCTGACGGCCTGGTCGCGCTGTGCCTCGCGCAGGCGGCCGAAGTCCAGCTTGCGCATGTCCTCAGCCTTCATGCCCTGCTGCGCCAGAGCGCGGAGACCGCGATCCAGGCGGGCATCGATCTGCTGCTGCACAAAGGACTCGGGAACCGGGAAGGTGAACTTGGCGATCAGCTCTTCGACCAGCTTCTCCTTGGCCTCGCCCTCGAGCGCGCTCTTCTTGCGGTCGGCAACGTGTTCACGCAGCTTGGCGGTGAACTCATCCCAGGTCTCGTAGTCGCCCATCTGCTTGGCCAGCTCGTCGTTCTGCTCCGGCAGGGTCTTCTTCTTGATCGCCTTGACGGTGACGTCGTAGGCGACGGTCTTGCCGGCCAGGCGGGGCTCGCCGAACTCGGCGGGGTAGTCGACCTCGAGGGTCAGCTCGTCGCCGGGCTTCTTGCCCTGCAGGGCATCGCTGAAGGCGGGCAGGGTGTTCTTGCCGCCCAGCTCCACGGGAACATCCTCGCCGGTGATCGGCTCAGACTGCTCGGCGTTCTCCAGACCCTCTTCGCCGACGGTCTGCGCCACAGGCTTGACGGTGCCGGTGAAGCTGATCTCGGCCAGGTCGCCCGTGGTCAGCGTGCGGTCTTCGGTGACGGGCTCGATGGTGGCCTGCGAATCCAGCGTGCGGTCCAGCTCGGACTGATACTCTTCCTCGGTCACTTCCACGTTCGGCTTCTCCACCTTCACGGTGTCGTAGCCGGTGATGTCCAGCTCCGGCAGAACTTCAAAGGCGGCCTTGAACTTCAGCGGCTGGCCTTCGAACAGGGTCAGCTCCACGATCTGCGGCTGCGAGACCGGGTTGACCTTCTGCTCTTCCAGGGCGGCGCGGAAGCGCTCGCTGACCAGCGACTCCATCACTTCCTGGCGAACATCCTGCGCGAACTTGCGCTTGATGACCGCGGCCGGAACCTTGCCGGGACGGAAGCCCGGAATGCGAGCCAGCTTCTGGAACTTGCGGACCACCTTATCGAACGCGGCATCCACGGCTTCAACCGGCGCTTCGACCTGGATCTCACGCGTCAGCTCGGGGTTCAGGACCGGGCCGTGGTGGTGATGCGCGTGGTCATGGTCATGATCGTGGTCGTGCGTGTGCTCATGCGCAGCAGCTTCGGTGGTCGGGGTCTCGCTCTGGGGCGTCTCCGCCGGGGTCAACTCATTGGTCTCAGTAGGGGTCAAAACAGTGCCTTCCAGGGTTGAAAATCTCACGTCGTGGCGCGGGTCATAAGGACCGGTCGGCGCACAGAAACGACTCTCTCTATCCTATGGCCGCGCCGGAGCCGGGTCAAACGGCGAGGGGGCTGTTCCGGGCTTTGCCTGTGCAGAAGGGGAGAACAGTTCCAGGCGGACGCGCCACTGCATGGTTTTTCCAGGAGCCAGCATCAGGTCGTCGGCTTTGTCGTTATCCAGGGGTTTGCTGGCGAGGTCAGTCAGGTTCGCGACCGGGGCAATCACGATCCAGGGCTTATCGGTGGGTGCCGAAACGAGGATTCCGTTCACCGAGGTCGACATGCCGACAATCTTCAGGCCGTAATCGGCCGCAGGATCACGGATTTCCACCGTAGGACCATTGTCGAAGAGCGCAGGCCTCAGGTGAACCAGGGTGGCGTCGATATCCTGCGCTCCGAGCTCGCTTCCTCCACGAAGGTTCAAGCCGGTTTCAGCCTTGATCTCGTTTCCGGAAGTGGCTGACGAGCCTTTGGAGGCGGTATAGGGCCGCATTGAGACGGACATGGGTAGCCGCAGACGGGCCTGCGCCCGCTTTCCGCTCGGAATCGCAAACCGCGGGTACCAGCCAAGGCTGACCGGGACAGCTTCCTGGCCATTATTGGTGGCGGTCATCACCAGGTCGATCGCACGTCCGCTCAGCAGCGTGGAGACGGTGAACTCGAGTTTTCCGGGCCAGCGGCCATGGAAGCCCTCGCTCTCAAAGGTCGCTTTGAATTCGCTTCCGTCCGGCATGTTGTTGAACTGCGTCTGCGTCGCCGCAAGGGGGCCAAGCAGGCCAAAACGAGCCAGGGGCGGAGCGGATGGACGGTCCGGATCGCCGACGACGGGCAGGGTGACCGACTTGCCGCGGGGGCCAAGGGTCACGGCGTTTCCGTCTGCGCTCACTGTTCCGGAAAGAGGGTTGGCGAAGGGTGCCATAAAGACCCCGCCCGCCAGCGCGCTGGCTGCTCCCTGGCTGCTGATGCCGGTGCCCGACATGCTGGCGGAAAGTTTATCCAGGGGCGGAACGCTGAGAATCTCTGTCTCCCCGCGACCGGGAAGGTAGGCCTTGATGGAAACCACGTCCATGCCTCGGCCCGGAAGAACGGTCATCCCGGTAAACTCCGGAACTTCGCCGCTGTAGGTCTGCAGGCGCTTCAGAACGATCGCTTCTTTGCCGCCAAAGGTAGGAGGAGGAGGGGCCGTGGTTGCTGGAGCGTCGGAACTGGTCTGCTTGCATCCTGCCACGGAGAGCAACATCGCACCGCAAAGGACAAGCAAAACTCCTGACCGCATACGGTCCCAAACGGGCTGGGGGCAGGCAGCGTCTATCCGCAAATCTTCAGGCAAAGGTTGCACTCCTCATGGTATGGCCAATCTTCCCGCTAGTATACGCAGCGCCGCGACTCGTGCCGTCCCCGCTATCCTGTTAGAGCCATGTCTTCACGCGCGCCCCTCACGGTGCTGGATCAGGTTGTGCAATCGATCATCGACTGCGAACAGTGCGAACGGCTCCGCACCTACTGCAAGGGAATCGGCGAAACCCGTCGTCGCGCCTACCGCGACCAGGAGTACTGGGCCAGACCGGTGCCCGGGTTTGGTGACCCAGGCGCACGCATCCTGATCCTCGGTCTTGCTCCGGGAGCCCATGGAGCGAACCGCACGGGGCGGCCGTTTACGGGCGATGGTTCCGGCGATTTTATGTACCCGGTGCTGCATTCCCTGGGGCTTGCCTCGCAGCCCACGGCGGTGCATCGCGACGACGGCATGAAGCTGAAGCACAGTTACATTGCGTCGGTGGTGCGTTGCGCGCCTCCGGGGGACAAGCCGACACCGCAGGAGATCCGCAACTGCTCGCCTCACCTGACGGCGGAGATTGCTGCTCTGACGCAGGTGAAGGTAGTTGTGTGCCTGGGGAAGATTGCCTTTGACGGCTACCTGGCGCACCTGGTGAACGCGGGTGAGCTGCCCAACAAGCGTGGCTTCATCTTTGGCCACGGCGCGGAGTACACGTTGCCCAGCGGCATCCGACTGCTGGCCAGCTACCATCCATCGCTGCGCAACACGTTGACCGGACTGTTGAATGCGGCCATGTTTGCGAAAGTCTTTGTGCGAGCCAGGGAGCTGGCGGGGCTCTAGCGCCGCAGCGTGGTGATGCTATGCCGCGTCAACGTACTTTTCCGGGTAGGCCTCGGCCTGGGCGTAAGTTGCATGCTTTCCAGGCTGGGAAGGTTCGCATCCGCGGGGCCCTTACCGGATTTCTCCTGGGTGCAGCGAGTGGCAATGATGACGGGGAGCAGAATCAGCACGAGATAAACTGCCACCTGCACGAGGTCGAGCATGGTTGCACTTTACTTTGCCGGGTTGGCTGTTGCCAGATGGTTCTGCGTGGGAGGCACTCGCGCGGATATTGGCGAGAAAGATGCTAACTCTTGTCGCTGCTACGCAAGGCGACGAAGGCCGGGCCGATCAGCATGAGAAGGAAGATTGCGCCAAGAATGAGGTCGTGCATCATGGTGGTGGATCCTTTCGGGCTGGGTTTCCCGGTGAGTCTGATTGTCGGTTGCAGGCTCAGAATCAAGGCTGTCGCACTGTGCCGCCATCCCACCTTTGGGGCACACCCGCCCCAAACGCATTCTTTGCGGATATTTCTTTAGAACCAACCCCTGAGAAGCTTCATCCATCACACTAAGCAGAGAGAATGGGATTTAAGACGTTCCCGCATAATTTGCTAGAGAGGGCAATGGATATGAGCGCGAAAGGTATCTGGATCGCTTTTGGAGTAGGTGTCGCGGCAGGCGCAACGGTGGCGCTGCTGTATGCTCCGCAGTCGGGAGAACGCACCCGCCGCCAGCTGAAGAAGGGAATTGACGAGGCAGGGGACTACCTGGAAGACGCAGCCGATTCGCTGAAAAAGCAGGCTGACAAGGTCGCCAAGGAGTCCCAGAAGCTGTACAAGAAGACCCGCTCGCAGGTGGAAGATGCGATTGAAACCGCTGGCGATGCCGTGAACTCCGCGGTGAAGTCCGTACAGACCCTGATGTAAACACACTTTGCTTCCGCAGTTGAGAAAGCCCCGGTTATGCCGGGGCTTTCTTTATTCCGGCGGCCCGACCGTGACGACAAAGTACGAGACGCGTGTGTCGCCCGCGTTCGCGACAAAGTGCTTGTCTCCGGCCACGCACAGGCCCACATCGCCCGCCTTCAGCAGGTGGGGTGTGCCGTTGAGGTTCAGCTCCAGCGTGCCTTCGGTCACCAGCCACATCTCGCTGTGCAGGTGCGTGCCGACTGCCTCATGCTCCGATCCCGGCTCAATCGAGGTGTAATGGCTCTCCAGACGGATATTGCCGGCCTTGAGCATTCCCGCGCTCAGGATAGGGCCGGAGGTGCGCCCCTTCTGTGGCGTGGGCTTGAGCGTGCCCTGTTTGTAGCCGCCGCTGGTCAGTTCTTTCAGCTCCGCGGCACTGGCGGTTTCTGTGAGGGCCAGGCCGGCCATCAGGGCGGGCAGCAAGGTTCCAAATTCCCGTCGGTTCATGATTTTCTCTCCGGTCAACCACGCTAGCAGAAAAGCAAAAGCCCCGGAGTTCTCCGGGGCTTCTGGTCTGATGTCGACGCAATGTGGTTACAGGATGGAGAGTGCTTCACCGGAAAGCTTCTCTTCGCCTTCTGACGAGACCGGGCGGTAGAACAGCTTGTCGCCATCCAGGTAGACCTCGAGGAACGCCGGACGCGCCGTGATGTTGCCGGCGATCAGCGCCTCTGAGAGCGGGTCCTCAATGTAGCGCTGCAGTGCGCGGCGCAGAGGACGTGCTCCGTAGGTACGGTCGACCAGGGTCTTGTCGAGAATCCACTTTTTGGCCTCGTCGTTGACCGAGATGGTGATCGCCTTGTGCACCAGGTTGGTGTTCAGCTGCTGCACAAGCAGTTCCAGGATCTGCATCAGGTCGCTGTCCGAGAGCGCCGTGAAGACGATGATCTCGTCCAGACGGTTGAGGAACTCGGGGTTGAAGGTGCGCTTCACCTCGTTCTTCACCAGCTCTTCCATCTTCTCGAGCACGACATCTTCCTTGCTCGACTGGAAGCCAAGACCTTCACGCTTCATCAGGTGCTTGGCGCCAATGTTCGAGGTCATGATGAGGATCGTGTTCTTGAAGTCGACCGTGTTGCCGAGACCGTCAGTCAGCTGGCCGTCTTCAAACACCTGCAGAAGCAGGTTGAAGACGTCCGGGTGAGCCTTTTCGATCTCGTCGAGCAGGACGACGGAGTAGGGCGAGCGCTTGACGCGCTCCGTGAGCTGACCGCCCTCCTCGTAGCCCACGTATCCCGGAGGCGAACCGATCAGCTTGCTGACGGAGTGCTTCTCCATGAACTCCGACATATCGAAGCGGATTAGTGACTTCTCGCTGCCGAAGAGGAACTGGGCAAGCGTGCGAGCCATTTCGGTTTTACCAACGCCGGTCGGTCCAAGGAACAGGAAGCTTCCGATGGGGCGGCCGGGGTTCTTGAGGCCTGCACGCGAGCGGCGAATGGCGCGGGCGAGGGCGCTGATGGCCTTCTCCTGCGAGATAACGCGCTTGTGCAGCTCGGCTTCCACTCGGAGCAGCTTCTGCGTCTCTTCTTCCTTGATGGCCGTAATCGGCACGCCGGTCCAGCGGCTGACCACGTCCTCAATATCTTCCTTGGTCACGATGCCGGCCGAGGAGTCGTCGAGGTGGTACTTATCGCGCAGGGTGCGCAGGTTCTCGCGCTCCTTGCGTTCTTCGTCGGAGTAGAAGCGCGCCTTCTCGAATTCGTGGTTCGCAATGGCATTTTCCATGCGGTGCACGATGAACTTGATGCGCTTCTGCACCTCGGTGATCTCGTCGGGCAGTGAGGTCTGCTTCAGCTTCACGCGTGCGCCCGCCTCGTCGATCAGATCGATGGCTTTGTCGGGCAGGAAGCGGTCCGGAATATAACGGTTCGAGTGCGAGACGGAGAAGTTGATCGCCTCGTCGGTATAGCTGACGGCGTGGAACTTCTCGTACTTCTCCTTGATGCCCATGATGATCTTGATGGCATCTTCCTCGTTCGGCGGCGGAACCTTGACAGCCTGGAAACGGCGCTCAAGCGAGCGGTCCTTTTCGATGGACTTGCGGTACTCCGCGGGGGTGGTGGCTCCGATGCACTGAATCTCGCCACGGCTGAGCGCGGGCTTCAGGATGTTAGCGGCGTCGAGCGATCCCTCGGCAGAGCCGGCGCCTACAAGGGTGTGCAGCTCGTCGATAAAGACGATGGAGTTCTGGTTCTCCATCAGCTCTTTCATGATGGTCTTCAGGCGCTCTTCAAACTGGCCGCGATACTTGGTGCCGGCCACGATGAGCGACAGATCGAGAGACAGGACGCGCTTGTCTGCCAGGAAGCTGGGGACTTCGCCGTCGGCGATCTTCTGGGCCAGGCCCTCGACGATGGCGGTCTTCCCCACGCCGGGTTCGCCGATGAGCACCGGGTTGTTCTTGGTGCGGCGGCACAGGATCTGAATGACACGGTCGACCTCGCCGTCGCGGCCGACCAGCGGATCAAGCTGCTGGTCCATGGCGGCCTGGGTCAGGTCGCGGGAGAACTCCGCCAGCATGGACTGTTCGCGCTGCTGCTGCTGTCGCTGTTGCGGCTTCTCCTGGGTGGTGCGCTGCAACTCCTCGCGGATGGCGGGGAGGCGCAGACCGCGCTCCTGCAGAATCTCCGCGGCGAAGCACTTTTCTTCGCGAAGGAGACCGAGGAGCAGGTGCTCCGTGCCGATGTGCTTGTGCGATAGGCGCTCCGCCTCTTCGGCGGCGTAGGCCAGCACACGCTTGCATTCGTTGGAGAGAGGCAGGTCGACCGAGGTCGAAACCTTCTCGCGAATGGTGGTATGTCCTTCAATCTGCTTGCGAATCGACTCGACAGAGGCGTGCGACCGCAGGAAGCGGTTGGTCAGCGCCTTGTCCTCGCGGAGCAGGCCCAGCAGCAGGTGCTCCGTCTCGATGTAAGGTGACCCGAACTGACTGGCCTCGTACCGGGCGAAAAAGATCACCCTGCGCGCTTTTTCCGTATACCGTTCGAACATGTTCCCCCTGCAGCCCACCAGACGTCCCGGCAACTTTCCGCCGGAATATGCGGTGCCTTCGGTACGTTTGACCGTCCCTGCTACAGATTTGATGCAGGGACACTCAGGTTGGGTGCCGCTCAAACGCCGGATCACCGCCCACAACCACTACTTCCAGTAGTGTATCCGTTCACCGGAAACCCTACTGGCTGGAAAACTTACCGCCAAACATACCAGCAAACGGCTGCACCATCCACTGTGAAAATCATGGCACCGAAATGCTGTTCGAACAGTGTTTCCCGTCACAGGAATATCTGGCTGTTGCAGGGTTGGACGAGTCACCACGGCAGAATGTGACCAAAAGATAGCTGGATTTGATTTGACAGAAAATTCACTCCAATGGCACCATCTGGTCATCACCACAATACAAAGAGGTTCCTGAGGGAGCTTTCGCCGTCCTGGCGAAGTGTCTTCCCGGAGACCCGAAGCTGTGCCCCGGGCCCATACCGGACTGTTGTGACCGCTGTACGGAAGTAGGCCGTGTCCTTTGGCAGGATGCGGTGCCGTTTCGAGCATTAGGCCAAGCAGTAAGTTGTTCCCAGCTTTTATCTGTACAAACGAATTTTTTTGCGTGAGGGCATCAGCGCCTTCGCCCCGTGGTGTATCTGGCCTCTGCGGCGCGAAGAAGCGGGTTTTCACGCTTTCGCCGACGCGCGTCCGCGCAGCGCCACAGCCGAAGTGTCTGGCTGGGAGCATCCGCAGACGTGTCTTAACGCTTCGCCAGGAGGATCCCGACGTGTCTGTGCATCCGTTTCGATTCCGTATCTTACTTGCGATACTTGCTGTCGCTTTGATGAGTACCTCTGCGCTGTTGGCGCAGACTAACTATGGTGGTGTCCGCGGTCTTGCTACGGACGCGACAGGAGCTGTTGTCTCCGGCGCCAGCGTAACGCTGACCGATGAAAGCACGAACATCTCGCGTACCGCGGTAACCACCAGCGCGGGTGAATACACCTTCACCGCGGTTGATCCGGGCACCTACACGGTGACGATCGTGGCTCCCGGATTCACCAAGCTGAGCAAGACGCACGTTACGGTAACCATTGGCGTCACGTCGACGGCGGACATGCCGCTGACGACCGGTTCCACGGCAGAAACGGTGGAAGTCACCGCCGAAGTTCCGCTGATTGATAACGCGTCGGCCTCCAACGGCCAGACCTTCGACCAGCAGAAGCTGCAGACACTGCCCAACATGGGCCGCAACCCCTTCCTCTTCGCCAAACTCGATACCAATGTGACCTTCACCGGCGATCCGCGCTTTGTGCGCTTCCAGGATCAGTCGGGATCGTCGCAGATCTCCATTGCCGGCGGCCCCACGGGCACCAACAACTACCTGCTGGACGGCGTGCCGATCACTGACTCGACCAACCGCGCCGTAATCATTCCCTCGCTGGAAGCGACGGGCGAAATGAAGATCCAGGCCAACACCTTCGACGCCGAAATGGGACGTACCGGCGGCGGCATGTTCAACACGTCGTTGAAGTCGGGTTCGAACACCCTGCACGGCAGCCTGCTGGGTCTGACCCGCCAGACCAACTGGACGGCGAACAGCTGGGCCTACAACCGCACGCCCTATGTCGTGAATGGTGTAACAGTCGCTCCGCAGACTCCGCGCGGCGCCGCTGAGTGGTACAGCTATGCCGGTTCGCTGGGGGGACCAGTGCGGATTCCGTTCCTCTACAACGGCAAGGACCGGACCTTCTTCTGGGTTACGGAAGAGGGCTACCGCCAGCGTTCGCCTCTGTCAAGCACCGGCGCTCACTTCCCGACAGCACTGGAGCGCACCGGTGATTTCAGCTTGAGCGGCGTCACTCTGTATGACCCATATGCGGCTCCGATCACGGTGACCACAACGACCAACGGAGTCACTACGACTACGCAGCAGCGTGCGGTAATTATCTCCAGCGGCGGTGTACAGAACCGAATCCCAACGTCTTACCTTTCGCCTGCAGGCTTGAAGATTGCCAATGCGCTTCCTTTGCCCACGACGATCTCTCAAACCGGTAACAATACCTTCGGAAACGATACTCTCGGCGACCGAGCCGATGAGTTCAGCCTTAAGCTCGATCACCAGATCACCAAGTGGTGGGGAGCTTCAGCTTCTTACCTGCACTACGGATCGAAGGAGCCTTCGGGCAACGTGTACCAGATCCCGTATTCGACTGCGAACCTGCTGTACCGTAAGGTCGATGCGGTCAACGTCACTAGCGTCGTAACGCTGAGCCCCACGATGATTCTGAACGCCGGATGGGGCTTCAACCGCTTCCCGAATGAAACTCGCCGTATCCACACCGGCTATGACCAGACGCAGTTGTTTCCATCCGCGTATGTATCGCAGCTCTCTTCGAAGACATTTCCAACAATCACCACCAATGGAGGTACGACCAGTGTTCTTGGCGGCAGCGACTCCGGTCCCTCGAATTACTGGTCGCGCAGCTTTGTTGTGGGTCTCTCCAAGAGCTACGGCAAGCACACCTTCAAGACCGGTTATGTCTTCCGCTCTATCTCAAACATCATCTGGAGCACCAGCTCGGGTGGCGGTACCTTTGTCTTCAACGGAGGGTACACAAACCTCACAAACACATCGAGCACCCTCACGGGAGCGAGAGGCTCTGATGTGGCTGATATGCTCATGGGACTGCCCACCACCGCCTCTCTTGGCGTCACACCGGGCTCCTTCCAGTTCAATACCAAGTACAACGCGGTCTATTTTCAAGATGACTTTCGTGTAAACCAGCGCCTTACGGTGAACGCCGGCGTCCGCCTGGAGATGGAACCCGGCTTCCATGAAGCAAACAATAAGCTGACTATTGGTCTTGACCCCCTGGCTGTCTATAACTATGGTGCGCTCTCCGGTCTTCGCGGCGGTGTGCAGTACGCAGGCATCAATGGCGCCAAGACTTATACCAGCAACTACAGCTCTCTGAAACTTGCTCCTCGTATCGGTGTTGCTTACGGCATCCTGCCGAAGATGACGGTACGTGGCGGCTTCGGTATCTTCTTCGCACCGTCCAGCTTCAGCCCATCAACCACCTACTCGCCGGGCTACGCTCCGTCGGCGTCCTATTCGGGTCCTTCGGGCGTCGCTGCTCTTCCGGTCAACTCCCATCCTCTGGACAATCCGCAGAATCTGTATAGCGCTTCGGCGCTGGTTCCCTCGGGTAACTCGCTGGGATATGCTGCCGGCATCGGCGGTTCACTCAGCTTCATTGACCCGGCCCGTCGCTCACCGTTCGTCTATCAGTACTCGGCCGATCTGCAGTACGAGCTGCCTGCTGGCTTCGCTCTGAAGATCGGTTACGTGGGAGCCCACGGTCGTAACCTGGCCAACAGCTTCAACTACAACCAACTCTCAACCCAGACGCGTGCAGCCAATGGCTATAACTATGTTTCTGGACCTTCGGCAGGCGTTACGACTGCAGCTCGTAATCCAGGAGTCGGCGGATGTGCGGCGACGGCGGTTAATGGGTGCGCAGGTGTTTACAGTGACACATCAACTGGTCTCGGAACCCAGGTAACGAATCCTGTCTATTCCTCCGGTGGCAACAATATTCTGAACCAGACCACCGTGCGCCGTGCTCAGACCCTTCGTCCGTTCCCTCAGTTCACGGACATCACCTACGCTTCCTCGCTGGGCGGTACCCGCTACAACTCCATGGCCGTCAAGCTGCAGAAGCGCTTTACCAACGGTCTGAACATGATGGCGACCTATACCTGGGCGTCTTCGTGGGACAACCTGTGGGGCGCGAGCAGCTCGCTGACCAACTCGGGAGCAGGTCCGCAGGACACTGGCAACCTAGCACAGGAGTGGGCACGTTCCACGACTGGTTCGCCGCGGCGCTTCACGCTGAACGGAAGCTATGAGCTTCCGTTCGGACGTGGACGCAAGTACCTGGCTTCCAGCCGCCTGCTCGATATTGTGATCGGCGGATGGAACTACAACCACGTCATGATCCTGCAGTCGGGTTCTCCCCTGGCTGTAACCCAGACCAGCACCAGCAACGATGCTGGTTATGGCGCGCAGCGGCCGTCGTTCGCTCCAGGGGAAACACCCTACAGTGTTTGCCAGGGTGCAACTCTGCTGCAGCGTCTCGACCCGAAGAAGTTCTACACAACAGGCGCCTATGCGTATGGCAACGTGCCCCGCACGCTGCCCTGCCAGGGACCGGGCTACTTCAACAACGACATCTCGGTCAACAAGGCATTCCACGTCACCGAGCGTGTCAAGGTGGAGTTCCGGGCGGAAGCTCTGAACGCCTTCAACACGGTGCAGCTCGCGGCACCTGGTTCCAGCAACATCACCAACAGCAGCTTCGGAAACATCAACTCGCAGATCGGCTTCAACCGCCTGATCCAGATGGGTGGAAAGGTCACATTCTGACGCTTCTGTAGCCAACCTCAACCAGAACAGCCTCCGGTAACCGCCGGAGGCTGTTTTGCTTTAGCTGCCGCGTAGGCTGTGTAAAGATGGTTCCACCATGGGGCTTCTGCTGAAGAACGGTGAGATTGTGACGGCGACCGAGCGTTATGTCGCCGATATCTATATTGAGAATGAGACCATCACCCGCATCGGTCAAAAGCTGGATACGCCAGATGGTACCGAGGTGATCGACTGCACGGGCAAGTTTGTCTTTCCGGGTTTTATTGATCCCCACGTCCATATCTATCTGCCGTTCATGGGAACCTTTGCGCGCGACACGTATCAGACGGCCTCGGTCGCCGCGCTGACCGGTGGAACCACAACGCTGATTGAGATGTGCTGCCCATCGCGCGGAGAAGACGCTCTGGAGGGCTACAAGCTCTGGAAGTCGAAGGCCGAGGGACAGTCGGCGTGCGACTACACCTTCCACATGGCCGTAAGCCGCTTTGATGAGCAGACGGAGGCCCAGCTTCGTGAGATCGTCGCGGACGGCACAGCGAGCTTCAAGATCTTCCTCTCCTATAAGAACTTCTTCGGCGTGACCGATGACGAAATGTATCAGACGCTGAAGCTTGCCGCGGAGCTCGGCGTGACTGTCACCGCGCATTGCGAGAATGCGGAGCTGGTAGGGCGTCTGCAGCAGCAGCTTCTCGCCGAAGGCAAGACCGGACCGGAATGGCATGAGCCCAGCCGTCCGGAGACGGTGGAGATGGAAGGCACGACGCGCTTCTGTACCTTCCTGGAGACAACGGGGGCGACGGGGTATATCGTGCATCTCTCCTGCGAGCCGGCGCTGAAGGCTGCGGTCGACGCAAAGAAGCGCGGTGTGAAGGTTTCGGTGGAAACCGTGCTGCCGCACTTTCTGTTGGACAAGACGATGGCCGAACGTGAAGGTGTGGAGGGGATGAAGCATGTGATGTCTCCTCCACTGCGCCACAAGCGCAACCAGAAGGTGCTTTGGAAGGCGCTGGAGCAGGGCGAGGTCGATACCGTCGGCACCGACCATTGTCCGTTCACAACGGAGCAGAAGTGGATGGGCAAGGATGCCTTTACCGCCATCCCGAACGGCATCCCCGGCATCGAAGAACGTGTGCCACTGATCTATACCTATGGCGTCAGCCGCGGAAGCCTTGGGCTGCACCGTTTTGTGGACGCGTTGAGCACGCGCGCCGCGAAGCTCTTTGGGCTGTATCCGAAGAAGGGAACCATTGCACTGGGTTCGGACGCTGACCTGGTCGTCTATGACCCTGCGTATTGTGGTGTAATCTCCGCCAAAACGCACAAGACGAATACCGACTACAGCGGTTTTGAAGGCTTTGAAGTCGATGGCCGCGCGTCTGTCGTGACGGTGCGGGGACAGGTACAGGTCCGCGACGGTGAGTTTGTTGGCACGATTGGCCGGGGCGAATTCCTGCGCCGCAAGCCGGAGGCCGTGCATGCCGATTGATCCGAAGCGCATGGTTGCGGACCTGAACGAACTGCGTGCGCTGACCGGCGATAGCAACGGAGCGCAGCGCGTCGCGTGGACTCCGGTGTGGCTGAAGGCGCGGGAGTGGTTCTACGGCAAGCTGAAGAGCCTCCCGGTCACGCAGCATCTGGATGCAGCCGGCAACAACTGGGTAACACTGAAGGGTAGAAGTGAGAAAGCTCTGGTGCTGGGCAGTCACCTGGACTCGGTGCCGAACGGCGGCTGGCTGGATGGCTGCCTGGGCGTATTGTGCGGGCTTGAGGTGCTGCGCGCGCTGAGTGAAGATCACGACGGCAATCCGCCGTTCACCGTGAAGCTGGTGGACTGGGCCGATGAAGAGGGCGCGCGTTTTGGCCGCAGCCTGTTCGGTTCATCGGCCTTCGCCGGCACGCAGTCGATTGAAGCCGACCGCGTGCGCACGGACCGCGATGGCGTCACGCTGGAAGCTGCCCTTCGACAGTGTGGTGTTGAGGTAGAAAAGGTGGGCGATGCGTCGGTGGAACGCGCGAACCTTGCCGCCTATCTGGAACTTCATATTGAGCAGGGCCCCGTGCTGGAACGGCTCGGGCTGCCGCTGGGCGTGGTGCTCGGAACCAAGGGTGTGGAGCGGCATGCCATGACCTTTCATGGCCAGGAGGCGCACTCCGGCTCAACCCCGATGGGCGATCGCCGCGATGCCCTGGCGGCCGCCGCGAAGCTGGCGCTGGAGATTCGCTCCATTGCGGGCAAGCATCCGGATGCTGTCTGCACGATGGGCAGCGTAAAGACCTTCCCGGGAATCGTCACGGCGGTCGTAGGCCGCTGTGAAGCCACGCTGGACCAGCGCGATCTGGATGCCGGAGTTCTGGCGCAGATGTACGCCGAGGCGAAGTCCGCCAGCGAGCGCTTTGCAGCGGAAGAGAAGTGCACGGTCGAGTGGTCGCGCATCTGGAGCATTGAGCCGATCCCATTTCATCCGGAGCTGGTGAATCTGTGCGACGAGGCCGTTCGAGAGGTGGCAGGGACATCGCACCGCCTTCCTTCCGGCCCTCTGCATGATGCCGCCGAAGTAGCGCGGCTTGGCATTCCAACGGTGATGATGTTCGTGCAGTCGTTGCACGGCATCAGTCACAACAAGATTGAGGACACGAAGGTGGAGCACCTGGAACTGGCCTGCCTGGCCTTTGACCGGCTGGCGCGCAAGACTCTGGCATGGATGGCAAGTGCGTGAGATTCGAACTCTTCATCGCATCGCGATATCTGCGGGCCAAGCGGCGGCAGGCGGTCATTGGCGTCATCACGGGCATCTCGGTCGCGGGTGTCGCGGCGGGCGTGGCCTCGCTGATTATCGCCCTGGCCATTACCAACGGTATGCGGCGCGACCTGCAGGAGCGCTTGCTGGGTTCCACCGCGCATGTGGAGCTGATGCGCATTGCTTCGGACGGTATTCAGGACTGGCAGCCACTGCTGGCGAAGCTGAGGCAGCAGCCACACGTTACGGCCGCAGCTCCCGGTCTGTATGGGCAGGTGCTGGTCTCGCGTGGAGCGAAGTCCGGCGGCGCTCTTATTAAAGGAGTGGTCCCGGCCGACGAGCGCACGGTCAGCGACCTGCTGCAGCAGGTGAAGCAGGGGTCGGCGCAGGCTCTTGAGAAGACCGGACCGCTTGCCGTGCCGCCCATCGTCATCGGCAAAGACTTGGCGGAGACCATCGGTGCCGGTGTAGGGGATACGGTGCTGGTCACCAGCCCGCAGGGAGAGCTGACGCCGATGGGCCTTGTCCCGAAGTACCAGCGGTACACAGTGACGGGCATCTTCCACTCGGGCTTCTACCAGTACGACTCCAGCTACTCCTTTCTGCGGCTGGCCGACGCGCAGCGGCTCTTTTCGGAGCCGGACCTGGTCTCGGTCATCAGCTTCAAGGTGGACGACCTCTATAAGGCAGATCAGGTGGGACGCGAGATTGAATCTGCCGCCGGGCAGGGCTTCCAGACCACCAACTGGATGGAGCAGAACCGCGAGCTTTTCCGTGCGCTGAAGCTGGAGCAGGTGGTCACCTTTATTGTGCTGGGGCTGATTGTCTGCGTTGCCGCGCTCAATATCCTGATTGCGCTGACCATGATGGTGATGGAGAAGACCAAGGACATTGCCGTCCTGATGAGCTTTGGTGTGCGTGCCGATCAGGTACGGCGTATCTTCCTGCTGCAGGGGCTGCTGATCAGCGTGCTGGGCACAGTGATCGGACTGGTGCTGGGCTATGGCGTGTCGTTGATCGGCGGCCATTACCGTTTCATTCATCTGGATGCCTCGGTCTATTCCATCGACTACCTGCCGTTTGCTCCGAGCCTGCTGGACGGCCTGATTGTGGCTGGGGTGTCGCTGGGAGTTTCGCTGCTGGCGACGATCTATCCCTCCACCTCGGCGGCGCGGGTGCTGCCTGCGGAGGCGTTGCGCTATGAGTAATGCGATGTTGAGTGTGCGAGCGCTTTCGAAGTCCTACAGCACGGGCCGTGGCCGCCTGGAGCTCTTCCGCGAGCTTTCGTTTGAGGTAGCCACGGGCGAGATGATTGCGATCGTCGGCGAGTCCGGGGCGGGGAAGTCGTCCCTGCTGCATCTATTGGCCGCTCTGGATAAGCCGGATGCCGGCGAAGTGTACCTGGGTGGCCGTCGCGTGGATCAGTTGACCCTGCGCGAGCAGGCGGAGTTCCGCAACCGCGAGATCGGCTACGTCTGGCAGTTCCACTACCTGCTGCCGGAGTTCACCGCGGAAGAAAATGTGGCTATGCCACTGCTGGCGCGGGGAGTCGCCCGGGCCGCTGCATTGGCTACTGCCCGCAAGTGGCTGGCGGAGGTGGAGCTGGCCGACCGCGCTTCGCACCGCACCGGAGAGCTTTCCGGGGGCGAGCAGCAGAGGGTCTCGCTGGCGCGGGCCCTGGTCACCGAGCCCAAGCTTCTGTTTGCCGACGAGCCGACCGGTGATCTGGACAACCGTACCGCGGAGGTCGTCTTTGGCCTGATCCAGCGTCTGCACCAGGCGCATGGGCTTACCTCCGTCCTGGTGACGCATAATCTTGAGTTCGCCGGACGCTGTGACCGCCTGCTGCGGCTGCGTGACGGCGGCCTGAATCCGGACACAATTTAAGTCGGGAACGGCTGCCGGCTGGGGTAAGGTTGTTCCACGGGTCGCACGGAGGGAAAGAGATGCTTCTGTTGCAGGCGTTTGCAATTGGACTGGTGGCAGGCATGCGCACCATGATGCCGCTGGTGATGCTGAGCTGGGCCGTGAACCTGGATATTCTGCCGCTGAAGGGTACGAGCCTGGCATTTCTGGGCCGTCCGTGGGCAGTCGTGTTTTTCACCGTGGCGGCTTTGGCGGAGCTGGTAGCGGACAAGCTGCCGGTGACCCCCAGCCGCAAAACGCCGCCGCAGTTTGGCGCACGTATTATTACCGGCACCTTCGCCGGCATTGCGCTGGGGCTGGCGAGCGGTTCCGTGGCGCTGGGTCTGTGTGGTGGCCTGGCGGGCGCCATTGCGGGCACGCTGCTGTTTGCCTGGGCCCGCGGCAAGCTGGCCGGGGTGTATGGAAAGGATCTTCCGGCGGCGCTGACGGAGGATGTGGTCGCGATTGCGCTGGGATTGGTGGCGAGCGGTCTGCTGCGCTGATCTTCCCTGTAAATTTGCGGCATTCGGCGGCTTGCGCCGCCTGATTTATACTTGTTGCTTGCCCTGCCAAATGCCGAATAACGGCGCGTAGCAAATTCCGGGCAATGCGCCTCAGACCAGAGGCTGCGTGTGAAGTGAAGGTTTAGTCACCAGGCATGATCCGCATTCTTCAAAAAGACAATCGCCTCACGAAAGCTCTCTTCGCCATCATTATTGGCGCCGCCGTTGTCACCATGGTCATTACCCTGGTTCCGGGTATCTTTGACAACGATGCAACCACCAGCGGTGTGTACGCCAGCGTCCGCCGTCCTGGCATCTTCGGCCGCCTCGGTGAGTCGGAAGACATTCCCACCGCACAGGTCAACTCAATTGCCGAGCGTCAGCTCCAGTCACAGCGTCTGCCGGACTTCGCTCTGCCGTTCATGGCACAGCGCGTGGCCCAGGGCCTGATCCAGCGCGCCGTCCTGAAGCAGGAGGCGAACCGCCTGCACCTGGAAGTAACGCAGCAGGACGTTCGCAACGAGCTGCGCACGCGCTACGCCCAGATCTTTTTCCCCGGCGGCAACTTCATCGGAGAAGAGAAATACAAGCAGCTGATCACCTCGCAGGGCATCTCGGTGCAGGATTTCGAGAAGGACGTTCGTGACGGCCTTCTGCTGGATCGTCTGCAGTCGATGATCACCGGCGGAGTCTCTGTCAGCGACAACGCCGTGCGCGAGGCGTATCGCAAGCAGGGCGTGAAGGTGAAGTTCGACTACGCAGTGGTTGACGGCGAGGAGATCAAGAAGAGCCTGAATCCCTCCGACAGTGAACTGGAGTCGTTCTTCAAGAACAACGCTGCCCGCTATGCTTCGGCCGTACCTGAGGCTCGCAAGCTGAGCTACATTGCCTTCGACGCCTCGAATCTGCCCGGCGGACGCCCGCAGATCTCCGACGCGGACATCCAGAGCTACTACAACCAGCACCTGGCCGAGTACAAGGTTGAGGCGCAGGTGAAGGTTCGCCACATCCTGATCGCCGTGCCGCAGGGCGCGGATGCCAAGACGGATGCCGCAGCCAAGGCCAAGGCCGAAAGCCTGCAGAAGCAGGTAAAGGGTGGAGCGGACTTCGCCAAGCTGGCCAGGGAAAACTCGGACGACCCGGGCAGTAAGGAAAAGGGCGGCGATCTGGGCATGGTTCGCAAGGGCCAGATGGTTCCCGAGTTCGAGAAGCAGTCGTTCTCGACGGCTGCCGGTCAGACCTCCGATGTCTTCAAGACGCAGTTCGGTTACCACTTCCTGCAGGTAACGGAGAAGCAGGATGAGCGCACCCGGCCGCTGGCCGAGGTGAAGGACTCGATCCGTCCGCTCCTGGAGCAGCAGAAGGTGGGCGGCGCCATGCAGGACTTCGCTAACAAGCTTTCGGCTGAGGCCGCCAAGCAGGGCCTGGCTGCTACCGCATCCGCGCACGGTCTGAAGGTTCAGACCACGGATTACCTGGGCGCCGACGGCGTCATCGCCGGTGTTCCCGATGGTTCGTCCATGCTGAGCAAGGCTTTCTCCGTCAAGAAGGGCGACGCTCCGGCTTCGGTTGCAACCGGCGACGGCTTCGCGGTCTTCCAGGTGGACGACATCCGCGCGGCGCATGCTCCAGCCTTTGCAGACTGGAAGTCGCATGTTGCCGATGACTTCAAGTCCGAGCGCGCTCCGCAGGTCGTGAATGCCAAGCTGAAGCAGCTTGCTGATCGCGCCAAGGTGCTCAACGACCTGAAGAAGGCCGCGGCTGAGGAGAAGGTCACCGTCAAGACCAGCGAACTGGTGGGCGCAACGGGTACGGTTCCGGATATCGGCAGCATGAGCGGCCCGGCATCGGTAGCCTTTACCCTGCCGCAGGGCGGTGTTTCGGGTCCCATCAACCTTGGACCCAACGGCGTTGTCCTGGTCATCCTGGACAAGCAGGAGCCCTCGGCTGAGGAGATCGCCAAGAACTTCACCAAGACCCGTGATGCCATGCTGAACCAGCAGCGTCAGGAGGTCTTCGCCGTCTACGTCACCAAGCGCGTGGAGGAGTATGAGAAGGCCGGCGCCATCAAGCTGAATAAGCAGGCAGCCGCACCGGTTCAACCGTAAACCAGGAAATAAATCACCGAGAAGGGCCGGGAATTCTCCCGGCCCTTTCGCTTTTCGTTGGGATTTCATCCGCCAAAGCGGCATGATGAAGGCGGGGTGCATCAGATTGAGTGTGGACCGTACACAGAGAATTTCAGGAATCCTGCTTCATCTCACATCGCTTCCATCGCTGGGCGGTATCGGCGACATGGGGCCTGCTGCCTATGCTTTTGTTGACTTCCTGCACGGCGCCAAACAGCGCCTGTGGCAGGTGTTGCCGCTTAGCCCGGTAGGCTATGGCAACTCGCCGTATGCGGCGCTGTCGGCCTTCGCGGGCAATCCTCTGCTTATCAGCCTGGAGAAGCTGGCCGAAGACGGCTGGCTGCCGTGGGAACGCCTGCAAGGGCTTACTCCGGCGGGCGGCCCGGTGGACTTTGGTGCCGCGGAGCAGAAGCGCCATCTGCTGGCGGAAGCCGCCGCTCATTTTCTGGATGCGCCGAAAGGCCAGGCATGGCAGCTTTTTGAAGGCTTCTGCGAAGAGCACAAGGACTGGCTGAACGACTGGGTGATGTATGCCGTCCTGCGTCTGCGTTATGACTATGCCTGCTGGAATGACTGGCCGCAGGAGCTGGCTACGCGCCAGCCGGAGGCGCTGGCCCGGTTGCGGGCAGAGAGTGGCCGCGAACTGGCCATTGAGCAGGTGATCCAGTTCTTCTTCGCCCACCAGTGGGGGCAGTTGCTGGCCTACTGCCATGAGCGCGATGTGCGTGTGATGGGCGATGTCGCCATCTTTGTGAACTACGACAGCGCCGATGTCTGGACACATCCGAAGCAGTTTGCCCTGGACAAGGATCTGCGCCCGGTAGAGGTCTCCGGTGTGCCGCCGGACTACTTCTCCGAAACGGGGCAGAAGTGGGGCAACCCGCTGTATGACTGGGAAGCGATGGAGAAGGACGGCTTCTCCTGGTGGGTGGATCGCGCCCGCCGCGCAACGCAGCTCTATGATCTGATCCGCCTCGACCATTTCCGCGGGTTTGAGGCCTACTGGTCGGTTCCCGCAAAGGATGAGACGGCGATCAACGGCCAGTGGGTGGAGGCTCCGGGCGATGCCTTGTTTACCGTGCTGCGGCGTGAGCTGGGTTCGCTGCCGTTTGTGGCGGAAGACCTCGGCATGATCACGCCGGAGGTCGACGCGCTTCGTATGAAGTTCGACATGCCGGGCATGAAGATTCTGCAGTTTGGCTTCGGCGATCGCGGAGCGCATGGCTACCTGCCGCACCTCTATGAAGAGAACTCGGTGGTCTACACCGGCACCCATGACAACAACACCACGCTGGGCTGGTGGCTGGAAAACGTTGGCGACGAAGAGAAGCAGCATGTGCAGACGTACCTTGGCGGCTTCACCCACGATGCGCAGATCGTGTGGGCGATGATCCGTGCGGCGGAGGCATCGATCTCGCGTATTTGCATTTTGCCGCTGCAGGATGTGCTGCACCTGGGCAGCAGCGCACGCATGAACACGCCGGCGCTGCCGGACGGCAACTGGAGCTGGCGTTACGAGCCGGATGCTCTGCACCCTGACTTTGTCAGACAGCTTGCGGCGTTGATGGAGATGACCGACCGCGATGGATGGGTGGACCCTGAGACACTGGGGCCTCCGGAAGAGCAGGGCACCGAGGATTGACGTAGACTGTTGGTGAGAGATTCACCAGGAGAAGTCAAAGACATGCCTCTGTCCGGCGAAGCCATCCGCACCATGAACTACGTTGACGATATTGCTGTAACCCTGCGCCGGATTCTGGCCGTGCTGCCGACGCTGAATGCGGAGGAAAAGCAGCGCCTGGCGGACCACTTTGCCAAGTCTGAGCCGAGCTTTGAATCTGTTCTGAGCGCCGTCAAGGCCAAGTAAGATGCAGCCGTTACGTGTGGCCGTGATTGGAGCCGGACGCCTGGGACCCAGCTTTGCGCTGGAGTGCGCCCGCGCCGGCTTCTCCACGGTGCTGGAAGACGTAATGCCGCACAAGCTTCGCCGTGCCGGGGAGCAGATTGAGCAGGCCGGGCTCGAAGTAGAGCTGGTCAGCACGGTGGAAGCTGCAGTCCGCGAAGCCGATATCGCCATCGATTTTGTGCCCGATGAACTGGAGTCGAAGCTCGAGATCTTCTCACTGATCGACCGCATGGCTCCCCCAAAGACCATTATTTGTACCCCCTCCGATGCGCTGAGCATCAGTGATCTGGCCAGTTGCACCTACCGCTCGGAGCGCTGTGCCGCCCTGAAGGGGCTTGGCGGCGGCGATGTCACGCTGGTGCGCGGAACTGACTCCTCTGACGAGACCATTGCCCTGGTTCAGGGATTGCTGGAACGCCTGGGCCGCACCGTCCGTCTCGAAACGGACACCATGGCTCCCATGCTGACCAAGAACCTGTAAACTACGGAACTCTTTTACTGGGATTTGCGTAGAGTTTTTTATTCGTCCTTGGTATGGGTTTATTCGGTGACATTGTCGGGCAGGTCTTTCGTGCTATCTGGGCGCACAAGCTGCGTTCGTTCCTCACCATGTTCGGTATTGCCTGGGGCGTCGCCTCGCTGCTTCTGCTCATCGGCATGGGAGAGGGCTTTCGTTCGGGCCAGCAGCGGCAACTGAAGAGCCTGGGTGAAAACATCATCATGATGTGGGGAGGCACGCTGCTCTCCAACCAGGGAAACCTGCGGCCCTATAAGCTCACTCTGGAAGACGAAGCCGAGATCCGTACCCAGGCGCCGGATGTGGCCAATGTCACCGGCTTTTTGCAGCGCGGCGACCTGAAGCAGCAGAGCCAGTTCCAGAGCGCCGGCGGCACGGTGATGGGCATTGAGGCCAACTATCCCACGGTGCGCGCTCTGCCGCTCGGCAAAGGCCGTTACCTGAACGAAGCCGACATGAAGGAACGCCGCATGGTGGCGGTGATCGGCAAAAAGAGTGAGACACTGCTGTTTCCCAACGGCGGCAACGGGCTGAACGAGTTCATCACGATCAACGGCTACCGTTTCCAGGTGGTCGGCGTGGCGCAGTGGATCGGCCGCGGCAACCGCGACGGCGATAATCAGCGTGTCTATATCCCCTTGTCCGTAATGCAGAACATCTTCCCGATGAAGGGCGAGAACATTCCGCAGGACGCGTTGACCTCGATCCAGTACCAGCCTTTCGATCCTTCGCGGAACACGGAAGCCAAGACCGAAGTGCGGCGCATCGTCGCGGAAAACCATAATTTTGACCCCACCGATGAAGAGTCGATCGAGGAGTGGGACACCATCAAGAGCCAGCAGACGGTCGGCAAGATCTTCACCGCCATGGATGTCTTTCTGGGCGGTGTTGGCATTGTCACGCTGGCGCTGGGCGCGGTGGGCATCGTGAACATCATGCTGGTCACAGTCTCCGAGCGCACGCGCGAGATTGGCCTGCTGAAGGCGCTTGGAGCGACGCGCTCCAGCATCCTTGGCCAGATCATGATGGAGGGGCTGGTGCTCACCGGTGTCAGCGGTTTTGTTGGTATCACTGGCGCGGCGATCTTCATGGGCGTACTTGGATTGATGATGGGCGACAGTCAGATCGGCTTTGACCCGCCACGGATCGTTCCGTGGTCGGCTGCTCTGGCGATGGGGACCTTGACGCTGTGTGGCGTGCTGGCCTGCCTGTACCCGGCGCATAAAGCGTCGATGCTGGAGCCGGTCGAGGCTCTGAGGAAGGATTAGCCCATGTTGCGAGATATCTTTGGACAGGCCGTGGAAGCGATGCGCCATAACCTGCGGCGCACCATGATCACGATCATCGGCATGGCATGGGGCATTGCCACCGTGGTGCTGCTACTGGCCTATGGCAACGGCTTCGGCAAGGCGATTGAGGCCATATTCTCGCAGTGGGGAACCAACATCATGGGCACCTTCCCCGGCAAGACCAGCGAGCAGACCGGCGGTTCCAAGGCAGGCGTCATCATCAAGTTCCACCTGGACGACGTGGAGCGCATCATGGAGACCGTCCCCGGCGTGCTGCGCGCTACACCCGTGCTCTGGAAGCAGGTTCCCGTAAAGAACGACCTGCATATCTTCACCTGGGAGACCGACGGCGTGATGCCGGAGATTGCCGACGTGCAGAAGTGGGAGATTGCAGAAGGTCGGTTCATCTCTGCCGACGATGTAAACGCTCGCGCCCATGTGGCCGTGATTGGCCCGGAGGCGAAGGACAAGCTCTTCGGGGGAGTGGACGTGCTGGGGCAGACCATCCGCGTCAGCGGCATCGGTTTTCAGATCGTCGGAGTGTTGAAGCCGAAGATGCAGGAGGGCGACGACAACGTCAACCGCATCATCAATATCCCGTACTCGACGATGTCCGATATCAAGGACATCAAGTACCCGGACGGCATCTGGATGAGCTACCAGGGCAACCATACCCAGGTGGCGCAGGCGCTGCGTAAAACCCTGGGGCAGAGCCATGGCTTTAAAGCCACGGACAAGACCGCCATCTACGTTGCCGACATCATGGAACAGCTCGCGCAGTTCCAGATCATCACCATCGCGCTGCAGGTACTGCTCACGTTCATCGGAGCGCTCACGCTTGGCATCGCAGGCATTGGCCTGATGAACATCATGCTGGTGAGCGTGCAGCAGCGGACCAAGGAAATTGGCGTAGAAAAAGCACTGGGCGCGCGGCGGCGTGACATCCTGCTGCAGTTCCTGTCCGAGGCCATGGTGATTACCGGTGTCGGCGGAGCGGGCGGCATGCTGCTGGCATGGCTGGTCAGCGTCTGCGTGCCGCGCATCACCTTCTACTCGGCCATTGCCAAGGGCGGAGAGGCGGCGGACATTCGCCTGATTCTCTCCCCCACCATTGTGATCGTCTCGACCAGCATCCTGGTTTTGGTCGGTCTGGTGAGCGGTCTGGTGCCGGCGCTGAAGGCTTCGCGGCTGAACCCGATTGATGCCCTGCGGTACGAGTAGGGAACACGTTCGCTAACGCTCTAGCTCCCAATCCCGGTAGCAGGCCTTGATGGATCGCATGGATGGCAAATAGACCTTGGGTAAATTGAGCTGCTGAAAATATCTCTGCGTAGCGTTTTCGATTTTTGGGTGTAACCATCGCGATGTGATGAATCATTGCCAGCTTAATGCTGTCGTGCCCCCCATCCAGTGCGCCAATCCAATTTTGTTCAAACAGCGTCCGTCGACCGTATCGAAACAGACTCGCAAGCGTAGAGACATCCAGCAGGATCACCCCGGTGGCGCGTTGCAAACGTTCGGGAAAATACCTGGAGTAGTTTCCGTCCATCACCCATTGGTTGCCGCTGATTGCTTTGTCATGCAATGCCCGGAACTCATCTTCAGGACGTTTTTGCCAATTGGTGTACGGAGCATGATGGAGTTGATCCAGGTGAATCGCCGTGAGCCCGCGTTTGCGTGCAATAGCATTGGCGAGCGTCGATTTTCCGCTGTTCGATGGCCCCCAAATACAGATGCGTTCACCCAGGTCTGATAACTGCATGGAGATGCGATATACGTTCGCTTCTTATGGAGGTACAGTTTACTCGTCAGCCTTCGGCCGCTTGTACGGCGAAGCCATGCGAGCGCGGGCCTCGTTGACAGCGCCCTGCGTATTGTCGTTGGTCTGGATAGCCAGGCGGTACTCGTTGACGGCGCGGTCGCGCTGCCCGGTTACGTCAAAGATGTTGCCCAGCTTGATGTGGCTCCACACTTCCACCCACTTCGGGTCGCCGTCGCCGCGCAGGGAATCGCGGAAGGAGTTGGCTGCCGACTGGTAGTTCTTCTGCAGGAAGAAGATTTCACCGATACGGTAGTTGGCCAGCGAGGAGTTCTTATTGGCGTCCAGCGCCTTCTGATACTCGTTCAGCGCGGCAATCAGGTCACCCTGGGCGGCCTGCTGCTGTCCGCGCAGAACGGCAACGCGGACGGCGAGGTCGGGCGTGGACTTCAGCACCCAGTTGTCAGGATCGATGGTGACGCGGCGCGGACGACCGAAGGTTTCCACCGTGTACTGTGACTCGGAACCGGAGACGTCAATGCGGCGGATCTCCGTCTTGCCGTCGGTTTCAATGCGAAGCTCAATCGGCATCCGGAACAGGTCCAGGTCCTGCGTAATCTGGCCGATGGTGCGGAAGCCCTTGGAACTGCCCAGGCGGAAGACGGTGTACTTATTCTGGAAGGCCGGAGCACCGGTGCCGTCAATCCACTGCGCGAAAAATGCCTCGAGCGTGGTCGCCTGGGGATTCATCTTTCCGGCCAGCGATTCCATATCGTCGGATCGGACGCTCTTGTCCGTATAGACCGACAGCAGGTTGCGCAGGAACTTGGTGAAGTTCTCGTCGCCAATCTCCCAGCGGAGCATGTGGTAAACCATCGCGCCTTTTTCCAGCGACATGGACTGGAACTGCGGTGAGAACGGGTCCAGGCGGCCAATCGACGAGATCGGCACCGTGTCATAGGCCAGTGCACCGGCGGAGATGTCCGGGATAGCCGTCTGCAGCGAGTTCTTGCCGTTGGCGTCTTCCATGTACATCAGCTCGGCATAGCGGGCCATGCCGTTGGTGATCCAGGCGTCGTTCAACGTAGCGGGGGAGATCTCCGAGCCCCACCACTGGCGAGCCAGCGTATTGGCCAGCAGGCGATAGCTGTTGCGGTCGGGCCAGCGGCTGCCTGCAATGGCCGCCAACTCCGGGCCCCACGACGAGCTGACGGCATCATCCGGCAGTTCCACCAGGTTCACGCGCGTCGATTCGGGCCGGCCGAAGGTCGACTGCATGAACTCGAATTCCTTGGAGGCGGTTTCGCCATAGGCGGTGGCGTCGGTCGTGTGCTTTTCCGTGGTGTAGGTGCGGATATTGCCGACGGTCTTCTCGGTAAACTTGCCTGCGATGACCGTGCCGGGCAGGCCGGGCCTGGTCCAGTTGAAGTCGAACTGCGTTTTGCCGCCCGCAATGTCTTTATGGCTGCCCGCGCCGCTGGCCACGACTGTCTCGCCCTTGGGCACAACAATGTGCATCTCGGCGGTAAAACGGTCGGTGTACAGGCCGCTCATGGGGAACCAGCGCCCCGGGTACAGCAGGATGGAGATAGGGTCGGCCACGGCGGCCATCTTGATGCCTTCCACCGGGCTGGTATCGGCGTCCTTCAGAATGCCGGCGTACTCAAAGATGTAAGTGGCGGAGGTCCCCTTCGCCAGCGGCCTGGCTGGCGTAATGTGAACCGTTGAATCGGTGGCGACTCGGTCGGCGGAGAGGGACGCGCCTGTGCTGTCCGTCAGCTTCGTGATCTTCAGTCCGTTGTTCAGCTCCAGCGTCACGCTGGAAAGATCCTCCAGCGCTGTAAAGGTCACCTTCGCCGTGGCGGTCAACTGGTTCTGGGACGGGTCAAGCTCGGCAGTGATCACGTACCCGGTAACGTCGACCTGGGGGCGGAGAGGAGCAGCGTAAGCGCTGACAGAAAGGGCGGCAAGTGCAAGCAGAGAACGGACGCGGCCGGACATTCTTTTCGATATCCCTCTTCGAGATGGTACTCCCATCAGGGAATTAGACGCAGTTTGCGCCAAGTAGTTGGAGCACAGCCATTTTTACCCGGTCAATGGCGGTTTCACCGGGCTTTTGCGCCTCAAGTCCACGGCGCAGCGCATGCAGGTCCTCGCGGACGTCCGCGAGCTTTGCCGGGTCCGACAGCCAGGATTGCAGCAGCACCGCCAGCTTTTCCGCGGTGAAGTTCTCCTGCAGCAGCTCCGGCACGATTCTGCGGCCGGCAATCAGGTTGGCCATGGCGATGGGCAGGTTGCCATGCTCGTCGACGGGTGCGGGAATCTCTGGCGGGTAGGAGACCAGCTTCTTCGCCAGCCTGAAGGTGAGCGGAGAGACCTTGTAGACCACCACGAACGGATTGCCGATCACCGCCGCCTGCACGGTCGCGGTTCCACTGGCCACCACGCTGACCGCGGCATGGTGCAGCGCCTCGCGGGCATCGGAGACAAGGTGGACGGCGGGATAGTTGGCTTGTTGGAGGACTTCCTGGACGTCCGCAGGCTTCAGTGTTGAGGCCACCGGTAAGAGGAACTCATAGCCATCGTTCTCTGGAGAGAGCAGCTTCGCCGCCTGCAGCATGGTGGGCAGGTTGGCGTGCAACTCTTTCCGGCGGCTGCCGGGCAGCAGGGCGATCCAGCGTCGATTGGCATCCAGGCCATGCTGTACGGCGTACTCTGCACGCGTGGAAGAGGGCAGCGGCAGCTCCGCCAGCGGATGGCCGACGAACTCGGCATCCACACCGCGTGCCTGGTAGAACGGTTGTTCGAAAGGGAAGATGACCATCATCTTCGTGATGCGTTCCTGCACCCAGCGCAGCCGGCTCTTCTTCCATGCCCACAGCTGTGGACTCACAAAATAGACCACCGGAACGCCCTGGCGGTGCAGCTCTTTCGCCAGACGGAAGTTCACATCAGGGAAGTCGATCAGCACGGCGATGTCCGGTTTCTGCTCGCGGATGGCGCGGATGAGCTGGCGGTATTTTGCGTAGATGGTGGGGATGTGCCGCAGGATCTCGGTAATGCCCATGTGCGCGACGTCTTCAGCGCGGACGACGCGCTGTTGTCCGGCGGCCTCCATCTCCAGCCCGCCCAGGCCGAGGAAGCGCGCCTGGGGCAGTTGAGCTTTGAGGGCCGAAATCAGTTGTGCGCCATAGTGGTCGCCGCTGGCCTCACCGGCAGAGACAAAGATCGTCGGATTGGAGTTGGCAGCGATGCCTTAAGCCTACTAGGCTAAGGCGGCGCTGTGCCACCCCGTGCAACGCTGCGTTAATCTTGGGGCTGCATAGTGGTGTGCATGATGAAGCGTACGATTGCCTGCATGATCCTGATGAGCGGTGTCGCCATGGCTCAGAACGACCCTTTCCTGACGTTGATGAAAAAGGCCGGCGAACACGCGAAGGCCAGGGGGGCAAAGCATACGCCCGTGCTCTCGCCGGTGGACTCCACCGTTCTTGGCGCCAAGGCCACGGTGCATGTGGATACACTGCACGCCGCCGGCTTCCAGGTTGTGCCCTGGACGACCAATGACGCCGAAAAGATGAAGGCGCTCATCGACCTGGGCGTCGACGGCATCATTACCGATCGCCCGGACATTCTGCACAAGGTCATCCTGGAACAGCGCGCCGCCGGCAAGGCCCTGAAGGGCTTTGATAACTCCGCTCACCGCGGTGGACGCGGTCTGCGCCCGGAGAATACGCTGCCTTCCTTTGAGAGCGGCATGGACGAAGGCGCGACGACGCTTGAGACCGACACGGGCGTGACCACCGATGGTGTCTCCCTGTTGTGGCATGACCAGTTTCTGAACCCGGAGAGCTGCCGCAAGGCGGATGGCTCGGCGTACACCATGGAAAACCGCGCATATATCAACACGCTGTCGATGGCCGAGGCGCAGAAGAGCTTCATCTGCGACAAGCTGCACTTCGGCGGTGACCAGAAGAACGATCTGGCCCTGTCGCCGGTGGCTGTGGCCTTTGCGAAGCTCGAAAAGATGCCCAGTCCCTACTCGCCAACCAATGCCGCCCAGCTCTTCCGCTTCGTGAAGTTCTATACGGAGTACTACAAGTCCGGCGCGGGTAAGAGCACGCCCCACGCATCTGAGCGCGCCGCGACCGGCGCAAGTGTTCGTTTCAATCTTGAGACCAAGATCATGCCCGACCGTCTGCCCCCCTCGGTGGCCGGAGCACAGAACACCAACGTTCCTGCCGACCTGTACAAGAATCACTCCGTCGGCCCACAGGAGTTCGTGAAAGCGCTGTGCGGTGCCATTGTCAGTGAAAAGATGACCGCTCGTGCCGAGGTGCAGAGTTTTGACTTCCGCACGCTGCAACTGGTGGAAGAGCAGTATCCCGAGATTCCCACCTACTACCTGACCAACAACGCGAAGCTGCTGAGCAGCGATTTCGTTCCGGAAGGTCTTCGTCTTTCGTTAGACGAAACCAAGTAGTCGACATGAGTCGCAGGCCGCGCCCGCTGGTTTACATGGGCGCGGCTTTTTCCTGTGGAAAGCCCGGTCTGCAACACTTTCTTCACAATGCAGTCATCGGGCTGCAATGTTTACTGCCTAACTTCCCAGACATGCGATCCATAGCGAGACTACTTCTTGCGGTATACGTGTGTTTTGGTTTGACGTTGATCTCCCACGCGCAGTATGAGAACGGCAGCATCCTCGGAACGGTTCGGGATGCCTCTGGGGCTGTGATTCCCAACGCAACAATTACTGTTACGAACACCGCGACCGGTGTTGTCTCCACGCGCACCACCAATGACAGCGGCGACTACGAAGTCCCTGCGCTGCGCGTCGGTACGTACAAAGTAGAAATCGCACGCGAAGGCTTTTCTTCGACCACGGTCCCCAGCGTCGCCGTCAGCATTGCTGCACGTCAGCGCGTGGATGCCACACTGACCGTCGGCGGAACCTCGCAGGTGGTGGAAGTGACCGCTGCCGCCCAGTTGCTGGAGACCGACACCAGTCAGCGCGGCCAGATTGTCACCAACTACCAGACGGCTGCCCTGCCGCTGGTGAGCCGCAACTACTCTGACCTGATCGGTCTTTCGACCGGCGTCCGCGCCGCGGCGAACAGCCTGTCCTCCACCTCGAACACCGGCCTGGTGCGCGAGGGTTCGTTCAACGTGAACGGACAGCGTTCCATCTTCAACAACTTCCTGCTCGACGGTATGGATAACAATGCCTACGGCTCGTCGAACCAGGGCTTCTCGAACCAGATCATCCAGCCCGCGCCAGACTCCGTTGCACAGTTCCAGGTCGTCACCAACAACCAGACTGCCGAATATGGACGTGCCTCCGGCGCCGTCATCAACGTTGCCTTCGCGCAGGGAACCAACAAGCTCCACGGCCGCGTGTATGAGTTCGCCCGCAATACCGCGTTGAACGCAACCGGATTCTTCCGTCCGGCCGGTGGGCAGAAGCCGCAGTTCAACCGCAACCAGTTCGGCGGCAACATCAGCGGTCCGATCCTCAAGGACAAGCTCTTCTTCTTTGTCGATTACGAAGCCTTCCGCCAGGTGCGCAAGCAGGCTGCAACGGCGACGCTGCCGCAGATCAGCCAGTTGAACGGCATCTTCTCGCGCACCGTGATCAATCCCTATAACGGGACGCAATACGCTGCCGGTACCAGCATCCTGAACGACCCGAACATCTCCACCGCTTCCCGCACCATTGCCGGCTTGATGCGGAACCTGAATCCGGGTACGGCGCTGACGAACAATTACTCCACGTTGCAGCGCTCGCGTAACTACTCGGACAAGGGCGATCTTCGTCTCGACTTCATTCCGGACCAGAAGAACTCCTACTTCGTGCGCGTCAGCGTCCTGAAGCAGAATGCGATCGATTATCCGATCTTTGGTCTGCCGCTGGACGGTGGTTCGAACGGCGCACAGCGTATCTTCAACAAGCAGATTGCGGTTGGATACAACCGCGTGATCGGCTCCAACCAGTTGCTCGATGTGCGTCTTGGGTTGTCGCAGACCACCGCCGGCAAGTACTCGCTCTCCATCGGTACCAACCCCGGCTTCACCTTCCCTGGCCTGCCGACCGATCCTACCGTTGCCGGTGGTATTCCCTCTATCTCCATCACAGGCTTTACCGGCATTGGCCGTCAGTCGACGAATCCGCAGTTCCAGAACCCCATCATGCTCGATCCGAAGGTCAACTATTCGTGGGTAGTGAAGCGTCACTCACTGAAGGTTGGGTATGAGTACCAGAAAATCTGGATGAAGGTGCAGGACACCAATCCGCTGTACGGCGGTTTCAGCTACGCGGGCGGCTTCAGCCGCGATGCCTCTACCGCTTCGGCGAACTCTGACAACTACGTGGCCGACTTCCTGTTCGGTGCGACCAATATCTACACGCTCTCCAGTTACTTCGTTGCCCGCCTGCGCAACCAGTCCAACTTCGCTTATTTCCAGGACGACTGGAAGGTCAGCCCGAAGCTGACGCTGAACATGGGCGTCCGCTACGAGTACACGACGCCTTACTACGACGCTCTGAACCGTCAGTCGAACTTTGATCCCTCAACGCAATCGATGGTCACGGTAAACCAGAGCGGCAACCGCTACGGCTACCAGCCGGACAAGAACGACTTTGCTCCGCGCTTTGGCTTCGCGTATGACCTTGGCCACCAGACCGCTCTGCGCGGCGGCTATGGCATCAGCTACTCGCACTATGACCGCGCCGGTTCGGGTAACCTGCTGGCCATCAACGCTCCGTATGCACTGTTCGTAACGGTTTCTCAGACGCCCCGTACCAATGGCGCGGCGAACCCGAACTACGTTCGCATGGACCAGGGCTTCCCGCAGGGAACCCTGAGCTTCAACCCGGTTACAGCGAATGTTACCTACATCGACTCCAACCGCTTCCGCGACAGCTATGTGCACAACTACTACCTGGATGTGCAGCATGTGCTGCCGTACGGCGCTCTTGTGGATGTGGCTTACGTTGGCAACCGCGGCCTGAAGCTGCTGCAGTTTGCGAACTCGAACCAGAAGAACCCGGCAAACAACTTTGCCCGTCCCATCCCGACGTGGGGCGACATCACCATCGCGCTGCACTCTGCCTACTCCAACTACAACTCGCTGCAGGTGCGCTACGAGCAGCACAGCAAGGCCGGCCTCACGCTGTTGAACTCCTTCACGTGGTCGCACGCGATGGACAACGCGGGTGCATCGCTCGAATCCAACACGCCGTCGCCGCAGAACTTTTACGACCTGCGCGCGGACTACAGCCAGTCGGAGTACAACCAGCCCATCTACAACGTCACCTCTCTGGTCTACGAACTGCCCTTCGGCAAGGGACGCCGCTGGATGAACTCCAGCAGCTTCCTGGACGAGGTGCTGGGACAGTGGCAGATCTCGGCCATCAACACGGCGTCGAGCGGCTTCCCCTTCCAGATCAACTACACCCCGGCAGCGGCAACGCAGGTATCGGGTATCGCGGCCAGCTTCCGTGGTGCGAACCTGTACCGTCCGAACCGTGTTACGGGCGTACCTCTCACCAGCCTTGATAAATCGCGGTCGACCGGTACGGCGCTGCAGTACACCAACCTTGCCGCAATCCAGCTGCCTGCGGCTGGCGGCAACCCCTTCGGCAACATGGGCCGCAACCCCGGTCGCGGACCAATGTTCACCTCGCTCAATCTCGCCATCAACAAGCGCTTTGCCACACCGCTTGAGAGCCTGAAGGTAGAGTTCCGCGGCGAGCTGTACAACGCCCTCAACCGCACAAACTTCACCACTCCCGGCAGCGGCATCAGCGCAAGCGGTGCTAACCTGGCAGGCGGCACCATCACCAGCACCTTCGACCCGCGTATCGTGCAGTTCGGTGCGAAGATACTGTTCTAACAAGTGGCAAGGAAGCAGGGCGGCAGATGCGGGTTCCGCGTCTGCCGCTTTTGTTTGTATGTATGCTTTGTACGAGAGGATTTTCCAGAATGCGTTGGTTCGGTAAAGCAGTAGCGGCAATGGCCATGACGGTGTGTGTTTCGGCAGTGGCTGATGAGTATCACGCCAAACCCAAGCTGGTTGTCATCCTGGTGCTGGACCAGATGCGTGGCGATTATCTTGACCGCTATCGCGACGACTTCAAGACCGCCAACGGCTTCAACCTGTTCCTGAAAAAGGGCGCTCACTTTACGGACTGCTATTACGACTACGCCAACACGCATACCGCGCCCGGTCACTCCACCATCGGTACCGGAGCCTACACCGATGGTCACGGCATCCAGGCTAACCAGTGGTGGGATTTCTCGCGCTCGACCGATCATGTCTACTCCTCCGTCGACGACGATGATTACAAGGTCGTTGGCGCCCCTACCGGATCTCCCATCACGCCCGGCCAGTCGCCGCGCAACCAGATGGCCTCCACACTTGGGGACGAGATTGTGCTGGCCACGCATGGCCAGGCAAAGGTCTTCGGCATCTCGCTGAAAGACCGCGCCGCGATTCTTACCTCCGGACATGCCACGCAGGGTGCTTTCTGGATCGATGCAAAATCCGGCAAGTTCATCACCTCCACCTACTGGATGCAGGAACTGCCCGCCTACGTGGCAAAGTTCAACACCAGCGGCAAGACCGAGGAAGCCATTAAGGAAGTGGGCGGCAAGGGGCTGAACTTCTACAGCGAGGTCGGTTCCACCACGACCGGCGTGCGCTATGAACTGGAGTTTGCCGAATCTGTCATCGAAGCCGAGCAGCTGGGCAAGCATGCCGTCACCGACATGGTGACCATCAGCCTGTCGTCGACCGATATTCTCGGTCACGCCGTCGGGCCGAACGACCCGAAGCAGCGTGCGCTGCTGGACGGAGCGGATATTGAACTGGACAAGTTCTTTACCTGGCTGGACAAGCATGTGGACGGTGGCATGGCCAATGTGTGGGTTGCCATGTCGGGCGACCACGGCGTTGCTCCCGCTCCCGGCGAAACGCAGAAGCTGGGCATGCCGGCCAATGCATTCTCCTACGCTGGCCTGATCGATGCCATGAACGAGGAACTGACGAAGAAGCTCTCGCCGGGTGACCCGCAGAAGTTCCTGCTGCAGGGCGGGGAATACGCCTGGTTCCCGCTGGACCAGCGGGTCTTTGAGAAGCTGAAGATAAGCGAAGTAGACGCGGAAAACATGGTTGCCGCCATGCTGCCGGAGGTGATGGCGAAATCGCAGCCGGGCCTGCCGGGTTCCAGGCCCGCATCGAAGCCCCTCATCCGTCAGGTCTTCACCAAGGTCCAGATGGCCAAGGGTGATCTGCCCAATAACGATCTAGGCCGCCTTCTGCAGCACAGCTACTCGCCCAACGGCGGATGGCAGGTCTTCGCCATCTTCGGTGAGTACCAGATGCCGGGTGCGGCCACGGGTACGACGCACTACTCTTCTTATTCGTATGACCGTCACGTCCCGCTGGACTTCTACGGTTCGGCCTTCATTCCCGGCACCTATCATGACCGCGTCGCGCCGGTGGATATTGCCGCCACCTTCGCGTCGCTGCTCAGGATCAACCAGCCCTCAGCCTCTGTCGGTCATGTGCTGACGCAGGCCATTAAGCCCGAGATTGAGGCGCCATCTAGGACAAAGTGAGGATGCGCGGACAGGGAGACTCTTGATAGGCTTCTAGCCGTGATTACACGGCGCAGCTTTTTAGGTTCTCTGTCCGCGGTCTCCGCAGGTCTTGCGGTAGCCGATGCTCTCCCCCTCAAAGCGTTCGCAAAATCTGCCTCGTCCAGCGACGTTACCAGGTATGTGAAAATCGCCATCGGTACCGGCGGTCACGGACACACCTACCCCGGGGCCTCCATGCCGTGGGGCGCCGTGCAGCTTAGCCCGGACACCGGCGTCAAGGGCTGGGATCACTGCTCCGGCTATCACTACGACGACAAGACCATCCTCGGCTTCAGCCACACTCACCTCAGCGGCACCGGCGCGTCGGACATGCTGGACTTCCTCGTTGTTCCGCACGTCGGCCCGGTCAAGCTGGCTGCATCGGACTACCAGCAGGCCTTCTCGCACGACGACGAAGTCGCCCGCCCCGGCTACTACTCCGTCAAGCTGAAGGACTCCGGCATCCTGGCCGAGCTGACCGCGACCGAGCGCTGCGGTGTGCACCGTTACACCTTCCCGCAGTCGGATTCGGCCACCCTGATGCTCGACATGACCCACCTGATCGACGGCGACCCTACAAAGATCAACTGGGCCAGGCTGAAGGTGGAAGGCCGCCGCACCCTGACCGGAGGCCGCAGCACGCAGCTCTGGTCGCCCGGTCGCGAGATCTACTTCGCCATGCAGTTTTCCCGCCCGGCTGATGCCGTGCAGATCTTCGTCGACGATAAGCCCGTCGCGGGCGACACCTCCTCGCAGCCGCGCATCAAGTGCGTTGCCCGCTTCAAGACCAAGGCCGGCGAGAAGATCCTGGTGAAGACCGGCATCTCCGGCATCAGCACAGAGGGCGCCATGGCCAACCTGAACGCCGAGGTTCCCGGCTGGGACTTCGACGCCGTTCAGCACAAGGCCCATCAGGCATGGGAGCAGGCGCTTGGCGCCATCCAGGTGGAGAGCAGCAACACGCGCCACAAGGAGATCTTCTACACGGCGCTCTACCACACCATGCTGGCGCCCACGCTCTTTGACGACGTCACCGGCAAGTACGCCGGCATGGACGGCAAGGTGCACGATCTGCCCGCCGGCATGCGCAACTACTCCACCTTCTCGCTGTGGGACACCTACCGTGCTCTGCACCCGCTCTACACGCTCATCGCCCCGCAGAAGGTGCCTGACCTGGTCAACTGCCTGATCCGCGAAGGTGAGCAGAGCCCCGGCGGCGTTCCCATCTGGCCGCTCCAACAGAAGGAGACCTTCTGCATGGTCGGCTACCACTCGGCTCCGGTTGTGGCGGAGGCGCTGGTCAAGGGCTTCCAGGGCATTGACGCCAAGGCGGCATACAAGATCTTCCGCAAGCGCGCCATGGAAGACGACTACCGCGGCCTCGGCGGCTATCGCAAGTACGGCTATGTGCCCTGCGATGTCAGCGACGAGAACGCCTCGAAGACGATGGACTATGCCTACGACGACGCCGCCGTAGCGGCCATCGCCAAGGCGGCGGGAGAGACGCAGGAGTCCGAGATGCTGCTGAAGCGCTCGCGCAATTACAAGAACCTGTACGACAAGGAGTCGGGCTTCATCCGTCCGCGCTACTCCGATGGCCACTGGGCCGGCCCCTTCGCTCCCAACGCCATCAACGTCAGCCGCAAGTGGCGCGACTACACCGAGTCCAACGCCTGGGTCACCACCTTCAGCGTGCAGCACGACCCCGAAGGCCTGGCCGAGATGCTGGGCGGCAAAAAAGCTCTCGAGAAGAAGCTGGACGACCTGTTCTCAGCCGACCCGACGCAGCCCGCGGACATGCCGCCCGACGTCGCCGGACTGGTGGGCCAGTACGCCCACGGCAACGAACCCAGCCATCACATCGCCTACCTGTACAACTACGCCGGAGCACCGGAGAAGGCGCAGAAGCGCCTCCGCAGCCTGATGGAGACCATGTACGACAACCAGCCCAACGGCATGCAGGGCAACGAAGACTGCGGCCAGATGTCAGCCTGGTTCATCCTCAGCGCCCTCGGCATCTACCCCGTCGACCCGGTCAAAGCCAAGTGGGACATCGGCACGCCAATCTTCGACAAGGCCACGATCCACGTCGGAGAAGGGAAGACGCTGACCATCGAAGCCAAACGCAAATCCGCCGAAGACGCACTGGTCAAGCAGGTCCACTTCAACGGCAACAAGCACGAAGAGCTAACCTTCGACCATGCGGAGTTGGTGAAGGGCGGCAAGATTGTGTTTGAGATGGCGTAAGCAACCACTGATCGTGACTGGCTTTACCGGACGGTGAGGCCAGCACCCGTCAGGGCATGGCTTTAGCCGTGCCGCTAGAGATGCAGCTACAGCGGGCTTTAGCCCCTGAGGGGAGTATTACCGCAGGGGCTGAAGCCGCAGCTTTTTGTCGCCGCTATAGACACGGCTAAAGCCGTGTCCTGACGTGAGGCTCGATTTGACGCCCTACCCTCCGCATGGTGCGATGAAAGAGTGAAAGCAGCACTTCAACTTCCGGTCGATCTCATCCTGCCGGAGGTCCTCGAACATCTCAAAGCCTCTTCCTCCCTCGTCATTGAAGCCGCACCCGGCGCAGGCAAAACCACGCGCATCCCACCCGCCCTCCTGAATATCGTTCCCGGCGAGGTTATCGTGCTGGAGCCACGGCGCATCGCGGCCCGCATGGCCGCTCGCCGCGTGGCGCAGGAAATGGGCCAGCCCCTCGGCGAGACCGTCGGCTACCAGGTGCGGTTTGAAGAGGTATCCTCCGCGAAGACCCGCCTGCGCTTCGTCACCGAAGGCGTCCTCACCCGCCGCCTCCTCTCCGACAGCGCCCTCACCAACGTCAGCGCCGTGGTGCTGGACGAATTCCACGAGCGCCACCTCGATGGCGACCTCGCGCTGGCCCTGCTGAAGAAGCTGCAGGCCACGACGAGGCCCGACCTGAAGATCGTCGTCATGTCGGCCACGCTGGACGCCGCGCCCATCGCGCGCTACCTGGACAACTGCCCCATTGTCACCAGCGAGGGCCGCGCCTTTCCCATCACCATCGACTACGCCGGTTACTCCGCCACCCCGCTGGAACAACAGGTCGCCCGCGCCGTGGAGACCCTGCTCTCCGAGGGCGAGACCGGCGACACCCTCGTCTTTCTTCCCGGCGTCGGCGAGATTCGCCGGGCACAACGGGAACTGGAACCTCTGGCCCGCCGCCGCGACCTGCTGCTGACGCCGCTCTACGGCGAACTCACCCCCGCCGAGCAGGACCTCGCCGTCACCAGACAGCGCCAGCAGAAGATCATCCTCTCTACCAACGTGGCCGAAAGCTCGGTGACGGTGGAAGGCGTCACCGCCGTCATCGACAGCGGCGTGGCGCGCATCGCCGGGCACTCGCACTGGACCGGTCTGCCGGTGCTGGAGATTCAGCGCATCAGCCAGGCATCGGCCAAACAGCGCGCAGGCCGCGCCGGACGCACGGCTCCTGGCCGCGTCATCCGCCTGTACGCCGAGGAGGACTTCCGCCGCCGTCCCGAGGTAGCCACCCCGGAGATTGCCCGCGAGGATCTGAGCGGCCTTCTGCTGGGCCTGCGCGCCATGCATGTTCGTGCCGACGAAATTCCATGGCTCGATGCGCCTCCCGAAGAAGCGCTTGCTGCCGCGAATGCACTGCTTGACCGTCTGGGCGCTACCGGCGACTCGGCAAAGCAGCTTGCGCGTCTTCCGGTCGAGCCGCGCCTAGCCCGTGTCGTACAGGAAGCCATCATGCGCGGTGTAGGAGAGAGCGGATGCGCGCTGGCTGGCCTGCTGGCTTCCGGCGTTCGCATCGAAAAGGGGGACATCCTCGAGGCGCTCGACCAGCCGATGGACGACCGCGTCCGCCGCCAGGTCGACCAGCTCAAGCGCACGGCACGTCCTCCAAAGCAGGCGAAGCACGATGACGACGCGTTGCTGATCAGCGTGCTCGCGGGCTTTCCGGATCGTGTTGCCCGCCGCCGCACGGGCAACACCGTACTGCTGCCGGGTAACCTCGGCGCGGAGGTGAACGGGCATCCGCGACCGTATGAGTTTCTGGTCGCGCTCGACGCGGAAGACCGCAAGGAGCGCGGTGCTCCGCTTATCCGCCTGACGGCGCGCATGGAGCCGGAGTGGCTGATCGATCTCTTCCCGGAGCGTGTGGAGGAAAAGCGCGAGGTCGTCTGGAACCGCGAGGGCGAGCGCGCCGAGGCCATCAGCTCGCTGAGCTACGACGGCCTGGTGCTGGAGGAGTCACGCGGCCCCGCCACTGCGGAAGAGGCCGCCGCCACACTGGCTCACGAAGCCATTACGCTCGGTGTGGAACGTTTCGTCGATCCCGAAGCTCTGGCCGAACTGCAGGCGCGCGTCGCCTTCGCCGGCAACGGCGAGCTGCAGATCGAACCCGCCCTGCGCGAGCTCTGCTACGGCCTGACGCGATTCAGCGAACTCCGCAAGACCGCCGCAACCGGCCTGCTGCCGCTGCTGGAGCAACGCGCCGGGCGGCTGGATGATCTCGCCCCCGCGAAGCTGAAGCTCTCCGGCGGTCGCTGGGTGAAGGTGCATTACGACCAGGGAAAACCGCCATGGATCGAGTCGCGCCTGCAGGATTTCTTCGGGATGAAGGAGACCCCGCGCATCGGCCGCGAGAAGACGCCGGTAGTTGTCCATCTGCTGGCGCCCAACCACCGCGCGGTGCAGACAACAACGGACCTTGCCGGCTTCTGGCAACGCCTCTATCCGGAGGTGCGCCGCGAGTTGATGCGGCGCTACCCGCGCCACCAGTGGCCGGAAAATCCGCTTTAGGTCGCCCGTACCCTGTCATTTCGACCGAGCAGGGCGGTTTTATCGTCCCTCCACCGCGGCACTATGCGCCTTCGGTCGGAATGACAATGGCTATTAGCTGGCTGGTTCGTGCTGCCAGTAAACCTGGCCACGCGCATTGATCACAAACCAGTAAAAGAGCGTCCCCACCAGCAGGAATCCGCTTGCGATGGAGAACGCCGCTCCAAAGCTGTGCGTCGCCGCCAGCGTCACGCCCGTCAGCCAGGCTGAGAGTGTCGCGGACAGGTTGGCGAACAGGTTCTGCAGGCTGGTCCACTTCGCGGCGGCCCTGGGGCCTGCCAGCAACTGCGTCAGCGCCCAGTTGTTGCTGGTGAAAAGTCCTAGCCCGAAGCTGGCCATCATCATGGCGCTGATGCTGACGGTCTGCTGGTTCGACGCGACTACGACGATCAGCGAAATGGCTGCGACCACGCAGCCGATGCAGACCGTGCTCTTGCGGACCATCACCGGGTTGCGTCCGCTTTGCACCAGCCGGTCAGAAGCAACGCCCGCCACAATCGAGGCCAGCGACAGGCACCAGAAGGGCAACGAACTGATCCAGACCAGTTGCGCCGCCGTGAAGTGGTAGCGCTGTTCAAAGTAGTAGGGCAGCCAGCTGACGAACATGCTCCAGGCATAATTGCTGCCAATGTGGCCAATGGCTGCGCCCCAGAACTGCCGTTGCGCGGCCACCTGCAGGTAGCTGGGCGACCAGGCGCGTTCAGCCTGCTTCGCGACCTTGATGGAGTGCGTCGCCAGGAACCACGGCGGAATCCACAACATGCTGCCCAGGCCAAGCACCAGGAACATGGCCCGCCATCCATGCGAGGCGACGATGGCCGTTCCGGCCATGATGCCCAGCGCCGGGCCGATCTTGGTGCCCACATCGATCAGGCTGTTGGCCGTGCCGCGCAGCGACTCCGGAAACAGCCGTGTGATCAGCGCTGACGTGGCAGGGAAGCTGACCGACTCGCCACAGCCCAGCACCAGCCGCAGCGCGAACAATACGGCAAAGCTCGAAAAGGTGATGCCAAACAGGTGGAGGTCGCGCGTCAGTCCGGTGGCCGCTGTAGCCAGTGACCAGATGGCAAAGGCGAAACCGAAGACCTTCGCCGCGTCGAACCACTCCAACAGCTTGCCGACGGCCAACTGCATCAGCGTGTAGGAAAAGAAGAAGGCTGAGCTCAGCAGACCCAGCTGCCGCTCATCCAGCCGCAGATCACGCTTCAGGCTGGTCAGTGCAATCGACAGGCTGCCGCGATCAATAAAGCAGATGCCCATGGCCGCGACCAGCAGCAGCAGGACCTGCCATTCTTTCGATCGCTTCAGCACGGAGTTATGGCCTGCCTTTCACGGCAAGTTGCAGCATGGTCTCCGCCACGCGGTCGTAATCGTGACGCAGCACCGTGCCCTCAAAGAGAAAGTTGCCCGTCACCGGTTCCACGCCCAGCGCGCGAATGGCTTCCAGGTCGGCGGCAATCGGCGTCTGTCCCTCGCGGGCGTACTGTTCCAGCAACTGCGGGCTAATGGGCGCAGTGTTCACAAGCGCGTAGTCGAACAGGCGCCGCTCGCCGGAGTGCTGCATGATCTTCTGGATATGTTGCGAGGCGGTCAGCCCCAGCGATTCATTGGCCTGCGTCATCAGGTTGCAAATGTAGATGCGCGTCGCCCTGGAGGTCTCAATCGCCTCCGGAATGCCGCGTACCAGCAGGTTGGTAATCAGCGAAGTGTACAGCGATCCCGGCCCCAGGCTGATCAGGTCTGCCTGTTGAATGGCGGCAAGTGTTTCCGGCAGTGGATGCGCCTCCTCGGGCTCCAGGTACAGCTCCTGGATACGGCGCTTGCTGGCGGTGATGCGGGTCTCGCCATGGACATGGCTGCCGTCGTCCATCAGCGCGGCAAGCGAGACATTGGCCGTCGTCACCGGATAGATCCGTCCGCGCGTGGCCAGAATCTGCGAAGAGTGCTGCACCGCCTGGGCGAAGTCGCCGCACAGGTCGTCCAGCGCGGCCAGAAACAGGTTTCCCAGCGAATGGCCCTCCAGTTCACCCTGTCCGAAGCGGTACTGGAACAGGCGGGAGAGCATGTGCTCGTCCTCGGAGAGAGCAACCAGGCAGTTGCGCACATCGCCCGGGGGGAGCATGTTGAAGTCCTCGCGCAGACGGCCGGAGGAGCCGCCGTCGTCCATGACCGTGACAATGGCCGCAAGGTCGGAGAGACGGCATGGGCCACCCGGGCAGGCCGGAGCGGGGGCTCCGGGCAGGGCGACATACCGCTTCAACCCGCGAAGCAGGGTAGAAAGCCCGGTACCACCGCCAATGGCAACGCCTCTCAGGGAAATGGGGGGAGCAAACGACATTCCCGCCAGTGTACGGGAAAGAAGGAAGCACCCGAACCATCCTTCTGAGAATCTGCGGCATCCCAGAATGGAACAAATTGTGTCTAGTAACTTCCTGGATACGCTCCTTGAGTTACTTTGGTTTGTTTGCAATGATGACTTCTGGCTAATAAGCTTGATCAGCTCTGACCGTCGAAGGATTCCAGAAAAGAACGGCAGAAGTGGCATGAGATGGAGCGTCGTTCATGAAAGACCTGATTGTTTTAGTTGCCTGCCTCGGCGTTGTCCTGATTCCCGCCGCAATGTTGTCGTTCCGTGGAGGGAAAGCAACGCAGGAAGACTGACTCCCGGCTGTGGTAGCATCGGGCCACCGTGAAAAATCCCCATAGCGCCCCACAGCGTCTGACGCCGTCGCAGAGGAATGCGTTCATCGCATGCTTCCTGGGCTGGTCGCTGGATGCCTTTGATTTCTTCATCTTCAACTTCTGCATCACGGCCATTGCCACCGACTTTCACGTCAAACGCGCCGTCATCGTGGAGGGCACCTTCTGGACGCTGGCCATGCGCCCGCTGGGAGCGCTTCTGTTCGGTGCGCTTGCGGAACGGTGGGGCCGCCGTAAGACGTTGATGCTCAACGTCATCAGCTTCTCCATCTTTGAAGTGGCAAGCGCTTTCGCGCCAACTATCGGGGTGCTGATGGTGACGCGCGCCCTGTTCGGGATCGCGATGGGCGGCGAATGGGGCGTCGGCGCGGCGCTCGCCTTTGAGTCCATCCCGAAGGAGCGTCGCGGCTTCTTCTCGGGCCTGCTGCAGGAGGGCTACGTGACCGGCAACCTGATCGCCGGCCTGGTCTACGCCCTGATCTTCCCGCACCTGCACGTCGGCGGCGCGCTGGCTCCGTGGCGCATCATGTTCCTCATCGGCGCTGCTCCCACGCTGCTGGTCTTCTACATCCGCAGCAAGGTCGAAGAAAGCCCCGCCTGGGTGGCCAGCCGTGGCCAGACGACGGCTGCTCCCTCCAAGGGCCTTACACTGGCGGACATCAAGACCTACCTGCCGTCGCTCGTCTTCCTGGTGCTGTTGATGACGGCCTTTACCTCCTTCAGCCACGGCTCGCAGGACCTGTACCCGACCTTCCTGCAGGCCGACCGCGGCGCCAGTGACTTCTGGAAGGGCATGATCTCGAATGTCTCCAGTATTGGCGCCCTGGCGGGTGGCATCACCTTCGGCACTCTGTCAGAGAAGATCGGCCGCCGCAAGGCCATCATCCTGGCCGCATTGCTGGCGATCCCCATGATTCCGCTCTGGGCATGGACGCATCACTTCGTCCTCATCGCGCTGGGCGGCTTCCTGATGCAGTTCGCCATCCAGGGAGCGTGGGGCGTGGTGCCGGCTTACCTGAATGAGATGGCTCCGTCGGCTGTACGCGCCACCTTCCCCGGACTCGCCTACCAGCTTGGCAACCTGCTCTCCTCCAGGAACGACGTCTTCCAGGAAAAGATCGCCGAGATCCATTTCGGCGGCGACCTGACCGTGGTTCTCAGCGCAACCGTGGCCATTGTCGCGGTAGTCCTGGCCATCATGACCGCCCTGGCCAAGGAGCGCAAAGGTCTGGATATGTCGCAGGCGCTTTAATGCTTCTTTGCAGCAAACAGAACGGCCCGGCATCACCGGGCCGTTCTGTTTTGAAGTGAGACGTTACTTCTTCGGCTTGAAGCTGCGAATCACCTTCAGCAGCTCGTCGATCTGGGCATCGTTGAAGCTCGATCCGAACTTGGGCATGCTTCCGTTGCCGTTCTTGATCACGTCCTTGATCTTGTCGTCGGTCATGCTCTGGATTTCGTCCGAGGTCAGGTCCTTGACCTTGAGCATCTTGCCCATGTCAGAGCCCTTGCCGTCGGCGCCATGGCACATCTCACAGCTCTTCTTGAAGTTCTCTTTGCCGGCGGCCGGCGGATCCTGGGCCAGGGCGGCGGTGGAAAGGGTTGCGGCGAGGGCGACGAGAGAGAGTGCGCGACACAGGGAAGACACGATGACGTAGGCTCCGTGAAAGAACATTGGCTTGCGTTTGGGGTTATCCGCATGACCTCGGAAATGCAGTGCGGATGCAATGGAACGATACACGTTTCGATTGTTGGTTCGCTAGTCGCGACGCTACTTTGGCGGAACGTGTAAGCTGCCGCCATGGCAATTCGTGTGCAGTTCTGGGGCGCGGCCCGTACGGTTACAGGTTCTTCTCATCATCTGGAGTGTGCAGGACAGAACATCCTTCTGGACTGCGGACTCTATCAGGGGCATCGCCAGGAAGCCCGCGAAATCAACACGAACTTTGCCATGGAACCTGCTGATATCAATGCAGTTGTTCTTTCTCATGCGCACATTGACCATTCCGGAAATCTTCCCGGGCTGGCGCGCCAGGGATACCGCGGACCGATCTACGCCACCCCGGCGACGATCGACCTTTGCGACCCCATGCTGAAGGACTCCGCCCACGTGCAGGAGATGGATGCCGAGTTCATTCGCAAGCGCACCCGTCGCCGGTTGTCCGTCGGGCAGGATCATCCGGAAAAGCCCGTGGAGCCGCTGTACGGTACGGAAGATGCCCAGGCGGCGCTCGGACTGTTCCGTCCGATGCAGCTCCATGAGCGCAAAACGCTGGAAGGTTCTTCGGAAAGCTCCGGCTTCAGCGTTACACCGTATGGCGCGGGGCACATGCTGGGCTCTACCTGCGTGCTGGTGGAGGGAACCGAGCAGGGCAAGACGGTCCGCGTACTCTTCTCCGGCGACGTCGGGCGGAACTCCCTGCCCATCATTAAGGACCCTGAAACGGCGCCAGCCGCCGATTACCTCATCATGGAGAGCACCTACGGCAACCGGCTTCACCAGCCGATGGGACCGGTGAAGAACAAGCTGGCCGCGCTCATCAACCGGACGATCAAGCGTGGCGGACATATTGTGATGCCCGCCTTTGCCGTCGGACGGTCGCAGCAGGTGGTGATGATGCTGCACGAGCTGGTGCGCGAAAAGAAGATTCCGGCGATTCCGGTCTTTCTGGACAGCCCGCTGGCCACCACGGTGACGAAGGTCTTTCAGCAGCACACGGAGGAGTGGGACAACGAACTGACCGCCTTCGCCGAACTGACCGAACCCTTTGCCTGGCAGCAGATGACCTACACGCAGACGGTGGAGGAGAGCAAGGCGTTGAACCTGATGCACGTGCCGTACATCGTCATCTCCGCCTCCGGCATGTGCGAGGCCGGCCGTGTGCTGCATCATCTGCGCAACTCCATCGGCGACCCGCGCAACCTGATCCTGATGACCGGCTTCCAGGCGGAGAACACCCTGGGCCGCCGCCTGGTTCGCAAGGAGGAGGAGGTTCGCATCTTCGGCGAGTGGATGCGCCTGCGCGCCGAGGTGGACTCCATCGGCGAACTCAGCGGCCACGCCGACCAGCGCGAGCTGCTGGACTGGATGGAGCCGGTGGCGAAGACGCTGAAGAAGGTCTTCCTGGTGCACGGCGAACCCGATGCTCAACAGGAACTGAAGCTGGAGATTGAGAAGCGGTACAAGCTTCCGGTGGAGTGTCCCGCGCGCGGCGACGAATACGTGCTTGAATAAGAAGTACCTGTCGGTTTGAATAGAAAGCAGAGGTCCACCGCGTGCCGCGCATCCATTTTCACCAACAACTTGCCGCGCTGAAGGACAAGCTGCTGGCCATGGCCGCGCTGGCCCACCAGGTGCTGGAGTACTCGGTCACTGCCTACGTCAACGGCGACATGCAGCTCTGCGAGCATGTGCTGGAGATTGAGGCCGCCATCAACGCCGCCGAACGCGAAGTGGACGAGATGGCCTACGAGCTGCTCAGCCGCGAGCAGCCCATGGCCATCGACCTGCGTTTCATCCTGTCGGTCATCAAGATCAATGGCGACCTGGAGCGCATCGGAGACCAGAGCGTGAACGTGGCCCAGCGGGCCCGCTCGCTGGCCGGGTTGCCGCCGGTGGACCTGCCGGTCAACATGACGCGCATGGGCGAGCGTGCCGGAAAGATGATCCGTCTTGCCATCCAGGCTCTGGTGGAAGGCGATGCGGTGGTCGCCGACCAGGTGCTGGCCATGGACGACGAGATGGACCTGATGAACCGCGAGGCGCAGGATCTTCTGGTGGAGCTGATGATGCTGAAGCCGGAGACGACCGATCACGCCCTGAATGCCATCATCATTGCCCGTAACCTGGAACGCACCGGTGACCACGCGACCAACATCGCGGAAGACGTCATCTTCTGGGTGCGCGGGTCGGACGTGCGGCACAAGATGACGCTGGCTGAAGCCGAGTAAGCATCTCTGCAGACATCAAAAGCCAAAGGGGTGCCCTCCTGGAAAGAGCACCCCTTTGTTCTGTAGCTGACAGATCTACTGCTCTGATTCGCCCCATTCCAGATCCTGCGGCAGCTTGAAGTCCAACGGAAGTGTGCGCTGCTGCTCCCAGGCCCGGAAGGTGGTTTCCAGAATCGCCATGACGGCGAGAGCGTCCCGCGCGGAGACCGGTGCGGGGGAGTGCTGGAGGATGGCATCGCGCACGCCTTCATAGAAAGGCAACTGGTTGCCGCGCGGGACGGGCCATTCCGTGGTTTCTCCGGTGCCGGCGTAGAACACAGCCGGTTGAGGATCGATGCCGAACTCCGGCGCAAGGGGAGACATGCCTGCCTGCAGCTGCGCCTCCTGCGTATCCATGCCGTACTTCACCCAGGTGCCCAGCGTTCCGTGCAGCACAGAGCGGGGCAGCGATCCGGAGGCGATGTTCGTGGCTTCGAGAACCACGCGTTTGTCCGGGTAGTGGAGGATGACGTGTACCCAGTCGTCCGTCTGTCCACCTTCGCGCAGTACCGCGAAGGACGCGGTGATCTGCTGCGGAAGACCGAAGAAATGTACGGAGAGGTCAATCAGGTGTGGCCCAAGATCGAACCAGAGCCCTGCGCCGGCGCCAGGAGTCTCCCTCCACCTTTGTCGCACCGTGGGACGATACCGGTTCATGCGGCAGTCAAACTGTGCCACACGGCCCGTTACGCCCTGTCGCAGAGCCTCCTTGATTCCTAGAACTTCGCTCTCCCAGCGGCGGTTATGGAAGACGGTCAGCAGCCGGTCGTTGCGCAGTGCCGCGGCGCGCAGCTTCTCCGCCTCGGCTAGGTCGAGCGTAAAGGGTTTGTCAACCACGACATGCTTGCCCGCTTCCAGCGCCGCCAGGGCCAGTGGAAAATGCTCGGTGTTGGGCGTGGCAATCACCACCAGGTCTACCTGTGGGGCGACCACCAACTCCTGCGGAGAGCACACGCGCACGTCGCCCAGCGCCGCTCGCACCTCCTCTGGTCTGGAGGTGGCGATCGTACTGAGACGCAGGCCGGGGACTGCCTGAATCAACGGGGCATGTAAAACGCGACCCGCGTATCCGTAACCGATAAGACCGACGTTGACACTCTCACTCATCTCTTCATCATCGCGCATCATCCAGGTTGGTTGACCGGACAGACGTCCTAGAGGAGAGAAGCAGCGTGCCCTGAATTGCCGGGAAACTTGACTCATTTCCTCCACCCCGCTAGCCTTTAAGCCATGCAGACAGTGCAAAATGCGTGTTGTTGTACGGCCGTTGGCCGCTGCGCGTAATTGTCTCTGAGCAAGTTTTTGAGCAGCCAGCGCCCGCGTACTCTTCGCGGGCTTTGTACTTAACAGCAGCATTGCGTAAACACCTCCCAATCAAAAGGATTCCAGCAACGCCATGATGTCGCCCGATGCACCGCAGACCGCGCCCGTAAAAGAGACCAAGGCCCAGAAGTCTGAACGCCTGAAGATTGAGAAAAATCCGTGGGACAACTGGTCTGACGTGGAAGGCTACGCCAAGGGCGGCCGTGAGGCCGTGGCCTCGGAGTGGGCAAACCTCTACTTCAAGTGGTGGGGCATTTACACGCAGGGTGACGGCATTGGAGCCGTTGGCGGTGTTGGCGGCGAGGGCAAGGCCAGCGAGTACTTCATGATGCGTATCGCCGTCCCTGGCGGCTTCATGACCAGCAAGCAAGCCCGCGTTGTGGCTGACCTGACCAAGAAGTACGCGCGCAACCTGTGCGACGTCACCACGCGCCAGGCCATCCAGCTGCACTGGCTCACCATCGAGTCGCTGCCCATCATTGTCGAGGAGCTCGAGAAGGTCGGCATGTCTCCCAAGGGAGCCTGCGGCGACGTGGTCCGCAACGTGACCGGCTGCCCGCTGGCCGGCATTGATGCCGAAGAGATTACCGACGCCAGCGAGATGGCCAAGGCCGTCGCGGCCGAGCTGAATGGTAACTCCGACTATTACAACCTGCCGCGCAAGTTCAAGATCAGCGTCAGCGGCTGCCCGGTCTGGTGCACCTACCCGGAGATCAATGACCTGGCGCTGACCGCCATCAAGCGTGGCGATGAGATTGGCTACAGCCTGCGCGTCGGCGGCGGCCTGTCGAAAGAGCCGCACATGGCCGTGCGCCTGCCTATTTTCCTGAAGCCCGAGCAGTGCATCCCCGCCATCCGCGGCGTGCTCGAGATCTACAAAGAGCAGGACGCCCTGCGCCAGGACCGCGCCAAGGCCCGCATCAAGTACATGTTCAGCAAGCTGGGCTGGACGGCCGAGAGCTTTACGGCAGAGCTGGAGAAGCGCGTCGGCTTCAAATTCGATCCCGCCGTTGAGGAAGTGCAGCCTGAGGATGTTCTGCGCGATCACTGCGGTATCCGCAAGCAGAAGCAGGAAGGCCTCAGCTCCGTTGGCATGACCGTTCTGCGCGGACGCCTGAGCGGTGAGCAGCTTGAGAAAGTCGCCGACCTCGCCGACGAATACGGCAACGGCGAAGTCCGCACCACCATCATGCAGAACCTGCTGATCCCCAACGTGCCGACAGAGAAGGCCACCGCTCTGGCCGAAGAGTTGGGCAAGCTGGAGTTGCGCGTTGAGGGCTCAACCTTCTGGCGCGGCACGGTGGCCTGCACCGGCACCGAGTTCTGCAAGCTGGCCATCAGCGAGACCAAGGGCTTCGCCAAGTGGCTGGTCGGCGAGATTGAAGACCGTATGCCGGAGTTCGATCAGCAGATCCGCATCAACGTCACTGGCTGTCCCAACAGCTGCGGCCAGCACTGGATCGCCGACATCGGCCTCGAAGGCAAGAAGGTGAAGGTCGACGGCCAGATGGTTGACGCCTTCCAGTTCGCAGTGGGCGGAGCCGTGGGCAAGTACCAGCGCCCGGCGCGCACCATCGGCTATCGCGCCGCCGCAACCGATGTCCCTGAGGCAATCGAGCGCCTGCTGCGCGGCTATCTGGCCACGCGCGAGACGGGTGAAAACCTGCGCGCCTACTTCGCACGCACGCCGGACGAGGTGCTGCGCGGTCAGCTCGCTGGCGCTGGACCGGCCGAGATCGGCGAGTAAGCTACCACTCTGGGTTCCCCATCCACGCAACGCGTGGGTGGGAATCACTTAGCAAGGAAACACCATGAGCAGTCTCTTCCCCATGTTCCTGAAGCTCGACGGCCGCCGCTGCCTTGTCATCGGCGCAGGCCGCATCGCGGATGGAAAAGCGGAAGGCTTGTTGCGCGCGGGAGCTACCGTTACCGTCATCGCTCCGGAAGCCAATGACAAAGTGCACGCACTTGCAGCCGCGGGCCGCATTACGTGGCTTGAGCGTGAGGTACAGCCGGGAGATACGGCTGGCTACTTCCTCGTCGTCGCCGGAACCAACGTCGCCGCCGTTAACCGCGCCGTTGTAGACGAGGCCCGCGCCGCCGATATCCTGGTCAACGCGGTCGACGATCCGCCCTACTGCGACTTCTACTACGGCTCCATCGTCGAGCGCGGTCACTTGCAGATCGCCATCTCAACCGCTGGAGAATCTCCCGCGCTGGCGCAGCGTCTCCGCAAGGAGATCGATGCGCAGCTTCCCGCCGATGTCGGCGATTGGCTGGCGCAGGTCGGCCAGCTCCGCCGCGAAGTGATCGAACTGGAGCCCGAGCCCAACGAAGACCGTAAGTGGATCCTCCACAAGCTGGCCCAGCGCGAGACCTGCGGCAAGGACGACTGCCCCTCGCGCATCATCGCGCGCGAACACGCCGCCGAGGTGGCCCAGAAATGACCTCCGCACAGAAGGGCGTTGTCTATCTCGTCGGTGCAGGCCCGGGTGATCCGGAGCTGCTGACCGTCCGTGCGCTGCATCTGCTGCAGACCGCCGACCTGGTGCTGCATGACGATCTGGTGCCCGACGCCGTACTCGCTCTTATCCACGAAGGCGCTGCAATCGAATCCGTCGGCAAGCGCTGCGGCCGCGCCCGCATCACGCAGCAGGGCATCAACGCCATCCTGATAGAGGAGGCACGCAAAGGCCTCTCCGTCGTTCGCCTGAAGTCCGGCGACCCCATGGTCTTTGGCCGCGCCGCCGAAGAGCTGGACGCTCTGCGCGCAGCGGGCATTGAAGCCGTCGTCGTGCCGGGAGTCTCGGCCGTCTTCGCCGCTGCCGCCACGCTGCAAACTCCGTTGACAGACCGTCGCACCTCGTCGCGGCTTATCCTCGCAACCGGTTCGCATGCCGAAGGCAAAGAGGCTCCGCCGCTATGGCAGGGAACATTGAATGACGAAGCAACGCTGGCCGTCTATATGCCTGGCCGCGACTTCGCCGGCACGGGCGCGCAGTTGCTGGCGAACGGCATGGATGCGTCCATGCCAGTGGTTGCGGTCTCGCGTGCTGGCCAGCCGGAGCAGAGCATAGTGACTGGGCGCGTCGGCACCATGCACACGCTGCATCCGGGCCACGCTCCGGTGTTGCTGCTCATCGGACGCGCGCTGGAGGCAATCGTTTCAGGGCAGATAGCCCGCGAAGCCCCGTCAGGGCAGATAACTATAGATCAGGGCCTTCGCCCGCTTCTCGCGGAACTCGGTTAGTCCCGGCTCCCACATCGCCGTGATGTCGTGCGGGTCCTTGCCTGCCTTGATCGCATCGACTGTAGCCTGGTTCACGATCAGGCGGTTGGCGCGGTCCAGCCCCATCTGTTCCGGGTAGAAGTGATAGAGCGCGGAGAGTATCTCCAATCCCAGCGCAGGCCCGTCCAACCGCGTGCGGTCGGTCACAGTCATCTTCACGCCGGGAATCGACTGCCCATGAAACGGATACTTGTGTTCGTCCTCGGTCACCTTCATGGTCACCGCTTCAAACTGCACCTGCGTGATCTTGCGCGCGTTCAGATACGCGACCACCTCATCCGCCTTGATCCACGGAGCGCCGAACTGCTCAAACGGTGCGTCGGTGCCACGCCCGATGGACGCTGACGAGGTTTCGACCAGTCCCAGCGCGGCGTAGAGCGTCACCGCATTCATCGTCCGCAAATTAGGGCTGGGGTTCTGCCAGGGCAATCCGGTCTGGTCAAACCACAGGCCGCGGATGTAGTTCTGCACGCGGATCACGGTCAGCGGAGCCTCGAGCGGCTTACCGTCCGCACCAAGCTTGTTCTGGTTGAAGTACTGCGCCACCTCGCCCAGCGTCATGCCGTTCTGCGAAGGCAACCCGGCCATGTAGTTGGTGTAGGCATCGTGCCCCGCATCCGACAGCGGCCCGCCAACAGTTGTGCCCGCAGGCATCGCCGGACGATCCAGGATCACGATGTCCAGCCGGTGGTGATACTGCTTCTCCTCGTTGGCCGCGGCTTCCAGAAAGTAGCCAACCTGCGCTTCATAGGTGTAGTAGCGAAAGCCCGCGTCCTGCAGGTCGATAAAGACCGCGTCCAGGTTGGCAAGGTCTTCATGCTTCGGATGCCGTGCGGCGACGGAACTATAAAGCGAGACGATGGGAATGCCGGTGGCTTTGTCCTTGCTCGACTCGATGCCTTCGCGGTCTTCCGCACCGTTGATGCCGTGTTCGGGAGAGAAGAGGGTAGTGAGCTTGAAGCCGGGAACCTTCGCGCTTGTGAGGATGTCGATGGTGCGCTTGCCCGTGCGGTCGGTACCGGTGTTGTTGGTGAGCAGGCCGATGTTGAGATGTTTTTCGTGATGAGCGGCGAGTGTCTTCAATTGGGCGAAGCTCTCAGCTTCGAGCGAATCGATACCTGGAAGAACAGGCTCTTCGTATCTCACATAATCTGATCTGATTTCAGAACGAAGTGTCTTTGGTGCCGGGGGGACAGTTGGAATCTCGCCAGACGCGCTTGAGACAACGACATCGTCGCAGATTGTTCCGCGAGGGCAGCGACTAGTTTCGGAAATGCGATACAATCCAAGCGCCTTCGCCGCAGCCGTAGCAATCTTCCCCCGCAATGGCGTCACCGGAGCGCGCCCCCTTGGATGGATCGCATTCGCCAGCAGGATGACGTACGTATTCGAGCGCGGGTCCATCCACAGGCTCGTTCCCGTAAAGCCCGTATGCCCAAAGCTGCCGACAGGGAACAGGTCGCCGCGCGGACGCGAGTAAGGCGAATCGATATCCCACCCATACCCGCGCAGATACTTTGCTCCCACCGGCTGCTCAGGCTGCGCCATCAGCCTCAGCGTCTCGGTCTTCAGCGGGAAGTTCGACGGACGTCCGGCTAGCTTGTCCAGCAGAGCCTGTGCGTAGAGGGCAACGTCAGCAGCGGTGGAGAAGACTCCGGCATGGCCAGCGACTCCACCCATGCGGCGTGTCGTTGGGTCATGCACCGTGCCGCGCAGAAGATGGTCGAAGTTGGGATTCACCTGCGCGTTCAGTTCGTCGTCGTGCGCGGTGGGAGCGGTGTTCGCGCTATCGATGGTGTACCAACCGCTTGGATTGCAGATAACTGAGACCGGGTAGCCATCCGCCGTTCTCAGTTCACGAGCAGCACCGCTGACGATAGAGGGGCCACAGGCGCGGTCAAAGCCGTGAAAGCGCGTATGCGTCATCTTCAAAGGCGAAAAAACATGCTCGTACGCATACACATCCAGGGACTCACCGCTGAGCTTTTCCACCAGTGCACCGGCGGTGATGAAGTTGATGTCCGAATAGACAAACTTCACGCCAGCCGGGCCAGCAGGTACAGACTCCATCGCCCGCCTGATGCCTTCGGCTTTATCAGGCTTTGCCAGTCCCCACGGATCTTTCAACGACACATCCGGCGCAAGGCCTGAGTAGTGCGTCAATATCTGCCGGATGGTGATGTTGCCTTTGCCGTTCGCTGCAAACTCAGGCAGATACTTCGCTACCGGATCATCGAACTGGAACTTGCCCTGCTCGTACAACTGCATCATCGCCGTCGAAGTGGCGATGCACTTGGTCAGCGATGCCATGTCGAAGATCGTGTCCTCGGTCATAGGCTCGGCGACGGTGGAGCCGTTGGGGCTCACCTCGCCTGCAACCTTGCGGTCGCCATAGGCCTTGTGGAAGACAACCTTTCCACCGTGACCGATCAAGACCACGCCACCGGGAAGCTGGTTGGCCTTGATGCCATCGGCCATCAGCGTATCGATGGAAGAAAAATCCTGCGCACATAGGGGAAGCGCGGTGACGACGAGAGCAAGTGTGGTAGCCAGGAACTTACGCATGTGGTTGCCAATCAAGGTATATGAATTTGGTGTCATCCTTTGCTGCGTTCAGAATGACACGTTTGTGACTTACTCCAAACTCGTACGAGAAGAGATCATGCTCACCATCGAGCCAACGCCCACCGTCACAGCCGACCCAATCAACACGTACCACGTATACGCAATCGGCGGCAGCCAGGAGATGGAAGGCAGCAGCTTGATGCTGATCAGCCACAGCGTCAGGTTCACCGCGAAGCCGCATATCATGCCTGCAATCGCTCCGGCCTGCGTGGCGAACTTCGTCAGTGTGCCCAGAAGGAAGACGCCCAGCAGCGCGCCATAGGCGACCGATGCGATCGACAGGCCCATCTCCACCACATGCCCCTTGCCGCCCACAAATACGGAATACACCGCGATAGCGAAGAGCACCACCGCCCACACGCCGGTCGACACACGCGAAAGGCTGGTGCGCTCCTTGTCGGTCGCGTTGGGACGAAGCCGCATGTAGAAGTCGACGACGGTGGTCGATGAGAGCGAGTTCAGCGCGGCCGACAGGTTTGACATCGCCGCTGCAAGAATCGCTGCAATCAGCAGACCGGCGATGCCGGTGGGCATCTCGCGCACGATGAAGCTGGGGAAGATGCGGTCAGCCGAGGTGAAGCCCGGTGTCGCGCCTCCAATGGGCATGCCGTAGAAGACCCACAGGCCCGCACCGATGATGAGGAAGAGCAGGAACTGCACGAAGACCACGCCGCCGGAGGCCAGCAGGGCCAGTCGCGACTCCTTCAGGTCTTTTGCAGCGAGCAGGCGCTGCACCATCAGCTGGTCAGTGCCATGCGATGCCATGGTGAGGAAGGTGCCGCCCAGAATGCCCGCCCAGAAGGTATATGTCTTCACCAGTGAGAAGCTGAAGTCGAGCATGTGGAACTTGCCCGCAGCGCTCGCGACCTCGTGAATATGCGACCATCCGCCGGGAACGTGCGTGCCCAGTGTGATCAACGCCACCAGCGTTCCTGCAATGTAGAGCGTCATCTGCACCACGTCGGTCCATATGACGGCGGTCATGCCGCCTTCAAAGGTATAGAGCAGCGTCAGCGCGGAGATGATCGCGATCGACAGAATGTCGTTGGTGCCGATGGCAAGGCCCACAACAATCGAGATCGCAAAGACGCGAACGCCTTCTGCTGCGGCGCGTGTGATGAGGAACAAGCCTGCGGTGACGGTTTGCAGCGTCGACCCGAAGCGGTTGCGGATGAGCTGGTAGGCAGTGAACAACTCGCCATGGAAGTAGCGCGGCAGGAAGAGAATGCAGATGATCAGCCGCCCGATCATGTAGCCGATGACCAGCTGCAGGAAGCCGAAGTTCGATGTAAACGCCACACCCGGAATGGAAACAATAGTCAGCGTGCTGGTTTCCGCCGAAACAATCGACAGCGCGATGGCCCACCAGGGAATCGTCTTGCCGCCCAGGAAGTAACTGGAGAGCGACTTGTCCTGCGACCGGAAGCGCAGGCCGAACAGGGTGATGCCGATGAGGTACGCGGCGACGATAGCTAGGTCGATCGGATGGAGGCGGGTCATCTGAATTTGAGTGTAAGGGTAGCGTATGATCACTGGCTATGGCGTTTTATCTCGGAATGGATGCTGGCGGTTCCCGCACCCGGATTGCTGTCGCGGATGACACACGCGAACTGGCCCGGGTTGAGGGCGAGAGCGTGAAGACGTTGCGTGTCTCCGAAGGCGACGCCGAGGCGCGTTTTGGTGCGCTGTTAAGCCAGTTGGAAGCGCAATCTGGAGTCAATTTACGCGAAATTAAGCGCGTTTGCGTCGGATTAAGTGGAGTTTCTGTGCCGGCGGTTTGCCACTTTGTGGCAAATACGCTTTCACACCATGTCGGCGGAGAGGTGGAGATCATCGGCGACCAGGTGATTGCGCTGGATGCTGCCTTCCATGGCGGCGACGGCATCCTGGTCATTGCCGGAACGGGATCGAACGTCGGCGGACGATTTGGCGAGCAGATGTTCGGAGCCGGCGGATGGGGGCCGATGCTGGGTGACGAGGGGTCGGGCCACTGGATCGGTCTGGAGGCGTTGAAGGCTGCGCTGCGTGCGCGCGATATCTCCGGCGAGGAGTTTCCGGTGCTGCGCGAGGCAATGCGGGTTTGGGGCGTGGAAAGTCTCGGTGACCTGGTCGCTGTCGCGCATCGTCCGGGGACGCGGTTTGCCGCGCTGGCTCCGGTAGTGGTGGCGTGTGCCGCGCAGGGCGATGCGATTGCGGGTGAGGTGTTGGACCGCGCGGGGGAAGAACTGGCAGTGCAGGTGGTGGCGGTCTACAGCAAGATGAGGTTGGCGGGTTTCCGTGCGGAGCGTTGCGGTGTGGCGTATACGGGCAGCGTGCTTGAGAAGATCGAACGTGTGCGGCAGCGGTTTACCGAGGTGCTGACGACGCGGGTGATGGGCGGCGGATTGTTTGTGGTGGGCGCGGTCGATCCGGTGGATGGCGCGTTGTGGCGGGCTCGGTCGTTGGCCTCGAACCCTGCCTAGCGTTTTACCCCAGCGACGAAGTAGGCGCCCAGTGGAGTACGCAGATTCTGAGACGCCGCCCATCGAGGCCGGCGTCGGTTTTTTGGGGAGATGGCTACGGCACGGCTGAAGCCGTGCCGTAACGAGATGGATCGCTCTCCCATTCATCGCTTTGCGATGAATGGGGCACCCGGCAACCTGAGTTGTGGTTAGTTGAGGAACTGGCCGTTCAGGCAGGTGGCCTGCAGTTTGCCGTCTTCGGTGAAGAGGTTGAAGCTGGCGGGCTGGCCTTCAGCGAGGGTTGGAGCTTGGAGGCCAAGCATGTGGGCGGGGTTGGTGCTGGCCAGGCCGATGGCGGTTGCCAGGGAGGCTCCGGTGAAGTGCTTCAGGTTCTCGATGGCCTTGTCCAGTGTGAGCACGCTGCCGGCCAGGACGCCACGGGCGGTAGCGCGGCCGTGGGCGACGGTGACCTCGAAGTCGCCCAGCATGTAGGTGCCGTCGGGCATGCCGGTGGCGGACATGCCGTCGGTGACCAGGATGCCGCGGTGTGGGCCCTTGGCTTTGAGCCAAAGGCGGATCAGCTCCGGTGCGACGTGGATGCCGTCGCAGATGATCTCGGCGAAGAGGTCATCACGGTCGAGCACGGTGCCCAGGATGCCAGGCTCGCGGTGGTCCAGGGCGCGCATGGCGTTGAAGGTATGCGTTGCGGAGACGGCTCCGGCCTCGATGGCAGCTACTGTCTCTGCCCTGGTGGCGGTGGAGTGGCCAACGGAGATGCGTACGCCCTTTGAGGTGGCGTGGCGGATGACTTCGATGGCTCCGGGAACCTCGGGAGCGATGGTCATCAGGCGGATGTGCCCGCGCGAAGCTTGGTAGAAGCGGTCGAAGATCGCGATGGAAGGCTCGAGGATCAGCTCATCCGCGTGGACGCCGCGCTTGCCGTGGGAGACGAAGGGGCCTTCCAGGTGAATGCCTACAGGTCGTGCCTGGCGTGAGGCAGTACCGCCTTCGATGATGTCTGCCAGACCTTCCAGGGCGTGCAGCGTCGCGTCCACCGGTGCGGTGACAGTGGTGGGCAGATACTGGCCGACGCCGCGGCTGGCCAGAAAGCCGGAGACAGCGGAGAGCGCCTCCGGGGTGCCTTCCATGATGTCGTGGTTCGCCGCGCCATGCAGGTGAATGTCGAAGAGCGTCGGCGTAAGGGTCGCGCCGGGGAAGTGCCGTGTATTGGCCGGAGCTTCGGCATGGTCGCGGCTGGTGATGGCTGCGATGTAGCCGTCCTCGAGGGAGAGAAGGGGGTTTTCAACGATGCCCTTCGAGGTAAGGGCGCGTGCGGCACTGAGAGTCGTAATCACTTCGTTGACTATGCTAAACCCGCAGTCTTCGGCGCGGGTGGAGCAAGTGTCTCTTGTCCTAATAGATGTGCCGTGTTAAGCGCAGACAAGAACGCCGGCCATCGCGGCCGGCGCTCTTGTTTCCTGGGTGGATTTTCAGGGGTCGAGGGAGAGGGTTACTTCGTTGCCGGTGGCGGAGCGGGAATGCCAAGGTCGCTGGCCGGCGGGATGGTGTGGTCGTTGGTCCATTGGCGCTGGGCTGTACGGACCTTGTCGATGCGGGAGAGCCAGAGCTGGATGGTGAGGTCGTAGCGCTCCAGGTTGTTGCGCAGGAAGTAGGGGCGGTTGGACTTGAGCCATGCGGCCTCGTACAGGTCGCGCAGCAGGGAGTAGTTGTTGCGCAGGTCCTGGAGCTTGCCGTTGACGGCATTGATCAGGTTCAGCTCGTGGGCCACTTCGATGCGGTCTTCGCGCACCTTCGATCCCTGCAGGCTGTAGGCGTGCTGGTAGCCGAGCGCCATCTCGTCGGCGATCTGGAACTTCAGGCCGATGAGGTCAAAGCGGCGAGCGCCGAGTTCGAGTGCGTCAATGGCATCGGTCTCACGCAGCCCCGGATTCATGTTGCGTGCCTTGGCGATCAGCACCATGGCGGCCTCGGCGTGCAGGCGCAGGTCGCGCAGCACGGGGCGAAGCTGTACGGCCTGCTTCTGTCCGTCGGCGGACCACGGGTCGATCCAGAAGAGCAGGTCGCTGCCGTCGGACTTGTAGTCGGAGTCCTTCAGCAACTGGTGGCAGAGCATCAGCTCCTTCTGCGCCTGGTCAATGGAGCCGGTGGAGTCGCCGTGGAAACTGCGGCCAAAGCTGGACTGGAAGGCCGGGATGGAGGCCTGTCCCTGGTGCCATGCGGCTTCGGCGCCGAAGAGGATGCCGTACCAGTCGTTGTTGGGGATGGCTTCGCCGTCGTCGCGCCAGATGGTGTTGAGCTGGCCGGTGGCGCCAAGGCGCTGGCCAGCGGCGGTAAAGCTTTGGATGTTCGACAGGCCATAGTTGTAATTGGGATAGGGGCGCGACCAGTTGTTGATGCCGGGTGCAACCCATGTCTCAAAACCCGCGTTGGTGAAGGGCGTAATGTACTGGTCGAAGCTGGGGTGCGGGTTGTACTCCCAGGCTACGGCGAGCGTGTCCTTCTTGAACTGCGCGGGCATGGCCTTCAGCAGCGCGGGTTCCTTGTAGGCGATGTCTCCCCAGAAGAGCAGGCGGCGATTGAGCGGCTTCAGATCGGTGACGATCTTCTGCATGAAGTCGAGGTAGACGGGGCCGAGGCCACGCGCGTCGACTTCGGGCTTGGTGGCTCCGCGGCCCAGGTCGACGGTCTCGTCCGCGCCGATGTGGAGGAAGGGGCCGGGGAAGATGTTGGACAGCTCGGTGAACATCTCGCGGATGAGCTGGGTGGAGCCGATGGAGCCGGGAGCGAGGACGTGTCCGTGCGGTGTTTCCGCAAGTGGTGTGTACTGCTCGTAGTTGAGCAGGTAGTGCAGATGGCCGAAGGCCTCCTGCTCGGGGATGACGAGGATGTGCAGCCTGGCGGCATAGGCTTGCAGCTCGCGTGCTTCGGCCTGTGTAAGGTGGCCACCGGGCGGCTGCATCAGCGGATGCCCGGTGTACTGCATGGTGTGCTCAAAGTAAGGCGAGTAGATGTTGACCTTGTAGGCCGCCAGTACGTTGAGCTGGTGCTTCATGAAGTCGAGCGTGGGGAAGGGGCCGCGGGAGAGGTCGTCATGCAGGCCGCGGTACTTGAGTGCCGGCCAGTCGCGGATGGTGGCCGTATGCAGTACTGCCTGCGTCCCGTTGCCTTCGATCATCTGCTTGGCGGTTTGCAGGGCGTAGAAGACGCCGCTGGCGGTGAAGCCGGTGAGGGCGATGCCTTGCTTGTCCGGGATGATGGCATAGCCTTCGGGTTTGATGGCATCAGTGGGTTCCTGCGGAGAGCCCTTGGGCAGCGCGTCGGTATAGATGGACTTTGCGTTGGAACTGGTACCGTAGCGTGTGACGAAGATATGGACCGGAGCGCTGGTCTGTACTGGAATGGAGCGTGCGGCAAGAAAGGCCTTGAAGTCTTCCACCGCAAAGGTATCGTCTGCGTCACAGGGAGAGGCGCAGGTGACTTCGATGCCCTGCGTAAGGGGATAGGTCTCTGCCGGTGCGGCTTCGCGCGGCATGGGAATGATGGCGAGCTTCGCGGGGGAGGTATTCGCGGAGGACTGAGCCGTGAGCGACGGAACAAGCAGGGAAGCGGTGCAGCCGAGCAGGAGCGCTGCTGTAAGACGATGTGCCATGCAGACCAACGTACAACAGCAAGGTGGAAATGAAAACGTTGGGAATGCGACGATGGGTGATCGATCAAAATTTATGACCGAAGGGAAGTCCGCATGCGGATTTGGCGTATCTGGCTGATGGGCGTTGCCCTGCTGCTGAGTGGTGGCGGAGCAATGGATGTTGAGGCACAGGAGGCAAAGGCTGAGAGTGACGAGGTGAAGGCGCTGCGGGAAGAGATGGCTGCCATGCGCAAGGAACTGCAGGCGCAGATCGACCTGTTGAAGACCCAGCTTATTGCGAAGAGCGCTCCTGCGGTTGTGGCTGCGCCGACGACGGCGGTCGGCCGCGATGTGGAAGAGTTCCAGGAAGCGGTTGGACCGTTGCCGGTGAAGCCGAGTGTGAAGGCCGCGACGGCTCCGGTACCTTTGCCTGGTGTTTCCGCCTCGGGTGCTCCGGCTGCCACGGTGGCGGCCTCGACCAAGTCAGCCGCAGGCACCACGCAGCCGCCGGTTACGACGGATGGGCCGGGAAGCTTCCGCTTCAAGGGCGTGCAGATTACGCCGGGCGGGTTCTTCAGCCTGGACTCGATCTATCGTTCGAGGGCGATGGCGAATGAGGTCAATACGATCTTCAGCCAGTTGCCGTATTCGGGTGCGGGGCTGGCGCATGTCAGCGAGTGGTTTGCCAGCGGACGCCAGTCGCGTTTTCAGTTTCTGGCGGAGGGCAATACGAAGTTCGGCAAGCTGACGGGATACTTTGAGACAGACTTTATCGGCGCGGGCATTACGTCGAATAACAACCAGTCCAACAGCTATGTTCTTCGGCAGCGGCAGCTGTGGGGACAGGCCAGTTTCAACTCCGGGTGGAGCTTTGCGGGGGGGCAGATGTGGACGCTGGCGACGGAGCATCGTCGTGGCGTGGAGCCTCGCTTTGAGAGCCTGCCGACCGTGATCGACGCATCGCAGCACATTGGCTATACGTGGGGCCGGCAGGGTTCGGTGCGTGTGACGAAGAAGCTGGGAAGCGCGGTGCAGGCGGCGTTTTCGCTGGAGCAGTCGCAGGCGTTGTTCAGTGCGACGAATGCGCCGAACAACTTCTTCCTAGGGTCTCCGGGGGTTCCGCTGGGAGCGTTGAATCCGACGTTTAACTACACCAATAACCCGGCGCCGGATGTGCTGACGAAGGTGGCGTACGATCCGGTGAAGGGTGGCGTGTGGCGGGGCCATTATGAACTGGGCGGCATGGTGCGGTTCTTCCGCTCGCGGTACTATCCGACGGGTTCGGCGACTCCGCAGAGCGATACGAAGGCGGGCGGATCGTTCTTTGCAAGCGCGCGTGTGCCGGTGACCCAGAGGTTGGAGATTGGCGCCAAGGTGCTGGCTGGCCGCGGCGTGGGCCGCTATGGTGCGGCGACTCTGCCGGATGTCACGGTGCATCCGGATGGAACGCTGGCTCCTTTGACCGGAGCGCAGGGATTTCTTCGCGCGGAGTTCAAGGCGACCAAGAACCTGGACCTGTTTACCTACCACGGGTGGGAGTACATGGGCCGGCTTTACTATCGCGCCGGCGATGGCACGCTGGTGGGCTACGCTCCGCCCAGCATGGTGAACACCGGCTGCGAAACGGAGGCTGCGCCGACAAGCAACAACGGCTTCAGCCCGGGGACTCCGTCGAACTGCGTGGGCGCTACCCGCCTGCTGTCGGCGCATTCGTTTGGGTATACGTACCGCTTCTATGAAGGTCCGGCGGGCAGGTTCCAGATCTCGGCGCAGTACAGCCATTTGAGGCGGAATGGCTGGACCGGTGTGGGCGGAACGCCGCAGGGGATCAACCACTTTGTGTATACGAGTGTGCGGTATTACCTGCCCTAAGGGCAGTTCTCAGTTGTTAGTTGTCTCAAAGCAAAAAGGGGCGCGAATGCGCCCCTTTTTGCTTTGAGAAGCGGATGACAAAAGACAAGAAAAACAAAAGCGTTCGTGTTTTGAGATATCCCATCCATGCTTCGCATGGATGAGAGTTACTGCTTCAGGCCTTCGAAATAGCAGCGTTCGGTCATGGCGCAGTAGACGTGTTCGAGCGCGAGATGGCATTCCTGGATGTGGGCGGTGATGGTTGCCGGGATGATGACGGTGTAGTCGCACAGGCCCACCATGCGGCCGCCGTCCTTGCCGGTGAAGCCAATAGTGATCATGCTGAGCTTCTTGGCTTCTTCAATGGCGGTAAGGATGTTGGGTGAGTTGCCGGAGGTGGAGATGCCGAAGAAGACATCGCCCTTCGAGCCCAGGGCTTCCACCTGGCGGGAAAACAGGCGGTCGAAGCCGAGGTCGTTGCCGATGGCGGTCAGGTTGGAGCTATCGACCGTCAGCGCGATGGCGCGCATGGCGGCGCGGTCGTGGACCAGGCGGCAGACAAATTCCGCTACAAGGTGCTGCGCGTCGGCGGCGGAGCCTCCGTTGCCCGCGACCAGAAGCTTGCCGCCTTTCAGCATGGAAAGGGCGGTGGCCTCGGCGGCGGCGGCAACGGTAGAAAGAATGGATTCGTCGGCCAGAACCTTCTGGATGGTGGCTGCGGTGCCGTTCAAATGTTCGCGAACGAGGGAAGTCATGTGCCTAGTTTCAAGGGCATAGGTGTGCTGCGCAAGTTAATCCTCGTAACGACGGTTTTGCCATGTCTTGATAGGCTGTTTGTTGTGAGGATGAACAAATGCTGAACGAAGCACGTTTGTTCCCGGCAGAGCCGGGTGTACGCAAGATTGCCGAAGCGCTGTATGAGACGGTGAAGAACCTTCCCATCATTTCGCCGCACGGGCACACGGACCCGCGCTGGTTTGCCGAAGACTCGGCCTTTCCCGATCCGACAGCCCTGCTGATCCAGCCGGACCATTACGTCTTCCGCATGCTGTACTCGCAGGGTGTGAAGCTGGAGAGTCTGGGTGTGCCCCAGGTGGACGGCAAGCAGAAGGCCGATTCGCGTGAGGCCTGGCACATCTTTGCCAAGCACTACTACCTGTTCCGCGGAACGCCGACCCGCATGTGGCTGGACTATACCTTCGAGAAGCAGTTCGGCCTGACCGAGCTGTTCAGCGAGAAGAACGCGGACCTGTTCTACGACACCATTGCGGCCAAGCTGCAGACGCCGGAGTTCCGCCCGCGCGCGCTGTTTGAGCGCTTCAACATTGAGACGCTGGCGACGACCGATTCGCCGCTGGACTCTCTGGAGTATCACCAGCAGATCAAGGACTCCGGCTGGAAGGGCCGTGTCATCCCGACCTTTCGCCCGGATGCCGTTGTCGACGCCGAGTATGCCGACTTCCAGAACAACCTGAAGAAGCTGGGCGAGCTGACCGGAGAGGACACGACCCACTACAAGGGCTACCTGGCAGCCCTGCGCAAGCGCCGCCAGTTCTTCATCTCACTGGGTGCGACGGCGACCGACCATGGTCACCTGACGGCGATGACCGCCGACCTGGGTGAGGCCGCGGCCAGCGCGCTGTATGCGAAGATCTACGCGGGCACGGCGGACCACAAGGAGATCGAGCTCTTCCAGGCGCAGATGCTGACCGAACTGGCCGGCATGAGCGTGGAAGACGGCCTGACCATGCAGCTGCATCCGGGCTCTGTCCGGAACCACAACAAGGTGGTGTACAACAAGTTTGGCCGCGACAAGGGCGCCGACATCCCGTCTCCGACGGAGTATGTGCGCAACCTGCGTCCGTTGCTGGATAAGTACGGCAACGCTCCGGGTTTCACGCTGATCCTGTTTACGCTGGACGAAACGACCTACAGCCGCGAGCTGGCACCGCTGGCCGGACATTATCCGAGCCTGCGGCTCGGCCCGTCGTGGTGGTTCCATGACTCGCCGGAGGGCATGATGCGTTTCCGCGAGCAGGTGACGGAGACGGCCGGCTTCTACAACACGGTCGGCTTCAATGACGACACCCGCGCCTTCCTGTCGATTCCGGCACGCCATGATGTGGCCCGCCGCATTGACTGCGCCTTCCTGGCGCGGCTGGTTGCGGAGCACCGCATCGGTGAGGACGAGGCCTTTGAGGTGGCGCAGGACCTGACCGTGAACCTGGTGCGCAAGGCCTACAAGCTGTAGCCTGATCAACTGGAAGTGAAGGGGCTGGCGATTTCGTCAGCCCCTTTTGCTTTTTGTCCCACGGTGGAAGCAAAGGCAAAGAGAGGCAAAAGCGAAATGCAGGTCTTTTTGCGGCACACCTTCCAAGTGCAACAGGTTCGTTGATATGCTGGTTGCTAGCAAAATTGGTTCGACCAGTTTGGGATTGTGAGGATTTAGTTCGATGAGTGACGTATTGCGGATTCCGCGGTTTTCGATCGGTACTGGCGACCGGTTCGCCCACCAGGCAAAGGCTCAGCTGCAGGCCTGCGTGAACGCGGCCAAGGCCGGTGTGGAGGTTGTTCCGGTGTGGAACAAGTCCAACCGCGAGCACACGATCATCGGCAGCGAACCCACGCAGACCCGCGCCGCGGCGGATGCCGCTGTGAAGGCGCTGGGCTGGGACAAGCCGTACTTCCTGGACGCGGACCACATCAACCTGAAGACGATGGGCCGCTTTGTGGCTCCTTGCGATTTCTTCACGATCGACGTTGCCGACAACATTGGTGAAGCGGCTGCCCCGGCGGATGTGGATGCCTTTGTTGCGCGCCACCCTGAGCTGGTGGGTACGGTCAGCATCCCGGGCATTGCCGAGCCGTTCAAGACGGACGAGGCGTTTGTGAAGGGCGTTGCCAACAAGTTCCTGGCAGCTGTGCAGGAGGCGGGCAAGATCTATCGCGCCGTGCTGGAAGTGAAGGGCGAGGGCAAGTTCGTTCCGGAGATCTCGATGGACGAGACCGACCTGCCGCAGACCCCGGTGGAGCTGCTGATTATCCTGGCGGCGATTGCCGATGAGAAGGTGCCGATCCAGACCATTGCGCCGAAGTTTACCGGCCGCTTCAACAAGGGCGTGGAGTACGTGGGCGATGTGGCCAAGTTCACCACCGAGTTCGAAGAGGACCTGGCGGCGATTGCGTTTGCCGTGAAGAACTACGGCATGGAGCCGAACCTGAAGCTGAGCGTCCACTCGGGATCGGACAAGTTTTCCATCTACGCTCCCATTCACCAGGCGGTGACCAGGACCGGCGCTGGCGTTCACCTGAAGACGGCCGGAACCACCTGGCTGGAAGAGGTGATTGGCCTGGCGGAGGCCGGTGGATCGGGCCTGGAGATTGCCAAGGAAGTGTATGCGGAGGCCTTTGGCCATGCCGATGAACTGATGGCTCCGTATGCCACGGTCATCGACATCAAGAAGGAAGAGCTGCCGACGGTTGCTGCCGTAAATGGCTGGACCAGTGAGCAGTATGTGGGCGCCCTGCGCCACGTGCAGAGCAATCCTCTGTACAACGCAAACTTTCGTCAGCTGATCCACGTGGGCTTCAAGGTGGCGGCGAAGATGGGACCGAAGTACCTGGAAGCGCTTGAGGCGAACGAGGAGATCGTGGCCAAGAACGTGACCGAGAACCTGTGGGAGCGCCACATCAAGCCGGTGTTCCTGGGCCAGTAATAGAGTGGTAGTGCAAAGAAGAGCGCGGCAGGGATGTGCCGCGCTCTTTGCTTGAGGCAAAGAATGATTCTGGTGTTGATGGGAGTATCGGGTTCGGGCAAGTCAACAGTGGGCACGCTGCTGTCTGAGCGTTTGCACTGCGTCTTTGCGGATGCGGATGACTATCATCCGGCGGCGAACAAGGCGAAGATGGCCGCGGGCCATGCCCTGAACGACGATGACCGCCAGCCGTGGCTGGAGCGGTTGAATGAAGTGATGCGTGGCTGGCACGAAGCGGGCAGCAATGGCGTTCTGGCCTGCTCCGCACTGAAGGACAAGTACCGTGTGACGCTGCGGCAGGGAATGCCCGAAGGCACGGTGCAGTTTGTGCTGCTGGATCTGCCGAAGGAAGCGATTGCGGAGCGGCTGGCGGCGCGCAGCCACGAGTTTATGAACCCCGGCCTGCTGGACAGCCAGCTGGCGACGCTGGAGCGTCCGACGGACGCGATCATCGTGAAGAACGACCGCCCGGTGGAGCAGGTGGTGGACGAAATTCTAAGCAAGGCAACGAAGTAGGGAGGAAGAGATGGGTCACAAGCTGTTTGATCTGACGGGTAAGACCGCGGTTGTAGTGGGTGGAACTTCAGGCATCGGCCTGGCGATGGCGCTGGGACTGGCCGAGGCGGGCGCGGATGTGGTGGCGAGCTCTCGCCGTCAGGAGCAGGTGGACGAGGTAGCCGCGAAGATTGAGGCGCTGGGCCGCAAGACGCTGCGTATTGCCACGGACGTGAATGATCGTGAGACGCTGCAGGTGCTGGCGGACAAGACGCTGGAGACCTTCGGCAAGGTCGATATCCTGATCAACTGCGCCGGCAAGATCAAGCGTGAGCCCACGCTGACGGTTCCGGAAGAGACCTGGAACGACATCTTCAATACCAACGTGAACGGCACGCTGCGCGCCTGCCAGATCTTCGGCAAGCACATGCTGGAGCGCGGCTACGGACGCATTGTGAATATCGCCTCGCTGAACACCTTCGTGAGCCTGAAGGAAGTGACGGCGTATGCGTCGAGCAAGGCCGCCGTGGGCGCGCTGACGCGTTCGCTGGCGGTGGAGTGGTCCTCGCAGGGTGTGACGGTGAACGCGATCGCTCCGGGTGTGTTCCGCACGGACCTGAACGCGAAGCTGCTGGATGAGTCGCCGCGCGGGCAGGAGCTGAAGATGCGTACGCCGATGGCTCGCTTTGGCAAGACCGAGGAGCTGGTGGGTGCGGCGATCTTCCTGTCGAGCGATGCGGCTTCGTTTATCACCGGAGAGATCCTGGTGGTGGATGGCGGCTTCCTGGCGAGTGGTGTGAACCAGTAAGAGTGTTTAGAGACGAGAAAACGGAGCGCCCTTGGGCGCTCCGTTTTTGTTTAGGGAACGATCCCATGTCCGAATCCGGGCATGGGCACCCGGAGTTGCGGTTCTTTTAGCGGGCCAGCCAGCCGCCGTCGACGTTCAGCACGGTCCCGGTGATGTAGTTGGCCGCGGGGCTGGAGAGGAAGACGGCGGTGGAGGCGATGTCTTCGGGGTCGCCCCAGCGGCCGGTGGGGATGCGTTCGAGGATCTGACGGTTGCGGGTCTCGTCGTTGCGCAGGGCCAGCGTGTTGTCGGTGGCGATGTAGCCCGGCGCGATGGCGTTGACCTGAATGCCTTTTGGCGCCCACTCGTTGGCCAGGGCCTTGGTGAGCTGGGCTACCCCGCCCTTGCTGGCAGCGTAGGCGGGGACGCGGATGCCGCCCTGGAAGCTGAGCAGTGAGGCGATGTTGACGATTTTTCCGGGTGCTCCGCGTTCGATCAGCGCACGGCCTACGAGCTGCGAGAGCTGGAAGACCGAGTTCAGGTTGATTTGGATGACCTTCTGCCAGTCTTCAAAGGGGTAGTCGACGGCCTCGTGGCGGATGATGGTGCCGGCGTTATTGACGAGGATGTCGACGTGTCCGAACTTCGCGATGACCTGGTCGAAGAGGTGCTTTGCGCCTTCGGTGGAGGAGAGGTCAGCCTGAAAGGCCGCGGCGTTGCCGCCGATGGCGGCTGCTGTAGCCTCTGCCGGGCGTGAATTGCCATGGCAGGCGACGGTGGCGCCGGCCTGAGCCAGTGCCTGGGCGATGGAAGCGCCGATGCCTGCGGAGGCGCCGGTGACGAGAGCGATCTTGCCATCAAGACGGAAGGAGTCGAGGATGTTCATCTTTTTTGACGATAGCATTTTGCAGGTGGCGTGGCCTGCCGATCGCTTGAAACAGGAGACAGGCCACAGGTGTCAGCGTGGCAGCGGCTTCAGGTTGACGGTGTGTCCGGAGTTTGCAGAGGTTCGTGCGGCGTCGAGGATCTGCATGACGGTCACATTGGTGTCCAGGGAAGTCAGGTCTCCCAGGTCCTTCACCTCCCCGTGCAGCACCGCGGCAAGATACTTCAGCGAAGTCGATTCCTGAGCGGGTAAAGCAGGTGCGGTGGGGGAGCTTTCCTCCTTCTCTCCCTGGAAGCGTGTTCGCAGGCCGGACGGGCCTACCGTGAGCGCCATGCCCTGTGTGCCGTAAAGCTCCATATCCTTGCGTGCGAAGCTCCAGTTCCACGAAGGCATGAGGACGGCTTGCATTTTGGGGTAGCGCACGATGATGGTGGCATCGTCATCGACCTTGGGATAGATGCCGGGCTTGTCTGTCTGTGTCACCGCTGTGACCGAAAGCGGTGTCTGGCCGTGCATCAGGACGGTGATGAGGTCCGCGCCATAGCATCCGAAATCAAAGAGCGAACCTGCGCCATTCTTGACCGGATCGGTAAGCCACGGGAGCCATTCCGGACCGACTCCGATCTCCCTGGGGCCTTCGTGGCCGTCGTGAACCACGACTTTGCGGACGTCGCCGAGTTTGCCGTCTTTGGCGAGACGCAGTGCCTGCGCATTGGAGGAGTACCACGTCGTCTCGTAATTGACCAGGACATGCACACGGTACTTGCGGGCAGCATCGCGAATCGCCAGTGTGTCCGGCATGGTGGTCGCGAGCGGCTTCTCCACCATGGATGAGATGCCGTGCTTCGCGGCCGCTTCAATCACGCGCCGATGATCGAGGATGGTCGTGTAGACCAGGACCGCGTCTGGATGCGTGCTGTTCAGCGTTTCTTCCAGGTCTGTATGAAAGAGGGAATGGTCGAGCGAAAATTTCTTCTCGTACCGTGCGGCCAGTGCGGTATCCGGTTCCACGATCGCAACCAGCGTCGCGTCCTGCGATTTTTGAAAATCCCGCAGAAAACCCTGAACGTGTCCATGCACAAGGCCAACGATCACGACCCGGATGGGAGCTTTTGCAGACTGAGCCTGCAACGTGGAGACGGCCAGCAGAAGGAGGAGGAGAGAGCGGCTCAGCTTCAACACGATGGGTTCCTTTTTCCCCGTCTGCCAGTGTCAGGTGGCCAATGGAATCCGGTCAAGCGAGGAGAGTTCGAGGAAACCGGCCCTGCTTGTTCTCGATGAAAACCGGGAAATGGTAGAACCAGTTCTGGTATGGTGGGGTGGTCTAAAAAAGGATTCCGGTCATGAAGCGTACAGGATGGGCAGCGTTGGCGCTGTGGATGGTGATCCCTGCCATGGCGCAGGAAGCGACGGTCGACCCCGCAAATGTGCTGGCGGCGCGCGGCAAAGAGTTTCTTGAGATGGCAAAGGCCGCGGACAGCGGCAGCTACAGCGAGACGCTGAAAGACTATGGCAACCACAAGGTGATGCTGGCCGCCCGCGCGAAGACAGGTACGCCGGAGTATCACACCGAGTGGGCGGACATCTTCGTCGTGCTGGAGGGCGAGGTGACCATGGTGGTGGGTGGCACGCTGAAGGACCAGCATGCGATTGAAGGCAAGCCCGGCGAGCTGACCGGCTCCGGCATTGAAGGCGGAACGAAGATCGTTCTGCATAAAGGAGATGTTTTCCACCTTCAACCGAAGTCGCCGCACCAGGCCCTGCTGACTCCGGGTAAGACGCTGCTCTACTATGTGATCAAGGTGAAACAGGAATGAAGCTGCTGCAGGTTGCGGATGCTGTGCGCTACGAGCGCATGACGACGGACGAGATTCGGGAAGCGTTTCTCGCGGATGGATTGGCGGTACCGGGCTCGCTTGAGCTGACATACATTGACCTTGACCGTACCGTGGTGGGCTTTGCCGTTCCCACGGCAGGTGCGCTGGAATTGCCGTGTCCGGCGGAGCTGCGCGCGGAGTATTTCTGCGAGCGCCGCGAGCTGGGCGTGCTGAATGTGGGCGGCGCGGGCGTGGTGACGGTCGACGGCAAGGAGTTCGCGCTCGACAAGCTGGACGTACTGTACGTGGGCCGCGGGGCAAAACAAGTGAGCTTTGCAAGCAAGAGCGCCGAGACTCCGGCTGCGTTTTACCTGCTGAGCTATCCGGCGCACGCGGAGTGGCCGACGGCGATGGTGAAGTTTGCCGATCTGAAGCCGGTGGAACTGGGATCGCTGGAGACCTGCAACCATCGCAAGATCTACAAGGCGATCCACCTGGAAGGCCTGCGGAGCTGCCAACTGGTGATGGGCTTTACGCTGCTGGAGCCGGGATCGAACTGGAACACCATGCCGCCGCATACGCACATGCGCCGCAGCGAGGTGTACATGTACTTTGACGTGGACCCCGCGCACCGCGTTCTGCACCTGATGGGGCCTGGCGATAAGACGAAGCACCTGGTGCTGGCGGACCGCGAGATTGTGGTTTCTCCGGGCTGGTCGATCCACGCCGGTGTGGGCACCAAGAGCTATGGCTTCTGCTGGGGCATGGGTGGTGAGAACCAGCGCTACGACGACATGGATGCACTGACAATTGCAGGCCTGAAATAAATGATTCTTTCGATCAAACCGGTGCAAGAGACCGGACATGACCTGGTGTCGCTGGGTGAGGTGATGTTGCGCTTCGATCCCGGCGAGACCCGCATTGCCCGCACGCGCAACTTTACGGTGTGGGAGGGCGGCGGCGAGTACAACGTGGCGCGCGGCCTGCGCCGTTGCTTCGGCATGAAGAGCGCCATTGTGACGGCACTGGTGGATAACCCCGTGGGACGCCTGGTGGAAGACCTGATGCTGCAGGGCGGAGTGGACCTGAAGCATGTGCTCTGGTCGAAGTTTGATGGTATTGGCCGCGAGGCGCGCAATGGCATCTACTTCCTGGAGCGGGGCTTTGGGCGTCGTGGCGCCGTGGGCATGATGGACCGCGGGCATACGGCGATTGCGCAGTTGAAGCCGGGCGATATCGACTGGGCGGCGATCTTCGCGCATACGCGGTGGTTTCATACCGGCGGCGTGATGGCAGCGCTGAGCGAGGACTCCACGGCGCTGGTTCTGGAAGCCATGCTCGAGGCCAAGCGTCATGGTGTGATCGTTTCGTTTGACGCCAACTACCGTCCTTCGCTGTGGAAGGAACGCGGCGGCCGCCGTGGATCGGTGGAGGTGAACCGCATGCTGGCAGAGCATGTGGATGTCTTCTTTGGTCATGAGGGCGATCTGAGTTCTGACCTGGGGCCGGCATCGCAGGGACCGGCCTGGCATACAGCGGAGAGCTTTGCTGAGATGGCCGGGCGCGTGGTGAAAGACTTCCCGAACATCAAGGTGCTGGCGACGACGATGCGCAAGGTGCATTCGGCCAGCAGCAATGACTGGGGAGCGTTTGGCTACGCGAACGGCACCGCGGTTGAGGGGTTGCGGTTTGACCGGCTGGACATTCTGGACCGTGTCGGCGGCGGCGATTCGTTCGCCTCAGGTCTGATCTACGGCTTGTTATCAGGACGTGACCTGAAGTGGTCCATTGATTGTGGAGTGGCGCATGGTGCGCTGGCCATGTTGACGCCGGGCGACAGCTCGATGGCAACACTGGCCGAGGTTGAGGGAATGATGTCCGGCGCGGGTGCCGGCGTACAGCGCTGAGCAAGCGCGGGAGAAGAGGATTTATGTCGTCGAAGCAGGAGATTCTGAGCCAGATCAAGGAAGCATGCCTGGTGCCGGTATTACGTGCCAGCAGCCCGGAGAAGGCAGTGCGTTTGGCGCGCGCCGCGGCCGAAGGCGGCGTCTTCGTAATGGAAGTGACCATGACGGTGCCGGACGCTGTCAGCGTGATTCGCACGCTGGTCAAGGAAGATCCGGAGATGCTGATTGGCGCGGGCACGGTGCTTGACCCTGAGACCGCGAAGGCCTGCATTGCCGAAGGCGCGAAGTTTATCGTGAGCCCGGCGCTGAACCTGCGCACGGTGGAGTACTGCCGCGAGATGGACATTGCCGTGTTTCCGGGATCGCTGACGCCGACCGAGATTGTGACGGCGTGGCAGGCGGGCGCGGATGTGGTGAAGGTGTTTCCGGCTGGAGCGATGGGCGGAGCCAAGTATCTGAAGAGCCTGAAGGCTCCGCTGCCGCAGATTGAGATGATTCCCACGGGCGGAGTGACCGTGGAGACGGCACATGAATTCCTGGCTGCGGGTGCGTTTGGCCTGGGCGTCGGCGCGGACCTGATGGATGAGAGCAAGCTGGATAATGGCGGTGTGACGGCCAAGGCTCGTGAGTATATGGCCGCGGTGAAGGCTTTTCGCGAGAAGAAGTAAGTCTGTTCTTTTGATCGTTGTAGTTGTATGAAGAGACGGGACGCCGGCCATTGAGGCCGGCGTTGGTTTTTACATCAATCTTTGCGGCACGGCTGAAGCTGTGCCCTGACGAAAGACAAAAGCAGATTCCTTTGCTGCGCTGCGGAATGACAAACAAGAAAGGCAAAGGCGGTCGAGCTTTGTTCGATGCCAACATCTGGCTTTGCCCGATATGGGGCACACCCGGGTTGTGGCTGGGATGACAGGTCGTCAGACGCCCGGCACGCGTCGGGACCAGAGCAGCGGTTGCCGCATGGGATAGATTCTCAGCACGGCCAGGTTGTCGAGATCTTCCGGGTCGGGTGACAGAGTCTTCCAGATGGCGGTGTATTCGGGGCGCTGGTAGGCGCGGCCTGCAAGGTAGAGCGAAAGCGGACGCAGAGGGTGCTGGCGGAAGTTCTGCGCATCGGACCGGTAGCGCCACCGCATCTTGTCTTCCAGCGAGGGGGCGAGGAAGGCGACGGCGGATCGCAGTCCCTTGCCGTCGCTGGTCTGGAAGGTCCATTGCGATTCGAAGGGGGTGGAGAGCACCTCGCAGGCCAGCGAGAGGCTCTCCAGGTGAAAGATGGAGTTGGCATAGGGCGCGGGGCTGGCCAGGGCTGCCGGGAAGTTGCCGTCGAGCGATAGCAGAGACAACAGGACATCGCGGAAGCGCCGCAGGCAGTAGCCGGAGATGGTGGCGATGTTGGCGAAGCGGGCGTATTCGGCCGCCTGTGCCACCCAGCCGATGCCGTGGATGGAGCGGGTGTCTCGTTCTCCCTGGCCGAGCACGGAGTCATACATCCAGTGTGCGTAGTCGCCGATCCATGCTTTCAGGCCCTTGAGGTCGGCTTCGGAGAGGTCTTCCGACGCGGAGAGGAAGCTGAGGGCGCGGACGACCTCGACCAGGAAGATGGTTTCCAGGATGCCGGTGGCGCGTCCGGCGGCGACGCCAGGGATAGCCTGCGCGTAGTTGAGTGAGGGGTTCATGCGCGTCTCCGGTGCGAGGAACCAGGCGCGGAGATGGGCGATGGCGGCGGTGGAGTACTTCGCGTCCTTGGTGATCATCCACGCGGAGACGAGCGCGGGGATGATCTGCGCCATGCGGAGCACTGCGTCGCCGTGCGCGTGGAAGGCATCGGAGTTTTGTTCGCCGGGGTGGCGTGTCCAGGGCCTGGCGGGGTCTGATCCGGGGAACCATTCTGGATCTTCGGAGTAGAAGTCGTTGGCTGTGCCCGTGGAGCGCGGTGCGGGGAAAGCCGTGATGGTGGTGGGCTTGCGCGTGAGATAGACGCCGGCCACACGCAGGATGCGGTCATGGTCGATGGCAGCTACGTCAGGCCGCGTGCCGCCAACGGGCGCGCCGAGAGAACCGGGTGTCTGCGCGTGCAGGGAGAGCCCGAAGGCGCCTGCGGTGGCGAGGAAGTGGCGGCGGTCCATGGCAGGAAGCATACCCGATATCGGAAGCGAAGATCAGGGCAGGTTGAGGAGGCTGCGGTAGACATCCTCGGTCTGGTCGATGATGTGTTTCCAGTCCATGTGGTCGAGCACGTACTGCCGATTGAAGCGCGACATGGCGGTGCGGCGGGCAGGGTCGTCCAGCAGCGTGTTGATGGCGGTGGCTAGCGCGGGAGCATCAGAGGGCGGAACCTTGATGCTGCCCTGATCCGGGACATAGTGGCCAAGCCCGCCGGCGCGTGTGACGATCAGCGGTCTTCCGCAGGACATGGCTTCGAGAGCGGCCATGCCGAAAGGCTCGCCGAGTGAAGGCATCAGGAAGAGAGTGCAGTCGCGGTAAAGAGCAATGGCCTCCTCGCGCGGCTTCCATCCCAGTGGATCAATGGCATGGGCTACGCCAAGCTGCTGCGCCAGTTGCATGACCTGGCTCAGTTCGGGGCTTTCGCCCACCAGCTTCAGGCGTGCTCTGGGATGTTTTGCGAGCACAGCGGGCAGGGCTTCTATGAGCGGATAGATTCCCTTGCGCCGGTTGGGGTTGGCGAGGAAGAGCAGGGACGGAGCGTCCTGCTCCGCCCGTGCGCTTTCGACCATGTCATAGCCGGCGCGTGGTGTGAACTGGCTGGCGTCAATGCCGTAGGGGATGTAGTGCAGCTTGCCGTCCAGCAGCTCCGGCAGGGGCAGAAGATCTCGGCTGGCCGGTGAGCTCAGCAGCAGGGCATCCGCGTGAAGCTGCTGCAGGGCCGCCATGGAGTCGCGCACCACGCGTGCGATGCGGCTGCCCGCGATGGAATTCGGATCTGCCGGCCAGCGTGCGGAATAGATGCCGAGCGCAAGGGGAAGATTACAGCCCAGCAGCGCCAGCGAGATGCCGGAGTAGACCGGGTTCACCTGGTGGACCAGGTCGAAGTCGACGGTCTTGCGCAGGCGCTGGAACAAGGGCCGCAACTGGCGCATGTAGCGCAGGCGCGCGGAGAAGTTGTCTTCCTGGATGGGCAGCAAGTGCAGGTGCAGATTGGGCGGCACGCTGCCCTTCAGGTCAATCTGCTGGCAGACGGCGTGGAGGGTATGGCCACGTTCGGCAAGGCGCGTCAGGTAGCTGTGCGCGATCAGGCCGTCGCCGTGCGGGCGGTAGTCGGTGAAGAGCTCCGACGAGTGCGGGACGAAGATATTCAGTGGCCTCATGCGTGGGCCTCGCGGCGCAGGATGCGCGAGAAGAGGGCGATGAGATAGCGGATGTCTTCCGCGGTGGCGACGACACGCGGCATGGGCAGTTTGAGGAAGATGGGGAAGCCCACCATGACCAGAAGGAAGCGCGTGGTGGTGGAGAGCAGAAGCGCGATACCGGCGCCCAGCAGTCCATACTTCGGTGCCAGAAGCAGAAGCATGGGCACGGTGAGCAGAAGGCCGACAATCTGGAGGAAGGTGATCACACCGGGGCGTCCCAGCGCCATGAAGGCCTGGGAGAGGACGGTAGTGGCTCCTGCCAGGATGACCTCAAGAACGAGCACACGCAAGACCTGTGTTGCGCTGCGGTACTGTGCTCCGTAGAGCAGCGTGAGCGCCTGTGGTCCAAGGATGATGATGCAGGTGCCGGCGGCTGCGGTCAGAAGGGTGGAGAGGCGTGTGGAACGCGAAGTCATCTCGCGTACGGCATCGGGTTCCTGCGCGACGGCGCGCGGGAACAGCACCATGACCACGGAGAGATGGAAGGCGTTGAGCATGCGGGAGAGGGAAAGCGCGACGACATAGATGCCGAAGCTCTCCGGCGACAGCAGGCGGACAACCAGCGCCTGATCCACGTACAGCGCCATGGTGCCGCAGAGGTCAATGCCGTAGGAACGGATGCCGTAGGAAAGCAGCATGCGGCAGGAAACGAACACATGCACAAAGCGCGGGTGGAAGGCCTTCCATAGCAGCGCCAGCATCCAGAAGGTGGGCACAACCCCGACCACCACGTAGGAGAAGGCCGCGCGCAGCGGCGTCATGGTGTGGGTCAGCCGCAGAACCACCAGGCAAACCAGCGTGAGCAGTGGCGAGGCGACCAGCATCTTGTTGCTGGCGACAAAATTGCCACGACTTTCAAGCGCGGCGCGACCCGCCAGGCCCAGCGACTGCAGGGGAGCGCTGATGACGAAGATGCGGGCCCAGAAGATGGTTTCCGCGCCATATTGAGGGATCCAGTATGGGAGGAACAGGACACCCACCACGATGGCCAGCAGGCTGGTGACAAGGGAGATCAGCAGGCCGGAGGCCATGAGCGAGGAGTGTTCTTCCTCACGGCTGCGCAGTTGATAGGTCAGCGAACTGGGCAGGCCAAGCGTCAGGGCAGAGGCGAGAAAGATGGGCCACAGGATCAGCGTGGCCAGAATGCCGCGGCCTTCCGGAGCAAGCGTACGTGCCGTAAGGATTCCGGTGGCCGCATTGACCATGAGGATCAGCAGCTTGGCGCCCACGGACTGAGCGACGGCGGCTGCGGAGGAGAGTTTGCGCTGCGGTTGCGGCGTCGTAATTTTGCTGGCAGAGATTGTCATGCAATAGGGGCAACACGATTTGCCGGACGCAGTGGAGATCGCCGCGCAGGCGTTGGTGGTACGTGATCCTGGTTCCAGCGCTCGGCGGCAAGCGCAACTCCGGCGAAGGTCCAGAAGAAAGTGCCTGTGGAACCTACAAACAGGTTACTGCCGATGATCTGCGCAAGGAAGGCAATGCAGATGACCTTGGCGGTCCAGGCGAAGGTGTCGTCTTCCGCACGCTGTGTCTTGTGCAGTATGAACCATCCCACGCCGGTCAGATAGAAGGCCGTTCCCAGCCATCCCAGCGAGAAGAGCATGGTCAGGATACCGGAGTCGACGACAAGATTGCCGATGACCTCCTGGTTGCGCAGGCCGTGGCCGAAGGGATCGCTCTCCACCTTCTTGATGAGCGTGGCATACATGTCCTGACGCTCGTTGAAGCTTTCATCGCGGCCAAGGTGGTTGAAGGTGGAGAAGCGCTGCTGAAGGAACGGCCCAAGCAGAGGGCTGGCGGCCAGGGGAATGAGAGCTAGGCCGATGAAGATGAGCGTGGACATGCTCTTGAGCATGACCTTGGCGCGAACGCCCTTCAGCAGGATGACCAGGCCGATGATCCAGGTAAGCCATGCCGTGCGCACCACGGTCAGCAGAAGGGCGAGGAAGCCGGCCACGGTAAAGATGGATTTGCCACGTTGTGGAGCGATGAGCAGAAGCAGAAGGCCGGCAACCAGCAGGTTGGCGAAGGGGCCGGCGGAGTTCATGGTCGACCAGATGCGGTAGCCCATCGGCTCGGGCGTTCCGAACGAAGGATCGATCAGGCCCTGGGTGATGTTCTGCAGCCAGTAGTTGTCCCACTCGGGGGCTGTAAAGAACTGGTAGATGCCATAGGCGCTGAGCACCAGCGTTCCCCAGGCAAAGGTGGAGAAAAGAGCGCTGCGATGCTGCGGATAGCTCTTCCACTGCGTGGCGACGTGGTAGCCCAGAAGGATAGGCGAGCCCCAGTTGAACAGGCCATAGACCACTTCCATGGAGGGATGCAGAAAGAGTCCGACGATCAGGCCATACAGTACCGCGCCACCGCAGAGGGCGAACGGGAAGATGGAGGTCTTCTCTTTCACGCCGGGACGAAGGATCGTGATGATCGAGATACCGGAGGCAAGCAGGGGAGCCAGCAGCGTGAGGTTAGGTTCAGCCCAGCCCGCGCGGTAGTCGACCATGCGGCGGACAAAGGGCGTGACAAACCAAATCCAGAGAGTGAACTGCAGGTAGAGCACGGGACGCTTGAGCAGCAGGTTGACCGCAATCAGAACAGTAAGAGCCGGATACGCAAGCCGCAGAATGGAGCCTGCGCCCGCGGCGAAGAGTGCGAGCAGCACAGCCGCGGAGGCTGCGGCCAGGACGGCGGTCGAGGTCAGCGATGCGGACGGCAGCTCGGGTTGTTGCTGTTCCGGCTCAGCCGGCCGTTCCAGTGTCGCGTTGAGGATCATGTGCGCGGCTCCCTGGAGAACTGCGCGAGGGTGCGGCGATACAGATCTTCATGAGCGGCCACCAGCTTGCTTTGCGGAAAGCGCTCGATCATGCGGCGGCGGCCTTCGGCGCCCATCTGCTGACGGAGCGCGGGGTCACGGGCAAGGCGATGGATGGCAGCGACGAGCGTGGAGGCATCCTCGGGCGACCCGAGCAGGCCGGTCTGCTGGTCGTCGATGATCTCAAGAAAGCCATCGAGCGCCGGAGCGACGGCTGGAATGCCGGTGGCCAGGGCTTCCGCGACGGCAAGGCCAAAGGGCTCGACCGAAGAGTTCAGCGCGACCATGTCCATGGCGTTGAGCAGCGCGGGGACGTCCTGGCGTGCGCCCAGCCATGTGACCTGCGGGGTGAGGTTGTGTTGCGCGAGAAACTGCTGGAGTTGTTCGGCATAGGCCTGGTTCTCGGCGGTGAACAGAGCTGCTCCGACGAGGAACAGCCGGACGTTGGGCATCTGTTGGCGCGGCGCGGCGAAGGCCTGCACCAGTTCCAACTGGCGCTTGCGGGGTGTGATCTGGCCGAGAATGGCAACGGCCACTTCGTCCGGTGCAAGCTGCAACTCGGCGCGCAGGCGATCGCGCGCGGCGGCGTCTGGGGCAAAGCGTTCGGTGTCGACGCTGTTGTGGATCACCGTGATGGGGAGATGCCGGATCTGCTTCTCTGCATCGTCGTCACGGAAGCTCCGCTCGCTGGCGTGTGAGACCGCGATGGCCGAGATGCGACGGTTGCGGTATGCCATGCGGCGGATCAGCTTGCCCAGAACATTGCGCGGCAGCATGTCGTGCAGATGCCACAGTACCGGGATGCCGGTGCCGATGTTGGCGAAGGTGGTGATCAGCGCGGCGCGGATTGTGTTGGCGTGAATCAGTGCGGGACTGGTCTGAAGGATCGCGCGGCGGTAGCCAAGAACGCTGGAAAGGGATGACACAATGGAACGCGCGAGCTTGATGGGGTTGGAGCTGAAGCGCGAGTTGATGGAAGGAAGCGTGATGACGGGAACATTGAGAGCAGCGCAAGCGCCCTGCAGTGGGCCTTCCGGGCAGGCGAGCACGGGCCGGAACTGTGTCCGGTCAAGGTCGCGCAGCAGGTCCTGCAACACACGTTCCGCGCCACTGACGGGCGCGGTGTGGTTCATGTACAGGATGGTGGCCGGTTGGCGGGCTGCATTCATGCGTCAGGGAATACGATCCAGCGGGTTCATGTAGACCCCCACGTTGGCCAGCTTGATGAAGCGCGAGATGCGCGAGATGCGGTCGCGCGGCACCATGATCATGTCGCCGGACTGCAGCGGCATATCGTTCTCCAGGTACTGCGTCTTGTCCAGTTTACCGAGCTTGAGGATGTGGACCTCCGCGAGATCGTTATTCACCTTGCGGAAGAGGATCACCTGGCCCGCCCTGGCGTTCTCGGTCCATCCGCCGGCAAGCATGATGGCGGCCAGAGCGGTGGAACCTTCCTGGAGATCGACCTTGCCGGGTTTGGCGACCTCGCCCGACACCACGGCGAAGGGCTTGTGGAACTCGCGCAGGACGATGGTGATTTCAGGATCGTTCAGACGTTCGGCAACGGACTTCAGGATGGTGTCGTGCACGTGGTCGACGGTCATGCCTGCAATGTGGATGTTGCCCACAAGGTTCAGGTTGATGAAGCCGTCCGGCTGCACGGTGACCGTCTGGTCGAAGCTGGGGCTGTAGCGGTAGTGAATCTCAAGGACGTCGCCGGGCAGAATGCTGTACTGCGGATGCTTCTGCAGCGTGGGCGTCTGCGCGCCGAGCACGGGAAGAGCGAGGAAGAGGAGAAGAAGCGTGCGAAGGGCTTTCATGTCCGTTACACTCCCATCGCTTCCAGCCGGCGGAAGATCCATCCGGGCACGGGGTAGTTTCGCTTGTTCAGAATGTGGCCGAAGATGTTGCCGCCAGCGGCCTGTATGGTGCGCTCGGTGTAAAGAATCTGCCGCTTCTGCGTGCGGTCGGCTTCGATGACGATGATGACGCCATCCACCAGCGGAGCAAGGCCGGTGACAAAGTGTCCGTCCTTAACGGAGGGGCAGTCGACCAGAACGTAGTGAAAATTGGCGCGCAGTTCGTACAGCACTTCCGAGCGACGGTTCAGGCGGTCCATCTTTTCAATCGATTTCTGAAAGTCCTCTGAGAGCGGCAGTCCGGTTCCTTCTTCCAGGGCGCTGGCCTGCACACGAGCGGCGGTTTCGCCAAGACGTTCTGCGAGCATCTCTGTGATGTAGGTAACGCCCGCGCCGGAGTGGGGTGCTGTGATGGCGATGACGAGACCCCTAGGCAGATTTGCCGTGGCCTGGCGCTGCACAAACAGCTGGTCCACCAGGCCATCGCAGGCCATTGCCAGGCGTTCGTCCAATTTTCTGGGTCCGGATGGCATGATTAGAGCCGCTCCTTACGGTGGATGAGGAGCGAAGTGTTGGGCGTTCGCGGCAGGGTTGGCGGCATCAGCGTGGCCTCGTAAATCCTGGAGGCTACCGGCAAGGTTGCCAGCACGGGATGGCGGGAGAGCGACTCAAGCTCACGCGGCGTGGAGATAGTGGTGCGCGTCATCTCCGCAAAGTAGACGCAGGCCAGCGCGATGAAGACAGCGGAGGCCAGTCCCAGCGCCAGGTTCGTGAGCGGCTTCGGTTTGACCGGCATGTAGGAGAGCGTGGGGCTTTCCGCAATGGCCACGTTCAGCAGCTTGCGCTCGTCCATGGCATCTTCAATCTGTGCCTGGTCACGCTTCTGCATGTAGAGCGTGTAATTCTCTTTCAGGTTCTCGGCGCGGCTCTGCAGCAGGTTGAAGGGAACCGTAAGACCCTGTACCTCGCCCATCTTTTTGTTGAGCGAAGCAATCTGCTGGATCAGTGCGTTCTTCTGCTGCACGGTGGCGGCATGCTTGATCTCGTCCTGCACATAGACCGTGCGAAGCTGCTGCCAGGTAGGATCGACATCGCTGGTCAGCTCTTCGGCGCTGCTGCCGATGGCATTGTTCAGGGCCTCGCGCGTCTGCATCAGCTGCTGGTCGATCTCCTTCACCAGGCGATCGTCCGAACGGAACTGCGTGAGCAGCGCGGTGCGCTTGTTCTCAAGCTCGACCACCAGGCTGGAAAGCTGCTGGATGGACTGCTGGTTCGGGACGGTCTTCCGGGTTGTCACCTGCCGCTGCGGCGTCTGAGACAACTTGCGCGAGTCGGCCTTCATACGTGCTTCCAGTTCATGCAGGCTGACGTCGGTGTCGCGCAGGTTCGTCTGCGCGGTGGCAATGTCTTTCTCCAGCGATGTCTGCTGGTCAGCGGTGGTAACCAGTTGGTGCTGCTGCTGGAACTCCACCAGCTTCTGCGTTGCTTCATCCCAGGCCTTGCGGTAGCGGTCGGCTTCGTTGGAGAAGAAGTCTGAAGCTCCCGGGGGACGCTGCAGCTTGCGGTGCTCCGCCAGGTAGGCGGTGGAGAGCCGCTGCAGGGTCGCCTGTGCCATGGCGGGGCTATCGGCCGTCAGCGATACGTTGATCACGTTTGACTTGCGTGTGGGCTCGGCGCTGAGGTGACGCTGAAAATCCGAGACCAGCTTTTCGTGCTGGCGCACCTCCTCCGGGCTGCGGGTGGAGGCGTAGCGGGGGTCCCAGGCAGGATCGGCCACCGGCTCGAGCACGTCGCGCGAATACAGAATCTCGAGCTCGGAGTTGATCTGCTGCTCGGTTACGTCGTTGGCGGCGGTCGTGGCCGCGGTCTTCTCGGCGGAGATGATGACGTTGCCGCGCGAGTTCTGCACAAGGAACTTCATCTCCGACTGGAAGACGCGATGGGTCAGCGCTGTAATGACGATGGCAAACATGGTCACCAGCGGAATGATGGTGAAGATCATCTTCTTACGGCGGAAGGCGATCTCGATCACATCTCTGAGAGAGAAAGAGCTCTTGGGTTCTGTCATGGACGGCCTGCTTTCCCGCTGCCCGCGGCAGCAAGTTCAGGGATTTCCAGGGCAGGAATTGGGTCAGGGGACAACTGGGCAAACTCCTTGGAGGCACTGCGCACTACGTCCAACAACCGGCGGCGGAAGACCGTGGTGTCGTAGCCCTCTGCGTGGCTGCGAATGCGCTGTGGGTTAAAGGTCATCGACTCAAAACGCAGGATGGCTTCGGAGAGCGAATCGGCATTGGCTTCGCGGAAGAAGACGCCGGTCTCACCATCGAGAACGGTCTCCATGGCTCCGCCACCGTAAAAAGCAATCACAGGGCGGCCGGAGGCGTTGATCTCCAGGGGCACCATGCCGAAGTCCTCTTCGCCGGGGAAGAGCAGGGCGCGGCAGCGCGAGGCATGGCGGTTCACCACCTCGTCCGGGGCGCGGCCAAGGAAGGTCACGGTCGGTCCGGCCATGGCTTCCAGGCGTGCGCGGTCAGGGCCATCGCCGATGACGACCAGCTTGCGGCCAAGCCGCGTGCAGGCTTCCACCGCAAGATCGATGCGCTTGTACGGCGTCAGTCGCGTGAGAACGAGGTATGAATCATCCACCTCTGCCGAAAGCTGAAAACGCGAGGTCTCAATGGGAGGAGGAATGACGATGGACTCTCGTCCGAAGGCGAAGCGGATGCGTTCGGCCACGGCGTGCGAGTTGGCGATGAAGATATCGGGCTGTCGTGCGGCACGCATCTCCCAGGCCTTCAGCGGCTTGAGCAACAGGTTCAGAAGGGTGCGCTTCCAGGCGCTGAAGCCCTCGCGGGCAACGTAGTCCGCCGTGCGCCATACCCAGCGCATGGGTGTGTGGCAGTAGCAGACATGCACCGCACCCTTCCGCTTACGGACGCCCTTGGCATAGCCAAAGCAGGAGGTGACGATCAGGTCGTATGCGTCGAGCTTGGCTCCTTCTACCGCGAAGGGATAAAGCAGGAAGTAATAACGGAAATACTTCGCTTTGCCTGGCAGGGACTGCATCCACGTGGTGCGGATGCCTTGCTGGCGGGCATAGGCAGACAGGCGCTCCGGCGCGTACAGCGTCGACCACAGGTCGGCGGGGGCAAGCGTGCGGTGAATCTCTTCCGCGACCTTCTCCGCGCCGCCAGCCTGTGCGAAGTTATCGTGGAAGACCGCGATCCGGAATGGGGCGGTGCCGTGGTTCATGAGGCTCCACGGCCTTTGACGACGGCCGGAACGGTCAGGGCCAGAATGCGCAGGTCCAGCATCAGGGTCCAGGTATCGATGTAGCGCAGGTCAAGTGCGATCCATCCATCGAAATCCAGGTTCGAACGGCCGGAGACCTGCCACAGGCCGGTCATCCCCGGCTTGACGGAGAAGCGGCGCATCAGGCTCAGCTCCGAGAAGCGGTTGACATCGCGGGTCGGCAGCGGACGAGGGCCGACGAGGGACATCTCGCCGCGCAGAACGTTGAACAGTTGCGGCAGTTCGTCGATGGAGGTCTTACGGATGAAAGCGCCGATGCGGGTGACACGGGGGTCGCTCTTGATCTTGAAGACCGGGCCGGAGGTCTCGTTCAGGTGCTCCAGCTGTGCCTGCAGCTTTTCGGCGTCCACCACCATGCTGCGGAACTTGTACATGGAGAAGGGGCGCTTATTCAGGCCGTAGCGAGTCTGCTTGAAGATGACCGGGCCCTTGCTGGAGAGCTTGATCGCGATGGCGACCGCCAGGAGGATGGGCGAGATGAGCAGGATGCCGAGCAGCGATGCCGTGAAGTCAAAGGCGCGCTTCAGGAAACGGCGGCTGTCATGGTGCACCATGCGCAGCACAATGCGGTCTTCGTCGCGATGCAGGTTCTTGGTGACGGAGGTCGTAAAGATGTTGGACAGGTACTGCGACTGCACGCCCGCGGCCTCGCACAGGTCGATTGCGCGCTGAATCTCCTCATACTGCGACTTGAGCGGGAGGGCGATGAAGACCTCATCGACCGGCTGGCTCATCAGCAGATCATGCAGCGTATCCATACCGCCCAGGTAGGTCATGGGCATGTGATCGTCGGCAAAGGGTTGCGGTTCTGAATCCACGTAGCCGAGCAACCGGTAGTCCCACTCCGGATGCCCTGGCAGTCCCTGCACAAGCTTTTGCGCCAGCGAACCGCTGCCGATGATCAGAGCGGTGCGGACCTGGCGCGTGTAGCTGTGGATATACCCGGCGAAGAGGGTCGCTATGCCTCTGCAGGCATAGAGCGAGGTGATGGTGAGGATATAGAACAGGGCCGTTGGGCGGACGATGCCGCCGCCGGTCGAGCGCGCCATCAGGGCAAGCGAGGCTACCGGCGTGCACAAAAGTGAGGCCAGGAAGATGCGGCTGGCAAGATGGCGGAAAGAAACGGCACGGTAGACGCCGGAGGCCCACAGCACCAGCCTCCAGGCCATCAGGCACGCGACCAGCAGGCCAAGATTGCGCAGAGAGATGCGCAGGCCCAGAAAGGTGCCGAGGTTTGAGCGGTCAATCGAGGTGGGGTAGCAGGCAACCGCCGTAACGGCAAGGCTGAAGGTCAGCAGGGCAAGATCAAGCCAGGCAACGACAGAGCTGGAAAAGAGACGCGCTGCCGCCTTGCGTTCAGACATGCTGAAGCCCGGGGCCGGACGCCCGGAGGCAGGACGGACGGCAGTATGACCGCCGGAGTACACTCGCGGTGTTGTCGACATTCAATCGATTCCTCATGGCAGCTCGGGGGAGCCTTCTCAACTTAGGGCAACGAGTGCCGTGCAGTACTTTCAGATTGACGGGAGACCACTCTCCGCCACATTAGCTTGAGTTGAGATTAGCACCGCAACTCTTTGATTTATATTGACTTGCCTTACAACTTTGGTGGAATGCCAGGGCGGTTTCCAAGCTCAGGCTAAACGGTAACCAGGCCTCAGGGTTACCCTCATTGTGCTCCGGACAACAAGGGAATCCGGCGATCTGCGTAAAGTTTGCAGTGGTATCAATAAGTTGCATTCCGAACAGAAGAGAATCGCCTTTTTCCCGTCAAAACGAAATAGAAGCCGTCCTTGGGTTGGGCATCCAGCGGTAACCTTACTTTCGTTACATTTTGTGCAGAAGCAATGTCCCGATAGGCGAGAGTGTCTTCTTCGGAGCCTATGTCTCCAATCGCAAGGAAAGGGACGGAGCGAGGCGTTCCTGGGCCATTTTCAGCAAGCGTATCTTGCGCTTCCGGTTATAGATACGGGTGGCTCCGGCAGTCTTTCGGTGAGTGGTATTGTGATGAAGGAAATACCCCGGAAAGTTGAGCGGGACCTGTGGCCGAGGGAAGCGACAATGGGCCATTCAGAATTCCCTGGAGTGACGGCATATTGATGCGAGTTGTCCGCTGGCTGATCGTCCTTGTGGCCCTGTTCTTTGCATTCCAGTTCATCAGCCTGTACCTGAGCTGGCAAAAACAGGCAATTCTCGGCGCTGTTCTGGTCGTCACGGCCCTTGTGATGAACCGTGTCTCGACCTCGAAGGTGGTCACCATCAGCCTGATGCTGCTCTCGGTGACGGCGACCACGCGCTATGGCTGGTGGCGTATCGGCCAGCTGGTCGACTACTTCTCCGACGAAGCAAACAATCCCTACAAGATCGATTCGATCCTCATGCTGATCCTGCTGGGGGCCGAGGTCTACACCATCCTGATCATGGTGCTGGGCTATATCCAGACGGTGTGGCCGCTGCAACGCCGCCCGGTGCCGCTGCCGGCCGATGAGGCGGAATGGCCGGACGTCGACCTGCTGATTCCCACCTACAACGAGCCGCTCTCGCTGGTGCGCTATACCGCGCTTGCGGCGCTGAACATTGATTATCCGCCGGAGAAGCTGCACGTTTATATCCTGGATGACGGTGTCCGCGACGAGTACCGCCAGTTCTGCGAAGAAGCAGGTATCGGCTACAAGGTCCGCGAAAAACATACCCACGCCAAGGCCGGCAACATTAATACGGCGCTGGAGACGATGGACTCGCCGCTGGTGTCGATCTTTGACTGCGACCACGTGCCTACGCGCAGCTTTCTGCAGATGACCGTGGGCTGGTTTCTGAAGGACGAAAAGCTGGCGATGCTGCAGACGCCGCACCACTTTTATTCGGCCGATCCGTTTGAGCGGAACCTGCAGCAGTACCGCACGATTCCGAATGAAGGCGAGCTGTTTTACGGCATTATCCAGGACGGCAACGACCTGTGGAACGCCACCTTCTTCTGCGGCTCCTGCGCGGTGATTCGCCGCAAAGCCCTGGATGAGGTGGGGGGCATTGCCACGGAGACGGTGACCGAGGATGCGCACACCTCTCTGCGTCTGCAGAAGCTGGGCTACAACACCGCGTACCTGAATATTGCGATGGCCGCCGGACTGGCGACCGAGACCCTGGCAGCGCACGTGGGGCAGCGTATCCGCTGGGCGCGCGGCATGATCCAGATCCTGCGCATTGACAATCCACTGCTGGCGCGCGGCATGAAGTGGACACAGCGGATGTGCTACTTCAATGCGATGGCGCACTTCCTGTACGCCATTCCGCGACTGGTCTTTCTGTGCGCTCCGCTGATGTACATGATCTTCAGCCGGACGATTATTCCCGGCTACTGGGTTGCGATTCTGGCGTATGCCCTGCCGCACCTCATCATCTCCAGCATGACGAACTCGCGCGTGCAGGGAACGCACCGCCACTCCTTCTGGAATGAGATTTACGAGACGGTGCTGGCGCCGTACATCCTGATGCCAACGACGCTTGCCCTGCTGAATCCCAAGCTGGGCAAGTTCAACGTGACGGACAAGGGAAGCACATTGATGGAGACGCGCTTTGATTCTTCGATCGCCGCGCCTACCAGCTGGCTGCTGCTCTTCAACCTGATCGGCCTGGCGATGGCGCCCTATCGTTACCTGGTGACCGATCCGACCCATCCTGGAACGGTACTGAGCAACGCGGCGTGGATCCTGTTCAACATCATTATTCTGGGCGTGGCTGCTGCCTGCGCCCATGAGCAGAAGCAGCGCCGCAAGGCTGTCCGGATTGAGGCGAAGATCGCCATCCGTATGTGGATGCCGGACGGCACAGAATGTTCCGGCAACACCTACGATATCTCCGTAGGCGGAGCGTCGATCGTGCTGGATGGCGGTGTTCAGCCGCAGAAGGGCGACATTGTTGAGATGTCCTTCCCTTTGCAGACGAAGTCCCGCACGGTGAAGGCAAGGGTGCTGGCCATCCTTCCGGACGAAATCCGCGTGGCCTTCTACCATCCCTCGGTGGTGGAGCAGGAGACGCTGGCGCGTGTGCTCTACTCGCGTGCCGACTCGTGGGTCAGCATTGAACGCGAGGTCGAAGTCGACCGCCCGCTCATCAGTTTCCTGCGCGTGACCCGGCTCTCGATGACGGGCCTGTACCAGGTGACACGCGGCCTGTTCTCGTCCAAGAACGTCATCCTGTTCGCGGTACTGCTGCTGGGTGGGCTTGCCCATGGACAGACCAGCGATCAACAATTCGCGCCTCCGCAGGTGCAACTGCCGTCGCAGACCTACCGTCCTCCGTCGGTGGGGAATGAGCCTTCTGCTCCTGTGCCGGTTAAGAAGACCGCCGTCCCGAAACGTGTGACACCGGCTTCGGTTGCTGCTCCTCAGCCTGCAGCCGCAAAGCCCGCGGCTGCCGCACCGGTGCAGACTGCCCCCGTGGTTGCTCCTGCACCCACCTCCGTGAATGCATCCTTGCTGGCGGCTCCTTCTGCTTCCGTGCCTGTTACCGGGAAGGTCATCCAGATAACGCTGAAAGAAATGGGAGTGGATGGCGCTCTCGAACTACGCGGACCGCATAACTACTATCCTGTCGGTTTCTCGCTGCCGTATACCTTTGTGGCGCGGCGGGCGGTGCTGAAGGTCAGCTACAAGCTGGCTCCGAGCGTTATTCCGCACGCGGGCATGCTGCGTGTTTCGGTGAACAACACCAACGTGGGCGATCTTCCGGTGGTGAATACCGGTGGTTATGCGTATGCGGAATTGGAGTTGCCGAGCGACGCCCTGATCCGCAGCAACGGACTGACCTTCGAGTTCACCAGCAACGGTGTCTTCCAGACCGAAGCACAGGCCAAGGCAACGGCGCAGGGATGGATCGGAGCATCGTCCATCGTTGAGGTGACGGGTGACACGCTGCCATTCCGCAACGATATCAGCTTGTTACCCATGCCGTTTCTTGACCGCGATCTGCAGACGCCGACGAACATTCCGTTCGTCTTTCTCTCGCAGCCCGGCCTGAAGACATTGCAGGCTGCGGGTATTGTGGCTTCGTGGTTCGGCACGCAGGTGGGGCCACGTCCCATTCGTTACACCGCTTCCGTGGAGCAGTTGACCTCCGGCAATGCGGTTCTGTTTGCCGAAAACGCATCGAAGCTGCCGGAGAGCCTGCGTCCCGCACAACCGGAGCCCGGCCCTTATGTGGCCATGCGGGCGAACCCGTATGACGCCAACGGGACCGTGCTGATCATTGCCGGCAACGATGAAGACCAGTTGCTGGCCGCCGCGCGCGGGCTTGCCCTGCGCAAAGGCGCGCTGACTACCAAGGTTGTAGACCCCGGACAGGGAGAAGGCGATACGCTCCGCATCAACGATGCCACGCTGCCGGCGACGCGCGGCGTGGATGATGCTCCACGCTGGATGCCGACGAACCGGCTGATCAGCCTGGCGGACTATGCCAGCAAAGATCAGTTGAAGACCGACGGCTCTCACCCCGTGCCCATCTACTTCCACGTTCCGCCGGACCTGTTCTACGGCGAGGTGCAGAACCTGCGGATGCTTGTGAGCTATCGCTACAACTCCGCCGTGATCGCGCCGGGCTCGGCGCTGCGGACCTATGTCAACGGCACGCTGGTGAATGAAGCTCCCCTGCAGCAGGGCGGCGGCGTGCTTGACCGTCAACGGCAGATTGTGGTGCCGGTGGCCGCCATGCGGCCGTTCGGTAATACGCTGCAGTTCAGCTTCGACTTTATTCCGGTGAAGACCGGGGCCCCGACGCAGGGCGAGATCCTGGCAAACTCCGCGCTCGATATCCGGACGCTGCCGCACTACGCCAGCCTGCCTGATCTGGAACTGTTCGCTAACGCGGCTTTCCCGTTTACGCGGCGTGCCGATCTCTCGGAGACAACCGTCATTCTGCCCGCGTCACCAACGGCGAATGAGATCTCTCTCTACCTGCATCTGATGAGTCACTCCGGTTCGCAGACGGGCTATCCGGCGCTTCGCCTGGAGGTTGCCGGTCCTGACGCCGTGCTTGGCAAAGACCGCGATTACCTGGTGCTGGGCAGTGTGCAGAGCCAGCCCGTCTTTCAGTCCCTGGGTACCTCGCTTCCCGTCACGCTGAGTGCAGAGGGTATCCAGGTGCGGGAAGAGCAGGGAGCTCTGGCGCAGATTAAGGACCAGTGGCAGCGCCTGATCGGGCGTCTGGTCACGCGCGAGGTTCCCTCGAATGAAGGTGGCCGCATCGACGCGATGATCGAAGGTGTGGAGTCGCCCGTTTCCCCCGGCCGCTCCATCATCCTTGTGGCGTTGCGCGATGATGGAGCGGCGGTTCCGTTTGAAGATGTCTTCGTGGAGCGTTCGCAGTCCAGCGATATCGGCAGCTCGGTCAGCCTTCTGCGCGGCGGCAGGTTTGAGTCGTATGGCATGAACAGCCGCGTGTATCACGTCGGCAATCTGTCGCCCTATCGCATCATGCGAATCTGGATGGCGCAGTACTTCATCTCGCTGGTGATTGCGATGGTGGCGTTCAGCCTTGTGCTGGCCGTGTGGCTGCGGCAGTTTATTGCAGACCGTGCCCGTGCCCGCCTGGCGGTTGGCTACGAGGTGGTGGAGCGCTAAGGCTCCACCACCTTGCAGACTGCTGGCGATGGTTCCTGCTTAGGGGAGGGCTTTCGCAGGCTGGTGTTCATCAGCACCAGGCCTGCAATCACCACCAGCACACCGGCATAGGCCATGGGCGCAATCTGCTCATGCGCCACCAGGCCCCAGAAGATACCCCACACCGGCAACAGGTAGGTCACCGCAACAACATGTGTTGCCGGAATATGGGCCAGTAGATTGAAGTAAAGGTAGAACGCAAGTCCGCTTCCGATAAAGCCAAGCACCAGGATGGCCAGCAGCGGCTGCAGCGCGAAGTGCGAAGGATGCCGCGTCAGCGCCGCAACCGGAACCAGCATGCAGGCCGCGAGTGCAAGCTGAGAAGATGCCAGGCCCACGGGATCAAGCCCCTGTAGTTTGGCCTTGGCGATCGTTGTTGCGATGGCATAGCCAAGCGTGGCCAGCAGAATCACCACGATGCCCAGCACGAGACTGCCCTGATTTTGAGCCGGATCCGAGGCGCGGCTGTAAACCACCAGCGATACGCCGGCGAAACCGATCAGCACGCCGAGCACCGTGGCGATACCCATGCGCGTCCGATGGACGGCCATGCCCAGCAGCATGGTCCAGATAGGAACGGTGGCGTTCAACACGGCGGCGGTGTTGCTGGGGACGGTCTGCTCTCCCCAGGCAAAGAAGCTGAACGGAATCGCGTTGTTGAACAGAGCGACTGCCAGAAGCCACGGCAGCATCTTTCGCGGCGGAAGCCTGTTGCCACGGATGGCCAGTAGAACCAGGAGCAGTACCGCACCCGAACCGGAACGCAGCATGCCGACCCAGACCGGAGGAAACACGGTCGCGGCGATCCGGATCATCAGGAACGAGATACCCCATGCTGCGGAGAGCAGAAAGATCTGCGCGATGTGCTTTGGCTTCATAGCAATCAACCTTCTCAGGGAATGGCAATCGCGTCCAGCGAATTGATATGATCGGTTGCATCGAAATTCCTGATAGGAGCGAAAGATGCTTGACCTGAAGCAGGTGCGGACCTTTGCGGAGGTTGCGCGGGAGAAAAGCTTTACCCGCGCCGCCAACCAGTTGCATTACGCGCAGTCCAGCGTGACGGCACAGGTGCACGCGCTTGAAGGCGAACTCGGCCTGCCGTTGTTCAACCGCCTGGGACGGCAGGTGGAACTGACCACGGCGGGCACGCAGTTTCTGGCGTATGCGAACCGTCTGCTCTCACTTGCGGAAGAGGCGCGGACCTCTGTTCAGAAGAGCGGACAGGTCGTGGGTCCCCTGGTGATTACGGCATCGGAGAGCTTGCTGACCTATCGTTTGCCCGATCTGCTGCGAAGCTTCCAGTGCAGCTATCCTGGCGTGCAACTCACGCTGCAGACAACGACGCAGTGTGCCTCCGTCAGCCCGCTGGAGCCGGGCATCGACATCGCGATCACGATTGATGAGCCGATTGAAGTGCCGCAGTTGCTGGTCAAGCGCGTGCGCCGCGAACCCATGCTGGCGCTGGTCGCGAAAGAGCATCCGCTGGCTGGCCAGAAGAAAATAACTGCCAGCCAGATTGCGGAGCACCAGATTCTGCTGACCGAGCGCAGTTGCAGCTATCGCGCACTGTTTGAGCGGACACTGTCGCAGGGCGGCGGCCGCGTCAGCAAATCATTGGAGTTCGCCAGCGTCGAGGCATTGAAGCAGTGTGCGCTTGCACGCATGGGGATCGCGGTACTGCCGGAGATTGTGGTCGCGGATGAAGTTGAGAAGGGAAGCCTGGTGGCTTTGCCATGGCCGGAGAAACGGCTGTATGTGTATACGCAGGTCGTACGCCATCGCGACAAATGGTTTTCGCCGGTGATGCAGGCCTTCTGGACGATGGCGATGGAGATGCTTTCAGAACGGTGAAAGCATCTCCATGCTCGCATGAGAAGACGGACCCTCGAAAGGACGAGCTAAAGAATGCCCCGCCGCACGGTATGTGCAGCGGGGCGTTGCTTTAGAACGCGTAACGCAGGCTGAACTGGAGCTGGCGTTCTGAGGAGTAGGTGTTGCCCTTGCCAGTTACACGGCCGAAGGTGCCGCTGGTGGGCGAGACATCCGGGTTATCCCAATTCGGGTGATTCAGGTAGTTGAAAGCCTCGGCCTTGAAAATCAATTGATGATTTTCATGGTCAGGAATGATATGCATTGCCTTCTGCAGCGCTGCACTGAAGCTGTTGAAGCCGGGGGCATAGATATTGTTGCGCGATCCGCGGCCAGCGAACGTTCCTGCTGCAGCCGGCTGGAAGACAGCAGTCTCAAACCACTGGGCCGTTCCCTTGGGACCGGCAAACTGGTGCGGAAGCTGCGGATCGCGTGTGTGAACGTAGAACTGGTTACCGGAGCCTGCTCCAACGCCTGCCTGGTCAAGGTTGCGCGAGACCGAAAGCGGACGTCCGCTCTGCGCCTGGATGATTCCTGAAAACTGCCAGTTGCCGAGGATGGAGCGTGCAGCCCAGTTGGTCGCGTGTGTGCCGTAGGGGATATCCCAAACGTAGTTGGTGACCAGCACATGATGAATATCAAAGTCGCTGGGACCGTACATGTTGGAGTTGTTGAATGCATTGGGAAGGCTGGTTCCGTTGGACGAGCCGTAATCCAGGCTCTTGGACCAGGTATAAGCCACTCCAAAGAGGAATCCCTTGGTCAGGCGACGCTTAAGGTTGGCTTGCATGGCGTGGTAGAAAGAGCCTCCACGGTTGTTCGCTTCGATGATGGTGGAGAAGCCTTTATACGGACGCAGAGCATCGGTATTGACTCCCGGATTGGCCTGTAGCGTTCCCGGCTGTAACTGGTTGATGTTGGCAAGCTGCTCCAGGTGGTAACCGCGGCGGCCAACATAGCTCAGCGTAAAGGTGCCGATGCCCGGAAACTCATGCTCGGCGGTCAGGTTCCAACCCCAGGCTTCGGGACTGGGATAGATGTACGACTGTGAGGTGAAGGCCAACGGCGTTGCGTTGGTGCCAATGCCGCCCGGGTTGTCGACCGAGCCGCGCGTTACACCGGAAGCAGGCTGGAACGGAGCATTGCCACCGACGTGTACCGTGTCGCTGATGCCAAGGCGCTGCACGTAACGGCCGCCGCCTGCACGGATCACCGTTCCCGGCGAGATCTGATAGGCAAAGCCAAAGCGGGGTTGAATGTTGGTGTAGACCGTCGGGTGGTATCCCGAGCCGTAGCCTCGGAACAGGCGCTGATAGCCACCGTTCAGGATGTTGTCCGGAACGTGGCCTTTCGCCTTATCCGGGAATCCTGTGCCGGGGATGACAACACCATTCAGAGGATCGCCGCCCGTGACAAATCCAGTGGTTGTGCTAACTGTCGGGGCAAGGGAAGGGTTGTAGTCTTTGGGGCTAAAGAAGGCCTGGTTTCCCCACAGCGCATGGTAGGGCATCATCACGCTGTAGCGAACACCAAACTCAAGCACAAGCTTGCTGTTGGTCCTCCACTGGTCCTGAGCAAAGCCCTCCACCATGTTGCCACGGAAGAGCGTATACGAACGCTGGCCAATTTCGCCATAAGTATCGAACAATCCCAGGGCTACGTTGGCAACTGCAGCATTGGACGTAGGCACATACGAAGTGCTGGTGCCTCCGCGCTGATCAGTAAATACGAACAGGCCGTTCTGATTGTTCGTCGTTCCTGGGCGGGTGTTATCGACGCTGATCTGGTCGTAGTTATTCTCGCCAGCGTATTCCCACACACCGCCAAACTTCAGCGTGTGATTGCCGATGACCTTGGTCAGGGTGTCACCAACGTCATACACGATGCCGCCCGAGCGTGAGGGGTAAGGCCCCCCGTCCAGCGTGCCGAAGTTTGTCAGTTGCACGGTGGGAATCTTGTTCGGCAGCGTCTTGGTGGATGCGGAGTAGAGATACGGATAGTTGATGCCGTACTTGGTGCGGTCGTAGCGGCCAAGCGACGTATCGATGTTGATGTTGACGTGGTCGGCCGCACCGGAGACAAAGGCATCGTTTACCAGAGTGGGGCTGATGGTCCAGGTGTAGCGCAGCACGGCAATCTGGTTCGGACGGGTAAAGATTCTCGGATTCAGATTGAAGTTGCCGAAGTGGGGCTCGTAGTCGTTGTAGTTGTAGTTCAGCAGGCTGAAGCGCAGATGGTGCGCGTCCACGGGGCTGAAATCGATAACGATGCTATCCTTGCGCTGCTTCTCAATGTATCCAGCAGAATCCGTCCAGTTGTTGGCGTTGTTCGACGTGTTTGCCGCGGGATAAGCATTCAGAAGCCCGATACCATTGGTGCTGAGTTGGCTGGGTGGAATGATGTTGTTTACATAAGGAACACGGGTCACCGGATCAGCAAGTTGTACCGGGGTGTTGTAAAAGATATTCGTGGTCAGAAGCTCACTGAAGTTGCCTTGACGCATCAGCGCGGTGGGAACACGTTGCTGCGCGAAGTCATCGTGATTGTAGCGAATCCACTCCTGCCCCAGAAGGAAGAACAGGCGGTTGCGGCCCGTGTTGAAGTGGCCGGGAATCATCACTGGTCCATTCAGGTTCCAACCAAACTGGTTAAACCGGAAGGCCTGTCGCTTGGTGCCTGTGTTATTGCGTGACCAGGTGTTGGCGTTGAGCACGGTGTTGCGGAAGTATTCAAAAGCGCTGCCGTGAAAGTTGCTGCTGCCGCTCTTGGGAATGATGCGTGTCTGTCCGCCGGAGGTGCGGCCGTACTCAGCCGGATAGCTTGTGGTGAGTACCTGCACCTGCGATGTGGAGTCGACATCGGCCACGCCAACGCTGGTGCCGTTGGAACGGGTACGAACCATGGGCGCGCCGTCGAAGGTGATCAGGCTCTCCTGCGAACGTGCTCCGTTGACGTTGATGCCGTTATCCAGTCCGAAGGAAAAAGCAGCCATGGAGTTGTTGCGCACCACGCCGGGTTCAAGCTGGGAAAGATAAAGCGGGTTGCGGCCATTGAGCTGGATGCTTTTGACCTGCTCCTCGGTAATCAGCTGACCAACCGATCCGCTTTCGGTCTGGACTGCGTTGGCGCCGGCTTCCACGGTGACGGAGGCGGATGCTTCGCCGACCTTCATGGAAATATCGAGACGGCGTCCGATATTTGGGTCCAGGCGGACGTCGCTGAACTCCATGCTTTGAAAACCGCTGGCTTCCGCACGCACGGTGTAAGTGCCAGATGCCAGGTTGGTGATGGTGAAGTTGCCGGCATCGTTCGAGGTGGCATGAACTTCGGCGCGGGTTGCGGTATTGCGAAGGGTAATGTTGGCCTTCCCGACAACGGCGCCCGATGCGTCCGTGATCGTTCCGGTAAGAGAGGATGTGTCTTGGGCTTGGAGCGGGTTATTTGCCAGAAATAGAAAAAAGAATACGACGAGAAACACACGAACAGGGAATTCGTGAACTTTCATCTTGCCTCCTAAATATGAAACAGCATCATTCTTGGGCGATGAATATGATTGCGCTATCACAGCGTCCATCTATGTATGCGTTCGGGAGAAGAGTTGTCAAGATAGGTTCGGTAATTTTATTGTGGATTGTCGCCGTCCATCACCCGCGAACGGTATGATAGCTCTCTCAGATACGAGGCACTGCTTGCATCAAGATTCGAAGAAAAAGCGGTCCACGTTGCAGGATGTAGCCAAGGCTGCCGGCGTATCTCCCATGACCGTTTCGCGGATGATCAACGGTCATCCTTATGTAACACCCGAGACGGCGAAGAAGATTCGCGATGCGATCCGTAAGCTGGAGTACAAACCGAACCACGCGGCACGGGTACTGACCGGGCAGTTGTCGCGTTCCATCGGTCTGATTGTTCCGGATATCTCCGACACATTTTTTTCCGTCGTAAGCCATGCCGTGCAGGAGACAGCGCGCGAACACGGATACCTGGTATGGCTTGCAGCATCGGAAGACGACCTTGCGATTGAAACCGCACAGGTGGAGGCCATGGCGCACCATCCTGTGGATGGCATTCTACTCGTCCCCGCCCAGAGCCGCGCTCCGTATCTTAAAGAGCTTGCAGGCAGCAGCACTCCGGTTGTCACCATTGACCGGCCCATTGAAGTGGCAACAACAGATTCTGTGGGTGTGGAGAACCGCACAGGCGCTGCCATGGCAACAAGTCACCTCGTGGAACATGGGTACAAGCGCATTGCCTGTGTTCAGGCAAACGGCCATCTGCTCACCATGAAGGATCGCGTCGCAGGCTACAAGGACTGCCTTCGAAGGTCGCGGCTCCCATACTCCCGCGTGCTGGAATTGAAATCGAGAGAGAGCGCTTATAAAGCCTTGAAAGATTTATTGAGTGGAGACCGCCGTCCCGATGCTCTGTTCACGGCCAACAACGCCTCCACCATCTGGGTGATTGAAGCCCTGCGCGATCTTCGCTTGAAAATGGGAACAGACATTGGCCTGGTGGGGTTTGACGATGTCGATTTCTTCACCCTGATCACTCCCGCGGTTACAGCCGTACGGCAACCGGCCGCGGAACTGGGAAATGTTGCAACGCGGCAGCTGCTGCGACGCATCAACCGCGAGTTCACCTCGCCGAGCGTTCGTACCATTCTGCCCGTATCGCTCACTATCCGGGAGTCGTGCGGCTGCAAAGCCGGGCGGAAGGCTTGATCGAGCGCACCGGCACCCGGTACACTTCGCATCCGTCAGTCTTTACCGCTTCAAATGCGAATTCAACATCAAGGGGAAACGAATGAACGGCTGGTCCCGCAAGAGCTTCTGTTTCGCAGCATTGGCCGTTGTGGCCAGCCTTCTCATGAGCAGCGCTCTTGCGGCGCAGACGCCGCTGCGCACGCTGATTGTTGGCGTGGACCATCGCAAGGCTGTTTCCCTGAACGGCCCATGGCACTACCTGGTGGAGCAGCCGCCATCGCGGGAACTCTACGACGGAGAGGGCAGGATTCGTGACAATGGCTATGCGTTGAATACGCATCCAAACATCAGCTCAGGGCCCCATAACTCGGAGTATGACTTCAGCACGGCGCCCGTGATGAACATTCCGGGTGACTGGAACACACAGGACCCGACCCTGTTTCGTTTTGAGGGCGTGGTGTGGTTCCAACGAGATTTTTCCTTTCAGCCCGCGCCCGGTACGCGCACTTTTTTCCATGTCGGAGCAGCAAACTACCGTTCCGTGGTCTGGATCAACGGCAAGCGTCTGTGCAACCACGAAGGCGGCTTTACCCCATTTGATTGCGACGCGACCGCTTTGCTGGCACCGGGGAACAACTTTGTTGTTGTGGCCGTGGACTCAACGCGGCATCAGGACGACATCCCGAGCGTCAGCTACGACTGGTTCAACTATGGCGGCATTACGCGTGATGTTTCGCTGGTCACGGTGCCGTCGTCCTTCATCGACGATTATGACGTTCACCTGAAGCATGCATCGAGCTTCTCCGCAGCCGATACCCCTGTTCTGGCCGGTTATGTTCACATGGAAGGCGCAGGTGCCGGAAAGCAGGTGACGATCCGTATTCCCGAAGCTCGGGTATCAGCCGAGGCAGTGACAGACGCCGACGGCAAAGCCTCGTTCGAGGTGCGAGCCGCCGGTCTTCAGCTCTGGAGCCCGCAATCTCCCAAGCTCTACAATGTTGAGTTCCGCTCAGGCAACGATGCCATTACGGATGCAATTGGCTTCCGTGATATTCGCGTAGACGGTACGCGCATTTTGCTGAATGGGAAATCGATCGCTTTGCTTGGCGCGAATATGCACGCGGAAGCGCCGGTGCGCGGAGGGCGCGCGAACACGGAGGAAGATGTCAAAAACATCTTCGGCATGCTGCATCAAATCCATGCAAACTTTGTACGGCTTGCCCACTACCCGCATGATGAGCGGATGCTGCGTATGGCGGACCATGAGGGCATCCTGGTCTGGTCAGAGATTCCACTGTGGCAACGAATCTCATTCAGCAAGCCGGAGGTCTATGACAAGGCCGTCGTCATGCTGCATGAGATGATTCGCCGCGACCGGAACAAGGCCGCCATCATCTTCTGGTCTGTCTCCAATGAGACGCCGAACAATGCCGACCGCACGCACTTTTTGACCAACCTTGCCAATGAAGCGCGGCACGAGGATCCCACGCGGCTAATTACTTCTGCCCTGATCGGACCGAAGGTGAGTGAAGATCGTGTCGTGCAGGAAGACCCCCTGATGCCCGCCCTGGATGTTGTGGGGCAGAACCAGTACATCGGGTGGTATGAAGGAACGGCAGAGGAGGCAGACCGCAAGACATGGGTCCTTCCGCAGAAGCCGTTCATCATGTCGGAGTTTGGCGCGGAGGCAAAGTTCGGAAATCATGGCGGCATCCATGACCGGTGGACGGAAGAGCAGCAGGTGAACGTGCTGCGTCACCAGTTCGACATGATCCGTAAGATTCCGCAGATGCGCGGCGTTACGCCGTGGGTGCTGATGGACTTCCGCTCGTCGACGCGCAATATCCCCCGCCTGCAGGATGGTTACAACCGGAAGGGGCTTTTCTCGGAAAAGATGGAGCCAAAGCAGAGCGTCCCGCTGGTGAAGCATGCTTACACGGAGGATCCCCCGGTAAAACCCGAGTAGCTGGCCGGAAGGGTATCGCGCAAACAATCTTTCCGTTTCCTGAACGCTGTGTAATTTAGCGTTTGACAATTCCTTCAAAGATGCAACAAAATCTCCGGCGACCTCAGAAGACTCGAGTCGAAGTTCCCTAATTGACTGAGGTCGTTCGGCTGGCCCGTGGGACAAGGCCGGCTCTTTTTGGAGGTGGCTGATGCGAAAGATTTTTCTCAACCTGGTTGCAGGTTTCCTGCTGCCGCTATGCCTTGTGCACTGCGAAACCGCGATGGCGCAGAGCAGCTTCGGGCAAATTACGGGAACCATCACAGACGTAACGGGAGCTGACCTTCCCGGCGCAACCATCAAAGTTACGGAACAGAACACCGGTGCGGTCCGCACGGTGCAAAGCGATGCGGCGGGTGGCTACATTCTGACCAACCTTCCGATCGGAACCTACACCCTGGCCATTTCGCACGAGGGGTTCAAGACGAGCCAGCAAAGCGGTGTCACCATTGTGGCGGACGCGAAGCTGACGTCGAACTTCAGCCTTTCGCTTGGCGGGACAACGGAAGTGATTGAGGTGCAGGGAGGCGCGGTTGAAGCGCTGAACACAACCTCCGGAGAACTGGCGCGCGTCATCGACTCCAAGCAGGTGGAGAACCTCGCTCTGAACGGCCGCAACTACACGCAGCTACTCACGCTTATCCCCGGAGCGGTGGTCACCAATCCTGACATCTTCTCTGTCACAACCTCGCTGGCCTCCAACAACCAGACCATCAACGGCAATCGTTCCGATTCCAACAACCTGACCGTTGACGGCGCCTATAACCAGGTGGCCGGCTCCAACGGATCGCTGATGAACAACGTCGGTGCCGATTTTATCGGCGAAGTGAAGATCAACACTTCGAACTCCTCGGCCGAGTATGGACGTACCCAGGGGCCAACCTTCAACATCGTTACGAAGAGCGGAACGAATGCCTTCCACGGAGGAGCGTTCGAGTTCCTGCGGAACAACTACCTGGATGCCACCAACTACATCGCACGCAAGAAGACCCAGCTCATCTACAACGACTTTGGCTTCTTCATTGGCGGCCCCATTATTCGCAACAAGCTCTTTTTCTTTGTCGGCGAGGAGTGGAAGAGACTTCGCCAGCAAGCCGTTGCAAGTAACTTCACGGTACCCAGCACGGCCATGCTGAATGGTGATTTCTCCGCGCTCTGCTCCTCCGCGGGCGGGTCCTTCAATGGAGCCGGTGTCTGCTCGGCGCCCACCAATTCGTATGGGCAGCTGTATTACCCGGGAACGGCGAATCCGGTTCCGTATAACAACGTGGCCAGCCTGATGACACCCGATGGCAAGTCGATTGCCGGAATTTACAAGGCGATCATTGCCGGTGGACTGAGCTATCGGGATGCGTTCGTTGCCAACAACCTGACGCTGGCGCCTTCGAACCCGCTGAACTTCCACCAGGACCTGGTCCGTTTCGACTTCGTCATCAACCAGAGCCACTCGCTGTTTGGGCGCTGGATTCATGACCAGAACACGCTGATCGATCCTTTCGGCACGTTCTCTAACAGCGGCATTCTGAATACAACACCGACCACCCGCAACCGTCCTGGACAGAGCTATCTGTTGAGCGAGACCTGGACGATCCGTCCGAACCTGATCAACCAGGCACAGGTCAACACAAGCTGGGCAGCCCAGCGTATCCCCCCGTATGGCAATCTCTGGAAGAGGGAAACCTACGGCTTCCAGTATCAGAAGCTCTATACGAATGTCGGACCGTATCCGAACGGCATTCCCATCATCAATATCTCGAACTTTGCCGGATTCCAGGGACCGAACTTTGCTCTTCTGTCGCCATCCACGGACATTCAGGTGGCGGATAGCATCACCTACATCAAGAGCAATCACAACATGAAGTTTGGTGTGGCGTATATTCGTGATCGCGTCGATCAGAATGGCCGTTCCAACTATACGGGCACGGTTGGCTTCAACCAGAACGGCACGGCGACAGCAGCTTCCTCAAACTGCCGGCAGACCAACGCCAACACGACCTGCTATTCCATGGCCGATGCATTCCTTGGAAACTTTCAAAACTACTCGGAAGCCAGTGCTGACCCGGTCGGTCATTTCCGCTTCAACCAGATCGAGTGGTTTGCGCAGGACCAGTGGAAGGTCACCCGTCGGCTGAGCCTGGAGTATGGCGTGCGCTTCCAATGGCTGCAGCCCTTCTACGCGCAGGGCAATAACATGACCAACTTTGATGCGTCGGTCTATAACCCCGCCAATGCAGTCACCGTTTCCTCCAGTGGCACAATCACCAACCCCGGTGTGGGCAATCCTTACAACGGCCTGGTCCGTGTTGGCAGCGGAGTGCCCGCAGACCAGCAGAAGCGCGTGCCCAATGTGAATACCGCCCTGTTCTCGCAGATTCCTGCGGGTGCGCCGCGCGGCTTCTACAGCATGAAGGGAGCGGTCGGTCCACGCTTTGGATTCGCCTATGCCGCCGATGACAAGACGTCGATTCGCGGCGGTGTTGGTCTCTTCTTTTACCGTGCGCAGGGCAACCTGGTCTTCAGCCAGCTCAATCTGCCACCCTTCCTGCAGAACACGCAGTTCGCCAACGGCAACCTTGCAACGCTGGGTTCGCTCTCGGCAAGCAATACCGGACTGCAGGCGTCCATCAGCGCGGTAGATCCGCGCAACAAGAATCCCTACACATGGCAGTACAGTCTTGGAGTGCAGCGGCAGTTGCCGTGGCAGATCCTGGTGGAAGCGAACTATGTAGGCAGTGTTTCGCGGCATCAGCTTCGCCAGCCAAACGTCAACATTCCGGACGTTGCCAGCACTTTCGCCAACCAGAACCCAACCTCCGGGCCAACGCCGCAGTCGATCGCATCACTCAATCCCTATAAGGGATTCAATGCGATCAACTCGAACCGCTTCGACTCCAACTACAACTACAACGCGCTGCAGTTGTTTGCCTCCAAGCGGAAGGGAATTGTGACAACAACTCTCTCCTATACGTATTCGAAGGCGCTTGGCGACTCAGCCGGAAACAACATCACGCTGGAAAACTGGCAGAACCAGGCCTATAACTACGGCCCTCTGTCGAACGACCGGCGTCATGCCTTTGTCGCCAGCTTCGTCCTGCAGGCTCCTGAACTGAAAGGGCACTCCTTCCTGGTGCAGGAAGCGGCAGGCGGATGGCAGCTCAGCGGTGTAGCGCGCCTGCAAAGCGGAGCGTATTACACGGTGCAGCAGACCTCAACCATTCAGCTCGGTACGGTTCGCGCCGATTATGTACCGGGAGTCCAGGTTTACAACAATCATGCCGGCATCTGCGGCTATCTGAACAACGGCACGGGAGGAACCTGCAATGCCTCCTCCAAGGCCTACATTCAGACGGCGAAGACGCAGGCCAATCACTATGGAAATGCTCCGGTGGGCGGTGTCGTGGGACCAGGACTTGCACAAATGGATGCCACGCTCTCGAAGTACTTCCCCATTACGGAGCGCGTGCGTATCAAGGCTCAGGTGGATATGTTCAATGTCCTGAACCGGACGAACTTCAACGGCCTGAACCTGAATGCAAGCAACAGCAACTTCGGCACCATCTCATCCGCGTTCCCTCCGCGGCAGATGCAGCTGGGCGCCCGAATCCTCTTCTAGGAACTTCCTTTCTTCACGGGAGAGGCAGGTGCTCTCCCGTGAAGAAAGAAGGAAGTGGAGCGAAGCAGCTTATTGCACTTGCAGAACCACGGCAGACTCAGCCGGGATACTTAGATCAAGCATCCCTCCGGTCAACGTGGCGGGGGCGTTTCCCATCAGCGACTCGACAGAGGCCGCTTGAGCAATCGCTGTATCGCCGACCGGGATATGCAGATCCTGATTGCTCGCCGCGCGGTTGATGGCAACGACGATTCTGCGGCCCGCGCTTCCATGCTGCCCGCGCACAAAGACAAGCGTATCTTTGCCGGCGAACAGAATCTGTTCCTCGCCCTCCTGGAGTTCGGTGTGACCGCGGCGCAGCGCCGCAAGCTGTTTGACCCACGCATGCATCTCTTCCTGCTCCTGCGTCCTCCCGGTGGGAGTAAATGCGCTATGCAGGTCGCCGGCAAAGCCTCCAGGAAAATCTCTGCGGTTATCGGGGTCTTCACCGCCGGTCATGGCGATCTCATCGCCAGAGTAGATCTGCGGCATGCCGCGCATGGTCATCAGCATGGCGAAGGCCAGCTTCATGCGTTGCAGGCTCGCACCTTTCTCGCCTAGAAAGCGCGTCGTGTCGTGATTGCCCAGAAACGGGACGAGACGATCCGGATGCGGATAGAGCGCATCGAAGCGCAAGGTCTCTGCCAGTTTTGTCATCGGCTCGCCCTTGAGGAAGACATCCCGCAGCGCAAAGTAGCTGGGAAAGTCGAAAGGCGTGTCGAGGCCTGTATCCACGCCATTGCGTGTGATGCCGCCTGCAAAGGAAGAGACGATGGTGGCATCGGGATTGAAGACCTCACCCACAGTAGTGAGCCTGGGATACAGCGTGTGCAGCTGCGCATGAAAGCCTGTCCAGAACGCGCGGTCCACATAAGGAAAGGTATCGATGCGCAGGCCATCGGCGCCTGTCGTCTCGGTCCACCACACGGCATTCTGTGTCAGGTACTGAGCTGCGGCAAGGTTCTGCTGGTTCATGTCCGGCAGGATGTCCGCGAACCAGCCTTCGGTTACATCCTTCCGGTCGCGCCATGGAGCATGCGGATCGGTCAGCGGTTTGAAGTCGCCCTGCGCCACGCGATGCTTTGCCTTGGTTCCGTGGAACCAGTCCGGCTCGGGCTCATCGTCAACCCACGGATGCCTTGGGCCTACATGGTTGGGCACCGTGTCCAGCACCAGTTTCATACCGCGCTGGTGCAGTGCCGCACTCAGCGCTTTCAAGTCATCCATGGCGCCATAGTGTTCATCGACGGCGTAGAGATCGGTCGCGCCGTAGCCGTGGTAGCTGTCCTCTTCACGATTCTGGTACACCGGCGTCAGCCACACGGTCGTGATGCCAAGCTCCTGCAGATAATCCAGGTGCTGCATCACGCCGCGCAGATCGCCGCCATGCCAGCCGCGAATCTTGTCGCGACCGCCAGGGTCATCGTTCTTCGGATCGCCATTCGCGAAACGATCCGCCATGATCAGGTACATCACATCCTTCGAGGAGAATCCCGCAAATCCATCGTTTGTCTCGCGGCGCTTCAGGAAGGGATACCGCGCAGTTGCTTTGCCCGCACGGTTGCTGACGGAGAGGGTGATCTCTTCCGGCTTCTGCGGTGAAGCAGTAAGCCATAGCTCTGCCCAGTGCCCGTTGGCGGATGTCTTGACATGGTCGACGCGCAGGCGTGCATCGCTGGTCGAGAACGCAGCTCCGTCCAGGTGTTCTCCTTTTACCAGGAGCATCGCCTTCGGCATGTTGGCCCACCAGTTGGGTGGGTCGATCTTTTCAATCTTCGGCGCGCTGGTCTGCGCGCAGGCGGCGGCGGCACACCATACGATGCCTGCCGCCAAAGCCCGAATCTTCCTGTTCACATCCGCCTCCAGCGTTTGCGTGAGAAACGAACGGCACCGCGAGCGCGGTGCCGTTCCATACGAATCAACCCCGGTTAGAAGTTGATGTGTCCAGCAAACTCAATCTGGCGCTCAGAGTACTGACGGATGCCGTTGATGGTCCCAAAGTCGGCATTGGCAGCGTTCGTCTGCGGGTTGTTGAACTGCGGGTGGTTGAAGACGTTGTAGGCCTGCGCGCGGAACTCTGCCTTCACGCGGTCCGTGATGGAGAAGTTTTTGAACACGGAGAAGTCCACCTTGTTGTAGCCCGGGCCGGTGAACTTATTGCGGCTCAGCGTGCCGATGCGGGTATACATGCCGGAGGCATTCACCGGAGGAGCCGTCACAACCGCGTTGAAGTATGTCTGATTGCCGGTGTTGACGCTGCCGGTAATCAGCTTGCGACCGACCTTCTGGAAGGAAACCAGGTCGGGACGCATATCGATCTTGCCGCTGGTCAGGTCAAGATCGATGGGCGTGCCGCTGGCGAAGGACAGGATGGTGTTGGTCTGCCATCCGCCAATCACCTCATCCAGGGCGCGGTTCATATTGCGGCCAAAGGTGCGGCCGCGTCCGAACGGAAGCTGATACAGCGCACTGGCGGTGAAAACATGCCGCTGGTCCTGGTCGCTGCTGCCGTAGTTCGCAAGCAGGTTCGGTCCGCCGGAGTTAATGAAGACGCGTGCGCCGGCGCTTGACGTGCCACTGTTGAAGGCGCCGTTCGAGTTATCCAGCGTATGCGACCACGTGTAGGCTACCGTTGCCAGAAGCCCGGCAGATAGCTGGCGGTTCACAAAGACCTGCAGTCCGTTATAGTTTGCGGAACCGCCTGCCAGTCCATAGGTAATGGTTCCACGGGTCGGATACAGCCCCGCGGTCCCGTTGCCGCCAATGACAGGCGAGTTCAGGTTGAACCATGTCATCAGGTGGTCGCTCTTGGTGCCGACATAGGCGACGTTGACGCTGGTTGCGTGGCCAAGCTGCTGTTGCAGTTGCAGGTTCCAGCTCTGAGCGGCGCTGTTCTGGCTGTTCTTCGGCTGGGCAATCAGCCCAACATTCGTCGGGTTATTCAGATTCACTGAGCCCGGTCCGAACTGCGGTAGTGGCAGCGCGTTGGTTGCAGCCGTGCTGTTGTTGTTATTCAGCGGCCCCTGCCCCATGAAGGTAATGCGGTAGCCGTCCGAGGCGCGGTACTCGCTATATCCGTTGTAACCGGGGTTGTTGCTGAGCTGGTTGCCTACACCGCCGCGGTCGACGAAGTAGAAGATGCCATAGCCGCCGCGCAGTGAGGTGCGTCCATTGCCGAAGACGTCATACGCAAAGCCGATGCGCGGAGCGAAGTTATTCTTATCCGTATCAATCAGGCTGCGCGAGTTGCCGTTGGTTCCGGCCACACGCAGAATACCTGCGGCAACGTCGTAGTTCGACTGGTTGTTGTTCTGCTCGTAGGGGTAGGTGTACAGGTCATAGCGCAGGCCAAGGTTCAGCGTAAGGCGACGGCTGATCTTCCAGTCGTCCTGGGCAAAGTAGCCTGTCTCCCAGCTGAAGGTCTTGAAGTATGTGCTGGCAGAGCCGATGCGGTAGTCCGTAAAGCCAGCCACCAGTTCGCTGGTCTCATAGCCGGTGAAGCGGCCTGTTCCCGGATAGTTCACGCCGCCAATGATGAAGTATCCCTTGGCATTGTTGCCCTGGAAGAAGTCCACCTCGCGGCGAATGACATTGGCGCCGAACTTGAAGGCATGGTTGCCATGCGTCCAGCTCAGCGCATCGGCGTACTGGAATGTCTTCTCCGGCACGTTGTAGGGGCCGCCGTCACCAGTATATTCAATCTGCGTATTGCTGCCGCCGATCAAAGCTCCGCCTCCCAGCAGGGCATTGCGGTTGGCATTCACAATGCCAAGGTTCTGTGACACCGGTGTTCCAAACATCGGTGGAATGTAGCCGAACTGCGGCCGCACGTACGCGAAGCGGAACTCGTTGACCAGGTTCGGAGTGAAGATGCGGGTATAACCACCGGCCGCTCCGCGCGGATGGCTGACGTTCGCGCCCGAAGCGAAACCGGCGGGCAGATTCGTAAACTCGCTGTTGACGTCGAAGTTGTCCTGGCCATAGCTGTAGCGGACAAAGACCGAGTCCTTCTGCGAGATATGGAAGTCGAGGCGGGCATCAAAGTCGTTGAAGTTCCGGATCTGGTTGCGCACCACGTAGTAGTTGTTGATCAGGCCTCCCCGCGAGGGCAGGGGGTAGGCATTCAGATAGTTGATGGCAGCTCCCGTACGACGCGCCGCCGGAATCACATTGTTGGCGAAGGGGAGGCAGGTCGTCGGGTCGTAGATTGCACCAACAACCTTTACCGTCGCGCAGCCGGTCAGCGAGGCATCGGGAACCGTGGTGACATCCTGGCCCAGCAGTTCACCAAAGTCGCCGGTACGCATGCGTGCGGTCGGAACCGTATGGAAGCCCACGTCCTGTGGTTGCTTCAGGCGCAGCGCCTGGTAGTCGCCAAACAGGAAGATCTTGTCCTTCCAGATCGGTCCGCCGGCGGCAAAGCCGAGCTGCTTGCGCTGGAACGAAGGCTTGGCTGCTGTCGGGTTGAAGTAGTTCGGGTTGGCATCAAACGCCGCAGCGCGGTAGTAGCCAAAGACCGATCCGTGAATGGCGTTTGTGCCGGACTTGACCGAGGTATTAATGATGGCGCCACCGGCCCGGCCAAACTCCGCGGGAGCCACGGAGGTATCCACGCGAAACTCCTGGATGGCCTCGGGCGGGGTGAAGAAGACAATGCCATTCACCAGGGACTCGTTGTTATCGGTGCCATCCAGAAGGAAGTTGTTGGCCTGCTGCCGCATGCCGTTGGCGGAGATTGCCGCGCCGCCGCTATCGCTGTAACGAAAGCTTTCCGAGTTGCCGTTGCGGCCGGAGGCATCGCTGGAGAAGGCACCGCGCGTCACTCCGGGAACCAGTGTGGCCAGCTGTGTGAAGTTGCGGCCATTGATCGGCAGCTCCGTCACCTGGCGGCCTTCGATCACCGCTCCCGTGGAGGAGGTAGAGAGATTGACTACCGGGGCCGCGGACGTTACGTCAATCGTCGTGCTCTGTTCCCCGGGAGGAAGATGGAAGTCTGCCGTGGCTACCTGAGAAACCTGCAACACCAGCGTCTGGGAGTTCTTGGCGAAGCCGGCCATCGTGGCCTCAACCTTGTAGTTTCCGCGAACCACGGCTGAGAAGTTATAGAAGCCTTCGCCGTTGGTGGTCGCCGTTTGGCTTGCGCCGGTGTCTGTGTTCGCCAGGGTAACCGTCGCACCGGGAATCACCGCGCCGGTTGCGTCGGTTACGGTTCCGGTTACACGCCCGGTGTCGGACTGTGCCAGCAGCGAGCCGGGGAAAAGCAGCGCCAGGCATAGAACCATGGCGAGCCATCCGGGGATGCCCATTCTTATAACCGCAGGGCTATGTGTCGATGTCATATACCGCCTCCAAAAGGCCGCCTGTCTCCGTCTGTATTGCGGGGGAGTTTCAGGCTGCGGCGAGAACCTTGTCGCTTTCATGCATCTCTTCGCAATCCACGCCCGGCCCTTTTTCATTCAATTCTTCTTCATCTGGTAACTGGTTATTTTTGTTGCGCTTATAGGGATGCGATTAACATCCCGAGGGCTCCATGGAACACCACTTTCTTATCGGTGATACAGTCATTTGCGCGAGGTTAGTTGAGAATGCAGTCCCCGGTCGAAAGCCCAACCCGGGTATCTTTTGGGCTCTATGAAGCCGATCTTCAGTCTGGCGAGCTCTGGAAAGCTGGCCACCGAATCAAAATCCAGAGTCAGCCCTTCAAGGTGCTCAGCATCTTATTGGAGCGCCCTGGCGAGGTCGTCTCCCGCGAAGAGCTCCAGGAGCGCCTGTGGGGCAAGGACACCATTGTCGACTTTGACCACTCCCTCGGTACAGCCATCAACAAGATCCGCGAAGCCCTCAGCGACTCGGCTGACAACCCCCGGTTTGTCGAGACGCTGGCCCGGCGGGGATACCGGTTTATTGCTCCGGTAAGCTACGTCGCGCCTACGGCCACCAAGCCGGCGGTTGCTCCGGCAACGACCGTTACGGTGGTTGAAGCGCCGGCTTTGACCGCTCAAGATGCTTCCAAAAGGGTGCTTTTTCGTACCAAAAGAGCGCAAAACCTGCTCATTTGGGGGGCCGTAACGGCTGTTTTAGCGGCTGTAGGACTCGGGTTTTACTTCGTTTTTTCTCCCAGATCTGCCGAGCCAGACCGCATTACCCAGCTGACGCACGACGGCCGCATCTCCCCCGGAGCACCCGCGATGGAGAGCTTTCCTTCGGCCGTAACGGACGGGGTCCGTATCTTTACCGGCCAGATCGAGAACGGTCGCACCATCCTGTCGCAGGTCTTCGTCAATACCGGGGAGACCACGCCGCTTTCCGTCCCCAGCGAACTGGCTGCGCCGTCGCTTGGCGATCTTTCGCCGGATGGATCCAAGTTGTTGCTGCGGAGCCATTTATCGCCTGAGTCGGAGCAGCCGTTGTGGGTTATCCCCACCGGTGGCGGATCGGCTCTGCGCGTCGCGAATATCAAGGCTCACGATGCAACGTGGATGCCGGATGGTTCCGGTATTTTGTATGCTGCCGGCTCGCAGCTCTTCATTACGCATCTGCAGGATGGGACATCGACTCCGTTCGCAGACCTTCCGGTAGGCCGCGCCTTCTGGCTGCGCTGGTCGCCGGATGGCAAGGTATTGCGGTTTACCGTTCTGGATCCCATCGCGCACACCCAGTCACTCTGGGAGCTTGATGCGAACTCCCGGATTCCAAAGCCTTTACTGTCCAACTGGTCAAAGCCGGCGGCGGAGTGCTGCGGCGTCTGGACACCGGACGGAAAGTTCTACATCTTCCAGTCTTCGCATGACGGGAACACCGATCTGTGGCGGTATAACGGTCATTCCGAACCGACCCGGATTACCAACGGTCCGCTGGACTTTCAGGCTCCCGTGGCTGCCCGGAATGGACACCGCATCTTCTTCCTCGGACTGGATTCCCGTTCTGAGCTGCAGCGCTTTAACCATGCCCAGAAGGAGTTTCTCCCGGAACGAACCTTTCTGACCCACGCCAGCCGTGTCTCCTATTCACGCGATGGGCAGTGGGTCGCGTGGACCGATCCGCAGGGGCGTTTATGGCGTGCCCGGCTGGACGGCACGGAGAAGATTCAGCTTACGCCGGATGCCATGCAGGTCTTCCTGGCGCAGTGGTCGCCGGATAACCAGCAATTGGCACTGATGGCCCGGCAACCCGGAAAGGCATGGCAACTCTATTCGATTCAGGCAGATGGAGGCAGTCCCACGCCCTTGTTGCAGGAGAACCGGAACGCCGCTGATCCGTCCTGGTCGGCCGATGGAAAGCTGCTGGTCTTTGGCCGAGTGACCGACCTGATGGGAATGGAGAGCACGCCGCGGAACCTGCAGATTCTGAACCTGGCGACCCATGCGACCCAGCCCATTCCGAACTCCGAAGGCTACTTCAGTCCCCGCTGGTCGCCGGACGGACGTTATATTGCCGCCATCAGTCTGGATCAGCGCCGGCTGGTGCTCTACGACGTTGCCGCCCGCACCTGGAAGACGCTGGCGATGACCTCAGTGGCTGATCCGGTGTGGTCTTCGGACAGCAAGGCGATCTACCTGCATGCCTTCATGGCAAACACCCAGCCCATCTACCGGGTTTCGGTTCCCGAAGGGAAACTGGAGGAGGTAGCCAGCCTGACCAGCTTCCGTACAGGAGACATTGCCGACTACTTCTTTTCAGGAATTACACCGGATAACGTGCCGCTGGTTCGCGCCAGAATGGCTACGGGGAACCTGTACATGCTGGATCTGGATGGTAAGTAGCCGTTCATTGCTTCCGTTTACTTATTGATTCTGCGTGGTTTAGCGGATGAACCAGAATTGAAGGAAAGATGCACGCTGAAGCATTGCGGCGAGGCATGAGACTTCCTTCTTCTTGGCACCATGCGCACACGTGTCCTGCCCCTGGCTGTACTTCTGCTCGGTTGTCTTCCGGCCCTCCCCCAATCCGCGCAGGGTAAACCTCTGCTCAACGGAGCGGAGTTTTCTGCCGGGGGCACCGTGCTGCGCATCATGGCTTTGCGAGAGGATGTGCTGCGCGTGCGGATGTGGCGCGAAGGCCATGAGCCGGAGGATGCTTCCTGGGCGGTGCTGCCCACTGCTCGAACGGCGCAGGTAGCTGTGACTCCGGCAGCCGGCGGTTTTGAGACAGGCGCTTTGCGGGTAACGGTGGATGCGCAACTCCGCCTGACTGTGGCGGACAAGGCCGGGCATGTTCTGCAGCAGGACAGCGAACCGGTGACGTGGACCGGGAACCGCTTCCGCATCCGCAAGAAGAAGTCTCCGGACGAACACTTCTTCGGCCTGGGGGATAAGCCGGGGCCGCTGGATCGCGCCGGGCAGGCCTTCGTGATGTGGAACACGGATAGCTTCGGCTGGCAGGAGTCGACCGACCCCATCTATAAGAGCATTCCGTTCTTCATCAGTTTTCAGTCCGGGGCGGCGATGGGCGTTCTGTTCGACAACACCTGGCGCAGCTTCTTCGACTTTGGCCGTGAACTTCCGGACGCGTACTCTTTCGGCGCTCCCGATGGGCCAATCGACTACTACCTGCTGTACGGACCGGAGCCGAAGCGCGTGGTGGAGAGCTACGCGTGGCTAACCGGGCCGACGCCGCTGCCGCCGCTGTGGAGCCTCGGCTTCCAGCAGTCGCGTTACAGCTATGAGCCGGAGTCGCGGTTGATGGAGGTTGCGAACAAGTTGCGCGCCGACCACATTCCAGCGGATGCGCTGTACCTGGACATCGACTTCCAGGAGAAGAACCGGCCATTCACGGTGGACCAGATCAAGTTCCCTAAGTTCTCCCAGATGGTGAGCGACCTGGCCCGTCAGCAGTTCCACCTGGTGGTGATCACCGATCTGCATATCGCCCACCTGCCGAACGCCGGCTACGCGCCATATGACAGTGGTGCAGCGGGAGATCACTTTGTGAAGAATCCCGATGGAACAACGTATGTTGGTCCGGTGTGGCCGGGGCCGTCCGTGTTTCCGGACTTCACGCAGGAGTCGACACGCGCCTGGTGGGGCACTTTGTACAAGGACTTCGCCACGCAGAAGGTTGCCGGCTTCTGGAATGACATGAACGAGCCGGCGGTCTTTACCTATCCCACGAAGACTATGCCGGATGATGTACAGCACCGCATTGACGAGCCCGGGTTTGCCCGGCGCACGGCGACACATCTTGAGATCCACAATGTTTTTGGCATGGAGAACTCGCGTGCAACCTATGAAGGGTTGCTGAAGCTGATGCCCGATCAGCGGCCGTTTGTACTGACGCGCGCCAGCTATGCTGGTGGACAACGGTATGCCGCGACATGGACCGGCGACAACAGTTCAACATGGAACCATATGCGGCAGACGGTGCCGCAACTCCTGAACCTTGGACTGAGCGGTTTCTCCATGAGCGGAGCCGATGTGGGAGGATTCGCCGGTTCGCCCTCGCCCGACCTGTTGACGCGGTGGCTGCAGCTTGCGGCCTTTCAACCGATTGATCGCGACCATGCAGCCAAGGGAACGCGCGATCATGAGCCATGGGTCGATGGCCCGCAGCATGAGGCGATTCGCCGCCGCTTTATTGAAGAGCGCTACAAGCTGATGCCATACCTGTACACCGCGGCAGAGGAGACATCGCGTACGGGCGTGCCGATCATGCGTCCGCTGTTTCTGGAGTTTCCGCATGCAACGGTCGATGGACATCCGCTGGACCTGGATGCTGGCGGAGGCGAGTATATGTTCGGGCCCGATCTGCTGATTGCTCCGTCGCCGTCACCGGAAGAGGTAGCGCCGTACGAGGTTCATCTGCCGCCGGGTGTCTGGTATGACTACTGGACCGGAGCGAAGCTGGACCGCCGCACTGCCGTGGCCGCACGCGATCTTGAGATTCGCGATACGGCTGCACAGGCGAAGCCGGTGATGGTAACGCCGAAGCTGGAGGAACTGCCGGTGTACGTACATGAGGGAGCCATCCTCCCGTTGGCTCCGCTGATGCAGAGCACCAGCGAAACGCCGAAGGGAGCGCTCACGTTGCGTGTGTATCCCGGCGATCATTGTGCAGGTTCGCTCTACCAGGACGATGGAAGCACCTTCGCCTACACGCGTGGTGCGTACCTGAGAATGAGCTTTACCTGCGAGCAGCGAAGCGACGGAACGGTAAAGGTGCATCTGGGCAAACGCGAGGGAAGCTTCCAGCCATGGTGGAAGCAGATTCGTGTGGAAGTGATGGGCGGCCCGCAGGGACCACGGATGCAAACCGTGAATGACAATGGCCAGGAGACGGATGTGGATGTCCGCTAACGCGGAGGATCAGACCTGCTCCGGAAAACGGCCTCCGATGGCCGCGGTAATCTCCTTGGCTGCCCGCTGAACGGCAGCGACCACATCGGCGCGCGAGACCGATGTCGCGACGGGTTCAACGTACGGAACAGTCAGTGCTCCAACGGCTGAGCCGCGATCATCAAAGATGGGGAAGGTGATATTGAGGATGCCGCGGATCTGGTAGCTCTTGCGCTCCTCAAACCCTGTACGGCGGATGCGGGCCAGGTGGGCATGCAGGTCCGCCGGGAGAGCCTTACCGGTGACCCGCTTCCACTCGGCCAGTGTCGTCTCCAGCCGGATGCTGTCCAGGTGCGCAAGTATGACGTATCCCGACGATGCTTCCATGATGTCGATGCTGGTGCCGAGCTTGACGTAGAAGCCGACATTGGTTGGAGCGTTGACCTGGGCAAGGATGACAATTCGGCCATTTTCAATCACACCCATGTGGCAGCTTTGCAGTGTTTCCTGCGAGAAGCGCTGCATGACGGGTGTGGCTTCGGCGATCAGCCGCGCCGTGGGTGGGTGCTCCTGCACCAGTTTGAAGAGCTTGAGCGTGAGGGCATACTGGTCGCCCCGCAACTGTGAGATGTAGCCTCGCTCTTCCAGGCAGACCAACATACGGAAGATCTCGGAGACAGTGCGGTCCAGCCTGCGTGCGATCTCGCTCTTGGTCAGCCCGGCGGGCTCATGCGCCAGCAGTTCCAGAACATCCAGACCTTTCTCCAGGGCTGGCGTCGCATAACTCACTTTCGTCGTCTTCTTCGGCGTACGCGTCATATCGAAATCATAGGGGCTGCGTGGTGTGTTTACGTCAGGGAGCGATCGAGATGCGTATAGCCGCCATCCACCACGATGTGCTGCCCGGTGGTGTGAGAGGACTGCGTGGGCGAGAGAAGAAAAGCCGTCGTCGCTCCAATCTCCTCAATCGTCGTCATGCGATGTCCCAGCGGAATGCGGCTTTCAATGCGATGCAGTTCTTCTTCAGGATTCGGCAACGTCTTGAGCCAGCGGCCGTAGAGTGGCGTCATCACCTCTGCCGGCAGCACGGCGTTGACGCGCACGCCAAAGGGAAGCAGTTCGGCAGCCCACTCGCGTGTGAGCGCCAGTTGTGCACCCTTGGCGGCGGCGTAGGCCGATGTATTTCCCTGGCCGGTCAGGGCGACCTTCGATGAGATATTGACGATGGACCCGCGCGCCTGTTTCAACAGGGGGAGCATGTAGTGCGCCAGAGCGTAATAGTGCAGCAGGTTCTGGCGAAGGCTCTCCATGAAGCGCTCCGGAGAGCCGGAGGCAAGTCCCACTCCATCATTGACGCCGGCGTTGTTGACCAGGCCATCCAGTTGTCCGTAGGTGGATTGAATCTTCTCCACGGCGGCAAGGCACTGGTCCATCTCCGCCAGTTGTGTTTCGATCAGCTCGACCGGCAGCGACTTTGCCTGCAACTCCGCGATGCAGCGCGTTACGTTTTCGGAAGCGCGGCTGAGTACGACAACACGGGCTCCTTCTGCCAGGCAGGCGCGGGTGATGCCTTCTCCGATGCCGGCGCCGCCGCCGGTTACAGCGATCACTTTTCCTTGAAGTCCTAAATCCACTGCTCGCCCTGCTTTCCTGTTAGCGAAGGTTCACGAAGCCGCCGTCGATGGGGTAATCGACACCGGTGATGAAGCTGGCGGCATCACTGCATAGATAGAGTGCGAGCAAAGCAATCTCTTCCGGTTTGCCCATGCGTCCGATAGGCTGCGCCGCGGCAAGCTTCGCCATCTGCTCGGTCTCGCGGCCTGGATAGTTCTTTGCCAGAAAGCCATCGACAAACGGTGTATGAACGCGGGCTGGTGAGATGCAGTTGCAGCGGATATTGTCGGCAAGAAAGTCGCGCGCTACGGAGAGTGTCATGGAAAGCACGGCGCCCTTCGTCATGGAGTAGGCAAAACGATCAGGCAGACCGCTGGTTGCGGCAATGGAAGCCATGTTCAGAATGACGCCACGACCGGCCGCTCGCATCCGCTCTACCGCGGCCTGCATCACCAGGTACGTTCCACGCACATTCACACGATAGAGCCGGTCAAGGTCCTCCGGCGAAGTGCTGCTCAATGTACCGATATGCGCGATGCCTGCGCTGTTGACCAGCACCTCGGTTGTGCCGAAGGCGTCGATCTTCCGGAAGACATCGGCAACGTTGTCCGCGTCTCCAACATCGCAGGCGAAGCCTGTAACACCTTGCCCCAGGGATGCGACGACGCGTTCAACCGCGTCGCCATTCAAGTCAAGGACAACCACGCGCGCGCCGGCCTGGACAAAGCGTTGCGCAATCGCCAGGCCGATACCGCTGGCGCCACCGGTGACGACGGCCGTGCGTCCGCTCAGAAGGAATTCATCCATGATCGTTCTTTCTCCCGCGCAATGGTTGTAGCAGAGAAGCACCATGCAGGGCGACTGTATTGCGCTTCCGCATGCATTACGAATGAAAGCATAATTTCATTGACAAAAACAAGCTGTGATCCCTAGACTTCACGACATTGCGATGCCCATTCTTTGTGGGCGAGAGGTGACCACGATGCTTCGGGCCGGAATTCTGAACCCCTCCCTCAACTCGCTGCTGGCGCGTGTGCGTCACACCAACACGCTGGTGATCGCGGATCGTGGTTTTCCTTACTGGCCTTTGCTTGAGACCATCGACCTTACCCTGGTCGATAACATTCCCACGGTGCTGCAGGTATTGGATGCACTTCTGCCGAACTTTGTCATTGGCAAGGCATGGATGGCGGCCGAGGCTCGCGAACATAATCCTGCGCATGTCCTTCAGGGCTTCGAGACGCGTCTTGGCAATCTTGTTTTCGAGCCACATGTGGAGTTGAAGAGGCGTGTGCCTCATGCCATCGGTCTGATTCGCACGGCCGATACGACGCAATACGCCAACCTGGTCCTGGAGTCGGCGTGATGCGGATCGATGCGCATCATCATCTCTGGCACTACAGCACGGCAGAGTATGCGTGGATCAGTGACGCGATGAGCCTGCTGCGCAAGGACTATCTGTTACCGCAGCTTGAGAATGTTATGTCAGCATCGCACGTGGCCGCGGCTGTCACCGTACAGGCCAGGCAAACGCTTGAAGAAACACGCTGGTTGCTGGGGCTTGCAGAGCAGACAGATCGTATTGCGGGCGTGGTGGGATGGGCGCCGATAGCCGGCGAAGACTTTGCCATGCAGATGGAGCCGCTTCTCGCCAGTCGCAAGCTCGTGGGTCTGCGGCATATTGTGCAGGCGGAGCCTGCGGGTTTTCTCGACCAGCAGGCGTTTCATCGGGGTATGCAGCACATCACCGCGTGCGAACTTACTTACGATCTGCTGGTCTATGCGCATCAGCTGGAAGAAGCGATTCGCTTTGTGGACCGGCATCCTCGTCAGCGTTTCGTGCTCGATCATTGTGGCAAGCCCAATCTTCGCGATGGGGCTTTCGAGCCATGGAATTCGCAGATACGCGAACTGGCAAAACGGGAGAACGTCTGTTGCAAAATTTCTGGCCTGGTGACGGAAGCGGACTGGACAAACTGGACAGCAGACTTGCTGCGTCCTTATGTCGAAACCGTGTTGGATGCTTTTCAGCCAAAGCGGTGCATGGCTGGTTCCGACTGGCCGGTTGTTCTGCTGGCATCAACCTATAGCGGGTGGTGGACACTTCTCGGACAGTTTGCTTCAGAGCTGAGCGGGCATGAACAGGCCTTGCTGTTTGGCGGCTCAGCTTCTGCGTTTTACGGACTCACGACCCTGGACCGGAGTGCGGCATGCAGATAACTCCGCCGGCAGCGAATGGTGGACAGGGGAAGGGAAGTATCTTCCCGCCGGGGCCGAAGCGCGCCTTCCTGCTGGTGACGGTGCTGTTCTTTCTCTGGGGGATGTCCAATAACCTGACGGACATCCTGGTCCAACAATTCCGCAAATCGTTTGAGCTGACGCCGACCCAGGCGCAGTTAGTGCAGACCTCTGTCTTTATGGGGTACTTCTGCATGGCGATTCCAGCGGCTCTGCTGATGGAACGCAAGGGGTACAAGGGCGGTATGCTGGCGGGGCTTATCCTGTTTGGCGTCGGCACGATCAGCTTCTGGCCTGCAGCGCTGGCGGGACGCTACTCTCTCTTTCTGTGCGCGCTGTTTTTTGTCGGTTGCGGCTCCGCCATTCTTGAGACAGCATCGAATCCCTACATTGCCCAGGCGGGTACGCCGGAGACAGCGGAGCGAAGGCTGAATTTCTCGCAGGCCTTCAATCCGCTGGGGACCATCACCGGCGTGCTGATGGGGACGTACTTCATCTTCTCCGGGGTTGAGCCGGCGGCGCAGCAGGTGGCTGCGATGAAAGCGGCTAACACCTACGCGCTCTATCTGCATACAGAGATCATGCGTGTTGTGCCCGTGTATGTGGGGCTGGGCTGCCTGGTTTTTCTATGGGCCTACCTTATCTGGCGGACTCCGTTTGAAAGCGACGCATCGCGGAGCGAGGCAACAGAGGCGGTGCGCTTCCGGGATGTTCTCTCAGCCAAATACCTGTGGTTCGCGGTGATTGCACAGTTCTTTACGGTGGGCGGACAGGTCACCACCTGGTCGGCGTTAATCCCGTATCTGAAGCAATACACCATTCTGCCGGAGCGTACAGCCGCACATTTTCTAACGGCGTGCCTGGTTGCCTTTGCCATTGGGCGCGTTGTTTCCACCGCGCTGATGAAGTGGGTCAGGCCGCTGACGCTGGTGGCATGCTATGCGGTGCTGAGCGGCTGCGCGATCGGGCTGGCGATTCTGCACCCTGGCCGCATTGGCGCTGTGGGCCTTGTGCTTAGCAGTTTCTGTATCGCGCCCATGTTCCCCACCATCTTTGCCTCCGGCGTTGAAGGCCTGGGACGCGCCACCAAGCTGGGTGGCTCCATGCTGGTGATGTCTGTGGTGGGTGGGGCGGTGCTGCCGCCGGTTCTTGGACTGGTAGCCCGCGCTCGCGGCAGCTATGCGGAAGCCTACAGTATCACCGCCTTCTGTTATGTCGTGGTTGCCATCTATGCGGTGGTGGCGTTGCGAAGGCCAAAGACATTGCTGACCAACCCTGAATAACAAAGCGAACACAAAGAGGAGCTGGCTAACTTGAACGACATTCGCATTGAACGGATACGCACCATCGATCTTCGCTTTCCCACATCGCGCGAGGCAATCGGCTCCGATGCGGTGAACAAGGATCCGGACTATTCCGCTGCTTATTGCATCCTGGAAACCAACACCGGTCTCGAAGGGCATGGACTCACCTTCACGCTTGGCCGTGGCACGGATCTTGTGGTGCAGGCTGTAGAGTTCCTGGGACGCAAGCTGGTGAATCGTTCGCTTGCTTCGATCGTGGAGAATATGGGAGCGTTCTCGCGTGAATTGACGGGAGAGTCGCAGTTCCGCTGGCTTGGCCCGGAAAAAGGTGTCACCCACCTTGCAACGGCGGCTGTGTTGAACGCCGTATGGGACCTGTGGGCGAAGGCCGTTGGAAAGCCCGTGTGGCAGTTGCTGGCTGAGATGGAGGCGGAGCAGATCGTCTCCTGCATCGACTTCCAGTACATCGACGATCTGCTGCCGCAGGAAGAGGCGCTTGCCATGCTGCAGCAGAGCGCGAAGACGATGGCGGAGCGCAAGGAGATTCTTCTGCGCGATGGGTATCCCGCGTATACCACCTCGGTGGGCTGGTTTGGATACAGCGAAGAAAAGATCCGCCGCCTGGCGCGTGAAGGGCTTGCCGATGGCTGGACACATTTCAAACTGAAGGTCGGCGGCGATGCTCTGGAAGACCTGCGTCGCGGCCACATTGTGCGGGAAGAGATTGGCTGGGAGAACAAGCTGATGGTCGATGCCAATCAGCGCTGGGGAGTTCTGGAGGCCATCCGCAGCACCAACCAGCTTGCGGAGCTGAAGCCTTGGTGGATGGAAGAGCCCACCAGTCCGGATGACATTCTTGGCCACGCGCGTATCCGCCGCGAGTGCAAGCCCGTGCGTATTGCAACAGGGGAGCACTGCCATAACCGCGTGATGTTCAAGCAACTGCTGCAGGCCGAAGCGATTGACGTCTGCCAGATTGACAGCTGCCGCGTTGCAGGCGTGAATGAGAACCTCGCCATCATCCTGATGGCGGCGAAGGCCGGTGTGGTGGTGTGTCCGCATGCCGGTGGCGTAGGGCTTTGCGAATACGTGCAGCATCTGTCGGCCTTCGACTATCTGCGCGTCAGCGGCACCATGCAGGACCGCGTGATCGAGTATGTCGACCACCTGCACGAGCACTTCCTTGATCCTGTCCGCATTGAACGTGGCCGCTACCGTATGCCGGTAACGCCGGGATACAGCATCCAGGTCAAGCCAGAGACGCTGGAGCAGTACGCCTTCCCCGCGGGAAGTGTCTGGAGTGAATAGCAGCTACCCCTCTAGCTGCTGATAGACGCAACTTGCCCGGGCCACACCGGTTGAGGGCAAGGGCTTTACCTCTTTCGAGTAAATCTGTCCGTCGCTGCGCCACCAAAGTACGGAAGGAGCAATCTCCTTCGGTAACAGCGCACGATACGTGCTCTTTCGCACGGCAAAAAAGTGCTTTTCCCTTCGAGGAAAGCGCGGACAGATAACACGCGGGAGGTTCGGCAATGCCTCGCCTCCCTCTACTTTGGAGAGGGTTCCTGTGACATACGCAACGAGTTCGTCCCGGCTATGGATACGGCTTTGGATCGCAGCATTTCTGACTGCCTTCTGCGTTGCCGCAAGCCACGCGCAGCAGACCGCAACGATCAGCGGCACCTTGTATGATCCGCACCATGCGGTGATCTCCTCCGGGGTTGTATCGCTGCGCAACACGACTTCGAATGCCGAACGCACTGTCGTTACGGATGAGGAAGGACATTTTTCTTTTCCGCTGCTGCCTTCGGGGAACTTCAACCTTGAGGCTTCAGCAACAGGCTTTCGCACGGCGGTGCGGCACGATCTTGCCTTGACGGTGGGTCAGTCGGCGGCGCTCGATCTCACGCTGGTTCCTGGTGAGGTTACGCAGCAGGTAGAGGTAGACGCCACCTCATCGCTGACCGGTGTTGGCATGGACGAGACTAACGGCCTTGTTACTGGCCAGCAGATTCGCAATCTTCCTTTGAATGGCCGCTCCTTTGACCAGTTGCTGATTCTGAATCCCGGTATCGTCAACTTCACCAGCGAGCGGACCGGCGGTATTGGCACCTCGAACTCGGTGGTGGGCAACCAGTTTGCCGTTTCGGGCCGCCGCCCGCAGGAGAACCTCTTCCTGGTGGACGGTGTGGAGTACACCGGGGCCAGTGGGTTAAACCAGACTCCGGGTGGCACCAGTGGGCTGCTGCTCGGTGTGGATGCCCTGCGCGAGTTCAACGTGCTGACCAACACGTACAGCGCGGCCTATGGCAAGCGGCCTGGAGCGCAGGTGTTGATGGTGGCTGACTCCGGTTCGAACGCACTGCATGGCTCGGCGTATGAGTTTCTGCGTAACAGCGCCATGGACGCTCGCAACTACTTTGACCAGGGAACAATCCCCGAGTTCCAGCGCAACCAGTTTGGAGTGCAACTGGGTGGACCGCTCAAGCGCGACCGCTCCTTCCTGTTCGGGAACTATGAGGGCTTCCGGCAGAATCTTGGGATCAGTGCCGTAACCCTGGTGCCGGATAGCAATGCGCGGCAGGGCTATCTGCCATCAGCCAATGGCTTGCTCACTCATGTCGGCGTCTCCGCGGCAACGGCTCCGTTTCTGTCGTTGTGGCCCGTGGCGAACGGGCCCGAGCTTGGCAACGGCATTGCGGAGTCCTTCAGCCATCCGAAGCAAAGCATCCGCGAGAACTTCGCCATGACCCGGCTGGACCAGTTCCTTACCGGTAAGGATTCGCTGAGCGCGACGTATCTTGTGGATGACAGCGCCGACAATACACCCACCGCAAACCCTTTCACGCTGGATGTTGAAAGTCTGCGCGAGCAGGTGGCCAGTGTGCGCGAAACGCGCGTGGTTTCCACGAAGGTGATCAACCAGGTGACGGGCGGCTACTCCCGTGCGCACTATTTCTTCACCAGCGCCACGACGGCGCAGGGTGTTCCGTCCTTTGTCGCCGGTAAGCCCGTGGGCGTGGTGACGGTCGGCGGCAGCGCAACACCGAACACCTCCAGCTCTATCACCTCCGCCGGCACCAATACCGGAGCGGATCACTCCTCGGTGCGCAACCTGTTTACCGGGGCAGACACCTTTACCTACGCCCTTGGGCGGCACTCCCTCAGTGCCGGTGTGTGGGTGCAGCGTGTGCAGTTCAACGATGATCTTGCGCTGAGCCAGTGGGGACAGGCCGCGTTCTCGTCGCTGCAAAACTTTCTTGAAGGCACTGTCACCACCTTTACCGCGGTACCGTCACCCACCAGCATGAACTGGCGTTCGGTTGAAGTGGCCGCCTTTGTTCAGGACCAGTACAGGGTTGCGCGCCGTCTTTCGCTGACGCTTGGCTTTCGCTATGAAGGCGATAACGGATGGAACGAGGCGCACGGACGCGCTTCCACCTTTGTTACGGCGCCGGATGGCATCCTGCTGACCCAGCCACGTATCGGTTCCTCGGCCTTCACCACCAATCGAGCGAAGTTCCTGCCGCAGCCGCGCGTCGGTTTTGCATGGAACGCCCTGGGCAACGGCACGACGATGATCCAGGGTGGCTTCGGTATGTACAACGACCTGCTGGATGCCCTGGGATATCGCACTGACCAGAATGCTCCCTTCAACACGACCGTCACGCTGAAGAACGTCGCACTGGCCAGCCTCCCGATTGTGCCCGGTCAGGCCGTGCAGGGCGGGCTTGTCGCGCCGAATGGCGTGCAGCAGGATATGTACACGCCTACGGTGCTTTCCTACGCCCTGAAGGTTCAGCAGATCCTCACACCGGGTACGACGCTCACGCTCGGTTATGTCGGTTCGCATGGTTATCATGAGACCTCCAGCGCCAACCTGAACCAGGCATTGCCTACGCCTTGCCCCTCTGCGGGCTGCCCGGAGGGGCTGGCGCCAGGAGCGATCTATCACGCACCGAATACGCCGCTGGCGAATCCGGAGCTGGGCAGTGGATGGGCCTGGATCTCCAGCGCGACCAGCATGTATAACGCCTTGCAGGTGGATCTCAGGAAGCGCATGAGCCATGGCCTGGATATACGCGCGGCCTATACCTGGTCGAAGTCAATGGATGATGAAGACTCTCTGAATGCCAGCGGTGCGGCCAATTCACCGGGGCTGGCGACCGATGCCCGTAACCTGAAGCTGGACTGGGGACGTTCGAACTTCGATGTCCGCAACGCGGCTACCGTCAGTGCCGTCTATGCGATTCCGGTAGGCAAGGGGCGCGCTTTCCTGGGACAGGCGCAGGGATTGGCGGAATCGCTTGCGGGCGGATGGAATCTGTCGGGCATCTTCAACTACCAGGGCGGATATCCGTTCACGCCGTCGCTGAGTTTCAACCCGTCCAACAATGGCGATACCAGCAATCCTGTCCGTCCGTCGCTGAACCCGAACTTCCGCGGTTCCATCATCACGGGCAATCCACGGCAGTACTTTGACCCGACGGCCTTTGTTGTTCCGCAAAACGGGACCTATGGCAATGTGCAGCGCAACAGCCTGACCGGGCCAGCGGCTACGACGCTGGATGTTTCCCTGTACAAGACATTGCAACTGCTGGAGCGGTTCAACCTGGAACTGCGCGGCGACGCTTTCAACCTGCTGAACCATACCAACTTCAACACACCCAACCTGGTGGTGTATTCCTCGGCGAACGCTGCGCCTTCCAGTACGGCGGGGCTCATCACCAGCACCTCCACCACCTCGCGCCAGTTACAGGTTTCGGCCCGGGTTCGCTGGTAAGGCTACTCCGCCGGCCAGTACAGAAGCGCCGGGAGCAGCGGAAAGTAGAGCGCCAGCATGATGGGCGTCTCTGCGCTGCTTTCGGCGCGTTTTGTGCGCGCATATTGCGTCATTTTTGGGGCGTAAATGCGTTTTTGGGCGCTTAAAAACGCATTTAAATCGCCTCCAGAGAGCGTCGAAGACTTGAAATCGACGATCCAGAGCGTCGCCTCGCCAGGCGCCAGCGGCGCCGGACCGGCCACAAAGGTGCGGTCGGTGCGCAGGCGGCGGCCGGTTTCATCCTCCAGCGCAAACTCGGTTGCGGCTGCCGTGTGTGGCTCCAAAAGCCAGCGGCCCTCGGGGTCAAGCAGCATCTTCTCCAGCGCTCGCACGACCTGCTGCGAGGCCTGCGCAAGTTCGTCCGGTGGTGTGCCTTCCATGCGGAGGAGGGCGTGCGCGCGGGAGTGCCACTGGCTCACGTCGGGCTCTACGCCGCGGGCGATGGAGTCGGCGAGCGACTCCACCAGAAGGTGAACCACGTTGCCAAAGGAGCGGGCTTCCACGTCTCCCTGCGGACGCTGGTACGTAGAAACGGCTGGCTGCTCCGGAGGGGTGATTTCCGGGGCCGTGAGGAAGGCGGTGGGGTTGAAGTCCGTGGGCAGGCGCATGGGGCCACCCTCGGCTGCGGCGGCAAGGGTCAATCCTTCTTCCTCAGGCAGAGGTGCCGGGAAAGGAAGAACTGGTGCGAGCACTGGGGCAAAGTGCGCCTGAGCTGCCGGCCATGCCGCGTCCAGCAGCGTTCCGGTCTGCGGCTTTACCTCGCCCTTGGCACCGGTATGGGTCACGGCAAACAGGTGGAGGCTTTTTCTGGCGCGTGTCGCCGCAACGTAGAAAAGTCTTTTTCTTTCAGATGCTTCCCTGGAATTGTGAATGTTGTTGATCCAGGAAGTGAGGAGGTTCGACTTCGTCTCGCTGTCGGCAATGGGCGAGAGCAGGATCAGGTGATCGTGCGATTCCAGCTCCAGCCAGGTGAGCGCGCGGGAGCCGTTGCTTCCGGACCTGCGTTCGAGCGCGGGGACGAAGACGGTGTCCCATTCCAGTCCCTTGGACTTATGGATGGTCAGAAGGTCGACGGCCTCCGGGTGGTGTTCCGGGGTGGCATACAGCTTCTTCAGCCGCTCGGGCAGGGTGCTCAGGGAGGCGCCGGTGGTCTCCAGCGCATCGAGCAGGCGGAAGTAGGCTTCCGCATTGGCGAGAGCGTCCGAAGTGAGGCCGAGATCGCCGCCGAGGGAGCGCCAGGTGCGTTCGACCCAGCGGGCGGTGGACTGTGTGCCGCGTTCGGCCAGCGCTGCTTCCAGAACAGCCCAGACGCGGCCGGCACGTTGCGCGGCTTCAGCGGGCAGAAGGGGAATGCGCTCGGCGAGCAGACGCGGTACAGGATGGTTCCTCAGGGAGTGGTCGTCCTGGCCGGCGATAAGGTGGAGGTCTGCCAAAGAGAGGCCGCACCACGGGGCGCGCAGGATGGCGAACCATGCGGGACGGTCGGCCGGGTGCAGAAGGGCGCGGGTCAGCGCCTGCAGGTCGAAGATCTCGATGCGCTCGGCCAGTGAGTCGATTTCGACGGCGCGGTAGGGAATGTGTTCGGCCCGGAAGGCGGCGATGACATCGAGCAGGTGCTTGCGGTCGCGGACAAGGACGGCCTTGGAGCCCGCTCCGGTGCGGACAAGGGTAGCGATGGTACGGGCGAACTCCCGGGTCTGCTCGCGGGCCTCACGTTTGCCCTCGGGTGAGCTCTGCGCGAAGCTGCTGACGTAGCCGTTCCACTGGAAGGCATTTTTGGTTTCCGGCGCAAGGTGGGGAGCGGCAGCTGTGTAGGTAATCTCGTCTCCGCTGAAGATGGGCGTGAAGTGGCGGTTGAAGGCCTCCACCAGGTGCTGCTGCGAGCGGAAGTTGGTGGTCAGTTGCACGACGTGCAAGGGGAGAGTGCCGAGCCTGCCGGTCTTCATCGTTTCGAGGAAGCGTTCGACGCGCGCCTGCCGGAAGAGGTAGATGGACTGCTTGGGGTCGCCGACGAGGAAGATGGTTTGGCTGACGCCGTCCCAGCCTTCGGTCAGCTTTTCGAGCAGGTCGTACTGCGAGGTGGAGGTGTCCTGCACCTCGTCGACGAGCAGATGTTGCAGCCGCATGCCGAGACCGGCGGCAAGGGTGGCGGCGGTGGCATCGTGGTCCAGAGCAGCGCGGGCGGCGAGTGAGAGCTCCGAGAAGTCGCATTGTCCGCGCTCGGCAAAGAGCAGACGGAGCTCAACCATGGCGGCGCGCAGCAGACGGAAGAGCGCCTTGGCGACCTGCCACTGGTCGTCGGGATACGTGGCTTCCGGCAGGCGAAGGATGTTTTTGAAGAGGGGCAGAAGGGCGTCGTTACGTGCGACGTCCGCCAGCAGATATTTGAACTGCTGCTGCAGCGCCGGGGAGGCATCGACCTTCATGTTCTTGCGGTTGAAGGTTGAGCCGGAGCGCCAGGCCTTGCCTTCGCCGGTGGTGAACATGGTGGCGAAGGTCTTCCATTGTTCAAGCGCGTGCGGCTCCAGATCCGGATGACGGGCTAGGCCAACGCACAGGACATAGGGGTTCGGGATGGAGGCGTAGGAGGGCTCCTCGCCAAAGGCAGCCGCCATGCGCGCGATGCGATGGGCGAGGTCGTCGCCGAGCGTGTCGCGCAGGCGCGTCAGCTCCGTGCAGAGGATATGCCGGATAGCTGCTTCCAGGCGCGGGCGGACATCGTTGTCGAGTGCCTGTTCGCTGAGGTCGCCGGTCAAGGGAACGATGTGTCCCCACTGTTCGCGCAGGGCCAGCATCTCCGCGATGAGGGCTTCGCAGCCGGAGAGGTTGCCGTCGCGGTGCAAGAGGAGCGTGCGGATGTCGGCGTTCAGTTGCGGGTCGTCGCCGCCGAGCAGGCGCAGGGTACGGGCTGCGGCTTCGCGGTAAAGAGCCGAGGCGTCATCGACCGGCTGCTGCAGAGCGCCTGCCCCGGCAAGCACAGGCATGGAACGGGCCAGTTCCGTGCAGACGGAGTCGATGGTGCGGATGTTGAGGCGGCCCGGATTGCTGAGCAGGCTCCAGCCGAGCTCGGCGTCGCGGGTGAGTACCTCCGTGGCGGTGCGGTGGATCTGCAGCTTGTGGTCGAACTCGTCATCGGCCTGCGGTTCGGGCTGGGTACGTGCGGACTCCAGAGCCTCGAAGACCCTGGCCTTCATTTCAGCCGTTGCCTTGCGGGTGAAGGTGATGGCGAGAATCTGCTCGGGCTGTTCGACGGAGGAGTCGGCGAGCAGCTTGAGGTAACGAAGGATAAGCAGGCCGGTTTTTCCGGAGCCTGCAGGGGCCTCAACAAGGATGGAGGCGCGTGTGTTCAGCGCGGCCTGGCGCTGGGCAAAGTCGGTGGGCCGCTTATTCATCGCCGTCCTCCGTCTCGTCTTCGTCTGTTTCAAGCGTGGCCGGGTTCAGGCGGCAGAGCAGACGCTGTTCGCAGTACTCGCAGGTCTTGGGGTAGTTCTTCGGGTTGACCTCGGCGTGGCCTTCGTGGAACTCCTGGGCCAGACGCAGAAGGGTCTGCTTCCAGTTTGCGAGCGTTTTGGAGAAGGGCTCATCGGGCTGCGCTTTGCTGGGCTTCGGAAGTACGCCTTCGGCTGTTTGAAAGCCGGTAAGCTGCATCTCCTTGCCGGTGCGCAGGGTGGCGAAGGCAACGGCCGCGACCGGCTCGTCGGAGAAGAGGGAGGCGTAGAGCGGAAGCTGCGGCTCGTCGGGGCGATCACCCAGCCAGGACCTGGGTGTAGCTGCGCCGGTCTTGTAGTCGATGAGCACCAGGCCGTCTTCGACGCGGTCCATGCGGTCGGCGCGCAGGTTCAGTTCCAGAGGTCCAAAGGCGACGCGGTCGCGCTTCTCTTCAAGCGCAGCGACGGTGAAGGGAGCACGTGTGGCTTCGATCTCAAGCCAGGTGTGCACCAAACGGCGCAGGCGTTCTCGCTGAACCTGGAGGTAGGCGTGGTTCCAGTGCGAGTTGTCGGTGGCGATGGCGGCAAAGGCTTTCGTGATGGCTGCATCGACCTGCGCGCTGAGATCTTCGGGAGAGAGCTGTTTGAGGCTCTGCTGGTCGCCGACGAGGCGCCAGAAGTGTTCAAGCACGGCGTGCGTGAGATTGCCGCGGGAGCGCGCGGTGAGGCCCGGGGCGTCATCGTTAAGGGCGCGGGTAAAGAGGCGGCTCTCGGCGAAGGCGCGGAAGGCGCATGCTGCCTGGTTGCGTAGAATATGACTGCCGCCGCGTAGGGGTGTCTGCGGAGCGGGAATAGGTTCGGAGTCGTCGATGGCCTCGAGCACGACAGGTGCGGGTGGCGGCGGTTGCGGAACCGCGTTGACCACAGGCAGATGCGTGAAGAGCGGTGATGGCAGAAGCTCGCCTTCGCCAAACGCGCGTGCGTAGGTGACGGTGACCTGTGGGGCGCTGGCAAGGATGCGTGTTGTGATGCGCTCGGCCTGGACGAGGTCGGTGGATGCGTCCGCACCGGGCATGGCGTTGACGCGCTGCAGAGGGTAAGGCAGCAGCGGATGTGCCGAGGCTGGCGCGGGCCATGCCGTACTGGTGGCATTCAGAAAGAAGATGGCGTCGAAGGTAGAGCCGGCGGACTCAAGCGCGCCCATGATCTGGATGGAAGCGTTGCTGGAGCGCAGGGAAAAGAGCGTGCTGTGCGCGGCTTGTTCCAGTGTGCCGAGCATGGCGGCGAAGGAGAAGCTGCCGCCATTGAAGTCGAGGCTGGTGAGGTCGTCGAGCAGGTCGTTCCAGCGCTCGATGAGCTGAAAGCCGGTGGAGTCCGGAGCGCGGTCGCCGGGCCAGCCGCAGGCTGCAAGCAGGTTGCGGATGTGCGTGGACCAGGCGGAGAAGCTGCGCTGGCGCGTGTTGGCGCGACGAAGGGTTTCGAGAACTTCGACGAGCTGTGGCAGCCTGCCGGGCAGCCTGGCGTGCAGCAGTGTGAGCACGCGCTCGACGGAGAGCGTGGGCTCAACCAGTGCCTGGTCGCGAAGGACGCGGGCATCGAAGTCGGCGCGTGAAAGGAAGTCCTGCGTGGCGCTTTTCAGAAAGGGAGAACGCAGAAGGCCGGAGGCGTCTTCGAAGGGAAGAGGGCGGCCTGTCCAGCGGATGAGTTGGAGCGCGGCGCGGATGGCAGGGTCCCTGGCCAGCGGCGTACCGAGAGTGAACTCAAACGGTGCGGGCGACTGGTTTCCGATGCGGTTGAGCCACGGCGCGACGGTGTTGCGGAAGGCTCGCTCGAGGATGGGGCGCTGGTTCTGCACATCGGGCACGATGACGGCGATGCGCGCGGCGGGCTGCGACTGGTGCAGATCGCGCACCTGCTGGGTGAGGTAGAGCAGCTCTTCTTCGGGGCTGTTGGCTGCATGCAGAGCGGCATACGTGGTGAGCTGTGGCGCGGATGTCTCCGTAAAGCTGGCACGGGCCTGCAGGGCTTCCAGCAGTGCCTGCTGGGCGCGGGTCAGGCCATCGAAGCCGTGGAGCAGATGCTCGGGTGCGAGCCTCAGGCTGGCTGCGTGCTGTGCGAGCGCGGGTTCCAGTTCGGCGGCGGACAGGCAGGAGTCGGCCCGGCAGGTGCGTTCAAAGACGTGGAGCCAGCGCAGGAAGGCCTGCTGGTCGGCGTTTAGATCGTGGAACTCAAGATTGCGGCGGGCGCGATGGCGATGCAGCAGGGTGTGGGCTCGCTGGGCGAGCGGAGCGAGCGAGGCAGCCGATTGCAGGGTGGCGAGGCGCTCGTCGTCGGAGATGATGCGGCGCCAGAGCTCGGACTCCTGGAGCGGATTGAGCAGGAGGCGCTGCTCGTGGCCGTCAATGAGGAGTTGCTGCCAGAGGGTGCGTGTCCAGGCGGACCAGGGAAGAATCTCAGGAGCTCGCCAGACGCGGAGGCCAAGCGAGCGCTGGTGCTGGGCGTACTCGCGCGTGAGAGCGCGGGCGGCACGCTGGTTGCCGGTGAGGATGGTCGCGCCGCGCTGGAGCGCTTCAAGGATCGCGGGGTTGGACACTTGTTTTAGTTTAAGGCTGAGGGTTGTGGAGAAGAGGCGGCTAGTTGGGGCTGGGCTCTTCGATGTGATCGATGATGAGCACTTTGCCTTCGCCTTTGGTGGATTTGAGACGGAGGCCAAGCTCCTGCTGCAGGACGGTGCTAAGGGAAAGCTCTTCGCTTTCCGACGCGGAGGCCGGGGCGTTAGCAGGCCGTGTGACTTCTGAGGGGATCTGGAAGGAGATGTCGTAGAGGCCGGGCTGGCTGGTGTGATCGAGGACGGTACGGTGCAGAAGGTCTGACAGGATGTTTGCCAGTGCGGTAATGGTGATGGCCTGTCCGGTGAAGTGGTTGTTCTCGATTATCAGGAGGCCGGGGCCGGTGCGTCCATCGGGGCCTTTGACGCCATCGGCGTAGGTGGCGCCGGGTTTGGCTGGCTTGAGCTTGTCGATGTCGGCGAGGGTGAGTTCGTAGACGGAGAGATTTCGTGTTTCAAGGTGAGATTTGAGCTGGAACCGGTCGCGCAGCATGGTCTGCAGGCGTGCTTGCGTCTCGGCGCGGTTCATGCGGGGGATGCTGCCGTGCTCGTCGGGCAGAACCTTGGCCTGGATATCGAATTCTTCGGAGTCGAGCCATGAGGGGCCGCCGAGGACCAGGTCTTCGCGAAGCGAGTACGACCTGGCGATCAGGTTGCGGAGGGCCGTGTGCATGATGGAGACCTGGTCAGGAGTGCTGCGTGCGAGTCCCATGCCGCCGTCCGCGGTATTGCTCTTCTTGATGGTGACGATGTCGAAGGACTTCTCTGACTGGCCGTGGAGTGCGGATGTGAAGAGAAGGCAGGAGGCGCAGATCAGATGCCGGATATTCGACTGCATGGTTAGCTGCTCCGGGATGATGTGGATGAGCCATCCTCTCATGGGGGCGATGTAAAAGGTTTCGCTTCGCGAGATACTCCATTCTTCGCGATGAAGCCGCGAAGAATGGGGCAACGGAAAATCAAGAAAAGCAGGTTCCTTCGCTTCGCTGCGGAATGACAACCAAAAAGGCAGAGGGGTTAGCGCAGGGCCCAGGCGATGAGGGTGGGGCTTTGGGTGGCTGTTTGTTGTTCGTACTCGGCGTTGAGGTCTTCTTCGAGAGAAAGGAAGGTGGGGTCGACTTCGGCGGCGGCGATCTCTTCGGGCGTTGCGGTGGTGAAGCAGAGTTCGCAGACAGCGAGGCCATCGTCCTCAGTACGCATCGGTGGTCCAAAGGTGCGGCAGGGGATGGGACGGGCTTCGTAGAGGTCGCAGGTGCCGGTGGCGGGGTCGAGGACGGGGCAGGGTTCGTCGTTGGCGAAGTCGTCGAAGGCAGGGTCTTCGGTGTCGAGCAGGCCGGTTGTGGGGTCTCCGGGGAAGGTGGGTGTGAGGCGTTGGACGGCTGCTTCGACGCGTTGCTGGATGGTGGCCCGCTTTGGGGAGAGTTCGTAGGCGGAGCGGAGGCGATGGGCGTCGAGGGCGGAGATGGGGAAGACTCCGATGCAGCACTGGTGGCAGCCGGCGTGGCAGGTGAGGTGGGCGCCCGCTTTGGCGGCGGAGGCTGCGAGGGCTGCGGTGGTGATCTGGATGAGGTCGGAGTCAGTCATGAAGACGGTTGTGAGGTGTGAGTTCTAAGTTTAATGCAGAAAGGCCCGGCGTTGCCGGGCCTTCGTTATGAAGCAGATTCCTCCGCTTCGCTGCGGAATGACAAACAAGAAAAGCGAGGTCACTACTTCCTAGTCAGGGTGGCGGAGGGGAAGACCTTGATGGCTTCGCCCTTGGAGGCCTTGACGGTGAAGTCTTCCGCGGTGACGGTGGCATCGGAGATGCGGAAACCTTCGCCGCCTTCGAGGTGGACGTTCTTCAGGATGACGTTCTTTACCGGGGCTTCGGGCAGGCCGATGATGACGCCGGTGGTCCTGGCGTTGGTGGCGGTGACGTTCTCAATGGTGATGTCGTGGAAGAGAGGCGTCAGGCGGGTGACGGGCTGGGCCGAGTCGCCCTCGGGCGGGAGGACTTTGGGGTAGTACTCGGAGATGAGGATGGCCATGCCGACGTTTTTGATGTCGATGTCCTTGAAGACGATATTGCTTACGTCGGCGCCGCGGTCGCGGTTGGCCTTGATGCGGAGGGCCTGGTCGGTGCCGTCGAAGTGGATGCGCTCGGCGCGGATGTTCTGAGCGCCGCCGGCGATCTCGCTGCCGATGGAGAGGCCGTGGCCGTGCATGAAGGTGCAGTCAGTGATGGTGATGTTTTTTGACGGCGCATCGGGGCCGGGGGAGTTGACCAGTCCGCTCTTGATGGCGATGTTGTCGTCGCCCACATCGGCGTAGACGTGGTCGATGATCATGTTCGAGGTGGAGAAGGGATCGATGGCGTCGGAGTTCGGCGAGTGCTCCGGAGCGAGGATGCGCAGGTTGCGCATGATGACGTCGTCGCAGTAATAGGGAACGATCTGCCATGAGGGCGAGTTCTGGAAGGTAACGTCTTCCATCTTGATGTGCTTCGAGTAATTGAAGACGGCGAGGCGCGGGCGGAAGACAGTGCCTTCGCCGACGAATCCGGCGTTCTTGGTCTGGCGGGCTTCAATCCACCAGCTCTCGCCGTTGCCGTCAATGATGCCGCCGCCGTTGATGGTGATGTTCTCGGCGTGGTCAGAGGAGAGCAACGACTGGCGGCCGGCGGCGCGGAGGACTTCCATCTGAGGGTAGTCGGCGTGGTCGGGCGAGCCGAGCAGGGTGGCGCCCTTTTCGACGCGGAAGGTCAGGTTGCTTTTCAGCACGAGCGGGCCGGAGACGAAGGTGCCGCCGGAGAGAACCACGGTGCCCTTCTTCGCGGAGCAGTCATCGATTGCCTTCTGGATGGCGGCGGTGTTCCTGGTCTTGCCGTCCGCCTTGGCTCCGTACTTGACGACGTTGCAGACCGGGGCTGCGTAGGCGGCGGAGGCCATCAGAATTGGTAGGGCCAGGGCAACAAGGTGCTTCGACATAAGGGGTGAACCACTTTCGGGAGATATGGATGTTTCCGGAGGAAAGGGTATCTGCTGTGGGAGAGGAGAGTCAATCAGTGGACTGACCAATTGTGCGAAGTGAACCTCCCTCCGTGCCGAAACTGGAGAGAGGTTCACGGATCAGAAGCTATATACCAGGCCGACGGACGGGACCATTCCCTGGGCGTACTTGTTGGTTCGGATGCTTTCAACCTTGAAGTCGGGAGCTTTGTAGAGGAAGGTTTTGGCCTGCCCCCGGATCGCGAGATGGCGGGAGACGGGGATATCGACTCCGCCGCCGAAGACGATGGCGGGTTTGAACTGCGGATCGATCAACTCGGTGTCGCGGGGATGGAACATGAGGCCGCCGCCACCGGCAAGGAAGTAGGACTTCATGCGTTTGGTGAGGGGGTTGGGGAGGTTGATGACAACCGCTCCACTGGCAGCATGGAGATTGGTCCTGAGCTCATACGAGGAGTTGGAGGTAAGGTACTTTTGCGAATTCCGGAAGAAGTCGTAATCGGCTTCCACCCCCAGCCAGCGGTTGATGTTGAAGCGATAGGTAAAGCTTCCGCCACCGGAAGAGGTGGGCTTGTAGGTTACGCCAGCGTCGGTGATCTTGCGGGTGAAGATACCGCTGCCGAGAACGGCGACTTGTTGTCTGGGCATGGAGATGGTCGCTTCAACGGCCTGCGCACGTACGAAGCCCGGGAATGCCAGGATGAAGAGCAGGCTGCCAATGAGTCTATTCATGAATTCAGCTCCTTGTCGTTGCCGTGAAAGGGGAGCAGGCAACGTCTCCTTAATATATACCTACCGGTAGGTATATATTTTAAAATACATACTTCCCTCTTGGCGCGCGCTGGCTGAAGGTTTTTCTGTTTTAGCGAAGGCTGCGGCCGTTCCTGAAAGAACGGGGTGAGGTGAGAAGCAGGTCCTTACAGGATGACAAAGGACGAGAAAGGCAGTAGCGGGAAGCAGGTCCCGCTACTGCGCTTCCTACGAGATGACAAAACAGGGGAGATTCCGCAGAGCGTTCTGCAAAGAAAATGCCCGGCTCTCCGAAGAGGAGCCGGGCGTTTGGTTTTGGTTTTGGTTTATTGCTTGCCTGCGGCTACCAGGTCGAAGCGGTCGAGGTTCATGACCTTGGTCCAGGCGTGGGCGAAGTCCTGGGCGAACTTCGCGTGGGCGTCGGTGCTGCCGTAGACCTCGGCCAGGGCGCGGAGTTGGGCGTTGGAGCCGAAGATGAGGTCGGCGCGGGTGGCCGTCCACTTCACAGCGCCGGACTTGCGGTCGCGGCCTTCGAAGGTGTCCTTGGCGTCGGTGGCTGCCTTCCAGACTGTGCCCATGTCGAGCAGGTTGAGGAAGAAGTCGTTGGTCAGCGCCCCAGGGTTGCTGGTAAAGACGCCGTACTTCGTTCCGCCGAAGTTGGCACCCAAGACGCGCAGTCCGCCGATGAGTACGGTCAGCTCCGGTGCGGTGAGCGTGAGGAGTTGTGCCTTGTCCAGCAGAGAGACCTCTGCCGGCGCTTCGGCGTTGGGGGCGTAGGAGCGGAAGCCGTCGGCGGCCGGCTCGAGCACGGAGAAGGATTCGATGTCGGTCTGCTCCTGCGTGGCGTCGGTACGGCCGGGAGAGAACTTGACCTCGATGTTGAGGCCGGCGTTGCGGGCTGCCTGTTCGACAGCTGCGCTGCCGGCGAGGACGATCAGGTCGGCCAGTGAGATCTTCTTACCGCCGGTCTGGGATGCGTTGAAAGCGGCCTGAATGGCTTCGAGCTTGGTGAGCACGATGGCCAGCCTGGCGGGTTCGTTGACGGTCCAGTCCTTCTGCGGCTCCAGGCGGATGCGAGCGCCGTTGGCCCCGCCACGCTTGTCTGACCCGCGGAAGCTGGAGGCAGAGGCCCAGGCCGTGGAGACGAGTTGCTGCACGGTGAGGCCGGAGGCGAGGACCTTCTCCTTGAGTGCGGCGATGTCCTGATCGTCGACGAGGACGTGATCAACGGTGGGGACGGGATCCTGCCAGATCAGTACCTCGGAAGGGACTTCGGGGCCGAGGTAGCGGGGGCGGGGGCCCATGTCGCGGTGGGTGAGCTTGAACCAGGCGCGGGCGAAGGCGTCGGCGAAAGCGTCGGGGTTCTCGTGGAAGTGGCGGGAGATCTTCTCATAGGCCGGATCAACGCGTAGAGCGAGGTCGGTGGTGAGCATGTTGGGTTGCTTGGCGGGTTCGCCGTGAGCGCCGGGGACGGTGCCTGCGCCGGCATCGCCCTTGGGCTTCCACTGGTGCGCGCCGCCGGGGCTCTTGGTCAGCTCCCACTCGTACTTGAACAGGTGGTCGAAGAAGTCGTTGCTCCACTGGGTAGGCTTGGTGGTCCAGGTGACTTCGAGGCCGCTGGTGATGGCGTCGCCGCCAATGCCGGTGGCATAGGCGCTGGTCCAGCCGAGGCCCTGTTCTTCGATGGCTGCACCTTCGGGCTCGCGGCCAACGTTCGGAACCGGTGTGCCTGCTCCGTGGGTTTTGCCGAAGGTATGGCCGCCGGCGATCAGCGCAACGGTCTCTTCGTCGTTCATGGCCATGCGACCGAAGGTGACGCGGATGTCGCGTGCCGCGGCGAGCGGGTCGGGTACGCCTTCAGGGCCTTCGGGGTTGACGTAGATCAGGCCCATGGTGGTGGCGCCGAAGGGGTTGGCCAGGTCACGCTCGCCGGAGTAGCGCTTGTCGGTGCCCATCCAGGTGGTCTCCGCGCCGAAGTTCACGTCGAGGTCGGGTTCCCATACATCGGCGCGTCCACCGGCGAAGCCGAAGGTCTTGAAGCCCATGGTTTCAAGGGCGACGTTGCCGGTAAGGATGAGCAGGTCTGCCCAGGAGATCTTCTTACCGTACTTCTGCTTGATGGGCCACAGAAGGCGGCGTGCGCGGTCGAGATTGACGTTGTCGGGCCAGCTGTTGAGGGGAGCGAAGCGCTGCTGTCCGCGACCGCCGCCGCCGCGGCCGTCGAAGGTACGGTAGGTTCCTGCGCTGTGCCAGGCCATGCGGATGAAGAGCGGGCCGTAGTGTCCGAAGTCGGCCGGCCACCAGTCCTGCGAGTCCGTCATGAGGGCGGCGAGGTCCTTCTTCAGGGCCTCGTAGTCCAGGCTCTTGAACTCCTCGGCGTAATCGAAGCCTTCGCCCATGGGGTCAGAGAGCGAGGAGTGCTGGTGCAGCAGGTTCAGATTGAGTTGATTGGGCCACCAGTCGCGGTTGGTGGTGCCGGAGCTGCTGCCGCCATGGGGAAACGGGCACTTGGACTCAGAGGACATGAAGAACTCTCCTTACATTTGGTTCGTTGTGTTGCAGGCTTGGAACAAGCCACATAACGGATGACGAAGATGACTCTAGCACTGACAGATGCCATAACTCCAATACATGATTCGCATGCGGCGTATAGTTTTTAACTATGGAATTTCACCAGCTGCGCTATGTGTGTGCCATCGCCGAGACGGGCAGTTTCAGCCGCGCCGCGGAGCGCTGTCAAGTGGCCCAGCCGTCGCTGTCGCAGCAGGTGCTGAAGCTGGAAGAGGACCTGGGCGCGAAGCTGTTTGACCGGCTGGGACGCAGCATCCGGCTGACCGAGGCGGGACGTGCATTTCTGCCGCATGCGCGCAGTGTGCTGGAACAGATGGAAGCCGCGCGCGCAAGCGTTACGAGCAAGGAGACGGACCTGCGGGGAAGTGTCGGGGTCGGTGTGATCCCAACCATTGCGCCGTACCTGATGCCGCGCTATACAGCGTTGTTTACGCGGCGCTATCCGGAGGCGAAGCTGCGCATTGTGGAGGAGACGACTCCCTTGCTGGTGGAAGCCCTGCGCGATCTGTCGATTGATGTTGCGATCCTCGCGCTTCCGCTGCGCCATAAGGACTTGGAGACGATTCCTATCCGTACCGAGCCGCTGTTTGCGGTGCTGCCGAAGGAGCATGCATTGGCGAATGCAGAGGCAGTTTCTTTGAAGGAGTTGCGCGAGGAGTCGTTCGTGATGCTGCGCGATGGCCACTGCTTCCGTGACCTTAGCCTGGCGGCCTGCCATAGCGCGCGGATCAGCCCGACGGTGTCCTTCGAGAGCGGACAGTTCAGCAGCCTGCTGGGAATGGTGGCCGCGGGGCTGGGGGTGACGCTGGTGCCGGAGATGGCGATCGACCGCAGTGCGAACTGCTGCTACGTGCCGTTGAAGGAGAGCCGGGCGATCCGGACGGTGGTGGCAGCGGTGCTGCGAGGGAGAAGTTTTAATCGCGTGCAGCAGGCATTTCTGGCGGGGATACGGAAGCGGGAGAAGAAGGCGAGTTAGCTCCAGCGGTATCCGGTCAACGTGGTCGACGAGAAGGAGCGGTGGGGACGGGACAGGGAAAAGCAGATTCCTCCGCTGCCCTCTACCCCAGCCGGCAAGCTGGCCGGGATGACACCTCCAAGAAGGTGCAACGGAGAACGGGAGGAATCTGCTGTGGGCTTATGCGTGTTCGGCCAGGACTCGTTCGAAGATGGTATCGACATTGGCGAGCTGGCGTTCGAAGGTGAAGGCCAGGGCGATCTTTTCCTGCGAGAGGCGGCTGGTGATTTCAGGTTCGGCGGCGATGCGCTGCTTGAAGGTGGGGCCTTCGCCCTCGTTCTGCCAGGCGGCCATGGCGTGCGACTGGACGAGCTTGTAGGCGTCTTCGCGCAACAGGCCGGATTCGGCGAGGTCGAGCAGGAGCTGGCCGGAGAAGACGAGGCCGCCGGTGAGCTCGAGGTTCTTCATCATGCGCGCGGGGTAGACCAGCAGCTTGTCGATGAGGTTTGAGGTCTTCTCCAGGATGTAGTCGAGGGCGATGGTGGTATCGGGCAGGATGACGCGCTCGGCGGAGGAGTGGGAGATATCGCGTTCGTGCCAGAGAGCAACGTTCTCCAGAGCGACCTGGGCGTTGCCGCGGATGACGCGGGCGAGGCCGCAGATGTTCTCTGCCGTGATGGGGTTGCGCTTGTGCGGCATGGCGCTGGAGCCCTTCTGCTTGGCGGAGAAGAACTCCTCGGCCTCACGGACTTCCGTGCGCTGCAGGTGGCGGCAGTCGGTGGCAATCTTGTCGAGCGTGCTGGCGATGACGGCCAGCGTGGTGATGTAGGCGGCGTGGCGGTCGCGCTGGAGCACCTGGGTGGAGACTTCCGCGGGCCGAAGACCGAGCGAGGCGCAGATGCGCTCTTCATGCTGGGGCTTCAGGTGGCCGAAGCTGCCGACGGCTCCGGAGAGCTTGCCGACGCGCATGTCCTCGGCTGCGGCGTCGAAACGGCGCAGGTTGCGGTGCATCTCGGCGTACCAGAGGAGGAGGCGGAGCCCGTAGGTGGTGGGCTCGGCGTGGACGCCGTGGGTGCGGCCGATCATGGGGGTGTGCTTGAACTCGAGGGCGCGGCGCTTGAGCACGAGGATGAGCTTGAGGATGCCTTCGCGGAGGATGGCGTTGGCACTGGCAAGCTGCAGTGCCTGGGCGGTGTCCACCACGTCAGTGGAGGTAAGGCCGTAGTGCAGCCAGCGGCTGGCGGGGCCGACGTTCTCGGCGACGTTGGTGGTGAAGGCGATGACGTCGTGGCGGGTGTCCAGCTCAATCTCGCGGATACGGGCGACGTCGAATTTTGCCTTCTCGCGCAGCTCGAGGGCGGCCTCTTTGGGGACGATGCCGAAGTCGGCGAGGGTATCGGTGGCGGCCAGCTCAACCTTGAGCCAGGAGGCAAACTTGTTCTCGTCAGACCAGATCTTGCCCATCTCGGGGCGGGTATAGCGCGCGATCATTGCTTGGATTCTCCGGTAAAAGAACAGTTTACTAAGTTCTCGGGTGTCAGTTCTCCGATGTCAGGAAAGACTGAGACGGTTAGCGGTATGGAGTGGTACTGAGCCCATCCCGACGTAGTGGGAACTGCGCATGGGGAGTTGTCCATAAATACATCGTGATACGATATATATGTGCTGAAGATTGATTTGAACCGGGTGGAACTGCTGGCGGAGTTCCGCTATGTACTGCGCAGTTTTTTGAGCTTCAGCGAAGAGGCGGCTGAGCAGGAAGGAATCCGGGCGCAGCAGTACCAGTTGATGCAAGTTGTGGCCGCGGCCAGGGAGCCGGCGACGATTGCGTACGTGGCCGAACGGATGTTTCTGAAGCACAACTCGGCGGTGGAACTGGTGGGACGCGCGGTGGAAGAGGAGCTGCTTCTTCGCAAGCGCGACCTTCTGGATGCGCGTAAGGTGGTGCTGAAATTGACGCCGCGCGGAGAGCGGGTTCTGGCGCGACTGGTGGAGCGGCATCTCACCGAACTGGAGCGGGTAGGGCCTGGTGTCCGGCAGGCCCTGGAGAAGGTATTGACCAAGTGAGCAAAAGTGGTGCGAGTACGCTGAGGGATTACTCAGCCGACAGCCGCATGATTGTGGTCAGCGTGTTGGCGGCTGGCCTGGGTGCGGTGTGTGCGGTGCTGGCGTGGGTGCTGATCCGGCTGATTGGGCTGGCAACGAACCTATTTTACTTTCACCGCTGGGCGTTTGTTGAGGTTGAGCCCGCGGACGCTCCGATGCACTGGTGGAGCATTTTTATCCCGGTGGTTGGTGGATTGATGGTTGGCGCCATTGCCCGCTACGGGGCGAAGAATATTCGCGGCCACGGTATGCCGGAGGCTGTGGAAGCCGTGGTGTTTGGCGGCGCTAAGGTTGACCCAAAGGTTGCGGTGCTGAAGCCGGTGGCGACGGCGATTTCGATTGGCAGCGGTGGCCCGTTCGGCGCGGAAGGCCCGGTGATTGCCTCCGGCGGGGCCGTGGGCAGCGTGCTGGGTCAGCTGCTTCCGCTGACGGATGCGGAACGCAGCGTGATGCTGGTGGCTGGTGCCGCGGCGGGTATGGCGGCGGCGTTTTATTGTCCCCTGAGTGCGGTGCTGCTGGCAGTGGAACTGCTGCTGTTTGAGTGGAGACCGCGCAGCCTGGTTCCGGTGACGATGGCATGTGTGACAGCGGCTGCGGTGCGACGTCTGCTGCTGGGCGCGGCACCGATCTTCGCCATGCCGCCAACGACGGTGGTGATGCATCACCAGGCGCTTGTTGGAGCGTTGGCCGTGGGTGTGGTGATGGCGTTTCTGGCCATTGGGCTAAATACCGCAATTCATTGGTGCGAAGCGCAGTGGGAGAAACTGCCGATCCACTGGATGTGGTATCCGGCGCTGGGTGGCCTGATTGTGGGTGTGGGCGGATATTTCTTTCCGCGCGCGCTTGGCGTGGGCTACGGAACGATTACCGACTTTGTGAACCAGGACTGGACCTGGACGCTGGTGCTGGGCGTGCTGACGGTGAAGGTGGTCATCTGGGTGGGGTCGCTGAGTTCGAACACCGCGGGCGGCATCCTGGCTCCGCTGCTGATGATTGGCGCGGCGTCGGGGGCGGCGATGGGGCATTGGCTACCGTGGATCTCCCCCGGAGCGTGGGCGGCTGTGGGCATGGTGAGTCTGCTGGCGGCGTCGATAGGAGCTCCGCTGACCAGTGCGATGCTGGCGGTGGAACTGACGCATAACGGCGGCCTGACGCTGCCGGTACTGCTGGCCTGCATGACGGCCTATGCTTTGAGCGCCCTGCTGCAGCCGCGCAGCATGCTGACGGCGGGGCTGAGCCGCAAGGGCAAGCACCTGTCGCGGGAGTATGGGGTCGATCCACTGGAAATGGTGACGGTGGGCGAGGTGATGTCCCTCGTGGAGGGCCCGCTGGACGCGCCGGAGATGTCGATTGGTGAGGGTGAGACGCTGAAGGCTGCGGCGGAGAAGATGGCGCTGAGCGAGGCCGAGGTGATTCCGGTGGTGGATGTGGCGGGGAATGTCGTGGGGCTGTTGCGGATGATGGACCTGCTGAAGGCGCGGGCGAAGTCGGCCCAGCGCGAGGGCGACCGGGAACGGGTTATCCGGATGAAGTGGCCGCTGGGGCGGTGATGAAAGATTGTAAGTTTGGGGGACGCCGGCCATCGAGGCCGGCATTCTTGTTTCTTAGGGGATTTCTTCGGCACGGCTGAAGCCGTGCCCTGACGGTTTTTTGCTTGAGAAGCAGATTCTTACAGGATGAGAGCTGTATCGTAAATATCTATAAATAGCCCACTTAGCATTTTCAGTAACCCGGTACAACTCCTGCACAATTACGAAGAATCTGACATTTAGCGGAAAAACCTGCACAGAATATGCACAGAACGCGTCTTAGTTCATAGGAGGCGGATATGGCATTCGTCACCGACAAAGCCGAACTCAAGCCGGGGCTGGTGATCTTCCGGCGTGGCGACGTGGAACATCGCATGTGGTACTGCCGGATGAAAATTCCGAAAGCAGACCGCTACAAAACCGTCTCCCTTAAAGACAACCGATGTGGAAGTGGCGCGGGAACGCGCCTTCGACCAGGATGCCGATATCCGGTTCCGGCTGAAGCATGATGTCCCGGTGTTCAACCATCCGTTCCGTGAGGTTGGCAGAGAGTATCTGCTGACGCAGGAGGCGCGTGCGCATCGTGGGGAGATCAGTGCTGCGCGACCCAAGAAAATTCGCGCCGTCATCGAAGGAGCCTTGGACAGGTATGTCGGTTCCACCCAGGTGCATTTTGATCGGGGATGAGCTATGGGGCGGCTATCCGGCGTGGCGACGAGTGAACGGAGCGGGACGTCTTAAGCGAAATGGCGTCCGCGAGGTCAGCGGAGAACTGGCCCAGGAGTTTGCGGAGAAGGAGGCCGAGCGCCGAACAAAAGTACAGAACGCTCTGGGCATCAGGGTTCTGAAACCCATCGAGGTTCAACCTTCCGAGAAGGCGGTTCCCTTTATCAGTGATTCCACCATCCGCTTCGAGATGTCGATCTTCGGCGCTGTGATGAACTTCGCGATCAAGAAGCGGTACGTTCCCGCGAGCCAGCGTTACGACGAGCGCCCGAAACTCAAGACGATGCGGAGGGATGAGTTCATTTTGGAGGAGTACCGCAAGCTCCATACCGTAGGCAGGAGATGGATCGCTGAAGCGGACAAGCCATCAAGCACCTGGTATCGCACTGTCACATACAACATGATCTTGATTTCCTGTAATACCGGCATGAGGCCAGCAGAGATGAAGAACCTCCGCTGGCGTGACATCATGCCCGCGAAAGACCGCGAGGGACGGGAGATTGTTGTGCTATTCGTGCAGGGCAAAGGGAAATCCAGGAAGCTTGTTGCTCCGAAGAGTGTTGGAGATTATCTGGAACGTATCCGCTCGATATCCAAAGCAACAGAGCTGGAAGATCGCGTCTTTACTACGGTGAACGGCAAGCCTGCCAAGAGTCTCTATGTTTCTTTGATTGCCGATCTCCTGGACAAAGCAAACCTGCGCGAAGGCACGCAGGGCGTGCCGAGATCGACCTATTGCTTTCGACACACGTATGCCACTCTCCGATTACAGGAGGGCGTGGATGTGTATTTTCTGGTTGAACAGATGGGAACGTCCGTCTAGATGATTGAACAGCACTATGGCCATGTGAACACGATCAAGCACGCGGACCGCGTGCTACAGGGCATGACGGGATGGGAGCTTCCACATGGTGACGACGCCAAAGCGAAGGCGTCGAAGGCTGCAGAGACGCACGATAAGAGCAAGAGAGGTCAGCGACATAGGCCGCGCTGACCCGGTACGTTCTAAGCCGTTCTTGCCGAAGCCGCTGGCGGAGGCTGGCTTAGGAAGCTGCTAATTTGCCGCTGCCCCGCTGGGGCGTTCTTAGCGGCAATCGCCTTCAGGTGTATGCCGTGTGGCTCCATCTGGATATGCCTACATTTTCAATTTTGGTAACGATGAGTGTGATTCTGAACACTGAATCACAAAAGCTATATAGGGGCCAAAATCATTAATCAACCGATTAACTTTTCATGCACGAAGGTCTAGCGACCTTTGGTGTCTTGCGCTTCGCTAGGGAAGCTCTTACCGTCAGCCAACCGGCTAAGTGACTGACGGCGGATCTCTCCTGACGGAGGGCTTTCAGCCCCATTCCTTTTACCGAAATTTTACTGGGATGGGACGTCATGTTGCTATCTTCTGTGCCGAGAAGTCTCTACTTTTCTTTCCTGCTTTTGCCCGTTTTGGCATCCGCTCAAACGACTGTAACGACGGGTGGAGGAACAGCGAACCAAATTCCTAAGTTCACGAGCGGATCGCAGATCGGCAATTCCGCGATTACGGAATCGAATGGCAATGTAGGGATTGGAACAACTACACCTAGTGCTCGCCTTAGTATTCTCGGCTGGGGAGATCCGCGTCAGTATAACGCCCTCCGGTTCGACACTGACTATGGGCCGGTAAGTTGGGGCATGACCGCTAATGCACTGAATGGATGGGGAACGACATTTTGGTCGTGGCAACCCGACACGAGTAACAATGGCGCTAATCTTGCTTTTGCAACTGGAAATGGGACTTCCATTTCTCCGAACAGCAATATCCTTTGTTACGTCATCGGGAACCAGCGTTATGAAGGTCCGGGCGGATGGACGTGTTGGCATTGGAGCGACGAGCCTTAATTACGCTCTGAATGTAAATGGAGAGATCAATGCGTCATCGGTTCAAAACGCGGGCTCATACACAAACAGTCTTAGTTTAGGCGTAGCTGACAACAATAATATCTATGGTGTCTATATTACCGCGCGCGGCAGGGACTTTTCAGTGGCCGACCAGTACGGCTTTCTGGGATTGGCTGCGGACTCGCGGAATGCTTCGCCCTCGTCGGGAAATATAGCTTTTTATCAATACGACGGGACCAATTGGAACTCGCGGCTGCAGATTATAAAAAACGGTAACGTGGGCATTGGCACGACCTCTCCGGGATCCAAACTCGAAGTCAATGGAAGCCTGAAGCTGACCGCTGGTACGGGCGCGTCGATGACCTATCCCGATGGCACGGTGCAATCGACAGCCTGGAATGGGACAACGTGTGGCGGTGATTATGCGGAGTCGGTGGATGTTGCTGGTGATCGTAAGGCGTATGAGCCTGGGGATGTGCTGGTGATCAATGCCGATGCTCCGGATAAGTTTCTACTCGCTTCCGAGCCGTATTCGCAGCTTGTGGCTGGGATCTATTCCACCAAGCCAGGACTGACGGGGCGTCGCCAAGGCTCGCCAAAGACTGGCGAAGAGGTCCCGATGGCTATGTTGGGCAAAAGTAAGTGCGGAGAATGGGCCGATTCTTCCGGGCACATTGCTGGTGTCTTCGTCGAAGCCGGGTTATGCGATGAAGGGCTCTGACCCGACCAGGATGATGGGCGCGGTGATTGGCAAGGCGATGGGCAAGTTGGATTCAGGTACGGGCATGATCGAAGTCCTGGTATCGCTGCAATAGTGTTCCGCAGTTTGTTTTTTTAGGAGATGAGATGCGTGGACTATTTAGAGCTATGTTCGTGGGCATTACATGTGGCATGTGTTCATTCGCAATTACACAGACGGTGACAACAAGTGGTGGGACACCGAATGTGATCCCAAAGTTTACGAGTGGATCGCAGATTGGGGATTCTCATATCTCAGACTTGAATGGCAACATCGGGATCGGAACGCTTACCACTGGAAGCACGCTCACTGTGCTAGGCAGTTCGTATTTTGATAAGTCATCGATGACCGCTGGTGGGCTCTACAACTTTTATTCCGTCGGGTATTCCGCTGTAAATCCGTTTCCATCGCAAGGCGTCAACACCGACTGGTCAGGATTGATGCTTCACCAGATATTCGGCAATGGATCTTCTCATCACTTCGGATTCAGCATCTATACGGACAATCAGATGTCTCCCACATATGCCAAGGCAAGAATTGATGCCTGGAGAGATGGCAATGGGGTGGCCCCGGACCTCGAATTCGCTACAGACTCAGCGCCTCGGATGACGCTTACCGCTATCGGGAATGTGGGCATCGGAACAACTTCTCCATTGGCCAAGCTAGATGTAGCGGGCAGCGTGAAGATTAGCGGTACTGGGGCGTCGATGACTTTCCCTGACAATACTGTGCAGTCGACAGCATGGAACGGAACCACGTGCGGTGGGGACTATGCGGAGTCGGTGGATGTCGCTGGTGACCGTAAAACGTACGAGCCTGGGGATGTTTTGGTGATTGATCCTGAGCATGAGAGTGGGTTCCTGAAGTCGTCTGAGACGTATGCCACGGGCGTTACCGGTGTGTTTTCGACCAAGCCAGGGTTGACTGGGCGTCGCCAGTTGACTGCGAAGAGTGACGAGGAAGTGCCGATGGCGATGGTCGGTATTGTTCCGACGAAAGTCAGTGCAGAGAACGGAGCGATCAAGCCAGGAGACCTGCTGGTGTCGTCGTCGAAGACGGGCTATGCGATGAAGGGCACGGACCGGTCGAAGATGCTGGGCGCGGTGATTGGCAAGGTTGTGATTTTGATGCAGTAGGCGCCTGGTGATATCTGGACAGAACGGAGAAGCAAATGAAGAGATTATTGGTTGTAGGTGCTGCTTTGGCTATGTCACTCGGGTATGCACAAGCGCAGACGACATATAACGCCGACTCTTATAACTTGAGTAGCAGCGGCGGGAATTTCACCAATGGAAACGGTGATAGTGCTTCATTCACCACCGTCAATAGCGAAATCAATAGCTGGTGGGGCCTGGGAATCAAGTCCAGCTGTTGCAACAGCTACAGCGGCTACGGAATTGTCTTTGATGCCCGTACCGGTTCCATGTTCACGCAGGGCAATATCGGCGTCGGAACCGCAACTCCGATTGAAAAATTGGAAGTTAATGGAAATGTAAAAGCGGGTGGCCTTATTGCGTCTGACCCCAATTATCCAGCGATTAGAGCGTCCCTGAATGGAAGCAGCCTTCCTAGTTTGAATTTCACGCGATGGACGGGAACTGCATCTATTCAACACAACGCTTTCGTGGGGCAATTCATTAATTCCTCTCTTGGTGAATATGATCTTGGAATTGGGACCGGCGTGTCTTCCTCAGGAAATCAGTCGGCAACCTCCAACGCGATTATTGTGACGTTGGCAGGCAACGTTGGCATCGGCACACCTGTTCCTGCCGCCAACCTGGATGTTCAAGGCAATATCAAGCTGAGTGGGGGTGGGGCTCATCTCGTTTTCCCTGATGGGAGCACCCAGTCTGTCCCTTGGAATGGAACTACATGTGGTGGAGATTATGCGGAGTCGGTGGATATCGTTGGTGATCGCAAGAGCTATGAGCCCGGTGATGTGCTTGTGATCGATGCCAAAATTGAGGGGAGCTTCGTGAAATCGACCGAACCCTACTCAACGGCGGTGATGGGAATCTATTCGACGAAGCCTGGCCTTACGGGACGCAGGCAGTTGACAGCTAAGAGTGAAGAAGAGATCCCGATGGCGATGATTGGCATCGTGCCGACGAAGGTGACAACGGAGAACGGGCCAATCAAGCCGGGTGATCTTCTGGTGACTTCGTCAACGCCGGGATATGCCATGAAAGGTACAGACAAATCAAAAATGATGGGTGCTGTGATTGGCAAGGCTATGGGGCATCTGGATTCAGGTAAAGGTGTGATCGAAGCGGGAGTAACGCTGCAATGAGCGCTTTATGGGGAAACCACCTATAAGCGGCCAAGCATGAATGAAAAACAGATTCAGAAAAACGGATCCAATAGTTAACCCGAGATTTTTTTGAGGAAACGCGATGAAACAACTTATTTGTGTCCTAGGAATGGTTTGCGTAGTGACCTGCTCGTCCGCACTTCGAGCGGACTGCTGGCCCAAATCAATCCCCAAGCCCTCAAATGGGCGGAGCCTGCCTCCATCGCGCACTCCTTATCGTAGTGTCGATGCATTGAAGCTCATCAAGCAAGTAGAGGCTGCACTCGGAGCCAACCAAAGTAAAACGGTCGACTCGGGTGCAATGATCCTCGATTTAGAAGTAACTGATTTGTTGGGCGGAACGAAGTTTCAAAGAACTTTAGCAGTCTCTGGCCGCTCATTTTGGGTGGCGTCAAGTGACTCGAAGCACCATGTGTTGCTTAGCCGCGACGGAACGGCTCGAACCAAAGAAGACGGCAAAGATGTTGCTTATGGAGGAGCATTTTTGCCTGCTGCGCTCTTCAACCCCATGGATCCTTTGGCTACCTTTCGCGAGAAAATTAACGACCCTGCCTACGAAGTAAGTGATCTTGTCTACGATAGTACAGAGAAGCCCACAACTGCCTCGGTTACATTCTCATGTGTCGATCCCGTCTGGATGCAATCAGTGACGAAACAGCGTTGGACCTTTGACTTGAAGACGCTTCTACCCCGTTCAGTCACATTTGGTGACCCTCATCAAAAAAGATCAGATGCAACGGTTGAAAACATGTATCTGTATGAGCAATTCAGGCAACATGGTGGCCGACAACTTGCCGAAAAAGTCAAACTGCTCGTAGGGCCACGCCCTATCGAAGAAATCACGCTAGTGCGCTTCGATGATTCTCAGCAGGACGCCGATGACCAGTTCACTAAGGAGATGCTTAAGTGAAGATATTCCGGTTACTTTTGCTTCTTATCTTTTGCCCTGGGTATGTACTGGCCCAACCTACTGCGCTATCATGGGGCCTACACCTAGATAATCATCTAGATAGTGATATCGATTCAGTGACGGATAGCGGAGGTGTAGTCATTCATATTCCCCTCTTGTCAATTCCACAAAAGGGAAACCTCCCGCCCCTTAAGATCGACCTTGTTTCTAATAATCTGTCAGCAACATTTTATCAACCCGTTTACTGGGTGGGAGGAGATGCGACATACCTTGTTAATCTGAGAGGTGACTATACTGGGCCGGGGGTATTTCCGCTAGATAATATAACCCTACACGATGAGCAACAGTATACCGAAATTGCCAATGACGGCGAAAATTCGTATGGCTACTTGAGTCAATATATTGCCGATCAATATGGTACTAGACACCTCGTTCAGCCTCCATCCGATGGCTCAAATGGTCTAGCACTTTCAGTGGATGGCTCTGGGTATACCTACGGTTGGGCGAACGGCGGCCCTTTTATTAGTAATGGCAGAGGTGTTCGCTGGACAACTACGTGCAACAGTTCAGGTTATTGCAGTATTGGCTATCCATACATTACAGATTCGAATGGAAATCAAATCGTAGCTACGTATAGTGGAAGCGACCCGCAATATTGGACCGATTCCTACGGCAATCATATCGATAGCCCGTGGAGCAGAAATACTGGATGTAAAAATTTAAGCTACAATCTCAGCCCAACTACAAGCTCACCTTACTCGTTTTGTTATGAATATGTGAGCGCAACAGGGGCTGTCAATACAGGCGGTGGTCCAGCAGGTCATGTCAGCGGCAATTTCCTTAGCCTTACAAGTGTTTCGACTCCAGCCGGAAATTATACTTTTTCTTTCGATTCATGGGGCTCACTTAGCAAAGTGACACTACCGTCGGGTGGTAGCCTTTGTTACCAATGGATTACGACTTCGAATGATTCCGATACCAAAACGATCGAAAGAAGAATCCAAAAGCGAATATTGGATCCATATGGAACAGATTGTGACTCGGCGACCATAAGCCTCCCGACATGGACTTATTCTTATACCCCAACAACTTATGGACGAGTTGCCGCAGAGTATCGCATCGATAATCCAGATGGAACATACGAGACGCGTTGGGGTATCAATTCTGGAAGTGACCACAAGTTCTACAACGCGTCTGGAACTTTAGAGAAAGAAGTTCAGATACAGCATCCTAGCTGGGCGGCCTGGGACGGCGATGCTGTATACAGTCCCACAGCGATAACCACGACTACTCTACGCAATGGTTCGCAATTCAAAACTTGTATCACGTATGCAGGCGATACAGATCCATGTTCAAGTGATCCAATTGCCGGAGATGTTCAGAAGATGGTTTATTTGACGCATTGGTATGGGAATTCGCAAGTAGACGCGGTTCCAGCGCATATTAGTGGAATTATGAGACAAGATGAGTATGCTTCTGCCAATAGCACATCTGGGAATCTTCTCAGGCGAACAGAATATCAGTATAAGTGGCAGCAAGATGGGAACTACTTCGACGCGAACATATTCGATTCACCTGTTAGCAAACTGATAATAGACTACTCTTCTGTCTCGCCAAAGGGGGCCAAGACCGTCTATCAATACGATGAAACCGGGCGAGGACCGAGCGGAGCGCATGGCAATCAAACGACCGCTTCAACCACGATTGATCTCCCTGGTTCGACTACGATAGATACCCATGTTAACTACGGTACCGACGGGATGCCTATATCCAGCGTTGACGGAAATGGTAAAAGCACAACCTACAGCTACCAGTGCTCAAATGCATTGCCATATCAGGTGACAGACCCGTTGGGCCATATGACACAGTCAAGCTACAACTGCGCGTCAGGAAAGCTAACGGAGCGGAAGGACTCGAACGATCTCGCAGCTAATAGAGATGGCACTAAGTTCACGTATGACACATTAGGAAATCTACAGAGGACAGATCGGCCGGATGGCAGTTTCTCGTCAAGCGTATTTACCTATGGTCCTATGCCAACTGTAGCTCTGAGCAGCAGCGGCCAGAATGGTTCGACGCTCTCAAGCACCGTCTACTATGACGGACTGGGGCGCCAGACTCAAGCAGTGACGAACACTCCCGAGGGGCAGATAGAAGTAGACCGGAAATATGATCTTTCTGGACGTCTGCAGTCCATGTCAAATCCATTCAACAATACAGGAGGGACAGCTTCTCTCTGGACATCTTATCTCTACGATGTTCTTGGTCGAGTAACAGACCAATGCCAGCCAAGCAGTTCTGATACATGTATTCCTTCATCTGCGACAACATTCATTCATACCGATTACAACCGGATTCGCCATAATGCGAATGGGGGTGTTGTTGCTCCTGCGTCGGGTGATGCGGGTATTGTCGAAATTAAAGATGAGTCAGGACGTGTCGTCAGACAAACGAGCGATGCCCTCGGACGATTGATTCGCGTGGAAGAACCTAGTCCGGCGATTAGTGGATCGACTTTATCTACGGTTTACCAAACGCCCTCGCTTGACGATGCAGGGTCATTCATCACAACATCGTATCAATACAACGCTCTTGATGGACTGGTAGGCGTTGTTCAGTCGGGCACTTATGGGCAGTCTGGTTCTACTGAAGTGCCAAGGACCCGTAGCTTCTCCTACGATTCGCTCGGACGACTTGTGTCTTCATTGAATCCAGAAGTCAGCGGCAATAGCACTAGCCTCAGTTCCTCCTGCAGTGGATCATTTCCACGATCTGTGACTTGCTATGAGTATGACTCGAACGGGAACCTGAAGAAGAAGACGAATCCAAGCGGAATAGTCATCACGTATGCGTACGACGACATTAACCGTCTGACATCTCGCACCTACTCAGGAGGGCAATCCACACCCACAGATTGCTACAGCTATGAGGATTCAAGTGTGAGTGAGAGCAAGGGCCGGCTCACTTCCAAGTGGACGCAGGCTCCAGGATCAGGTGGGTGCTCCTCCAGTGTTCAGGCGCTGTCAAAAAACAAAGTGCTGGCCTACAATATTGCTGGTCATATTACCAGTGAGTCGCGCTGCATTTGGACGAATTGTTGGATCCCAAACAAGGATCACACCCTGAACTATACCTGGGACCTCGCGGGCAATCTCTGGACACAGACAAATGGTTTCCCTGTAGGGGACGATGCATATATCAAACTGACATACACCTTTGATAGTGCAAATCGCAATACCAAGGTTGCGAGTAGTTGGTCAGATGCGAATCACCCTGGAACATTGTTCAATGTCAATTTATTCACTCCTTCCGGAGCTGTGAGCAACGCTGACGTTGGAACCAATCTATCAATCGCACAGTCTTACGATTCTCGTCTTCGCATCTTCAGCATGACAGCAGGTGCAAAATGAAGCGTTTGAGAGGATGGATATTCAACTTCCTTGTTGTTATGGCCATTATTGCAATGTCGATCGGTTGCTCGGCCGCCACGACATCGGTGCTCACCATTCAAGGTGCGCAAAGTGGAAGTCCGTACGATCAAGGAGTGGCCCGGATCACAGTTTATGCGTCCAATGGCAACTATGTTGCGAACTTTGCATACGGCCAGTTTTCAACTCGTGAATCGATTGCAGCAGGACTGGCAGCAACTATCGCCAAAGACTGCAATGCTCCAGTTAAGGCAAAATCACTGGGTAACCAGGTAAGACTGGTGGCGCGAGGGATGAACATTTCCTTCACGGCAGTGGGACAGTTATTCCCAGACCAACTTCCGACCAGCGTATTCGCATTCGATGCGACCAGTTATCTGACGGACACTACAACGCAATTGGCTACCAGCGCTAACCCCGTCTCCCCTGGAGGTTCGTTAACCTTTACCGCGACCGTCACGAGTGGCGCGACTGGCAGTGTCACATTTTTCGACGGTACCAACCAGTTAGGTACAAGTGCGCTTTCTGGCATACATGCCACGATCGTGACCTCTTCCCTGACAGCAGGGGAGCATTTGATCAAGGCTCGCTACCAGGGGGACAGCAGCTTTGCAGGCAGCGATTCGAATGAAGTGGTTCAGCGGATTCAAGTACCAAGCAATGTTGCGTCTGGGACTGTGCTTTATAACTACAGCATTACGGATGGCAACTCCGGTTCTGGGTATGAAAGCAACGGGAACGTTTTGTCTTATGTGGACTCGGTGAATGGCAGTTGGAAGATGAGCTATGACGCCTTGAATCGCCTTACATCGCGATCGAGCGGTTCCGGATCCATGATCCGGAAAGATGATTTCGGGTATGACTCATTCGGGAATCGGAACTGGTTGCGAGTTTCACGTCCAGTAAATGTTTCGTCGATATTTATCACTTCCTATGACGCCCGCAACCACGTTGCCCCTGTAAGCTATGGCGCACCAAACGGGCTCCCGTACGATGATGATGGAAACGTTAGGGTCTTTGGCAACCAGGCCTTTCTATATGACGGTGCTGGTCGAATATGTGCTGAGAAATCGCAACCGGTAAATGGTCTCACGTCAATGTATGGTTACCTGTATGACGCCGAAGGGCAACGTATAGCTAGAGGTACAATCGCTGTTTTCAGTTGTGATCTGACTACCAACCAATTCACTCCTGTGAGCCAGTATCTGCGCGGTGCTAACGGAGAGGAGGTGACAGAGTTGGATGAGCACGATGAGTGGGTCCATACGAATGTGTATGCTGACGGGAAACTTCTTGGAACGTATGCGGATGATGGACTTGGCATACACTTTGCGCTGAGTGACTGGCTTGGAACGAAGCGCATGCAGATCGCTCCTGATAACACGATAGAGTCCACTTGGATTAGCGGTCCCTGGGGTGAGGATCAGTCGTGCGTAGTATGCTCAGTGGCGGACGCGACAGCTAAACATTTCACCGGCAAAGAACGCGATGCAGAAAGCGGCCTAGATTACTTCGGCGCTCGCTACTATGGCTCTACGATGGGCCGCTTTTCAAGTCCCGACCCAGGCTGGTTCTTGTCGGCCGATCTGGAAAATCCGCAGACGCTCAATCAATATGCTTATGTTCTCAATAATCCGTTGGGGTTGGTTGATCCCGATGGGCTAGACGGCGAGAAGCCTTGCAATCAGGCTCCAGTGAATCAGAACGGCGGGGTTACGCCTATCGACCCGAACTGTTTGGCCACCGGTAAGCCTGCTCCTGCTCCAAATCCAGCCCCTGCGCCAACTCCAACTCCAGCTCCAAACCCCGCCCCGACCCCTGCTCCGGCCCCGACTGATCCGAAGACGGGCGATCCGTTGCCTCCTCCGACACAAGACGTTTTCGGAAATCCGATTCTGCCCCCCGGAACTATATGGGTTCCTGGCGGCGGTAGCCAAGGCGGAAGTAGGGATGTGAGATGGAAACCCTCCCCGAGCGTTCCGGGGCAAAGCCAACCGAATGGGAGCTGGGATCCAAATTATGGGGGACACTGGGATATTAATAATGGGCTTGGAGGTAGAGGCAGGTTCACTCCAAACGGAACTCCAGTTGACCACTATGGAAGACCACAAGTCAGACCAGGTCCGGCTCGTCCAGTGTTCAATCGCCAAATTATTGGCGGGATTTCCGTGGGCCTCGGCGGATATATTACGTATCGGGTTATTAGGATGTTGCCATCTTTGCTTCCTCCCCTTTGGGAGACCATTCCTGCGAATCTTGCACTCCCATAGGTTGCTTGCAGTTCAATGTAAAGGAGATATTATGCGCTTAGTAACGGTTGGTGAGTGTTCGGCTTGGCTGCAGGAACGAGGAATAGGACTGAGCTCCGGGAATTATCCACTTGTGCGTTCAGCGGAAGTTTTGGAATTTCCAATTTCCGGTGATTCTGGAGAAGCTGTCGCTCTTTCATACATGTTTGGCGACATGGAAAGAACCACTTCTGGTGGTGGCCTCTTGGCAATCAGAGAGTGGAGCATTGGCAGCCCAGGTCTAGATGCTATAGGCCATGAAGTAGTGAAGCGCATGTTGGGTGTAAGCATTCATGATGCGGGTTCGGAACAGCCTCCTTGGATCGTTCTAGACGCCTCCGAAGCAGCGATGATGCCGTCACTCTTGCTCCAAGCAACTATTTTTGGGTGGGACGCTTTCTACGTGCCCAATTCTGGTGCTTTCGTAATATTCATCAGTCACGATGAAGTTGCATACGTGGCCGCGCAGAATTTTCCTCTCAGCGAAGATGTGCGCATTCAGTTTGATCGACTCAGCATTGGAGCAGTGGCAACACCGTATTACCTTTCACAAACGGAAAATGAAGTAGCAAATCATACTTCTACGATGCGGCATTAAGTATTAGGCGTTACGACGATGAGCTCTGGTTCATCTACGACTCAGCCTTATGTGTTATGCATTTGTGCAAATTTGGTATCTCGTTCTTCCGGCAAAGAAAGAGACTCCGAATCAGGACTTGACTACTTTGGGGCGAGATACTACGGTTCGGCAATGGGGAGGTTTATGAGTCCGGACTGGAGCGAAAAACCGGTTTCTTTGCCCTATTCTAATGTCCATAATCCTCAAACTTTGAATCTCTATTCTTATATAGAAAATAACCCGCTTAGCAGATCTGATCCGGACGGCCATTGGCCAACACCATCTTACGGAGGAACCTGGAGACATTACGACATTGTCAATGATTCGTTTCCTGGTCTTTCGGCTCGCCAAAGAGGAATCATTATTAAGGGAAGCGCTCGTGTAGATGAGGAACAAAATCGATTGGGGTCTCCCAAACACGGTATGACTCCAAAGCACAAAAGCAAGACTGAAGCAAAAGCCGAGGCAGAAAAGTATGTCGCAGACAGTGAGTCCGAGGCCCGGAGACTACAAGCGGCCTATGTAGCAGCAGGTGGCGCTGGTATTTCAGATGATGCTTTGTCAGCTTTTGCTAAGGCGTTCCACGAGCGGACTGATGAAACATCTCCGGCTCATGCTGATTTTCAAGACTGGCGAGGATGGCAGGAAGGATCATTCCTAGAGCAGACTCTAGAGATTTATGAAGGGGTGATGCATGCACTTCGCGAGTCGCAGGCTAACCAGTCTCAGAAACGCCAATCTATAAGGGCCGCACGAAAGACGTTTAGAGAAATTTTCGGAGACGAACTATATTGGCAGGCGGTTACACCGCCTGAAGATAAGAAGTAGGAACGATTTTAATGCGTAAACGTTTGACGATTGGGATTGCTCTCGCTGTCGGAACCCTTACCCTTGTCGTTTTTGGGAAGGTCTTTCACTTTGGATGGATTCATCTACTTTTAGCATTCATATTGGCTCCTGGAGGATTGCTTGTCATGTTGCTGGACGTTACGCCAAGGGACGGGTTGCTACTAGCTTTGTGCTATATTTTGGGAAATTTGGCGTTTTACGGTTTGTTTGTGTTCGGTATCTTTAGGATAAGATATTTCACGAAGCGTAAACCTTAGCCACGTGATGGTTTTGCGAAAGCGTTCGCAGAAGGGGTGCCCGCCCTAGTTCGCGGAGATTTCCCGGCTCGCAGCCTTCCACTTCAACTGCGAAGTGGGCGAATCATAGAATCTCGATCCGGTAGATGTGCTGCACGGAGCTGTGAACTTCATACCCTTATTCGATTTTGCTGTCTGTCGTATCTGTTCTAACGCACTTGGCCCGCTGATCCGGCTCTGAGTCCGGCGCGCGTTTTGTTGGCCCAGATTCCCCTTGGCTAGCCCCCTTCCCTCCATCTCCTCCGCCGCCGGTTGCCCGGCCTTGTTCGGAGACTTCCTCAGTACTATGGGTCTGTCCGACTTCCCGTGTTCGTTCATCATCGGCTCCAGTTCTTGAACTTGCGGATGCGTTACATGAGCACTGGCTGCTCGTGGGTGAACCTGGACCTCCCAGCTTCCATGCAAGATGTGTCCCTACGTGCCAGGGGCAAAGACCGCGCAGATCTCCTTTGAAGCTTGCGAAAGCGCTCCTCGGGATATTGCCTTCCACACCGTGTCAGAGCGTCGGCGTCCTGAAGTTCGGGGTATTTCGCGGCCCGATAACCTGGCCCGTGACTCCCTCTGGCTACGCTTCGTATCGAGTCTTGCGACCGTGCCCGCATGACTTGGAGCCGATGTGGCTCGCTAGGCGCTCACCGTACGGCTCTTGCATCCGCTACATCATTCCGGCTTGATGCGTAAGCATCATGTCCCTCCAGTTTGTGTGCTACTGCCCTTGAGGAGCACGATGCTTACGCATCGGGTTGGCGTTACGACGCGTCACCCCCAAATGGGAACTGTAGCCCTCACCAACTACCTGACCGCAATGAGCCGCTTCCATAACTATTCCTTCGGGAACGTCCTCGAAATCGCGCGACAAATGCCCGCAGCCACAAAAGTAGCCGGGTTCTGGACGTGGAAGAACATGGGGCGTTCGGTGAAGGCCGGACAGAAAGGTATCCGCATTCTTGCCCCCATCGTTGGCGTTCGCCGTAAGAAGGATGAGGAAGCACAGAAGGACATCACGAAGCAAAACGAACTTGTCTTGCTTGGATTCCGCGATGCCTATGTTTTCGATATTTCGCAGACCGAAGGCGTAGACCTGCCAACCCTGCGCGAAGTCTCCGGCGACCCCGGCGAGCACTTGGAACGGCTGGCCGCTTTCGTGCGTTCGCGCGGCATCCAGCTCACCTATAGCGACGACCTGCATGGCGCGTTAGGCGCAAGCTATGGCGGACGCATCGCGATTCTCTCCGGCCAGTCGAAGGCCGAAGAGTTTAGCTGTCTTGTCCACGAAACGGCACATGAACTTTTACATCGCGCCGAACGCCGCACTGCCACCACCAAGACGGTACGCGAAACAGAAGCCGAGGCCGTGGCTTTCGTTGTCGGTAAGGCCGTTGGGTTGGTGACTTCCACCGCTAGCGCGGACTACATCGCCTTGTACCATGGCAATGCCTCACTGCTGGCCGAATCGCTCGAAGTCATCCAGCAGACCGCATGCCTCATCATTGCCGCACTGGAGCCGCCCATCACGGAGAACGAAGAGAGCCAGGCTCCTGAAGAGATGGCAGCATAAGAAAACACACAACGCGGACGACCAATAGAGGGAGGCGGCGGACTTGCCGCCTCTTTACCCATGCCCAAAAATCGCGGGGAGAAACCTTGCGGGTTTCTCCCCGGCCCTCATCCAGCAACCGGCCTTCGCTCGCCGGACTGCGCGCCCGGACTCAAGTTCCTCCTCCGGGACCTGCCCCTGTACTTCATGAGGTACCGAACGGAAATTTCCTTGCTCAAGCACCCGTATGTGCGACAGGAAGAACTGTCATCCAGACGAAAGGATGCACAAATCGTCTGCACACTTTCTACACAGCCCCAGATAGCCAGTTTAAGCCGATTTGATTGAAAGATTTCTGAAATCTTTCTCACCCGCTCAGGATGACAAAGGACAAGAAAGGCAAAAGCGGTCGCGCTTTGCGCCATGTCCCACTCATCCGCTTCGCGTATGAATTCGCCATGGCGCCCGGGAGTTTATTCCTGGACGCCGAAGAGTTCGGCCATTTCGTCGTGGAGGAAGCCTTCGCCGGGGCGGTAGGGCTGGATCCATTTGCCGTTGAGGACGAACTGCGGGATGGCGCGTTTGCCGACGTTGCGCAGGACCTCGTCGGAGGCGCCGGGGGTGGCCTCGATGTCGATCTCGGTGAAGGGGATGTTGTGCTTCGTGAGGAAGCGCTTGGCCTCGCGGCAGTCGCGGCACCAGGCTGCGGAGTAGACAGTAAGCTCCATGGATTCAGTGTACTCGCCCGGGGCGGTTGCCGGTAGCCGGGTTGGGGCGCAGAATAGTGCCACGCGGAGGTGCATATGAACGCTCGTCGACTCGTGGTACTGGGCCTGGCAGCAGCCATCACGTTGCCCGCGATGGCGGTAAAACCCGGAGAGATGGCCCCGGACTTCAAGGGGACAGACTCGAATGGTAAGACGCAGTCGGTCTCACAGTACAAGGGCAAATGGGTGGTGCTGGAGTGGCACAACCAGGGATGTCCGTATGAACAGAAGCACTACCTGAGCGGCAACATGGAGTCCTTGCAGAAGGAGTGGACGGGAAAAGGCGTGGTGTGGCTCAGCATTATCTCGTCCGCGCGCGGGGAGCAGGGTTATGTGACTCCGGCGGAAGAGAATGAGTACATCCGGAAGATGAAGGTGGCGGCCACGGCGGTGGTGCTGGACCCGGCCGGGAAGATCGGCCATGAGTACGAGGCGAAGACGACACCGCACATGTTCGTGATCAACCCGGAGGGGAAGGTGGTGTACATGGGAGCGATCGATGATCAGCCTTCGCCGGATCCTTCGACGCTGAAGGGCGCGCGGAATTATTTGAATGAGGCGCTGACGGCGGGGATGGCGGGCAAGCCGGTTGCGGTGGCGGCAACGCGGCCGTATGGGTGTTCCGTGAAGTACGCGGAGTAGTGGATGGTGTGATAGTTGAATGGTGAACGGCGGCCTTTGGGCCGCCGTTCTTTGTTTGAAATGCAGGTCCCTCCGCTACGCTTCGCTCGGGATGCACCTCGTGACTATGCGCTGAGCTTGTACTTGGTTTCTGCGATGCGGTAGATGGGGCGCCAGACCAGGCGGTTGATGGTGACGACGATCAGCGCCATGACGATGGTGGCCCAGAGCAGGATGGGGAACTGGCCGGCGTCAGTGGCGGCGGAGATTTGTGCGCCAAGGCCGAAGGTGGACATGGTCTGGTTCTTCAGCCGGAAGTACTCGGCGACGATGCTCGCGTTCCACGCTCCGCCGCTGGCCGTAATGAGGCCCGTGACCAGGTAGGGGAAGATGGACGGCAGGATGATGACCTTCCATTTCTCGATGGTAGAAAAGCGGAAGAGTTCGCCGACCTCGCGGAGATCGCTGGGAATGGCGATGGCTCCGGCGATGACGTTGAACAGGATGTACCACTGCGTGCCGAGCAGCATCAGAGCGATGGAGCCGATGCCGAGTCCGCCACCTGCCTTGATGAGCGCCACCAGAAGCACGGGGAAGATGGCCGTGGCGGGCACGGAGGCGGCGATCTGCGCCAGGGGTTGCGCGATGCGTGCCAGGCGCGGGTGCAGGCCGATGGCGACACCTGCGGGGATGGTCCAGGCGGACCCAATGAGCAGGGCGGCAAAGACACGCAGGAAAGTGGCTCCGGCGCCAAGCAGGATCTTGCCGAGCTGTGCCGGATGGATGTCACGGAGCAGAACGACGGCGTGCATGGCGGCGAAGGCAACGATGCCGATGAGAAGTACCGCTGCCGCGATGCGGGCGATGCGTTGCAGCTTTGTATGCTGCACGGGATGGAGTTGATGTTCAATCCGCCGCTTGTAGGAGTTGCGGTAGAAGAGCTCGCTGATGGGGCGAAGCGTGCGATGGTGCAGATGGCGCAGGGCAGAGGAGTGCTGCAGCAGGTGCAGCAAGGGCGAGGAGACGCGGTTGTTGCTCTCCGTCTGTTCGAACTTGAACTTGTCGCTCCATGCGATCAGGGGTCGCCAGATGATCTGGTCCGTGGCGACGATGATGGCGATCATGGTAAGCAGGCCGTAGGTGATGGCTTTGAAGTCGCCGTTGGCCGCTGCGGTCTGTAGGTAGCTGCCGAGGCCGGGCAGGCGGAAGTCGCGGCTGCCGAGCACGAACATCTCGCAGGCCATGAGAAAGAACCATCCACCGGCGACCGAGACCATGGAGTTCCAGATGAGGCCGATGGTGGCGAAGGGCAGTTCCAGGTTGAAGAAGCGCTGGAGCGGCGAGAAGTTGTAGATGTGGGCGGCTTCCGTCAGCTCGCGCGGAATCGACTTGAGCGAGGAGTAGAAGCTGTAGGCGATGTTCCATGCCTGTCCGGTGAAGATGAGGATGATGGCTCCCATCTCAATGCCGAGCTGGTGGCCGGGTACGAGCGCGACCATGGCCAGCATGACTCCGGGAAGGAAGCTGAGCACGGGGATGGACTGCAGGATGTCCAGCGCGGCCAGCATCAGTCCTTCAAGCCGCGGCGTATAGGCAGCGATGTAGCCGTAGATAAGCGCGAAGGCCAGCGAGAGCAGATAGGCAATGCCAATGCGTACGACCGAGAAGAAGGCATACATGGGCAGGGCATGTGGTGACAGCGAGATATTGAAATCCGTACGAGGCGAAGAGTTCCAATAACGCGCGATCTGCACGACGGCATAGAAGGCGGCCAGCAGAATGCCCGCGACGCAGAGGTCGAGAAAGACTGGCCAGCTGCGACGTACGACGACGGAGCGTGCGAGGGTATCGCGGCGGAGGTGGAAACCGGCGGGGAGCTGAATCATCGTCCGGCCTCCCGCTTCTCCTCCTCCTCGATATCAGAGAAGTCGCCTTCGGGTTCCGCGAGTGCGGCTTCTGGAAGGGTGAAGCGGCGGCGGGTGGAATCGAAGTCGAAGATCTCGGCGTAACGGCCCCAGTTGATGGCGGTTTCGAGCTGCCGGGTGGTTTCTTCTTCTGAGAAGACTTCGTCGAGGGTGTCGTGGAAGAAGTCTTCCGGGACGGTGTGGTCCGACTTGGAGTTCAGGGCGCGGACAATCTGGCGCAGCAGCAGAACGTTCTCAACGGCGGCCTCGCGGAAGATCTCCTTCTGACGGAGGATCTCGGCGTTGGCGTATTCCGCTCCAAGCGGTGTGATGGCGGCGTCTCCCTCGGTGACGGTCAGGAACTTGAGGATGGACGAAGCTTCAACGATGGGGAGCAGGTCATCGATCTCAAAGGCGAGGTCGTCGGCCAGACGGTAGATGTCGGCCTTGCCGCCGTGATCGAGCAGGAACTCAAGCAGACCGGCGATGCCCCCGGGACGTGCGTGGGGCAGCATCTGGTACTTCATCTCGCGCTGGTCGCGAACACGCTTGCCGTTGATGTTGGGCAGCGCTGGAGCGGGTGCTTCCGGCTGCGTGAGCACCTTGTAGATGTAATCCACCAACTGGGTGAAGGCGGCGGCCTTGCGGTCACGCGGATGCGGCAGGTTCACACGGAAGTCCGTGCGGATGTGGCCGGGGTTGCGGCCAAGCACGATGATGCGGTCGGCCAGCAGAACGGCTTCTTCAATGTTGTGCGTAACGATGAAGATCGACTTGGTGGGGATGGTCTTCTTGTGCCAGAGCTCGAGCAGTTCCGAACGCAGGTTCTCGGCCGTGAGTACGTCAAGGGCGGAGAAGGGTTCATCCATGAAGAGGACTTCCGGCTCAACAACGAGAGCACGGGCAAAGCCGACGCGCTGGCGCATACCGCCGGAGAGTTCCTTGGGGTAGGCGGCCTGGAAGCCATCGAGACCGACGGTGTCGAGAATTTTGAGGGAGCGTTTACGGCGGGTACCTGCTTCGACGCCGCGAGCCTTCAGAGGTGCCTCAATGTTTTCGAGCACGGTCAGCCAGGGGAAGAGCGCGAAGGACTGGAAGACGATGCTGACGTTGACGTCGGCGGTCTGAATGGGCTTCTCGTGCCAGTAAACCTGCCCGGCAGAGGGGGTGGAGAGGCCGGTAAGCATGCGCAGCAGTGTCGACTTGCCGGAGCCGGAGGGGCCAAGCAAGGCAATGATCTCTCCGGGAACAATGGAGAGGTCGGTCGGCGAGATAACCTGGATGCGGTTCTCGCTCGGTTGGGAATAGTATTTCTCGACGCGCTCAGCGCGAATGATAGCTTGCTGCATGCTTTTATGTACTTGGATGTTGAGGTTAGGAAAGCCGTTTGTTGCTGAAAATTCACAACTTGGAAGCGGCAACTCTGCGGACAGCGTATCATTGTTTGAGAGAGCGCGTCAGACGCTTTGATAGATTTGCGTCGTAGGAAGCTGCCGGTTGAATTTTTTGACTTGAGGTAAGGAATCGTCCCCATGACAGAGACCACAGGGAATCAGTCCCGCGCCAAAGTTCTGGTAGCTGATGACGAGCAGGTAATCGCGAATACGCTCGCCATCATCCTGAATCAGGCTGGTTTTGAAGCGAAGGCCGTGTATAGCGGCGAGAAGGCTGTTGAGGCACTGGACTCATTCCGTCCGGACATGCTGATCAGCGATGTGATTATGACCGGTATGACCGGTATTGAAGCAGCCATTGAGACGCGTGCGCGTCTTCCGCAGTGCAAGATCCTGCTGTTCAGCGGACAGGCAGCCACTGCCGATCTGCTGGATAAGGCACGCAGCCAGGGCCACGAGTTTGAAATTCTGGCAAAGCCGGTGCATCCGACCGACCTGCTGGCCAAGCTGCGCGGCTAAACGAACAAGACATTTTTCTGTAGAAATCTCTCGTCTTTGATGAGGAGACGGATTGCGGCCTTCGGTCATTATTCTGGCGTATAACTCCGCCGATTCGCTGCCAGCTACGCTGGCCAGTGTCTCTGCGCTGACAGATGACATCCATGTTGTCGATTCGGGCAGCACAGACGGCACTCCGGAGCTGGCAAAAGCCGCTGGTGCGCAGGTGCTGCACCATGCCTTTGAGAGTTATGGCGCACAGCGCAACTGGGCCATTGCCAACTGCCCGATCAAGTATGGCTGGCAACTGCACCTGGATGCCGACGAACGGCTGACTCCGGAGCTGGCCACGGAGATTGCCGCGTTGCCGGAACAGAGCACAACCGATGGCTTCTTTCTGCCGCGTTATCTGCAGTTCCTTGGCCGGATTTTGCGGCACGGAGGCATGTCGCCCACCTGGCACATGCGTTTGTTCCAGTCCGGCAAGGGAAGCTGCGAGGTGCGCGAGTATGACCAGCACTTCATCTGTACGGGCACCACATCGCAGTTGAAGTACTCCATGATTGACGACATCCGCATGCCCCTGACGGAGTGGACCTACCGGCATAACCGGTGGTCCGATGCCGAGGTGCGTGAGCAGTTGAAAGGCGAGACTGCCGGCCGCGTTGGCGCGAAGATGACGGGCAACGTGATTGAGAAAAAGCGCGCCCTGCGCGAGATGTACAACAACCTGCCGTACTTCGTGCGTCCCTTCGGCCTGTGGTTCTATCGATACGTGGTTCGCCTGGGATTTCTGGATGGTATGGAGGGGTTCATCTTCTACACGCTGCAGACCTTCTGGTTCCGCTTCCTGATTGATGCCAAGCTATGGGAAGCGCGCAACGCCAAGCAGTAGCAGACAGCTAGAGAAAATAAAACGGGCCTTTCAGGGCCGGTTTTACTTGACCTCGTGCAGGAAGTTTCTGCGGTCCTTTACCTTGACCGCGGGCGAGCCTGCGTAGACTCCCCATGCTTCCAGGTCGCGGGTTGCGGTGGAAGCGAGGCCGAGTACGGCTCCTTCTCCGACGTTGACGCCTGGGCTGACATTGGCGCGGGCGCAGATCCAGGAGTACGCGCCGAAGTGCATGCGGTAGCTGAGCAGGGGGAAGTGCCGGTCGTCGTAGTCGTGCGTGGCGCCGCAGATGTAGCCCTGTTGCGAGACGATGACATGTTCGGCGAAGGTGATGACGGAAGGGTTATAGACCTCGGAACCATCGCCCAGGGTGCATTGCTCTCCGCAGACGAAGTTCCACGGAGCCCATACCTTTGAGCCGGGATAGAAATGGCAGTTAGGGCCGACCTTTGCTCCAAAGAGGCGAAGCAGCATGCTGCGCCAGGCATGGAAAGGGCGTGGCGAAGTGCGGTAGAGCAGCAGCCACGTGATGTTCCACACCAGGCGTAGAAGGCGGTTGCCGAGCGAGAACGAGGGCCGAAGGTAGGGGTCTTCGTGGCCGTCCGCCGCAACCGTCAATGTCGATTTGTAGTCGATCTGCCGTGCCATGTCTGTTCCTGAAAGATTACTTCGCTTTTGCTTCTTCGAACAGGCGGAGGATTGTCTTCGCGTTCTCCCGCATATCGTAGCGCGTGCTGAAGGTGCTGGAAGCCTGCTGGTACATGCGCGCCCGGTCTTCAGGCGAGAGCTCGCGCCAGCGGTTGAAGAGATTGAGCGTTCCCTGCAGGGTATCCTGCTCCACGATGCCAGCGTAGTCGGCCTTGATGTCGCCGGCAATGTTGACCTGATCCGAGAGGAGCACAGGCTTGCCGCAGGCGAGCGCCTCGGCAACGGCGATGCCGAAGTTCTCCTGGTGCGAGGGAAGGATGAAGGCCTCGCTGGCGTAGAAGGCTCCCCACTTCAGATCCCCCTTCAGCATGCCGGGCCAGTGAACGCGGCTGGTGAGTCCGGCCGAATTGACCATGGCCTGCAGCTCAGGGCGCCAGTTGACCTGGTCAGGACCGGCGACGACGAGGTGGAGATCCGGATCGAGATGCGCGGTCTGCGTGAAGGCTTCGATCATCAGGTCGACGCCCTTCTTCGGGTGGATGCGGCCAAGGAAGAGCAGGAAGCGCTTATCCCGCAGCTCGGGCGCATGTTCGAAGAAGACGCGCTGGGCATCTTCCTTGCTGATGCGGGGATGATCTGCGCCGTAGGGAACGATGTGCGGGGTCCAACTCCATACAGGGAAGGTTTTTTCGGCCAGTTCCTTCTCTGCCCTGGAGGTGAAGAGAACGTAGTTGGCTGCGCGCAGAACCCAGTATTCGGTAGGGAGCCAGTAAAGCAGCTTCTTGAGATGCTTGAGCGGGTATGCCGACTTGAAGTAGGGGTCAAGCATGCCGTGGGGGAAGACGACGTAGGGCAGATGGCCGGCGAGTGCTCGGTATGCTGCAAAGCCGCCATAGTTCCAAAGGCCGTTGACCACGGCACCATCGAAGCGGTGGCGATTGGCCTTCATCCACGGGATCATTTTGGAGGTATAGCCGTAGGTTGAGTTGACGGGGCCGAGGGCGTGCACAGGGAAGTCGAGCCCCTTGAGGTAGGGGGCATTGGGGTCGTCCTGGGTGACGACCTCTCCGTGGTAGCCCAGGTCCCGGTAGCGGATCAGCGTGCGAACACCCTCAATGGGGCCGCCGGCCTCCGGATTGATCGTCCGAATGATGTGCAGAATGCGCATGAAAATGAAGACTCAGAGAGTACCGTTGGCAGAAAAAATCAGGCGATGAAGTTTCCTGTGACGTGGGCAAGAGCTTGCCGTAACCCACGCACATCTTCTTCAAAGCTCCAGTGATTGATACGTTCCAGTGCTGCGTGGCCCATGGCTGCTGGTGTCTCCGGTGTCGCAAAGACACGGCGTAAAGCATCGGTAAGAGCGTCAATATCGCCAACAGGGAAGACGCAGCCTTCGACCCCATCGGTTACAAGGTCGGGCTGACTGCCGACATCGGTGGAGACGACGACGGCGCGCCCAGCGTTCATGACTTCGTTGACGATCAGGCCCCAGGGCTCATGCCGCGAGGGAAGAACGAAGACGCTGGACAGGTCAAAGAAGCCTGGCAGCTCTGCCTGATTGCGGAAGCCGGCAAAGCGAACGCTGGTGCAGCCTGCCTGCTTGACGCTGGCTTCCAGTTGGGCGCGTTGCTCGCCATCGCCGACGATGACAAGGTAGGGATGCGGATCGACGCCTGGTGCAGGAGCAAGGCGAAGATAGGCTTCCAGAAGGTGATCGCAGTGCTTGCGGGTCTGCAGCTTTGAGGCGAAGAGGATGACCGGACGGGAGGGGTCCAGGTTGAACTCCTGCTGCAGCCTGGCGCGGCCTTCGCGTGCGGGCAGGGCACGCTGCTGGAAGTAGCTGTTATCGACCGCGTACGGGAAGAGGAACTGCGGCGTATCGTCGCCGAAGTAGTAAGTCCAGTACTGGCTGTTGAGTGTGCCGATGGGCAGAGTCGCATCCACCAGGTTCTGCAGGGCGCGGAAGAAGACCTTTTTGGCGGCGAGCTTCCAGCCCGCACGCGGGCGGTCCGCCAGCCATGGCTCGGCGCGGAGCAGGACGGGAACGTCAAGCGCCTTGGCGGCAAGCATGGCCTGGATGGCGTTGAGGCTGGAGTAACCGTGCGTCCACAGGACGTCCTGCTTGCTGAGCCGCGACAGGAAGCCACGGTTCAGGGGGCGCAGATGGCCAGGAGAGCCGACGTTATCGAGAATGCGGGGAAGGAACTCGTACTTGTATCCCTCGAGCAGAGGGACATCCCACTTGACCTCAACGCCGAAGCCCTGGTCTTTGTAGCCACGGACGGAAAAATCCGAACCGAAATAGACGGTCAGGTCAATATCCGGCTCCTGCGAGATACGGCGGAGCAGGGGGGCCTGATACTGGATCGGGTGCGTGACCAGGTACGCAAGACGGAGCGTGCGTCTGGAGGACACTTCATGACCACCTATCATGCGGTAGGTTAACTCCTTTTCCGTGTAATAACTGCCACGAGACTTACCGACTGTTGAGGGTGATGTAGGACGAGAGCTGAGCAATGCCCATGAGAGTGGCGATGCCACCCGCGCGAATGGCGGCTTTGAGGGCACTGGTCGGCAGATAAAGGATGTCGTCTGACTGCAGTACGGGGTCCGGATCCTTGCCTGCAAGGACACGGGACATATTGACCTTGACTTCGACCCGATGGGTTCCCTGCGTGCGAATAATACGGGTATCCGCACGGTTGCCTTCGTAGTTGGGGCCGCCGGCAATGGTAATTGCCTGCAATACGGTAAGCGGTGTATTGCCGGTCAGAGGAATCGCGCTTTGCGTCCGGAAGGCTCCCAGGGCATACACAACACCGGTCCTGGAGACGATGACGGTGTCCCCGGCAAAGAGGGGCACATTGGCCATGGTGCTGGCGACCGGATCGTTGCCGAGGTCGACGTTCATGGGAACATCCTGGCCGGGGCGCAGAATGGTGATGACATGGCTGGAGGTGGGAGTAAGGCCACCCGCCACAGAGAGAGCGTCCAGAAGACGTCGCTTACCTACAACCGGGACGATGCCGTGGGTTTCGCCGGTGACGGTCACGACCTGGTTAGGAGACTCGGTCACGAGGAGGGTGACCTGTGGGTTGCGGTACATGCCGGCCGCAACGAGACGTTGGGCGATGGCATCAGCTCCCTGGCGCAGGGTGAGTCCCTGCACATGCACGACGCCCGCCAGCGGAAGGGCAATTGCGCCGTCCAGAGAGACGCGCGCTACCGGACTGTAATCATCCGTGCCGGTGACGCCGAAGATGTGTACGGTCAGAAGATCGCCGGGGCTGAGGACGGGCTCGCGGTCTGCCGGGAACAGGAGCGCGGGATCGGTCGTGATCTGCAGCGGCCGATTGACTCCGCTCTCATTGCCAGGCGCGGGGCCGGAGAACTGGGCCACAGCAGATGGCGTGGTTGCGAGAGCGAGGGTCAACAGAGCGGCGGCGGCGATCTTCGCGTTCATCGAGGGCGCTTTGAGAAACGGCATGGTCAGTTTCATGCGTCACCGTCCTTGCGCTTCTTGGGTAGAGTTGCTGTTTCCCATGTTTCCGAATCGAGATTCGCATAGGAGTAGCCGGAGTATCCGTAGTAGCCGTAATACTCAGGCGAGTTGATATCGACGGCATTGAGGATGAATCCGGTGACGTGAATGCCGGAGCGGATGAGCAGGTCACGCGCGCGCCGGACGACCTGCTTGCTGGACTTGCCGTGCCGGATGACGAGAACGGCGGCATCGGTCTGACGGCCGAGGATGACGCCGTCGGTCACCGACAGGATCGGGGGCGAATCGATCACCACGTGCGTGTACTTCTCCTTGGCTTCCTGCAGCAGGCTCTGCATTCCATCGGAGCTGAGCATTTCGGTGGGGAAGGGAGGAACCGGTCCGCTGGGCAGGATGTCCAGATTCGGTACATCGCTAACCTGCTGCACCGCCTCTTCCAGTGTGGTGGCGCCGGTCAGAACGGTCGAGAGACCGACTTTGCCGTTCAGTCCAAAGCGGTGATGCACGCTGGGACGGCGAAGATCGGCGTCGATGAGCAGGACCTTGGTTTCACGCTGGGCCAGGATGCAGGACAGGTTGGTGGCGCAGGTGGTCTTGCCTTCAGACGGGGTTGCGCTGGTGAACAGGATGGTGCGCGGCGGGTGCGGCGAGGTTGCCAGCAGGATGGAGGTACGCAGCGACCGGAAGGCCTCAGCAAACTGCGACTTGGGCATGGTGAGCACGCCCATGTTGACCTGCGTAACGCTCATGCCCGAAGGCAGTTCGCTGACGGTGCGGCGGGAGCGTGGAATGATGGCCAGCGCCGGCAACTCCGTGAGGGCTTCCACTTCGGCAATGCTGCGCAGGCCGGTGTCGAGGCTCTCGAGGAGGAAGGCCACGATGATGCCGCCGAAGAGGCTGAAGATCAGCGTGACGATGATGATGCTGGTCTGCGACTGCAGCGAGGGAGCAGCAGGAATCAGCGCCTGGTCAACGACATCGATTTCAAGCGATTCCAGTCCAGCCTGAATGCCGGCTGCACGAAGCCGCTGCAGAAGGCTGTCATAGAGCTGACGTCCGGACTCGAACTCGCGCTGGCGCAGGGTGTATTCCACCAGCTCATCGCGCAGCTTGTACGCGTCCGCCTTCTGGGAGTCGAGTGCGGCCTGCGTCTGTTCTTCGGCTGCCTTGGCGGCGAGGTAGGTCTGCTTTGCCTGGTTGAGCAGGCGTCCCTGCTCGACGTTGATCTCCGAGGTCAGTTCATCCATCTGCGCCTTGAGCGCCTTGACCTGCGGGTGGCTGGGACCGAGCTGCGTATTCAGTTCGGCATAGTGAGCACGCGCCGTGGCGAGTTCACTGCGGAGATTGTTGAGCGGTCCTGGCTGCACGCCGGGGGTGGCATCAATCAGGCCTTCCATGCCGGCCGGGTCCGTGGAGGCGAGAGCACGGTAGCGGGACTCGGAGATGATGCGGGTGATACGGGCATCGCCGGCGGCCTTGGTGAGCGTGTCAATCAGCGAAGTGATTTCGCTCTGGCTGCCATGAGTGGGATCGAGGCTGAGTCCCACGGAGCCGAGGCGGCGCTGCAGCTCGAGAAGCTGTTCCTGCGATGTCTCTACCTGCTGTTTCAGGTCGTCGAGCTGACCAGTCAGCCATTGGCTGGCGTGCTGCGCGGAGTTGAAGCGGGTCTGGTAGCTGCGCTGGATGTAGTCCTTGATCAGCGTGTTGACGATGTTGGCTGACAGATTCGCATCAAGGCTGCGATAGGTAATCGTGATCAGGTCCGTGCGCTGGACGGGAGCGACCGAAAGGCCGCTTTTCAGGCGGGCGAGCGTTGCCTGGCGAATCTTCGGTGTGTCGAGAGACGTGGTTGGGATAGGAGGACGGACACCGAGGAAGGCCGGCTCGTTGTTAAGATTCAGCTCACGGGCAACCGTCAGCAAAAGGGTCTCGCTGGTGAGGATGGAGGATTCTGTTGTGAGGTGGTTGCTGGAATCAAGCCCCGCAGCGGCTGCGGTGGTGAGGCGGTACTCGTTGGACGACCCCGAGCGGACCTCAATGCGACCGGTAGCGACGTAGAGCCGTGGCTGCGATGCCGAGCGGTAGATGCCGTAAGCGAAGCCAAAGATGATGGCTACAAGCAAAACCCAGCGTCGCTTCCGAAGTACAAGAAGAGCTTCTGAAAGCGTCGCATCGGAGGAGGATGCGGGCGCACCGGCGCGGTAGTCCGTCGCTGGAGGTGCAGGTGGCTGAGGATTTTGCGGACCCATGTGATGACAGTCTAAACGAGGCGGCCAGTTCGGGGAATTTGAAAAGTATCTTCAAATCAAATGTTTCGGGACATTGAAAATCCAGAACTATGCCCTAGACTGGAGCCAGTAGATCAAAAACTTACAGGGAGCCTATGGCGCAAAACGTTCGCATCGCAGTAGTCGGTTCAGGGTATGTGGGTCTGGTGGCGGCGGTCTGTTTCGCTGAAATCGGGCACTCGGTCGTTTGTGTAGACAACGACGAGCGCAAGGTGAAGGCATTGCAGGGCGGCGACACGCTGATCCATGAAAATTACTTGCCCGAGCTGCTTGGCAAGTACAGAAACAACAGGGTCACCTTCACGACAGACCTGGGCGAAGCCACCAAGAATTCCGATGTGATTTTTGTTGCGGTAGGAACTCCGCAGAGCGAGACCGGTGATGCCGATCTGTCCTATGTGGAAGCGGTAGCGGCTGAGATTGCCCGTTCGGTCAATGGCTACAAGGTCATCGTGGAAAAGAGCACGGTACCGGTCTATACCAACGAGTGGATTCGCCGTGTAATTGAGCGCAATGGCGTGGATAAGCACCTGTTCGACGTGGTGTCGAATCCCGAGTTCCTGCGCGAAGGTACTGCGGTGGAAGACTTCCTGCACCCGGACCGTATCGTGGTGGGCTCTGACAGCCCGCGTGCGGCTGAACTGCTGAAGGCCATTTATGCACCGTTGACGGAGGGCGCTTACTACAAGCAGCCCGACCAGATTCCTGGCGTATGCAATACCGAGAATCTGCCGCCGCTCCTTCTGACTTCGACCAAAAGCGCCGAGATTATCAAGCATGCCTCGAATGCCTTCCTGGCGCTGAAGATCAGCTTTATCAACGCTGTAGCGAATATTTGTGAAGAAGCGGATGCAAATGTGGAGCAGGTGGCCAAGGGCATGGGACTCGATGCCCGTATCGGTCCGAAGTTCCTTCGTCCGGGTATCGGGTACGGTGGTTCCTGCTTCCCGAAGGACGTTTCGGCGTTCCGTTCGGTGGCGGAGCAGATGGGTATCGGCTTCGACCTTCTGGCCGAGGTTGAGAAGATCAACGACAAGCAGAAGAAGCGCTTTATCGCCAAGGTGCGTTCGGCGCTGTGGACGCTGCGCGGCAAGAAGCTTGGTGTGCTTGGCCTGGCATTCAAGGGCGATACGGATGACATCCGCGAGAGTCCGGCGATTGATCTGGTGCAGTCTCTGCTGGCGGAAGGCTGCTCGATTACTGCCTTCGATCCGGCTGCGATGGACCGTGCCAAGCTTGAGATTCCCGAGGGGCCGAACTGCAAGTACGCGAGCGATGTGTACGAAGCAGCCAAGGACGCCGATGCCTTGCTGATCCTGACCGACTGGGCAGAGTTCGGCAAGCTGGACCTGGCGCTTCTGAACAAGTCGATGCGTTACTCCATCATTGTGGACGGCCGCAACCTGTATGAGCCCGAGGCGATGGCGGAGGCTGGTTTCCACTACACCAGCGTTGGACGTCCGTCGGCCCACCCGGCCCACTAATTTACGAACGCAACGCGTACAAGGAGAAGACCCAAAGCATGGGCAAGCGCCGCATTGTTGTCACCGGAGCCGCAGGATTTCTAGCATCGCACCTGTGCGATGTTCTGCTGGCCGAAGGGCATGATGTGCATGGCATTGATAACCTGGCGACTGGCAAGATGGCGAACCTGGGCCATCTTGCCAATGAGCCACGGTTTACCTTTGCCGAGCAGGACATCTGCCAGAGCTTCGATCCCGGTCCGTTCGATTTTCTCTTCAACATGGCGTCGCCGGCCAGTCCGGCCGACTACATGCGTCTCGGTATCGAGACGCTGCAGGTTGGCTCGGCCGGAACGTTGAACACGCTGGAGCTGGCAAAGAAGTACAGCGCCGGGTACCTGCATGCGTCCACGTCGGAGTGCTATGGCGATCCGCTGGTACATCCGCAGGTGGAGACCTATTGGGGCAATGTGAACCCGATCGGTCCGCGCAGCGTGTATGACGAAGCCAAGCGTTTCAGCGAGGCCGCTGTTGCCGCTTACAACCGCTATCACGGTGTGAATACGCACCTGGTGCGTATTTTCAACACGTACGGACCTCGCCTGCAGGCGAATGACGGTCGTGTGATCTCGAACTTCATGATGCAGGCGCTGCGTGGCGATGCGTTGACCATCTATGGCGACGGTCTGCAGACGCGCAGCTTCTGCTATGTGAGCGACCTGATCGCGGGTATCGTCAAGCTGGCGTGGAGCGACGAGCATTTGCCCACCAACATCGGCAACCCGGTGGAGTGGACGATGATCGAGTGCGCGAAGGAAGTGCTTGCCGTGACTGGATCGAAGAGCGAGATGATCTTCGAGCCGTTGCCGCAGGACGATCCGAAGCAACGCAAGCCGGACATTACCAAGGCGAAGACCCTTCTGGGGTGGGAGCCGAAGGTGATGCTGCGGGAAGGCCTGACGCGCTCTCTGCCGTACTTCCAAAGCTGTGTCGAGGCGGAAAAAGCTTCGGCGTAAGGTAAAAGAGAAACGCCCCGCACAGGATGATCCTGCGCGGGGCATTTTTCTTTTCAGAGCAGCTACCGGACGCCGAGACCCTGCTTCAACCGCGGGTACCATGTGAGCTGGAACTGAACGAGCGTGTTGGACTGCTGGCCCTGCTTGTAGATGGGCGCCTTCCAGCGTTCATGCTGCAGGGTTGCATTCAACTCGACTTCCCTTGAGAGCCGTTTGACCAGATTGACGGCAAACTGGTTCTGCGTCGTGCCACCGGGAATGAAGTCCTTGGTGTTCTTCTTGTTCATGTAGGAGAGCTGAAGCCACTCGTTGCCGGAGAAGTGCCAGGTCAACCACGCATTGCCGCCCTTGGCCTCGCGTCCGAGCGGGTCGCCCATGATGAAGCCCTTGTTGGTGTATCCCTGGCGCTGCACGATCTCGTAGTACATGAAGTAGCCGCCGGTGCTGTTAATCACAGGAGGGTCCGTGTAGGCGCCTTCTAGGCGGAGATCGAGCTTGGGCAGATACGGCAACTGTGCCAGGTAAAGACCTGAGCGGATGGCGGAACGATTTGGTGCGCTGATGGGTGTGACATCATCATGGACCATCGCATCCACATAGAGAGTGGCCACGTGCTTTGGCAGCGGCGGACGCCACGAGGCGGTGAAGGTGCTGAAACGCGCGCCCGGGTCGGAACGAGAGTACTTCTCTTCGTTATTGGTGTCCTGGAAGTGAAAGAAGCTCTTGAAGAAGGTATGCAGGGTGACGGGGGTATGATCTTTTCCGCCCCAGATGGCTGTACGTGTCAGGCCGAACTGGAAGTTTTTGGTCGGGGAGAAGCTGAAGGCCGTGGAGTGCACCCAGGGAGAGTTGGGGTAGGTGTGTCCTTTCAGGCTGCCGACGAAGAAGTCGTAACGCAGAGGGCCCAGAATACGCCGGACGAACGGGATATACATGGGTTCAACGCGGTTGATGCGGAAGGAGTAGATGTTCTCCGCATTGTTGCTCCAGGAAAAGTTACCACCGACGCCGGGGCCGTTCCACGCATCTGACTTACCCAGTGAGAACTCGTGTTTCAGCAGGTGGACGGAGAGATTCGCTTCCTGAATACGGAAGGTATTGGTAGCCGCGATGGGGCCTTCAGGAATGGTCGCCTGCCGCGCGTTGTAGCCGGCGTACGGGGTATTCACGAGGTCGCGATCGGAGAAGAATGCCGACAGGGCACGGCTGTAGCCCTCACCGGAGGGAGCGTGCTGGTACTCGCCGCGTATGTTGAGCGAGAAGCGGCCGACCTCAGTCACCGTGGAGAAGCCGGTGACGTTGTTGAAGCCGCTCTGATAAGGGCGGGCATAGTCGTTGCTGATGGTCTGGCCCAGGTGATAGCTGTCCCGCAACACGGGGCCGTTGATGTATCCGACGCGCGTGTAGGCCGAGTAGAGTCCGTTGACCGCGCCTATGCCGTTTGTGTTAGCGGAGAGCTCGGGGTCGAACTCGTGCAGCAGGGAATCAAGGATGGCTCGCGCCTCTTCGTTGTCGCTGGCGCGAATGTCCTGCTCGGAGTCGACCAGCATGTTGATGGCGCTGCGGCGCGTCCATGGGCGCAGGCTGATGAAGGCGGAGTCGAGATAGCCGAAGGAGTAGAGGCGCAGCATCGCCGGGTAGATCCAACTGTCGACCGGGATGTATACGGAGCCGAGGAAGTCGATCTTGCGCAGCGTGGCCGGCGGGCCGTACTGGTTACGCGCGGTGAAGGGATGCTTCTCGGTGGGCCGGGGAGCGACCACCGGAGGTGGAACGTTCTGTGGCTGCGGCATTGCCGGTGGAGTGGACTGCTGGTCCGGGTTATAAGCCGGGCGAGCGGGAGTGCCTGTCTGCTGCTGACCATAGGCCGGCTGCTGCGCGGGCAGATTAATCTGCGCCGGATCTGCCTGTTGAGCGAGCGCTGGCTGTAAGGTGATGAAACTGAAAGCGATGGTGGGAAGAACCGGGAGACGGCGCATGCTGCTCCCAGTGTACCCGCGCTTAGCCGCGTGCCAGCAAGCCCTTGGACTTAAGATATGAGCGCATCCTATCGAGCGGATCTTCCTTGTCGACCTGCTGGAAGCTGATCCAGGTCGGCAGGTGGAGCGTCCGGGCACGGGTAAAGGCTTCCTGAGCGACGCGATAGCAGGCTACAACGTCGTTGACGTCGACCGGAATCACCGGGATTTTGTGCTTTACCGCGGCGGGGTGGGCCTTGTGGCCGGGAGCCTGGACGTAGACCACCGGCAGCTCCCGCAGTGCGGTCATCTCCAGGAAGCGGCCATAGGATGCGGGCAGGGCACTGTCCAGGTAGAGAACGGCCACCGAGCCGGGTGTAAAGTGCTTGTTGGCGAAGGCAGCGCCGTGGGCCGCAGCGAATTTCTGGTCGGCGTCGAGCGCTGGCGGCAGCAGGTTGCCACTGCTCTGCTGCACGATCGCGACAGCTAGGCCGAGCGTTGCGGAGGCCGCAATGGTGTCCTGCGGGCGCAGATGACTGGCTGTGGCGGCAATGCCTGCTTCCAGGCCGCGTGTCTTCTTGCTGCCCGTGCGCAGGTCGCGCATGGCGTTATAAAGCTGCTTCAGACGCTGATTGGGAATGAGAGGGTTCTCGAAGGTAGCGGCGGACATTTTTCTCGATCTGTTTCTCTGCAAGGTAGCACACACGGTGCCGAGTGCAAGGGGCAAGGTTCAAGGTGCAAGAGAAGAGCCCGGCCATAGCCGGGCTCTTCGTGGTGAGTGAGCAGATTAGGCGCGAGCCGCGTCCTTCTTCTCGGTGTCGATACCCAGGTCGGCGAAGGCTTTGACGGCAGCCTTGGCCTTGACCTTGCCCTCGCGGACGAGCTTGGAGAGCGTGGCAGCCACGATGTCCTTGGCGCTGACTTCGAAGTGAGCGCGCAGGTGCTCGCGGTTGTCCGAGCGGCCGAAGCCGTCGGTGCCGAGGGTGACCAGGCGCTGGCCGAGCCAGGGAGCCAGGGCATCCGGCATGACCTTCATGTAGTCCGAAGCGGCGATGACCGGACCCTGCGCGTCGCCGAGGGCTTCCAGCAGGTATGGCTTCTTCTCGTTCTCGGAGGGATGCAGGCGGTTCCAGCGCTCAACCGCGAGAGCATCGCGACGAAGCTCGATGTAGCTGGGGACGGACCAGACGTTGGCCTGAACCTTGTACTCGTCGGCCAGGATCTGCTGCGCCTTCAACACTTCATTCAGGATGGTGCCTGAACCGAAGAGCTGGACGGTGGCGTTCTCCGCCGGCTTGAAGAGGTACAGACCCTTGAGGATGCCGTTGACGTCCAGGTTGGCCGGAGCCTCGGGTTGAACGTAGTCCTCGTTGTACATGGTGATGTAGTAGAAGACGTTCTCCATCTTCTCGTACATGCGCTTCAGACCGTCCTGGATGATGACGGCCATTTCGAAGGTGTAGGCCGGGTCATAGCAGAGGCAGGTAGGAACAGTGCTGGCCAGAACGTGCGAGTGGCCGTCCTGGTGCTGCAGACCTTCACCCAGCATGGTGGTACGACCGGCGGTGCCGCCCATCAGGAAGCCCTTGCCGCGTGAGTCCGCGAAGGCCCAAGCCATGTCTCCGATGCGCTGGAAGCCGAACATCGAGTAGTACATGTAGAAGGGAATCGAGGGGATGCCGTAGTTGGAGTAGGCTGTGCCGGCAGCGGTAAAGCTGGCCATGGAACCGGCCTCGGTGATGCCTTCCTCCAGGATCTGGCCGTCTTTCTCCTCGCGGTAGCTCAGCAGCATGTCGGAGTCATGTGGCGTGTACTTCTGGCCTTCGCAGGCATAGATGCCAACCTGCTTGATGACCGACTCCAGGCCGAAGGTACGTCCCTCGTCGGGAACGATGGGCACAACATACTTGCCGAAGTTCGGCTCCTTGAGCAGAAGGCGCAGCATGGAGACGAAGCCCATGGTGGTGGAGACCTCGCGTCCCTTCGATCCGCCCATCCACTCCTTGAAGAAGTCGAGTTCGGGCGCCTTGAAGGAGAGCTCGGGAACCTCGCGGACGGGCAGATAGCCGCCTAGCTCCTTGCGGCGAGCCTGCAGGTACTGGATCTCTGGAGCGTCCTGTCCGGGGTGATAGAGGCCGGCGTTGTGAGCGGTCTCCTCGGAGACCGGAATCTCAAAGCGCTTGACGAAGGCGGCCAGGCTCTCGTCGGTCAGCTTCTTCTCCTGGTGGCTGGCGTTGCGTGCCTCGGTGGAGCCGAGGCCGTAGCCCTTGACGGTCTTCGCCAGGATGACGGTGGGTCCGCCGGTGTACTCCACGGCGCGCTTGTAGGCGTTGAAGATCTTGGCGGGGTCATGTCCGCCGCGATGCAGGCGGGCAAGCTGCTCATCGGTCAGGTCGGCGACCATCTCCAGCAACTCAGGGTACTTGCCGAAGAAGTGCTGGCGCAGGTACGCGCCGCCCTTGGCCTTGTAGGCCTGGAAGTCGCCGTCGACGCACTCTTCCATGCGCTTGAGCAGAAGGCCCTTGTAATCCTTGGCGAAGAGAGCATCCCAATCCGCGCCCCAGACTACCTTGATGACATTCCAGCCAGCGCCGCGGAAGACGCCTTCGAGCTCGTCGATGATGCGCTTGTTGCCGCGGACCGGGCCGTCAAGACGCTGCAGGTTGCAGTTGACAACGAAGATCAGGTTGTCGAGCTTCTCGCGGGTGGCCAGGCCAATCGCGCCGAGCGAGTCGACCTCATCCGTCTCGCCGTCGCCCAGATAAGCCCAGATCTTGCGATCGGTCTTCTGGATGAGGCTGCGGTTTTCCAGGTAGCGCATGAAGCGGGCCTGGTAGATGGCGTTCAGCGGGCCGATCCCCATGGAAACGGTGGGGAAGTTCCAGAACTCGGGCATCAGCCAGGGGTGTGGATAGCTGGACAGGCCGGGGGTGTCGCGCAGCTCGTGGCGGAAGTTCTTCAGGTGCTGCTCGCTCAGGCGGCCTTCTAGGAAGGCGCGGGCGTAAACACCGGGCGAAGCGTGGCCCTGGAAGTAGATAAAGTCCCCGGGTTGCTGGCTGCCGTCGGCTCCGGTCGTCTTGCCCTTGAAGAAGTGGTTGAAGCCGACTTCGAGCAGGGTGCAGAGCGAGGAGTAGGTGGAAAGGTGGCCACCGATGCCGGCGTCCTTCTTATTCTGCCCGTGCACCATCGCCATGGCGTTCCAGCGGATGAGGGCTTCCACGCGGCGTTCCTGATTGCGGTCGCCGGGGTAGGGCACTTCATCGTGGGCGGGGATGGTATTGCGGTAAGGGGTGGTCAACTCGCCGGTCGCGGCGACCCCGGCCTCGGCAGCGCGCTGCTTGAGGGCGGTGAGAAGGTCGGCTGCGGGCTCGGCGCCTTCGGCAACGACGAGCTCGTCAAATGCCTCAATCCACTCGGAGACTTCAGCCAGGAAATCGGCGTTTGCGGTCGCCGGAGCGTTATCGAGCTTGGTGGACATTCAGGGGCACCCCTATAAGAAGAAGTTTGGGCGGATATCAGCCTGCCGACTAACACGATAAACCGTTTCGCCTACGTGCGTCACCGTATCTGGGCGATGATCGCACGGTTGTGCGAAGTTTGAGGGAGGATTGTGGAGCTGGGGGACGGAAGAAGCAGATTCCATCCGCTGCACTACGGAATGGCAAGGGAAATCTGAGCGGACCTGGTGTTGTCATCTCGACCGGAGGGTTCTACTCCGGTCGAGATGACAAGGCACGTTCTTTAAGTGGAGTAGTCGGCGTTGATGCTGACGTACTCGTGGGTGAGGTCGCAGGTCAGGAAGCGGGTTTCCGCCTGGCCGGCGTTCAGCTCCATATGGATGGTGTACTCGCGCTGCAGCATGACGGCGTGGGCGGAGGCCTCGTCGAACTTCGGTGAACGGGTTCCGGCCTCGAAGACCGGCTGGTCGCCGATATGGATGTAGACCTTTGCCGGGTCAAAGGCTACGCCCGCACGTCCGGCGGCGGCCATCAGGCGGCCCCAGTTGGGGTCTCCGGAGGACCATGCGGTCTTGCAGAGCGGCGAGGTGGCGATGGTCTTCGCGATAGCCTGTGCGTCGGCCACGGTGGCTGCGCCGGTGATGTGCAGGGTCACAACGTGGGTGACTCCCTCGCCGTCATCGACGATCTGGAAGGCGAGATTTTTCGTGACCAGGTTGAGGGCGTTCTGGAAGAGCTCGGAGGTATTTTCGTCCAGCGTGAGTTCGCTGGCTCCGGAGGCGAGCAGAAGAACGGTGTCGTTGGTGGAGGTATCGCCATCAATGGAGATGGAGTTGAAGCTGGCCTCGACCGCTGGAGCGAGAGCCGTACGGAGCTGTGCCGGGGTGGCTGTGATGTCGGTGAACAGGTAGACCAGCATGGTGGCGTGCGGCGGTCCAACCTGCGGGCCGATCATGCCGGCACCTTTGCAGACTCCATAGATAGAAGCCGATTTGCCGTTGTAGGTAATGGTGGCGCGTGCGGACTTCGGCCGGGTGTCCGTGGTCATGATGCCGCGGCGGAAGTCGTCGGCGGCCTGCTCGGTGTCTGCCAGTGCGGCAAAAGCGGTGGGCAGAGCTGCGGTGATCTTTTCCACGGGCAAAGGGACGCCGATGATGCCGGTGGAGGAAGGGAAGACCTCTTCAGCGGGGCAGTTGGCCAGGGCGGCGAAGGCTTCACAGGAGGTGGCGCAGGCGTCCAGACCATGCTGTCCGGTAGCGCAGTTGGCGTTGCCGGAGTTGATGAGCACGGCGGTTACACGGCCACCGGTGGTGGTCATATGTTGCCGGCCGACGAGGATCGGCGCTGCGACCATCTGGTTCTGGGTGAAAGATGCGGCTGCGGAGGCGCCTTTCGGCGCGACGGCGATGGCAAGGTCCGGTTTGCCGGAGGCCTTGATGCCGGCTTTCGTGGCGGACCACAGAAAGCCGGCCGGGAGTGCGGAAGGCTGCGAATCGTTCATTTCTCGGTTGAGTTTACCTGCAATTCCAGTCCGCTTCGGTGAAGGGGATGGAACGTTTTTCCTCGCTGGACTGGCGGGCCAGCTCCAGGCAGCGGATGATGCGCAGGCCGTGGATGGCCGGGATGGTCAGTTCGGCCTTGCCGTTGATGGCGTCGCGCACGTTGGCAAAGAAGAGGCGGTAGTCTCCGGTTTCAGAGACAACGGTCTCGGAGAGGGTGGAGTTGGACGTAGCCGGATCGGCGGTGATCAGCGTGCCGTAGGCGGATTCCGGCTCGCGCAGCCACTCTCCGTCGACGGTGGGGCGCTGACCGGCGAGCAGTGCGGGTTCCTGCGGGTCAAGGCCGTACTTCACAAAGCTGCCTCCGGTGCCATGCAGAAGGAAGCGAGGCGAGGGCGAGGCGGCGATCATGCTGGAAGAAAGATGGACGGTCAGCCCGGGGTAGTCGAGGCGCATGTCAAAGGCGTCGTCGATCTGTGAGCCGTCCCGGTCATGACGGACGGAGGCGGTGACGTAGTCGGGCTTGCCAAAGAGCGCCAGCGGCTGATCGGCAAGGTGGGGTCCGAGATCGAAGAGGATGCCGTTGGCCGGGTTCGAGCCTTCCTTCCAGGTATTGGCGCGTAGGCCTGGACGGAAGCGATCGAAGTGAGCGCGGAAGGTGACTAGGCGGCCGAGACGGCCGGAGTCCAGGACCTTCTGGACGGTGCGGAAGTCGGCATCGAAGCGGCGGTTCTGGAAGGGCGCAAGGACAAGATTTTTGGAGGCGGCCAGGGAAAGAAGCTGGTGAGACTCCGCCGAGGTTGTGGTGAGCGGCTTGTCGACAACGACATGCTTGCCGGCGGAAAGTGCGGCGTGGGCGAGCTGGAAGTGGGAGTCGTTGGGGGTGGAGATGACGATCAGGTCCAGATCCTGCAACTCCAGGAGGGCGTCGACCGAGTCAACGATGCGGACATGGGGATATTGTTCTGAGGCTGAGGGGAAGGGCTGCTTCCATGGACCGCGCTGGACGACAGCGGTCAGATCCATGCCGGGGGTTACGGAGACAAACGGGGCGTGAAAGACGCGGCCGCCAAGGCCAAAGCCGATGAGTCCTGTACGAATCATGGGTATAAGGGTGCAGCGGACAGGCAGCCGGGTGCAAGGGGCTGGGACCAGGATTTCCGGGGCCTGCGGCAAAATGCAACTTTTTTGAAGCTTTATGCGACGGGGGTTGCATCCAAAGGAAGAACAGCCGTTTCAGTCGTTTGGAAGGCCGGCGGACAAAGACCGGTAGCAGTGTGATGTTCGGTTGCGGTTAGCATGGGGACAATGGCGCAAAGAAAGATTTTGGTTTTGCCGGCGATGCTTCTGGCGGGTGCTCTCGGTGCGCAGTCGCGCAGCGGGATAGCACCGTCGGGCGGAGGCGATACATCGCCCGGATCTGGCGCTGCAGCCGTACAGGCGGCGCAGGGAGTGCTGGCGCAGCAGTCGCAGGGCGCTGGTTCGAGCGGACAAAACAACTTCAAGGGCTCAGTGGTTGAGGGCAAGGCGACGGACGGAGTTCTGGACCTGAGCCTGTCGGACGCCATTCAGCGCGGACTGAAGACCAACCTGGGGCTGATTCTCGAGACCTCGTCTGTGAAGGAAGCCAGTGGCAAGCGGCTGCAGGAACTGCAGGCTCTGCTGCCGACTGCCCATGGAGAGGCGACCTATAACGTGCAGCAGGTGAATCTTGCGGCGTACGGTCTCAGTTTTCCTGGCTTCAACCCGATTGTCGGGCCGTTCCAGGTCTTCGACTTCCGTGCGTACCTGTCGCAGTCGGTGGTCAACGTGCAATCGCTGGAGAACTACATCGCGGCCAAGCACAATTTTTCGGCGTCCAAGCTGACGGCAGAAGATGCACGCGACATGGTGACGCTGACGGTGGGCAACGCCTACCTGCTGTGCGTGGCCGATGCGGCCCGCGTGGAGAGCGTACAGGCGCAGGTGAACTCGTCCAAGGTAAGCCTGGACCAGGCCACGGCAGCGCATGATGCCGGTACCAGCCCGAAGCTGGATGTTCTGCGGGCCCAGGTCGACTACCAGAACCAGCAACAGCTGCTGATCTCGGCGAAAAACGATCTCGCCAAGGACATGCTGGCGCTGGCGCGGACGATTGGTATGCCGCTGGAGCAGCAGTTCCGACTGACGGATACCTCTCCGTTTCAGCCGATGGAGAACCTGAACGCCGAGGCGGCGTTTCAGCAGGCGCTGAAGACCCGCAAGGACCTGGCGGCTGCCGAAGAGACGCTGAAGGGCGCCGGTGCGGAAAAGACAGCAGCCTGGGCGCAGCAGCTTCCGGCGGTTTCAGTCAGCGGCGACTATGGCGTGATTGGGCCGACGCTCTCGCACCTGGATGGGACGTACACGGTGAGTGGAAACGTGAAGGCTCCCATTCTGCAGATTGCCAAGACGAAGGGTGATGTGGAAGTGGCGGACGCAAGCCTTCAGACGGCGCGGGCGCAGCTCTCGGACAAGGTGCAGCAGGTGAACCAGGATATTCGCACCTCGATCCTGGACATTCAGTCGGCGGCCAAGCTGGTAGAGGCAACGCATACCAACGTGGAGACGGCGAATGAGGCTCTGCTGGAGGCGCAGGAGCGCTTCAAGGCAGGCGTCAGTGACAACCTTGCGGTATCGCAGGCGCAGTCGCAGGCCGCGCAGGCAAACGATCAGTACATCAGCGCGCTGTATCAGCACAACCTGGCCAAGCTGGAGCTGGCCCGTGCTCTTGGCGTAGCGCAGACAAACTACAAAGATTACGTGGGAGGAAAGTGACCGTGGCGGACGGACAACAGAATCAGGAACAGCAGAAGGTTCAGCCGCAGGCTGTGCAGGAGCGCAGCGACGACACGGCGCCCGAGCAGCCGGAGAAGAAGGCCAAGCGGCGCGTCATCGTGATTGCGGTGCTGGTACTGCTGGCGCTGGCAGCCGGCTTGTTCTACTGGCGCAGCACCTTTACCGAAGACACTGACGACGCGCAGGTGGATGGCGACCTGTACCAGGTCAGCTCGCGCGTTACCGGACAGGTGATCAAGGTCTACGTCGAGGACAACCAGCAGGTTGAGGCCGGCAAGGTGCTGGCCGAGATCGACCCGAAGGACTACGAGGTTGCCCTGCAGCAGGCTGAGGCTCAGCTTGCCAATGCACAGGCGGCCTATGAACAGGCGACGGTCAATGTACCGATCACCAGCCTGAACACCCGCACCGAAACCTCGACGACGGGATCGGACGTGCAGTCAGCTATCGCTGCTGTTGCCCAGTCCCAGAAGCAGGTTGCTGCTGCTGCTGCCCGTGTGGAGCAGGCCAAGGCCAACTCCACCAAGGCCGACCTGGACGTGGAGCGTTACACACCGCTGGTACAGAAGGACGTGATCTCCAAGCAGCAGTATGACTCGGTGATTGCGAGCGCAGCGGCGCAGAAGGCGCAGTTTGTGGAAGCACAGGCCTCTCTGATTGCGCAGCAGGAAGCTGTCCGCCAGGCTCAGCAGAAGCTGGCACAGTCCCAGGCGAGCGCCACTCAGTCCGCGAAGAATGGACCGCAGCTGGTGAAGGTGCAGGAGGCCCGCGCAAGCGCGGCCGCAGCCGAGGTGAAGAACGCTCAGTCGAAGGTTGACCAGGCGAAGTTGAACCTGAGCTACACGAAGATCGTGGCTCCGACGACCGGCATTGTGAACAAGAAGAACGTGCAGGTAGGTATGAACCTGTCCATCGGGCAGAACCTGCTGACCATCGTTCCGCTTGAGAACCTGTGGGTAACGGCCAACTTCAAGGAAACGCAGCTGGAACAGATGAAGCCAGGCCAGAAGGTGGAGATCAAGGTCGACGCTTTAGGTGGACGCACGTTTGAAGGTAAGGTGACGCAGATTGGCGGAGCCACCGGTTCGCGGCTTAGCCTGTTCCCGCCGGAGAACGCGACCGGTAACTACGTGAAGGTAGTGCAGCGTATTCCGGTACGCATTGATTTCACCAACCTGAAAGAAGAGAACAAGGACCTGGCACTCCGTCCTGGTTATTCGGTTGCTCCGGAAGTAAGGGTCAAGTAGAGGCAATCCATCGCGACCAAAGCCGCATCCTAAGGGAGCAAAAGAGATTCCCTAAAGGAGAACCAAAGATGGCTGTCGCAATGAAGAAAGTCGGAAGCAAGGACCTGATTACTCCGCATTGGCATGAAAAGGCCCGGGAGATCCAGAAGTACGGCTCAGTCGTACAGGATCTCCCGATTGGTCTTGATGCGGACGTCCGCGAGGAGATGTGCGCGAAGCTGAACCAGCTTCTGGCCGACTCGATTACCCTGCGCGACCTGTACAAGAAGCACCACTGGCAAGTAGCCGGACCGACCTTCAACCAGCTCCATCTGCTGTTTGACAAGCATTTTGAGGAGCAGGTCGACATCGTGGACGCGATCGCTGAGCGGATTCAACTGCTGGGCGGCGTCTCCCTGGCGATGGGAGTGGATGTGGCTGAGGTGTCGCGGATTCAGCGCCCGCCGCGTGGCCGCGAGGAAGTGCCGGTGCAGATCGGCCGCCTGCTGGAGGCGCACCGCATCATTATCGAGGACTGCCACAAGCTGGCCGAAGCCGCCGACAAGGCGGGGGATGACGGCACCAACGACCTGGCGGTGAGCGATGTGCTTCGCCCCAACGAACTGCAGAGCTGGTTCCTCAGCCAGCATCTGGTCCAGATGCCGCTGATTGTTGCTGAGTAATTTCATACCTTGTTGCTGAGTAATTTCATACCCGGAACGGCGTAAACTATGAGAGCCTGTCCCTATCAGGGCAGGCTCTTTATGCTGGTTTGCACCTTCCTTGCCTGCCCGTACATCTAGTGATTTAGGATCAACACCTCCCCCGGGGCCATTTCCATGCCAATCGCCATCGAGTTCTTCGTGCAGTATGCGTACGTGATCCTGTTCACGTGGGTGCTGCTGGAGCAACTTGGCATCCCCATTCCGACCACACCGGTGCTGCTGACGGTGGGCACTTTGTCCGCGGCGCACAAGCTGCATGCGTCCATTGCGTTGGCGGGAGTGGTGGCGGCGTGCCTTCTGGCGGACTCGCTGTGGTGGTGGCTGGGGCGCCGTTTCGGCGGCAAGGTGGTAAAGCTGGTGTGCCGGCTGAGCCTGGAAGCCAGCGCCTGCGTGAAGAAGACCGAGGGCTACTTTGGCAAGCGTGGCGGTGTAACGCTGCTGTTCGCCAAGTTTGTGCCGGGGCTGAATACGCTGGCTCCGCCGGTTGCCGGACAGACGGGCATGCCCTACCCGAAGTTCTTGCTGATGGACGGCCTGGGTGCGCTGGGCTGGGGAAGCGCGTATATCTTTGCCGGCCGGTTTTTCGGCGACATCGTCAAGAAGAATGCCGAGCTGTTCCACCTGCTGGGTAAGTTTGCGGGTGTCCTGTTTGTGCTGCTGGTGATCGGGTTCTTCGTGCAGAAGCTCTGGCGTCAGCGGAAGTTCCTGCTCAGTGTGCGTGAGATGCGTCTGGATGCCCGCGAGTTGAAGGAAATGATTGAGCATGCGGTCGAGGAAGGCACGCAGGCACCGTATATCGTCGACCTGCGGCACCCGCTGGACTACCTGCCTGACCCGCGCGTCCTGCCTGGAGCCGTACGGATTCTGCCGGCGGAACTGGAGCGGCAGCATGACCAGATTCCGCGTGACCGCGATATTGTGCTGTACTGCACCTGCCCCAGCGAAGAGACCAGCGCAAAGGTGGCGCTGAAGCTGCACAAGTTCGGGATCTACCGCGTACGGCCGCTGAAGGGCGGCTTCGATGGGTGGAAAGAGGCCGGATATCCGCTGGAAGAGTACGCGGAGCCGGAGTCGCCTTCCACCACGCCGAAGCTTGCGGTGAGCGCCTGAGAGAGTTGCGTGTTGTGAGTGATGTGTTGGGCCTGGTTTCCTCGCAACATAAAGCTCGCAACTCATAACTGCTTAGCTTCCCATGGTGAAGTGGATGGTGATGGTGGTCTGCACTTCGGTGGGTTCGCCGTTGAGCAGGTAGGGCTGGTAGCGCGCGGCCCGGATCGCCTCAAGTGCGGCATTGCGCAACATCTCCGGACCGCTGACTACCTGCAGGCTCTCGACCGAGCCTGACTTCGAGATCACCGCCGAGACCACGACATTTCCTTGTACGCCCGCGGCCCGCGCAATGGCCGGATAGAGCGGCGTGATGGGCTTGAGGAGGAGACCGCGCGTGACGCCTTCCGAGACTCGCTGCACGATGGGTTTGGGCCTGGGGATGACGGTCACAACGGCAGGCGTTGAGCCGATGTTAGAGAGCACCGAACCGATGACGCTGGGGCCGGTGGGACCGCTCATATTTAGGCCGGAACCCGCAATGACTGTACCTGGAGGTGTTGGGTCAGGTGTCTCGTTGATGTTGGTCGGAATGGTTGGAGGCACGTGAAGCGCGTTGTCCACCATCGGCGTGGGGCGGCTGCTGACAGCTTGCTGCTGTGTGACGATCTGCGGCGCCCTGGTCATCATCGGTGGCTCAATGGAGAGTAACTTTGTGGCTGACTTTGGTAGCGCTTCCGGATAGATGAGCGGGTAAACGATGCAGCCTGCGCCGATGAGGATCTGCAGGCCGACGGAGGCGATGGCGGTGTAGCGGCGGGTGGTGCGAATGCGTCCGGTGGACTCGATGAGGGCGGATTCAAGCATGGTGGCACTCCTTTGCAGTGAGTGCGCATCCAGCGAGGAATGCGTACGCAGCCATAGACACTGCTACGGAGCGATTTGTTCCTTGTACTCGCGGGCAAGCATCGACATCAGGACGAGGGAAGCATAGCTGCCGTTGTGAAAGTGGGCCTCCCGCAGAATGCCTTCCTGCTGAAAGCCAAGTGAGCGGTAGAGCGACTGCGCTCGGGTGTTTTCTTCGGCGACATCGAGCCACAGGCGGTGCGCACCGTACTGCGTGAAGGCCAATGCGATTGCCTCCCGCAGCACGGGGCGGCCAAGACGCTGGCTGGGGTTGCGGACGGCGATGCGGCGCAGTTCGACGTTGTGGTGTGGCGATTGCAGGCCGGTGAGGATGACGTAGCCGGCCACTTCTCCTTCATCGCCGCGTGCGACCAGGTAGGCGAAGTTCGGGTTCTGGAGAGCCGCCAGGTGCTCAGCCGGAGGCTGCACTGTGATGAACTGTGGATACAACGATTCAATGGCGCAGAGAGATTCGATGTCATCATGCCGGGCAGGTTTCAAGAGCATGTTTTCAGGCTATCGCACGGTACGATAGAAGGGATACGAGGTGAAGGCAGTGGCGTTTCAGGACTTGCGGGAATGGATCAAGGCGTTGGAGAAGGCAGGGGAGCTGGTGCGCGTGCGCGAGGAGGTCGACCCCATTCTGGAGATGGCCGAGATCGCCGACCGCGCCGTAAAGAGCGACGGACCGGCCCTGCTATTTGAGAACGTGAAAGGCTATCCCGGGTCGCGCGTGCTGATGAACCAGTTTGGCTCGGAGAAGCGCATGCTGATGGCGCTGGGTGTTGCGTCGCTGGACGACGTGGCCAACCGCATTACCACGCTGCTGCAGCCGCCCATGCCCGGCGGGCTGATGGACAAGCTGAAGATGCTGCCGAAGTTGGCCGAGGTGGGCAGCTTCTTCCCGAAGGTGATTTCGAAGAAGGACGCGGCGTGCAAGGAAGTGATCCACCGGGAGAACTTCAACGTGCTGGATTTTCCCGTGCTGAAGACCTGGCCGCAGGATGGCGGGCGGTTCATCACGCTGCCCCTGGTGACGACCAAAGACCCGAAGAACGGCAAGCGCAACCTGGGCATGTACCGTATGCAGGTGTATGACGGGCAGACGACCGGCATGCACTGGCAGCGGCAGAAGAACGCCGCCGAGCATGTCCGCGAGACGCTGCGCGCGGCTGCCGGTTCCAGCACCGAGGCCGTGAATGTGATGGCGCTGACGCAGGGCGGAACGGCTGCTGCTGCGGATATCAGCTCGGTCCCGCAGCAGGTGCTCACCAAAATTCGCGGCAGCCGCATGGAGGTAGCTGTGGCCATCGGGTCAGATCCGGCGACGACCTTTGCGGCGATTGTTCCGGCGCCCCCAGAGGCCGAGGAATACCTGATCTCCGGTTTCCTGCGGCAGCAGCCGCTGGAGCTGGTGAAGTGCGAGACGGTGGACCTGGATGTTCCCGCCCACGCGGAGATTGTCCTGGAAGGCTATGTCGACCTGACGGAACTGCGCAGTGAAGGTCCTTTCGGGGACCACACCGGCTTCTACACCATGAAGGACGACTATCCGGTCTTTCACATTACGTGCATCACGCATCGCAAGGACCCCGTGTATGCTGCAACCATCGTGGGCAAGCCGCCGATGGAAGATGCATGGATGGGCAAGGCGGTTGAGCGCATCTTCCTGCCACTGATGAAACTGACTTGTCCGGAGATTGTGGACGTGAACCTTCCGCCCGAGGGCGTCTTCCATAACCTGATGATCGTGTCGATCAAGAAGAGCTACGCCGGGCAGGCGCGCAAGGTGATGAACGCCATCTGGTCGATGGGGCAGGCGATGTTCACCAAGATTGTGATTGTGGTGGACGAGGACTGCGATGTGCAGGATATTGGCGAGGTGACGCTGCGGGTCACCAACAACATTGACCCGGAGCGCGATATTCAGTTCACGATGGGACCGCTGGACTCGCTGGACCACGCGTCGCGTTTGCCGAACTATGGCAGCAAGATGGGCATTGATGCGACGCGCAAGTGGGCCGCGGAAGGCTTTACGCGCGAATGGCCGGAGATGCTGGAGATGCCGGCCGAGGTGAAGTCGCGGGTGGATGGAATCTGCCGCAAGCTGGGGTTCAACTAACGCATGTTGCGCACGTTCGGACGCATTGTTGGGGGGCTTGTGCTGGTGATGCTCGTTCTGGGCGCGGTGTTTTACCTGCGTCCGCTTTGGGTAAGCGACCAGTTGCTCCGCTTCAAGATGTGGCGGCAGGGCGTGAAGAACGGCTACGTCACGCTGGAGGGTCACCGCATTCATTATGTAGAAGCCGGCCCGGCGAACGGAAAGCCGCTCCTGTTGATTCATGGGCTGGGCAGCCGCATTGAGGACTGGGCGGAGCTGATTCCGCGCTTTGCCGGGGCGGGATACCACGTCTATGCGCCTGATCTTCTGGGATATGGCCGCTCTGAGCAGCCCAGGGACTCGGACTACTCGATCGGTGTTGAAGAACAGGTGGTGGTTCAGTACATGGACGCGATGCAGCTGCGGCAGCCGGATGTACTGGGCTGGTCGATGGGAGGCTGGATCGCCATGCGGATTGCGGTGGATCACCCGCTGCGCGTCCGCCGGCTAGGCGTCTACGACACGGCGGGGCTGTATTTCCCGGTCGACTTCTCCTTCGACAGCTTTACTCCGAAGAGTGTGGACCAGGTTGCGGATTTGCTGCGTGTGCTGGAGCCGGTCCCGGCGAAACTTCCGGACTTCGTCTCACGCGATGTGGTGCGTAAGGCGGCCAGCAGCGGCTGGGTCACGGAGCGGAGTATTCATGCCATGACCATCGGCCGGGAGCTGATGGACTTCCGCCTGGACGGGCTGAAGCAGCCCACGCTGATTGTGTGGGGTAAACAAGACCACCTGATTCCGCTGGAGACGGGCGTTCGGTTGCAGCAGCTGGTGCCGCAGGCGCGGCTTGAGGTGGTAGATGGATGTGGCCACCTGGCTCCGCGGGAGTGCCCGGTACCGGTGTTCGAGGCGACGAAGGAGTTTCTGGCCTCGGAGCCTGCGACGGCGGGCGGGCGGCGTGAGTGGCCCCGATAAAGCTGTGAGTTCGGCGTTGCGAGTTGTGCGTTGATGTATGGAGTGTTCGAGGGGGGCTACACCTCTTACACGCGTACCTCACAACTCAGCTTATTCCTCGCCCTTCCACTCGTAGGCGCCGGGCTGCGGCAGGCCGATGTGTGCCAGAACGCGGTGCACATAGTTGCGTGCGATGTCTTCGACGCTTTGCGGATGGTTGTAGAAGGTGGGGATGACCGGGTAGATGGTCGCTCCGGCCTCGGCCGCGAGCTGCATGTTGCGCAGGTGGATGCGGTTGAAAGGCGTTTCGCGCACGCAGAGGATGAGCGGGCGGCGTTCCTTCAGGGTTACGTCGGCGGCGCGTTCAATCAGGTTGGAGGCCATGCCGTTGGCGATGCCGGCGAGGGTTCCCATGGAGCAGGGCAGAACGATCATGCCGTGGGTGAGATGGCTTCCGCTGGCGATCGACGCGCCGATGTCGTCCTGCGTGTGATGAATGACTTTCTCAGACGGGTGACCGAGCAGCTTTTCGACGAGCTGGCTGCGTCCTGCAAGCTGCAGCTCTTCGGCGAAGACACGCAGCGCGGCGTCTGAGGCCAGCACGTGAATGCGGCGCACGCGTGTGTCCGTTTGCAACAGGCGCAAGGCTTCGCGTGCGAAGATCGCACCGCTGGCCCCGGTGATGGCAAGGACGATAACCCGTTCTTGTGAAACGACTTGGCTCACATCCATCATTATGGCAGGCAGCGCGTTTGATGACCGCACAGCGACTTTTCCAGCTTTTAGCTGTCGAATAAATTACACGCTGTTTTTCTTTTGCATCCAACAAGTTAGAGACATGAAATCGATTTGGAGATATTTCCGTTGGAGCCTTGGTGTGGCTCTGTTCTTGGGAGGAATTGCAGCGCGCGGTAGCGTTGCGCTGCTGGTGGAGGAGCCGTTTGGCCGTTTTGGGGCCATGAATCCGACCGGCCATGCCGCAATCTACCTGGATCGGGTGTGTGCCGAGACTCCGGTGAGTCTGCGTACCTGCCACCCTGGAGAACTGGGCGTAGTGATCAGCCGCTACTACAAGGTGAACCACTATGACTGGGTGGCGATTCCGCTGATTCCGTACCTGTATGCCGTCGAAGACAAGAGTGAGATTCCGATTGCGGTGACCGGGCAGATGGAGGCGGATCTGCGCGATGCGTATCGCCGCCGTTTTCTGCGGGAAATTGTGCCGGACGCCGAGGGTGGACATGCGCCGGTGGGTGACTGGATCCAGATGGTGGGCGCGTCCTATGACCGAAGAATTTATGGCTACCAGGTGAGTACGACACCCTCGCAGGATGCCGAACTGATTGCTACCTACAACGAGGCGCACAATCACAGCCATTTCAACCTGCTGTTCCAGAACTGCGCTGACTTTTCTCGGAAGCTGCTGAATCTCTACTTCCCGAAGGCCGTGCACCGGAATTTTCTGGCCGACGGCGGCATTACGACGCCCAAGCAGATTTCGAAGTCGTTTGTGAAGTATGCCCGCAAGCATGACGAACTGGAGCTGCGGACCTTTGTGATTCCGCAGGTTCCGGGTGATATTCCGCGCAGTTCAAGGGTGAATGGCGTGGCGGAGTCGCTGGTGAAGTCAAAGAAGTATCTGCTGCCGCTGGTCTTTTTCCGTCCGGAACTGACGGCTGGCATTATTGCGGCTTACGTTGGGAATGGCCGGTTTGAGCCACCAAAGGATGCCCGGGTCTTCCGGCTGGAAGAGGTCGAGGAGCTGGCGAGGGAGAATCCCACGGTGCCGATGCCGGATCCGGCGGCGGGCAGCCGGTAGAGAATCTACCCCTCCGTCCTCTTGAGGCAGAGAGAGAGTAGAAGCAGGCCAAGGGCGGCGGCGAGCGGCAGGGCAAAAGCTGTGCGCAGAGAACCGGTCTGTCGCGAGACGATGCCCATCAGCCAGGGAAGCAGGGCTGCTCCAAGGCCGGAGCAGGCCAGGATGATGCCCGCCTGCCGCGGCGAGGGCCTGTGCGCCAGGATGAGCGCGAAGGTGACCGGGAAGACCGGGCCAAGGAAAAAGCCGATCAGGATGGCGACGGCGGTGATGCCTGCCGCGCTGTGGAGGAAGAAAAGCGCCGCTGTACTGAACGTGAGCAGCAGCAACGAGGCACGCTGCAGACGGTAGTCCCGTATGCGCAGAAGTGCAGCGGAGGAGAGCGGGCGGGCGCAGGTCAGAGCGATCCAGAAGGCCGAGGTCACGGCCTGGCTGGCGGCCAGGGAGCGGCCTCCATAGCGGAGCATGTAGGTGGTGAGCCAGACGTTGAGACTGGTCTCGAAAGCTCCGTAGAGAGCCAGCAAAAGAGCAAAGAAGAGAAAAAGGGAGAACGCGAGCGGCTGTGCCGGTGGCTCACTTGCCGCGCTTGCGGTTTCCTCTCCAGAGGAAGAGTTGAGCCCGGTCAGCAGCAGGGCAGCGGCCACGGCGAACAGAGCGGCGAAGCCGAGCAGCACCTGGCGCAGGGGCAGGTGCGGTGTCAGCCAGGAGGCGAGCAGTGGGGAGAGCAGGGCTCCGGCGCTGAACAGGAAGTTCAGCAGGGTGAGCGCCGAGGCACGGTTGCGGGTGTAACGCGCTCCGGCGATGACGTTGGAGGAGGCGATCATCTGGCCGATGCCCCAGGCTCCGGCGAAGAGTACGGCCAGCATGAGGGGAAGTGCGGGGGCGACGGCGAAGAGGCCAAGGCCGAGGCCGGCGGCCAGCGATCCGATGGCGAAGCTGCGTTGGGGGCGGGCGAGCACGGTGCTTCCGCCGACGGTGGCTCCCAGAAACTGGGCCAGGGGAAGCAGACCGACGGAGGCGTCAGAAAGCTGGTGCTGTGCCGCGAGCAGGGGCAGGATGGGGCCGAGAAGAGCGGTGCCAAGGCCGGTCAGCAGGAATCCGAAGGAGAGCAGGGGAAGGGACGGTGCCGGGGCGGGGGAGCGCACCTCTTCAGTGTGTCATGCAGGCCGGGGACTATCATGGAGGACGTGAGAAAGATTTCTTTGCTGATGCTGCTGGCCGTAGCGTTTGTGATGGCTGGATGCAAAAAACCGGAGAAGCTTGCCACCACGACGAAGACCTTCGACGTGCGGGGTAAGGTGATGGAAACCAACCCCTCTCGCGGCGAAGTGACGCTGGACCATGAAGCGATTCCCGGTTTCATGGAAGCGATGATCATGCCGTACAAGGTGAAAGATCCTGCGGTGCTGAGCGAACTGCACCCAGGGGACCGCGTTACGGCCAAACTGTTTGTGGAGTACGACGGAGAGGTTTACAAGAACGCCAAGCTGGACCAGATTGTGGTGATTGCACAGGGCAAACCGGATTACAAGCCCACGATGCAGTTCCACGCGCCCACCAAGGGTGATGCGGTTCCGGACTTCAAGCTGACCAACCAGGACAGCAAGGCGATCCACCTGGATGAGTACAAGGGCCGTGTGCTGCTGATCACGTTTGTGTACACGCGTTGCCCCCTGGATGACTATTGCCCGAAGATGAGCCGGAACTTCGCCGAGATTGAGAAGACGCTTACAGGGGACAAGGATGCTGCGGCGAAGACACACCTGCTGAGCATCAGCTTTGACCCGGCCTTCGATTCGCCGAAGGTTCTGAAGAGCTACGGCGAGATCTATACCGGCAAATCAGCGGGCAGGGCGGACTTCCGCCACTGGGAGTTTGCCGTGCCGTCGCAGGGTGATCTGACGGCGATGGAGCAGTTTTTCGACCTTGGTGTGACCTCCGGAGACAATAAATCGCTCACTCATTCGTTATCCACGGTAGTAGTGGACAAAAGCGGACGTGTGGCGGACTGGTATCCGGGCAACGACTGGACCGCGGCACAGGTTGTGGCGCGCATGAAAGAACTGGCCCAGGCGGCCTGAGAAATAAGGAAGAATACATGGCGAACATAACGATCCGTTTTGGTTTTCTGCTGATTCTTGTGGGAGTGATCTTTTTTGTCCTGACCGGACATACCGCCGTGACGTCCCTGATTCCGGCGTTCTTTGGCGTTGCCCTGCTGGTGCTTGGTTTTGCCGCGCGGACTGAAAACACGAAGCAGCGCATGATGGTGATGCATGTGGCGGTCACCATTGGTCTGCTGGGCTTCCTGTTTCCGGCGATCCGTGCTCTGAAGGCGTACCTGGCGGGGCCGATCCTGCGTCCGCTGGCGGTGCGGGAAGAGGTGCTGATGGCAGTGATCTGCTTCATCTACACCTTGTTGTGTGTACGGTCGTTTATCGCGGCGCGGCGTGCGCGCCTGGTGTAATTCAACTGGTTGTGAGGTGTAGCCGTGGCGGGTGTGGACTACTGCGGCAACAGCGGAGTGGAACGGAATATGGGCGGAATGTCCTCATTTGGAGGCCCGCGGATGCGCGCGGCCGATGCGCCGGTACGCGGACATAAGGCAGGTGCCGGCGGCGACAAGAAGCCGAAGCCACCTCTGAAGAAGGTGCTTCCGCAGGTAATGGAGCTTTTCCGGCCGCGACTAGGGCTGGTGACGCTCGGTTTTCTGCTGATGATCGTCAACCGTGTCTGCGGTCTGGTTCTGCCTGCCTCCTCGCGTTACCTGATCGACAACGTGATGTACAAGGGGCAGGTGGACCTGCTGCCGAAGATTATCGGCATTGTGGCCGCGGCGACGATTGTGCAGGGCATTACGACCTATGCGCTGACGCAGCTGCTCTCCACCGAAGGCCAGAAGCTGATTGCTGAGCTGCGCGCGCGCGTGCAGCGGCATATCGGCAAGCTGCCGGTGGACTTCTATGACAAGAACCGCACGGGCACGCTGGTGGCTCGCATCATGAGCGATGTGGAAGGTGTCCGCAACCTGGTGGGCACGGGCCTGGTGGAATTTGTGGGCGGCATGCTGACGGCGGTGATTGCGTTCATCGTGCTGGTGCGGCTGAGCCCGCGGATGACGCTGCTGACCTTTGCCATTCTGCTGGTCTTTGCGACGATCCTGATGCGCGCCTTCAAAACGATCCGGCCGATCTTCCGCGAGCGCGGACGCATCTCGGCCGAGGTAACGGGACGCCTGACGGAGTCGCTGGGCGGTGTGCGCGTGGTGAAGGGCTACCACGCCGAGGCAAGCGAGGCCGGCGTGTTTGCGCAGGGCGTGCAGCGGCTGTTGAACAACGTGCTGAGCTCGTTGCGGGCACAGTCGCTGATGACGCTGTCGTCGACCGTGGTGCTGGGCGTGGTCGGAGGCCTAGTGATGTACCTGGGCGGACGTGAACACACGGCGGGACGGTTGAGTGTTGGCGGCTACGTGGAATACACCATGTTCCTGACCTTCATGATCGCTCCGATGGTCTCGCTGGTGTCGATTGGAACGCAGTTGACCGAAGCAGCCGCTGGCCTTGACCGCACGAACGAAGTGCTGGCGGAGCTGGAGGAAGATGCGATCGGTGTGCGGAAGGTCTCAATGGGAACGATCGACGGCGATGTGGTCTTTGACCATGTGAGCTTCGCCTATGACGAAGGCAAAACTGTTCTGCACGACCTGAGCTTTGAGGCAAAGCCGGGTACGTCAACAGCGCTTGTGGGGTCTTCGGGTTCCGGCAAGTCGACCATCATCAGCCTGGTGTGCGCCTTCCATACGGCTCAAAAAGGACGTGTGCTGGTTGACGGGATTGATCTGGCAGAGGTGCAGCTGGGAAGCTACCGCTCGCAGCTTGGCGTGGTGCTGCAGGACTCGTTCCTGTTTGATGGGACCATTCGTGAGAACGTGAAGTTCTCACGGCCTGAAGACACCGAGGAGCAGTTCCTGCATGCCTGCCGCATTGCACGTGTGGATGAATTTGCCGAGCGCTTTGAAGAAGGCTACGACACCGTGGTGGGCGAGCGCGGCGTGAAGCTGAGCGGCGGCCAGAGGCAGCGGCTGTCGATTGCGCGTGCGATTCTTGCGGACCCGCGCATCCTGATTCTGGATGAGGCGACCAGTTCGCTGGACTCCGAGAGCGAGGCACTGATCCAGGAGGGGCTGAATTACCTGATGCGTGGGCGTACGACCTTTGTGATTGCGCACCGCTTGTCGACGATCCGCAAAGCCGACCAGATCCTGGTCATTGAGCAGGGAAAGATTGTGGAGCGCGGCGATCACGACACGCTGCTGGCGCAGAACGGTCGTTACCACGAACTGTACACACGGCAGCATGGGTTGGAGATGAACATGTTCCTTGCGCCGGGTGAAGGAGATGTGGTGGAAGAGGAAGCCAAAGCGTAGCGAGTTATCGTGGGCAAAAGAAACGGGGGCATCTTCGCCCCCGTTTCTTTTTGTAGGCAGAGTCCTGTTTACGGCTCGTCGTTGTAGATGCTGATCAGCGGTTTGCCCCCTTCGACCAGACGGGCACGGTACATGCCGGGGGTGTTGAAGCTCCAGGCGAGCTGGCCGTCGGGTGTGAGGGCGATGATGCCGCCGTCGCCCTTCAAGGCAGAGAGGCGCTTCTGGATGACCTCATCGGCGGCTGCCTGCAGCTTCATGCCCTTGTATTCGACCAGGGCGCAAATCTCGCGTGCGACGGTGAGGCGGATGAAGTATTCGCCGGTGCCGGTGGCGGAGACGGCGCAGCTGGTGTTGGAGGCATAGGTGCCCGCCCCGATGATGGGCGAGTCGCCCACGCGACCGTAGAGCTTGGCCGTGGTGCCTCCGGTGGAGGTGCCTGCGGCGATATTGCCATCCTTGTCCAGCGCGACGACGCCGACGGTGCCGTACTTATGCGTCTGGTTCTCGTCGGGCCATGCAGCGGCGGGCAGCTCATCCGGCTGTAGTTCGGCGATGGGTTCCTTCGGCTCCGGTGGAGCGCCCGCGGGGCGGGGCGGAACGGGCTTGCCTTGTGCCTTCAGGGCCTTCACCAGCTGCTGCCAGCGGCGCTCGGTGAAGAAGTAGCTGGGATCGACTTGTTCGAGGCCGCGGTCTTTGGCGAAGTCGTCGGCTCCGCTGCCGATGAGCATGACGTGCGGCGACTTCTCCATGACGGTACGCGCCAGTGTGATGGGATGACGCGTGCGAGTGACGCCTGCGACAGCTCCGGCGTTGAGCGTCTTGCCGTCCATGATGGCTGAGTCCAGCTCGTTATGTCCGGCGGCGGTGAAGACGGCTCCGCTGCCTGCATTGAAGAGCGGATCGTCTTCCAGCAGCTTGATGGAGGCCTCGATGGCATCGAGCGAGGAGCCGCCTTTGGCGAGCACGTCGGCTCCGGTCTGAAGGACGTGCGCCAAGCCTTCGCGGTAGGCCTTCTCTGCCTCCGGGGTCATGTTGCTGCGTTCAATGACGCCTGCGCCACCGTGAATCACGATGGCCCATTTGTGCGGCGCCTGAGGTGCTTGTGCGAGTGTGGTCATGCTTGTGGCTGCCAGGGTAAGGGCGGCAAAAACGGTTGTGCGGATCACGCTTTTTCTACTCCCAGTTGCGTCAGCAGGAAGGCGTAGTCGAAGGCGATCTCCTTCAGGTAGTCGTAGCGGCCTGAGGCTCCGCCGTGGCCGGCGTCCATATTGGTCTCGAGCAGCAGAGGAGTGTCGTTCTGCTTCAGCGTGCGCATCCTGGCGACGTACTTTGCGGGCTCCCAGTACATGACCTGCGAATCGTTCAGGCTGGTTTTCACCAGCATGGCCGGGTAGGAGGCGGGCTGCAGATTGTCATACGGCGAGTAGGCACGCATGGTGGCGAAGGCTTCGGGCTCGTTGGGATTGCCCCATTCCTCGTACTCCCCCACGGTCAGCGGCAGCGTGTCATCGAGCATGGTGTTCATCACGTCGACAAAAGGCACGTGTGAAAGCACGACTGAGAAGAGATCGGGCCGAAGGTTGGTGACCGCTCCCATCAGCAGACCACCAGCGGAGCCGCCTTCGATGGCGACGCGCTTCGGGTCGCCGTAGCCTTCGGCGACGAGGTGCTCGGTGACGGCGATGAAGTCGGTGAAGGTGTTGCTCTTCACCTGCATCTTGCCGGCGTCGTGCCAGGCGTCGCCCAGATCGCCTCCGCCGCGAATGTGAGCATAGGCAAGGACGAGACCGCGATCCAGAAGCGAAAGGCGGTTGGGATTGAAGCCGACGGGAAGCGCATAGCCATAGGAGCCGTAGCCGTAGACGTAGAGTGGGTTCTCTCCGGTCTTCATAAACTCGTCGCGACGATAGACGAGGGAGACTGGGATCTTTGTGCCGTCCTTCGCCGTGGCCCAGACACGCTCCGAGGCGTATTTCGAGCGGTCGAAGTTGCCCGGGACCTCCTGCTGCTTCAGCAGCGTGGAGATATGCGAGGTGACATCGTAGCTGTAGACCGACGCGGGCGCGACCAGCGACTGGTAGCTGTAGCGGAAGGTTGCGGCGTTGAACTCGCGATTGACGTGCAGGCCGGCGGAGTAGGTGGGCTCCGGGAAGGTGACCTCTTCGGACTCCGGAGTGAGCTTGTCGCCCTGCCAGCCGAAGACGCGCAGACGGGGCAGGCCCAGAACGCGGTCCGAAGCGACGGCGAAATCCCGGAAGAGGTCGAAGTCTTCGAGCGGATGCTCTTTGTCCTCGGCAATCTCTTCCAGCCAGTGCTCGCGGCCTGGGGTTTCTACGGGTGCGGAGACGAGACGGAAGTTCTTGCCGGTGTCATTCACGCGAATGTAGAAGCGGCCATTGCGGTGGTCGGCGTAGTACTCCTGGTCGTTGATGCGCGGAGCCAGGAGAAGGAACTCGCCGGGGTTGTCGGCGGGGGTGAAGCGGGCTTCGGTGGTGGTGTGACTACCGGCTTCCAGAAAAATATACTTGCGGTCGCTGGTGCGGCCTGCACCCAGGTTGAATCGTTCGTCAGGCTCCTCAAAGAGGAGGGTGTCGGTAGCGGTGTCGTCGCCGAGGGCGTGGCGGTAGAAACGATGGTGACGCTTGGTCTGCTCGTCTTCGACGGTATAGAAAAGCGTCTTCGAATCGCTGGCCCAGACCAGCGAGCCGGTACGTGGCGCTGTGTCCGGCAGGTCTTGACCAGTGGTGAGCGAGCGGATGTGAAGGGTGTACTGGCGGAAGCCGGTGTTGTCCGTGGAATAGGCCAGAAGAGTGTTGTCGGGCGAGACGGCGAGGTCGCCAATCGCCATGAACGGCTGCCCTTTGGCCAGCTCGTTGACGTCAAGCAGAATTTCTTCCGGCAGGGAATCGTCGTAGAGAGCGTTCGGGTCGCCAGGCGTTGGAGAGACCTTGCGGCAGTAGATGGGGTACTGCAGACCTTCAACGGTACGGGTGTAATAGAAGTAGCCGTTTGCGAGGTAGGGCACGGAGACGTCGGTCTCCTTGATGTGCGAGAGCATCTCGCGGTACAGCTTCTCCTGCAGCGGCTTGGTGGGCTCCATGAAGCCGTGCGTGTAGGCGTTCTCGGCCCTCAGGTAGTCGATCACTTCTTGTGAGTCCTTGTTGCGGAGCCAGAAGTAGTCATCTTCAAGGACTTGTCCGTGAATGTGGGTCGGATGTGGTTCGCGGCGGGCTACAGGAGGTTGCATAGGTCGTTTCTGCTCCAAAGAAGCAGGATACAGGCAACCACACCGGCCTGTTGCCACCCTAATGAGGAAGGGAGTATTGTCCCTGTCCGCAGTGAGAAAAGGAGGGCCTGAGGATGCGTATTTCGGGCTTGGTTCTTATGTTTGGTTTGAGTGCGGCGACTTTGGCCGCACAGCAGGACACCAGCGGGAATGTTTACAGCAGCAATCCCAGTACTGCACAGCAGCAGCAACAGCAGAAACCGGCTGGTGTGGGTGTCTCCAACGCAACGCCGGAAGGTTCTATCCCGATGGGAGATACCGGCGAGCGAATGCGCGACCGCTACTTCCTGAAGACAGCTGCGCAGGGCAGCCGGGCCACCGTGAAAATGAGCCAGCTCGCGCTGGCGAAGTCGAGCAACGACGATGTAAAGGCCTTCGCGCAGAAGGTAATGACAGACCACGCCGTGCTGGCCCGCACCTGGAAGCCGCTGGCGCAGGAGATGGGCGCAGCTCCATCGCGCGAGATGTCAAAGAAGGACGAGAAGCGGTATGAGAAGCTGAGCGGCCTCTCGGGCGACGCCTTCGACAAGGAGTACATGGCTGCGATGGTCGAGGACCACCAGGGCGACCTGAAGCTGTTCCAGGACACGATGAACGGTACGGCGAACAACTCTTTGCGCGACGCTCTGGACCGCACGATTCCTGTCATCCAGGATCATATTGCGCAGGCCGAAGAGATCTCCCGCAAGAACGGGTATGTTGCAATGAAGTAAGTTAAGGGTAGTAGGGCAAAGGCGGGCACTGACGCCCGCCTTTGTTTTGCCTGCGGAACCTTTTGCAGGCTGGAAGCGTAGAATGACGGTAGATATGGGCCGATTGGCCAGATCGTGGATGTGGGCGCTGCTGCTGGTTCTGCTGGCGCCCGTTATGGCAGTGGGTGAGAAGGTTAGCGACCTCCCCAGGCCGACGGCGTACGTGACCGATCTGGCGGGAGTTCTGTCGGATCAGGCCCAGGCCGAGATCAATCAGTATGCAGGCGAGGTAGACCGGCAGGCGCATGCGCAGATTGCCGTCGTCATCGTGAAGTCGCTGGACGACCGTCCGATTGAGGACTACGCCAACGACCTGTTTCATACCTGGGGCATTGGCCCGAAAGACCCAAAGTACAAGGATCGCGGCATTCTGCTGCTGTTTGCCACGCAGGACCGTAAGCGCCGGATTGAGGTGGGCTACGGCCTGGAAGGCATTCTGCCTGACGCCAAGACCGGTGATGTGGGCCGCGACATGGTTCCGCTGTTGCGCCAGAACGACTGGGACGGCGCGGTGAAGCTGGGCGTAACTGAGATAGGGCAGGTGATTGCCTCCGACGCGGGTGTGTCGATTGCGGCTCCGGAGCAGCCGGTGCATACCTATCGCCGCGAGACGGTAAAGCGTGATGGAGGAATAGGCATCGGTGGGCTGATCGTCGGCTTTATCGTACTGATGGTCATCCTCAGCATTCTTCGTCGTCTGTTTGGCGGCGGAGGTCCCCGGGGAGGCTCCGGCGGCGGCGGACTTGGCGGAGCTCTGCCATGGCTGGTCCTTGGTGAGATCCTGGGCAGCAGCGGCGGACGTCGCGGGGGAGATGGCGGCTGGGGCGGAGGAGGTTCCTCCGGTGGCGGTTTTGGTGGATTTGGCGGTGGTGACTCCGGCGGCGGTGGTTCCAGCGGAGACTGGTAACGGGTTGGTTGCAGGCGTTTGAACAACAAGTTTTGTAAGTTCGCCGGAGACAGCTCCGGAGAAACAGGAGAGAGACAACATGAAGGGTTTTCTGATTGGGCTTGGAGCCATTTTGGTGATTGCGGTGCTGGCCTTCGGAAGCTACACGAGCTCCAAAAACAAGATGGTCGCGAAGAACGAAGAGGTCACGGCGGCCTTCTCTGAGATCGACGTCAACCTGCAGCGCCGCGCGGACCTGATTCCGAACCTGGTGGCGACGGTGAAGGGCTATGCCAAGCAGGAGCTGGATGTCTTCACTGCGATCTCCAACGCCCGCGCCGGCCTGCTGACGGCCCGTACGCCGGATGAAAAGCTGGCGGCGAACGATCGTTTGAGCGTTGCACTGCTGCCGCTGACGCGGATGCAGGAGACGTATCCGGATCTGAAGAGCAACGAGCAGTTCATGCGTCTGGAGGATGAGCTGAGCGGAACGGAGAACCGGATCGCTGTGGCTCGCCGCCGGTATAACGACACGATCAAGGACTACAACGTGTATATCCAGCAGTTCCCGAACTCGATCTGGGCGGGTATTGCGGGCTTCACTCCGAAGACGGGCTACTATGCTGCCGATCCGGCGTCGAAGACGGCTCCGAAGGTGGATTTCGGCAAGTAGATGGATGGTTGGATAGTAAAGACTAAAAGCAGAAGGGCCGCCCGGATGGGCGGCCCTTCTCTTGTTCCGTTGATGTTAGAGGTACGAGACCATCCAACTATCCAGCTTACTTGGTGAAGGAAGCTACAGCCGAGGCTTCGTCGTCCTTGACGTCGAAGACGGTGTAGAGCTTGGTGATCTGGAGCAGGTCGTGGACCTTCTTGGTGAGGTTCAGCAGCTTCAGCTCGCCACCGGCATTCTTGACGGTGGTAAAGGAGCTGACGAGCTCGCCAATGCCGGAGGAGTCGATGTAGCTGACGTCGCCCAGGTTCAGCAGGATGCTCTTATTGCCCTTAGCGAGCTGGTCGCGGATGGCGTCACGCAGAACGACGCTGCCTTCTCCCAGGGTGATGCGGCCGCTCAGATCCAGGATAGTGATGCCGTCTACCTGGCGGGTGCTGACTTTCATGCTCACGGTGGTGATTCCTCCTAGTTAGTTGCCCGCCGGTGCGGGAGTACGGTGTTTGATCAGGGTCAGTTCCGTCCCAGGATGGGTCTGGCGGAAGTGTACCTCATCCATAAAAGCGCGGATGAGGAAGATGCCTCGTCCGGAGCCACGCAGGATATTCTCTGGCGCGAGCGGATCAGGAATCGTTTCAGGGTCGAGTCCTGGCCCCTGGTCGGCAATCTTGATGACCAGGTCTGACGAGGTAGTTTCAAAGGACGCGCTGACATGCTTGTCGGTGCCGTAATTGTTGCCATGAAGTACGGCATTGACTGCCGCTTCACGCACCGCCATCGCAATGTTGGGGATGTCGTCCTCGGAAAATCCAGCACGATGAGCAAACTGCTCGGCCTCGGACTCGAGCCGGTTCACGGTATCGAGGGTCGAGTCGAGGGTGAAGCTGACGCGGCTTGTGGTCGAGTCGGCCAAGTTACTCCTACAGGCTTAGGATGCTTTTTTCAGAAGCGCCGACGCCTGTGGGGAGCCGGAGTTTCCTCCAAGGTGCTTGCAAAGGCAGTTTGCTTGCCACGACGGGAAAAGTCAAGGAATTGCGGGAGAGGATAGAAAAGCCACTGCCTGTGCAGCTTAAGAATGCAGCGGCAGGGAACTGTCGTGCGGTGAGCTTCGTACTCGGCTGTACAGCGTTAGGATGGAGTTTTGGAGGAGGCAGTATGCGATCTGGCATGAAAGGCCTGCTATTGGCTGTGGCAGGAATTACCGGACTTGGAGTAGCGCAGGGACAAACGGAGCTGAAGCCGCTGGAGGCCATGCCCTACTCCCCCAGCCTGAGTGTGGCGGACATGGATAAATCCGTTGATCCGTGCACGGACTTTTACCAGTACAGCTGCGGTGGATGGATGAAGAACAACCCCATTCCCGCCGATCAGGCAGGATGGAGCGTCTACGGCAAGCTGGCGCAGGACAATATGCAGTTCCTGTGGGGCATCCTGGTGGACGCCTCGAAGGCCACGAATCGCAATGCCAACCAGCAGAAGATCGGCGATTACTACTCCGCCTGCATGGACGAGGATGCGATCAACAAGCGCGGACTTGCTCCGCTGAAGCCTACTTTGGCGAAGATTGATGTCCTGAAGACCCGGCAGCAACTAATTGCCTACATCCCAACTCTCCACCACCAGGAGATTGGCAACTTCTTCTTCGGCTCGGGCTCCGGACAGGACCTGGGTGACTCGTCGCAGGTAATCGCCTTCGTCACGGCTGGAGGACTTGGCCTGCCGGACCGCGACTATTACACCAAGACGGACGCCAAGAGCGAAGAGACACGCAAGAAGTATGTCGCCTACATTGCACAGCAGCTGACGCTTGCCGGTGAGAGTAAGGCGGCTGCCGAGGCGGACGCCGCTGCGATCATGAAGATTGAGACCGCCCTCGCCAAGTCACAGCTGACCCGCGTTGAGCGCCGCGATCCGTATAAGGAGTTCCACAAGATGCCGGTCGCGGAGTTGGCGAAGCTGACGCCCGCGATTGACTGGAACCGCTACTTCACGGCGCAGAACGTGCCGGGGGTGACGTCGCTGAACGTGAATCAGCCGGAGTTTCAGAAGGCTCTGCAGACGGAGCTGACGACCGAGCCGGTGGAGGCGCTGAAGGCGTACCTCCGCTTCCACGCGATTACGGCTGCCGCTCCATCGCTGTCGCATGACTTTGAGCTGGCGCAGTTCGACTTCTATTCGAAGTACCTGCGTGGCGTGCAGCAGCAGCAGCCCCGCTGGAAGCGCTGCACCCGCCAGGTGGACAACGTGCTGGGAGAGGCGCTGGGACAGGAGTTCGTGCGTCGCACCTTCGCTCCGGATACCAAGGCCAGGACGGTGAAGATGACCGATGAGATTGAAGAGGCCATGGCCGGTGAAATTAAGACGCTGAGCTGGATGAGCGATGCGACCAAGACACGGGCACTGGAAAAGCTGCACATGGTTCGCAATAAGATCGGCTATCCGGACAAGTGGCGCGACTACTCAAAGCTGGAGGTGAAGCCCGACGATTATTTTGGCGACGTATTGCGTGCGGGACTGTTTGAAGACGCGCGGCAGTGGGCCAAGGTGGGCAAGCCGGTGGATAAAGACGAGTGGGACATGACGCCTCCGACGGTGAACGCCTACTACAACCCGCAGATGAACGACATCAACTTCCCGGCGGGCGTACTGCAGCCGCCGCTGTATGACGCCAAGTCCGACGATGCGCCGAACTACGGCAATACGGGTTCGACCATTGGCCACGAGCTGACCCACGCCTTTGACGATGAAGGCCGCCAGTTTGACGGTGCGGGCAACCTGAAAGACTGGTGGACGAAGGAGGATGCGGAGGGGTTTGAGAAGCAGATCAACTGCCTGCGCGACCAGTTTGCGACGTACACCATCGTGGACGACATCAAGATCAATTCCAAGCTGACAAGCGGTGAGGATGTGGCTGACCTGGGAGGGACGCTGATTGCCTACATTGCCTGGCAGAAGGCGACGCAGACCCAGCGACTGGCTCCGGTGGAGGGTTTTACTCCTGACCAGCGGTTCTTTATTGGCTTTGCCCAGTGGGCGTGCGAAAACCAGCGTCCGGAGAATCTGCGGGTGAGTGCGATCACCAACCCGCACTCGCCGGGCTATGCACGCATCAATGGCATTGTGACGAACATACCGCAGTTCGCCACGGCGTTTGGCTGCAAGAAGGGCCAGCCGATGGTGAAGGAGACGGTCTGCAAGGTCTGGTAAGGGCGGGCAGCAGGCAAAAGAAGGGCGGTTGCTTTCGGGCGGCCGCCTTTCTCTTTTTGGTTCTGTTACATAGCGGTAGTGGTGTGCGTCTGTCTGCTTGAGTAGACTGCGAACAGGAATGCATACGCCAACCCAGTTCCGGACCAGCGCCGCGGCCATGATGGGCCTGCCGGTGAAGAATGCTCAGGGAAGCGTCCTTGGCCGTATTCGAGACTTTGCCGTGGATCCGGCAATCGACACCGGACATGTGGCTGGCCTGCTGATCCGCCGTTCTGGTAAGGGCAGGGCGCTGGGACTGGTTCTGGTGGAGGCGCTTGAGCACCTGGAATCCGGGGAGTTGAGCCTGCGTGCCGGGGCGGAGGTAAGCCCGGTGGGGATTGAGCATGACTACCTGCTGCTGGACCGCGATCTTCTGGACCAGCAGATCATCGATATTCACGGGCACAAGGTGGTTCGCGTCAACGATGTGGACCTGAGCTGGGAGCGCAGCGTGGAGGGTGCCTCTCCCCGGCTGCGTATTGCCGAGGTAGAGGTTGGCCTGCGCGGCGCTCTGCGACGGTTGATGAAAGGGCTGCCACGGCCAGTGGTTGCGTTGAGCGAACGCGCCTCGGCAAAGATCATTCCGTGGGAGTTTGTGGACATGATCGAGCGCGATCCGGCTCGCCGCGTTCGCCTGAAGATTGAGCAGAACCGGCTGGCCAAGATGCATCCGGCCGATATCGCGGACATTCTGGAAGAGCTTGCTCCTGCAGAGCGTGAGGCGGTCTTTGCCAGCCTGGATGAGGAGATTGCGGCGGAGGCGCTGGAGGAGGTCGATCCGAAGCTACAGAAGGCACTGATCGAAGGTCTGGATTCTGAACGTGTGGCCGACATTGTGGAGGAGATGGACCCGGGCGCCGCGGCGGATCTGCTGTCAGAGCTATCTGATGAGCGCTCCGAAGCCATCCTTGGGGAGATGGACCCGGAGGAGCGGCAGGAGGTGGAAGAACTGCTCGAGTTTTCGGAGAAGTCTGCTGCCGGCCGCATGACCACCGAGTATGTGAGCGTGGGTTCAGAAGCAACGGTTGCCGACGCGATTGCTGCGCTGCGGATCTTTGAAGGCGATGTGGCGACAGTGACCGAGATCTATCTGGTGGATCCCGAAGAGTTGTTCATGGGGGTCGTGAGGCTGGCGCGGCTGGTGCTGGCGGAAGGGGATACACCGCTGAAGACCCTGACGGAGAACAGGCTGGTGTTTACAAGCACGGATGCCAATGCGAAACACGTAGCCGAGCTGTTCGATAAATACAACCTGCATTCGTTACCCGTTCTGGACGAGGAGAAGAAGCTGGTGGGCATCATTCTTGCCGAGGAAGTTATTTCATTGCTGCGCGAGGACCGGTAATTGAAGATTCTTTATGTCGCGCAGATCTCGAAGAATGACTCGACACAGCATCGCCAGTGGGCGCTGGAGCGCGCCGGACACACCCTGTTTCCCATCAACCTGTATGACTACGGGATGAAGCAGCCCTTTCTGCGGAAGGTGGAGTACCGGCTGTCTTTGGGGCCTGAGGTGATACGGCTGAACCGTGAGGTTCTGAAGCAGGCGAAGGCGCACCGGCCCGAGGTGATGTGGGCCGACAAGGCGGTGTGGTTGTGGCCCTCGACGCTGCGCGCCCTGCGCAGGATGGGGATTGTCACGGTCAGCTACATGATCGATAACTTCTTCGGCCCACGGCGCGATCCGGGCTGGAGGCTGTACCGGAAAGACATTCCGGAGTACGACCTGCACGTGACGCAGCGGGACGCGAATGTGACTGCCTACAAACAGGCAGGCGCACGGGACGCGCTGAAGATCCAGACGGCCTATGAACAGTCGTTGCATTTTCCTCCGCCGGAGGGCTGGGGCGACAAGGATCGCGACCGCGAGGTGTCATTCATTGGTACCCCCTATGACCAGCGTGCGCAGATTCTTACGCGGCTTGCGCGCGAGTTCGAGGTGCCGGTAACGATCTCCGGAACACCTGGCCACTGGAAGCGTGCGCTCGATCCGCAGGCCATGGAGTCGCTGTATCGGGAAGGCGAGCTTTACAGCGAGGACTACCGTAAGGCCATCTGGCGGTCGAAGATCAACCTGAGCTTTCTGACGCACTCCAACCAGGATGAGTTCGTCCACAAGAGTTTTGAGATCGCCGGATGTGGCGGCTTCCTTCTGGCAGAGCGTTCAATGGGACACCTGGAGCGGTTTGTCGAGGACGAAGAGGCGGTCTTCTTTGAAGGGTTTGATGAACTGCTGGCAAAGATCCGTCGCTGGCTGCCGGATGAAGAGGGACGCGCCCGTATTGCCGCCGCCGGTCATCGTCGGGCTGTTGCTGGCGAGTACCATAACGATGGGCAGGTCAAAAAGATTCTGGAACGGTTGGAGTCGATCATCCCGAAGGTGAAGGCGGAGGCTGCGGGATGAAGAAGTTCAGTCTGCGCGCAAGATTGTTGATGTTTCTTGCGGTGCTTGGGCCGGGATTTATTACGGCCAACGTGGACAATGACGCCGGCGGCATCCTGACCTATTCGCAGGCCGGTGCCCAGTACGGCTATAAGCTGCTGTGGACCATGATCCCGATCACGCTGGCGCTGATCGTGGTGCAGGAGATGTGTGCCCGCATGGGCGCGGTGACGGGCAAAGGCCTTTCCGATCTGATCCGTGAAGAGTTCGGTCTGCGCATGACCTTCGTGATGATGGTGCTGCTGGTCATCGTCAACTTCGGCAACGTGATTGCCGAGTTCTCCGGTATTGCGGGCAGTCTGCAACTCTTCCACGTCAGTAAATACATCAGTGTGCCTATCTGCGCGCTGCTGGTGTGGGCTCTGGTGGTCTTTGGCGACTACAAGAACGTGGAGAAGATCTTTCTTGCGGCCAGTGTCTTCTATATCGCCTACATCATCGCCGGCGTGCTGGGACGTCCTGACTGGCATGCGGCCATGGTGGAGACGGTAAAGCTGCCGGAGCGTTCGATCTGGCGCGACCGCAACTACATCTACATGACGATTGGTGTGATTGGCACAACGATTACGCCGTGGATGCAGTTCTACCTGCAGTCGTCGATCGTGGAAAAGGGCGTCAGCGTGCGGCAGTACCGCGCCTCCAGGCTGGACGTGATCGTTGGTTCCATCTTTACCGATATTGTGGCCTGGTTCATCGTGGTGGTCTGCGCGGTGACGCTGTACACACACGGTATGCGCGATATCCAGGTACCGGCCGATGCCGCCGAGGCGATGAAGCCGGTGGCGGGCGACTATGCCTTCATCCTGTTTGCGGCGGGCCTGTTCAACGCCAGTTTGTTTGCCGCGTCCATTCTGCCGTTGTCGACGGCCTACACGGTCTGCGAGGGGCTTGGCTTTGAGAGTGGCGTGGATAAACGCTTTAACCAGGCGCCGTTCTTCTACTGGCTGTACACCATCCTGATTGTTGCGGGTGCGGCGGTGGTGCTGGTGCCGAACTTCCCTCTGGTGCCGATGACAATTCTGTCGCAGGTGCTGAACGGCGTTCTGCTGCCCATTGTGCTGATCTTCATGCTGAAGCTGATCAACAAGAAAGAGCTGATGGGCACGTGGACCAATAACCTGTGGCTGAACCTGGTGGCATGGACGACCGCGATTGTGGTGATTGGCCTGACGGTTGTGATGATGTGGAACACGATCCGGGGAATGTTCTAAGGGGCAGAGAGGCAAATTTTTCCGCTTCGCTGCGGAAGGACAAGCAAGACAAGTAAAAGCGCGTGCAGCTAGATCAGCTTGCCGGCGGCCAGGTCCTGGATGAGGGTAAGGTCGGCGGCGAGGAAGTCGAACTCCGGCAGCTTTGCCAGCGTGGTCCACTGCATAGCGTTGAAGATGCGGTTTTCGAGCTCGCCTTTGAAGTCATGGACGGTGAAGAACTGCAGGTCAACCGCTCCGCCGTTGCGGTAGTTGTGGCGCAGGCGGGTGACGCGGGGGCCAATCTCGGCCTCGATGCCCAGCTCTTCATTCAGTTCGCGGCGCAGGGCGGCTTCCGGGGATTCGCCGGGTTCGATCTTGCCACCGGGGAACTCCCACTTCAGAGCCATGGCCTGTTCCGGGCGCCGCTGGCAGACCAGGACCTCGCGGCCGGTCTCGGTCTGGCGCAGGATCAGCGCGGCGACGACCAGGCGCACCTGTTTGGTGGGAGCCTGGGCTCCGGTACGGCGGCGGTTTTTCTTCACAGCTCGGCTCACGTACACACAAGGTTAGACGTCTGAGGCGCTTTTAAGCCTCAGACTGTTCGAACGGCAGCCGGATAGTAAACCGGCCATCCTTTGCCATGGCTGATTTCAACCAGTGCTGCCGAAGGGTTGACAGGGTAGGCGCGCTTTGCAATTTCAAGCATCGCTGCGTCGTGAATGGAGTTTCCGAAGACTGCATCCGGGGTGTGGTGGCCGACGCGGCGCAGCGAAATGGCCTTGTTTTCGTCGGAGGGGACATCCCGCAGGGTACGGGTAGCAACGCCGTCTTTTACCTCGACGCAGGCGGCCAGAACGCGCTCCGGAGGGATGCCGAAGCGGCGGACGCCTTCTTCCACCACCCAGTCGCAGGTGGAGGAGACGGCCCAGATCTCGACGCCTTTTTTGCGCAGGTCGCTGACCAGGTCAAACATCTCCGGGAAGATAAAAGGCTCGATCTCCGAGCGGAAAAACTCGGCGGCGGAGGCGCGGATAGCCTGCTCGGTCAGGCCCTCGTAAACCTGCACCATTTCGCCGCAGATGGTGATTTCGTCCACTTTGCCATCGTGATATTCGGCGTGACGGCCTTCAATCCAGGCGCTTTGCTGTGGTGAGAAGAGGCCGGTTTTGGTGCTCCAGCGCATAAAGCCGGAGCCGGAGTCAGGGTGCCACAGAGTTCCGTCGCAGTCGAAGACGGCGACTTTGGGTGCGAGTTCGCGAATGGAAGCAAAAAGCTGGTCCGTGCTGAGCGATACGGGCATCTGTCTATTTTCCCATGCTGCGCTGCTGACGATGTTGGTTCCCCGGGGTGAAGCGCCTGTGGGAACGTCTGATAATTGCAGCCATGAGCGATGCAGCCGGCACACCGGCCATTCTGCGCGAGTACATGACCTATCTGCGGGTGGAGAAGGGGTTGCGACCGCTGTCCTGCGAGAGCTACCAGCGTGACCTGGAGCAGCTTGCCGAGTTTCTGGAAACAACCCACACGCCGCTGCCGGAGGCCAGGCAGGAGCAGGTGAGCGCTTTTATGGAAGACATGCGCGGGCGGCATGTCGAGTCGCGATCCATCGCAAGAAAGCTGAGTTGCTGGCGTGGATTCTACCGCTGGCTGCTGAAGGATAAGCGCATTCAGCATGACCCGACGGTGAACCTGGAGACACCGGCTTCGTGGAAGGTGTTGCCCAAATCGCTGGCGGAGTCCGAGGTGGACGATGTGCTGACACGAGCCGCGCAGATGGCAAACCATCCGCAGGCAGAACCGCAGGCGTTGCGTGACTACGCCATCCTGGAGCTGCTGTATGCCGGGGGGCTGCGCGTGAGCGAGGTGACCTCACTGCGCGAGGCGGATCTGCACCTGGACCAGGCGCGGGTGCAGGTACGCGGCAAGGGCGATAAGGAACGCATCGTGCCGCTCGGCGTGCCGTCCATCAAGGCGCTGGAACGGTATTTGCACGAGGCTCGTCCATCGCTGTGCGGCAAGCAGTTTGAGCGGGCTTTGTTCCTGAGTGTGCGTGGCAGGCCGCTGACCCGCGACCTGGTGTGGTCCATGGTGAAGAAGTGGGACAAGCACGCCAGTCCACACATGCTGCGGCATAGCTGCGCCACGCACATGGTGGAGCACGGAGCGGACCTCCGCAGTGTGCAGACGCTGCTGGGCCATGCCGACATTGCCACTACGCAGGTTTATACGCACGTGGCGCTGGGCCGGCTGAAGCAGGTGCACCGGCTGCATCATCCCCGGGCGAAGCGGCGGACGGAGGCAGTCTCGTGAGCTTTCAGGATCTGACTGACGAGTTTCTGCGGGTGGTGGAGAACGAGCGTGGTGCCTCGCCGCATACCATCCGTGCGTACCGCCGCGAGCTGAAGGACTTCGCCGCCTATCTGTCGGAGAGCTTTGGCGAGCAGGGAAGCATCGCCCGGGTGGAGCATACGCACATCCGCAACTACCTTGCCGTGCTGTTCGATCGGGGGCTGGGCAAACCTTCGGCGGCGCGTGCACTGGCGGCGATCCGGTCATGGTTCAAGTGGCTGGCCAGGGCGGGGCATGTGCAGCAGAATCCGGCTGTTCTGGTCTCCACGCCCAAGTTGCCGAAGCACCTTCCGCGCGTCCCCAGCGTGGAAGAGGTGAATCGTGTTCTCGACTCGATGGAAGGCGACGAGGAAGCCATTGGCTGGGCGGCAAGGGAACGTGCGATCTGGGAGCTGCTGTACGGCTGCGGTATCCGCAACTCGGAGCTGGTGGGCATTGACATGCACGATATCCAGTGGCGGAACGAGGCCGTACTGATCCGTGGCAAGGGGAAGAAGGAGCGGTTTGTCCCGCTGGGCGATGCAGCGGCGGAGGTAATCCGTGCCTACATGCCGGAGCGGGAGCAGCGGCTGCAGAAGGCGGGCAAAGGAGCTCTGGTGGAGGATGGGCCTCTGCTGGTGAATGCGCGGATTCGTGGCGAAGCGCGGCTGACGACGCGCAGCATCGGGCGGATTGTGAAGGCGATTGCTGTCAGTAAAGGGCTGCCTGCGGATGTGCATCCGCACACGCTGCGCCATGCCTTTGGAGCGCACATGCTGGAGGAGGGCGCCGACCTGCGGGCTATCCAGGAGATCCTGGGGCACGAGCGGTTATCGACCACGCAGCGATATACGCAGTTGACGGTGAACCAGGTGCAGCGGGTCTATGACGAGACCCATCCGCGCGCAAAGTAGTACATTGGCGCGTATGCGTATCTTTCCTGTTTGTCTGTTGCTGGCTTGCTCCGCAGTGACGCTGGCGCAGGCACCCACGCCCGCATCCCAGACCAATCCTGACGATGTTGTGGCCCGTCCTACCCCGAAGTATGACGCTGTGCAGCAGCCATTAAACCCCGCGCTGCCGACGGTGTTTCTTGTGGGCGACTCGACCGCGCAGAACAAGGCGGACCTTGGCTGGGGCGACCACTTTGCGCACTATTTCGATACGACGAAGATCAATGTGGCGAACCGTGCCCGCGCCGGTCGCAGCAGCCGGACCTTTATCCATGAAGGCGCATGGGATGCCGTGCTGGCTCAGGTGAAGAAGGGGGATTTTGTCCTGATTCAGATGGGCCACAACGATGGGGGCGATCTGGATGGACCTAAGCCGCGCGGTACGCTGAAGGGAATCGGCGAAGAGCAGAAGGAAGTAACCCTGCAGGATGGTACGAAGGAAACCGTGCATACCTTCGGCTGGTATCTGCGGAAGTATATTGCGGATACGCGGGCGAAGGGTGCTACGCCGATCCTGTTGAACCTGACGGTCAGGAACATCTGGACCGATGGGCGAATTGAGCGGGATATGGGGTACGACGGCTTTATCCGGCAGACGGCGATGGCTGAGCACGTGGCCTTTGTGGATATGGCGACGATTGAGGCCAATAAGCTGGAAGCAATGGGGCAGGAGAAGACGAAGCTGCTGTTCCCGATTGACCATACGCACACCAGTGCCGAAGGTGCGGAGTTGAATGCAAGTTGTGTGGTTCAGGCACTTTGGCAGTCTGGTTCAGTTTTGACGCCATTCCTGAAGCTGCAACTCTAGCTGCTGTGTGCGATGCTAGGCCTACGCTAAAGCAAGGGCAATCGCTTTCGTCTAAACTGATACATGGGCGAAGTGTGCCCGAGGGACAACCAGTTTGATCAATACTGTTCTCGCGAAAGTCTTCGGCACCAGCAACGAGCGTGCCGTGAAGAAATTGCTCCCGGTGGTGGAGCAGATTAATGCCCTTGAGCCGTCGATTGCGGCGCTCTCGGATGAGGCGCTCCGCGCCAAGACGGTGGAATTCCGGGAGCGGATTGCTGCCCGGATCAATCGGATTGAAGACCGCGACGCGGTGTATGCTGCGGAGTCGGCGGCCCTGGACGAGATTCTGCCAGAGGCTTTCGCCGTGGTGCGCGAAGCCGGCAAGCGCGCCGTTGGCATGCGTCATTTTGACGTACAGCTGATCGGCGGCATGGTGCTGCACTCGGGCAAGATCTCCGAAATGCGTACCGGTGAAGGTAAAACGCTGGTCGCCACGCTGCCGTGCTATCTGAATGCACTGGCCGGCCGCGGCGTACACGTGGTTACGGTGAACGATTACCTGGCCAAGCGCGATGCCGAGTGGATGGGCAAGATCTACGGCTTCCTGGGCCTGAGTGTCGGTGTCATTGTGCATGACCTGGACGATCGCCAGCGCCGCGAGGCCTATGCCGCGGATATCACCTACGGCACGAATAACGAGTTCGGTTTCGATTACCTGCGCGACAACATGAAGTTCGAGCTGACCGACCTGGTGCAGCGCGGGCACTATTACGCGATCGTCGACGAAGTCGACTCGATCCTGATTGACGAAGCGCGCACACCGCTGATTATCAGCGGCCCCACGGACCAGACGACGGACAAGTATGCCCGCGTGAACGTCATTATTCCTCAGCTGGAACTGGGTGAGTTGACCGAGACGCTGGAGACCAAGACCTACACCGGCGACTACGTGGTGGACGAGAAGCACAAGGCCATTACCGTCACCGATGAGGGCTGGGAAAAGATTGAAGGCCTGCTTGGTATCGGCAACATTGCCGACCCCGAGAACTGGGACCTGAAGCATCACGTCGAAACGGCGATCAAGGCACATACACTCTATCGCCGTGACGTGGAGTACGTTGTCCGCGACGGCGAGATCATCATCGTCGACGAGTTCACGGGCCGCATGATGCCGGGCCGCCGCTGGTCAGACGGTCTGCATCAGGCGATTGAAGCCAAGGAAGGCGTGGCCATCCGCAAGGAAGACCAGACGCTGGCCACTATCACCTTCCAGAACTACTTCCGCCTGTACAAGAAGCTCTCCGGCATGACCGGAACGGCGGAGACAGAAGCGGCCGAGTTCGACAAGATCTACAAGCTGGAGATCGTGGTCATCCCGACGAATCGCCCGATGCTGCGCATCGAGCACCAGGATGTGGTCTACCGTACGGCGAAGGAGAAGTACTTTGCCGTGGCCGACGAGATTGCCCGTCTGCACGCCACGCAGCAGCCGGTGCTGGTAGGCACCACCTCGATTGAGAAGTCGGAGCTGCTGTCGAACATTCTGCAGCAGAAGGGCGTGCGTCACGTTGTTCTGAACGCCAAGTTCCACGAGCGCGAGGCGGAGATTGTCGCGCAGGCCGGACGCCTGGGTATGGTGACCATCGCCACCAACATGGCAGGCCGTGGTACCGATATTCTGCTGGGCGGCAACGCCGAGTTCATGGCTCGCCAGGAGCTGGTGAAGAAGAGCCTGGCGCGTGCGGTCAGTGCGGCGGAGGGCGCTATCTCGCCGACGGCAGGACCGGGCATGACCCGCTTCCTGTACCAGGGGCAGGAGTTTGAGACCGGGCAGCAGCAGTGGGATGCGGTGTACGCCGAGTACGCGGCGAAGGCCGCGGCGGAGCGTGCCAAGGTGTCCGAGGCAGGTGGCCTGTTCATCATCGGCACGGAACGCCATGAGTCACGCCGCGTGGATAACCAGCTGCGTGGACGTGCCGGCCGCCAGGGCGATCCGGGTGCGTCAAAGTTTTACCTGTCGCTCGAAGATGACCTGATGCGCATCTTCGCGCGTGAGTGGGTTTCCACGCTGCTGCAGCGCCTGGGTATGGAAGAGGGTGTGCCGATTGAAAGCGGCATGATCACCCGCCGTATCGAAGCCGCGCAGAAGGCCGTTGAAACGCAGAACTTTGAAAGCCGCAAGCATGTGCTTGAGTATGACGACGTCATGAACAAGCAGCGCGAGGCCGTCTACGGCCTGCGTAAGGGTCTGCTGGAAGGCGTCGAGCAGAAGGAACTGATTCTTGATGACTACGTACCCACGGCGCTGAGCGCTGCGCTTGATGCGCATGCACCGGCCGATGCTCATCCGGATAACTGGAAGACCGAGGAGCTGTTCGCGGCGCTGGCCGATGTCTTTGGGCCGGGGCTGGACAAGGAGGTCGACGCTTCGCAGCTGAACCGTCACGAGCTGGGCGAAGCCATCTACGAGAAGCTTCGCGCACGGTACGAGTTCAAGGAGCAGATTCTGCAGCCGCAGGGCATGCGTTATCACGAGCGCGTGATCATGCTGAGTGTGCTCGACAGCCTGTGGAAGGACCACCTGCTGGCGATGGACCACCTGAAGGAGGGCATCGGCCTGCGTGGATACGCGCAGCAGGACCCCCTGGTTGCCTACAAGAAGGAGTCCTTCGAGATGTTTGAGGCGATGATGCTTCGCTTCCAGGAGGACACGCTGCGTACGCTCTACCGCATGCAGATCATCGGCCCGGACGGAACGCCGATTGAGACGCTGGAGCAGATGGAAGCATTGCGCCCCGTACAGGCGCCGGACTCGGAAGGAGCTCCGGTGCTTGAGGCCGAGAATGCCGTGCCGGAATCGCGGGATATCCCGATTCCGACGCGTGCTCCGCAGACGACCATTGACGAGTTGGAACGGGAGTTCCAGCGCCGCAAGGAGCGCGAGCTCGAGATGGCGCGCCAGGCGGGCGGTGATGGTTCCGCAGAGCCTGTTACGCAGATCCGGACCGGTGAGAAGGTTGGCCGCAACGATCTGTGCCCCTGCGGCTCGGGCAAGAAGTTCAAGAAGTGCCACGGCGCTGAGGTCTAAAACCTCAGCGCTTTCTTTTTAGCGCGCGATGTCGTCCAGCAGCAGCTTGGCCTTGGTGGTGAGGTTGGTTGCACCTTCCAGATCTCCCGCCTTCAGGGCTTCGCGCGCCTTCAGCAGAAAATCTTTGACCTGATCAACGGCCGCCTTATGCGAGCGGACCAGAGAGCCGGAAAGTCCATCCAGACGCCGTTGCGTGGCGGCGATGAACTCGCCTGCCTGCTGGCGGGATTGCGTTGAGATTTCGCCTCCGGTGGAAAGCTCTCCGATGACGGATGCAGGGTCAGGCGCAGGCGTGCCAACGCTGGCCGTCTGTGTTGGAGAAGGTGTAGGTGTGGGCTGGGCCGGCTGCTGAGGCCGGCGGCGCGGTGTACGACGCGGCTGCTGCGGCTCTTCCTGGGCAGGCTCCTCTTCCTGTGGGGGAGCGGGTGCCTGCGCCTGTGCCTTTAACTCATCTTCGCGTACCGAGGGCGGCGGTACCTGGATAGGCGGAGCGGTGGGATGAGCCGCTGTTGCGGCCTGCACGGTTCCAGGTGAGTGCTTGCAGCCCTGCGGCACAAGGCATGCCCCGGCGAGCGCCAGCCATAGAAGACGCTGGCGGTTCATGCGCGGTTCCTTTCCGCTAACGTGTGGCTGACAGGCAGCAGAACAGTGAACGTGGTCCCGTGGTCCGGTGCGCTCTGGTTTGTATTGGATGCAACGTCGATAGAGCCGCCGTGCAACTGCAGCATGCGATAGGTCATAGCCAGCCCAATGCCGCTTCCTTTTGGCTTGGTCGTGAAGTACAGATCGAAAACCTTTGGCAGAAGTTCGCCGGGAATACCGACGCCCTCATCCATGATACGCAGTCTTGCGGTGCTGTTCTCACGGTCGAGCACAATGCGTAACGTGCCGCCGCCGGGCATGGCCTGTGCGCCGTTCAGAACGATGTTGAGCAAGGCCTGCTGCAGCAGTTCGGCGTCCACGTGGACGGTGACGGGGAGCGCGGGAAGCTCTTCGATCAGCATGACTTTCTGCTGCGCCAGGGCGTCTGTCGTCAGCGCACCAACCTTGCGGACGAGGCTGCGCAGGTCGTGGTCTTCAAGCCGCAACTCAACCGGGCGTGAGAAGTCGGCCAGTGTTTGCACGACGCGATCCAGCCGCTGCATCTCCTGCGCCAGGATGTCGACGTGTTTCTGTGCGCCGTTGTCGCTGTGCTGTGCCAGCTTGCCGCGCAGCAGCTCCAGGTGCACAACCATGGCGTTGATGGGGTTCTTGACCTCGTGACCGACGCCGGAGGTAAGACGGCCGATGGCGGCCAGGCGGCGCGAAACCTCGATCTCCTGTTCAAGCTGCTTGGCGGAGTGTGCGTCACGCAGCGTGAGCAATGCGCCAAGGCGCTCGCCGTTGCCGGCGTGTTCGCCGTGAATGAACTCAAGCGAGACCTTGACCTCGCGGCCGTCTTCCAACTCCACCAGCTCTTCCATCAGGTTAGTGTGGGTGGCGAAGCAGTCACGCACCGCGAGACCGATGGCGGTGTGGCGATCGAAGATCTCCTGCGCGGTATGGCCGAGGATGGCATTGCGGTCGCGGCCCAGGAAGCCTTCGACGGCTTCCGACACCATGACGGCGTGATGGTCGGCGGTGAACAGAATGACGCCGTCGCGCAGTGTCTCCAGCATCTGGTCCAGGTTGCTCTGCAGGGTGCTGTATACCTGCTCGGTGGTGCGCAGCTTCTCTCCCAGGCGATTGATGCTTTGCGAGGCCCGGACTACGGCATCCGGCTGGCTGGCTTTTGCCTCAATGAGGGGAGCGGAGGAACTGGCCAGCATGAGCTGTTCCAGTTGCTGGTTGATGCGTTCCAGGGGATGCAGGGCAAAGCTTGAGAGCAGGGCAGCGATAAAGACGCACGCGCCCAGCGCCACCAGGGCGAAGATGGCGGCGGCACGCAGCCATGGAGCATAGCTGCTGCGCAGAAAGGTAGAGCGGATGCCGAGGTGCACGGCGAGGAACGGCTGCCCGTTGCGGTCCAGCGGGAGGGTGACGTCCAGAACCTGCGGATGTCCGAAGACGGTACGAGCCTGTTCCAGCACGCCGCCCTGGTTGATGAGGTGGAACGGTGTGCGGTAGGGGAGCTGCTGGCTCAGCATTCCAGGGTCTGTGGAGGTGAGTACCATGCCGTGCGCACCGGTGACGGAGACATCCTGCACCGTCGGTGAGTAGCGGATGATGGCATTCATCTGATCCGTCAGCGGCTGATAGCTACTGACGGCATCGGCAACGGCAGATTGAAAGGCCTCGTCGGAGGTATCAGCGGGAGGATGCTCGCGCAGTCCATTGATCAGGGCCTGCCGCATGCTGAGCGTGACCTCACGCGCCAGCACGTCATTGCTGTCGCCGGTCTGCGAGATGCGCTGGCGCAGCAACTCCCCCAGGAAGAGGATGCACAGCACCAGCACAACGGCGAAGGTCAGCGCTGTAAAGGCGAGGACGAGCTTGGTTTTCAGTCGCATGATCGATCCGCGAGGAGCTACGCTTCGTGCAACAGGCCGGCGCTGGCGTATTCCTTCAGCTTATTCTGCAGCGTCTTGGAGCTGATGCCGAGAATCTCCGCAGCACGGGTCTTGTTGTTGTTCGTTGACTCCAGCGTCTTAAGGATAAGCTGCCGCTCGGCCTCATCGACCGTGGTGCCAACTTCCAGTTCGACAATTTCATTGGAGCTGACGGATTCGCGGTAGGGAGCGGCTCCCTGGGATGTCGGTCTTTGAAAGGCCGTGTGATTGGGAGGGATGAAACCCAGTTCTCCGAAGTTTGCGGGCAGATGCTTCAGTTCCAGCGGGCCGTTGCCTGCCAGGATGACGGCCCGCTCGATGGTGTTGCGCAACTCGCGGACGTTTCCCGGCCAGGGGTAGTGCATCAGCTTGTCGAGTACAGCGTCGGTCAGACCGGAGACCGAGCAGTGGTGACGCGCGTTCATGTCTTCCACCATGCCCTGCGCAATCAAAGGCACATCGCTCATGTGCTCACGCAGCGGTGGCATGTGGATGTTGAAGACGTTCAGGCGGTAGTACAGGTCGCCGCGCAGTTCGCCTGCGGCGACGGCGAGCTGAGGCTCCTTGTTGGTGGCGGCAATCACGCGGACGTCGACCGGCGTCTCGGTCTTTGCGCCCAGCCGGCGGAGCTTGCGGTCTTCCAGGACGCGCAGAAGCTTGGCCTGGGTCGCCGCCGGCATCTCGCCAATCTCGTCCAGCAGTAGAGTGCCTTCCTCGGCCAGCTCAAAGCATCCGGCGCGGCGTTCCTGGGCCCCGGTAAAGGCGCCCTTCTCGTGGCCGAAGATCTCGCTTTCGATCAGCGTCTCCGGGATCGCGGCGCAGTTTACGGCGACAAACGGCTTGGTCTTGCGGGGGCTCAGTTCATGCAGGGCGCGTGCGGCAAGTTCTTTGCCGGTGCCGCTTTCGCCTGTAATCAGAACGGAGACGTTGGACGGAGCAATGCGCTCGATCAGCTCGAAGATCTCCTTCATCCTGGGCGAAGAGCCGATCAGGGGACCGAGTACTCCGGTCTCCTTCAGGCGGCGGCGGGTGATCTCCAGTTCAAGCTCGGCACCCATCTGGCGGCTGGCGTTCTGCAGAATGGTACGCAGGCGCACCGGGTCAATGGGTTTCTGCACAAAGTCATACGCACCGGCGCGCATGGCATCGACGGCGGACTCAATGGAGCCCTGCGCGGTGACCATGATGACGGCGATCTTGGTCTGGAGCTCGGAGATGCGGTCCAGCAACTGCAGGCCGTCCATGCGCGGCATGCGCAGGTCGGTTACGACGATTGAGGGCGACCACTGCTGGACCTTTTCCAGGCCCTCCAGTCCGTCGCCGGCCACTTCCGTACGATACCCCCAGCTGGCTACCAGTTCGGCCAGTCCGGTGCGAGCATTTGGCTCGTCTTCAACGATAAGAACCTTGTTCACCAAAATTTGTCCTAACTAGAAGTGTACGAGGGGTTAGATGCAAATTGTTCGTCTGTGCGGAAGCTGGACCGGGAAAGACGACCGCAAGGTATCCTTTTCTGTATGGACTGGGAAATTTCCGTCGCAGATTACGCAAAGTTGAAGCAGCAGCCGGGGGCCCCCGTGTTGGTAGATGTTCGTGAGCCGCTTGAGGTGCAGATGGCGAGCATTGAGGGCGCCGTTCTGATGCCAATGGGCGAGGTAAAGGCGCGCGCCCACCAGGAGCTTGACCCTGACTCGCATATTGCCGTTTTGTGCCACCATGGAGCGCGCTCTTTGTCGGTGACGGCCTGGTTACGCCGCGAGGGCTTTGAGAAGGTGCAATCGATTGCCGGTGGCATTGACGCCTGGTCGCGCGAGGTAGATCCCACCGTTCCTCGCTACTAAAGTCCAGCGGGTGTTTAGGATGGAACCATTCGAAATGGCCCTGCGGGGCCGTTCGTGAATGAGGGATCATACGCCGTATGCCGAACACAGCACTTGCCTTTGCAGAAAAGAACCGGGAGAAGGCTCTTGAAGAGCTGAAAGCCTTCCTGCGCATTCCTTCCGTCTCCACGCTGCCGGACCACGCCGGCGATGTGCGCGCGGCGGCAGGTTTTCTGGCCGATGAGTTGAAGCGTATTGGGCTGGAGAATGTCCGGCTGATTGAGACCGCCGGTCACCCCCTGGTCTACGGAGACTGGCTGCATGCCGAGGGTAAGCCGACTGTGCTGCTCTACGGGCATTACGATGTGCAGCCGCCCGATCCGCTGGACGAGTGGCTATCGCCCCCGTTTGAGCCGGTGGAGCGCAACAACAACCTGTATGCCCGCGGAGCGGTAGACGACAAAGGACAGCTCTGGATGCAGGTGAAGGCTCTGGAGGCCCTGTTCCAGGGCAGTGGCGGCAGACTGCCGGTCAACGTCCGCATGATCAGCGAGGGCGAGGAAGAGGTCGGCGGCGAGGGAATCTCAGAGTACGTGCAGAAGCATCCGGAAGCCCTGAAGGCCGATGTTGCACTGGTCTGCGATACCGAGATGTTTGCGCCGGAGCTTCCGACGTTGTGTGTTGGCCTGCGCGGCATGATCTACACCGAACTGGAGGTGCGCGGGGCGAAGTCTGACCTGCACTCCGGCATGTACGGCGGAGCCGCGCCGAACCCGTTCATGGCGCTGGCAGAGATTCTGACCGGGTTGAAGGACGCCGACGGGCACATCCTGATCCCGGGCTTCTACGATGACCTGCAAACGCCTGCCGCGGAAGAACTGGCTGCCTGGAAGAGCCTGCCATTCGACGAGGAGCACTACCGGCTGACGGAAGTGGGTTCCCCGGAGTTGGTTGGCGAAAAAGGCTATTCGGTACTGGAGCGCATCTGGGCGCGTCCGACACTGGAGGTCCACGGGATGCCGGGGGGCTTCATCGGAGCGGGCGCAAAGACGGTGATTCCTGCAAAAGCGCTGGCAAAGGTCAGCATGCGGCTGGTGCCGAATATGACCTCGGCTAAAGCCTATGAACTGTATGCGGCCTATGTGCAGAAGCTGGCGCCGAAGGGTGTGACCGTCGAGACACGGCTGATTCATTCCGGCGAGCCGGTTGTTGTGAGCACGGACAATCCGTTCATCCATAAAGCCGTGACCGCAATGCATGAAATCTGGAAGAAGGACACGGTCTTTGTGCGCGGCGGTGGCTCGATCCCGATTGTCGGAGAGTTCGAGCGCTATTTGAAGCTGCCGGTCATCCTGATGGGCTTTGGGCTGCCGGATGACGGTCTGCATGCTCCGAATGAGAAGTTCCATATCCCGAACTTCTACCGGGGAACGGATTCCATCATCCTGTTCCTCGAAAATTGCGGGGCCTGATGCAGCTTGCGGGATGTGTTCTGGCTGGCGGCCATAGTTCGCGCATGGGGCGGGACAAGTCTCTGCTACGGATGAACGGCCGGTCGATGCATGCAGTGGCTCTGGACAAGCTGTCCGGCTGCACGGAAGCGCTGTATACCTCCGGCGAGAGTGTCGATCCGGAGGAACATCGTTCGACGGTGCTCAAGGACCCCTATGGCTGCGGTCCGCTGGGTGGCATTGTGGTGGCACTGGAGGCTATTGAGGCCGAGTGGGTGCTGTTCCTGCCGATCGACATGCCGCTGGTGCCGCAGGCGTGGATGGAGCGCCTTGCCGCACTGACCCGGACGACTGAGGCCTCGGCGATTTTGACACGCACAGAGGACGGGGAGCAGCCGCTGGTCGCGGCGTATCGCACGGCTCTGCTGCCGGATCTGAAACAGGCTGTAGAAGCTGGACGTTACAAGGTGACAGCAGCGCTGCCCGCCTTGGTGCAATGGCAGGATGCGACCGGATTTCCGCCGGAACAGTTTCGCAACCTGAATACCCCTGGAGAAGTTTCCAGCCTTCGCGCGCTGGGTTTTGACATCTCATAGGATGAAGGGCAGAGAGGCTCGATGGGCGACAAGGAAGCAGGCAAGTTTGAAATGATTCCGGGTATTGAGGAGCCGCTGACGGCGGACGTGTCTCCGGATGTGGCCGAGGTCGTTGAAGAGTTTATGTCGGAGGCGGCGGAGCAGAATGAGGCCGCGAAGGAATCCTCCGAGGCTCTTCCGGGAAAACCTTTGCCCTATATCTCGTTTGAGAACGTCTCAAAGTCCTTTGGCGACCTGCACGTGCTGCGCGAGGTGAATTTTTGCGTCCTGCCCGGGGAGACGCTATGCATCCTGGGGCGAAGTGGTGTGGGGAAATCCGTTTCCTTGCAGATCCTGATGGGGTTTCTGAAGCCGGACGCGGGGACGGTTCGTGTGGCGGGGGAAGATATCTGCGGCTTTACCGAGCGTGACATGCAGAAGATTCGCCGCAAGGTGACGATGGTCTTCCAGAACGGGGCGCTCTTCGATTCGGTAACGGTGGGCGAGAATGTGGCCTTCCCGTTGCGCGAGCGTGGCGACCTGGGCGAGGAACAGATTCAGCAGGTGGTCAAGGGGCTGCTGGAGATGGTGGGCGTGGCGGGTATGGAAGACCTGCTGCCATCGGACCTGTCGACCGGTATGAAGCGGTCGGTGGCCATTGCCAGGGCACTTTCCTCCCAGCCGGAGGCAATTCTGTACGATGAACCGACCACGATGGTGGATCCGTTGATGGGGCAGTTGCTGGGCAACCTGATCGAGCGTTTAAAGCGTCAACTCCACTTGACCAGCATCGTTGTTACGCACGATATGCGGTTCGCCAAAAAGCTGGCGGACCGCATTGTGTTTTTGCACGAGGGCCGGGCGCTGTTTTTCGGGACGATGGAGGAGATGGAGAAATCAGAAGATCCGATACTGCGGGAGTTTTTTTCTTTGGATGAGCTGGTTCTGCCGCAATAGCGCGACTTTCATCCGGGTGTTGTGTTATGTGCTAGAGAAGTCTGGACTTATCGTGATATTCCGATGTGCTTTTGGGTTGTTTAAGACCCTATCCAGAGGTATGCTGTCACCAACAGGAAAGAACTACAGAATCTCTGTACTCACTTCACCTTCAGGCTCTTCGGTGCATTCTGAGGGCTCATAACTCTTTTATTTGGCCAGGATTGGGCGATTTGAATGGCGGCACCTGAATATCTGCAGCAGGCAGTAGTGTCAGGCAAACGACGCGGAGGCTCTGCTTCGAGCAGAGCAGGCCGAGGGGCGGTGCTGAGCAGCTCGGCTCCGGCTCTGCTGTGGGCCTCGGTCGACTTCCTGACGGCCATCGTGTGCGGTATTGTTGCTTTCCGGATTCGATTTACGGCGCCTCGCGGACTTCCCAGCACCACGCTTTACCATGACATGCTGGCGCTGGCGATCAACCAGCAGTTTTTCTGGTACCTCTGCTCGTTCGCGGTCTGTGTGGTGTTCTTTTCCAGGCTGCACGACCTGTACGCGACGATTCAGCACCACAGCGGGCTGCATGAACAGCGGATGACGTACGAGTCCGTGCTGACGGCCGGTCTGCTCTTCTGCGGTTTGCTGTATCTGACCCGCGGCGCGGAGATTTCCCGCGTTGTCGTTCTGTTGACCGTTGTTTTTACGGCGGTGGCTCTTTCTGTCCGCCGCGGTGCTTGGCGCAGGATGGTCTACTCGCGCTTCCGCGAGGGGCTTGAGGTCCGCAATATCCTGATCATCGGCACTGGCCGCGTGGCCCAGGCGCTGCGGAACCACCTTGAGACGCTGCATCACTTCGGCTTCCGGTTCAAGGGCTTCATCTCTCTGACCCAGCTTGACGGGTCGAATACAAACACCGAGATTGTCGGCGATATCCGCAATATTGTTCCGCTGGCCCGCAGCATGTTCGTGGACGAGGTCTTCTTCTCCGTTCCAGCGGAGCGGAGCATCGTGATGGGCGTAGTGGAAGACGCACGCGCCGCAGGAATTGATGTGCGCGTGGTGCCGGACCTGTACGACGGTCTCGCCTGGAATGCTCCGGTCGAGTTTATCGGTCAGTTCCCAACAATTCCTCTGCATCGTCGTGAGTTCCCGATTGGCGCGTTCATGGCCAAGCGCATTCTGGATATCGCTGTCTCGTCTCTGGGGTTGCTGGTGCTTTCGCCGCTGCTTCTGCTGATCACGCTCTGTGTCCGCCTGGACTCCAAGGGGCCGACCTTCTACCGTGCCGAGCGCATTGGCCGTAAGGGTCGCAAGTTTGCCTGCTTCAAGTTCCGCACCATGGTGCCGAACGCGGATGAGCTTAAGAAGAAGATGGCGCACATGAACGAGCGCGACGGCATTCTGTTCAAGATCAAGCATGACCCGCGCATCACGCGTGTGGGCCGCGTCCTGCGCAAGTATTCCCTCGATGAGCTTCCGCAGCTTTGGAATGTGCTGCGTGGCGATATGAGCCTGGTAGGGCCGCGTCCTCCGCTCGCCTCCGAAGTGGAGAAATACGAGCTCTCGCACCTGCGCCGCCTGGATGTTTTGCCCGGTATTACCGGCCTATGGCAGGTGGAAGCGCGTCAGGACCCGTCCTTCGACAGCTATATCTCGCTCGACACGGCTTACGTGGAGAACTGGACCTTCGGGCTCGATCTGAAGATCCTGATTCGCACCATCAGCGTGGTCTTCACCGGCACCGGAACCTAGGGCTGGCGGTACACTGAAGCTGTGAAGATTGCTCTGGCGCAGATCAACCCTACGATCGGGGATTTCTCCGGCAACCTCAATAAAATTCTCGACTTCACGCGGCGTGCGGTCGATGCCGGGGCCGACCTTACGGTCTTTCCGGAGCTGGCCATCTGCGGCTACCTGCCGGCAGACTTCCTGGAGAAGGAAGCCTTTGTCGCCCGCGCGGGTGAGGTGCTTGCGCAGCTTGCTGAGCAGACTGCCTATACCTCGATCCTGGTTGGCGTTGTTGTGCCTTCAGGCGTCATCACCGGCAAGCATGTACGCAATGTGGCCGCGCTGCTGACAGGGGGACGTGTCAATTTTCTGCAGCAGAAGATGCTGCTGCCCTTCTATGACATCTTTGACGAGCAGCGGTACTTTGAGCCGGCCCAGCAGCAGAGCATTGTTACGCTGAACGGTCAGCCGCTGGCGATTACAGTCTGCGAAGATGCGTGGAACGACAAGATGTATTGGCCTCGTCGCTTCTACCCGGTCGATCCGGTGGAGGAGTTGATGACGAAGTGGCCGCAGGACACGAACGCTCCGCACATCATTCTGAATATTTCTGCCTCGCCCTACTGGAAGGACAAGCGGCAGGTCCGCAGCCAGATGTTGTCCGCACTGGCGCGCCGTCACAAGGCCGTGGTGGCCATGTGCAACCAGGTCGGCGGCAATGACAGCATCCTGTTTGACGGCACCTCGATCGCGTTTGATCCGGAAGGGTGCGTGATCGCGAGAGGAAAGTCGTTTGAAGAAGACCTTGTGCTCTTTGACACGGCTGACCGCAGCACGCCATGCGTTCCAGTGGTCGAAGACGATGAGATTGCCGGCGCCTGGAATGCGTTGGTGATGGGCACGCGCGACTACGTGCGCAAGTGCGGTTTCAGTAAGGTGCTGATCGGCCTGAGCGGTGGCATTGACTCGGCGCTGGTGGCTGCCATTGCGGTTGAGGCCTTTGGTGCGGAGAATGTGATTGGCGTTGGCATGCCGAGCGAGTTTTCGTCTTCCCATTCGGTCGACGATGCACGCGCACTGGCTGAAAACCTGGGTATACGGTTTGAGTTGCTGGCTATCCGCGAGATCTACGACCAGTTCACCAGCGTGCTGCATCCGCTATTCGCGGGAACACCGTTTGGCCTGGCGGAAGAGAACATCCAGCCGCGCGTCCGCGGCACGCTGCTGATGGCGCTGTCGAACAAGTTCGGCGCCCTGGTGCTGACCACCGGCAACAAGAGCGAGATGGCCGTGGGCTATTGCACGCTGTATGGGGACATGGTGGGTGGCCTGGCGGTGATCGGCGATATGGCCAAGACCCGCGTCTATGAGCTGAGCCGCTACGCTAACCGCGAGCGCGTGGTGATTCCACTGTCGACGATCGAGAAGCCGCCATCGGCCGAGCTTCGGCCCGGTCAGCTGGATACCGATTCGCTGCCGCCGTACGAGGTGCTGGACCCGATTCTTGAGGCTTACGTCGAACGTTACGAGAGTGCAGCGCAGATTGCCCGCGAGCAGGGTGTTGACCTTTCCCTGGTGGAGCAGGTCTTACGGCTTGTCGAACGCAGTGAATACAAGCGGCAGCAGGCCGCGCCGGTGTTGAAGGTGACGCGTAAATCCTTCGGCAATGGACGTCGCTTTCCGATTGCAGTAAAGGTTCAGGTATAGAAAGGTAATCCATTGAAAATAAAAGCAATAGGCTTTGTCCTTGCGGCAGCGCTCTCTGGCAGCGTGGCCATTCTGGCACAGACGGCGGATGCACCCTCGGCTGCGAAGGCAGATCCACTACCGCAGCCGAGCCCGAAGTTCTTTACAGCCGATACGCCGAGCGTGGCGACGGTGGATGCTTTCCTGAAGGCTCAGTGGGGCTATGACGCCAACCGCATCTGGCGCGTGATGGCTATCCAGAAGACGATGGCCCCGGGCGTCAGCCGTGTGGTGGTTTTTGTGACGCAGAAGGGGCAGGTGAACCAGCAGCCGCAGTCGTTGCAGTTTCTAACGACACCGGATGGAAAGTTTGCTCTGTCCGGCGACCAGGTGATGCCGTTCGGTGAGAAGCCGTTTGCCGCTCTGCGCTCGTCGCTGCAGCAGAAGGCCGATGGCCCGGCCAAGGGCGCTTCCGGCAAGGATTTTCTGCTGGTGGAGTTTGCCGATATGCAGTGCCCGCATTGCAAGGAGTCTGAGAGCACCTTTGACCAGTTGGTCAAGGACTTTCCCAGCGCTCGTGTGGTCTTCCAGAACTATCCTCTGACAGAGATTCACCCTTACGCGTACAAGGCGGCGTCCTATGGTGTTTGCGTCGGGCAGAAGAGCAACGATGCCTTCTTCACCTTCCTGCATGAGGTTTTTGCCAAACAGGAGGCTCTGACGCCGGAAGCTGGCGATCAGACACTGGCGTCAGCGGTAACAGCGGCAGGGCAGGACCCGGCTGCGGTGGCGGCATGTGCGGGGACCGCTGCTACCAAGGCGAAGGTGGATGCGCAGATCAAGCTGGCGGAAGATTCCGGCGTGGACCAGACACCGATGCTGTCAGTCAACGGCCACCTGATTCCGCTGGGCAACCTTCCGTACGAAGTGCTGAAGCAGATTGTGGCGTTTCAGGCTGTGCAGGACGGCATTCCCGCGGGAACACCGTCCAAGTAAGCCATTATGCACAGGCAGATTCTTCACGCTTCGGGGTGGCCACATGGCCGCCCCGAAGTATTTTGCGGCCACGGTAGAGGTAGCTCTTGAGCGCGGGAATGGAGTGTCCCTCGCTCTGCGCGATCTCGTTCAAGCTCATCTCTGACAGGTAGTGCATGGTGACGGTGGCCTTCATGTTGGCGGGCAAAAGATCCAGCCGGGCCATGGTGCGGCTCAACATCTCGCGTTCCATGCAGATGTGTTCAGGGGACTCGTGCTCGGTGGTGGTCAGAGATTCGACGGCAAAGCGCATCTCCGGCTCCGTGTCGATGGAGCCAGCCTGGCGTACGCGGCGGCTGCGCAGCATCTGCAGCGAGTGGTTGCGGACGATCATGCAGAGCCAGCCGAGCAGGGCTTTTTCGTCAGCAAGCTGGCCGATACGATTCATGGCCTTGTAATAGGCTTCCTGCAGTGCGTCTTCGGCATCGGCCTCGTTGCGAAGAATCGAGTGGGCGATGCCTTTGAGCAATGAGCGGCGATTCAGATACATGTCCGTGAGGGCAACGATACGTCCCGTCGGACAGGGAGTCGAGTACTGATCCATCTAGCTTCTCCAGGGTGGGCGACTGAAATCGATCGTCGCGGCCATGAGAGAGCCCATCTGGGCAATGGGCAGGGCGAGCTAGCGAAGGTAGGACGGCGGAGGGCGGAAGAAAAGCTGCGGCTGCTTCGGAATGGAGACCGGACGCGGCGGCGTGATGCGGCTAAGGACTACACGCAGCACAGGCTGCGGACGCATCAACGCGGCCAGCCAGGGAATGACGGCCATCATCAGCGCGGCAACGGCCATTCCGCGCATGGGGCCTTCCGCAGTGGTGCCCATCTTGGCATGCGTCAGGCACTGGCAGTCGTCGTGGTACAACGACATTTTGTATGCCGTTCCCCATGCAAAGACGGCAACTACGATGACCAGGCACAACAGCGCGAAGATCCAGGAGACCCGCATAACGGGCTTTCCGTGGGCTTTCGACACTGGGCGCGGCCTGTGCAGATGCATGGGTAAGGTCAGTATAGACCGCCTGTCAATCTCTCATGACCCGGCGGCGAGATAAATAAATCTAATCAGAAAGACGGCTGCAAGTAGATAAAGTAACCAATCCGAGGTGCGCGCCTTTCCGCTGAACAACCGAAGTGCTGCAAATGCAATCACTCCGAAGCCCAATCCGGTGGCGATGGAGTAGGTGAGCGGAATGGTGATCAGCGTGAGAAATGCCGGGATGGAGACCATCGGATCGTGCCAGTCCAACTCGCCAATGCTGCCAAGCATCAGCGCGCCGACGATGATGAGCGCGGGCGATGTGGCGGAGACAGGGATGGCTCCGACAAGCGGTGCGACGAAGATCGACGCAAAAAAGAGCAGACCGGTCGTGATGGCGGTGATGCCGCTGCGTCCACCGGCGGCGACGCCGGCGCTGGACTCAATATAGGAGCAGACGGTGGAGGTTCCGGCCAGCGATCCTGCGACGGTGGAGATGGCGTCGGCAAAAAAGATGCGCTGCACGCGCGGAATGACGCCGGAAGCGGGAATCAGGCCGGTCTTCTGCGTGACCGCCAGAAGCGTGCCGATGTTGTCGAACAGATCGACAAAGAGGAAGACGAAGATGATCTCGAAGCCGCTGAGCTTGAGAGCTCCGGCAATATCGAGATGGAAGGCGGTCTGCCGGATGGCGGCCAGACTGGCATGACCCGGGTGCCACTGTACCTGGTGGAAGACAAAACCGGTGAGCATGGTTCCCACGATGCCGATCAGGATGGAAGCGCGCACGCGCAGCACCTGCAGAACGGCGATGAGGATAAGGCCGAAGAGCGAGAGCGCCGTTTGCGGAGCGCGCAGGTTGCCGAGTGTGACCATTGTGGCTGGATCGCTGACGATGATGCCCGCATTGCGCAGACCGATGAAGGCGATGAACAGGCCGATGCCGCCCGCAACGGCTGCATGCAGCTCACGCGGTATGGCGGAGATGAGCAACTGGCGAATGCCGCCCAGCGTGAGCAGAAGAAAGATGATGCCGGAGAGAAAGACCGCGCCAAGTGCCGTCTGCCATGGCACCCCCATCTTCAGGCAGACGGTGTAGGTGAAGTAGGCGTTCAGGCCCATCCCCGGCGCCAGCGCGAGAGGGTAGCGTGCCATGGCACCCATCAGGATGGAGCCGAAGGCTGCGCACAGGCAGGTGGCAATGGTGACAGCGGCGATGGGCATGCCGGTCTGCGACAGGATGGCGGGGTTGACGAAGATGATGTAGGCCATGGTGACGAAGGTCGTCACACCGGCCAGAATCTCCGTGCGCCAGCTGGTGCCCAGCTCCTGAAACTGAAAGTAGCGTTCGAGCGCGGCGCGCATGCGGGCAGCAGTACCTCTATCAAGGAACGTTGTGGTGCGATGCGTTCATCATAGCGGAGGCTGCAAGGCTTTTCGCTGTTATTGCGCTGGATGCAGAGGAGATCCGGGTGTAGACCATATTCCTGCAGCCGCCAGCAACTTACAATGCACAAAGCTGCGCCCATCAGAGAGCGCCGTTTGAGGGAAGAGTGAAATGGATCGTCGAGAGCTTCTGAAGGGCAGTGCCGCTGCCGTTGCTTCCATCCTGTCGCCTGTTGGAGCCGAGGCTGCGGTGAAGTCCGTTGCAACTGCCGGTAAGGTCGAGCGATGGGGCGTGTTCGAACTGGAGCTGAACGGACCGTCCCATGGAAATCCGTTTGTGGACGTAACACTGACGGCGCACTTTACTCAGGAGCATCGTACGGTTGCGGTGAAGGGTTTCTACGATGGCGATGGTCTCTATCGCGTGCGCTTTATGCCGGATGCGGAAGGGGTGTGGAGCTACACAACGGCCAGCTCTGCAGCAGAGCTGAACGGTAAGACAGGTCACTTTGCCTGCGCCCCGGCAAGCGAAGGCAACCGCGGGCCGGTAACGACCGCCAACCGTTTCCATTTCATTTATGCGGATGGATCGCCATACTCTCCCTTTGGTACGACGACCTACTCCTATTTGTTTGCGACCGACACGAATGCCGCTGTATCGCTGGAAGGGATGAGGGGCTATTTCAACAAGAGCCGTGTGTGCGTGCTGCCGAAGCCGCTGGGCAATAACGGTCCGGAGCTGTTGCCGTTTCCGCGCTCGGGGGAGGGGAAAGATGCAACGAACGACTACACCCATTTCAATCCTGCTTACTTCCGTCTGGTTGAGAAACGCATTCTGGAACTGCAGGGAGCTGGTATTGAGGCGGACTGTATCCTCTTCCATCCTTATGATGCGTGGGGCTATAAGGCCATGCCGAATGGTGCGGATGACTTCTATTTGCGCTACGTGGTCGCACGCTTTGCCGCATACCGGAATGTGTGGTGGTCTATTGCCAACGAGTATGACCTGGTGAAGACCAAGTCGATGCCCGATTGGGACCGCTACTTTCGCATTGTGCAGGCGGAAGACCCGTACGGCCATCTGCGGTCGATCCATCACTCGCAGGTCATCTATGACCATTCGCGGCCGTGGTGCACGCATGCCAGTCTTCAGAGCTGGGACTTCGAGAAGTCCGCCGCGCGTCGCGAGGCATGGAACAAGCCGATTGTGTATGACGAGATTCAGTACGAGGGTGATGTTGACCGGCGCTGGGGCAATCTGGCGGCGGAAGAGATGGTGCGCCGCTTTTGGCTGGCCACGGTGCGCGGCAGCTATGCCTCCCATGGCGAGGTGTTTCGTGCAGAAGAGACGGGGCCGCATGCGCATGAGCCGTCGTGGTCCGATGCCGGCCGCTTGCGCGGAGACTCGGCGGCAAAGATCCGCTTCCTGCACGAGGTGATAGCGAAGTACGCCAGGACCGGCCTCAACGAATTTGAGAACTCGTATTATCTTTCCGCCGGGAAAGAGGGCGAGCTGTACCTTTGGTACTTCGACTACCACCGGCCATCGCGGTATGACTTTCCTTTGCCCAACACGGCGATCTTCGAGGCGGTGCTGCTTGATCCCTGGGAGAGGAAAGAGACGAAGCTGCAGGGAAGCTTCACCGGAAAGTCGCGCGTCGATCTGCCGGGGAAGCCCTATCAGGCAATTCTTTTCCGCAAGACGGCGGAGGTGAAGGGCAAGCCGACCGGGCAGGTCGCAGGACCTGAGGTTATGGATTAGCGGGAGGATCGTGATGCGTGAGCAAACGCTTCGGCAGGCTGGCTGATGTGTTTATTCTGCGTTTGCCGCTAACACTGGCCTTCGGGATGTCAGCAGATAGTAGACGACTGGCGTAACGATCAGGCTCAGGACCATGGAGATGACGAGTCCTCCAATCACCGCGATGGCGAGCGGCTGCAGCATCTGTGATCCTGAACCGAGAGCAAAGGCCAACGGTAACATTCCGCAGATAGCGGCTGTTGCTGTCATTAGGATGGGCCGGAGACGCCGTTGAGCGGCGTGCATCATGGCATCGCGAGCTGAAACACCGTCGCCGCGATAGCGCTCATCGGCATCAAGCAGCAGAATGCCATTTTTGGCGACAATGCCGATCACCATGATCAGGCCGATGAACGAAGCTACGTTGAATGTGGTGCCGGTTACAAACAGGGCGAGCACCACGCCTGCGATGGAAAGAACAGAGGAAGTGAGAATTGCAATGGGAGCCGAGAAGTTTCGGAACTCAAGCAACAGCACTCCAAAGACAAGCGCGAGAGAGATGATGAGCACCTGCAGTAACTGACGAAAGGACTGCTGCTGCTCTTGATAGGTGCCGCCATATTCCACGCGAACTGTGGGCGGCAGGTGCATTCCATTCAGGGTTCTCTGCACATTCGCAATGGCGCTTCCAAGATCCGCGCCTTCCAGTTGTGCGGTTACAACAGCCAGCAACTGAAGGTTTTCCCTGCGAATCTCGTTTTGAGGAGGGAGTTGTGTGACCTCCGCCAATGACCCCAGTGTTGCGAGTTTGCCTGAGGCGCTGTTGAAGACCGTATTCTGGATCGTATCCAGAGATCGTCTCGATTCATCTCCAAGCCGGATGCGAACCGTATAGGGTCTGCCATTGGCGATCAGGGGATCCGGAATGTTCACGCCGTCGAGCATGGACGTTGCGTCCTCCGCCACCTCCTGTGGAGTGAAGCCCATCTTTCCGGCGATCGTGGGGTTGACCTGAAAGTTTGTGGCAGGCCCGCTGATGGTGTTGTCGATACCGTTCTCAACGCTGACCACTCCCGGAATTTTGCTGATCGCATCGCCCACACGTGGCGCCAGTTCCGAGAGCAGAGCCGGATCGTTTGCAAAGAGCTTGATCTGGATCGGCTCTGGTGCATTGGAAAGATCGTTGATCATATCCTGCAGCACCTGAACGAATTCAACATCCAGTTCCGGCTCGGTCTTTTTGAGCTGGGAGCGTGCATCCGCAATGATCTCGTCGATTCCGCGGCTGCGTTTGGCTTTCAGCTTGACGGTGAAGTCGCCGCGATTTGCTTCGGTCACTGCGGCGAGTCCCATCTGAAGACCGGTGCGGAGTGAGGTGCTTTCGACCTCCGGCATTGCATGAAGAACCTGATCAACATGGGACAGGACGCGATTGGTTTCTGTGAGTGAACTGCCGGCCGGCATGATGTAGTCGAGAATGAAGCCGCCTTCGTCCATGGAGGGAAGCAGGTCGGAACCGAGAGACTGATATCCGAAGTAAGTGCCAACAACAAGGACCGCGCAGACTCCAAGAAGGATGAAAGGCCTGGCTAATGCCAACGAAAGTCCCTTCTCATGCCATGCAAGCACCCAGGTCATGAATCGGCCATGCTCTTCGTGTTGCTTCGGATTGCCGGTACGTTCCTTCAGGAACACGAGGCTCAGAGCAGGTGTCCATGTGACCGCCAAAAGCAACGAGGTGAGCAGGGCAGCGGTCATGGTGATTGCCAGTGCCCGAAAGAAGCTTCCCGTAACGCCGGTCACGGAGATAAGCGGCAGAAAAACAACGACAGGTGTAATCGTCGAACCTACAAGCGGAACCGAGATTTCCTTTAGGGCCAGACGTGCCGCTTGGCCCCTGTTTTCTCCGTTGTCGCGATGCAGGACGATGTTTTCAACAACGACGATTGCATCATCGATGACCAGGCCGATCGCCGCCGCCAATCCGCCGAGGGTCATCAGGTTGAAGCTTTCCCCAATGATCCAGAGAAAGAGGACAGTGATTGCCACCGTAACGGGAATGACCAGACCTGCTACCAGGGAGGAGGTCCAATCTCCGAGGAAGACGAAAAGAATGAGGCACGCGAGCACAAGCCCGATGAGGATGGCATCTCGAACGCTGCGGATACTTTCGCGAACCAGCTCAGACTGGTCATAGAAGGGCTTGAGCTGTACGCCTTCCGGAAGCGTCTTCTTGAGCTGTTCCATCTGTATTGCTACTGCATCTGCCACGGCCACCGTGTTGCTTGACGGCTGGCGGGTAATGTTCAGCAGCACCGCAAGATGGTTATCGGCGGTCACGTTGGTATACACAGGCAGAACGCCCGGCTGTACGGTCGCTACATCGGCTACGCGCACAGCAGCGCCATTCGCCGTGGCTTTTACGACCAGGCGGCCGAGTTGGTCCGCGTCATGTGCCTGCGCGCCAACCAGTCCCAGGATGAGTTGATGGTTCTCCTCGTAGAGGCCCGGGGAATCAATAATGTTGGATGTCTGGATGGCGTTGGCCAGATCCATGATGGTTACGCCGGCGGTCTGCATTCTTGCCATATTCGGCACGACGTGGAACTCCGGCACCTTACCGCCCTGCACGGTCACGGTGCTTACACCGGCGACACGGTTAAGTGGTGGCTTCAGTTGATAGGTTGCGAGTTCCCACAGTTGCGTTTGTGAAAGCCGGTCCGAAGTGAGGCTGTAGCCAAGGATAGGGAAGGTCGCAAATGTCAGGCGGTTCGTGGTGATGACTGCCGTGGCAGGAAGCGTCTGCCGGGCTTTTCCCAAAGCAGCATCGACGAGCTGGAGAGTGCGGAACATGTCGACGTTCCAGTCGAAGAAGAGGCTTACCTCGGCTGATCCACGGCTGGTGGTGGAGCGGACGGTCACCAGGCCGGGCACGGCGTTTACGGCATCCTCTACCGGTTTCGTAATCGTTACCTGCATCTGCTCCACAGGCATGACGCCGTTATCGATTCCAACCACAACCCGGGGAAAGTTGGTATCAGGAAAAACAGAGATGGGAACCTGCTGCGAAGCATAGATCCCTACGAGCGAAAGCACGATGAGGAAAAAGAAGATGGGGCCGCGAAAACGTGCGATCCAGAAGGGCTTTTCGATCTGTTCAGATGGAACGGCAGAGCTCACTTCTCGCCTCCCGCGTCGGGCTTGCCGATCTGCACCTTGGTGCCTTCATCCAGACCATAGGCGCCGGTGGTGATCACCATCTCGCTGCCTTTCAAGCCCGTAGTGATCTGAACATCCTGGCCGTCGGTAATCCCAAGCTGTACGGCTGTCTTGCGCGCGGTGCCGTCCGATGCAATCACCATGACCGATTTCGTTCCGTCCTGCGCGGTCAAAATAGCGGTTTGTGGAACCTTTACTGCCTTGAGAACAGTTCTGCCGGTGATGGACGTACGGACGGGAGTACCAGCCTTGTACTTGCCGGCAGCGTTCTCGACACGCAGCCACACCTCAACTGTTGTGCTTCCCGGATCAAGTGCCGGGCTGATGAGAGATACCTTTGCCGGGATGGGTTCATCCACGCCCTGCATTTTGACCTGCGCTTCGTCTCCGAGACTTAGCCGCTGCGCAACTGTCTGGGAGAGATGCACCTTCGCCAGCAAGGATGAGGTGTCCATTACGGTGATGAGCGTGCTGCCCGAGTTTGCCGTCTCCCCGGCGAAGAGAGGCCGGTCTGTGACAATACCCGAGATGGGGCTATGGATCGCCGAGTAGGAGACCTGCGCCTCCGCGGCAAGATACTTGCCTTTTGCAGAAGAGAGTTGCCCCTCTGCCTGTTGCAGCGTAGCGCTGCGGCTTATCCGCTGCAGGGAGTTGAAGTGGTTCAACGCGATGTCATAGGCTGATTGCACCTGGGCCAGCGCGGCGACCGCGGTGTCGTAGTCTCTGCCAGCGATGGCGCCTTCCTCCAGCAGTTTCTTACGCGCCGCGACAATCTCCTGCTGCAAGCGCAGTTGTGCCTGTGCCTGCGCTACATCAAGTTGAGCCTTGTTGTAGTCCTCCGGCACCTGAGCTTTGGTCTGCATTTCGTAACCCGCCTGTGCAGCGGTGTACTGTCCCTTGTTATCGAGAGCCTGCGCTGCAAGATCGCTGTTTTCCAAAACGGCCAGAAGTTGTCCTTCTTTGACCTTCGATCCGCGCTGTACGTAAAACTTTCTTACTGGCGCTGTGATCTTTGGGGAGATAGCCGCCTGCGCAAGCGGTGACAACGTTGCATCGGCCGAAATATGCTCTGCGATCTCTCCCACTTCCGGATGCTCTGCCTCCACGGTGACAAGAGTCTGTGTCTCATCGGCAGTCGTTTTCCTGCATCCCTGAAGGTCGAATGAAAACAGGAGCAGTGCTGCAACAAAGGGAAGTTTTGGACTGCGTTTCGAATTCATCGCGTATTGGTTCACAGGGCTCCCGTCAGAATTTGCAAGGCTGCTAAAGCGGTTTCATAACGGACTACGCCGTCGGCTTGTGCCGTCGCTGCTGAAAGATAAGCGTTCTGCGCGTCTACCACTTCCAGGGCGGTGGACTCCCCGGCCGTATACCGAAGCTTGGTAAGGCGAAGACTTTCGGCCGCAGTGCGCACGCTCTGCTCTAACAGGTCAAGCTGGTTTCTTGATGCGGCTGCCTCGGTGTAGCTTTCCTCGAGAGTGGCGATCAGGCGTCTCTGCGCTGCTGTCAGGGACACCTTCGATACGTCTCTTTTGATCTCGCTCTGCTTCACGCGTTTCTGGGTGGAGAACCAGTCCCACACAGGAATATCGAGCGTTCCACTGATGGAATAACCAAGGTTTTTAACGTTTTCAGGACCGCGCTTTGCAAACTGCGGTGCGTCAATGCCGTATGTGAAATTGAGACCGAGGTCCGGCATATAGGCCGCGCGGGCTGAGGCGACGCCTGCATTGGCGGCTCGCAGATCGGCGAGTGCGCTCCGTATCTCCGGATTGCTGGTTGACGCCAGCTTTTCAACCTCATCCTTTGTCGGCAATATGGGGGGAGCCCCCGGTGCGTCTGTCGCATACGCTGTTCGCGGGTCCGGGAAAAGAAGAACACCCAGTTCCAGGCGTGCCCGCTGTGCGGTTACCGTCGCGTCGCTCAAATCTCGCTGCTTCTGCTGCTGCTGCAGTTGAGCTTTGACAACGTCGGCGCGCGCCACTTCCCGTACGGCCTCGCGTTTCTGCGTCAGGTTGGTGAACTCCTGTGCTTCGGCCAGTGCTTCCGTAAGCAGGCGCTGCTTGCTTTCAGAAGAAGCGACCGAGTAGTAGAGCATGACGACCGTGGAAACCAATCCGCGGCGTGCAACTTCAGCCTCGGCCGTAGCGCGTGCAGCATTTGCCGATGCAACCCGCGCATCTGCAATCTGCTTCAGGCCGACCGTTTCGTTGATGACAGCCTGGCTGGTGTATTCGTGGATCGAATTGTTTGCGATGAAGATCGGAGACGCCTGCGTTCCAGCCTGCCCACCCTGGTTGGTCTGCCCATTTGGCTGCGTATATAGCATCTGGTTGTGATAAGTCACAGACGGCAGCAACGCCGCTTTTGCCAGATAGCTGTCAATGCCTGCGATTCGTTGCTGCGCTGCCGCGGCGGCGAATACCGGTTCGTTGGCCCGTGCTCGCTGGATCGCATCCGCAAGCGTCACATGAGGATCCGGAGGGTTCACCTTCGCATCCTGTCCATGCAGAGAAGTCCCGAAAACAGGAGCGAAGACGAGTACCCCCGTCCGGATAAATCTATGGAAAGCTCTGGTTTGCGTTCCGAACATGAACAGCAGGCTACCGGAACAACCTTAAGGGGCACTGAAATTTTTCCACGGGACCGGTCCGTTCATCACCCGTTCGCAAAGCCGGCTTAAAGTAAGTCGGCAAGATGACCTGCTGGAGACCTCACCATGGGCGGTAATGCACCGCTGAATCCTGGCCTGCCGCTGGAGAGAACCTCCGCGGAGCTGGAAGAAGAGGTTGATCCAGCGGTCTGGAACCGGGTTTTCAGCTACGCCCGCTCGCTGGTAAGCAGCAGGGCAGAGGCTGAGGATCTGACACAGGACGTATTTGTGGTTCTGTTCAAAGAGCGCCGCGCCGGACGACCGGTGGAACAGGTAGGGGCCTGGATGCGTACTGTTGCGCGGCACCTGGCTTACAGGCGCTTTCACCGGCAGCGCCCTGACCTGCATATCTCTCTGGACGCCACGGCTGGGGACAATCAGAGAAGCCCCTTCGAACTGGAAGATACCGCTCCATCGCCCGAGCGGCAGGTAATCGACAAACGCCTGCTGCAGCTGAGTGCCAGGATCATCTACGAATTTGCGGAGCGGGACCGCGAATGTATCCTGATGTACTTCCGCGGATATGATTTTCTGCAGATCGCGACGGTCCTGGGTGTTTCTCGCTGGACCGCGCGCAGGCTTACCTTGAAGGCTCTGAGAAGATTTCAGGCGAGGATGCACTCATCGCAAACGGAATGAGGATACGCCATCTTACAGAGGAAGCCCTGCTCGAGGTGATTGCAGAGAGATTGCCTGATGCAGACAGGTGCCTGGCGGAGCAACATCTGGAGAGCTGCGAAGAATGCTCCGGACGGCTGCAACGTCTACGGTTTGCGCACGCGGTCTTCGAACGGCTGGCCGAAGTAGGCCTGAATGAGGCGGCGGGGAGGGGACTGGCTCCCCTGGCGAAACCTGCCCCGAGGCCTCATCTTGTGTGGGGTTCCGCAGCTGCTGCCGTTGCTGCGTGTGTGTTGGGCGGCGTTCTATTTGTGCATACGATGCCGGAAGCGCGCGCCAGCGAGTTGCTCTCAAACGCGATAGCGCATGAGCAGCCGCAGGGCTATGGGGTGCGTATCCAGGTGGGAGAACGGGTTTGCATGAGTGCCTCGCCCGGCAAGAAGATGGTGGTAAGCCGCGCGAACGGCTGCGATCACGCGTTGCAACGCATTAGCGCCACGGTGTGGGGGAAGGGAAATCCGCTTTCGGTCAGGACGTATGCGTCGTGGCGTTCTTCTCTCAAGCACCACAAAGACACGGTCGAGAAAAAGGGTTCCCAGTGGCAGATCGAGACGGCGACGGATGAAGACGCCGTGCATCTGGCGAGCCTTGAGATGCGCGCGACTGATTATCACGCGACACGGTTGACACTGGATTTTGCGGACGATGAAGTAGTCAGCATTACAGAAAGTGCCATGCCACTGCAGGGTGTTGCGCTGGATGAAGTGGCGCGTAACGAATCGCAGCCGTTGGAGCAGCAGGCAGCAGGCCTCTCGGATGGACTCGAAGTGAATGCCTGGGCAGCACTGCACCGTCTGAACGCCGACACGGGCTGGGAGGCTACGGTGCTGCGGAACGGTTCTCAGGTGAGGGTGAAAGCGCTGGTTGATGGCGAAGCGCGAAGGCAGGAGCTTGCCAGGGGGCTGAGTGCGTACCCCGGTCTGGCGCTCGATATTCACTCCTCGGCGTCCTCAAGCGGTTATGAAGACGCGGTGTATCCACGCAGGTCGAAGCCTTCAGGCGATGCTCCGGGATTAGCGGAAAGCTGGCTGGAAACCAGGTTCACGGACACGGACACGAGGATGGAGTTTAGCAACAAGGTGCTGAACCTGTCGCGTCACATCCTGGGCCGCGCTTTCTTTGCGGACCATCTTAGGAGCCGGCGTGCGGCAATGACCGAGGATGCATACACACGCGAGATGTCAGAACTACTGCAGGCAGAGCAGCAGGAGTTGGAGAAAATGCAGCAGGAACTTGCGATGACACTGGAGCCTTTGATGGGAGAACAGCCTGCGATGCATGCTCGTGCGTTGAGCTTTGCCGAGGCCCGGCATCTGGATACGGTGCTCGAAGATCTTCTGCTGGGTTCCAGCGGAGCCGACGAACAACGCATGCAACAGCGCATCACAGAGCTGCGTCGCTTGCTTTAGAGCACAGCCACGGTGTTCACTGTCTTTTCATCAAAGTAGTTGCTCCTGGCAGCGAAATCCCGGCTCCTTATCATCAACGGACATTTGTAACCGGCATCGATCGTGTATCGCGGAGAGCATTGCTCTGGAGCGGGACGTGGTTTTCTGGGACAAAGTGTTCAAGGAGAGTGTGGATGACGTTGCACAAACACGGAGGCTGGTGGGTGATGAGGCAGAGTCGAGCCCTTAGGAGCATGATGTGCTTTGCGGTTGTATTGGGCTTGGTCCCGGTGGTGATGGCTCAGGCAGACGATGCGCCCAAGCCGGAGTTTGTCTCCTCGGCTCGCCGCCTGCTCACGGCCCCCGAACTGAAGGACGCTCCCGACGAGTGGATCGTGCGATCGCAGCAATGGGTGGACTACATCCTGAAGCAATATCCGCCATCGGTTCCTGATGCGCCCGTACGCCATGCGGCATTAATTCGTATGGATGACATTCTGCATATTGAATCCGCCCCGCATAAGAAAGTTGTGCAGCAGTTCTATCAGCAGCGCATGGAGCAGGCGATTCAAGAGATTGAGCAAACCCAGGTGACCCAAGGCATGCGGGTATGGAAGCTCTATAGCCACGGGTTCTTTGTGCGTACCAGGTCTGTTTCCTTCTCCTTCGATATTGTTCCGGGCGGCGGCGATCCCGCGTTTGCAATCTCGGACGACCAAATTCGCAGGCTGGCCGCTCAGTCCGATGCAACGTTCATCAGTCATTGGCACCAGGATCACGCGAGCAAGGAAGTGGCGCGTGCGTTTCTCGCAGCAGGCAAGCCGGTCGTAGCTCCTCCAAATTTGTGGGACGATGATGCGGAGTTCTCCACCAAGCTTACCTATGCGAAACGGGGAAGCAAGGCTGAACCTCTGAAGCTTGCGAACAAACAGTCTGTCTTGCAAGTGATCGCATATCCCGGACACCAGGGGCCGAAGGTTTTGAATAACGTCTACCTGGTGAAAACGCCGGAAGGCCTGTCCGTAGCGCAGACGGGCGACCAGTGGGCGACCGAGCGAAACGATGTGGACTACAACATCTTTCGCGAGATGGGAACGCACCGCATCGACGTGCTCATTCCTAATGTGTGGACCATTCATCTACCGGAGATCATCGCGATGGTCCAGCCAAAGCTGGTGATTCCGGGCCACGAAAACGAAATGGCGCACGTGGTACCGCATCGTGAGGACTATACGCAGTCATACACGCGTTTATCTCCGGTCACTGTGCCGTACCTGATCATGGGCTGGGGAGAGAGTTACCAGTACTCCCGGCCTGGAACTTCTCCCAAACACTAAGCAACGTTTCATTTTCAAAGTGAGGAACTCATGAACGTGCAGCATAAGTCTGTGCGCTGGGAGGCATTTTTGTCTCTACAGCGGCTTGCACCACTCTTCTTTCTGTGTGCGTGTCTGTTGTTTTCCCTGTCGGCCAGTGCGCAGAGCGGCATTATTACTGGCGTCGTGAAGGATGCTACGGGCAGCAGTCTTTCAAACGCTTCGATTGTGGTGCTCAACGAAGGTACTGGTGTGGAACGCAATGCGGCGAGCGATAAGAGCGGCTACTACAGCGTGCCGGCGCTCCCGCAGGGAACCTACGATGTGCTGTTTCACGCCGATGGTTTTCAGGACATGGAACGCAAAGCGATTCACCTGGAGCAGGCGCAGGTATACCGGCTGGATGTGGCTCTGTCGGTGAGCAAGGTGGCGACCTCGATTGTGGTCACTTCGGAGGCTCCTGCACTGGATCGCGAGACCACCGCAGTGAATACCGTGATGGAGAGCAGGACCATTCGCGAGTTGCCGACCAACGGACGCAATGCCGTGGCATTTCTGAACCTGGTGCCGGGTATCCGCGGCATGAGTAACCTGGGTGGATTTGCGCCGAGCGCGTATAGCGATGGTGTCGCTTCCATCAGCGGAGTCCCGCCGTCGGGCAGCACGTGGCTTTTTGATGGCATTGCCGACGAGAACCAGACCTCGGGCGGTCCGGCGGTGTCGCCTTCCGTGGACGCAACCGCGGAGATACATATTGTGACCAGCACGCCCAGCGCGGAGTATGGCCGCACGGGTGGTGGCGTTGTCTCCTACGTAAGTAAAAGCGGCACCAATGAGTTTCATGGCAGCCTGTGGGAGTTTGCTGAGAACAATGCCTTCAACTCGAACGATTATTTCAGCAAGCGTTCCGGTGTTAAAGTGGCTCCCTTCAGCCAGCACCAGTATGGCTTGACGGTCGGCGGTCCTGTGGTGAAGAACAAGCTGTTCTTCTTCTTCAACTGGGAAGGCTTCCGGCGTTCTACGCAGAGCCGATCTCTCTATACAGTGCCGACCGATCGACAGCGGCAGGGCGACTTTTCACAAACCTTCGACGCAACGGGTGCACTGGTGACGATCTATGATCCTTTGTCGACCGGTGGTCCCAATAATACGCGTACGCCGTTTGCAGGTAACGTGATTCCGTCAAACCGGGTGAGCCCAGTAGCCAAGACGGTGGCATCGTACTACCCGGCACCGAATGTGGCGAGCGCAACGGGCGTCAACAACTTTCTGACTTCGGCCAACACGTCTTATCAGCGCAACGCCTATGGCCTGCGCATGGATTACTATCTGACGCCGACCCGGCAGGTGGCAGGGCGCTACACGCAGGATACGACTCCAACGAACTGGCCTCAGCCCTTCGGCGACGACAACATCGCAACGCCAGGTACCAGCAAGACGACGTATGTGCGTAACAGCGCTTTTCTCAGCTACTCCGATGTGCTGCGTCCTACCTTGTTGATGGAGTGGCGGGTTGGGTTCAACCGCTTCGGCATCGACCGTATTCCGGTGAGCAGAGGCTTTGACGCAGCTACGCTGCGGTTTCCTTCCTCTCTGAACACGCAGCAGCAGTTTCCTATCTTTCCTTACTTCGGCTTTACAACGGTCTCGGGAATCGGATCACAGCCGGGAGACGCTGCATCGCAGCGCGGCTATGCTCACTCGCTGAGCGGATCGCTGAGTTACATTCACTCCAGGCACGATATCAAGACCGGCTTCGAGGGACGGCTCTACCGCTGGGATTCGGTGCAGGGTCCGGGACTGCTGCGTTTCGACTTTGATCGAAACTGGACCAAGGGGCCGAGCGCAACCGCGGCCGCGACCAACGGATATGATTTTGCTTCCTTCATGCTGGGTAATCCCGCCAGTGGAACTTTGTACCGCTACCAGAATTACCTCTACTCAACGTACTACTATGCGGGTTATGTGCAGGATAACTGGAAGATCCTGCCACGGCTGACGCTGAACCTCGGTTTGCGCTGGGACCATGAGACCGCAACAACAGCGCGCCATAACAACATTGCCAACTTTGACCCTGACCTGACGACAACCTATCAGGGACTGCAACTGAAGGGCGGGATGGAATATCCAGGCGTGAATGGTCTGTCGCGCGGCAGCCGCGATACGACGTGGAACAACTTCGGTCCACGCGTGGGACTCGTCTACGAACTGACACCAGCGACTGTATTTCGCGCGGGCTTCAGTATCAGCTATCTACCGATGACGGGTAACTTCGTTCGCCTGAGTGATACAGGCTTTTCAAGCGCTACAGCCTATACGGCATCCCTCGACGGCGGGCTGACGCCAAGTGGATCACTGAGCAATCCGTTTCCGCAGGGCATCGTGGCACCGACGGGGAGCTCGCTTGGCGCATTGACTGGACTGGGTACCAGCATTACGGGCAATCCGCGCGGGCAGGTAAGTGGAACCTCGCAGCAGTGGAGCCTGAATGTGCAACAGCAGTTGGCCTCGTGGACTGTCCAGGTTGGCTACACGGGAACGCACGGCCTGCATCTGCCGGCCAGCTACGCTTACGGTCATCTGAACCAGTCGTACTTGTCTCAGGGATCGGCGCTGACGCAGTTGGTGGCGAATCCTTATGCCGGTATTATCACGACGGGTGCGCTGGCGAGTCCTACCATTGCACGGGGAACGCTGCTGCGCGATTTCCCCCAGTTTACCGGTGTAACTTCCACACTGAACTGGGGTGGCTCGAACTATCAGGCGGGCACACTCCGCGTGCAGCGTAAGTACAGCACGGGGTTGTCGCTGCTGGCGTCGTATACCTGGTCGAAGTACCTGGACAACACGCTGGGCAACGGAGCTAATACGTTCGCAGATTCGGGCAGCAACTCGGTACAGAACTGGGACAATCTGAAGGCGGAGAAGGCGATCTCGACCAGCAGCCAGCCGCACAGGATGGTTGTTTCGGCGGGGTACGAAATTCCGGTTCCAGCAACTGCATCGCGGTGGATACGCTCAACCGCCGGTGGGTGGCGCGTGAATGGCATTCTTTCGGCCTATAGCGGCAACGTGATCGCGGTAACAGCCAACGCTCCCCTGTACGGCGGCAGCAGGCCAAACCTGATCGGGGATCCCGGTATGGCGCACCCAACGGTCAACGCATGGCTGAACAAGAATGCCTTCCAGGCAATTCCAGCGTATACCTTTGGGAATGCTCCCAGAAACCTGCCACGTACCTTCACGCAGCCGACAGTGAATCTGGATGCGTCTGTAACCAAGACGCTGACCTTTCAGGATCGCTACAAAGCCGAGTTTCGAGCGGAGGCGTTCAATGCTCTCAATTCGACGACGTTCGGTTCTCCGGGCAGTGTCTTCGGCAATGCGGACTTTGGCGTGATTTCGTCACTGCGTTCCGGTACAGCACCCCGCGTATTGCAGTTCGGTATCAAAGGCTACTTCTGAGGAGTTTCGACCGGGGTAGTTTCTTCGATAGGTAGCTACGGCAACATTCGGCCGGGCAGGAGAAGCATGCACTGGAGAAGTAAGACAAAGGGGAGATGCCATGAAGTGGCATCTCCCCTTTGTGCTCTCGTCAATTTGCCCATAAGGAAACCGGGTACCTGAGAGGCTGAAGAGGACAAAGCATATGCCGAGCTCTTCCAGCCTCGCCAGAATAAGAATTATTCGTTCTGCACGGCTGTGATCTACGGGACGTTGCTTGTCGCAGCCAGCCGTTTTGTAATGGCATAGCACTCACACGCGGACTGTTCGAGCCCCCTGCGATTCACAATGCGCATATTGCCTCGACTGTAATGAATAAGCCCTGTACCTTGCAGGCGCTTTGCCGCACGGCTGACCGTTGTCCGGCGCGTTCCCAGAAGTTCCGCCAGGAATTCCTGTGTGATCGGAAAGGCATTCGATTCGATCCGATCCTGCATCATCAAGAGCCAGCGGACGATGCGGGGTTCTACCTCATGATGCCGATTGCAGGCTGACAACTGTTCGAGAATGAATGTTCGAGATTGCACATAGGAGAGGATGACGGAGCGCAGCGGCTGATAGTCCTGGAAGTGGCGCTGGAGCTCCGCAAGCGGGATACGTGCTGCACTGCCTTTCACCTGAACGAACGCCCGCGTGGACGAATTGCCGATTCCGAGAAGATGAGTCGCTTCGACAAGTCCTTCACGTCCGACAGAAAAGACCTCTACACCGTCGCCTGTCTTGAGGGAACCGACCACAGAGACAGCTCCAGACAGGACAAAATGAGCATATTTCGGCGTTTTACCAGCCTCATAGAGAATGCGAGAGACAGGCAGATCGACCTCTTCCATGCTGGCGATCAGAGCCTTGCGATAGACGTCAGGCAGACTCTGCAACAGACGGTTGGTTCGGCGGTTCACAGGCGATCCCTTCGTCAGTTCGCAAGGGATTGCCTGAGGTGAGGCCTGCATGCGTGTCTGATGAGCCGTTTGGGCTCTTAGATCAACGCTAGGCAGGTACAAGGCTTCTGTCTGTGCCTTATCTCACTTAGGTGAAAGGGAGCGCCAGAGCGCTAAATCTGCAGCCATTGGCTCTGGACTGCATGGAAAGCCTGCCATTCACTTCTACGTGATGAAGTCGGTGTCGAATTCAGTGAGGTTTTTAAGGTGGTTTCGAACGACACGGTAGCATTCGCAAGACTCCGCTTCGAGTCCAGCCTTGTTGAGAATACGAAGCGTACCGCGGCTGTATTCGATGAGGCCTTTTTCCTTGAGATGGGCAGCCGCGATCGACACGGTAGAACGGGTGCTTCCCAACATTTCTGCTACAAACTCCTGGGCCAGTTCGAGCGTTTCGCGCTGTGCACGCTCGGAGCATATGAGCAGCCAGCGGGCCAGACGCTGTTCATACGTATGTGTCGAGTTGCAGGCGGCATTCTGCATGGAGAGGGTAAGTTGCGCCTGTACAAATCGCAGCGTCAGGGTTTGAAAGTGGCTGTTTCGTTGGAATTCTCTCCATGCATCTGTGACGATGCAGGCGTATCCAGAGCCGCCGAGTTGCATGAACACGCGGTTGAGACTCTGCTTTGCACCCATTAGCGCTGACACACCAATGACCGACTCATACCCGAACATGCTCACCTCTACCTGGGAGCCGTTTTCAAAACTGGTCGTCATGGAAGCGATACCTTCTTCGAGGAAGTACAGATTCTCAATGCGGTGGCCGATAACGGCGAGGTTGCGTCCACGAGGAAGATCAACGTGGCGAAGTGCCAACCTCTGTATCGAGTCCGCAGGAAGATGACGGAGCAGCGTATTGGTGAAGGGACTGTCCAACATTTTTTGCGGATGCCTGGAAACTCAGATTTGAAAGCGGTCACAACTCTTCAAGGAATATCCATAAAAGATCCGACGCACGTGGTTGGCATACATTATGTGCCTTGTGTCACATAAATGAAAGGGCCCACTTGATAGCGCCCAAACGCGCACAGGCATTGGTCATAAGTGTGATTTCGCACATACGGAGGGAACGAGGATTGCGAAGGTTCTTGGGGCTGGGAAAGTATTTAATTGCGCTTAAGTTTGATTTCCCACAGACGCAAGGTTCGGTTGTAAACCCCACCGCCAGTAAATAACGGTCATCGCTTGGATAAGAGGAGTATGCTCGGTCTAGCAGTCATCTTTTTTATTTCTCGCCTTCAGCGGTCCATTGCTTTGCTCCAGACGAGCACCTTTCAAGTAAGCAGCAGGACTACTGGAGCGCTACATGCTAGCTGATCCTCCCCACGATAAGAATCGTTCTCCCCGCAGAGTCGCTAAAAGCGTTCTCTCCGCCATCAGACCATCTGAACCTGATGCAACAGGATATTCCGTCGAACTCACGTCCTCATCCTTGAAGGATGAATCTACGACGAAGAGTGCCGATAGCCCTGAGCAGTCATTTTCTTTAGCTTTTGCAAGAAGACAATCCGCGTGAGCCTACCCACGGTTTTTCTGCGGAATGGAACAACCTTGCCGCAAGAGGTCAGTCTTACACTGGCATCCTTTTGCGATGGATGGATGGAGATTGCTGCTTCTTCGGCAGAGGCTGTAGACAACGTAATCCGTCAAGCCGGATGGCATTTCGTCTGGTTGACCGACTCTGGTTCGCGGGTAGCCTTTGGGCTGTCAAAAGAAGCTGCATGCAGGAACGCTGCGGTTCTAGTGCTGTCCCAGATTGGAGAGCGCTTCAATACCGCTGAACTGGGCCGGGTAAGCGTCACAAAGTATCCGGGATTCTATGTGGCGAAGGTAGTACTGCACACGCGGCAGATTCAGCGCCATGCATCGCTCGGGCTGGTCGATGAAATGCTCCTGCGCGAGGTCATGGCATAGAGACGGAATAGAGCAGCCTGGAAGTCCAGGAGGCGGCTTCACTTTCCTCAAAAGGGCAATACCGGTTCATGAAAGCTGGCTCGTATGAGTTCCTCGCATTCTCCAATGCCGCTGGAAGGCGGAGCGCTGCCCCTGCCTACGCGTATCGCGTTGATCGGGAACCATCTACCGCGTCAGTGTGGCATCGCAACATTCACGACGGATCTCAGCGATGCGATCACGCGGGAATACCCGGGCCTGGGGACTTTTGTCATTCCTGTGAATGATCCGGACTCTGCTTACCTGTATCCGGATCGTGTGCGGCTGGAGATCTTCCAGGAGGACGAGTCTTCCTATGAGCGTGCCGCGGAGTTTCTCAACTTCCACGGAAATGACCTGGTTTGTTTGCAGCATGAGTACGGCATCTATGGAGGCGTGGCAGGCCGGTACATACTCACGCTTCTGCGAAAGCTGAAAATGCCCTTGGTGACGACACTTCATACGGTTCTTCGCGAGCCGGACGATGAGCAACGTGCAGTTCTCGATGAGATTGTCTTTCTCTCGGACCGCGTGATCGTGATGAGCGAGTACGCCGCCGGTTTATTGCGCGCTGTCTATGGTGTGCCGGCAGAGAAGATTGACCTTATCCCTCATGGAGTGCCGGATCTTCCATTTTCAGATCCGAATTATTTCAAGGATATGTTCGGGACCGAGGGCAAGCAGGTTCTGCTCACATTTGGTCTGCTTTCGCCGAACAAGGGCATTGAGAATGTCATCCGTGCGCTTCCTGAAATTCTTAAAACGAATCGCGACGTAATTTACGTCGTCTGCGGCGCGACGCATCCGCATGTCTTGAAATCTGCGGGAGAGCGCTATCGGAATAGTTTGCAGCGGCTGGCGGAAGAGCTCGGAGTCTCTTCTCACGTTGTCTTCAACAATCGTTTTGTCAGCTCAGAGGAACTTTTCGAACAGATCGGCTCTGCGGATATCTACATCACGCCTTACCGCCAGGAAGCGCAGGTCGTTTCTGGAACACTCGCAATTGCGCTGGGGGCGGGGAAGGCGGTTATCTCCACTCCGTATTGGCATGCCAGGGAGTTGTTAGCAGAAGACCGCGGCCTGCTGGTTCCGTTCGACGATCACCAAGCCATAGCGGAGGCAGTGATCGATTTGTTGCGGGATGATGCGGTGCGTCATGCGATGCGCAAACGTGCGTATCTGTACTCTCGACGGACGACATGGCAAAAGACGGCCCAGGCCTACGTGGAGTGCTTTCAGCATGCTCGTATCGAGCGCATGCTGCGGCCACGCCCTGCGCTGCCAGATCTATTCGCTGTGAAGACGATCAACCAGGTTCCTGACTTCAATAGCGGCCATCTGCAAACCATGACCGACGATACCGGCATATTGCAGCATGCCATCTTCTCGCTCCCTAACTACAGCGAGGGCTACACCACAGATGACAATGCACGGGCACTGATTGTTGCAATGCGCCTCAACAGCTCACCGCTTACCCGTTGTGAAAGCTATAGCGCTTTGGCGCGACGGTACCTTGCCTTTCTGTGGCTTGCTTTCAACGAGCAAAGCGGCCGGTTCAGAAATTTTCTGAGCTATGGCAGAGAGTGGTTGGAAGACGTTGGCTCTGAAGATAGTCACGGCCGGTCATTATGGGCGCTGGGCATTGTGCTTGCGAGTACCGAGGATGCCGGGTTCCGATTGGCGGCAGGCCGCCTTTTTGAAGCGGCATCGGCGACGGCGCTCTCGTTTACAAGCCCTCGTGCGTGGGCGTTCTCCATACTTGGTATGCAGGGCTATCTGGATAAGTTTCCAGGTGACCGTCATGTGCAGAGCTACCGCAATGAGCTTGCCAATCGTTTGCTGACGATTTATGAAGCTACTCGTTCCGGGGAGTGGCACTGGTTTGAAAAGACCCTGGCCTATTCCAATGCCAGGCTTCCCCAGGCGTTGCTTGTCGCGGGATCAAGCAGTGGCAACCAAAGAATGGTGGATGCTGGTCTTGAGTCTCTGCGGTGGCTGCTTTCGGAACAGCATCACGGCGGCGAAACGACTTTTGTTCCCATTGGATCGCGTGGGTTTGCGTTTGCTGCTGGGATGAAGGCGCGTTTTGACCAACAACCGGTGGAAGCATGTGGTGCGGTTTCTTCATGCTTGCTTGCCTACCAGATGACGGGTCAGCCGCACTGGCTTGAGGAAGCGCAGTCTGCCTTCCGCTGGTTCCTGGGAGAGAACGATCTTCAGGTCCCCCTTTACGACTCCTCGACCGGCGGCTGCCGCGATGGACTGCATCCGGATCGGGTCAACGAAAATCAGGGCGCTGAATCGACACTGTCCTTCCTGATGGCTCTTCTCGACATGCAGGACTTTCAAGTAACAACCTGTTCCAAAACACAACTAGAAATGAGTGTTTCCCGTTGAGCCAAGTTGCTTCGCACATTGCGTTGCCGCCTGATGTTCCCGCTTCATTGAAGCCGGCGGCGGAAGAACCGCTATTCACTCGCTACGAGAATAACCCCATCCTGAGCCGTGAAAACTGGCCGTATCCTATCAACAGCGTTTTCAACGCAGGTGCCGTAAGGCTGCTGGATGGGGACACATTGTTGCTCTGCCGCGTTGAAGACAGGCGGGGTCTATCGCACCTGTGCGCTGCTCGCTCCACGAATGGAGTGGATGGCTGGCGTATCGATGCGGAGCCCACCCTGATGGCCAATCCGCGTGAGAATCCAGAGGAGATATGGGGGATTGAAGACCCAAGAATTACCTATGTCCCGGAACTCGAGAAGTATGCCGTTGCCTTCACCTCTTTTGCACGTGGAGGCCCTGGAGTCTCTCTCGCGCTGACGACTGATTTTCGCAGCTTTGAACGTCTGGGAGTCATCATGCCTCCGGAAGATAAAGATGCTGCGCTGTTGCCAAGGAAGGTCGGGGGGTTGTGGGCCCTCATCCATCGTCCGATGACGAGCTTTGGAGCTCACATGTGGATCTCTTATTCGCCGGATCTGCGGCATTGGGGCAGCCACAAGATCATGTTGGAGGCGCGACGCGGAGGCTGGTGGGACGCCAACAAAATAGGTCTATGCTCACCGCCTATCGAAACGGACAAAGGATGGCTTGTGCTCTACCACGGGGTGCGGACGACGGCGTCAGGCAGCATCTATCGCCTGGGGCTTGCTCTGTTTGATCTTGAAAAGCCTGACATATGCCTGCAACGGGGAGATTCCTGGATGTTTGGCCCGGAAGCTCCCTACGAACGAGGCGGCGATGTGAAAGATGTTGTCTTTCCATGCGGTCAAACCATAGATCACGATGGCGACACGATCAGACTCTACTATGGTGCGGGTGACTCCTGTGTTGCTTTAGCGACAGGCAGTATCCGTCGTCTTCTAAAGTGGCTGGAAATAAACTCCTGAGTCCCGATGACATTTGGCTAAGTCGAATCGGCCAACAGCGTTTGTTGGCCGACTGACACCTCATCGGCACTCGTCATGACGCCGAGAAGTAGAGCGCTGAAATCGACCGTGCGCAGGTGTGTCTGGAAGCAGCTTATCCCGTGGAGGTCTTAAGCGGCTAATCTCTTAACGGCAGCCAGAAGCTTTTGGTAAATCTTTAAGTTGTTTGGGATTTTTGGAGGCGCGGGTCGGAATCGAACCGACGCATAAAGGTTTTGCAGACCTCTCCCTTACCACTTGGGTACCGCGCCGTTGCTGTAGAGGGGACAGCAGTGGAGGGAATTATTGGAGCGGGAGACGGGATTTGAACCCGCGACATCTTCCTTGGCAAGGAAGCACTCTACCACTGAGCTACTCCCGCCCGTTCCAAGTACAAATATATCGGCTGATGAGAAATGAATCAAGTCCACCAGCAACTTAGTTGTTGGAAACCTGGAACGGAATCTGAGGTCCGGCGTTTCCTTTGCGATGGTTGCGAACGATATGCGGAGTCAACAAGATAATGAGGTCGCTCTTGCCACGCGAGGTCTGTTTATTCGTGGTTCCCCCAAAGCCGGGAATCTGGCTCAATCCGGGTAAACCGCTGACTGCGGAAGACTCCTGATCGGACATGGCGGAGACCACCATGATGGTGTCGCCATCATGCGTCGTTACATCCGAGGCATACTGGCGGCTTGCAAGCACCGGGATGCCGTTGAGCGAACTGCCGGCCAGTGCCTCAATCTTCAGGTCCATCTTGACGTGGACCTCTCCCGTTCTCTGGATGGTCGGCACGGCCTTGAAGGTCAGTCCAAGGTCTTCATACTGGATCTGAGGAATCGCGCTGCTCAGGAGGCTGGTTGTGGAGGAGTTGGTGCCCAGATACTGCGCCAGCAGGGAAGAGGCTGTCGACGAACTCGTGAGGTCAGAGTACAGCGAGGTGGCAATGGGGTACCGTGTGCCGGCGCGGAAGGTAGCTGTCTCACGATCGTGGACGCGCATCATTACATCGTCCAGCGCGCGCGAATCTGAAGAGGTGAAGCTGAGGTTGAGAACCGGCGTAACTCCGGCTGAGAGTACGGTGGTTGTCAGGCCGCCGCCGAGGATTAGAAACGAGTTTGTGATCAGGCTTGAGTTGGCAACGCCCGCGGCCAGCAGGTACAAGGCAATCTGTGTCTGCGTGGTTGATGAGTTAAAGATGCCCGCGGCATAGAGCTGGTCAATCAGGCTCTGGTTGGACGAGATAAGGCTTTGCGCCTGCGACAGCAGGTTGTAGGCGTTGATCTGTGTCGGCAGCACAATGCCCACATTGCGCGTGCGCGAGGTGTCCAGCGCATAGATCTTCAGATCGAAGACTACTTCGCTGCCGCCATCCAGCAGATCGCTCAGAATGGCATTCATCGCGTTGATGGATTGCTCGGGAGCGCGCACGACGAGGTTACCGGAGTTGACCTGGACGGTGGCCTGACGGATATCGAAGACCTGCCGTACCACGTTGCCCAGCTCAGTCATCTGCTCATTGGTCAGGCCGGCGAGATAAACCGTTTCCTGGTACAGATGCTCATACTGGTCGTGGTTCTCCAGCGTGTCCGCCGCAATGAGGAGGGTGTGCTCGTCGATTGGTGTGACGAAGGTATGGAAGAGCTGGCCGACGATCTCAAGGCTTCGTTCGTAGGTCAGGCCATCGAGATCGATCTTGGTCTGCTCACTGCCCACGCCATTGCCGAAGATAACGTGCAGCCCGGTCTGGTTTGCAATGGCTTGGTAGGCTTCGCGGGCGCCGCCACGCAGGTGCAGATTCACCAGACCCGGCCGGTGAGCCACAACGATGGGGCCGGCAAGCTGTTGCAGGTCGGTAGACAGATTTGGGACGGGGTCAACACGCGGCGCTGTGCTGGTGGTGGCGAAATGCTGCGTGACAATCGGGTTGTCCGGCGCAAGCGCGCGCGCCTGTTCCAGCAACCGTGCGGCATCGGTCAGGTTTCCGGAAAGTCCCGCCCTCGCCGACTGCTGCACCAGGCTGCTGACATGGTGTTCGCGGGCGGTCAGCAGGGCGGCGGCGTACTCCGGTTTTGCCGGGTTCAGCCGGAAAGCCTTGGCGAAGGCCTTCTCTGCCGCTGGAAGGTCATCGCGATCCAGGGCGCGCGCGCCCGCCAGATAGGCATCATCCGCCTGGCGGGCCTGTTTGGCAGAGACTGGCTTTGGCTGCGTCTGTGCGCTGATATGCAGCCAGGCCGAGCCCGCAAACAGAACTGCGGCCACGGCACTGCGAAGAGGTGTCATCAATCGGTTAGACGAAGGAAAACGGCTAGCGTGCGCCGGCAATCACATTGAACGCGGGACGCTCTACGCCGCGCTCGCTCCGTACCGGGCGGCGCAGGCCGTTGCGGATAGCATGCGAATCCATGTTCAGTTCGGTCAACGTGCGGGACAGGGTATTGCGGTGCATGCCCAGCTCTTCCGCGGCCTTGCACTGGTTGCCACGGTGACGTGCCAGCACTTCCAGGATGTAGCGCTTCTTGAACTCCCGCACAGCGTCGTTATAGCTAATTCCAGCGTTGTGCATCTGCGCGACCAGAGTTTCAAGTTCTCGCTTCATTTCATCCTCAATTCAAAAAAAGTTGCAGGCGTTTCCCTTACCGGCGCCGGGAGAGCGTTGACGCTTCATCCCTGAGTTGCGAGGCACCGTTGACTACGCGCTGCTGAAAATCACCAGGCACGATGAAGGATACCCCATGCGATGCCGTTAGGAAATAGGGAGCTAGGTGCGACTGGCGAAACAGGGTTGATTCCGGCAAAAATGCCGCAACCGACATCACAATTGCCGTAACTGCCAGACATCCCCGCAAAAATCCGAAACACGCCCCACCCATGCGGTCGGCAAGGCCCAGCCCAACGGCCTCGCAACCCTTGCGGACCGCCCAGCCAAGCAGGGTAGCCGCAAGCATGACGGCAAAGGCAATCAACAGAAAGCCCGCGGTTTCAGCCGCTGGTTTGGCCGCTATCCATTTGGAAAGCATGGCGGCGGCACGTTGGTAGTACACACCGGCCAGAACAATGCCCAGCGCGATGCCGATAAGAGAAAACAGGGAACGCACAAGACCGCGCAGGAAGGCGGCGATTACCGACCATGCAAGCAGCGCGACAATGGCGTAGTCCACCGGAGTCATCCCTCTCTATTTTGAGGGCGTTCCGGTCTCCCCGGGTGTTGACTGTTTGGCTACACTTCCAGGGCCAGGCCGGTAATGCGCTGGTAGGCCTCAAGATATTTGGCCCGGGTATTGGAGATTACATCCTCCGGCAGCGACGGCGCTGGTGCCTGCTTGTTCCAGTGGATCGACTCCAGGTAGTCGCGCACATACTGCTTGTCGAACGACGGCTGCGCTCCGCCGGGGGAGTACAGATCGGCCGGCCAGTAACGGGAGGAGTCGGGCGTCAGCACCTCGTCGGCCAGGGTGATGGCACCATCGATCACACCAAACTCGAACTTGGTGTCAGCCAGGATCAATCCCTTGGACTCGGCGTGAGCCGAAGCCCTGGCATAGATAGCCAGGGTCAGGTCGCGCAGCTTCACGGCGGTTTCCCGGCCAACGGTGTTGATCACTTCCTCGAAAGAAATGTTCTCGTCGTGGCCCACGTTGTTCTTGGCTGCGGGGGTGAAGATCGGCTCCGGCAGGCGGTCGGACTCACGCAGTCCCTTGGGCAGCGGAATGCCGCAGATCATGCCGGTTTTCTGGTAATCCTTCCAGCCGGAGCCGGAGATGTAGCCGCGTACCACGCATTCCACCGGGAACATTTCGGCGCGCTTGACCAGCATGGAGCGGCCGGCAAGCTGATCCGCGTGCTGCGGCAGCGGCGCAGGGTACTGGGCCACATCCGCGGTAATCAGGTGGTTCGGGACGAGCTGCTTCAGATGGTCAAACCAGAACAGCGAAAGCTGCGTCAGCACCTTGCCCTTGTCCGGGATGCCTGAGCCGAGTACATGATCAAAAGCCGAGATGCGGTCGGTCGCCACAAACAGCAGTTCGTGGTCGTTGACGGCGAGAATGTCGCGTACTTTGCCACGCGCTGTCAGCGGCAAAGGAAGATCGGTTTGAAGTAAAGCCTGATTCATAGGGAAGTTTGAGTGTATCAAGCAGGCGGCTCTAGGGCGTGAGGTGGCGGCTCTGGCCGCTGTGATAGCTGCCCGTGGTGTAGCGCCGCTCGGCGATGGCCGCCTCGAGTTCGGAGTTGAACTCCGCTCCCAGCAGAATGGTGAGCGCGGTGAGATAGAACCAGATCAGCAGAATGATGACTGCACCCAGTGACCCGTAGGTGAGCGAATAAGTGTTGAAAAAGTGCAGGTAGGTTCGAAGGGCGATGGAGGCCAGCAGCCAGCAGCTGATCCCTAGGGCTCCGCCAGGAGTCAACCACCGCCAGGTGCGCACCTTGAAGTTTGGTGCAAAGTAATAGAGGAGCGCGATGGTGAGCGCAAGGAACAGGCCGCCAACCGAGTAGCCAAGCACCCGCGCGATCCAGCCCAGCAGGTGTGGCCAGCCAAGAGTGGCTGTCAGCCAGTTGCCGAGCAGGTCGCCGCCGAAAAGAGACGACAGGGCGAAGGTCAGGATGATGGAGATAACCACCGTCAGCACCACGGCCGAAAGCCGCGCCTGCAGGTAAGAGCGCGATTCCTGGATGTTGTATACCGAGTTCAACGCGTCCTGCAGGGCGGAGACACCGACCGACGCGGTCCACAGTGCGGCCAGCAGGCCAATGGTGATCTTGCCCTTGGTGGAATGTGCAGCGGTCTGGTTAAAGGTCTCCAGTACCAGGCTGAAGGCCTCTGGCGGAAGCACCTTGGCCACGTACTGCAGGATGTCTAGGTAGAAGCCGGTTGCCGATTTTGCCGCGATGCCAAGAACAGAGCTGGCCGCGATAAGAGCGGGAAAAAGAGCGAACAGGAAGTAGTAGGCAAGCTGCGCGGAACGGCCCAGCAGGTCGTCCTTGAGGAAGGACTTTGTGGTGCGCCGCAGCACCACGCGCAGACTGATGCCTTCCAGGTTCCACAGCGACCGCAGCGGAGAGCGGTTCACCAGCTCCCACACATACTGCGGCGCTGAGGGCACCTTCGGTTCGGGTTGGGTGTCAAACAGCATCCATTCTTGGATGGCTGTGGGACGGGAGGGTTTGGATGGTAATCCCCGATTACTTTACGAGAATGGCTTGTCCGGTGTGAAAGGCGGCATGGCTGGCGCGGCTGAGCAGGACAGCCAACCGGTTGCGCAGCGGATCCTTTGCAAAGTCGTCGGCAGAAACCGCGGTGTGAGGCTGCAACCATTCGTCCGGCGTCAGCTTGTCGAACGCCTCTGCGAGCGCGGCATTCACTTTTTTGAAGACCTCGCGCAGTTCGGCAGGCGTCAGCAGGTCTGGTACGGTGCGGTCAGGCTGGTTCAGATAAGGCTCATCCAGCTCCGGGTGAAGCCGTTCACCGATCCCCAGCAGGGGAAACAGGCGGTCATGCACAGCTGCCAGATGGCCTACCAGGTAGACCACACGGTTCTTTCCAGGGGCAATCTGCTGCAGCAACTGTTCATCACTGAGCCTGGTGATCGAAATCTCAATCCGGCTGATGATCAGTTTCCAGTGGGCGATGGCGGTAGCGACAAGCAGGGCTTCGTTCGACATAAAAGTGAGTCCTCGTGGAGAAGTGTATCTCTTCGATGCTTGTCGAATTGTGGCTGGTGCAGAAAAAGAAACGGGCCTCGCCGGGAGGCCCGTTTGGGAGGCTGATCCGTGCAAACGGGTTATGCTGCGTTCGAGTTCCTGTCGGCGCGGTTCAGGTTCACGCTGACAATGCGCGAGACACCCGGCTCCTGCATGGTGACGCCGTAGATCATGTCGGCCTCCTGCATGGTGCGCTTGTGGTGAGTAATGACCACGAACTGGGTGTTCGAGGACATTTCAGCGACCAGCTTGGCGAAGCGGCCCACGTTGGTTTCGTCCAGAGGGGCGTCGACTTCGTCCAGGATGCAGAACGGAGCAGGAGCGTAAAGGAAGATGCCGACCAGCAGACTGAAGGCTGTCAAAGCCTTCTCTCCACCGGAGAGCAGAAGGATGTTTTGCAGCTTCTTGCCCGGGGGCGACGCGATGATGTCGATGCCGCTCTCGGAGATGTTGTCCGGGTCGGTCAGCTTCATCATGGCCTGTCCGCCGCCGAACAGCTTGGTGAAGGTGAGCGAGAAGTTTGTGTTGATCTTCTCGAAGGCCTCTTCAAACTTGGTGCGCGAGACCTCGTCGATTTCCTTGATGGACTGCTGCGTATTCTCGATGGAATCCAGAAGATCCTTGCGCTGGCCTTCCAGGAAGCCGTGACGCTGCTCGGTCTCGGCGTACTCTTCGAGCGCCATCATGTTGACCGGGCCCATGTTCTCGAGCTTCTGCTTCAGCGTACCGGTCTCCTCGTTCGCCGCGGAGAGTTCGTCGCCGCTGATGCGCAGCGTCATCTCATCGGAACGAAGCTCGGCGGCTTCGACACCGAGGTCGGCCATTGTCTGCGCTTCCAGGTGCTCAATGTCGGAGCTCAGCTTGGCCGCCTGCGCGGTCAGAGCGCTGCGCTTTTCGCGCAGGGCATCGGTCTTAGAGCGCAGAGACTTGAGCTTCTGCTCCAGCTCGGTGAGCGACGCACGCAGAGCTGTTGCCTCGGAGGTCAGCGTCTGCTGCTCGGCGATTGATAGCTCACGCTGTTCGGAGAGAACCGTCTTCTGCTCGGCCAGCTGTAGGTTCTCTTCCTCGCGGCGCTGCTTCTCCGTGCCGCCGGAAGCCAACTGCTGTTCCATCTGGATCAGGCGCTGCTGCTGGCCGTTGAACATGCGCTGGTTCTGCTCGAAGGCGGCAGTTGCGTTGCGGCGGCGTTCTTCCAGGCCGGCAAGCTGTGCGGATGCGGCTGCGGCTTCTGATTGCAGCACCTCGCGGCGCAGGCGCAGGTCGTCCATCTGCGCGGTGAATTCGGCGATGCGGCCCTCTGCGGTGGAGCGCTCGCCCTCATACCTGGCGGCCTCCTCCTGCTTGCGGGTGATTAGATCCTGCTTGGCGTTGCGTGCCTCGCGGTTGCGCTCGACGGAGAGCTGCCAGTCCGCCAGGCGGCGCTCGATGCGGGCCACTTCGGACTCCATCTGGCGCAGGGCCGCACCCTGGTTGGCGCTCTCGCGCTCGGCCTCGCGACGCTCGGCCTGCTTGTGCTCCAGCGATTGTGAAAGCTCAACGATCTGGCGTGCCAGTGTCGCGGCGTGAATTTCGGTCTGCGACAGCTCAGCTTCGAGTGCCTCCAGCCTGGTCTGAATCTCGCGCAGTTCGCGCTTCAGGGCCAGCGGACCTTCACCGCTCGGACGTCCACCGGTGACCGTCACATTGTGGAAGGTCTCGCCAGTAGGCGAGAGGAAGAAGGCGTTCGGGTTCTGCAACGCCAGGTTGCGGGCGGTAGCGGAGTCCGGCGTCACGTACCCTTCGCGCAGCTTGGGAAGCACCACCTCCAGCGACTTGCCGAAGCCGTTCAGCACGCGGATGCAGTCCTTCAGCGGAACCACGCCCTCGTGTCCCGCGGTGTTGGCCGTTGAGGCCATGCCGTTGGAGAATGCGGCGCCTGCTTCGGAGTCCGGCGGATGGACCAGGAAGGTTGCGCGGCCCTCGACATCGGACTTCAGCATCTGCATACCCTGGTCGGCGGCGTCCCAGCTCTTGACGACGATGTAGTTCAGCTCGTCGCGCAGGAACTCGTCGACCACCTGCTCGTACTGCCCATCCACTTCCAGGAAGTCCGCCAGTGTGCCCACAGGAGCAGCGCCACCGGTGGCGGCATTGTGGCGGAAGATGTTGCGGACAGTATCGGTCGAATAGCTGTGCTCGCGGATCAGGGCTTCGAGCGAGTTGCGGCGGCCCAGCAGGGTTGCCACTTCGGCGCGAAGCTGGTCGCCGCGACGCTTGGTCTGGGCCTCTTCCGTGCGGCGAGCCTCCAGGTCAAGCCGGAGCTCTGCAATCTCGGCTTCCAGGCGCTGCAAGCGCTCGGTGGCGGATTCGAACTCAATGGAGACCTGTCCGCGGCGCTGACCCAGCGACTCGAGTTCCTGGCGTGCGGTCTCAGACTCGGCGCTCAGGCGTTCGGCCTCGCGGTCCAGCCCTGCAAGCGACTCGGCGGCCTGCGCTTCTTCTCTGTGCGCCTGTCCTGCCCGCTGCATCCACTGAATCGACTGCTGGCGGAAGGCCTCAGCCTCTCGCTCCGAAGAGCCTACGGCGCGAACGGCTTCCTGGGCCTCAGCCTGCTTCTGCTGGGCCAGCTCACGTGCTCCTGCAGCTTCGGCGGTGGCAGATTCCAGGAACGACTGCGTCTCGGCGCGCTCGGCGGTCAGTGTCTCCATCTGTTGGCGAATCTGCGCCAGTTCGGCATTGCCGGTTTCGAGGCGGGTTTCCAGCTCCGCAACACGGTCGGTGTTCGAGGCGATGCGGGCGACGACGCGCTCCAGTTCCACGGCCGTCTGGTTGGCGCGTACGCCAGCCTCGCGGATGGCGGCGTCCAGTTCATAGCCACGGGCGCGGCCGGTGCTGGCCTCGGCGTCGGTGGTTTCAATCTCGGCGGCCTGCGTGTCGATGGTCTCAGTCAGTTGCGCAATCTGCTGCGCCGTGGCGGCCTGCTCGGCGTCCATCTGCGCCAGCTTGCTGGCCAGAACGACGCGCAGCTTGGTGCGCAGCTCGTCTCGCAGGGCAACGTAGCGCTCGGCCTTGGCGGCCTGGCGCTTCAGGCTGGCCATCTGGCGGGTTACTTCGTCGAAGATGTCATTGACGCGTGCCAGGTTCTGCTTGGCGGCTTCAAGACGCAGCTCGGCAAGTCGCTTCTTGGTCTTGAAGCGGGTGACGCCGGCGGCTTCTTCCAGGATGGAGCGGCGATCCAGAGGCTTCGAACTGAGAAGCTGGCCGATGCGCTCCTGGCCGATGATCGCGTAGTTCTCGCCCGACAGGCCGGTACCCAGGAAGACATCCTGAATATCGCGCAGGCGGCAGATCTTGCCGTTCATCAGGTACTCGCTCTCGCCGGAGCGGAACAGGCGGCGGGTCACGGTAATTTCGCCGGCACGCACGGGGGCGCGGTTGAACTTGCGGCGGCGGATCTTCAGGACAACATTGTGCGCAGCCTCGGCGTCCTGCATGCCTTCGAGCGGCTGCTGCGGGTGCGCTTCGCCGTCGATTACCTGGCCGGGCTGCGCTTCGAGCACAGCCGCTTCCGTCTCCGCGGCATTCTGCTCGCGCAGGGCCGTCTCATCCCAGTCACCATCGGGTTTCACCGCGGCAGGCTCAGCAGGAGCGTCTTCCGGATGTTCGTCCTCGATCTCGATCTCGGGCACTTCACCGGGGGCCAGCAACTGGCCATCGTAGACCTCGGGGTCAACCAGCGTGAGGGAGACCTCGGCCATGCCGGTGGGTTTGCGGTCACGGGTTCCGGCGAAGATGACATCTTCCATCTTGGTTCCGCGCAGACTCTTGGCCGACTGCTCACCGAGTACCCAGGTAATGGCGTCTGAGATGTTCGATTTGCCGCAGCCGTTGGGGCCGACAATGGCCGCAATACCGTTACCGGCAAGCTGGACCTCAGTACGGTCACAAAACGACTTGAAGCCGAGAATCTGGATGCGCTTCAACTTGAGCATGGGCGGGGTTGCCTCCAACCGTAACGGGCCGTTCGTCTCCAGAGGAATGCGACGAGCGAAGGGCCTCAGTTCAAATTTTCACCACTCCGGGGCCGTGAATCAACACGGACAGCCCAAGATTTTGTGGATAAGAGGGGAATAACCCTACAAATAGGTGTCCGCTACGGATAACGTCTGGCTTCGGCGGCTTCGATTCCATGAAGACGGAAAATGGAATCGCGAGGTTACGCTTTTACCCTGTTCCCGTCTTACACTCTGTCAATGAGGCGTTACGGTAAGGTCATACCACCGTGACAGCAGGAGACATGCGGTCCTTCTCCAGTATTTCCGGTCGTTCCTGTGCTCTTGCCAGAGAGCAACGGGCTTCTTATAATCCGCATCAACCCCCTATGGACGGGAAAACACGGCGCAGCGAACAAAATCGCTGTTATTTCGTGGATTTCCGGTCATCGGGAAATTCTCCCTGCTGTATCTTCATTGAACATCGCACATTCGATTTTTCACAGTAATTAGGAGCCTTAAATGAAGAAGGTTTTGTTCGCCTCGTTCCTGGCGGCCGCTGCGGTCGCGGTCTCCCCTAACGCCCTGGTGGCAGCAACCGCCAACGTGGGCCAAGCCCAGGGTGGCGGCGTGCAGATGTCGCAGGAAGAGTACAAGGCGTATAACGACGCTATCGCCACGGCCGATCCAAAGGCCAAGGTCACCGCGCTTGAGGCTTACCTTGAGAAGTACCCGCAGAGTTCCGTGAAGGAGAGCGTGCAGGAACTGATCATGGGCACCTACGGCCAGCTCAACGATCCGGCCGGAATGCTGGCCGCCGCTGACAAGCTGCTGCAGACCAACCCCTCGAACCTGCGTGCTCTGACCACCGAGATGAGCCTGCACAAGGGCATGGCCGATCAGAAGACGGAGCCGGCGGAAAAGCAGGCTGAGCTGGATAAGGCCGCTGACGCCGCCAAGAAGGCTCTGACTGCCACCAAGGGCAAGGACATGGATCAGGCCACCTGGGATGCCATGATCAAGCAGGCTACTCCGTACCTGTACAGCGCGATTGCTTCGGCTGCGCTGAACAAGAAGGACACCGCCACCGCCATCGACAACTACAAGAAGGAACTGGCTGCTGTTCCTCCCGAGCAGACCGCCGCTCCTGGCCCTTTCCTGCAGGACACCTTCTTCCTGGGCCTGGCTTACATGCAGTCCACGCCCGCTGACTATGTGAACTGCACCTGGTACACCACCCGCTTTGTAGAACTGGCTCCGGAGCCTTACAAGACCCAGTACGCTCCTACCGCCAAGTACTGCTACGTCAAGTACCACGGCAAGGCTGATGGCTACGAGACGGTTCAGGCCGCGGTCAAGACCAACCTGAATCCTCCGGCTGGCTTTGCGATCACTCCGGCTCCCAAGCCTTCCGACATCGTGCATGACACCATTGCCGCTACCCCGGACCTGTCGACGCTGGCTCTCAGCGATCGTGAGTTCATCCTGGCCTACGGCGTGAAGGAAGACTCGGACAAGATGTGGGCGGTTCTGCAGGGCAAGGACGTCAAGATTCCGGATGTCGTTGTTGTCGAAGCGACCGAGACCAGCATCAAGGGTTCGGTTTCTGAGGACGCTGTTCAGTCCAAGGCTGCTGACTTCACCTTCAACCTGAAGGAGCCGTTGACCAAGGTTCCTGCGGTTGGCGATAAGATCACTGTCTCCAGCACCTATGACTCCTACACGCAGAGCGCCGGCCAGGCTGTTCCCGTCATGATCGTGATGAAGGACGCCACGGTGGAAGCCCCGAAGAAGGCTCCCGCCACCAAGGCTCCGGTTCGTCGCGCTCCGGCCCGCAAGAAGTAATTGCGGTAAAGACAAGAAGGGCAGCCCCGAGGGGCTGCCCTTCTGCTTTTTTGACTTGCTTCAGTGTGTCATCCCGACCGGAGCGAAGCGCAGTGGAAGGATCTGCATTTCTGATCTCAGCCGCGTGCCCTGGTCAGATGGCACACCTTATCCAGCAGCGAGCTGTTTGGCGCGCTCGGTGGCACGCTTCACGGCCTTGATGAGCGTGACGCGCAGACCACCCTCTTCCAGCTCCAGGATGCCATCCACCGTGCATCCGGCGGGTGTGGTGACCTGGTCCTTCAGAAGGGCAGGGTGGTAGCCGGTTTCCAGCACCATGCGGGCAGAGCCGAAGACCGTCTGCGCGGCCAGCAGTGTTGCCACGTCGCGCGGCAGGCCGACGTTGACGCCGGCCTCGGCCAGCGCCTCGATGATGATGTACACATAGGCCGGGCCGGAGCCGGAGAGGCCCGTCACGGCGTCCATGTGCTTCTCGTCGACGATGACCGAGCGGCCCACGGTGTTGAAGATCTTCTGCGCCGTCACCAGATGCTCTCCGCTGACAAAACGGCCGGGGCACAGAGCGGTAACACCCGCCGCCAGCATGGACGGCGTGTTGGGCATGGCGCGGATGACCGGGATGTCCATCCCGGCAGCCTCTTCAATGGCGCTGGTCTTCACCGATGCGGCAAAGGAGACGATCAGTTTCTTCGGCGTCAACGCCGGCTTGATCTGCTCAATCAGCGCCGGCACCTGCGTCGGCTTGACGCCGAGCAGGATGATGTCAGCGTCCTTTGCGGCAGCCAGGTTGTCGGTGGTGACCTCCACCTGGAACTGCACGGAGAGTGCCTGCGCGCGTTCCGGGTGGGCCACCGTCGCGATGATCTGCTCCGGGTGCAGCAGGTTGTTTTTCAGGAAGGCCTGCAGCAGGATGCCGCCCATCTTGCCGGCGCCAAGGACAGCAACCTTGATGCCGGGCAGGGAGGGCGGCCCGAGGGTAGGAATCTCGATTTTGAGATCGTCGTTTGCCATAAGAGTGTCTTGCTTAGTCGATGAAGTCGACCTTGGCCTTGTGCGGAATGATGCCGCGCTCGTAGCCCAGGTCGAGCAGCTTCTTGATGGCCACGCGGCCATCATCGCCGTAGTTGAGCGTGCGCTCGTTCACGTACATGCCGACAAAGCGGTTTGCCAGATTGGTGTCCAGGTCGCGGGCAAACTGCATGGCATACTGCAGAGCTGCCTCGCGGTTATCGAGGGCGTGCTGAATGCTGTCGCGCAGCGCCTGCGTGGTGACCTTCATGACCTCTGCTCCCAGCGAGCGGCGGATGGCGTTGCCACCCAGCGGCAGGGGCAGGCCATCGGTCTCCTCGCGCCACCACTGGCCCAGGTCCAGGATCTTGTGCAGGCCGTTGTTGCCATAGGTGAGCTGGCCTTCATGGATGATCAGGCCGGCATCGAACTCTCCGGCAGCGACGCGCGGAATGATCTCGTCAAAGGGAATGGTCTCGGCTTCGACTTCGGGAGCGAAGAGCTTCAGCGCCAGGTACGCAGTGGTCAGCGTTCCGGGAACCGCGATCTTCAGCTTCTTCACCTCGTCGAGGGTCATCTTCTTCGGAGCCACGATCATGGGGCCGTAGCCGTCACCCACGGAGCCGCCGCACGCCATCAGAGCATAGTTGTCCTGCAGGTACGGATAGGCATGGAAGCTGATGGCGGTAACGTCGTAAAAGGCCTCGTCCATGGCCTTGCGGTTCAACGTCTCAATGTCAGTCAGCGTGTGGGTGAACTTATAGCCAGGCACACGAATTTTGTTCGTCGCCAGGCCATAGAACATAAATGCATCGTCGGAGTCGGGAGAGTGCGCGATGTTGATCTCGCGAATGGTGGGACTACTCATACAATCGGATGACCTCTGGAAAGGATACAGCGGTTGAAGGTGCAGGCTTACTTCTTAGACAAGGTTACTGTGCGGCGCGACGCGGTATGGAACGCGGCCGTTGGTACGGGTCGCTCAGGTCGCCTGGGTTATCAGATGACCAGCGCTTGCCGTGCGATGGATTTCTAGCGGGGGTTCCGCCCGTTTTGTGTGCGATGTTCGACACGCGAGGGCGGTGTGTGAAAAATTTTTCTGCCATCAGATTGCCCGGATTCTCACCGGCGCCGGCTGCTTTACGGATGTGCCGCGCAATCGCCCAGGACGCTCCCAGAAGGGCGCACACGGAGAGTACGGCGGCAGCAAAAAGAATCTGCATGGACACGCTCAAGGATACCAAAGCCAGCTAGGCAGGATGTACGTTTGCCTGCAACCACGCCAGGTACTCCATACTGCCGCCACCGAGTGGCACAACCAGTAACTCCGGCAATTGATAGCCATCAGGGCGGCTGGCGTGAAAACTCTTCAGCCTGCTCTCGATGGCTGCGAGATGGGTATCGAGCGATTTGAGCGTCAGTTGAAACTCCTCGCCGCGCTCGATTGCGCCCTGCCAGTGGTAGATGGAAAGCACCGGCCCGCCAATGCTGACACACGCCGCCAGGCGCTCCTTTACAAAGCTTTCCGCAAGCGTTTCGGCGGCTTCGCGGGAGCCAATCGTTGTCAGGATGAGGACTGGTTTCGCCATACCCATGGAGTATTCCACGTTCGTCCTGTATCCATCCGGATTCCTGGCAAGAGTATTTGCTTGACCTTGCTTAACCAGCGTCGATACTTCTGAATTGCATGCAGAAATCTTCCCCAGGTCTCTGGAGCCGCCTGCTCATCGCAGGTGAAAGGCTCTATTCAGGACGCCGCAAGATGGCAACCATCGCCGCTGCGGGTCTTGCAATTTCGCTGGGGTATCACGTCATCTTCGGCCAGAATGGTCTGACCATGTACGAGCAGAAGAAGCGCGAAGCCAAAGAGCTGGATGTAGAGCTGAAGCGCCTTCAAAAAGAGAATGAGCTGATGGCCGGACACGTCGAGCGTCTGCAGAACGATCCCAGCGCGATTGAGCACCAGGCAAGGGAAGAACTGCACTACACGCGCCCGGGGGAAGTCATTTATACACTGCCCTCCGCTCCTGCCAAAAAGTAGCCTCTGCAAGTAAGATTGAGTCGTTCCAGGACATGGCAGCGCCGGCGGTCGGTGAATCTCTGCATTTAAACCTGGAGCAAGGAGAGGCGTTCTGCGGGTCTCACTGTTTATCACTTGCTATAACGACACGCTGTTCCCGGGCACGGGCAAGGCGGTGGTACGCGTGCTGGAGCGTCTGGGCCATACGGTGGACTTTCCCGCCGGCCAGACCTGCTGCGGCCAGATGCACTGGAACACCGGCTACCAGAAGGAAGCGCTCCCACTGGTGCAGCGCTTTGTCGACCAGTTCCGCCATGCGGAGGCCGTTGTCGTTCCCTCCTCAAGCTGCGTTGCCATGATGAAGGACCACTACCCGCTAATGGCGGAGCAGATGAAGGATGAGAAGCTCAAGGCTGAGCTCGACGTGCTGCTGCCGAAGGTGTGGGAGTTCTCGCAGTTTCTGACCGAGTGCTTGAAGCTGCAGGATGTTGGCGCGTTTTATCCGCACAAGGTGACCTATCACGCCAGCTGCCACGGCCTGCGCAATCTCGGCATCAAGGACGGGCCGATGGAGCTTCTGCGCCATGTGAAAGGCCTTGAACTGGTGGAGATTGAAAACCTGGACCGCTGCTGCGGTTTTGGCGGCACCTTTGCCGTAAAGAATCCCGAGACCTCGACCGCCATGCTGGAAGAGAAGCTCGGAGCGATTTTCAAGACTGGCGCGGAGGTCTGCACCGCCTGCGATAACTCTTGCCTGATGCACATGGAAGGCGCCCTGCATCGCCAGAAGGCCGGTGTGCATACCATCCACCTGGCGGAGATTCTGGCCGGAGAGGAGAGCGCGCAATGAGCCGTATTCCTCTCGATCCGGCCACCTCGCCCTCTTTTCCCAAGGCGGCAAAGAAGTCTCTTGGCGACCAGCAGTTGCGCAGGAACGTACGTCACGCCACCGACGTGATCCAGGCCAAGCGCAAGAAGATGGTGGAAGAGCGCGACGACTGGCAGGACCTGCGTGAGAGCGGCAAGCAGATTCGCGAGCACACGCTGCGCTATCTGGACCAGTACCTGGAAGAGTTTGAGCGCAACTGCACCGCCGCCGGTGGCCATGTCCACTGGGCGCGCGATGGCAAGGAAGCCTGCGCCATTGTGACGCGGCTTGCGAAAGAGGCCGGAGCCAGCGAGGTCATCAAGATCAAGACGATGACCTCGGAGGAGATCCACCTCAACAATGCGCTTGAGGCTGAAGGCATCATGGCGGTCGAAACCGACCTGGCCGAGTTGATCATCCAGCTCGGCGAAGATCAGCCCTCGCACATCGTCGTTCCGGCGCTGCATAAGAACCGCCACCAGATTCGCGAGATCTTCAAGCAGAAGATGGGGCTTGAGAACCTGGGTGAGACGCCTGCCGACCTGGCAGAGGCTGCACGCAGCTACCTGCGGCACAAGTTCCTCACCGTGCCCACGGCGGTGAGTGGCGCCAATTACCTGATCGCCGAGACCGGTGGTGTCTGCATCGTGGAGAGTGAAGGCAACGGCCGTATGTGCCTTACTCTGCCGGAGACGCTGATCACGGTCGCAGGCATCGACAAGGTCATTCCGCGCTTTCAGGACCTCGAGGTCTTCCTGCAGACGCTGCCGCGTTCCGCCACCGGCGAGCGCATGAATCCGTACAACTCCGTATGGACCGGCGTGCATGAGGGCGATGGCCCCAGGAACTTCCACGTCGTCATCATGGACAACGCCCGTACCGAGGTGCTGGCTGACGAAGAAGGCCGCCAGACACTGCACTGCATCCGCTGCGGAGCCTGCCAGAACGCCTGCCCCGTCTACCGTCAGACGGGAGGTCACGCTTACGGCTCGGTCTACGCCGGGCCTATCGGTGCGATCCTGACACCACAGTTGCAGGAGCTGCATCATGCCGAGAGCCTGCCCTATGCCTCGTCGCTTTGCGGAGCCTGCTACGAGGTCTGCCCGGTGAAGATCAACATCCCCGAGGTGCTGATCCATCTGCGCCACAAGGTGGTGGAGAAGCACACCAGGGGCATCGGCAAGCTGAATCCTGAAGCCGTAGCCATGAAGGTGATGGCCAACCTGTTCCGCAGCGAGGCCCGTTTCCGCGCCGCGCAGAAGTTCGGCCGCAGCGCGGAGAAGCCTCTGGTCAACCGTGAAGGCTGGATCGGCTGGCTGCCCGGCATGCTGGGCGGTTGGACGCAGGCCCGCGATCTGCAGGCCATGCCGTCAGAGACCTTCCGCGAATGGTGGGAGAAGCGCGACAAGAAGGAGGCCCGGTAATGTCGGACGCCCGCACTGAGATCCTGGAGAAGATTCGTGCCGTCAAGCCCGCTGGCTTTGGCGATCGCGCCACTGCGTGGCAGCACGTCGAGCGTGACTTCCTGACCGGCTCCCAGCTTGGCCGCGACGAGATTCTGCACCTGCTGGAAGACCGCCTGCTGGATTACGACGCTACTGTGCTGCGTTGCGCTCCGGATGCCATTGCTGTGGAAGTGCAGGCGCTGCTCGAAAAGCGTGGCAAGGCAAAGATGGCGATTCCCGAAGGCCTTGAGGCTTCCTGGCTGCCACAGGGCTTTGAGTTCGTCGTCGACCACCAGCTGCCCTATGACCAGCTCGACAAGGTCGACGGCGTCATCACCGGCTGCACGGTCGCCATTGCGGACACGGGCAGCATCGTCGTCCGGAACACGGCAGGGCAGGGCCGCCGCGCCATCACGCTGGTGCCGGACTATCACCTGTGCGTCGTCTTCGCGAGCGCCGTGGTGAAGACCGTGCCGGAGGCAATGCGCCAACTGCAGCCCTACAACACCTCCCCGATCACCTTCTTCTCCGGCCCATCGGCTACGGCCGACATTGAAATGACGCGGATCAAGGGCGTGCACGGACCGCGTTTTCTGGATGTGGTTCTAGTGCTCGACTAACTCAAACTCGTGTCATCCCTCCGCTCCGGTCGAGATGACCAATCTTCTAAAAAGCCGCCCGTGAAGGCGGCTTTCGTTTTTTGCGTTAAACCTCTTGGTTCCTGGCGGTCTAAAAGAAATATTTCAAAAAATCTTCTCTGCGCCACTGGTTGACCAGCACACAGCCTTCACATGGGGCTGTTTTTGCACTTTTGGAACAGTTTCTGATTCGAAGGGAACAGCGTTCTCGAAGAGCATCTTCGCGTCCCGCAAGGGGAATCCCCAAAACCGGGTCTCGAAGCCGATTTTTCTATCCACTCGTCAGTGGTCTGACCAATTTTGCACTTTTTACACGGCAGTCTTTTTCGTTTGTGAACCACAAACCATACCACCAGACCACTTGGGGTTTTGCGGAGGCTAAGGCGAAGATTCGCCAGTGTTTTCCTGTGTAGAATCACCCTGTCGCGCCAAGCGCACAATCCGCGAAAGCGAATAGAAACAGGGGAAACGATGTCAGGTTTAAAGTTCTTGGAAGATCGTTGGGACGACTCAGTCGCGTCGAAATTGGATGAACCGGAGCTCCTCCGTTACCGCTCCAACCTGCTGGGTTCCGACCTGCGCATCACCAACTTCGGCGGCGGCAACACCAGCTCGAAGATCGACCAGGTCGATCCGCTGACCGGCGAGACGGTCAAGGTGATGTGGGTGAAGGGTTCCGGCGGCGACGTGGGCAGCATCAAGCGCTCCGGCTTTGCCACCCTGTACATGGACCGCCTGCTCTCCATGGAGAAGATCTACCCCGGCGTTGCCCGCGAAGACGAGATGGTCGCGATGTATCCGCTGATCACCTTCGGCAACAACCCGGTCGCGGCCTCCATCGACACCCCGCTGCACGGCTTCCTGCCCTTCCCGCACGTTGACCACCTCCACCCCGATTGGGGAATCGCCCTGGCCGCCTCTTCTAACGGTAAGGAGAAGATGGAGGAGTTCAACAAGGAGTACAACCACAAGCTGGTCTGGCTGCCCTGGCAGCGCCCTGGCTTTGAGCTGGCCATGATGCTGAAGACCGCGGTGGAGGCAAACCCCGGCTGCGACGGCATCATCCTGGGGGGACACGGCCTGTTCACCTGGGGTAACACCCAGCGTGAGAGCTACCTGAACACGATCACCATCATCGATCAGATTGGCCAGTTCATCGAGAAGCACGCCATCGCCAAGGGCAAGCCGTCCTTCGGTGGAGCCATCTATTCCACCCGCGAGGACAAGGCTGAGATTGCCAAGGCCATCTTCCCGGTCATCCGTGGCGCGGTCAGCCGCAAGCAGCGCTGGATCGGCACCTTCTTTGACGGAGCGGATGTGCTGGAGTTCGTGAACTCCGCGCAGGCCAAGAAGCTGGCCCACCTGGGCACCAGCTGCCCGGACCACTTCATCCGTACCAAGATCCGCCCCATGTACCTGGAGTGGAACCCGGCCGGCGATCCGAAGGAGCTTGAGGCCCTGGTGGACTCGACGCTCGCCACCTACCGCGATGAGTACGCCGAGTACTACAACGCGCACGCCCTGCCGGATTCGCCCAAGATGCGCGATGCCAGCCCGACCGTGGTTCTGGTTCCCGGCGTCGGCATGTTCACCTTCGGCAAGAACAAGACCGAGTCGCGCCTGACCGGTGAGTTTTATACCAACGCCATCCACGTGATGCAGGGTGCAGGTTCGCTCGGCTCGGGTGTGGATTGCGTCGATGTTCCGCAGGCGGGTCCGGCTGCCGGAGCCAGCGAGTTCACGGTGTACGAGAACTACGTTGCTCTGCCGCCCAGCGAGGCCTTCCGCATCGAGTACTGGGCTTTGGAAGAGGCCAAGATCCGTCGCATGCCTCCTGAGAAGGAGCTCAGCCGCCGCATCCTGCTCGTCGTGGGTGGTGGTTCGGGCATTGGCCGCGAGGTTGCTCTGCTGGCCGCTGAGCGTGGCGCGCACATCGTCGTGGCCGATCGCGCTGTCGAAGGCGCTGCCAGCGTGGCGGAAGAGTGCAAGGCCATTGCCGGTAAGGAAGCTGTCATCTCCACCGCCATCGACATCACCGACCGCAAGGCCATCAAGTCCGCTTTGGATGAAACGGTTGCCAAGTTTGGCGGTGTCGACATCATCGTGAACACGGCGGCTATCTTCCCATCCTCGCCCGATGGCATCATCAGCGACGCGATGTGGGGTACCACGCTCTCCATCAACGTCACCGCGAACTTCCTGCTTGGGGACGAAGTGCAGAAGGTTCTTGCCAAGCAGAAGCTTGACGGCAGCCTGGTGCTCACCAGTTCCGCCAACGCGGTTGTGCCGAAGAAGGGAACTGAGGCGTACGACGTTTCGAAGGCTGCGCTGAGCCACCTGGTGCGTGAACTGGCCGTGACCTTCTCTCCGCTCACCCGTGTGAACGGCATCAGCCCGGCGACGGTGGTGAAGGGATCGACGATGTTCCCGCGCGACCGCGTGAAGGCTTCGCTGGCCAAGTACAACATCGCGTTTGAGGAATCGAACACCGATGATGAGCTTCGCAACAAGCTGGCTGCCTTCTACGCCAAGCGCACGCTGACGCATGTGCCGATTGACCCGAAGGACTGCGCCGAGGCGATTCTGTTCATCGGTGGACCCAAGGCTCCGGTGACCACCGGACACCTGATCCCGGTTGACGGTGGCCTGACGGAGGCTTACCTCCGTTGAGACGCACCGCACCCAAAACCCTTCGCCCCTCAGATACCCGCGCCCTGGTTGCAGTCGACCTCGGCGCGGGTAGCTGCAGGGTCTCACTGCTTCGGTGGGTCGAGAACAAGCCGCAGATTTCGCTGGTGCATCGCTTTGCGAACGCACCGCGCGAGGTGGATGGCGGCCTGCACTGGGACCTGAAGATGATCACCGAAGGCCTGGAGACCGGCCTGCGCAAGGTGGCGGAGATCGCCACCGAGGGCGTCCGCTCCATCGCCGTCGACGGATGGGCCGTGGACTACGTTCGCATCGACACGGCAGGCAATCCGCTGGGTGACCCGTTCTGCTACCGCGACGAACGCACCATCAAGTCGGAGAAGTCCGTGCATCGCCGCTGCAGCCCCGACCAGATGCGCGAGCTCACCGGCATCCAGCTCATCCGTATCAACACGCTCTACCAGCTCCACGCAGACCAGCTTGCCGGCCTGCCTGAGGGCGACCAGTGGATGAATCTGCCGGAGTACTTTCTCGCCCGCTGGGGAGGGTCGCGCGTGGCCGAGCTGACCAACGCGACGCACACGCAGATGGTGGAACTGTACCGTCCACAGTGGTGCCACGAGATTTTTACAGCGGTTGGCCTCGATCTCGCCTCTGCGCCGAAGATCGTTCCCCCCGGAACGGATCTTGGAGTGGTGCGGGGGCCTCTGGCGGAATTGCCCGCATTCAAGGGCACACGCCTGATTGCTCCGGGCTGCCATGACACGGCCTCTGCCATTGCGGGTATCCCTGCATCGGGTCGTGACTGGGCGTACATCAGCAGCGGCACATGGTCGCTGGTGGGAACGCTGCTGGAACAGCCGCGTAACAGCGATGCGGTGAAGGCGGACAACTTCACCAACCTGGGTGCTGTCGGGAGCCGCATCTGCTTCCACAAGAACGTGAATGGTATGTGGCTCATCGAGCAGTCGCTTGCTCACTGGGCCGCCGAAGGCAAGCCCTGGAACATCGCTGACCTGGTGAAGGCCGCCGAGCAGATCGGTAAGCCGGATGCCTTGCTTGACGTGGACGACGAAGATCTTCTGCTGCCCGAACGCATGCCGGAGCGCATCAACGCGCAGCGTGCGAAGAAGGGCCTGCCTGCACTGGATCCGACCTCGGCCGGCGCTCCGGTGATGGCGAACCTGATCTTCTACTCGCTGGCGGCTCGCTATGCCAAGGTGCTGGACCGCATCTCGCTGCACAGCGGCAAGAAGTTCAAGCGGCTGTACATTGTGGGCGGCGCCAGCCAGAACGAGTTCCTGAACCGGCTCACGGCAGAGGCGACGGGACTCGAAGTCCATCGTGGTGCGGTGGAGAGCTCGACGGTGGGCAACTTCGCTGTGCAGATGGCGTGTCTTGAAGGTATGGGCGACAAGATCACCGGCGTCTTTGCCGAGAGCGTTGTCGACTGGGCCGGCCTCTTCTGCAAGGCCGTGTAGTTATCTCCTTTCCTCGTTGCCCCATTCTTTGCGAAGCAAAGGGTGGGGTATCGGGCGAAGCGAGAGAGCGCCGGCGGAACTTTCCCACCTTGCCTGCCGTAAGGCACCCTCATGCCTCTTACCCGCCGCAGGTTTCTCGCAAACTCATCGCTTGCTCTACTCACCTCTGTTCTAAAGGCTGAACCCACCAGCAGCTTTGCAGAGACCGTGCAGAGGTACGTCGATGCGCAGCACTTCAGCGGCGTCATCCTTCTGGGAAGAAAGCAACATATTGCGGAGCAGTACGCCTTAGGCGATGCCCGTACCGAGCCGAAAATTCCTGTCACCGTCGATACCATCTTTGAAGGCGGGTCCATCTCCAAGTGGATCGCCTCGATCGTCGTTCTGAAGCAGGTGGACGCCGCCAGGCTGTCGCTCGATGTACCTATCTCGACGTATCTGCCCGCTTTCCGCAAAGACAACGGGGAAAAGTTGACGCTGGCGCACCTGATGAGCCATCAGAGCGGTGTTCCAAATCAGGTCATCCCTGCGTTCCGTGCCGACCGTACCCTGCAGGCTGATCCGGATGAAGCTGTGGCTCGCTGGGCCAGCGGTGACCTGCAGTTTGAACCCGGCTCGCAGTGGGATTACTCGCACTCCAACTGGCTGCTGGTGCGCGCCGCGCTGGAGCACGCCACCGGAAAGACCTACGAAGAGCTTGCAGGGGAGACCCTGTGGAAGCCGCTACGCCTGAAGCACAGCGGCATCTTCCATGGAGCATCCATGGATGTTCCCGGCATGGCCGAGAGTCGCAAGGCCGATGGCACGGCTGATCCATCGACTATGCCGTCGTTCATGGCCATGGCTGGAGGCTTCTATACCAACGCGCCCGAAATGCTGCGGATTCTTGATGCGGTCGACAGCGGGAAGATTCTGAGTCATACCTCGACCGAGCGGCTCTTCACCATCCGCATGCCACAGCAGCACTATGCCCTCGGCGGCCGCGTTCGGATGCGCACGCTGGCGGAGAAGGAGCGCGCTGTTCTCTGGGAAGACGGTTCCAACCGCAGCTTCCGCATGCTGGCGGTGCGTGTGCGCGGAACGGGGGAGAGCGTGATCGTCATGAACCACCGCGGTACCGATCAGCCGGCGATGGGCGACTTCGCGGATGCCGGGTTGCAGTGGCTTTCGTGAAACGCTTTCGTCCGCGTTGATTCCAGTTGCAACAATCGCCTGTAAACGGGCATGGTGGTGAGCGAGAGGATTTCGTCCCTACATGCTTCGTTCTGCTTTGTTCAGTCTTGCCCTGTCCGCAGCCGCTGTTGCTCTGCATGCCCAAACTGCTCCTCCACCCTCGGCCGTGGCGTATCCGGCGGGCGGTGCCGTAGCTGCCAAGCCGGGAGACCCCATGTTGCTATGGCCCAATGGCGCTCCCTCTGCGCAAGGGGATGCCGACGACGATAGGCCCACGCTGACGGCCTATATTGCTCTGCAGAACCCCACGAAGACGGCGGTGATCGTTACTCCGGGGGGTGGCTACCAGCACCTGTCCATGGAGAAAGAGGGTTCACTCGTCGCGCAGTGGCTGAATGCGCAGGGTGTCACGGCATTTGTGCTGAAGTACCGCCTGGGACCGAAGTATCACAACCCCGTTGAACTCGGTGACGCCCTGCGCGCCATCCGCACCGTGCGCTCCCGTGCCGCGGAGTGGGGTATCGACAAGGGCAAGGTGGGCATGCTCGGCTTTTCGGCTGGTGGACACCTTACGGCCTCCACGAGCGTTCTCTATGACGACGGTCTGCCTACGGGGGACGCCATTGACAAGGAGAGCAGTCGGCCGGACTTCGTGGTGCTCTGCTACCCGGTCATCCGCCTGGATGCGCCCTACATGCACTCCGGCTCGCGCAAGATGCTGCTGGGCGATACGCCCGATGAAGCCCTGGTCGAAAAGATGTCCCTGACGGCCCTGGTCAACGCGGACACGCCGCCGGCCTTTCTGTACACCACCACCGACGACAAGACGGTGCCGGTGATGAACAGCGTTCTCTGGTACAGCGCCCTGGTCAAGAACGGTATTCCGGCGGAGCTTCATGCCTTCCAGCATGGAACCCACGGCAGCGGCCTTGGACAGTTTGACCCCGCTTTGAAGGAGTGGCCCACCCTGCTGCTGCACTGGCTGCAGGCCAACGGATGGGCCGCAAAGCCATGACGATTGAAGAGATGCTGGCAGGCAGGCCGGAGGGCCTGCCTCGTGCTCTTCGGGCACTGTGGCATGACGCCAAAGGCGATTGGAATGCAGCCCACGAAGCCGCGCAGGTTGAGGAATTTGGCGACTGCGCCTGGGTGCATGCCTACCTGCATCGCAAGGAAGGCGATGAGTGGAACGCCGGCTACTGGTATCGCAGGGCAGGGAAGCCGGTCTTCCGCGGGCCGCTCGAAGAAGAATGGCGCTCCATCACCGAGTCTCTGCTCTCGTAACCGGGTCTAGCTTTGTGGCGTCTTCACAATTGTGTAAAGTAGAGCCAATCACAGAAACATCAGCTCACCCTTTCCGGCCGTTCTGGCAGCCGCAGGGCACAGCTACCGGCAAAGCAGCCCCTCTTGGGCTTTTGATTAGAAGAACAGGTGATATGTCCATGCATCTTCGTCGTGTGAAAGTGTATCTCGCATTGCTTCTTGGCCTGGCATTCTGTACGGCCCCGGCCTTTGGGCAGGCTGCGACTCCCAAGATTGACTCTGGCGACAACGCCTGGATGCTGGTCAGCTCCGCCCTGGTGCTGATGATGAGCGGCCCGGGCCTGGCGCTGTTCTACGGTGGGCTGGTGCGCAAGAAGAACGTGCTCGGCACCTTCATGCAGACCTTCGCCATGATGGCCGTAATCACGGTTCTGTGGGCCGTAGTGATGTATTCGCTGGCCTTCAGCCATGGCAATGCTTTTATTGGCGGCTTCGACCATATTTTCCTGAAGGGGGTAGGACTTGAACCAAGCCCGTACGCTCCTACTATCCCCGCGCAGACCTTCATGGTCTACCAGTTGATGTTCGCCATCATTACGCCTGCGCTGATCACCGGCGCGTTTGCCGAGCGTATGAAATTTTCGGCCATGCTGGTCTTCAGCATCCTGTGGTCGCTGTTTATCTACTCGCCCATGGCGCACATGGTCTGGGGGGAAGGTGGCCTGCTGAACATCGCCGGAGGTAAGTTCCCATGCCTGGATTTTGCTGGCGGAACGGTTGTTCACGTCACCTCCGGTATCTCGGCCCTGGTTACGGCTCTTTACCTGGGCAAGCGCATTGGCTACCCCAAGGAGCCTATGCCGCCGCACTCGCTGGTGCTCAGCTTTATCGGCGCCTGCCTTCTGTGGGTGGGCTGGTTCGGTTTCAACGCAGGTTCGGCGCTGGGTTCGGGCGCCTTGGCGACCTCGGCTTTTGTGGCGACGCACTTTGGCGCGGCTGCCGCGGCGATCGGCTGGCTGCTGGCGGAATGGATCCGCAATGGCAAGCCCTCGGCCCTGGGCGGTATCTCCGGCGCTGTCGCCGGACTGGTTGCAATCACTCCGGCTGCGGGTTTCGTGACCCCGATGAGCGCCATGGTGATCGGTTTCATCGCCGGGATCTTCTGCTTCTATATGGTTGTGAAGGTGAAGATGCTCTTCGGGTATGACGACTCGCTGGACGCCTTTGGCGTGCACGGCGCGGGTGGAACTCTGGGTGCGGTGCTGACTGGACTGTTTGCCAACAGCGTCATCAACCCCGTCTTTGGCCAGGGCAAGGCGACCGGTCTTCTCGAGGGAAACCACGGCCAGCTTGTTAACCAGTTGATCGGTGTTGCCCTGGCATGGGGTATCTCCATCGTCGGTACACTCATCCTTCTCTTCATTGTTGATAAGCTGATTGGTCTGCGGGTTTCGCCCGAGGATGAGGCCACCGGACTGGACCTGTCGCAGCACGGTGAAGAGGGTTACCACGCAGAGGCTTCGGCGCACTAAGCTGCGCCCATGGAAAAAGGACTGAAACGATGCTGAAGATTGAAGCGGTAATTCAACCCGGAAAACTGGATGCGGTCAAAGACGCGTTGGTCGAGATTGGCGTGCAGGGCATGACCATTCTTGAGGCACGCGGACATGGCCGCCAGAAGGGCCACACAGAGTTCTATCGCGGCCGCGAGTACTCCGTGGACCTGCTGCCAAAGGTCAAAATCGAGATCGTCGTTACGGACGAAATGGCCGAGAAAGCAATCAACGTGATCATCGGCGCGGCGCAGACCGGCAAGATCGGTGACGGCAAGATCTTCGTCACGAAGGTCGAGGAAGTCATTCGTATCCGCAATGAGGAGCGCGGCGAGATCGCTATCTAGGGTTGCTGCGCACAACATGACCCTGACTTCGCTGTATGCTGGAGCTTCATACACGGCATACAGCGAATGTCTTTTAAGTCACAGCCCGCAAGCAAGGCAACGTCCCCGGTGCGCGAGATCTACGAGCACCAGATGGAGACCCTCCGCCAGGTATTTGAGAAGCTGCCCGATGGCGCTCGCATGGTTGCCGCGCGGTCCTCGGCGGTCGATGAGGTTGTCCGTCAACTATGGGAGGCCACCGGCCTGGCCGATTCCGCGGCGCTCATCGCTGTAGGCGGCTATGGCCGCCAGGAACTCTATCCCTGCTCCGATGTCGACCTGCTTGTCCTGCTGAATGACGCAAAGCCGGGCAAGGCCGTTGCCGACGGCGTCCGCTCCCTTTCGCAGCAGATGTGGGATTGCGGTATCCGTCTTGCGCCGGTGACGCGTTCGCTGACGGAGTGCGAGCGTTTCGATCCAAACAATGTCGAGTTCGCCATTGCGATGCTGGATCACCGTTTTCTGGCCGGAAGCCAGCAGCTTTACCGCGACCTGAGCGAGAAGCTGCTGCCTCGTCTGTTCGCGAAAGAAAGTCCGGCCCTGCTGGCGCAACTACAGCAAATGACCGCCGATCGCCACACGCGCTACGGCAACACGCTGTTTCATCTGGAGCCGAATATCAAGGAGTGCCCCGGCGGCCTGCGTGATGCGCATGTCTGCGGCTGGCTGCCGCGCATCCTCAAGCTTGCCGCCGACGGCAAAGGCAAGCCGGTACCGGAGTTTCCGGTCGCAGATGATGCCGAGTTTGGCGAAGCGGTGGACTTCCTGAAGACCGTCCGCGCCTTTTTGCACTACCGCCATGACCGTGATGACAATGTGCTGGACTGGCAGGCACAGGATAGCGCGGCCGCGGCGCGCATTGGTCTCTCTGGCCAGGGCAAGGCGGATGCCGCGTACTGGATGCGGAATTACTTCCGTCATGCGCGCAGCATTGAGCGCCGCACCCTGCAGTTGCTGGACGAGGTGCCGCAGAAGAAAAGCCTTGCCGCTCTGGCGCTGGGGCTGAAGCCCGGCGGCAAGCAGGCAACGCATGGCTTTCGCGTGGAGCGTGGCATTGTCCTGCTCGACAGACCGGAGAAGGGAATCGATCCCGCGCACGAGATGGAGACAGTGCTTGCCATCTTTGAGGCGATCGCGGCGCAGGGACTTCGTTTGAGCCGCAACTCGGAGATGCGGCTGGCCGATGCCTTGCCGATGCTCTCGGCCACGCTTGAAGATGGCCCGGCTTTGTGGCGCCACCTCAGCGCGATTCTGACGGGCCCATTTGCCGGGCAGGCGCTGCGTACCATGCACGCGCTGGGCATTCTGGAGCTGATGTTGCCGGAGTTCCACGGCATCGACGCCCTGGTGATTCGCGACGCCTACCACCGCTATACGGTCGACGAGCACACCTTTCTGCTGATTGACACGCTGCATGGCCTGCCGCGTGTCGTCGAAGGCCCCCTGGTTGACTGGGCAAAGCGGTTCACCATTATTCGTGACGAAATTGAACACACCGCGGTGCTGTACCTGGCCGCACTGTTGCACGATACCGGCAAGGGACGCGCCGGTGACGACCATGCCGTGGAGAGCACCCGTATGGCGCAGAGTGTCTGCTCGCGCCTCGAGTTCGACTCGCACGAGACCGACCTGGTGCTTTCGCTCATCCGCAATCATCTGGAGATGTCGAATGCCCTGCGCCGCGATATCTTCGACCAGGAGACGGTTCGTATCTTCGCCTCCAAGGTCCCCACTCCCGAGCAGCTTCGCATGCTCGTGGTCTTCACCTATGCGGATATTCACGCCGTTCACCCGGACGCCCTGACACCCTGGAAGGCCGAGAACCTGTGGCGGCTTTATATGGCGACCTCCAACTACCTGGACCGCAGCGTGGACGAGGACCGTGTCGACACAAAGATGGAGCGCGAACTGGTGCGCCGTGTCACAGCCCTGCAGCCGGCTAAGGAGATATCTATCCGCGAGTTCCTGGATGGCTTTCCGCAGCGCTACCTGCACACGCGCACCCCGGAGGAGATCCGGACGCACTTCCAGATGGCCGAGAAGGCACAGGACGGCTCGATCCAGCTAAGCCTGCAGCAGAGCAGCGCGGACTGGGAACTGACGCTGGTGGCCAGGGATCGTCCAATGCTGTTTGCCGCCATGACCGGCGCCCTGACCGGTTGGGGCATGAACATTGTCACTGCGGACGCGTTTTCTGACGCGAACGACATCGTCGTGGATACTTTTCACTTCACCGATGGCTTCCGCACGCTGGAGTTGAACCCGGACGAGCGCGGTCCATTCCTGGACAGTGTGCGCAAGGTAGCGTCCGGCGAGATTCCTCTGGAGAAGTTCCTCGCCGGACGTCGCCGGACGCGCCGCCGGGCTCCACTGGTCACGGTGCAGACGGCCATCAGTTTTGACGACATCGCCTCCTCGCACAGCACGCTGCTGCAGGTCGTGGCGCAGGATGTTCCCGGCCTGCTGCATGCGCTGAGCGAGGCGCTGGCAACCTTTGGCTGCAGCATTGAGGTGGCTTTGATCGATACCGAAGGCGATACCGCCATTGACGTCTTTTACCTGACGCATGAGGGCGGCAAACTCAGCCTCGCGGAGCAACAGGGACTGAAGGAGATCATCACGAAGGCGGTTGCTGAGAATGCGAGCTAGCGTGCTGGCAGGGTTGCTGCTGGCAACCGCGACAGCCATCGGTCAGTCCGGCCAATGCACGGTCTCTTCCTTCGAAGGGGAGGTCGAGGCCGGGCAGACCTACCGTCATCCCATCAACAGCAGCCTGGAACTGGTGATGGACCCTCTCCCGTCGGGCTGGCTGCTGCGTGTCCTGCCGTCAGGTAAGCTGCGCCCGGCGCATGACTATGCCGAGCTGGCAACTCCGCCGTACCAATCCGTGACACCGCTGGCAGTTTCCACCGATTTCAGCTTCCGAGCGCAGGATGCGGTTGCCTGGAACCCGCGCAGTTTCCGTTTTGCGACCACGCCTGAGAGCTTTCAGCGGCTGCTGGCTGTCTACAACGCCTACATGGGGGCCCCGGATGCGGCTTCCAGGCGGGCGGTCGAGAGCAAACTGACGGTACTCATTCCCCAGAGTGCGGCCGGTGAGTTGACGATTCTGGACGCAAAGATGATCGCCGGAACGGCGAACCAGGCTGGCCTGGCTGCCATGGTGGCCTCTCACCTGGCGGAGACGGCCCATACTGTTGTCCAGCCGAATGGAGAAAAAGTCTCTTCTTTGGGAAAAATCACCTGGTTTCGCTTCCGGATATCACTTTGGCTGCCGTCTACAACCAAGGGAAATGCAGTTCCTTGCCGGTGAGAAGCAACGTACTTCGTTTTGTAAGCATCTTGAAAACTGTAGCGTTAAGTGTCAGCAATCCCATCTGCGTAGTCCAATCTGCGTAGTTCGTTCGATATATTGAGAGTATGAGCACTCCAGCGCAGGAATCCTCGAGCAATGGCCGCCCTATGAATGGGCCGCAGAAGAACGACCGTTATCTGTTTGGCAACCTGGACAGCTTCGGCAAGAATCGCGACAAGCTTGAGGAGGTCTCCTGGGGCTATGACCAGCCGGAAGGTGTGGTTCTGGCGTCCATGGATGCAGCCATCAACTGGGTTCGTAAGAACTCGGTATGGCCGATGACCTTCGGTCTGGCCTGCTGCGCCATCGAAATGATGTCCATGGGGGGATCGCGGTATGACATCGCCCGTTTCGGCGCCGAAGTGTTCCGCCCCTCGCCCCGCCAGAGCGACCTGATGGTGATCGCCGGCCGTGTTTCGCAGAAGATGGCGCCGGTTATCCGCCGCCTGTATGAGCAGATGCCTGAGCCCAAGTGGGTCATCTCGATGGGTGCCTGCGCAACTTCAGGTGGCGTGTTCAACAACTATGCGCTGATGCAGGGTGTTAACCAGGTTATTCCGGTGGACGTCTATGTTCCAGGATGCCCACCGCGTCCTGAGCAGCTGATTTATGCCATCACCCTGCTGCAGGAAAAAATTCAAAAGGAGAGGGGATCGCTGAAGAAGGCGTTGAACCTCGCCTGACGAAAAATCCCGCATGCTGTCGCTGGAAAGCACAGCAAGGCGGGGTAGTAAGTTGAGTACCGCCCGGATTTTGTAGATGGACTGGAACTTAGGTGCGCTACACTTTTGGGGGAATTCGTAAGCCACTGAGACAGTAAGCATTGAGCTCAGGCCACAACAGCAAGTATTCGCGGAGGAAATAAATGTTCGAAAGCCCAGTTCGCAGTATCGGTAGACTTCTACTCGCTGCCTGCGCTGTCAGCCTTGGGGTCACCGGGCTGCAGGCGCAGACGGCCGCCCCGGCGGAGCCCAACCCGTCGCGCGCCGACGTTTTCTTGGGTTACTCGTACTTCGGTACGCATAGCCCGCTGAAGCCGGCCAACATCCAGTACACCTCGATTGATCTGGGTGCGATCGGCAGCGGCGCCTACTACTTCAACAAGTATGTCGGCGGTGAGGTCGTTTTCGCAGCCCATCCCGATGGCAAGAACGACGGGCTTTACACCATTTCGGCCGGTCCGATCTTCCGCTACCCTGCAAGCAGCTTTACGGTCTTCGGCCACGGTCTGGTCGGCGCCGCCAAGCTGGGTGGACCCAACAACAGTGGCACCCCGTTCTACCACAATCCCTACCAGTGGGGCGTTGCCCTGACGGCTGGCGGTGGTATGGACTATGACACCCCTCTGTTCAATCACAAACTGGGTATCCGCCTGTTCCAGGCTGACTACCAGTATGTGCACGCCAACTTCGGACCGTACACCGCGCCTCCGACGAATGGTGCAATGGGCGGCCGCGCGAACCTGAGCGCTGCTCAGCTGAGCACCGGTATCCTGTGGCACATCGGCAGCATCATCCCGCCGCCGCCGGTTACCTACTCCTGCGTCGCTTCGCCTTCGACTGTTTTCCCGGGTGACCCCGTCACGGTGACCGGCACTGCCGCGAACCTGAACCCGAAGAAGACCGCGACCTACAGCTGGACCAGCGATGGTGGCACCGTTTCCGGTACCTCCAGCACTGCGAACGTTGACACCAAGACCCTGAACCCCGGCAGCTACACCGTCAAGGGTCATGTGGAAGAGGGCAAGAAGGCCGGCCAGTTTGCCGACTGCTCAGCTCCCTTTACCGTCAAGGCCTTCGAGCCGCCGACCATCAGCTGCTCGGCCAGCCCGTCCAGCGTTCGTCCTGGCGAGTCGGCGACCATCACGGCTAACGGCGTCAGCCCGCAGAACCGTCCTCTGACCTACAGCTACAGCTCGACCGCTGGTTCGGTCTCGGGTAGCGGATCCTCCGCCACTCTGAGCACCGCAGGCGCCGCGCCTGGCACCGTCACCGTCACCTGCAACGTGGTTGACGACAAGGGCCAGACCGCTGCCGCTACCACCACGGTCAGCGTAATCGCTCCGCCGCCGCCGCCGGCTCCGAAGACCTCGAGCCTGTGCTCGGTGAACTTCGAGCGCGACAAGAAGCGTCCGACCCGCGTTGACAACGAGGGCAAGGCCTGCCTCGACGACGTGGCTCTGAACCTGCAGCGTTCGTCCGATGCCAAGGTTGCTCTGGCCGGTTCGGCCGCCTCCAAGGAGAAGAAGGGCGAGAAGCTGGCTTCTGAGCGTGCTCTGAACGCGAAGGAGTACCTGGTGAAGGAGAAGGGCATCGACGCTTCCCGCGTTGCTACCTACAGCTCCACCACCGACGGTAAGACGGTCACCACGACCCTCATCCCGGCCGGCGCTACCTTCTCGACCGATGGTCTGACCGAAGTCACCGAACCGGTGAAGCCGGTTGTGAAGCACCACGCGAAGAAGAAGTAACTCAACCCTGTAACGGCCAAGGGCTGACTGGTATTCACCAGTCAGCCCTTGGTGTATCTAAGAGAAAATAAGTTAATGAGAAAGTCCTTTGGCGGACTGATCCGCGTTGCCGCATTCGCCCTTCCGCTTCTCGCATCTGCAAGTCTGCGTGCTGTCAACTGGTTCCCCTTTGGCCCGGACGGCGGTGACGCGCGCGCTCTTGCCGCGGATCCGCATGACCACAAGCATGTGTACCTGGGTACGGCTGTCGGCTGGATGTATGACAGCCACGACGGTGGGCGCACCTGGAAGCGCCTGGCGCGGCTCAGCAATCGCGATGACCTGGTGATCGACAACATCGTTGTCGACGCGGCGCAGCCGAATGTTCTTTTTGCCGGTGCATGGGTGTTGGGCAGCACGGACGGCGGTTTCTATATCAGCCGCGACGCGGGGAAATCATGGACCGAGGTTCCGGCGCTGCATGGGCAGTCGATTCGCTCCTTGTCCGCTGCTCCCTCTGATCCGAATACGCTCGTTGCCGGAACGCTGGAAGGCGTCTTCCTGAGCCATGACACCGGTCTGACCTGGTCGCAGATCAGCCCGGTTGGCAGCACGGAGCTGCATGAAGTCGAGTCCATCGCCATCGACCCCAAGGATCCGAACGCGATCTACGCAGGTACATGGCATCTGCCCTGGAAGACGACCGACGGTGGCAAGCACTGGAAGAACATCAAGCAGGGCATCATCGACGACTCGGACGTTTTCTCCATCATCGTCCATCCGACCTCGCCGTCGACCGTCTATGCCAGCGCCTGCTCAGGCATCTACAAGAGTGGCAACGGTGGCGACAGCTTCACCAAGATTCAGGGGATCCCTTCCACCGCGCGTCGCACGCGCGTGCTGATGCAGGATCCCAAGCATCTTGAAACCGTCTATGCCGGTACGACAGAAGGCCTGTGGCGTACTGCTGACGGTGGAACGACCTGGCGCCGGACCACCGACCCCTCGACCATCGTGAACGATGTCTTTGTCGATGCGGAGAATCCGGATCACGTGCTGCTGGCAACCGACCGAAGCGGCGTTCTGGTCAGCGATGACGGCGGTTTCTCTTTTCGTCCTTCAAACTCCGGTTTTGCCGCCCGCCAGGTGACGGCATATGTGGGCGACTCTGCGAATCCCGCAAAGCTTTACATTGGTCTTATCAATGACAAGGATTCCGGCGGGGTCTTCAGCAGCGCCAACGGTGGTCTAACCTGGTACCAGCTCAGCTCCGGCCTGAACGGCCTGGATGTCCTGGCGCTTGCGCAGGCTCCGGATGGCACCATCGTCGCCGGAACCTCGCATGGCATCTTCCGGCTGCAGGGAGTTGTGTGGCTGCCCAGCAGCACGATTGCGGGCACAGCGGCCGTACGTACGGCTCCTCCAGCAGCACCGGCGAAGGCCGTCAAAGGCAAGCGGCCTGTTCCTGTGCGGCGCCCGGTTGCCGTTCGCCCCGCTGGCTCCGCCCGCGTGCTGGATGCTCCTGTCTCTTCGATTGTCCGCTCTGGCAACACGATGTACGCCACCACGACGCTGGGAGTGCTGCAGAGCAATGACTCCGGCAACACCTGGCTGATGACGCCTCTCACCGGCGATGACTTCCGCTACTCCGGTGCTGCTCCCGGAGGCTACGTGGTGGTCGCCGGTCTGCATCGCATCGCTTATCTGAACCCGGCAACGCAGCAGTGGACTGATACAACGTTCCCGAACCTGACGCAGATCGCCTCTATTTCGACGGATGACAAGGGGCGCATCTGGGCCGGTGGACGTGAAGGAATCTTCCGCTCGAATACCGGCACAAGCTGGCAGAGCATTGGCGATCTTCGCCTTGCCGACGTCAACAGTATCTTCTACGACGACGCTGGCAAACGCATGCTAATCACGGCCAACAGCGCCACCACGCTCACCTATGCCGTCCGTCTTTCGGATGATCATGTCAGCTTCTGGGACACGGGCTGGCACCTCCGCCTTGTGCGTCCGGTGGGCGACCATCTGGTGGGAGCGACCTTGTACGACGGAATTGTCGTACAGCCGCGCATGGTGGAATCTACGCTGAAGTAACTACCCGTCGCGAGGATTAGAATAGGAGGTGCGATGACAGTCACCTCCATCTCCTCGCGGTCGCAACACGCCTTTCAGACCGACGACCCACGTCTTGAACCCATTGCCGATAAGGTTCTCTCCGGCACGCGCCTGGACTACGAGGATGGGCTCGCCCTCTACCGCAGCGGCGACATTCTTGCTGTTGGCTGGCTGGCCAACTATGTGCGCGAGAAGCTGCATGGCGATATTGCCTACTTCAATGTCAATCGCCATATCAATCCCACCAATGTATGTGTGGCTAGCTGCCGTCTGTGCGCCTTCGGTCTCAAGAAGGGGATGGAAGGCACCTACACCATGGCTCTGGAAGAGGCGTGGGAGGCTGCCGGTCGCGGCTATTCCGAAGCCGTAACCGAGTTCCATATCGTCGGTGGTCTGCACCCCGACCTGCCCTTTGAATACTTCATGGACCTGGTCAGCGGCCTGAAGGAGCGCTTCCCCAAGGTTCACATCAAGGCTTTCACCATGGTGGAGGTCGCCTTCCTGGCCAAGCGCGGCAAGATGACCATTCCCGAGGTGCTGGAGCGCATGAAGGCTGCTGGCGTCGACTCCTGCCCCGGTGGCGGAGCCGAGATCTTTGCCGACCGCGTGCGCCACATCATCTGCGATCATAAAATCGATGGCGGGGAGTGGCTTGAGACCGCACGCATGGCCCACAAGGCCGGCCTGCGCTCGAACGCCACCATGCTCTACGGCCATATTGAGAACGAGGAAGACCGCGTCGATCACATCCTGCGCCTGCGCGCCGTGCAGGATGACACCGGCGGCTTCCAGACCTTCATTCCTCTGGCCTTTCACCCGGACAATACGCCGCTTGGCCATATTCCGCGCACCACCGGCATGCTGGATATCCGCCAGATCGCGGTAGGCCGTCTGCTGCTGGACAACTTCCCGCATATCAAGAGCTACTGGCAGATGGTCACGCCGAAGATGGCGCAGATCGCTCTTCGCTTTGGTGCGGACGACATTGACGGCACCGTGGTGGAAGAGAAGATCTACCACGAAGCCGGAGCCACTACGCCGCAGGGCATGCGCCGCGCCGACCTGGAGCGCTTGATTCGCGAGGCTGGCCGCGTTCCTTTCGAGCGCGACACCATGTACCGCGCCGTCACGCGCAGCGAAGACAGCTTCACCATCGCCGTCTAGCCCGCTATTTTTCCTTGTCATCTCGCAGCGAAGCAGAGAGATCTGCTTCGCTGCTCTGTTTTGCGCAACGTCCGTTCAGCCATAAGGACTTCTTCATCCTGCATAAGGCATATGTCGTCTCACGAACGATATGCTGAAGCTGTGATGGTTGAAGCAAACGTTGAGCCCTTTCTCCTGTTCGAGCATGTGAACGTCGCGCGCGGCAGCAGCCGTGTACTGCACGACATCAACCTCAGCATTCGCCCGGGCGAAAACGTTGTCATTCTTGGACCCAATGGCTGTGGCAAGTCCACGCTCATTAAGACGATGACCTGCGAAATCTATCCGTTGGTGGAACCCGGGATGCGGGTGCGCATCTTCGGACGGGAGCGCTGGGACCTGCAGGAGCTTCGCCGACGCCTTGGCGTGGTTGCACCGGAGCTGCCTGGCAAGCCTACGCTCAAGACGACGGGTCTGGATGCGGTGGTTTCCGGCTTCTTTTCGAGCTCCACGCTGTGGCCCAACCTCACCATTACAGACGAGATGTACGAGCAGGCCCGCAAAGCGCTTCAGCTGGTTGAAGCCGAGTACCTGGAAAAGAAGTTCGTCGGGCAGATGTCTGCCGGCCAGCAGCGCCGCGTGATGATCGCGCGGGCGCTTGTGCGTTCGAATGAGATGGTGATGCTCGATGAGCCTTCGAACGCTCTGGACATCGCATCGCAGCGCAGCCTGCGTACCACGCTGCGTCGGCTGGCGCAGCAGGGAACCGGCATCCTGCTCATCACGCACCACATTGAAGATATTCTGCCGGAGATCGAACGCGTCATCATGATGCGTGACGGCCGCATCGTTGCCGATGGCCCGAAATCAGAACTCCTTACCGGCGCACGGCTGTCGGAACTCTTCGAGACCGAGGTCGAGCTGATGGAGCGCAACGGCTTCTACACCATGGTCTAGCCCTGACAATCTAGTGCTTTTCGCCGCTGAACGGAATCTGGATCGGCACAAGGTCTGAGCTTGGAACATGGCGAGGCCCCAGAACGGCTACCCGCGGGATCGGTCCGCGAACCATGGCAACCTCATCGCATGCCTGCAGGCGCGGGCAGTTCTGGCAGTCCTTATAGATCTTGTCCGGCAGGGCCGCGCGGTCCATGGTGATGCGAAAGCCGAAGTGAAAAAAGAAGTCCGGGATGCGGGTGAACAGGCATACCGAGGGTACGCCGTGCTCGTCCGCCTCTTCCAGCAGCGCGCGAAGAATGCGCCCGCCCGCGCCCTGTCCCTTGGCTTCCGGCTTTACAACGATGGAGCGGACCTCCGCCAGGTGCGGACCGTAGAGGTGCAGGGCTCCGCAGCCCAGGAATACGCCGCTCTCGCTCTCGGCTACAACAAAGTCGCGAACGTTCTCGCAGATTTCGGCATAGGTGCGACGCAGCAGCGTGCCGTCGCCCGAGAGCGAATTGACGATGTCATAGATGTTGTTCGCATCCTGCAGGCGCGCCTTACGCACCTGTGCGCCATTGACGCGCGGACGCGTCGACACCGTCGATTCACTGATGACGCTAGACATGCACCTGCTCCCCGAGCGAAGTCAGGGCCGCGACCTTTTCCCGCGCCAGTGCCAGTGACGCAGCCACCTGTACCGTCGCCGTACCGCCAATCACATCATGGCAGTCCACCGTGGCACGCAGGGTAATCGCTTCGTGAAAGTCCACTCCGAACTCCTCGCCGAATTGCTTCATCTCGTCCAGGGTCAGGTCGTTCAGCTCACAGCCCTTATCTAAAGCATAACGGACGGCATTGCCAATCTTCTCATGAGCCTTGCGGAACGGAACTCCCTTGTGCACCAGGTAGGTTGCCGCCGCCATTGCGTTCAGGTAGCCATTGGAGGCCGCCGCCTGCATCCGGTCAAACCGGAACTCCAGTGCGGCGGTAAACGGAGCCATCAGCGGCAGCATGCCGGCCAGTGTCCCGGCCACCTCAAAGGTGGCCTCCTGCGTCTCCTGCATGTCCTTGTTGTAGGCCAGCGGAAGCCCCTTGATGATGGTCGCAAAGGTCGTCGCCGCACCCAGCAGGCGCCCGCTCTTACCGCGCAGCAGCTCAGTCAGGTCAGGGTTTTTCTTCTGCGGCATGGCCGAGGAGCCGGTCGAGAACGCCTCAGGCAACTCGATAAAACCGAACTCCTGCGTGGCGTACAGTGTGATCTCTTCCGCGAAGCGCGACAGGTGCAGCCCCAGCGCAGCGGCGCACTGTGAGAACTCCAGCGCAAAGTCGCGGTCGCTGGTTGCGTCCATGCTGTTGGCCGTGGGAGCATCAAAGCCCAGCGCCTCGGATGCGATGCTGCGATCCAGAGCCAGCGTGGCTCCGGCGATCGCGCCTGAGCCCAGCGGGCAGAAATTCATGCGTTTGCGTGCGTCAGCAAAGCGCGAAGCGTCCCGCAGAATCATCTGGACATAGGCCTGCAGCCAGTGCGCTACGAGAACAGGCTCAGCCCGTTGCAGGTGGGTATAGCCGGGCATCACAGCCGTTCCGGCCTTGGCCGCAAGATCCAGCAGGGCATTGGCCCATGCCGCCAGATCCGTCAGCGCCTGGTCAATCGCATCGCGGACGAACAGGCGAAGGTCGGTGGCAATCTGCTCATTGCGCGAGCGGCCGGTGTGCAGCTTCAGCGCCAGCGTGCCAATGTGCTTTGTCAGCTCCAGTTCGACAAAGTGGTGGACATCCTCGGGAGTCTCAGAGGTGAGATCGAGCGTCCCAGCGGCAAAGTCCTTGCCAATGCGCTCCAATCCGCCGAGGATCTCGCTCAGTTCGGCATCCGTCAGAATGCCGGCGGCGGCGATCGTCTTCGCATGGGCCGAGGAGGCACGAATCTCCTGCGGAATCAGGCGCCAGTCAAAAGGAAATGACCGCTGCCACTGCTCGAAGTCGCGATTGAGCGGCTCACGAAACCGCCCAGACCACATTTTCACGTTCCAACCTCTTTCGTTCTTCAATGCGGACGCCGGCACTCGTGCCGGCGTCCTGGTGTGATACGGCGTCTGTCTTAGATGTTAGACGAAACGCTTCTTGGCCTTGGGGATACGCTTGGCACCGCCCAGCAGCATCAGCAGGATGGCCTTCTGCGCGTGCATACGGTTCTCCGCCTGGTCAAAGACGATCGACTGCGGCCCGTCCAGCACGGCATCGGTCACCTCGGCATTGCGGTGGGCGGGCAGGCAGTGCATGAATACGGCCTGATCGTTGGCGTGCGACATCAGCTCTTCGTTTACCTGGAAGGGCTTGAAGATTGGAGCGCGCTTGGTGGCCTCGTGCTCAAAGCCCATGGAGGTGCAGACGTCGGTATACACCGCGTCGGCCCCGGCAACAGCCTTCACCGCGTCCTGCGTCAGTGTGATGCTGCCGCCGGTCTGCTCGGCTATCTCAATCGCCTTGTGGATCACGTCCAGCTTCGGTCCGTAGTTCTTCGGTGTCGCCACGGTGCAGTGCGCGCCAAGCTGAGCAGCCGCCAGCATCAGCGAATGGCACACATTGTTGCCATCGCCCACGTAGGTGAACTTCAGCCCCTCGCAGGTGGAGAACTTCTCTTCCAGGGTCAGAAAGTCTGCAAGCGCCTGGCAGGGATGTTCGTAGTCCGACAGAGCATTGATGACAGGCACCTTGGAGCAGGCAGCCATCTCGGTGATGGTGTCGTGCGAGTAGGTACGCAGCACCATCACGTTCATCCAGCGCTCCACATTGTGCGCCATGTCGGCCAGGCTCTCGCGTTCGCCCAGCGGGCTCTGCGTCTGGTCCACGAAGATGGCGTTGCCGCCCATCGTGTTGATGGCTGCTTCAAAGGTAAGGCGCGTGCGCAGGGATGCCTTTTCAAAGAAGAGCACCATCTGCTTGTTTTCAAGCGCGGTCTTGAAGTCATCCGGATTGTTTTTGACGGCGTGCGCCAGCTCCATGATGGCGGCCATCTCTTCCACGGTCAGGTCGGCGATCGAACACAGATCGCGGCCCTTCAAACGCTTGGCGGCCTCGCTGAATGCGCTGTCGCTCTGGATTCCTAACGATACTTTTGGCACTGGTGCTCCCTCACTTCTTGGGCTCATGACGATGGTCTTGCTATCCATGGGTGGCCTCGCCGGCCAGCACCGGAGTGCGGGCTTCCTTGGTCTGCCTCAAAATCTCGTCAAGAGCACTGACTGCAATGTTGACGTGCTTCTTTTCGATCAGGAACGGCGGCAGGAACCGCAGAACCGTCTCACTGGTGCGGTTGATCAGGATGCGGCGTTCCATCATCTGCTTCGCCACTTCCTTGGCGAGCTCCGCATCGTTAATCTCCGCGCCGACCATCATACCGATTCCACGGACCGAGATGATTTCCGGATGCTTCGCAGCCAAGGCGTTCAACTGCTCCAGGAAATAATCGCCGATGTTGGTGACATGCTCCAGCAGGTTCGACTTCTCGATCTCCTCGATGACAGCGGCAGCCACAGCGCAGACCAGCGGGCCACCACCGAAGGTGGTGCCGTGCAGGCCAGGCTTCATGGCGCGTGCCGCCTCTTCCTTCGCGAGCATCGCTCCCATAGGTAGGCCGCCCGCCAGCGGCTTGGCCAGTGTGGTGATGTCCGGCTGGATGCCGAAGTGCTGGTAAGCCGTCCACTTGCCGGTACGTCCCATGCCGCTCTGGATCTCGTCGGCCATCAGCAGGGCCCCGGTCGAGTCGCACAGCTCGCGTGCAGCCGCGAAGAACTCCTTCGAGACCGGATGAATGCCACCCTCGCCCTGCAGGACTTCAAGGCAGATGCCGCAGACGTCGTTCGAGAACTTCGCCTTCAGGTCTTCAATGTCGTTGAACCGGACAAACTCGACATCCGGCATCACCGGCATGAAGGGCTCGCGGTACTTGTCCTTGTGCGTGGTGGCAACCGAACCCATGGTGCGGCCATGGAAGCTGTGCTCCAGCGCCAGGAACTTCGTTCCAATCTGCTTACCTTCGCTGCGCAGCAGGCCGGCGTGGGCGCGTGCCAGCTTCAGAGCGGCTTCCCAGGCCTCGGTGCCGGAGTTGCAGAAGAAGACCCGGTCCATCCCGGTGATCTCCGTCAGCTTCAGCGCCAGCGTCGCCGTGCCCTCGTGGAAGAAGAGGTTCGAGGTATGCAGCAGCTTCTTCGACTGTTCGGCGATGGCAGCCTCAATGGCCGGATGAGCATAACCCAGCGCCGAGACGCCGATACCGCTCAACAGGTCCAGGTAGTCGTTGCCTTCGCTGTCGCGCAGATAAACGCCCTTGCCGCTGACAAACATCACGGGATTGCGCTCGTAGGTCTCAAGCAGGAACTTCTTCTCAGCCGCCTGAATCGATGCAAGGTCCATTTCCGTCACTCCTTCGGGGTTGTTCATCTACGCCACCATCACTTCCGTACCGTCATTCACACGAGAATTGACGATGTCCGGGAGCACACTCGCTGCCTCAGCCGGCAAAATTCGCACACGCTTCACACCGCCCAGCAGGGCATCCTTGCACGCCTTCAGCTTGGGCAACATGCCGCCGGAGATCACCTGGCTCTTTTCCAGCTGCGGAATCTCCTTGAGCGACAGCCATCGCATCACGGCTCCGTCCGCACCCTTCACGCCGGGCACGTCGGTCAGGAAGACAAGAGCATCGGCCTTGGTTGCAATGGCTGCGGCCGATGCCATCTCATCGGCGTTTACGTTGTAGTACTCACCGTCAAAACCTAAAGCAATGGATGAGATAACAGGGATGGCATCCATTTTCCAGATGGCTTCCAGCCACTTGGGATCGGTCGCGGCGATTTCGCCTACAAAGCCAAGGTCCGGGTTGGTCTTCTTCTTGCGCGCGCGGAAGACGTTGCCGTCGCCGCCGGCCAGACCAACAGCCTGCTGGCCAAGCTGTCCCAGGGCGGCAACCAGGGACTTGTTCACGCGTCCGGCCAGAACCATGAGCGCGGCATCGCGGGTCTCCGCGTCGGTCACACGCAGTCCATGGATGAACTCGCTCTTCTTGCCCATAGCGGCCAGCGTCTTGGTCAACTGCACGCCGCCGCCATGCACCACGGCCACCTGGTGGCCATCCTTGGCCAACTCCACGATTGCGCGAGCGCAATCCATGCGCAGCTTTTCATTTTCCAGGCCAGCGCCACCCAGCTTTACGACAAATTTCACAGCAGGCCCTCCTCTTCGTTCCAGCCGCACATCACGTTCATGTTTTCCACGGCCTGTCCGGCCGCGCCCTTCAACAGGTTGTCCAGGCAGCTCACCAGAACCATGCGCTGTCCGTCGGCCGCCAACTCAAATCCAAGATCGCAGTAGTTTGTTCGTACGATGTACTGAATCTGCGGCAGGTTTCCGGCCTTATGCACCCGCACCAGCGGATGTCCAGCGTAGAAGCTGCGGAAGATCTGCTCGACCTCGGCCTTTTCCATCTTCCGGTTCAGCCGCAGGTACATCGTGGACAGGATGCCGCGGGGAATCGGCAGCAGGTGCGGCGTAAACTGCAACGTCTCGGCCGGAAGACCGACCTGCTCCAGAATCTCGCCCGTGTGCCGGTGGCCAAAGACTGCATACGCGCTCAGGTTGTCCGCCGCGTACATGAAGTGCGTCTTCGCGGTGGGAGCTTTGCCCGCACCGCTGACGCCGCTCTTGGCGTCGCACACAATGCCGCGATCCAGGTCGATCAGTCCGGCGGCAGCCAGGGGCTTCAGCGCCAGGATGATGCTGGTCGCATAGCATCCGGGGTTGGCCACCAGGCGCGCCGCGCGAATGGCGTCATGGTGCAGCTCCGGGCAACCAAAGACGGCTTCCTCGTCCAGCTTTGCGGCAACCGCGGTGTCCGCGTCCTGCAGCTTGTAGACAGCACGGTTGGTGGCTTCCTTCAGGCGCCACGCTCCGCTCAGATCAATCACTCGCAGACCGGCTTCCAGCAGCGAGGGAACCCACTCGCGCGACTGCTCATGCGGAGTCGCCAGGAAGACAATCTCGACACCCGCGGCTTTCAGTTCGCTCCAGGAAGGGTAGGGAACAACCGGGTGCTCCTGCTCGTCGAACGCATAAAGATGCGGTTGCAGGTCACTCAGCATGGTGGCCTCGCGGCCAATAAAGATGGGCTTTGCTTCCTGCAGGCGGGGGTGCCGCAGCAGAAGCCGCGCCAGTTCGCCACCGGCATAGCCGCTTACACCGGCCACCGCCGTGCGAACGCCGCCCGTCGTTGCCACTGTCTCCGTCTTTGTCTCTGTCGCCGTCGTCATCGCTCTTACCTGATCAATCCCGCAACCCGTGCGGACACTGTCTTTGCTTCTTCGATGTCACCGCAGATCACCAGAACCGTATCGTCGCCGGCAATGGTGCCTACAACCTCTTCCCAATCCTCATAATCCAGGGCCGCCGCTACCGGCTGCGCTCCGCCCGTGGTGGTAATCACCACAACCTGGTTCATCGCCTGGCGTACTTCCAGGCCAAAGCTCTTCAACAGGTCGTCAATCTCCGGGGAGCGGTCATCCTCGGCTACTGCCGCATTTGCCAGCGTATAACCATTGGGCCCTTTGTACAGATTCAGCTCGCGCATATCGCGGGACAGTGTCGCCTGTGTGACATTGAAGCCGCGTTTGGCGAGCTTGCGTCGCAGCTCATCCTGGCTGGTGACCGTGGTGGACACCAGAAGCTCTCGAATTGCGCTGTGCCGTAGCTGTTTCATTTGAATTACTATTCACCCATCTGCCGCATTCGCCGGCTTTAGCAGCACAAAAACGTAGCACCCCTTTTTGACGGCGGGCGCTACGTTGGTGATGCATAAAAATACAAGATCATGTATAAATATTCATAACCGCGATGTCAAGCAGTTTGCGGCCTCGCTTTCAGGTCGGTGTCTAGGACTCTGGACGGATGTCCGGGTTTTGGATATCGGCGTAGAATGAAACCTCGGATTTCCTGCAGTGCTGCTGTTTTCAGGCGAAGTTGACGCGCCAGCGCGGGCGTCTACCTGCAGGTGTCCCCGAATGACAGGAAGGCTTTACCCAGGTTCATCGCTATGAAGATGTCAGTGCCCTCGCTTCTCGACTCTCGCTTTGACCACGACTCCTGCGGCGTTGGTTTCGTCGCCCAGGTGTCCGCCACGCCGTCGTATGACATTCTGGCCAAAGCTCTCACCGCTCTCGCCCGTCTCGCCCATCGCGGCGCCGTCGCGGCAGATGGTAAATCGTCAGATGGCGTCGGCATTATGGCCGCGGTTCCGCGCGCCCTTCTGCAGGACGAGCTGAAGCTCGACCTGCCTGCGGAGAAACCGCTGGCTGTCGGCATGTGCTTCCTGCCGGCCGATTCAGCCAAGGCGGAAGCTGCCATTGTCCGCGCGCTGGAGCTTCAGTCGTTTAAGGTGCTTGCCTGGCGCGATGTTCCCACGCGTCCGGAGACGCTGGGCGAGATCGCCCTGTCGACCATGCCGGTCATCAAGCAGGTGATTGCCACGACGGACGACCTGACTGAGGTCGAGCGCCGCCTGTACCTGGCTCGCAAGACATTCGACGGTGTGCTCGAGTCCGGAGAGGCTGACGGCTATCTTTGTTCGCTCTCCACGGAGACCATCGTCTACAAGTCGATGTGTACGGGCCGCCTGCTTCCGGAGTTCTTCCCGGACCTGGCGAACACCGCTTTTGTGACCTCGTACGCGCTCTTCCACCAGCGCTACGCCACCAACACCACGCCCACCTGGCACCGCGCACAGCCTTGTCGTGCCCTGGCGCATAACGGCGAAATCAACACCGTCTGGGGCAACCGCGCCCGCATGGCCGCCCGCGATGCCACATTGCCCGACGAGTGCAAGCCGATTCTGACCAAGGGTGGATCTGATTCCACCTCGCTCGATGAAACCGTCGAGCTGCTTCGCTACAACGGCCGCACCCTGCCGGAAGCCATGCGCATGCTGGTGCCGCCTGCCTACACTTCGAAGCCCTCTTCCTTCCTGCAGTACCACGTCGATATGGCCGAGCCATGGGACGGCCCCGCTGCTCTTGGCTTTGCCGATGGCAAAGTCGTCGGTGCTGCGCTTGATCGCAACGGCCTGCGCCCTTCGCGCTATGCCGTTACCAGCGAGGGCATCGTCGTCGCCGGTTCGGAGGCCGGCCTGGTCGACCTCGATCCCAATACCGTGATTGAGTCCGGCCGCCTTGGACCGGGTGAGATGTTCGTTGTCGACCTGGTTGCGAAGAAGGTCCTTCACAACGAGGAGCTGTTCGAGCAGTTCGACGCCGACCCCCTCTACTCGCAGCTTCTGGCTGAGCAGACGCCGCTGGTCAAGGCCGACATCGCCGACACCCCGGATATCAAGACGCTGCTGCCCACGCACCTCGGCTTTGGTTACACCAAGGAAGAGGTCCGCATGATCCTCACGCCGATGGCGACCGAGGGTAAGGATCCGGTCTGGTCCATGGGGGATGACACGCCGCTGGCCTTCCTGGCCAAGGCTCCGCGTCCTCTGTATGCGTACTTCCGCCAGCGTTTTGCGCAGGTCACCAATCCGGCTATCGATCCGCTGCGCGAGGCCTGCGTGGTCTCGCTGCACACGCGTCTCGGACCTTGGTCGCACATGCTGGACAAGCATGCTCCTCTGCCGGGCCTGTCGCTCTTTTCGCCCTTCCTTTCGCTGGGACAGGTTGCCGCTCTGCGCGAGCACAAGTACGACCATGCCGCGAACCTGAAGACCGTTGAGCTGCCGTGCCTCTTCGCTGCGGACACCACGCTCGAAGCCGGCCTGGAAGCCGTCGCGCAGCAGGCTGTCACTCTGGTCCGTGAAGGTGCGGGCATCCTTCTGCTTACGGATCGCGGAGCCTCCGCGACCGCTCTGCCCATCCCCATGGCAATGGCGACGGCCTATGTGAACGAAGTTCTGGTCAAGGCTGGCTTGCGTGCCAAGGTCGGCATCGCGGTGGAGGCAGGTGACTGCCGCGATATCCACCATGCCGCTGTGCTCATCGGTTACGGTGCGGGCGCGGTCTGTCCGTGGCTTGCGCTTGAAACAGGACGCGCTCTTACTCCCGCCGGAACCGACCCCTACGAGTCCGAGAAGAAGATGCTAAAGGCTCTCGACGCCGGTCTCGCGAAGATCATGTCGAAGATGGGCGTCTCGGTGGTCGATTCCTACCGCTCGGCCCACCTCTTTGACATCCTCGGCCTGCACGACAACGTCGTGAACAAGTGCTTCCCGGAGACCCCGTCGCCTATCTCCGGCATCACTTTTGCCGAGATCGAGCAGCAGGTGCGTCATCTCTGGGGAGCAGTGCAGCCCACCGACCTTACCGATCCTGGCTGGGTCAAGTTCCGCCGTGCTGACGGCACTGAGCCCCACGGCTGGGCTCCCATGCTGGTCAAGGAACTGCAGACCGTCGTCGGCTCTGCGCGTAACGTGGCTGCCGCTGCCGATCCCACGGCTGCCTTCCAGATCTACTCACAGAACGTCGCCAGCCGCGAACCCAGCTTCCTGCGCGACCTTCTGGAGATCAAGCCCAACGGTGCAGAACTGCCACTGAGCGAGGTCGAAGCTCCGCAGAAGATGTATCACCGCTTCATCGCCTCGGCCATGTCGCTTGGCTCGCTGAGCCCCGAGGCCCACTCGACCATCACGCTGGCCATGAACACCCTGGGTGGCAAGTCGAACACCGGTGAAGGCGGCGAAGACCCTGGCGTCTACAAGCCCAGCCCGGTCGTTTCCAGCTTCCGCACACCGGGCGGCGGCATGGTGACCATGGCTCGCAACGAGGGCGAAGGCGGCGTTGCCGTTGCCGAGCCCATCACCGAAGCCCCGGCGGTCCACAGCCGTTTGAACAACAAGATCAAGCAGGTAGCCAGCGGCCGCTTCGGTGTCACCGCCGAGTACCTGACCAACGCGGAAGAGATCGAGATCAAGGTCGCGCAGGGCGCCAAGCCCGGCGAGGGCGGACAGTTGCCCGGCCACAAGGTCAGCGGCCTGATCGCACGTCTGCGTCACGCGCAGCCCGGCGTTCCGCTCATCTCGCCTCCGCCGCATCACGACATCTACTCCATTGAGGACCTGGCGCAGCTCATTCATGACCTGAAGCACGTCAATCCGCGTGCTGCTGTGGGAGTCAAGCTGGTTTCCTCCTGCGGCGTTGGAACCGTTGCGGCCGGCGTGGCCAAGGCCTATGCCGACTACATCGTGATCGCCGGCAATAACGGCGGCACTGGTGCAGCCGCGCTCTCGTCCATCAAGTACGCTGGCAACCCGTGGGAGCTTGGCCTTGCAGAAGCCCAGCAGGTGCTGATCGAAAACGGTATGCGCGGGCGCGTCCGCCTGCGTACCGACGGCGGCCTGTCGACGGCACGCGACATCCTGGTCGCGGCGCTGCTCGGCGCGGACGAGTTCGCCTTCGGCACCGCCGTGCTCGTGACCCTGGGTTGCGACATGGCCCGCCAGTGCCATCTGAACACCTGTCCGACGGGCATCGCGACGCAGAAGCCCGAACTCCGCGCCAAGTTCCGCGGCAAGCCTGAGCACGTGGTGCAGTTCTTTGAGCAGCTTGCCACCGACCTGCAGCAGCTTCTGGCCCGTTATGGCCTGCCCTCCATCGAAGCTGCCATCGGCCGCACCGATCTGCTGGAGCAGGTTCGCTTTGACGGTGGCCTGGACCTGAAGCCGATGCTCGCCGTTCCCGCGGAAGGCACTGCCGTCCACTGGGAAGGCCATCGCAACGACCGTCCTATCTCGAAGCCTGCCGTGGACGAGGCATGGGTCATTCCTGCAGTGGACGCCGCCAAGGAGGGCAAGCCCTACCGTGTGCACTCTGACGTAGCCAACCGCGACCGCGCCATCGGTGCCCGCATCGCCGGGGAACTGGCGCTGCTGAAGTCAAAGGCCGAGGCTCCGCTGGCTCGTCCGGACATCACGCTGAACCTGACCGGTATCGCCGGCCAATCCTTCGGCTGCTTCGCCGTCGACGGTATGAAGCTGATCCTGGAAGGCGCAGCCAACGACTTTGTGGGCAAGGGCCTTGCCGGTGGCGAGATCATCCTTCGCGCCCGCGGTCTGGCCGCGCAGGACTCCGGCCACCACGTCATTCTGGGCAACGTCGCCCTCTACGGAGCCACCAGCGGCACGCTCTTTGCCGCCGGACGCGCCGGGGAACGCTTCGCCGTCCGTAACTCGGGCGCAACCACGGTTGTGGAAGGCATTGGCGACCACGGCTGCGAGTACATGACCGGCGGCATGGCGGTCATCCTCGGCAAGACCGGAATCAACTTCGGCGCCGGTATGACCGGCGGCATTGCGTGGGTCTACGATGCCGACGGCAGTTTCCTTGCAACCAAGCGCTGCCACGAGGAGTTTCTTGCGCCTGAAACCTTTGAGCAGGCCGGCGAACACGCCCAGATGCAGCTCCATGAGCTGATCGAAGCGCACGTCGAGAAGTCCAACAGCTCGCTGGCAAAGTCCTTGCTGGCCGACTGGGAGAACGCCTCGAAGAAGTTCGTCCGCCTGGTTCCCAAGCCGCAGGCATAATGCAGTCAAAAGCAAAAGCCCCGGGGCATTCCGGGGCTTTTGCTTTCTTGTTGTCATCCTCTAAGGATCTGCTTTTCTCTCCCCGGCGAAGACCGTAACTTCATCTCACCAAACCAATTCCCCTCGTAGCAAACAACCGATAAACAACCTTCTGTATCATTCATTCGGCAATGATCTTAGACCTGCGTACTCTCAACGACCTCTTCCTCCGCACCGCCACCAAGGGCGATGCACGCGTCATTCTTGCCCAGGCCGCTGACCTGAGCTGGCAGCCCATCACCTCGGCGCAGCTGTACGCCCGGGTCAGGACGCTTTCGCAGGCGCTGCAATCCTGGGGAGTGAAAAAAGGCGATCGTGTTGCCCTCATCGCGGAGAACCGCTGGGAGTGGGCCGTGGCGGACTTTGCCATCATGAGCATCGGAGCTGCCGGTGTGCCGCTGTTTCCCACGCTCACGCCGGACCAGACCGCCTATATGCTGGCGGACTCCGGCGCGAAGGTCGCCATCATCTCGACGAAAGACCAGTACGAAAAGCTTGGCAAGATCAGCGAGCAGATTCCTGCGCTCGAGCGTGTCGTCGTCATGGATGCCGGAGAGTTTCCAGGTGCCGACTCACTTCCATCGCTGCTTGCCGATGCCGACAAGGACACCGCGCGCGACGATGCTTTTGAGGCGATGCTCAACAGCATCCAGCCTGAAGATCTGGCCAGCATCGTCTACACCTCCGGCACCACGGGTGATCCCAAGGGCGTCATGCTCTCGCACCAGAACATCGCGCAGAATGCGAATTACACGGTGGAGCACATCACTCTCAGCACGGACGACGTTACTCTCTCGTTCCTGCCGCTCTCCCACATCACCGCGCGCATTCTGGACTACGAGATGTACGCCCACGGCTGCACGCTGGCCTACGTCGGCAAGGTGGAGCGCCTGCCCGCCGCCATGCAGATGCTGAAGCCCACGATCCTGGTCGCCGTGCCGCGGGTCTACGAGCGCATCCGCCACTCGGCGGAGACCAAATCGCTGGCTTCGCCATTGAAGGCAAAGATCTTTGCGTGGGCCATCCGCACCGGCCTGAAGCATAAGGAAGAGGTCTTCGCCGGCAGGACACCCTCCAGCCCGCTTTGGAAGCTGGCTAACAAGCTTGTCTTCAGCAAAATTGCAGAGGCATTCGGCGGCCGCGTCCGCATGTTCTTCGCCGGTGGAGCTCCGCTCGGCCTGGATAACGCCAACTGGTTCGCCGCGGCCAATATCCGCATCCTTGAGGGCTACGGGCTCACCGAGACCTCTCCGGTCATCGGCCTGAATGTGCCGGGCTACTACAAGGCCGGCTCCATCGGGCGTCCGCTCTCGAACCTGGAAGTCCGCTTCGCCGACGATGGCGAACTGGAGGTCCGTGGCCCCTCCGTCTTCAAGGGTTACTGGCAAAAGCCCGAAGCCACGGCGCAGGCTTTCACGGAAGACGGCTTCTTCACGACCGGCGATATCGCCGAGCAGGATGCGAAGGGCTTCATCACTATTACCGACCGCAAGAAGGAGCTGATCAAGCTCTCCGCGGGCAAGTTCATCTCGCCTCAATTGGTGGAAGGCAAGCTGAAGGCATCGAACATTATCGGAAACGCGGCGCTCTTTGGCGACAAGAAGAAGTTCATCTCCGCGCTGATTACACCCAACTTCCCGAACCTCGAAATCTGGGCCAAACAGCAGGGAATCGAGTTGCCCAGGGACCGTAAGGCGATCGTGGAAGACCCGAAGGTAAAGGATGCCTACAAGTCCGTCATCGCAGAGGTGAATGGCACGCTCGCATCCTTCGAGAAGATCAAGAAGTACCGCATTCTTCCGGATGAGTGGACGCCGGAGTCCGGGGAACTGACGCCCAGTATCAAACTGAAGCGGCGCGTCCTCAGCGAGAAGTACAAGGACGTGATCAACGAGATCTACTCCGTCGAGGCGGACTAGCTCCTGCTCTGGGTGCCCCATTCATGCGAAGCATAGTGGGGAATCGAGCTTTTCTTCCTTGCATCGTGGTCCAGGAAAGAATCCGCTTCTCTTGCCTCCTCTCGGGTCATTGTCCTTTGATCGGTGTGGCCAGGAACAGACAGGTCAGGGCTTTAGCCCTGACAATTAAAACAAAGAACGCCGGTCTCGATGGCCGGCGTCTTCGTCTCTTCAGCAAGCGCAGTAAAATCCCACCATGCAATTCCGCACTCTTCTGCCGTTTCTGCTCGCTACTTCGCTGCTGGCCCAGCGCCCCACGCAGTCTGATCCTCTGAGACCGCCCACCTGCCCGGGGCGCGCTCCGTCCTCGCACCCCACGGCGCAACAGTTGATGGAGACCCGGCAGCAGGCCGCGCACGATCCGCATTACCTCATCGCGGAGCCGCCGGTTCCCAACTTCGCGCAGGAACGCTACAAGCTGGCTGACTACTATGACTGTGCTCCCGGGGCTGGCTGCTACTGGGCGGACATTGACGCCCAATACAACCGCGCCATCGCCGTACTCGATCAGGCCATCGCTACAAAGAAGCGTGGCGAGAAGCTCGCCATCGTTCTCGATATCGACGAGACGACGCTCTCGGCTTACTGCGAAGAAAAGCGCGAGGACTTTGGCTACATCGGCAGCATGTTCAACCAGTGGGTGGTCTCGCCGGAGGCATCGTTGCCCTTCGCAGGCACGCTCCGCCTGGTGGAGAAGGCGCAGACCGCGGGAGTGGAGATCTTCTTCCTGACCGGACGCCCGGAAGACCAGCGCGCCGCGACGGCGCGGAATCTTGAAACCGCCGGCTTTCACAACTGGAAAGAGCTGTACCTGCGCGAGCCCGGTATGTACACATCAACGATCGAGTACAAGTCCGCTCAGCGTGCAAAGATCGTAGCTGCAGGCTATCGTCTGGTTCTCAACATCGGCGACCAGTACAGCGACCTCTTCGGCACGCCGCAGGCCGAGACCAGCGTCAAGCTGCCCAATCCCTTCTACTACCTGCCCTAGAAAGTTAAGAGATGTGAGTTGCGTGTGTTGTGAGTACGGGCTTGCCGCTCAGAACACGCAACTCACACCTCACAACTGGCTTTAGTATCCGGCTGCTGGCACCGCAGCCACATCGCTCGGGTTCGCCAGCTCATTCACAATGCGTACGGAAGCCGAGGCGCCAATACGTGTCGCTCCGGCATAGAGCATCGCCTGCGCATCGGCCAGGGAGCGGATGCCTCCCGATGCTTTCACGCCGCTGCGGTTGCCGGCAACGCCGCGCATCAGTTGAATATCATCGACGGTCGCGCCGCCGGTGGAAAAGCCGGTTGAGGTCTTGATGAAGTCCGCGCCCGCTTCAATGGCAAGCTCGCTGGCCCGCATCTTCTCTTCAAAGCTCAGCAGGCAGGTCTCGAGGATGACTTTGAGGATCGCACCGTGGGCATGCACCACCTCGGCGACGGTGTGGATGTCCTGTTTCACGGCATCAAATTCGCTGGACTTGAGCAGGCCGATGTTCAGCACCATGTCGACATCGTGCGCGCCCAGCGCTACAACGCGTGCGGCCTCTTCCTTCTTGCTGGCGGTCAACGTCGCGCCCAGGGGGAAACCGATCACGACGCCGACCGGAACTCCCGTGCCCTTCAGAGCAGCCGCGGCGGTCGCCGTCCAGTAAGGATTGACCATGGCGCAGGCAAACTTGTGTGTAGCGGCTTCTTCGCAAATGCTCAGCACCTGGCTGCGCGTTGCGTCAGGCTTCAGCAGTGTGTGATCCAGTACGGCGGCTAGCGCAGCCGGGGAGGAAAGTGCCTGCGTGGCAAAGCCAGCGGCGTCAAACGTGGTCGGGTTCGGGACCGAAATGCTCATGTCGCTCCTGCTCGCGGCCCAGGTGGGCCCTCCAGCATTCTAAGCCTCCCGTCCTGCGGAGGGTTAAGCCGCAGGTCAACAGGGCATCTCCTGGGCAATTGGCCAGACCATTCGCATCATTCCGTTGAACTACAATCAGCTTTGTTGGAACACCAAAAAAGACGAGGTTTGGATGGAGATACAGAGAACGCAGTCGCTGTCGGGCGGACCCGAAACGACAAATATGAAGGCCCTGTCCACGGCGACCGTACTGTTCTTTATGTGGGGTTTCCTCACCTGCCTGAATGACATCCTGATCCCGCATCTGAAAATGGTCTTTGAGCTGAGCTACGCGCAGGCCATGCTGGTGCAGTTCGCATTCTTCTCCTCGTACTTTATCTTCGCCATCCCGGCGGGCAAGCTGGTGGACTCCATCGGCTACAAGCAATCGATGATCGCCGGCCTGCTGACCATGGCCGTGGGAGCCCTTCTGTTCCTCCCGGCTGCCTCGCTGGCCACCTTTGTGCTCTTCCTGGGAGCGTTGGTCGTTCTTGCTGCTGGAATCACCGTTCTGCAGGTCGCCGCCAACCCTTACGTCGCAAACCTGGGTCCGCAGCGAACAGCCAGCAGCCGTCTGAACCTGGCCCAGGCCTTCAACTCGCTCGGCACCACGGTTGCCCCCTACATCGGGAGCGCCCTCATTCTCGGCACCGTTGTGGAAGCCCCAAAGCTCGGCAGCCTGTCGCAGGCTGCTTTGCAGCAGTTCCGTGCACAGCAGGCTTCCACGGTGCGGATGCCGTACCTGGCGATCGCCGGGCTGCTGGTGCTGCTGGCTGTTGCTCTGGCGCTGATCAAGCTGCCTGCGATGGGCGGCCTGACCCAGGACTTCCGCCCCTCCGAGCGCGGCTCCTCCTGGGGAGCGCTTCTCGCTCACCCCCAGCTCCTGCTCGGTGCGCTCGGCATCTTCGTCTACGTTGGCGCTGAGGTCTCCATCGGCAGCCTGCTGGTCAATTACATGCACCTGCCGCAGATCAGCGGCTTCAGCGAAGCCACCGCCGCCAAGTATGTTTCGCTCTACTGGGGAGGCGCCATGATCGGCCGCTTCATTGGTTCGGCCGTTCTCCAGAAGATCAAGACCTCGTCGGTACTGACGCTGGCCGCCGCCATCGCCTGCCTGCTGGTGGTTACCAGCATGATGACCACCGGACACACGGCGATGTGGGCCATTCTGGCGGTTGGTCTGTTCAACTCCATCATGTTCCCCAGCATCTTCACGCTTGGGATCGCCAACCTGGGTGAGCTGACGAGCAAGGGATCCAGCCTGATGGTCTGCGCTATCGTGGGAGGAGCCATCATTCCGCTACTGACAGGCGCCATTGCAGACCATATCGGCGTACAGCGCGCCCTGGTCGTCGCCGTCGTCTGCTATCTCTACATCGTCTTCTTCGGCGTGAGGGGAGACCGCAGCACCACGGAGTACATCGGGTAATATGGCCGCCAGCCGCAAGTCGCTCTTCGCTCTGGCTGTCTCGGCCTTCGGCATCGGGACGACCGAGTACGTCATCATGGGTCTACTGCCGGAACTGGCGGCAGACTTCCATGTCTCCGTGCCGCGTGCCGGCATCCTTGTCTCCGGCTACGCGCTCAGCGTCACTATCGGTTCACCCATCCTGGCCGTGCTGCTGGCAAAGATGGACCGCAAGCTGGCGCTGATGTGGCTGATGGGCCTGTTCCTTCTGGGCAACGTCGGCTGCGCCATGGCGCCAACCTTCTCTCTGTTGCTGCTGGCCCGCATCATCACGGCTCTGTGCCACGGAACCTTCTTCGGTATCGGCAGCGTCGTTGCCTCGCGCATGGTCCACCGCAGCGAACGCGCACAGGCGGTCGCTCTTATGTTCAGCGGCCTGACGCTTGCCAACGTGCTGGGAGTTCCTGCGGGCACGGCGCTGGGACAACTCTTCGGCTGGCGCTCCACCTTCTGGGCCCTGATTCCCATCGGCCTTGTCGCGGGTGCAGGCCTGTGGTCGCTGGTGCCATCGCAGATGCCTGACCGTGTCCACGTAAAGGACGAGGTGCGCACGCTGTTGAAGCCGCAGGTGATGATCGTTCTGCTGCTCAGCACCATCTCCTCCACCTCGTTGTTTGTGGTCTTCACCTACATCGCTCCTATCCTGCGCGATGTGACCGGTCTCTCGCCGCACGCCGTCGCCATGGTGCTGGTGCTCTTCGGTGTGGGGATTACTCTGGGCAATCTTCTGGGTGCCCGTTTGAGCGACTGGAAGCAGCTTCCCAGCTTCCTGGGCTGCTGCGCGGTGCTCATCTGCCTGCTGCTGATCATGCCGACGGCGCAGCGGTATCCCGCCGGCTCCATCGCCATGATCTTTGCCTGGGGATTTGTTCACTTCGCGATGGGCAGCCCACTGCAGTCCCGCATCGTGGACCAGGCCCGCGGAGCACCGAACCTCGCGGCCACCATGAACCAGGGCGCCTACAACCTGGGCAATGCATTGGGAGCCACCATCGGCGGTATCGCGCTGACTGCCGGCATGGGCTATGGACACCTTGGCTATCTCGCCGCCGGCATCGCGGCTGTGGTCTTCGTCCTGGGAGCCTTTGAACTCAGGGCCGATCGCAAACGGCCAAGGCTTACCACCAATTCTGATTTCATTCCGATGGGTCACTAAACAGCAAAAGCCTGCTCAACGAGCAGGCTTTTGCTCTTCGTACCCGGGTGCCCACCCTGGCTAGGCTAGGGCGGAGTTGGATGGTTGTGCGAGGGTATTTCTGTTAGAGCGCCTTCCGGTAATAGACTACGCGCTCTGTCTCTTCAAATCCCCAGGTTAGATGTGCCTTCTGGGACTGAATGTTCTCAAGCCCTGAATCAGAACAAATCTCTACATAGCCGCGCATCTTCAGGTCTTCTTCAATAGCCCGCACCAGTTGGCGTCCAATGCTTTTCTGGCGATAGTCTGGCTCAATCCAGATGCCTTCGAGGAAGGGAACGGGCTGCTGAGTGCTGCCGTTGGCATACGAGCGGATGCTGATCTCGGCAAAGCCCACCGAGGCGTTATCGCAGACGGCCAGATAAGCCGCCTGCGTCTGATCGATGAGTGCCTGTTCCAGCTCCGCTCGATGCTCTTCGACCGAGGTGTCCGGCCAGAACTGGTGGCGCATCTCCGCCCATGCTGCAATGTCGTCATAGACGGCGCGTCTGACTTCGATTTCCAAATCAATTCCTTCCTAGTGACCCGCATCCTCGGGATACAGGCGGATGTCCGGCACTCCGCGATACCGCTCGGCGAAGTCCATGCCGTAGCCGATGATGAAGTGATTCGGAATCTTGAAGCAGACATACTCTGCCTCAATCTGCGCCACGCGACGGGCGGGCTTGTCGATGCAGGTGGCAATCTTCAGGCTGGCCGGCTTGTGCTGCAGCATCAGCTTGTGCAGGTAGCTCAGCGTCAGGCCGGTGTCCAGAATGTCTTCGACGATGATGACGTGCTTGCCCTCGATCGGGTTGTCGATGTCCTTGATCAGCTTGACGGCGCCCGAGGAGACCCGGGCGCGGCCGTAGCTGGAGACCGCGACAAAGTCGAAGGTGTTGTCGACCGTGATTGCCCGCGCCAGGTCGGCCAGGAACATCGCCGCGCCTTTCAGCACGCCGATCAGAACGATCGACTTGCCGGCATATTCCTCAGAGATCTGCCTGCCGAGTTCGGCAATGCGCTCTTTGATCTGTTGTTCGGAGATCAGGATCTCCATCTTGTCAGGAGGAATGAAGGTGGGCTCGGCGGGATTCGGTGTGGACATAGATGAATCCGAGCTTAGCGGGCATCGGGGCGGGGAATCAAGCGCCATGAACCGTATACTTGAGGAGATATGTTCCCGTATCTGCATCTCGGCCCGCTGACGTTGGGCACCTTTGGTCTGCTGCTCTGGCTTGGCGCCGTGGTTGCCACCGTCGTCCTTCATAAAAACTTCCAGCGCTGGGGCCTCGATGCCGATGCGCTCAACGTGGTCGCCTTCGTGACCATCGCGGGTGTTCTGGGCGCCAAGGCCTACCATGAGCTGCAGGATCCGGCCGAACTGGCCGATTCCATGCGGCGCATCATGTTGCCCGGATGGCACCATCCCGTGGAGATTCTGACCTACCTGCTGAAATGGTTCCAGGCCGGTTTTGCCTGGTTTGGCGGACTCTGCGCGGGCATTGCCATGCTGCTGTGGCAGGGAAGCCAGGCAAAGTTCCCCAACGGCCAGCGCGTCGGCGGCGTGCGTATGCTCGACCTTGCCGCGCCAGCCGCCGCCATCGGCTATGGTGTCGGCCGTCTGGGCTGCCTGCTCTCCGGTGACGGAGACTACGGCATGAAGACGAACCTTCCCTGGGGAGTCCACATCCGTAATGACGCCCTTGATCCGCCGACCCCCAACCCGCCGGACCTGAAGGTACATCCCACACCGCTCTATGAGCTGGGCTACTCGTTCGTCTTCGGTCTATGGCTGTGGCACCGCGGTAAAAAGAACCTGCCCATTGGGCAGCTCACCGGCGAGTACCTGGTACTGACCGGCATGGCCCGCTGGTGCGTGGAACTGATCCGGATCAACCCGCGCATCCACTGGGGCATGAGCAACGCCCAGGTAGCCGCGCTCGGTTCGGTCGTTGCAGGTGCGGTGCTTATTCTCTGGTCGCGCGCCAGGAATAAGCGCTGGGAACAGCAGCCCGAGGCTATCCCGCAGGAAGCCTAACGTCCTGCAAAACGGCCCTCCACGCTTCGTTGCAAAGCGTGGAGGGCGTTTGCTTTTAGGTCAACCTCGATTTGGGGTGCCCCATTCATCGCGCAGCGATGAATGGGAATCGGATGTCGTTGGAGCACGGCTGAAGCCGTGCTCCAAAATCTCGAAGAGAACAACTAAGAACGAACAACTCCCTCACAGCCGCTTCAGGTAAGCCTTGGCTTCTTCCAGCTCCGGGAAGAGCTTCTCCTCAGCCTGGAACTCCCGCGAGTGGACGCACCGGCGGCCGGACTTCACCCGCACCGGGTGCTTCAGATGCAGCATCTCGTGGTACATCAGGTACTCAATCGCGCTCCGCGGCGTATCCGGCCGGTCGAAGACGCGGCTGATCATGATGGTGTTATGAGCCGCGTCATAGTGGCCCAGCAGGCGGCGCGCATGGTGTCCGCTCCAGGTCAGCACCGGTCGGCCCATCAGCCCGTGGAAGAAGCGATGATTCAGCGCCTCAAAGACCTCATCCAGGTCGTAGTAGTGTCCCCTGGCAGTCAGAATCTTCTTCCGTCCGCGCGTCTGCCGGATGTGCTCAGCCAGCCGCGATACCGGCTCGGACTGCGTGTAGCGGCGATAGCGGTCCGCATGCAACCGCTCAATCGGCTTACGGTACAGCTTGGCGATCAAAATGTGAGCGATGGCCTGTAACACCGGCTCCGGCGCGGCTTCCAGCAAATCGGAGAGGGAAACATGCAATCTGCCGTCGCGCAGGCGGATGGTTGTATTCAACGACGTGAACCGCCGAAAGCGCACGTGGAACTCCGGCATCGGCGCGCGGGGGCGCAGTACGCGGTACTCCGTCTGAAAGAGTTGGACCAGCTCCGGAAACACTTCTTCTAACTTAGCGCAGCTTGCCGTTGAAATGGTGTCAGCGTGGCACCACAATGGGTTCCGGCGGGGCGTCCCGTTTCTCCGGCACCTTGTGGGTCTTCCACCATTCCGTCTGCCCGTCGATCATCTCCCTGGCGGAGTCATGCAGGTCCTGCGTGGCTTCCAGAGCCAGTTTGCGGGTCAGCGTATAGGCGGTGTGGTCCGGCGGAGTCTTCAGTACGGTCGCCCAGCGCTCGGTAGCGGCCAGCAGCTTGGGCAGTACCTTGCGCAGGTCCGGGTGCTTCGGTTCATAGTCATCCAGGTTGTCATCCAGCTCATCGGCAATGGAGGTGAACTGCTCCATGTAGTCGTGGATGTCCTCGGCCTGTCCCGGAGCCTTCGGTTTCTTGATCAGCTCTTCAATGCGGTTGATGCGTGCTTCCAGGGCTTTCTGAAAGACGGTGATCCGTATCGCGGGATCAATGGCGGCTTCGCGGATCTCTTCCACCTCGGCGTCCGACAGGGCAGACGGCGCCCTTCGCTGTGCGACGGCACAGCAGGCAGAAGCAAGAAGGAACAGGCACACCACGCGACGAAGCATGTCGGGATTGTAGGAGCAAACTGGAGAAGATGTCAGCAAAATCGATCAGGAAAGGTGGCGATATCGGTAGGTCATATAGCCGTGAATGCACAGCGTGGGGAAACCTATACTGTCTCTTCCCGCACACTCCGCGGAACCAGACCATGACCAAGCACCTGCGCCCGGCCCTCCTCCTCGCCTGCTTCGCCGTTACGGCATCGACGTTTGCCCAGACCAGCTTTCAGCCCAACCTGATGCCGTTGCCGTCTGAGATAACCCAGGGCTCCGGCGCGCTTGTGCTGAAGTCCACCTTCAAAGTGGAGACACCACGCACCCACGATGCCCGCCTTGAGGCCGCAATTGCCCGCGCAGTGCGCCGCATGGAGACCGCCGCGGACCTTCGCCACGAAGGCCGTGGCGTCTTCGGCACGACCCCCCTGGTGGTCAGCGTTGCCGCACCCGGCCAGGCCGTCCAGAGCTTGACCGAAGACGAGAGCTATTCGCTGACAGTGACCAGTGAGAAAGCCATGATCGAGGCCAACACCGACGTCGGAGCCATGCATGGCCTTGAGACACTGATCCAGCTGGTCCAGCCGACTCCGCAGGGCTACGAAATCCCAGCCGTCACCGTGCATGACTCACCGCGCTTTCCGTGGCGTGGCCTGATGATCGATTGCGGCCGTCACTTCGAACCCATTCCCGTCATCGAGCGCAACATCGACGCCATGGCCGCTGTGAAGTTGAATGTCTTCCACTGGCACCTGACTGAAGATCAGGGCTTCCGCATCGAGAGCAAGCTTTTCCCGAAGCTCACGACAAAAGGCTCCGATGGTTTTTTCTACACGCAGGATGAGGTGAAGGAAGTTGTCGCCTACGCGCGTGCTCGCGGTATCCGCGTGGTGCCGGAGTTTGAGATGCCCGGCCACTCTGCCGCCTGGCTTTATGCGTACCCGGAGCTGGCCAGCGGAACGGTGCCGGACGAGATCCGCCGTGAGTTCGGCATCAGCAACACGGCACTCGACCCCACGCGCGAAGAGACCTATGTCTTTGTCCGCAAGCTGCTCACAGAACTGACCGCACTCTTCCCGGACGCCTATGTCCACATCGGCGGTGACGAAACGCCGGCGCCGGACTGGAAGACCAACCCGCGCATCCTGGCCTTCAAGAAAGCCCATAACCTGAAGGACAACGATGCGCTGCAGGCTTATTTCAACACCCGTGTGCTCGCCATTCTTACCTCTCTCCACAAGCGCATGATGGGCTGGGACGAGATCCTGACCCCTGAGCTGCCGAAGGACATCGTCGTGCAGTCCTGGCGTGGCGCGGCCTCCCTCGCCAAGGGAGCCCGGATGGGCTACGAAGGCATCCTCTCCGCGCCCTACTATCTCGATGGCATGCGTCCCGCCGGCGTGCATTACCTGGCTGACCCCGTTCCCGCCGACTCCACGCTTACGGCAGAGGAGAAGAAGCGCATTCTTGGCGGCGAAACGCCCATGTGGGCCGAGCACCTGAACGAGCGCGATATAGACTCCCGCATCTGGCCGCGCGCCGCCGCCATTGCCGAGCGCTTCTGGTCGCCGCAATCGGTTACCGATGTGGACGACATGTACCGTCGACTCGCCGTGGTCTCGCTGGAACTGGAGTCCGTTGGCCTGACCCACCTGCAAAGCGGCGATGCCCGTTTGCGTGCCATGGCGCACACGGAGCAGATTGACGACCTGCGTACTGTGGCCTCCGCCATGGAGCCGGTCAGCTTCGGTGAGCGCTCGAAGACGCAGCACACCGACCAGCTCACCGCGCTCGACCGCTTTGTCGACGCCGTGCGTCCTGACCCGGCCTCACGCCATTGGAGCGAGCTGACTACAACAGCCTGTCTGAAGAAGGACGCTGTCGCCTGCGCTCAGCTCACCGCATGGTTCCAGCAGATCGACCGTGCTATTCCACACGCAAAGGAACAGGCCGCCGCCTCGCCGCAGATGCAGGACGTGCTGCCCCGCCTGGACCAGATGCACGCTCTTATGGTCATTGGAGAGCAGGCCGCTGACGCCGTGGAGAAGGGAAGCACTGCCTCTGGCAAGGCCGACTGGCAGGCAACGCTGAATGAGGCAAAGAGGCCTGCCGCCCTGGTACGTTTCACCTTTCTGGATGCGCTCACGAAGCTGGTGGAAGCCGCGAAGTAAAGCAAGAGAAAAGGCCGAAGCTCGATAGAAAGAGCTTCGGCCAATTGGAGGGATGGCACAGCTTCGGCTGTGCCATTTTCTGCACGCAACAGAGGTCGACCGCCTCAGAAGACTAGTGCCGGAAGATGACCGCCAGCAGCTCCGTATGCACGGTCTGCAGTCGCTTCAATGTGTTCTGCACCATGCCGCGATCCTCACCCGAGGAGGCATGCATGATGTCGTTCAGGCGGTGGTCGGTCTGCCGTAGCAGGATCTCCGCTTTCTTCAGCTTCTTGGCATCGTCGGCAACACCCATCTGGATGCGCTCTGCGTAGACGGAAATCTTTTTGATCGTTGTGGCAGCCTGGTCGACATCTCCAATAGAGAGCTGACGACTGGCCAGTTCCGTCATGCGGCTTACCAATTCTGTGTAAAGGAAGCACTGCTCACGCGGTCCCGCAATGGAGGCTTTGTTTTCCAGTTGCTGAATGATGGCTACATCGGCATCCACAGCTCCGGCCGCGCGGGCGACAGGAGGCAACAGAAAGCTGCCGGCCGCGAGCAAGGGAAGCGCGGCGTGACGGAAACCGGGGCGATAGAAGGCATTACAGGCACTACGAACTGTGAACTGCATACGGCACCCCTTTCGGAAGTGCTCACCTGCGTTTCAGAGCGGCAAGTCGGTGGCGGGCCTGCCACTCCTGGTCCGGATACTTTCCTGTAGAGACAGAGAGAAACTGCTGATACAGTGCAACAGCTTTGTCCGTCTGGTGCAGGCTGTCATTCGCCGTTGCCTCCAGAAACAGAGTGGACGGCGAAGTTGGAAGGAGTGTAGCCCTGTTCGACAGTGCCTGCAACACAATTTTTGGCTGATGATTTTCTGAAGCAGCAAAGGCCAGATGTCCCCATGCTTCGCCTAAATCCTGCGGGCTGGGCCACTTATCGGCGGGAATGGAAACCGCCTTCTCCAGCACCGGTTGCGCCTCATCAAACTTTTTCTCCAGGACGAGTGCCGAGCCAAGGTCGTCCAGCAGGGTCGGGTCGTCCGGAGTCGCCGCCAGGGCCGAACGCAGCATTGGCTCCGCCTTTTCCGGGTTGTTGGCCTGCGTGTAAAGGTGCGCCAGCAGACGTTTCAGATTCGCGTCGCCGGGGTTGGCAATCTGCAACTGCTCCAGCAGGGGAGTCGCTTCGGCTGTCTGACCGTGCCGCATCAGGAAGCGGGCGTAGCTCACCACTGCCTCCGCGCTCCTGGTGTCGCCGGCCAGCAGCTTCTTGTACTGTGCCTGTGCTCCGGCGGTGTCTCCGGCCGTGTCGGCCAGTTCAGCGGCCATCAGGGTGTCGTCAGGGGTGGCGGGAGTCAGCTTCAGGGCGGCCAGCAGCCATTCCCGTGCCGAGGCCGGATCCCGGGTCACATCAATCTGGGCCAGCGCCCGGAAGGCGCGCGCTTTCAGAACCTTCGACTGGCTGGCATCGGCCGGCTGCAGTGTCAGGGCCAGCTTCAGGGTTTCGCGGGCTTCTGCCATGCTGCCCTTGCGCGCCTGAACCAGCCCGAGCGCGAGAGTCGATTCAAACTGTTTAGGGTCAATCGCGACAGCGGCCTTATAGCTTGCCTCGGCGGCATCGTCCTTGTCCTGCGCTTCCTGCGAGAAGCCAAGCTGGTAGAGCATGCCGGCGTTCTTCGGATCCTGCTTCACCAGATCGGCCAGCAGGCGTTCCGCCTCGGTGTAATTCTGCGCGTCCAGCGCTGCCTGCGCCTTCTTGTACTGGTCAGCTGCTGCGACGTCCTCGTCTGCAACGGAGCGGGTTCCTGGCGGAAGCTGCTGTTCTGATGGCTGGATGGCTGGTTGGCTTGACGGCAGGTTGCCAAATGCACTCAGACTCGCCGTAAGAAGCACGCAGCCCGCCCAGAATCCGGGCGCCCCATGCATACGCGCAGCGGATGAGTGAGAGTTCGAGCGCCAAGAAACCATCGTCCTCTTCCAAATCATCCTCATGCTCCTTTGACGTTTGCCTTCAGAACCGGCGCCAGCCACTGCCCGGTCAGGCTGGCGGGGTTGGAGGCAATCTCCTCGGGCGTTCCTTCGGCCACTACCTGCCCACCGCGATTGCCGCCCTCCGGACCCATGTCGATGACCCAGTCGGCTGACTTGATCACGTCCAGGTTGTGCTCAATCACCAGCAGCGACCCTCCGCCCTCAATCAGCTTGCGGAAGGCGGCCAGCAGCTTGGCCACGTCGTCAAAGTGCAGGCCGGTCGTCGGCTCGTCCAGGATGTACAGCGTGCGCGACGATGCCTTTTTCGTTGCGGCTGCCTCGCCGCGCTGGGCAGAGATCGCCGAGCGTGCCGTGGCCAGGTGCGCCGCCAGCTTCACACGCTGTGCTTCGCCGCCAGAGAGGGTTGTCGCGGATTGCCCCAGGCGCACATAGCCAAGACCAACCTCGTCCAGCACCGCCAGCCGGTCCACAATCTTCGGATGTCCGGCAAAGTAGCTCAGCGCATCGCGCACGGTCATGTTCAGCACGTCGTGGATGTTTTTGCCCTTGTACTTGATCTCCAGAACACCGGCCTTGTAGCGCGTCGCGTTGCACTCATCGCAGGGGAGTTCGACGTCGGCCAGGAACTGCATCTCCACCGTCACTGTGCCGTCGCCCTCGCACACATCGCAGCGTCCGCCCGGGACGTTGAAACTGAAGGTTCCGGCGGCATAGCCCTTGCGCTTGGCGTCAGGCTGCGAGGCGAACAGTTCGCGGATCGCGTCGAAGGCCTTGATGTAGGTCACAGGGTTCGAGCGGGGCGTGCGCCCGATCGGCGACTGATCCACCAGAACTACCTCACTCAGGTGGTGTGCACCTTGCAACTCGCGGTAGAGGCCCGTCGGGTCGCTGCCCTCGGCCTGCCCCATCTGCTGCATCAGCGCGCGGTACAGCACCTGGTGAATGAGGGTGGACTTACCTGAACCGCTCACGCCGGTGACCACGCACAGCAGGTTCAGCGGAATCTCGACATCCACACCGCGCAGGTTATGAATGCGCGCGCCGGTCAGCTTCAGCTTGTTGCGGCCCGGCTCGCGGCGCGTTGCCGGGATCGGAATATGCGCCTTGCCCGAGAGATACCTGCCCGTCGTCGAATCCGGGTTCTTCGAGACCTCGGCCACGGTTCCGGCAGCGAGCAGGCGTCCGCCCAGCTCGCCCGCACCCGGCCCCATGTCGATCAGCCGGTCAGCCGCGCGGATCACGTCAGGATCGTGCTCGACGACAAGGATAGTGTTGCCTAGATCGCGCAGCTCTTCCAGAATCTTGATCAGCTTAGCCGTATCCCGCGTGTGCAGGCCGATGGACGGTTCATCCAGCACATACAGAGCGCCCACCAGGCGCGAGCCCAGCGAGGTGGCCAACTGAATGCGTTGTGCTTCGCCGCCAGACAGCGTGGAGGAAAGCCGGTCCAGCGTCAGGTAGTCCAACCCGACCTGTTCCAGGAAGCCGATGCGCTGGCGGACCTCTTCCAGAATCTTTCCGGCAATCTCCGTCTGCGAGGGGGATAGTTGCAACCCGTCAAAGAACTCGCGCGCACCGGTGATGGTCAGTCCGGCCGCTTCGCAGATGTTCTTGCCGCTCAACAGCACCGCACGCGCCTCGGCGCGCAGCCGCTGCCCATGGCAGATAGGGCACGGAGCGTAGCCACGGTACTTGGACAGGAAGACACGGACGTGCAGCTTGTACTTCTTCTTCTCAAGCTCGGCAAAGAAGCCGCGAATACCGGGGAAGCCAGAGCCACCGCGCTGGATCGTCTCCTGCTGCGCTGGGGTCAGGTCAAACCAGGGGACGTCCGTTGGGACCTTGTTTGCTGAGGCAAAACGCTTCATTTCGCCGTGAAATGGGCGATATTTGGGCTTTTCCCAGGGGTCAATGGCGCCACCGGCAAGCGTTTTGGACGGGTCGGGAATGATCAGGCCCGGGTCGAAGTCGATGGTGTTTCCGAAGCCCTGGCAGCGTGGGCAGGCTCCGAAGGGATTATTGAAGCTGAACAGTCGCGGTTCCGGTTCGCGATAGGCTCGGTGGCAGTCCACGCACTCAAAAGCTGCTGAAAAACGAAGCACTTGCGGGGCGGATTCGTCGCGAGGAGCGGTCTGGAAGAAAATTTCGCCGGCCTCGCGATAGCCGGTCTCAATGGCGTCGACGATACGGGCGCGAACCTCCGGGGAGACGGCAAGGCGGTCGGCCAGAACGTAGATCGGCTGGGTAAAGTCGAGCTCCAGAAGCGATTCCGGTGTGGAGAACTCGACAATGCTGCCATTCTGGAAGAGGCGGTTATAACCGCGCTTCCGAAGCTCAAAAAGGCGCTCTTTCTGCGCTTCCGTGGGGTCTGGAGCGGCGACCGCGAGCGTCTCTTTTGCCACCTTTGAACTTTTCTTTGCCACTTTTTTTGCCGGCTTGGCAGGCGCGGCTTCGTCTGCGGCAGGAGCAAACTCCTGCATGGGTTCCAGCAGGATTTCCCGTCGAAGGATGGGGAACAGGGCATAGAGCCGGGTTCCTTCGCCCAGCCCGATCACTGCTTCGGCAATTTCATCGACGGTGTCACGGCGTACGATGCCGCCGCAGTGCAGGCAGGTGACGGTGCCGCAGCGGGCGTAGAGCAGCCGCATGTAGTCATAGATCTCAGTGGCCGTCGCAACGGTGGAGCGCGGGTTGCGCGTGGTGTTCTTCTGCTTGATAGCGATGGCGGGCGCGAGACCGTCCATGTGATCGACATCGGGTTTCTCGATGCGCTCCAGGAACTGGCGGGCATAGGCCGAAAGCGACTCGACGTAGCGGCGCTGGCCCTCGGCGTAGACCGTGTCAAAGGCGAGCGACGACTTGCCCGAGCCGGAGACGCCCGAAATCACTGTCAGGGCGTTGTGGGGAATGTCGACATCGACGTTCTTCAGGTTGTGTGTGCGCGCTCCGCGTATGACGATCTGCTCGTTCATGGCCAAGCTTCTATTGTCGAGCATCCGGAGGCTGAGGGAAAGCTCAGTGCCCCAACTCCCGGTCAAAGAAGTCTGCCATGTAGCCCCACGCCTCGCGCGATTCCGGTAAGGAGTTGTTATTCCAGAAACAGTGCGGCAAGCCTTCAAAGACAATCAGTTGCGACCGGTTTCCCGCTTTCAGGAACGCACGGCTCAGGGAACTGGTATCACTCAACAGAAGGTCGCGCTCGCTGGTGATAAACAGCGTCGGCGGCATGTTGCGCAGGTCGGCATAGATGGGCGACAACACCGGATCGTGCCGGTCTGTCGTCCCGACATATTCGGCATTTTGGGTGCCATCCGGAACCGGGACATACCCGCGCAGGCCGTCGGTGTTGTACAGCGATCGCGAATCGCCTCCCTCGGCCATGCTCGCCGTGGCGGAGAACGGTCCCAGGGCTGCGGGCATCGGCAGCTTCAACTGCTTTATCTTCACGGCAGCCTGCAGCGTAAGCCCTGCGCCGGCACTGCTGCCGAAGATCCCGATGCGGCTCGGCTTGTAGTTTTTGAGCAGTTCCTTGTAGACGGCGATGACATCGTCCACGCCGGCAGGGAACGGATGCTCCGGAGCCAGCCGGTACAACACGCTCACCACGCGGACGCCGGTCAGGCCGGCGACGGGAATCGACTCCGAGTATGAACCTGAATCGGCGTTGTAACCACCGCCATGCAGGCAGATGAGTACGCGGTCCTTGTGCTTCAGGGTGACGGGCACAACCTCGCGCACCGGGACTTCTGCGATGGCGCTGTCTTTCACGGTGACGGGGAAAAGCTTCAGCAGTTCATCACGATGACGTGCCTGCGAAGCGTCCAGACCGGAGCGCCGCTGCTCGATGGTCTGCGGGACGTTGCCATCCTCCGTCAGCGGGCGGCTGAGCCATGCTTTGGCTTCCGGGCTCAAGCTTTTTGGCAGTGGGATGACACGCTGCATGCGCACCGTGCCGCCGGCTTCCGTGATTGCGTGGTTCCCGGTAATTCTGGCGGCGGGATTTTCCTGGGCTGCAGCGATGAAGCTGATGGATGCGAGGAGCAGAGCGAGACGACGGATCATCGATGGATCTCCGGCAACCACTATCGCAGGTTTTGTGGACGCCGGCCATCGAGGCCAGCGTTGGTTTTCTTTGGGCGGGAGTTTGTGGCACGACTGAAACCATGCCCTGACGAGACGGGTCGGATGTCCATGCCGGGCTTTGTCAGATATGGGCACCCGGTTGGTGGTTGTTTGAGAAGCGGATCCTTCCAGGAGGACAAAGGACAAGAAAGGCCAGAGGCGAATGCAGGTCTCTCCGCTGCAGCGCTCTGCGCCTTCGGTCGGGATGACGGACAAAGGAAGAGGTGCCCACATCTGGCTACGCTGCGGAATGACAGACAAAAGGCAGGGCGGAGAGGGGCGCGTTATTTTGCCGGTTCTTTTGTGAGTCCTTTCAGGCGTTCTTTGCTGATCTTGAGGACGACACCCGCGTTGCGGTCAGCGATTTCGCTGATGCGATACTCGGCGGCGGTGCCGAAGACCATGCCGACTTCGCTGGGTGTGAGTTTGTACTCGTCCATCAGCCAGCCGGCCATATTGGCCGTGGCTTCCTTCAGAGCTTCGTCCACGGAGCCGTTTTCCCCCATGGCCATGATGTGGGTCGCGTTTTCGATACGAGGTTCCGGGGGATGCTTGCCGGGAATGATGTCCACGGTCAGGGTTACATCCATGGAGGTCTCCAGCGCGTCGCCGGTGGTTTCGCCGTCGCCCTGCACGGCATGTGCATCGCCGAAGTAGAGCAGAGCCCCCGGCACCTGGATCGGGAGGTAGACCGTGGCGCCCTCCGTGATCTCGTTGAAATCCATGTTGCCGCCGTAGTAGCCGTCATCGCCGGTACCTGGAGCTGCGTTCGACGGCCGGGTGGCGACGGCGATGCAGCCCAGCATGGGACGCACGGGAACGGTGTAGTTCTTCATGTGCTCACCGGGATTTTCCGGCGAGGCCAGGCCGCGCTCTAAATCCAGGTGCCAGCGCACGCCTTTGCCCGCGTCCTTCATTTTGGTGGCTAGTTCACCATCCATGCCGCGGGGCACGATGCCGTCGCCGCTGATGGCGTAATCGCGGTTGAGCTTCAGCTTGTTGATGTGAACGACCAGAGTGTCTCCAGGCATGGCACTGACCACGTAGAAAGGGCCAGTCTGCGGATTGCCTCCGAGCGAGCGCTCTAGGCCCCTGGCATCACTACCGCCTGCATCCACCGTCCAGGTGTGGATCGTGTCTCCGGGGTTGATGCGCAGCACCGGATCGTAAAGAGCGGAAAATTGTTTGCGAAAGACCGTGGGTTCGAACTCATGCGTTTTCGGCTGTCCGGTGGGTCGCTCGGGATTGCGCTCGGCGGTGAATTTGCGCACATAGGGCTTGTGGTCCGGGTCGCCGCCACTCTTCCAGATCACATTGCCTACGATCTTTCCGTCCACGACGGTTGCCGTCAGCTCTTCCGATCCGCCGACCGTGTCCTTGGCGAGGAAGTAAAGCTTGCCGCCGGTATAGGTACCATCTCCCTTGTCTCCTGAAAAGTCGACGGTCAGCTTCTCGCCCTCCTGCTTCAGTTCCATCTGCCAGTAAAGCGGAGCTCCGAAGAAGTCCACGGTCGCGGTCCACTTGCCCGTCAGCCCTTTGTCCTGAGCCAAAACTCCGGTTGCCGCCGTCAGCAGACACAACATCGCAACACGCTTCATGCACCACTCTCCTGTTGGATCACAGATCTTCGGTTAGACAGCCATACGATTGTGCCGTTTGGGAAGTTTCCTGTCCACGAAATTGTTCGTAGGTTCAAGGCGGCCAGGGCGACTTTCATCCCGCAAGCGGGAACTGATACAACTGGGTCACAGTGTCCAACCAGGAAACGCAGCAGCCAAAGTTTGTTCAGGGCCTCGGGCTCTTTTCTGCCACCGCCATTGTCATGGGCTCCATGATCGGCTCCGGCATCTTCATCGTAGCTGCGGATATTGCACGCGGCACGGGCTCGCCCGCGCTTCTGATCGGCGCGTGGCTGGTGACGGCGGTGATGACCATCATTGGTGCGCTGAGCTATGGCGAGCTTGCCGCCATGATGCCCAAAGCCGGCGGCCAGTACATCTACCTGCGTGAGGCCATTGGCCCGCTGTGGGGCTTTCTGTATGGATGGACGCTCTTCCTGGTTATCCAGACCGGAACCATCGCGGCCGTCGGCGTCGCCTTTGGCAAGTTCCTTGGCGTCTTCTTCCCATCGATTGCTGCCGACCACTGGCTGATCCACATTGCCCATGTTCCGCCGATTCCTGTTGGCCCCATGGTGCTGGGCAACATGGATATCGGCCTGTCGACGGCAAACCTGACAGCGATCCTGATCATCACGCTGCTGACCGCTCTGAACTCGATGGGCGTGCGGCTGGGCGCGCTGATCCAGAACATCTTTACCTCGGCCAAGATCTTTGCGCTGGCCGCAGTGGTGCTGTTTGGCCTGCTGGCGCGCAATGCCACGGCGATTGCGGCGAACTTCTCCAACGGCAACTTCTGGAAGGGCGCAGGCTGGAATGATCTGCATGCCGTGCAACAGGGGGCGTCAGGCCCCACGGTACTGATTGGCCTGGTAACGGTGCTGGCGGTGGTGCAGGTGGGCTCGCTGTTCTCGGCCGATGCGTGGAACAACGTGACTTTTACGGCAGGTGAGGTCCGCAACCCGAAGCGCAACCTGCCGCTGTCGCTGGTACTTGGTACCGGGACGGTGCTGCTGCTCTACATCCTTTGCAACTTCATCTACCTGGCGGTGCTGCCGCTGCATGGCGATCCGCAGGGAACGACGATCATGGCCCGCGGCATTCAGTACGCCAGCCAGGACCGCGTCGCGACGGCGGTGATGGAGCAGGCGTTCTCTGGCTACGGTTCGCGGATTATGGCGCTGGCCATCCTGATCTCGACGTTTGGATGCGCGAACGGCATGCTGCTCTCCGGAGCGCGGGTGTACTACGCGATGAGCCAGGATGGGTTGTTCTTCAAGGCAGTCGGTAAGCTATCGCCGAAGACCAACACTCCGACGGTTTCTCTGTGGGTGCAGTGGTTCTGGACCTGCCTGCTTTGCCTTTCGGGCAGCTATGGGCAGTTGCTGGATTATGTGATTTTTGCGGCGCTGGTTTTCTACATCCTGACGATCGCGGGCATCTTTATCCTGCGCAAGAAGCAGCCGGATACGCCGCGCCCGTACAAGGCGATTGGATACCCGGTGCTGCCAGCGGTCTATATCGCGATGGCCGCGTGGGTGAGCTATGTGCTGTTGCGCTATAAGCCGCAGTACACGTGGCCGGGGCTGATCCTGGTGCTGCTGGGCGTGCCGGTGTACATGGTGTGGAAGCGGCAGGCAGCCGAGGCGTAATTACTGGCCCACGGCCTGCTCCAGGGCGCGGAAATAGGCGTCCTGTGTCTGTGGCTCATCCCGGCATCTCCGGTGCAATTCTGGAGGTGCGCTGCAACGGATTCAGCTCTTCAAAGAAGGATCCTTTTACGCGGTATAGCTCCCGGATAACATTGTGTTTTGATTCCAAAAATATCTTTAGGTCTGAGTTACTTTTCAGATTCCATACGGCCATCCACAGGCAGGCGGCCATCTACTCTGGCTGCACCATGCCTACCCGCCGCGTCTTCCTTGCTTCCTCTGCCGCACTGCTTGCCACACGCAGCCTCTTTGCCGCCTCGGCTCAACCTGATCTGAAGGCGATGGAGCCGTTTCTTGCGGAATTAGAGACGAGTCATGGCGGACGCCTGGGCATTGCCGTGCTGGATACGCAGACAGGAGCCCGCGCAGGCTATCGCGCTTCGGAGCGCTTCCCGATGTGCAGCACCTTCAAGATGTCCCTGGTTGCGGCGGTGCTGCGCCGCGCAGACCAGGGACAGGAACAGATGGATCGGGTTGTGAAGTACAGCAAGAGCGACCTGTTGAGTTATGCCCCCGTAACGACGAAAAACCTTGAGACCGGGATGACGGTTGCGGCGCTGTGCGAGGCAGCGATTACGCTTTCTGACAACACCGCGGCGAACCTGCTGTTGGCCACCGTGGGAGGCCCGGAAGGCTTTACGAAGTGGCTGCGTTCCATCGGGGATGGTTCTACACGTCTGGATCGTATGGAGCCGGCGTTGAACTCCGCCGTCCCCGGCGACGAGCGCGATACGACGATTCCCGCAGCCATGTTGGCGACGCTGGAAAAGCTGACGCTGGGGAACGTGCTTTCCTCCGCGTCACGGAAGCAGTTGAATGAGTGGCTGCTCGCCACACAGACGGGGTTGAAGAAGATCAAGGCCGGTTTGCCGGAGAGCTGGAAGGAAGGCGATAAGACCGGCGCTGGTGATTACAACACTACCAACGACATTGCCATCCTCTATCCGCCGGGCCGCAAGCCTGTCCTGATCACGGTCTACTACACGGACAGCAAGCTGCAGACGGAGCAGAGCAACCTGGTCTTCCAGGAGATTGGAAAGAAGCTGGCATCGCTGTACGCTTAGGGGCTGTTTCTATCGTGGCGTACCTCAGGGGCTAAAGACGGTTCTTTATGCACCTTTTGGCACGGCTGAAACCGTTCCCTGACGAAAGCAGTCGTGAAAAAGCCCAGGGCTGCAGCCCTCTTGTCTGGCTTGTTCTTTCAGTGGCCTGAAGGCTTCTGCCTATTCGCTTGAGAGCTTTAGTTCTCAAGCAAGCACTTCCAGGGCGTTAGGGAAACAGCGTCTGTCGATATGGCTTAGTGGGCCTGGGATTCGGGGGCCAGGTCAAATGGGGGATCGGCTGCGGTTTGCTGCGTCAGCAAGCCGTTCGGGGTGGCCAGCCGCAGGAGACGGGCGATCGCACTAAAATATAAGCAGGGAAGACAGTGCCGGGGGGCCCGGACGGGTCTTCTCCCCCAAATGCCCGCTATCGGGTATTCTCTTCACATCCCAGCAATACAGAAGCACTAAGGAGCTGTCGCCGCTACATGGCTAAACTACTCGCCACCAAATCAATGGAGTCCCTCATGGAAGAGTCCCATGAGGAAGGCTCCGAAACACTCGTCCGAGCGCTCGGACCGTTTCAGCTGACTGCGCTCGGCATTGGAGCGGTCATTGGCGCCGGTATTTTTGTACTTGCCGGCATTGGCGCACACTCCGCGGGGCCAGCACTGACGCTGGCCTATGTATTGTCTGGCCTTGGCTGCGTTTTCGCGGGCCTTTGCTATGCCGAGTTCGCCGCCATGATTCCCCTGGCCGGCTCGGCCTATACCTATGCCTATGCCACCCTGGGTGAGATCTTCGCCTGGATTATCGGCTGGGACCTTACGCTGGAGTACGCCATGGGCGCCAGTACGGTCTCTTCCGGCTGGTCCAATCACTTTATCGAGTTTCTGGCGATCTTTAATATCAAGATGCCGCTGTGGCTGGCCTATGACCATTGGACCGGCCTGCGGACAGCGACCGATATTGTTGCCCGCAAGATGCTTGCCCTGCAGCATCCGGAGCTGATTCCCGGCACCCAGACCTTCGCTGCCGCGCTCGCAGCTCTGAAGGCCGCCGCTCCTGCTGACCTTACCTCACAGGCTCATGCCCTGCTGGGTGCGCCGACGATCTTCGGCCTGGAGATTGGCTTCAACCTGCCGGCGTTCATTATCGCGCTGATCATTACGGCGATCCTGGTCATCGGTATTTCGGAGTCAGCCAAGTTCAACTCCGGCATCGTGATGATGAAGGTCGCGGTGGTGCTTTTCGTCATCCTGCTGGGCATGAAGTATGTCGACAAGGCCAACTGGGGACATGACTGGCACACCTTTGCGCCTTTCGGTACGGGCGGCATCGGACTTGCGGCCGGACTGATCTTCTTCAGCTACATCGGCTTTGACGCGGTCTCGACGACGGCGCAGGAGGCCAAGAACCCGCAGCGTGACCTGCCGATCGGTATCATTCTTTCGCTGGTGATCTGCACCATCCTGTACATCGGCGTCGCTGCCGTGCTGACGGGCATGATTTACTGGCCGGAGATTAACATCGAAGCCCCGGTGGCACGCGCCTTCCTGGACCACAATCTGGGCTGGGCGGCGGACATCATCACGGTCGGCGCGCTGGCCGGACTGACCTCGGTCATGCTGGTGATGCTGCTTGGCCAGTCGCGTGTTCTGTATGCCATGGCCAAGGACGGTCTGCTGCCGACGAAGTTCTTCGGCGCCATCCATCCGAGGTTCCGCACCCCGTGGAAGGGAACCATCCTGGCCGGTCTGCTTGCCGCCGTGGTTGGCTCCATTACGCCGATCGATGACATCGGCAAGATGGTGAATATCGGCACGCTGCTGGCGTTCGTGATCGTCTGCATCGCCGTCGTGGTGCTGCGCAAGACCGACCCGAGCCGCGAGCGTCCGTTCCGTGCTCCGCTGGTCTGGCCCATCCCGGTGGTGCCGGTACTGGGTGTGCTGTTCAATGGCTACATGATGTACAAGCTTGGCCTGGCGAACTGGATCCGCCTGATTGTCTGGCTCATCATCGGCCTGGTGGTTTACTTCGGCTACTCCCGCTATCACTCCAAGGTGCAGGCGAAGATTGCCAACGAGGTCGCAGCCGACTAACGCTGCGTTCTGGAAACGGGAATGGGGACGGCTTCGGTCGTCCCTTTTCTTTTCAGTTGGGGCGAGAGTTGGGTGGCGGCTCCGAGGCGAAGAGCTGTTCCTGCAGAGATTTTTCCGGTGCCGGGACGACAGGCTTTTTCTTGGAGGGGGTGGTCACGACCGCCAGAAGATCCATGCTTTCAATCGCGCTGCGCGGAACGAAGATCCGCTGCACATTCGAACGGACATCCGGGGGAGTGAACTGGATGCCCTGATCCTCCACCGCGGTATCGAGCAGGCTGAGGTCGAGTGGCGCCAACCCCTCCAGAATGTCTTCGTCGCGCAGTTTTAGCCGGAGAAACAGGCCCTCGGTGCGGGGTTTGGCAAGAAACGTCTTACGGAGATTTCGCTCCGGATCACGGTCATTCAAGTTGAAATCGCGGACGTAGAGAACCATCTTGACCTCTGCCATTGGGACCGGCGTCACCCGCCCGGAGAGGTCGAGGAGTTCCAGAGCAGCCTGCTGAACAAAGCCGGAAGAGGGCAGATAGCCAGCGAGGGTGTCACGGCTAAAGCGGCGGACCAGCACTTTTTTTCGCCCGGCAGACATGTATGGCATTGTCTCACTGGGTTCATAAAAAGCAGTACGAATGTAGCAAAAGCGGAACCTATATGTTACATTTGGCTTTTGCGTCGCCTTACTTGCCGATGCTAAGCGGTTGATTCGGCATGAGTTAGAGACGAATCCGAAAGCCTGGAGCGTTACCCTCCCACGTATGGCCGACTACATCTACCTCCTCGAACATCGTCTTTCCGCGAATCAGAAGAATGCCCTGGACGCGATCCGGGCTGTAGCCAAAGAGCGGGGGATGACGCTGTTTCTGGTAGGGGGCGCAGTACGCGACCTTACCGCCGGAACATCTGTCCGCGACCTTGATGTTGCAGTTCAAGGAAATGCCCTTAAGTTGAAGAAAGATATACAGAAAGCCGGTGGCGTGTTCTCTGGCGAGTATGAGCCGACACAGTCGCTTTTCTTCGACTTTCCGGGGTCTGTCCGGGTGGAGATTGGCAGCACGCTGAGCGTGACCTATCCGAAGCCGGCCAAGCCGGTTTATAAGCCCGCGAACATTCTGGAAGATCTGCGTCGCCGTGACTTCACGGCCAACGCCATGGCATTGAGCCTGAACGACGGATCGTGGGGGTTGTTGATGGATCCGCTGAACGGTGTGGCGGATATCGAGAATCGCGAACTTCGGCTGGTGTCGAATTACGGATTTATCGAGGATCCCTCGCGGCTGATCCGTGCCTCGCGGCTTTCTTCCCGCCTGGGCTGGCTGCTGGAGGAACGCACGCGCACTCGCTATGAGACGGCCAAGGAAGAGGGCTACATCTCGACCCTGCCCGCATGGTATCGCGGCTATGAACTGGAAGAGATTGCCTATGAAGAGGACGCTCTGCGTGTTCTTCGCCACCTGGAAAACGATGGCTGGATGACGGCGCTGATGCCGGCCTGGAGCTCGAAGGTGGTGAACGCCGCCGGTCTGGAAGAGCTGCGCGACAAGGTTGGCACTCTGCAGTTGCAGGGAATCTTCCCGGATGCTTCGGCTGTTGGCTTCCCGCTGTTGACGGCCAAGCTGGCGGCCAAGGATCTGACGGCGTTGAAGCAAAGCTTCCCGCGGCAGGCGTTTGTCGAGGCGATTGACAGCATGGAGTCGCAGGGCAAGGCTCTTGCGGCCGAGTTCACCAGCAAGACGTATGCGGCACCTTCGGCGGCGTGGAAGCTGCTGCATGCCGCCAAGCCGGAGACGGTGCTGCAGATGGTCTTCGGTGTGAAGTCCAGTGCGGTGCAGAACAAGTTCAAGGCCTTTACGGCGGAGTGGCCGCAGGCCCGGTTGAAGATTCCGTATGCGTTGATGCAGGAGATGCGCATTACGCCGGAGCTTCCGGGCTACGACGAACTGGTAGAGAAGCTGTTCTTCGAACTGATGGATGGCAAGCTGACGACGACCGAAGAGATGAAGGCTTATCTTGAGCCCTACTCCCCGCCCGCGCCGCCGCCGCCGGTGAACCTGCGCCGCCCGCGCGCTGCCAAGAAGGAATCGAAGCGTGGGAAGAAGGCCAAGGTGGTGGAAGAGGAGCCGTTGGATGAGATTGCAGCGGTAAGCGACCCTGACGATGAGGCAGAGGACGAGATTCTCTCCGTCGATATCGACGCGGATGACGCGGACGAGATTGAGCCCGAGCCAGTGAAGGAAAAGAAGCCTGCACCGGTAAAGAAAGCTGAGCCCAAGAAGCTGGCGGAAAAGCCTGTACCAGCGCCGGTGGTGAAGAAGGCCGCACCCGCAGCCGCTCTGGCGAAGAAAGCTGTTCCGGCTGCGCCTGCGAAGAAATCTCCGGCTCCGGCGAAGGTTGAGGCGAAGAAAGCTGCGCCTGCTCCGGTGAAGAAGTCTGCACCGGCACCTGCGAAGAAGGCGGTTCCGGCCAAGAAGGTTGTGGTCCCGGCGAAGAAAGCTGTTCCTGCGAAGAAGACGGTTGCGGTGAAGAAGTCTGCTATTCCGGCGAAGAAGGTTGTTCCGGCCAAAAAGCCGGTGGTGGTGAAGAAGGCCGCGAAGCCTGCCGCTAAGCCGGTGAAGAAGGCTGTTGCGAAGAAAGCTGCTCCTGCGAAGAAGAAGCGGTAGGGGATGACAGCCGGAAGCCGGTTGGAGTAAGGTTTCTGGCAACGTAGACTCCGCTGCCGCGGTAGTGGCCGGAGCCACTGATACGTGGAAAGGGCTGCCTGGTCTGGCAGCCCTTTTCTGTTTGGTTTGGCAAAGGCACACGGGTAATTCAAGGGGACGCCGGCCATCGAGGCAGGCGTTGGTGTTCTTCGCCTGCGGAATGACAACCCAGAAAGACGGGTCGCGCGTGGCGCGATACCCCATCCTTTGCTTTCACCCCCAGCCCCGGGGACCCCGATTCCCAAAGAATGGGGCAACGGGAGTGGTGGCTTGGTTTAGAGGACGGGTTCGTCGGTGGGTGGGTTGTCGAGCGGTGACTGAGGACGGAAGATCTCGATCAGCAGGAGGCCCGCGCCGATGCAGATGGCGGAGTCGGCGATGTTGAAGTCAGGCCAGTCGTAGTGGACGATGCGGACGGCGAGGAAGTCGACGACGTGGGCGTAGACGATGCGGTCGTAGAGGTTGCCGATGGCTCCGCCGAGGATGAGGGCGAGGCCGAAGCTGGTGAGCGATGGACGGCGACCAACACGGTAGATCATGCCGAGAATGATGAGCGTAACCACGGCGGAGAAGGCGATCAGCGCCATCTTGACGGTGTTGCCGGAGGAGTCGGCGAACATGCTGAAGGCCGCGCCGGTGTTGAGCACGTGGCTGATGCGGAAGACGTTGGGGATGATGATCTTGCCGGGGCCGAGGGTGATGTTCTTTTCCACCCAGAGCTTGGTGAGGCGATCAACGGCGATGACCGCCGCTGACACCAGGAGGAGCCAGGGGCGGAGATCGCGGGTGTTATTGCTGGAGGTGGCCATTATGCGGGCTGCTCCTCGGTCTTTTCGTAGGGCTCGTAGCCGACAGCGTTGAGCGCGGTGGCGCAGCGGGCGCAGACGGTGGGGTAACGGGAGTCGCTGGCTACGTCGTTGGTGTAGCGCCAGCAGCGTTCGCATTTGGTGCCTGTGGCTCTACGCGTACCGATTTCCCAGCCTAAGAAATGGAGCGCTTCAATCCGACTTTCATCGGTTACATCCGTAATCGCCAACGACACATTAGAGACATTGAATAACTCTGCTAGAGAAGGAAGATACTTCTTGAAAAGATTTTGGTCTGCAATTGGAAGCGCAGAAAGTTCGACTTCAGCATCGAGGCTTTTGCCAATGGCCTTCATCTGGCGGACTCGCTCCAAGAACAGTAGTACTTCATTGCGAACGGCCAAAAGCTGGGTCCACTCTGACAAGAGTGCTATGGCACTAACAGGAGCCAAATCTTCCGGCTTCGGGAAGTGGGCGATGTGGACGCTCTTTTCGCGGCCTTCGAGTTTGGGGAGGTACTCCCAGACTTCGTCGGCGGTGAAGGAGAGGACCGGGGCGACGAGGCGGACGAGGGCTTCGGTGATCTTCCAGAGAGCCGTTTGGGCGCTGCGGCGGCCGGGGGCGTCGGGGGCGAAGGTGTAGAGGCGGTCCTTCAGGACATCGATGTAGAAGGCCGAGAGGTCGGAGTTCGTGAACTCGTTGATGGCGTGGTAGGCGCGGTGGAACTCGAAGGCGTCGTAGCTGGCGCGGACCTTGCGGACGACCTCGGCAGCTTTGGCCAGCATGTACTGGTCGAGTGGTTCGAGGGCGTTGAAGTCGTTGACTGCGTTGGTGGCGGGGTCGAAGTCGTAAAGGTTCGCCAGCAGGATGCGGAAGGTGTTGCGCAGCTTGCGGTAGATCTCTTCGGCGAGGCGCTTCATGAGCGGGACGGAGGCGATGACGTCTTCGCGGAAGTCAACGGAGGCGACCCAGAGGCGGACGATGTCGCCGCCGAGCTGGTCCATGACGGCGACGGGGTCGACGCCGTTGCCGAGGGATTTCGAGAAAGCGCGGCGCTGTTCATCGAGCGTCCAGCCGCTGGTGGCGACGTACTTGTACGGAGCCTGGTTGCGGATGGCGACGGCGTTCAGAAGCGAGGAGTGGAACCAGCCGCGGTGCTGGTCTCCGCCTTCGGTGTACATGTCGGCGGGGAACTGGAGCTCGGGTTCCTGCTCGAGGACGGCGTGCCAGGAGGAGCCGGACTCGAACCAGACATCGAGGATGTCCATCTCTTTTCTAAATGCGGTGTGACCGCATTTAGAGCAAGCAGTACCGGAGGGCAGAAGCTCTTCCGGTGAGTACTTGTACCAGGCGTCGGCGCCTTCCTTCTCGAAGAGGGAGACGATCTTCTGGTTGAGGGACTTGTCGTGGATGGGGGCGTCGCAGCTCTGGCAGAGGAAGACGGCGATGGGCACGCCCCAGATGCGCTGGCGCGAGATGCACCAGTCGGGGCGGGTGGCGATCATGTTGGAGATGCGCTCTTCGCCCCATGAGGGGTCCCAGGTAACTTTTTTGATCTCGTCTAGAGCACGCTGGCGGAAGGTGGTGTCGTTGCCGGCTTCGTCCTTGACGGGCGTTTCCATGCCGATGAACCACTGCTCGGTGGCGCGGTAGATGACGGGCTTGTGGCAGCGCCAGCAGTGCGGGTAGCTGTGCTGGATGGTGCCTTCGGCGAGCAGCGAACCGTTGTTGCGGATGATGTCGAGGATGATGGGGTTGGCCTTGAAGATGTGCAGGCCGTCGTACTCGGGCAGACCGTTGCGCAGGCGACCGGCGTCGTCGACGTTGCAGGTCTGCGGCAGACCATACTTCGCGCCGGTGTAGAAGTCGTCCGGGCCATGCGCTGGGGCTGTATGCACCGCGCCGGTGCCCTGCTCGGCGGTGACATAGTCGCCGAGGACGCCGAGGATGCTGCGCTCGGGGAGGAAGGGGTGCTGGAAGGTGGTGTTCTCCAGAACGACTCCCTTGAAGCGTGCGATCTCTTTGGCCTCGGGCAGGTTGCAGGAGGTCTTTACGGCTTCGGCCAGCTCGGCAGCGACGACGTAGACTGCGCCGTCGGTGTTTTCAAGAGCGACGTACTCGAACTCAGGATTGAAGGCCACGGCGAGGGACGAGGGAAGAGTCCACGGGGTGGTGGTGTAGATGATGGTGTAGACGTCGCGGCCTGCGAGGGATGCGTCGAGGGCAGCGGCGTCGGAGGTCAGCTTGTAGCGGACGTAGATGGAGGGCGAGGTGTGCTGCTCGTACTCGACTTCGGCTTCGGCGAGGGCGGTCTTGTCATGCCAGCACCAGTAGACGGGCTTGAGGCCTTTGTAGACGTAGTCGCGTTCGAAGAAGTCGTAGAAGGTCTCGACGATGCGGGCTTCGTAGGGGAAGGACATCGTGAGGTAGGGATCGTTCCAGCGGCCGAGGACGCCCATACGGAGGAACTGCGAGCGCTGCAGGTCGACGTACTTCTGCGCGTAGTCGCGGCACTGCTGGCGGACGGTGACGGCGTCCATTTCGAGCTTCTTGCGGCCGAGCTGTTCGTCGACCTTGATCTCGATGGGAAGGCCGTGGCAATCCCACCCGGGGACGTAAGGAGCGTCAAAGCCGGCCATGGTCTTGGTCTTGACGACGAAGTCCTTGATGCACTTGTTGAGTGCGTGACCCAGGTGGATGGCTCCGTTGGCGTAGGGCGGGCCGTCGTGGAGGATGTACTTTTCTTTGCCGGCGCGGGCGGTGCGAATCTGGCCGTAGAGATCCTGGTCGGTCCACTTCTGCAGGCGGACGGGCTCGTTCTGCGGGAGGCCGGCCTTCATGGGGAAGGCGGTCTGGGGCAGGTTCAGGGTGGACTTCAACGGCTTCTGCGCGGACGAATCTGACATGCTCATTCCTGATATGTGCGGGGTGGTAACCGCAAAGTTCCATTTTACTTGGATTGAAGGGGTGACGCTGTGTACGCGGACTTGATTCCGCAGCGGGAAAACTCTTTACACCTGAAAAAAGCTGGGTCACACTGTCTTCGGAGCCAGACGCTGAGCGCGATGTGTGGCTAAACCGGCGAAGAGACCGGAGACTGTTTCCACACGCTGCGCGCAACTTGATTGAGAAGGGTGCGGAGGCAGGAGCCCGCATTCCGGGTATCAGCGCATGGCCGATCCAGACTTCAGCACACAGTTGCAGAAGAGTGAAATGGGCGTCTTCCGCTCGTTGTTGAGCAGCCTTCACGACCTCCTTTTTCCTGAAAAGCTACCTCCGCTTGAGCTTGTCTCCAGCCCTGTCCCGGTCGCGGACCCGATGGCTGTGAAGAGAGATGCCCGCCCCACTGGTGTTGCCGTCGGCCTGCATATTGCTGGCATACTGTTTGTTTTCTGGGTGCTGAAGACGAACATCGCGCCTGCCTTTCCAAAGGCCGTGCTGCGTAATCCAATGGACACCTCTGATGTTCTTCCGCCCGCAGTGCTTCGCGCTTTAGGCAGTGTTGGCGGTGGTGGGGGCCATGTCGGCCAGATTCCAGTGACCCAGGGGGCTCTGCCAAAGTCTGCTGAGCAGCAGATTGTTCCGCCTGAGAATCATCCGCCGCTCAGCGACCCGAAGATCAGCATTCAGCCGACGGTTGAAGTACAGAACCTGAAGATGGCCAACACCAACATGCCGAACTTCGGTATGCCGAATGCACCGGTGGTTGGCGTGTCTTCGTTGGGTAATGGACGTGGGCCGGGCATTGGGACGGGAAATGGGCCTGGCGTTGGGCCGGGTGAGAACGGCAACATCGGCGGACACCTACGGCATGTCGGCAACAGCGTGCTCGCACCGGTCGTCATCTACGACCCCGCGCCGGAGTTCAGTGAAGAGGCGCGCCGTAACAAGTTTCAAGGTCAGGTCACGGTGGTCCTGGTGGTTGATGCGCAGGGACATCCACAGAGGGTGCGTGTTCCCAGGCCCGTGGGTATGGGGCTGGATGAAAAGGCAATGGAAGCCGTCAATCGCTACCGCTTTAAGCCCGCAACAGAGAACGGGATACCTGTGGCGGTGGAGATTGCTGTCGTGGTCGACTTTGAAATCTTCTAAAAACAAGTGTGCGGCTACTGAAACGGCTGCAACCTTTCTGTGGCAATTGCGTATACCCGGTTGTGGTTCCATACGTCCAAAGAAAGTGACTCCACGGCCACGGAAACGACTGTAAACTGGGACTGGAGCCAGACGCTGAGCGCGACCGCGTGGCAAAACCGGCACAAGACCGGGGAACGAGCCCACCAACGGCGCGAGATTTTGGAAGAAGGGTGTGGGCGCCGTTCGGGCCCGCAGGCCAGGGTTAGCAGAACAGCTTATGGCGAATACTGTTTTGACGCCACCGGAACTCGATCCTAAAAATGACGCAGAGCCGATCTTCGGCACTGAGTTGCAGAAGACCGAAGAGAGTGTGTTCGCCTCGCTTTGGGCCAGCATCAAGGATGTCTTCTTCCCGGAAAAACTTCCGCCGCTGGAGCTGCAGTCCAAGCCCGTTGCGGTGGTGGACCGCATGGCGGTCAAGCGTGATCCGACCTCGACTGGCATCGCGGTGGGTCTGCATATCCTGGTCTTCCTGATCATCTTCTGGATCGTGAAGAACAAGGTCGTACAGATCATGGCCAAGCCGATCGTGACCTCCATCGACATGTCGAAGGTGCCTCCACCCATCTCCATGAAGAAGGCTTCGGAGCGGATGGGCGGCGGCGGCGGGCAGCGCGGGCCGACTCCGGTGACCAAGGGTGCACTGCCGAAGTTTGCCGAGCAGCAGATTGTTCCGCCGAATAATCATCCCCCGCTGAGCGAGCCGAAGATTAATATCCAACCGACGGTTGAGGTCCAGAAGGACCTGAAGATGTCGAACGTGAACATGCCGAACTTTGGTATGCCGAACGCGCCGACGGTGGGCGTGGCTTCGCTGGGCAATGGTTCAGGCACGGGCATTGGCTCTGGCCGCGGATCGGGCATTGGACCGGGCGAGGGCGGCAACTATGGTGGCGGCATCCGCCACGTTGGCAATGGCGTGCTGGCGCCGCAGTTGATCTATGGCCCGGAGCCGGAGTTCAGCGAAGAGGCCCGCAAGGCCAAGTTCCAGGGCGAGGTTATCGTCAGCCTGGTGGTGGATACGCAGGGACGTCCGCAGCGTGTGCGCGTTCCGCGTCCGGTGGGCATGGGATTGGATGAGAAGGCGATTGAAGCCGTGAAGCAGTATAAGTTCAAGCCGGCCACGGAGAATGGCGTTCCGGTTGCCGTGGAACTGGCGGTCGCGGTGAACTTCCAGATCTTCTAACGAAGGTTATAAAGAGAACGGCCCGGGAGCTGAGAGCTTCCGGGCCGTTTTGTTTGTTGAGGTACTCTCGCTTCGCTCGATACCCCACCCTTCGCAAAAGCGCGAAGCATGGGCAACGACTCCCTAGCGGCGGGTGGTTTCGAATAGGAACCAGCTACGGCGCTGGGACTGGTCGATCCAGTTTTCAAGCAGGCTGGCGGTGGCGACATCGCCGGCGTCGTCGCACAGGTCGTGGGCTGCACGCATGCTCAGGGTCAGGGCCTTTTCGTCCTCGTGGAGCTCGCTCAGCATGTCTTCGGGAGTGACGAAGTTTGCGTCGTTGTCGGCGATGCGCTGCAGGCGGGCGATGTGGCCGATGGAGCGGATGGTGGTTCCACCGATCTTGCGGACGCGCTCGGCAATCTCATCTGTCATGGCTTCGATCTGGCCGGCGTGGTCGTCGAGCAGAAGGTGGTAGTCACGGAAGTGCGGGCCGCTCATGTGCCAGTGGAAGTTTTTGGTTTTCAGGTAGAGCGCGAAGACATCGGCGAGAAGGGCATTGAGGGCTCCCGAGATGTTGACGACCGCTTCCTTGTCCAGGTCGGAAGAGAGCGTGAGGGGGGACTGCTGACGCTTTTCGAGGTCTGTAGTGGATGCCATAAATTCCTCCGTACGGTGTTTGGCTGTTCAAAGACTATGGTGACTGATTTTACTGAGTTTGCGTGTGATCCCCATTACAGGCAGAAGAACGCGCTACGGGTTGTAGTTGAGATCGGAGCCTAGCCAGCGCTCGGTCTCAGTGATGCTTTGACCTTTGCGGCGACTGTAGTCGGCGACCTGGTCCTGGCTGATTTTTCCAAGACTGAAGTATTTTGACTGCGGGTGGCCGAAGTAGATGCCGCTGATGCTGGAGCCGGGCCACATGGCGAAGGACTCGGTGAGCGTGATGCCTGTGGCTGCTTCCGCATCCAGCAGACGCCAGATGGTGCCCTTCTCGGTGTGGTCGGGGCAGGCGGGGTAGCCGGGAGCCGGGCGGATGCCACGGTACTTGCCGTGAATCAGGTCATCGTTGGAAAGCGATTCGCCATAGCCGCACTCCTTCCGTACGCGCTCATGCAGGCATTCTGCGAACGCTTCGGCGAGGCGGTCCGAGATGGCCTCGGCCATGATGGCGGAGTAGTCGTCGTTGGCGGCGCGGTAACTCTCGGTGAGTTCCTTCTGGCCCATTCCGGCGGTGACGGCGAAGGCGCCGATGTAGTCCTTCAATCCGGTTTCCTTCGGTGCGATGAAGTCGGACAGCGACTGGAAGGGCTTGCTGGCGCCACGGTCGGTTTGCTGGCGCAGGAAGTAGAGGTGGTCCAGCACGGTGGAGCGCGTCTCGTCGGTGTACAGCTCCACGTCATCTTCGACGGCGTTTGCGGGGAAGATGCCATAGACGCCGCGGGCGGTGAGCAGCTTTTCGCGGATGATGTGGTCAAGCATTGCGTTGCCGTCAGCGAAGAGCTTGGTGGCTTCCACGCCGTAGGTGGCATCGTCGAGGATGCGGGGATAGAGCCCCTTCAGACCCCATGCGTGGAAGAAGGGAGACCAGTCGATGTAGTCGCGCAGGGTTTCGAGCGGAAAGTGATCGAGCACGCGGACGCCGGTGAACTCCGGCCTTGGCATATCTGCTTCGCGCCATTCGATGGCAGGACGCTTTGCCCGTGCCGCCTCGAGAGAGACGTAGGTTTCGCGCGGCGCGGAATGCATTTTGCGCAGCGCTTCATACTCGGCGTTATGCTGCGAGATGAAAATGGCGCGGCCGTCTTCGCTGAGAAGGCTGGTGGTAACCGGAACGGCGCGGCTGGCATCGAGAACGTGTACAACCGGCTGGCTGTAGTGCGGTGCGATCTTAATGGCGGTGTGCGCGCGGCTGGTGGTGGCTCCGCCAATCAGCAACGGCACCTTGAACTCCTGCCGCTCCATCTCGCGGGCCACGTGGACCATCTCATCGAGCGAGGGAGTGATGAGGCCGCTGAGGCCGATGACGTCGGCGGATACAGCTTTGGCCTTCTCCAGGATTTTTTCGGAGGAGACCATTACGCCGAGATCGATGACCTCGTAGTTGTTGCAGGCGAGTACGACGCCGACGATGTTTTTGCCGATGTCGTGGACGTCTCCCTTGACCGTGGCCAGGACGATCTTGCCCTGGGTTCGTACGGTCTGCCCGGCGGCTTCGAGTTCGGCTTTCTCGGCCTCCATGAAGGGTGTAAGGTACGCGACGGCGCGCTTCATGACGCGGGCGGATTTGACGACCTGGGGAAGGAACATTTTGCCGGCGCCGAACAGGTCGCCGACGATGCCCATGCCATCCATGAGAGGGCCTTCGATGACGAGCAGAGGACGGCCGAGCTTTGCGCGAGCCTCTTCGGTGTCCTGCTCGATATACATGTCGATGCCGCGGACGAGGGCATGAGACAGACGTTCTTCAACGGTGCCGTTGCGCCACTCTTCCGTCTTTTTCTCCGCAGCGGATTCGCCGCTGCCGGAGGCTTTCAACGCTTCGCCAAAGTCGACGAGACGCTCGGTGGCATCGGGTCTGCGATTCAGCAGGACATCTTCGACCAGGAGCTTCAGCTTGGGCTCGATGTCTTCGTAGACTTCCAGCATGCCCGCGTTGACGATGCCCATGTCCATACCGGCAGCAATGGCATGGAACAGAAACGCGGAGTGCATGGCTTCACGCACCTTGTTGTTGCCGCGGAAGCTGAAGGAGATGTTGGAGACGCCTCCGCTCACCTTGGCATGGGGCAGGTTCTGCTTGATCCAGCGCGTGGCTTCAATGAAGTCCACGGCGTAGTTATTGTGTTCCTCAATGCCGGTGGCTACGGTGAGGATATTGGGATCGAAGATGATGTCTTCGGGAGGGAAGCCAACCTCATCCACGAGGATGCGATAGGCGCGCTCGCAGATACGGATCTTCTCTTCATAGCTGGCGGCCTGTCCCTGCTCATCGAAGGCCATGACGACCACGGCCGCACCGAACTTCATGATGTGGGCGGCGTGCTGGCGGAATTTTTCCTCGCCTTCCTTCAGCGAGATGGAGTTGACGATGCCTTTGCCCTGCAGGCACTTCAGGCCGGCTTCGATGACCTCCCACTTGGAAGAGTCGACCATGAAGGGTACCTTGGCGACCTCTGGCTCGCTTGCGAGCAGCAGAAGGTAGCGCTTCATGGCGGCGACGCCGTCAATCATGCCCTCATCCATACAGATGTCGAGGACGTTGGCGCCGTTCTCAACCTGCTGGCGGGCGATGCTGACCGCTTCCTCGTAGTTCCCTTCCTTGACCAGGCGCGCGAACTTAGGAGATCCGGCGACGTTGGTGCGTTCGCCGATCATGATGAAGATGCCGGGCTGTTGGGTAAAGGGCTGCGAGCCTGACAGCCGCAGAGGCTTGAAACTCATACGTTCTGTTCCACCAGATCCTGTTGGAGTGGGCGAGGCGCACGTCCTTCCAGGGATTTTGCGATAGCGGCGATATGTTCCGGCGTGTTGCCGCAGCATCCGCCGGCGATATTGATCAGGCCGTCCTGCGCGAAGCCGCCGAGGTATCGCCCCATGTCCGCGGGCTCAAGATCGAAGCCTGTTGGGGAGAGCGGATTGGGCAGGCCCGCGTTCGGATAGCAGGAGATGGCGACATCCGCCTTCGAAGAAAGCTCGGAGAGGAAGGGATACATGAGGTCCGGCCCGAGCGAGCAGTTCAAGCCGACAGAAAGCGGTTTGACGTGACGTACGGCGTTCCAGAAGGCTTCCGTTGTCTGGGCGGAGATCATGGTTTCGCCGCCGCGTCCGACGGCGGCCGAGATCATGATGGGTACGTGTTTGCCCTCGGCGGCCAGGACATCCTGAATGGCGACGAGAGCGGCCTTTGCGTTGAGCGAGTCGAAGATGGTCTCAACCAGCAGCACATCAACGCCGCCTGCCAGCAAGGCGCGAACCTGCTGGGCGTAGGCCTGCGTGACCTGGTCAAAGGTCACCACGCGGAAGCCGGGATCGTCGGCGTCTGGGGAGTTTGAGAGGGAGACGGTGAGCGGACCGATGGCTCCCGCGACAAAACGCTGGCGTCCATCGTCGTTGGCAACGCGGTCAGCCCACCGGCGGCACTGCAACGCGGACTGCTCATTGATCTCCCAGGCAAGGCCGTCGAGGAACTTGTCATCGACGATCTTCTGGTAGAACTCGGGGTCCTTGCGGCCACCGTGCTCACGGGGGTCGTCGACGAAGAATTCGCTTTGCGAGATGCTGGTGGCGCCGAAGGTATTGGTCTCAATGATGTCGGCGCCAGCTTCCAGAAAACGGCGGTGAATGTCCTCAATCATCGCTGGCTGGGTGAGCGAGAAGATGTCGCCGTTGTTCAGCAGATCCTTGGGAGCGTCTTTGAAGCGCTCACCGCGAATGTCCGCCTCCGTCATGCCATAGGTGCGAATGGTGGTTCCCATTGCGCCATCAATAACGGCAATGCGGTTTTCTAAAACCTTCCGGAGCGGATGGATGTCATGGGTCGGCATAGGGATTGGATGAGCCGCGGGTGGATTGCGACTCTTCCCATGATATCAACCACTGATGGTTCAACCATATAAGGACACTGCCAGGCGATGTTCAGGGAACAGGGGCCATGCGGGTACGGTCCTGCGGGGCGGATCCTCCCTGGTCAGCCTGTTGGGGGAACCGGTACCAGCGGGGCGGATTATTCAGCGTCCTGTGTATGGTGTGCAGCAGATCGCTGTTGCCGGTGTCGCCGCTGAGCTCCCAGATCATGACGCCGCCGAGCCCGCGCCTGGCAGCGTAGGCGGATTTATAGCTGAGGGAAGCCTTGTCTTCGAAGGTGAAGAAGGTTTTGCCGTCGTATATCCAGGGTGCGCGTGAGACTTCATCGCGATAAAGAACGTAATCCCCCTGCATGGAAGCGAGCCGGTTGTAGGGGTAATCGCCGCGGATGCCTTTGCCCGGCTGAAAGAGGCCGTGATTGTCCCCTTCGGGGACGGTCCAGCCGTATCCATAAAAAGGCATGCCCATCAGCAGCATGTGTGCGGGGACACCGGCGGCGATGTAGTCGTTCATACCGCGGTCAATGCTGTTGCCGCCGGGATGCACCGGGTTATGGAAGAGGGGCGCAATGAAGCCGGAACGTTGCATCCAGGGGCCGACGTAGTCGTAGTTCATGACTCCGACCTGGTCGATGTAGGGAACAATGTCCTTGAGATTTGTGCCGCCGAGCATCCGCGGAGAAGGGCCGACGGCGATGGAGAGCCGCAGACCAGGGCGCACGGCATTCATCTGCTGACGGAACTCGCGCAGGAGTTCTCGGAAGTTTTCGGCGTCTTCCTTATGTGGAGACTCCCAATCGATATCGAAGCCATCGAAGAGGCCGGGAATGACGACCCCATCCGCGAAGTGGCCACGGATAAACGTATCAATACAGGAGCGGACGAAGGCTTTACGCTGTGCCGGCTGGGCATCGGCTGCGAAGTCGGGTGCTCGGCCTTCAAGGGAAATGAGGACCTTCAGGCGGGGATGCTTCTGCTTCAGCTCCTGGATCTGGTGGAAGTAGCCATGGAAGCGCGAAGAGGGATCATCGGCGATGCCGCTGACGCTGTGCTCGGCCGTATACGTGGTGTTCAGATCGGCATTGGGGTCGGCCACGGAGCAGTGGCCATCTTTGACGAAGCCTTGGGCGTAGTTGATCTGATCAAGCAGGGCAGCGCCGCCGCTGGTGTCCAAGGCTTTTACCGAGTATGGCGTATCCGAATACAGCTGCCATTGCGGGAAATAGCCCACGACCACGGGACGAGGTGCGGATTTCTTTCGCTGTGCAGGTGCCGCAGCCGCTGCGAAGGGAAGAGTAGCAGTAAGAAAAGCGCCGGCAGCGCAAAGGATGTGAGAAATACGCACTCTTTCATCAGACGGCAGAAGCAGGATTTCGGCAACCGCCAGTGGTTAAAAGAAGAGCGGCCCGCGTTGATGAGACGCAGGCCGCGAATGGAAAGCAATGGAGGGGTTAGAACTCGTATTTGGCCGCGAACTGTATGAGGCGCGGTTGATACGAAGGCAGGGTCGAGGTAATGGCACCGAAGGTGGTGGTGGAACCGAGTCCTGTGACAGGATTGCTGAAGTTGGCCTGGTTGGCGATGTTGAACGCTTCGGCGCGAAGCTGCAGCTTGGTTTCACGATAGACCGTGAACTCCTTGAACAGGGACATGTCCCAGTGGCGGAAGTGCGGGCCGTGGTAGGGATTGCGACGTTCATTGCCGAGCGTGCCAGCCGCCTGCGCAACGAAGGCCGAGGCGCGGAAGAACTGCAACTGCTTCGCAGAGGGGTTGACGGGGACAATATTGCTGAAGGGGTCGCCAACAACATTCGGACGATCCGCCGATCCGCCCGGGCTGGTGCCGCTCTGGTTTGCCGCATTCAGGATGGTGAATGTCTGTCCGGTGGACCAGAGGTAGAGGACGTTGGTGCGCCAGCCGCCCAGGAGAGCGCCCTTGAATCCGTGGGCACCCTTGCCGAAGGGCAGGGCGTAGTTGCCGGTTACGACGATGCGGTTGCGGACGTCGAGATCGCCGTTGCCGTAGTCAGCATACTTCTGGGTGGCCAGTACCTGGCCTACACCGTTGCCGCTCTGACCATTGATGTTTGGAGCGTTGTCGAGCAGGTGTGCCCAGGTGGTGTTGACATTGAAGCCGAGTCCGTTGGAAAAGCGGCGTTCAAACACAGCCTGCAGCGAATGGTATGACGATGCGCCAGAGGCATAGCTGCGGGTGATGGTGGTGACACCCGGCATGGTCCCGTAGTAACGGCGCAAGGTCTGCGTGCCGGTGGTATTGCCCAGCGGAGCGCGGTTGATGTCAAAGCCGGTGGAGAGGTGACGGCCAAGCTGGCCGACGTAGGAGACCGTCAGGGTGTTGCCCTTGAAGTCCTTCTGCACTGTGAGGTTCATCTGCTCCAGGTAGCCGGAACGGAAGCCGAAGTCGACTGTTGCCGGGATGGAGCCGACCAACTGGCCGGGGGTAGTGGCGGGGTTCTGGTTGGGCAACGGCATGCCCTGATAGAAGCGGGTATAGGAGGTGTTGCAACCGCTGGTACCAGCCGCCGCCTGCACCGAAGAGCAGTTGCCGTAGATGGAGATGTTCGGTGTGTTCTTCAGGTTGACCGGGGACATGTAGTTGCTGGGGAAGAATGCGAGGCCGAAGCCTCCGCGGATGACCAGGCTTGGCGTTGCCGTGTACGCAAAGCCGACACGTGGCGCCAGGTTGGAGTAGTCCGTTCTTACACCAGCGGTTTTGCTGACGCCATTGACGCCGGCCTGCACGATGACACCGTTGGCTTCATCGAAGTTGGAGATATGGTTCTTCTTTTCGGTGAAGGGCGTGTAGATGTCATAGCGGAGACCGATGTTGAAGGTCAGGTTCGAGCGGACGTGCCAGTCATCCTGGACATACACACTGGGTTCCCAGGTCAGGTAGGTGGGCGGGTAGAGGTTGTTGTTGCGGGTAGCTGCTGAGAAGATACCCATCAACAGGCCGGGTGCGCCCATGCGGAAGGTCCAGCTTCCTTCTCCCTGGTTATCCTGAATGTTGAGGGCGATGCGACGGATACCCGCTGCGCCAAAGCGGAAGCTGTGGTTTCCACGGTTGTAGAAAATGTTGCCGTTGAGCTGGTAGCTGTTGTCCTTGTTTTGCAGCGGAACGAAGTTGCTGCCGCCTCCAAGGCCGGTGAGGCCCGTTGGAAGGGCAACTGCCAGGCCCGAGGTAAGCTGGCTGACGTTGACGTTCGGCTGGCCCAGCTTGGTGTTGGGATTGACGCCGTAGTTGAGCGGATAGGATGCGTTGTCGATGTGCGTCCATGCCGCGCCGACGTTCATGATCATGTTTGGAGAGAAGGTGTGGGTGTAGATGAGCGCCGTGTTACGGGCGATCTGCGGGGCCTGACCAAATCCGTTGCCCGTCTGGGGATCAATTGCAAACCCGTTGGCACTGGAAATGGGGAGTGCACCTGGCGAAAACGTGAACAGGTCGTTGACGATGTACTTGCCGAAGATCTGGTTGTCGTTGTTCAGGTGGTAATCGACGCGGACATCGTAGGTGGTGGAGAACTGCGACTGGTTCCGGGTGCCTACGTAGCCTGCATTGCCGGAGTTTGGCCGGGGATAGAGCTTGAAGTAGGCCAGACCGACCGGATCGATGTAGCTGCTGGGGATGATATTACCGGCTACCGGAGCACGCAGATACGTGGGCGAAGCCGGGTTGGGATCATAAACGCATCCCGTGGTGTGGTTCTGGGTCGGGTCAGTAACGGTGGCAGCGATTGTCGCGCAGCCGCTTGCGGGGATGGCATCGGAGAAGTTCCCAGGGTTGGCCTGCTGGAATGCCGTGGGTACAGTGAGCGAGCTGGGCAGTCCACCCTTGATGAGACGGAAGAACTCCGCATCGCCGTGGAAGAAGGCCTTGTCCTTGAAGATTGGTCCGCCGAGCGAGCCGCCGAACTGGTTCTGGCGCAGGCGAGGCTTTGGCGCAGATGCGCCGAACTGGTAGGCGTAGGCGTTCAGCTTATCGTTGCGGAAGAACTCATAGAGCGAGCCGTGGAAGTTGTTGGTGCCGCTCTTGGTGATGACGTTGATCAGACCACCACCCGCGCGGCCACCGTCGGCCGAGAAGCTGTTGGTGAGAATGCGGACTTCCTGGATGGAGTCGATGGATGGGCGTACGCCGATGGTGCCGATGACGCGCTCGTTGTTGTCAAGACCGTCGACAAGCTGGTCGTTGAGCACTTCGGATTGGCCGTTGATCGAGATGGACGAGGACTGGCGACGGTCGTCGGGACGGTTACCGCTGTTGATGCTGTTTGGAGCGCCTTCCGTGGCGCCGGGCATTACCTGGACCAGGTTGATGAAGTTACGTCCGTTGAGCGGCAGGTCCTGCACAGCGCGGTCGGTAACGTTGCTGCCGACCGAGGAAGCATCGGTCTGGAGTACGGGAGCGGCGGTGGAGATCTCCACCGTTTCATTGACGGCGCCCACAACCAGGGCTGCGTCGGCACGGCGGCGATCGCCGGCGGCGACGGTGACGTTCGGAATGCTGACCGTCTGGAAGCCCTGCAGCTTGATGCTGACGTTGTAGGTGCCGGGGATCAGGTTGGGAACGGTGTAGGCGCCGGAGTCCGTGGTCTTCACGCTGACCGTGATGTTGGTCTGGGTGTTCGTTACACTGACGTCCGCGTTGGAAACATTGGCCCCGGAAGGATCGGTGACGGTTCCAAGGATTGTGGCGGTGGTGTCCTGAGCGATCATGCGCGGTCCTGCCAGCATCACCATTGCCGCCAAAAGCAGGGTGATGAGCAGAGATCTTGTTTTACCGCGCGAGGTCGCAGAAGGATGGTCGGTAGCAACTGGCCGAAAGTCTTGCAGGTTCATAATCAAGTGCCCCCATATGGGTAGGTTTTTTTGGCGCGAGAATAGAAACACCGCAAGTGGACCATGCGCAAGCATATTTTTTATTGAGACGCATCAATATGGGCCAGATGGGGCTAAATGTGTCGCTTATTGCTTCATTTTGAAACTAAAAACCAGGCGGGAAGTCCCACCTTCACTCTGCTGGGGTTCATGCGACAGCTTTTGATCGGCAAGACTTTGTTGCGGCTTGCTACAATTCCGCCGTCTCTCAAATAACTTTCTGGCACAAACTGAACTGATATGGGGATCTTTTACCGATGAATGGATTCAATCGCAGAGACTTCTTCCGCACCGCAGGAGCGATGGGCATGATGGGTGGCCTGGCGGAGATGGGGCTGACCCAGCCTGCAGGCAACGGACCGGTGGTGCATGAGGTGGCTGCACCGTCGATCGGGGCGGATGAGGCTCCGAAGCACAGCATCAACTTTGCCGTGTGTGGCATGAGCCATGACCACATCTACGGCATGACGGATGCCATTATTCGTGGCGGTGGCAAGCTGGTGGCCTGGTATGGCGCGGAGCCGAACAAGGTAGCCCGTTTCAAGAAGCGCTATCCCGATGCGAAGCAGATGATGAGCGAGGATGCCATCCTGCACGATCCTTCCATCCAACTGGTACTAAGTTCCACCATCGCGAATGAACGCGCTCCGTTGGGTGTACGTGCGATGAAGGCGGGCAAGGACTTTCTTTCGGACAAGCCGGGTATTACGACGCTGGAGCAACTGGCCGCGGTGCGTAAGACGGTGAAGGAGACCAAGCGTATCTACGCCATCATGTACAGCGAACTGCTGGAGGTGAAGGCAGCCATCAAGGCAGGGGAACTGGTGCAGCAGGGCGCGATTGGCCAGGTGATCCAGACGATCAATATCGCTCCGCACCAGATTGTGCAGGGTGGCGCGGCGAATGCCGGCAATGGCGGTGCAGATCCGCGGCCGGACTGGTTCTGGGTGCCGGAGCAGTATGGCGGCATTCTGTGCGACATTGGCTCGCACCAGGTGGAGCAGTTCCTGTACTACACGGGCAGCACATCGGCCGAAGTGGTGGAGTCGCAGATCTCAAACATTGCGCATCCGGAGCATCCGAAGTTCCAGGATTTCGGTGACATGGTGCTGCGCGGCAACAAGGGATTTGGCTATGTGCGTCTGGACTGGTTTACCCCGGACGGCCTTGGAACCTGGGGCGATGGACGGCTGTTCCTGCTTGGCACCAAGGGATACATCGAAGTTCGCAAGTACACCAATGTTGCCGTGAACAAGGCGGGCAACAACCTGTTCCTGGTGGATGGCAAGGAGCAGCGGTACATCGACTGCAACCAGGTGTCGTTGCCGTTTGGGCCGCAGTTTGTGGCCGATGTGGTGAATCGTACGCATATCGCGCAGGACCAGGAGCAGGCTCTGCTGGCGGCGGAACTGGTGATCAAGGCACAGATGCAGGCCAAGTGGGTGAAGCTTGCTTAAGGAGAGAGGGATGTCGACACGTCGTGAAGTCTTGAAGATGGGCGGCCTGGCCGCAGCGGGCCTGATGGCTCCGCGGATAGCGATGGCCAAGGGGGCAGCTCCGGTCAAGCTGGGAATTGCGAGCTACACCTTCCGCAAATTTACGCCCGATCAGTTGATCGGCTTCATGCATGAGATCAAGACGCCGTACCTGAACCTGAAGGACGTGCATCTTCCGATGACTCCCGCGGATGCCGCGCCCAAGCAGGCGGCAGTGTATCGTGCGGCGGGGTTGCAATTGCGTGCTGCGGGAACGATTTACTTCCTCAAAGATGAGGATGAGGACATCCGGCAGAAGTTTGAGTATGTGAAGTCGGCTGGCATCCCCGTGATTGTGGGATCGCCGACGCATGAGGCGCTGGGCCGCGTGGAGAGTTTTGTGAAGAAGTACGACATCAAGCTGGCGATCCATAACCATGGTCCTGAGGACAAGGAATGGCCGTCGCCGCATGACATTCTGAAGCACATCGGCAAGATGGACAAACGCATGGGATGCTGCGTGGACGTGGGCCATGCTCTGCGCGCCGGCGATGATATTCCGTCGACCCTGCGCGAGGTTGGGCCGCGACTGTTCAACATGCATGTGAAGGACCTTGCCGATCCACATAAGAAGGAGAGTCAGTGCGATGTGGGCGATGGTGTGATGCCGTTCCGGAAGATCTTTGAGACCATCATCGCGATGAAGTATGACGGCGATGTGGACTTGGAGTATGAGATCAACGGCGACAACCCGCTGCCCGGTGTGCTGAAGAGCTTTGCCTTCATGCGCAAGACATTAAGCGAAATGGGATACAGCGCCTAGCGCGCAAGGAAACGTATGCTGACACGTCGCGAATTTTCAAAGATGGTAACGACCGCTGCCGCAGGCGCCGCGGTTGCGTCGAGCGCTAAGAGCTATGCGCGTATTGTGGGTGCGAACGACCGTGTGAATTTTGGTGTGATTGGCCTGAACGGCCGCGCCTATGCACATCTGTCGTCGCTGCAGGCGAATAAGGCGAATGCTGCGATTACGCATGTGGCGGATGTGGACTCGGTGATTCTGCAGAAGTATGCCGGGGAGGCGGAGAAGGCGATGGGTGCCGCTCCGAAGTCAGAGAAGGACTTCCGCAAGATGCTTGAGGCCAGGGATGTGGATGCCATTACCATTGCCACGCCCGAGCACTGGCATACGCCGATGGCGATCATGGGCATGCAGGCGGACAAGCATGTGTATGTGGAGAAGCCGTGCAGCCACAATCCGTATGAAGTAGAGCTGCTGGTGGCTGCCCAGAAGAAGATGGGCAAGGTGGTGCAGATGGGCAATCAACAGCGCTCGTCACCACACTCGATTGAGATTATCGAGAAGATCCATGGCGGCATTATTGGCCGCGCGTATTACGGTAAGGCCTGGTACTGCAATACGCGCAAGTCGATGGGGACGGGCAAGGTAGTTCCAGTACCGGCGACGCTGGATTGGGAGCTGTGGCAGGGACCTGCTCCGCGTGCTCCATACAAGGACAATATTCATCCGTACAACTGGCACTGGCTGCGTGTCTATGGCACGGGCGAGACCTTGAACAACGGTACACACGAGGTAGACCTGTGCCGGTGGGCGTTGAAGGAGGTTTGGCCGAAGCGCATTGCCGCGCAGGGTGGACGCTATCACTACAAGGACGACTGGCAGTTCTATGACACGCTGGTGACAAGCTTTGAGTATGAAGACTCGATGATCTCGTGGGAAGATACCAGCTCCAACGGTATGCCGCAGTATGGCCGTGACCGCGGTGTTGCCATTCATGGCACCGAAGGTACGGTGATCCTGGATCGTGATGGTTACGAAGTCCATGACCTGAAGGGCAAGCTGCTGCAGGAGTACAAGATTCCGAAGGACAAGAAGACGTCCAGCGCGGATACGGTGGGACGCGACTCGATGACGGACCTGCACTTTGCCAACTTCATTGATGGCATCCGCAATGGAGCGAAGCTGCATTCGCCGATTGCGGACGCGAGTACTTCGGTGGCGATTCTGCTGATGGCGAACATTGCGTGGGAGTTGAATCGCGAGCTGAAGCTGGATACGAAGACCGGTGCGTTTCTCGGCGATGCTGAAGCGACGAAGATGCGCAAGCGGGAATATGAAAAAGGATGGGAGCCGAAGATCTAGCAATCTGCGTGGCTTAAATGAGAGAGGGGGCTTCGGCCCCCTTTGTCATTGCGCGATTGGAAGACTTCAGCGTGCTTTGCTGGTGGCCCAGGTCCACTTCACGGGCGACTGCATCTGCTTGTAGCGATCTTCCAGATAATTGTTCCAGGTATTGAAGTCAGGCATGTCGTCCTGGGACCAGCCGGAGCCCGCGTAGTAGTCGATGGTGCCGCCGGAGCGCACGGTGAAGAGCAGAAGACTGTCTCCGGGAGTTTTGCCCTGCATCGGAACGCCGGCAAAACGGAAGGGCTGCTTGCCGCTCAGCATAACGGCGGTGGTGAAATGTCCTGCGGAGGCGGTCTGGGGTGTGTCCCATGCGGAGATAGCGCCAATGGCGGGAAGCTGTTTGATCTCCGTGCCCTTGTGCATGGCCAGGCCCGCGGCCGCTTCCACGGTGCCGCCACCCGCAAAGGTAAAGGTGGAGCGCATGTGGTTCAGCCGTGTGCCTGCGTCGAGCGTGACCCGCTTGCTCTCGGTAACAGTCTTATCGCCCGCTTGCCAGGGAGCATAGTCGAGGATGAAGTCAACGCGGATGGGCCCCTTGGCAAGGATGCGTGAGTGGGTAAAATTTTTGGAGTTGGCCAGCTTGCCATCCACCCAGATGCCAACGCCGCCCATGCCACGCGAAGGACCGACCTCGTAGGAGTCAAGGCCGTCGCCGTTGTCGTGGTGGTAGCTCAGGTTGGGGTTGTGCTGCTTCTGGCTATCTTTGTCACGGTTGTACCAGGTGTTGCTGACAAAGTCAGTCACGCGCTTGGACCATACGTCGATGCCTGAGGTAATTTCGCCCGTGGCCTGCAGCGCAGGGCCATAGACACGGTGGGCCACCTTGTCATTCTCCCAGACAAAGTCATCGGCACGCTCCGGAACATCGCGCGCGGTGACCTTGGAGGAGAGTGGAACTGCGCCGGGCTCCACCGCCAGCTCAACGCTGGTGGTGGAACCGGGAGCAACATCGGTAAGGATCAGGAAGCGGTCAGCGGGGCCTTCCGCATGCGAGGAGTAGATCTGTGTGAGCAGACGCTTTCCCGTTGCGTGATTACGCGCGACCAGGTCATCGATTGAGTTAAGGTGTCGCTTCACGTCGGTAAGCGGCAGGTCCAGCACTTCATCGCGGCGGGCCGTTGTCCCGGGGGTGGTGAGCAGAAGGCTTGCGGAGGGCTTACCCTTGCCTGCATAGCGAACCAACTCCGAGCCGGCCAGCAAAAAGGCTCCTACGCCGTAGACGTAGCTGGATGTTGTGGTGAACTGTCCGGGCGCGGCACCAATAGGTTGGATGGAACCGAGACGTCCGTTGGCGAAGACGTGCTTCACCATGGCGGCCCACGCCTTCTCCACGACCGGACCATACTTGGAGCGGGGAAGAATGCCTTCGTTGATGCCCCAGGTCATGGCGTAGGTAAAGAAGCCTGAGCCGGAGATCTCATCCAGGTCGTATGATGTCTGATCCAACAGGCCAGTGCGCCACAGACCGCTTGGCTGCTGCAGACCGGCGATACGCTCGGACATCTCCTTAAAGAGCTGGATGTATTGCGCACGCGATGGATCATTCTTCGGCAGGGCCTTCAGAACGTTTGCTGTGCCGGCCAGAACCCAACCATTGCCTCTGCTCCAAAAGAGCTTCTTGCCATTGGCCTCAGTCTTCTTCAGGAAGCTGCCATCGCGGAAGAAGAGCTTCTCTTCCGGATCGTAAAGATGTTCCTGGGTGAGCTTCCACTCCTGGTTCATCTTGTCAATGTAGCGATGGTCGCCGGTGATCAACGACATGCGCGCCAATGCAGGCGGGGCCATGTACAGAGCATCGCACCACCACCAGAGGTCCTTCGCAGGATCGTCCGTACGTTCGATCAGACGATCAAAGGTGGCGCGAGCATCGGCGATGCGCTTGGGATCGGCCTTCTCCTGGTAGAGCAGCTCGTACGCTTGCGCAATGACTTCGTCATCCGCATGAAAGGGACGGTTGGCCCAGAGCTTCCACTGGTATTGGTCAAAGAGCTTGACGGCGCGATCGTGATATTTGGCATCGCCTGTAATGTCGGAGGTTGCCAGCATGGCGAGGTAGAGTGGGCCGTAGGTCCAGTCCTGGTTGTACTTGCCTTCAGAGTAGGCCAGTTGCCAGTCAGCTACCTTGCGCATGGCCTTCTGGATGTCTGACCGCTTGATGGCGCCGGAGAGGTCTGTTGCAAGAGGGCCACCATCCGGAATGGTGTCACCGGCCGCGGCGGATATCTGCGCGCCAGACATTGGTTTGTCCTGCGCGAGCAGTGGAGTGAGGAAGGCCGCTGATAGTAGAGCAGCGCCTGTGGTGATGCGGAGGAGCTTCAACGTGTTTTCTCCAGTGTGAGGAATGCGGATTCCATGCCGTCGGCGTGCACGCCTGCAACCACAGCGCCAGTGTGTTGCAGACTGATTTCTGCACGGCCGTTATAGAGCTGTACGACACGCGACCCGTTGGGCGTACCAAGGTTATCAAGCAAAGTACCGTTCCCGGCAAGAGAGAAACGGACAACTGCGCGTGAGTCGAGGCAAAGAACTCCGGCAGTATCCTGAAGACGGGCTTCGACGGTAGTGTGGTCCGAGGTGTCGCTCACCGTGCGTAGCGATAGCTTCGCTGGTTTTGACCATGCTGTGGTCTGATAGGTGAAGCGGACGGAATCTTTGACGAGACTGTTGCCTAGGCGGCCTTCGGCGCGAAGCTCATTTTCGCCTGCACGGAAGGCCGCGTCCCAGCGAAGCCCACTGCAGGGGAAGTCATCCGGTGTGCGCTTTTTTTTGCCCAGTGATTTTCCGTTGAGCCACAGCTCGACCTCCGCGCAGTTAGAGTAGATGCGCACCAGCCGCTGTTGGCCGGCCTTGCCCCAGCGTACGGGCCAGTTGTGGCCGTAGATGCGGAGCATGGGCTCTTTTGCCCAGTAGGACTGGAAGACGTAATAGCCTTCCTTGGGTGTGAGGTCGCGGGTTGTGAGGCCTTTCTGGTTGACGCGCGGAACGGGGTTCTCAACGCGCAGTGGTGTCGTGAAGTCTTTGAAGATCCACTGTGCGGTTCCGGTCAGCCAAGGAAGTGACTCCTGCGTTTGCAGGTACCAGTCAAAGAGATCGCAGGCGTAGGTTTCGCTCCACTCACCATCGCGGGACATGCGGGGTGTGCCCCCGGTGAGTTTGTAATCGAAGCCTTTTTCTGCGGTGCCGTGCCCTGTGAGGATATGGGCGAGCATGGGATCTGCGTCTTCCGCGTGGCGGCCAGCGTGACTGTCCGCGCCCCACTCGGCGTGGAAGAAATAGGGAGTTGCCTTGCGGGCTTTCTCGAGTGCATCGCGATACTCCACATAGCTGCCGCTGTACCAGCCAGCCCAGATGGAGGGGGAGTAGACATCGGGGATGTCTTTGGCGAAGTCGCAACGGCGGAAGGAGGTGTAGCGTGAGGGATCGAGCTTATGGACCAGGTCGCGAAGCTCGGTCATGTACGCGCGAATCTGGTCATGTTCTTCGCCATGGGGTTCACCGGGCCAGTCATCTTCATTGCCAAGTCCCCAGAACAAGACGGAGGGATGGTTACGATGCTGATCGATCATCGTGCGCATCAGGTCAAGACCGCGTTGACGGAAGAGCGTGCTGACGACACCGCTGCGGCACCAGGGAACCTCTTCCCATACGAGCAGACCGTATTCGTCGCAAAGATCGAGGACAAGCCGTGACTGCTGGTAGTGGGCCAGCCGGATGAAGTTGGCACCCATGGCATGGATGAGCGCGAACTCTTTGCGCAGGATCTCTTCGGGTGTTGCCGCAGCATAGCCAGCGTGGTCTTCGTGACGCTGGGTTCCACGCAGCAGGAGGCGTTCGCCATTCAGATAGAAGGGGCCGTGTTCTTCAAAACGTGTGTGACGGATTCCGAAACGATGAGTTGCGGAGGTTTTGCCGGAAGCGGATTCGAGTGTGACCTCGCAGCGATAGAGCTGCGGTGTGGCTGGTGACCAGAGCTGGGGTGTGTCGATCTGGAAAGAGGCTAGTTCCACTTCGCCGGTCCATGCGGCGCGCTGGAGGGTTTTGCTGTGGATGCGCTTGCCTGCGGGATCAAGGATCGTAACGAGGAGGTCGAGGTTTGTGCCAGACTGCTGCGGTGCATAGAGCCGGGAGGTAACGGCGATGTGCGCGGGCTTTCCAGGCTCAAAGCTGACGGTGGTGTGAACGGCTTCAAAAGAAATGGCCGGAACATACACAAGCCATACGTTGCGATAGAGGCCGCCGTAGAGCGTGAAGTCGCTCAGGTCCGAAGGCATGCGTTCCATATCGCGACCATTGTCGCAGAGTACAGCGAGCGGAATATCTTTGCCTTTGTTCAGGCGAGCGCAGGCCTCGGTGATATCGACCATGAACTCGTCATATCCACCGGTGTGATCATGGACGCGTTCTGTGCCGAGGTACACCTCAGACCGCTGACCTGCGCCTTCAAAGTGCAGCAGCGTGCGGCCATTGGGATAGGGGTTCCTGACGCTGAGTCTGGTGCGATACCAGCCATCGCCACGATACGCGGGGATATCGGGGTCGCAACCGTCGTAGCTATTGAAGCAATGGGGAAGCGAGACCTTCTGCCAGGTCACGAGTTCTTCGCTGTGCCAGACCTGGAACCTGGGATCGAGGGGGCCACGGTAAAACTCCCAGTCGCCGGAGAGCAGTTGGGTTGAGACTGCAGCGGCATCGCTGTTTTGCAGGGCAGAGGCGAGCAAAGGAGTCTTCATCGCTCCGAGGCAGGCAGCGCCTGCAAGAAAGGATCGGCGTGTGATGGTCATTTGTTCTCTTCTCGCGCTTAAGATTTGTGGCGCGTATGTTCCGGGAACCAGAGCAGCGGCTGGCGGACTGGATAGTTGCGGATGATCTCTGCGTCGACGGGGTCGGGGTTCAGCGTCTTCCACAACGCCAGGTATTCGGGGCGGCTGCAGGAGAGTCCGCAGAAGAGCAGACCGGGTGAGCGCACGGGCAGAGCATCGAAGTGCTCCACGTCTTTCTTGTAAGGCCACGCGGATTTGTCTTTGAGGTAGGGATAGAGGAACTGGGATGCTTTGCAGATACCACGGCCGTCCTGCAGATTGAAGTCGAACAGGTTGTCACCGCTGTCTTTGAGCGACTGGCAGAGCATGGCTGCGACATCGAAGTTGAAGATGGAGTAGCTGTAAGGCTTGGTGCGCGCCAACTCTTTTGGGAAGCTGCCATCCGTACCGAGCTGATCGGGAATAAAGATCGTCTTATATTGTTCGGCGACTTCGCGGCGAGTCTGCTGATCGCCGATCAAGCGCGCGAATTCGGCTGCCTGAAGTGCCCAGCAGACGGCATGGTTGTTCAACGTCTTCTTTTCGGCGATGCCTTTTTCGCTGGTCTTCAACCAGTGCAGGTACTCACGAAACCATGTGAAGAGAGCTTCACGTTCGGCTGCGTTCATTTGTGGCGCGATGTGCGCGGCGGCGCGCGCGACCTCGACCAGGTGCAAGGTGTCGATGATGCCGTAGTTGCGACCTGTGGTAACGCCGTGAACGCCTTGTGAGAACTCAAGGTTGGTGTTCATGCGCGTTTCCGGCGTGATGAACCAGGCGCGCAGGTGGTTTGCAGCGTGTGTGGCGTAACGCTTGTCCCCCGTCAGCAGCCAGGCGGAGGTGAGTGCAGGCATCTGGATAGAGAGCGCAATCATCGCCTTGCGATGGCCGTTGAAGTTGTTCGGATTGCTTTGGCCGTCGCGATTGACATAGGGACCGTCGGGGTTCGCTGGGTTGGGCCAGAAATAGTCGGCTTCCGAGAAGAAGTCGTGGGGACCGCCTGGAGTTTTAGGGGAGGGAAAGGCGGTAATCGTGGCTGGTTGAAGCGGCAGATACTTTTTCGCAGCGGTGAGGATACGCTGACGGTCAGTACGTGCAACCAGGTCGTAGCCGGAGGTTGCATGCTGGGCCCGCAGCCGGGCCGCCGGCAGCTCAAGCAGAGCTGCGGCGGCGCCGGTGCAGAAGATACGACGGGATACTTCGATGGTTTGCTTGCTCACGTTTTCTCCCGTGGGTTAGAAAAGGATGCGTCCGCCGATCTGGATCTGACGGGGAACACCGGAGGCGCCGGTGATCTTGCCGAAGTTGCCAGAGTTCAGCGATGTCGTCGGGTTGCCGAGGTTGACCAGGTTGAAGACATTATTGACTTCAGCACGGAGCTGGAACTTTACCGCTTCGTACACTCCAAAGTCACGGAAAAGCGCAGCGTTGACGACGCGATATCCGGGGCCGAAGAAGTTGTTGCGTCGGGTGGTTCCATCCAGACCAGCTGGACCGACGCCGGCGGGGCAGGTAGCGGTGCTGCCGGTGTAGGAGCAGAAAGCAGCTGGGTTGAAGTAGGCAGCGATTTTGTCCGCACGCGAACGGCCGCGGGTGATGCCTACGTCGGCCTTGCCGGAGAGGTTGGCGCGGTCGGTGGTGTAGCCGTCGAAGTTGTTGTCAGTGCCGGTGGTTACGGTGAAAGGAGTACCGGCGTTGAACTGCGCGATGCCGGAGATGGTCCAGCCGTTGATGGTTTCACGGACGTAGCGCGGCGAACCGGTGAAGAGAACCGGCTTCCAGATCGCCGAAATGTTGGCCTGGTGCCGGATGTCGGTATCGCTGCTGCCGTACTCGTCCTGCATGCGGTTGAAGTCCTGCGCGGTGCCGATGACCGCTCCACTGTTATTGACCGAGGCGGTGGAGAGCGTCTTGGACCAGGTGTAGAAGGCTTTCACGGAGAACTGGTTGCTGAGGCGCTTCTCTCCGGTGATCTGCAGGCCGTGGTAGTTGGCGCGCTGCTTGGACTGGATGACGTTGATGATGCCGAAGCCGAGCGGATTGTACGGACGGCGGGAATCAAAGTTGTTGGCGTTGCTGGTGGTGACTCCGTTGACCGGGTTTGCCGCCGTGGCGTAGACCGGGTAGTTGACGTCGGGAGCGAACGGTACATCGTGGCTGAAGGAGCCAACGTAGCTCATGCTGACAGCGAGGCTGTTGGTGACCTGCTGCTGGATGGAGAAGTTGGTTTGATAGACGTAGGGCCACTGGTACGCCAGGTCAATACCCTGGACCTGTGCCGGTGTGATGAAGGGGCGCGGGTTCTTCGGGTCATAGACGTAGGGGTACGGGTTACCGTTCGGGAAGGAACGCGGATCGCCGTAGATGTCCGTCATCGACTTGATGAAGGCATACCGGTTGCGGACGGCGAAGGGCTGGAAGTTGGAGACGCCGTTCCACTCGTTGCCGGAGACAGAGCCGAAGAAGAGTCCGAAAGCTCCGCGAACCGCGGTGCGACCGTTGCCGAAGGGGTCCCAGGCAAAGCCGACGCGCGGCGAGACATGGTGCCAGCGGGTGGAGACGATGCCGCGGTTGATGCCTTGATCGCCAACCACCACAAGGCCGGTGGGAGCGGTGGGATAGACGGTCGACTTCTGGCCGGGGATGAAGGCTGACTGGCGGTTCTTCGGATCGGTGGGCGGGGTCTGCACATCCCAGCGCAGGCCAAGGTTCAGGGTCAGGTTGCGGAAGATGCGGTAGTCGTCCTGCAGGAAGACGCCGGTGAACCACGAGTTGTCCGCAGCCTGCACGGGCGAGTCCTGGTTCATGGTGGCAGGCAGACCGGCGACGAAGTCCGAGATCTCTGCGCCGGTGCGTGCGGTGGTGCTGCGCTGGAAGGCGAAGACTCCGTAGTTATTCAGGTAGGTGTACTGCAGGTCCTTGTTGAGCGAGGTTTCCGCGCCGAAGGCCAGCGTGTGCTTGCCGCGCGTGAGGCTGAGGACGTCGCGGAAGGAATAGAAGTTGGTGCCGGTAACGGGGCCGCTGATGGCCTGGGTTGCGGTGAAGTAACCGCTGACGGCCAACTGCGGAAGCATGGGAGCGCCCTGGATGCCGAAGCTGGAACCGAAGTCCGACAGAGAGAGCTGAGGCGTGTTGATGCGTCCGCCGATCATACGGGTGTAGTTGAGCCAGACCTGGTTGACGACGTTGGGCGAGATAGCCCAGGTGTCAGACAGGTTGCCGTTCTGCTGGCGGTAGACAAAGTTCTGACGCGACCAGTCAATGTTGCCACCGGGGCTCTGCTGCTGGTTGCCGGCGGTGTTGAAGTACATGCCCTGAATGCGATGCTGGCCGATCTGGTGGTCGATCTTGAGCAGGAACTCGTCGGTGTTCAGGGTGTTGGCGATGGTGCCCTGCCAACGATAGGTGGTGCGACCGGTGGCGGTATCGACGCCGGTGGCGTTGGGCAGCGGGATGCGTGCCAGCAGACGCTGCACGGTGGGGTCGATCTGACTGGCGGCAAGCACATTGCCCGGGCGCGGCGTACGGGTAACGGGGTCGCAGACAACGAAGACGATGCTGGAGGTATTGCTGGTGCAGGTTGCCGGGGTGCCGGAGGTGGGCAGGTTTTCGCCGAAGTTACCGGCGCGCTGCGCAGCGGTGGGTACCAGGGCGCCGTTCAGGATACTGGAAGTGATCTGGCGAAGTCCGGCATAGGAGCCAAAGAAGAAGGTCTTGTCCTTCCAGATGGGGCCGCCGATGGTGGCGCCGAACTGATGCCGGTGCAGCGGAGCCTTCGGTCCGGGAGCGCTGAAGGCCGGAGCGGCGGCGAAGTTGGTCTCGCGGTGGAAGTAGAAGATGGAGCCGTGAACCTTGTTGGTGCCGCTCTTGGTGACGACGTTCACCAGGCCGGAAGACATGCGGCCGTAGAGAGCGTTGTAGTTGTTGGTCTGGACGTTGAACTCCCGCAGGGCGTCCGGGTTGGGAAGAACGTTTCCGGTGTTGCGGATGAAGGTCATGTTCAGACCGCCGTCGAGGTAGTAGCTTACCGAGCCGACGAAGTTGTCTGTACCACCGTTGATGTAGACCACCTGCTGCGGGTAGCCGAGGGTGTTGACGTTGGAGCTGGCCTGGACGCCGGGGGTGAGGGTCAGCAGGTCATAGACGTTGCGGTTGACGATGGGGAGGTTGTCGACCTCGACGTTGGTGACGGTGCGTCCAAGCGAGGAGGTGGTCGTTTCGACCAGTGGAATCTCGTTGGAGGTGACGTCGATGGTCTGCGAGGCTTCACCGATGGAGAGGGCGGCATCGACGTGGATCTCGGCATTCAGGGTAAGGACGACACCCTGTTGCTGCCTGGTCTGGAAGCCGGCGGCCTCAATTTTTACGGTGTAGGTTCCGACGGGCAGGAAGTCGAGCCGGTAGGCTCCGTCCGCGCCGGAGGTCACCGTGCGGGTGAACTGCGTTTCCTGGTTGGTGGCGGTGACCTGGGCCGAGGGGATAACCGCGCCGGTGGAGTCCTGCACATTACCGACGATGGTGGCGGTGGTGAGCTGCGCCTGCGCCATACCAGCGACCAGCAGCAGAAGCAGCAGTAGTTTGCCGAACAACTTCATACGAACCTCCTAAAACGCCCTGGCGTTTCTATGTGCGCCGTGTGCCAGAGCCTCCGCCACGCTGCGGAGCTTTACCCTTCCTGTCCTTAAAAGGCATGTAGGCAAAGCAGGGCCCACCATCTTTGCCGCAAAGAACCGATGGCAAGTGACTCACGGTTTGTATCCGGAGTGGAAGATTTAAGTCTTTTTGAAACAATGGGATAGGTATTTTGTTGCAGCTTGTTTCAAACGTGGGACGAAGGTGTATTCGTTGCAGTATGATGGCTGCTGCCTGGAATATGAGCATTTTGAAGACAGACAGGGCGGTGTGGCACCCGGTAAACGGGCAGGACCGTGAATGGGTTCAGCAGGAGCTTGAGTCGATTCTGGCCAGCACGCATTTCTGCAACAGCAAGCGCTATCCGGCCCTGTTGCGGTATGTCGTCGAGAGTGCCCTGACCGGCCGGGGCGACCTGAAGGAGCGGACGCTCGGCATCGAAGTCTTCCAGCGGCCACCGGATTACGACACCAACGCCGATACGATCGTCCGGTTTACCGCAGGCGAAGTTCGGAAGAGGTTGTCGCTTTATTACCACGACCACCCGGATGGCCGTGTCCAGATCACCCTCCCGTCGGGATCGTATACACCGGAGTTCCTGATTGCCGACGAGCCGGCAGCCGGCGCAATCCTTATTAAGGAAGAAGCATCGGCTGTTCCAGTGACCCAGGTTTGGGGTGCGGAGGCCGCGGCTGTCGACAGGGGAGACCGGGTCTCCTTGCGGGACAAGCGACGACCTGTCTGGATAGCAGGAATCAGTCTTCTGCTCCTGGCTGCGATTGCGGTGACTGGATGGCGTTTTCGTCCTCATCCGCCGGATGTGCTGGACCAGTTCTGGCGGCCGGTGGTGGGTGAAGGACAGAGGACGCTGATCTGCCCGGGGGGAGTGGTCTTCGCTCCGAACAATCTTTCCGGAGTCGTGACAGCAGGGAAGGACACACAGTACCCCTTTGTCTCGATGCAGATTGCGACTGCCATTGGACAGCTTGGCGGTCTGCTGCAGCGCGAAGGTGCCATGTACGAGGTGCGTTCGTCGGTCGGGCTGCCGTTGAATGAGCTCCGCGACCGGCCGGTGATCCTGCTGGGGGGCTACAACAACGATTGGAGTATCCGGCTGCTTTCCGGGTTGCGCTATCACTTCAGCGTGAATCCGGAAGGCGTGATTCTGGATAGCCAGGATGCAGGGAAACACTGGCAGCGTGATACATCGCTGTCCTATTCCAGCGCCGATGATTACGCGCTGGTTGCGCGCTTCCGCAATCAGACCACCGGCAGCGTGATCGTCGTCCTGGCAGGACTTGGACGAAATGGAAGCGAAGCTGCTTCTGAGTTTGCAACGAATCCTCACTACCTGGAGTGGTTAAGCCAGCGTCTTGGCAAAGACCTCAGCCAGAAGAATATTGAGGTTGTTCTGAAGACCAGCGTGATCGATGGAAAGACGGGTGCGCCATCGGTCGAGGCCTTCTATAGCTGGTAGCGGGAACTCGCCGGGCTTTGCTTCATCCTGATTCTTCAGCCTGCTTTAAGGGTGATCTGCGAGGATATGCTGAGTGGGGAGCAACTGTGCGTCTGCTGATTGTTGAGGATGAAAAGCGGCTTGCGGAGAACATCATGCAGGCGCTGCGCGAGGCCGGGTTTGCGGTGGACCATGCAGCCGACGGAATTACAGGATCGCAACTGGCGACGCAGGACGTCTTCGATGCCATCATCCTGGACCTGATGTTGCCGGGAAAGAGCGGTAAGAAGGTCCTTTCCGATATCCGGCAGATGAAGCTGCATACCCCGGTGCTGATTCTTACGGCGATGGAAGGGAAAGAGACGACCGTCGATCTGTTGAACAACGGTGCTGACGATTACCTGGCCAAGCCTTTCGACCTGGGAGAACTGCTGGCCCGGGTGAAAGCGCTTATCCGGCGCGCCAAGGGCGTGCCCTCTGCCGTTATTCATATCGCGGACGTGGAGATAGACACAGTGCGCCAGGTTGTGAAGAGATGTGGCCAGGAGATCGACCTTTCTCCGATGGAGTACCGCATTCTGCAGTACCTTGCCTATCGTCCGAGAGCGGTTGTTTCCAAGCGAGAGCTTCTGGAGCATCTCTACGATTTCGAGTGGGAGCACCACTCCAATGTGATTGAGGCGCACATCTCAAACCTGCGCCGGAAGCTGAACCAGGCAGGGAATGAACCACTGATTGAGACGCTGCGGCACCGCGGCTACCGGTTGAGCCAGGAAGCTTCGTCGTGAGGTGGTCCAACTCTATTGCGAGACGGCTGATTGCGGCCGTGCTGTTGCTGGAAGGGCTTGCCGGGGTTTTCCTGATTGTTGCCGTCACCGTGAACGAGCGGCAGAACCAGTACAAGACCTTCGATGCCAATTTGCGCGCATCCGCGAACTCATTGTTCGGCGCGGTGCAGGAGGCTGGGGACACGGGCAATGTTTCGCTGAACCAGGAACGCATCAGCCTGGGACCCCATGCGATTTACCGGGTGATGGATGACCGTGGGCAGGTGCTAGGCATGGCTGGTGTGATGCCGGATGAGGTCCCGGTCGACGGTTCTTTTCTGAACAGAAAGGTCCATCGGCGGGCTTATCGTTTCTTCGCATTGGCGGGGGAGCGCGTCGTGGATGCCGGGGCTCCGGGGAGTGTGGTGCGGCGCGTCAACATTGTGTATGGGCAGCCGGTTGACCGCATCTGGCACGAGGTCTTTGAAGCGACGCGATTTTTTGCCGGAGCCACGGCCCTGCTACTGGGCCTGACGGCGATCCTGCTGGTATGGATGGTGCGTCGGCTCCTGTCGCCGATCCTGTTGCTTGCCGGAGAAGCGGATAAGGTGACCTCTGTCCACTGGAGCTTTACGCCTCCGGAAACGGCCATGCAATATGAAGAGCTGCGCCCGCTAGGAGCCGCGATTGAGCGGACTGTGGGACGTTTGCAGCGATCGTTTGAGCAGCAGAGACGCTTCACGCGGGATGCGGCGCATGAGCTTAAAACAGACCTCGCCATTGTGAAGTCATCATTGCAACTGCTTACCATGCGGGAACGTACGGCCGAGGAATACGCCAAGGGCCTTGCGATAGGGCTGGATGACTTTACCCGGCTGGAAGAGACGGTTCAGAAGATGTTGATCCTGGCACGGCTGGAACAGCCTGCCGATGCGATTCCGTCTTCGTGTGCTCTGCACCAGGTACTGCAGGACACGGTGACGCAAAGTCACGCGTTTGCCGCGATGAAGCACATTGCGGTGTCGCTTTCGCCGATTGCTTCTGTTGTTGTCGGCCTGGATTCTCGGGATGCTGCACTCTTATGTTCGAACCTGGTTGTGAATGCGCTGCAGCACAGCCATGACAATAGCCAGGTGGAAGTAAGTCTGCGTCGTGATGGAGAGACAGCCATACTGACGATTCGAGACCATGGAGAGGGCATTCGCGAGGAAGATCTCGCGCACTTGTTTGAGCCCTTCTACCGTGGAGATGCGTCGCGCAGCCGCAAGAGCGGGGGGACCGGCCTGGGACTCTCAATCTGCAAAGCTATTTGTGAACGGGCGGGGGGCAGCATTGAGATTGCCAACCATCCGCGCGGCGGCGCAGTGGCGACGGTGTGTCTTCCTCTCACGGAGAGACAGGCCGAATAGAGAACCGGTGGCCTGAGTCTCTCCGTGAGGAGAGGATCTATTCGTCGGCGACGACGGTCTGCTGCTGCTCTCCCAGGCCCGCGACTCCAAGGCGCATCACGTTACCGGGACGCAGATAGACCGGCGGCTTCTGGCCAAGGCCAACGCCGGGAGGCGTGCCAGTGGAGATGATGTCGCCGGGGTGGAGGCTCATGAAGCGGCTTAGATAGCTGACCAGGTGAGCGACGCCGAAGACCATGGTGGCGGTGGTGCCGTTCTGGTAGCGATGGCCGTCCACCTCAAGCCACATGGAGAGCGCCTGCGGGTCTGGCACTTCATCGCGGGTCACAAGCCAGGGTCCTGTTGGGCCGAAGGTGTCCGCGCTCTTGCCCTTGACCCACTGGCCGGTGCCTTCCAACTGGAACGCGCGCTCGGAGACATCGTTGATGACGCAATAGCCCGCAACGTAGTTCAGCGCTTCAGCTTCGGAGACGTACTTGGCTTTTTTGCCGATGACGACGCCCAACTCGACCTCCCAGTCCGTCTTCACGGAGCCGCGGGGAATGATGACGTTGTCGTTGGGGCCACAGATGGAGGAGCCGGCCTTCATGAAGAGCACGGGTTCCGCAGGCACAGCCATGCCGGACTCAGCTGCGTGATCAGAGTAGTTCAGACCGATGCAGAGAAACTTGCCCGGCTGTGCGACACAGGAGCCGAGGCGAACGTTACCCGGAACCAGCGGGAGAGATGTCGTATCCGCTGCCGCAATCTTCCCGATCCCCTCCGGCGTGAGGTATTGCCCGGCAAGGTCGGGGACGATGGAAGAGATGTCGCGGATGTTGCCGTCACTGTCCAGAATGCCCGGACGCTCTGCGCCAGCGGCGCCATATCGTAGAAGCTTCAAGATCGTTCTCCTTGGTGATGATAAGAGTACTTGGTTTACGCGATGGCTGCGAGCATGCCGGCGAGGCGTACATAAAGCTCAATGCAATCGAGCAGCTCCTGCCTGGAGATCCGCTCGTTCGGCGTGTGTGCAACGTGGATGGAGCCGGGACCGAGAAGGAAGGGCTCGCCCCACGCCGTGAGCGAGGGGATATCCGTGGTGAAGTTGGCGATCATGGTGGGGATATCGCCCAGCGCGCGCATGCGCACGAGGGGGACCTCAAACGAGTAGGAGATATCGACGCGGGAGGCAACGGTGGACTCGATCAATTGCTTCATCGCCTCCGCCGGACCGACGAGACGGATCAGCAGGTGCGCCTCGGCTTCATCAGGAACAACGTTGGGCGCACGCCCTCCGGCGATCAGGCCGATGTTCAAGGTGGAAGGGCCGATCGTCTCTTCCACGGGAAGCTCAAGCTGCTGGATGTCGTGCAGCACCTCTACGAGCTTGGCGATGGCGGACTCCCCAAGCTCTGGATAGGCGGAGTGGGCCATCTTGCCGTGAGCGCGCAGGTCAACGCGGAGCGATCCTTTTGAGGCAAGGGCCAGGCGGCTATCGGTGGGTTCCCCGTTGATCAGGTAGCGTGAGCCGCGTGGCTTCCTATTCGCAACCTTGGCTCCGGCGGAGTCGCGTTCTTCTCCCACCAGGAAAAGGAGTCCTGTTGGGATGTCCTGTGCAAGAAGCTGCTGGGATGCGCAGATCTGCGCTGCAATGATGCCTTTGGCATCGCAGGCTCCCCGGCCGTAAAGGAAGTCATCGTCTTCACGGAAAGGAACATGCGGCGGAACAGTGTCCATGTGGGTGGAGAAGACGATCTCCGGATTTGTTTCTGGAGGCACGGCGTAGACATTGAAGCGTGGCAGCGTCCCGGCTCCGGGAACAAGGGCGGGGTCCGGCTGTGGAACGGGCATCGTCTCTACGGCGTAGCCAAGCGCGGTCAACGTCTCTACAAGGAACTTTCCGACGGCGTTCTCATGAAAGGTGGGCGACTCAATTTCAATCAACTGGCGCGTGAGTGCGAAGGGGTCGACCTGCGAAAGGGAATCGTGCATTACTTGTCTTTCTGTGATGTTGGATAGCTGAGTGCCGTGAGCGCGCCGTGGTGGCGAAGGCTTACCTGGGATGCCTGCATCAGGCGGAAGACTTCAAGAGTTTCTTCCGAAGATACAGGCGGCTTGCCTGTCTTCATAAAGAGAACCACCTGCTGCAGCAACGCTGGATAGCTGACCTTGAGGTCTATGCGTTCTGGCTGGTTTGCGCCTTGCTGGAACAGAAGTGCGCCGAAGCTATAGTCAGGCCGGATGAGATGAACGGTTGCGGTGCGTCCGTCCTGCCAGATGCAGTGGAGCGTGTCCGCATCGCCATGCTGGGTGCGGGAGACTTGCGTTACGCCGGGACCCAGCAACGCGTACATGGCTTCGAGCGTGTGAATGCCATACCAGGCGAGATCCAATGTATAGCCCTGGTCGGGTCTGCCGAGATCGCCGGGGCCCCACAGTTCGGCTGCCTGCAGAGAGACGGGGGGAGTTGTGATGGAGTATCGCAGAGCGGAGGCGGTGAACCACGCAACATGTTTCCTGGCCGCGATACGTGAGAGCCGGAGAGCGTCTGGCAGAGAGCCGCCGAGAGGCTTGTCGAGAAAGACAGGCTTGCCGCAGGAGGCAGCCTGCTCAAACTCGCGCACACGCGATGCTGGGTCAACGCTGAGGATCAAAATGCCGTCGACCTTTGGGCAGAGTTCAGCAATCGCTGTTACAAAAGGGATGGAGAGCTCGTGCGAGAGCGTCGTCGAAATCCGTTCGATGCGGTCGCGGCTCAGCGTCAGCGCGGGATTGCCTCCTCGATACGCGGCAACTACATGCGCGCCGGCGGTGTGGTTTGGAGCCGAGGCGTCATTGAAGGTGCGCGTGAACTCTACGGCATGGGTGGAGTCCGTGCCGACGATGCCAAGACGCAGATCCTGTGCACCGCCACAGACAGATGCTCCTGTAAGAAGCGCGACAAGCAAACGCCTGATCATGCCACGTCCTTCTCAAAGAGATACATGTGATCCGTGGACAAGCGGCAATAGCGGCTGCTGATAGAAGATGTCTGCAGTGCAACCCGGAACATTTCCGGATCAGACTGGTTGCATGCCATCAGGTCGTAGTGCGTCGGAATGACGGTATCGGGGGTAATGGTCTCAATGATGCGCGCGGCTTCGGCGTGCGTCAGGTTATGGAACCCTCCGTTGATGCAGATGGCGCAGATATCGACTTCCGCAGGCAGCAGCTTCTTGAGGTGCTCAGCATAGGCCGTGTCTCCTGTGTTGTAGAAGGAGGGGCCGGCGTTCGGCTGGATCAGCACGCCAATATGGTTCAGGTCCGTAGTATCAGTGGGGAATGCAAAGATGCCTTTTACGTTGACACCATCCACTGTTACTTCCTGATTGGGATGGAGCAGGAAGATGCGGCCGGCATCGTATCCAGCGTGAAGGAGTCGCTGCTCTGCGTCCCAGGGAGCAAGAAAGGCCGGCGCACCAGGCAAGCATGCGACGGTCTGGAGATCCAGGTGATCACCGTGAGAATGCGTGAAGATCACAGTGTCCACGGTAAGGTGCTCCGCGGCGATCGGTGCCGGAAAGGTGCGTCGCAAATCCAGCGGATGAGACGGATTCTCTTCCGCAACACTGTCGCTCAGGTACGGATCAATCGCGATCAGTGCGCCGCCGGAGGTTTTGAGTACGAAACCATTCTGACCAAGAAACCAGACCAGAAGGCCGTTCCGCGGTACATCGGTGTTGCGGAGCAACGCCATGCGGTCTGCGCTGTCAGCGGGCAAAGGTGTATGTGTGCAGCGTAGCCGGTTCATGGATGCACCGCCTTCTGTCGCGCAATATGCAGGATTGATGAATGGAAAATCAAGGTTCGTGAAAATCTCCGTTGACAACGGATGACATCGACTCTAAGGTCATTGTATCTCAAGTAGAACAAATTCTACCAAGTAGAACACAGTGATCTTAGAAGAAAAAATTCAGAACGAAGCAGAGCTTGAAGAACGGCTCACACGCCCGAATGCCGCGGACATTGCAGCAGCCATGCAGCTCAACGGTGACGTGCTGGTGCTTGGCGCCGGCGGCAAGATGGGGCCAAGCCTGGTGGTGCGTATGAAGCGCGCCATCCAGGAGGCAGGGGTGAAGCATCGCGTCATTGCGGTGGTTCGCAAGGATCGGGAAGGTGTCTTCAGTGCGCACGGTGATGGCGTGGACCTGATCGAGACGGACCTGCTTGATCCGGAAAGCTATGCCCGCATGCCGGATGCAGCGAACGTGGTCTTTATGGCTGGCCGAAAGTTTGGCTCTGTTGGCGACCAGCCGATGACGTGGGCAACCAATGTCTGGGTGGCTGGACTCGCGGCCAATCGCTTCCGCACTTCGCGCATGGTTGCGTTCTCGACAGGCAATGTCTATCCGTTTATGCCGGTCGACAAGCCTGGCGCGAATGAACAGACGCCGACGGATCCTCGCGGTGAGTACGCGCAGTCGGCGCTGGGACGCGAGCGGATTTTCGAGTACTTCGCAAATGCATACGGAACGCCCACGTTGATCTATCGCCTGAACTATGCGGTTGACCTTCGTTATGGAGTGCTGGTCGACATTGGCCAGAAGGTGAAGGACGGCGTGGAGATTGACGTGACCACGGGCCATGCCAATGTGATCTGGCAGGGCGATGCGAATTCCTATTGCCTGCGTTCGTTTGCGTTGTGCAGAACGCCGGCGCGGATTCTGAATGTCACTGGTCTTAAGACAATCTCAGTCCGTGAAGCGGCAGAAAAATTTGGGAAGCGTTTCGGTGTAACTCCGCGCTTCAAGGGCGAAGAAGCCCCCACGGCTTTGCTGAGTGATGCGCGTCTGTGCACGGAGCTGCTGGGGCCTTCTGAGCTGAACGAAGACGAACTGTTTGAGATGACCGCCGACTGGCTTGAGATTGGCGGAACAACTCTGGGCAAACCCACCAAATTTGAGAGTCGCGATGGACGTTTCTAAGGCCAACTGGAAGTTGAAGCTAAGCCAGGGCGCCGTGATCCCTGCCCACCCTCTGGCTCTGACGGTAGAGCGCAAGCTGGATGAGCGCCATCAGCGGGCGCTTGCGCGTTATTACCGGGCTGCGGGAGCAGACGGTGTAGCTGTGGGGGTGCACTCCACGCAGTTCGAGATTCGAGAGAAGCAGTATGGGCTCTACCAGCCCGTCCTGGAGCTTGCCGCGGACACATTGAAGGGCAGCGATTTGATCATGGTCGCTGGTGTCTGCGGCAAAACAGATCAGGCGTTGGCCGAGGCGAAGATTGCTAGCGACCTTGGCTACAACGCTGCCTTGCTGAGTCTTGCAGCCATGGGGGATGCGCCGGTCGATGAGATTCTGGCGCATGTCCGGGCAATAGGCGCGGTGATGCCAATCATCGGTTTCTACCTGCAGCCTGCGGTGGGTGGACGCATCTTCCCGTATGAGTTCTGGTGCAGGTTCGCGGAGATTGAGAGCGTGATTGCAATCAAGATCGCGCCCTTCCATCGCTATGCCACGCAGGACGTACTGCGTGGTGTGATTGCCAGCGGACGCAGCGAAGAGATTACGCTCTACACCGGCAACGATGACCATATCGTGTTGGACCTGCTTTCGCCGTTTCAATATGGGGGCAAGACTGTCCGGATGAAGGGCGGTCTGCTGGGGCACTGGGCTGTGTGGACGGAGCGTGCCGCGGCTCTGCATCGCGAGATCAAGGATGTTGTCGCCCAGGGTGGAGCGATTGATGACCAGTGGTTGATCCGCAATGGAGAAGTGACCGATATGAACGCGGCCATCTTCGATGTTGCAAATCACTTCCACGGATGCATTGCGGGGATTCACGAGGTTCTACGCAGGCAAGGCCTGATGCAGGGCCGCTGGTGCCTGAATCCGAAGGAAGAGCTTTCCCCGGGGCAGATGGAAGAGATCGATCGCGTGATCGCTGCATATCCGCACCTTGTGGATGATGGCTTTGTGAAGCAGAACCTCGACTCCTGGCTCTCGTAAGAAGCAGCCAGCAAAATTTTTCGACCGGGGAAGGCAAAATGTTTGGTTCGATAGCAGATCGCGTAGTGTTTACAGCGTATTTGCTCTTCAATGTTCTCCTCGGTCTTTGGGTCGCGCGGCGCTCGTCCTCGGGTACGCGCGGCTACTTTCTTGCAGGTGAAGAACTGCCCTGGTACGCGATTGGCGGTTCCATTATCGCCGCGAATATCAGCACCGAACACTTCATCGGAATGGCCGGTGCTGCGTATTCGGTAGGTTTTGTTGTAGCGCAGTGGGAGTGGGGAAACTGGTTCACGCTCTCTGTCCTGCTTTGGGTCTTTCTTCCGTACTACCTCCGCGGTGGCGTTTACACCATGCCGGAGTTTCTGGAACGGCGCTTCAATAAAACCTGTCGATACCTGTTCGCGGTTGCGTCCCTTGTGCTTTGGATCGTTGCACAGATGGCGGTTGTGATTCTGGCCGGAGCGAAGGCGTTGAACGGCATGTTCGGCATTGACCCCATGTACACCACCATCGGGTTAGCGGTACTTGCGGGCAGCTATACGATCTACGGCGGTTTGAAGGCTGTTGCGTGGACTGATTTTATTCAGTTCCTGATGTTGACCATCGGTGGCACGATTGTTGCGGTTGCCGGTGTTCATAAGGTTGGGGGGATGCAGGCGCTGATGCATGCGGCACCCCATAAGTTCCGCATTCTGTATCCGGCCACTGATCCGAACTATCCGTGGTTCGGTGTTTTCACACTCTTCCTATCGATTGGCATCTGGTACAACTGCACCAACCAATTCATCGTGCAGCGATGTCTTGGCGCCCGCACGGAATGGGATGCGCGCGTCGGTGTGATCTTCGCCGGCTTTATGAAGCTGGTGATCCCGTTTCTCGTGGTTGTCCCCGGCATCGTCGCTTACAGGCTATTCCCGGGTCTGGCTGACCCGGATGAAGCGTACCCTCGCCTGGTACGGGCAGTCGTTCCGGCGGGGCTTGGCGGTATTGTGATGGCCGGTATTGCCAGTGCTTTGCTGTCACATCTTGCGTCGGTACTCAACTCTTCCAGCACCGTTTTCACGATGGATTTGTACCGCCCGCTGGTGCGACCGAATGCAAGTGAGAAACACCTGGTTCGTGTTGGTGCTCTTAGCTCCTTTGTGATTCTGGTGATCGCCGTAGCCATATCGATCTGGCTGGCGCGTGGACAGTATGGCGTCTTTTACCTGATCCAGGATGTTGGTGCGTGGGTCGCTTCACCGATCGCAGTAGTGTTCCTGCTTGGTGTGATGTGGCGTCGCGCAACATCGGCCGCTGCAACGACGGTGCTTTTCTTCGGTTTTCCGTATACCGCTTTCGTTCAATACATCCTTTTCCCCCATGTATCGTGGCTTCGCCCGTACAACAACTATCTAAACCGTACGTTCCTGGTTTGGATAAGTTGCCTGGTTCTCATGTTCCTTGTATCGCTATGCACCCGCCCTTCCCCCAAAGAGGTTGTGGATTCCGTGGTGTGGAACAAGAGCTATCTGCGGCTGCCAGCTGCGGAGCAGATGTTGAATCGTGGTCTGCGAAGTCCCATGCTCTGGTGGGCTCTTCTCGTGATCGCGGCACTTGCGCTGTACAGCTACATGACGTGGTTTCAATTCCATAGTCCGTACACCTCAATTGGTTAGTGGGGGAAGGGAGAACGAATGCAAATGACGAAGAGCGTACCAGCGGTCGAGCGGGCGTTCGCCATGCTCGAAGCTCTTGATTATGCAAAAAGCGGTATGAACATTGCTGATCTCAGCAGGAAGCTCGCGATTCCGCGCAGCACGGCACACACGATTGCTCTTACGCTGGAGCGATGCGGCTACCTGACACGCGATGCCTCGCAACGCAACTGCATGCTGTCGACCAAGGCATACATGCTTGGCCGGGATGCTGTGCGGCCGGATCGTATGGCCGTTGCCGCGCTGCGGCCAATGCGCCGGTTTTCGACGCAAACACTGCTGACAAGCCACCTCGCCATCCTTGATCAGACACAGGCTGTCTATATCCAGAAAGTACAGGGGCCGGGACTGGTCAGCATGGAGACGTATCCGGGTAAGCGGACGAACCTGCATTGCACCGGGGTTGGCAAAGTATTGTTGGGATACGCCTCCGAGGGCTTCCGTACGAAGGTTCTGTCGCGCGGCGTCTTTGCACGTTATACCCGGAATACCATCACGATGACCAGCCTGCTGCGGGAAGAACTGCGTCGCGTGGCAGAGCAGGGCTATGCGCTGGATAACCAGGAAGAAGAGCTGGACATCCGCTGCCTTGCTGTCCCCATGTTCAGTGTTCGCAATGAATTTCTCGCGGCACTGAGTGTCTCTGGAACAACACAGCAGATTCGCGACAACCTAATTCCCGCGCTGGTGGCACGGTTGCATCACACCGCACGGATTATCGCCGAACGTTTGCAGAGTGGTGTTGACGATGCAGAATAGCGTACTGTTGGCCGGAGTTGGCCGGTGTGACATTACGCCGGCCCCTGGAACTCCGCAAGGAGGTTGGGGAGCCCAGACGCATGAGCGTGGTGTGGGTGCGGATATGCCCATGATCGTTACTGCGCTTGCCTTACAGCAGGACGACACGCGTGTGCTCATCATCGACGCAGATGCGATTGGCTTCGATACGGATTGGACGACGAAGATCGTAACTGCGGTGGAGCAGTTGACCGGTGTACCGGCGAATGCCATCCGGTTCTCCTGCAGCCATACTCATGCGGGGCCGAATACCTTTCGCCTGAAGAACATCGGCGATGGCCTGGATATGGCCATCAGCTATCTTGAGGGTCTTCCGCTGCGTATCGCCGGTGCGGCATGGCAGGCTTTACAGCAGATGGTCCCGGTGCGTGTTGCTGCGGGCAAGGGACAGGCATTCATCAATCGCAACCGCCGGGTTGTTGCGCCGGATGGCGGGACTGTCGTTGGAGTCAACGAAGATGTTCCTGCGGACCACTCGCTTGGAGTCATCCGGTTTGATTGCGAAGACGGTGCGGCGTTTGCCAGCGTGGTGCACTACGCCTGTCATCCGACGACATGCGGCTGGCAGAATGTACGATTTTCTCCGGATTATCCCGGGCCGATGCGGCAGACTGTGGAGCGTGAGATTGGTGGCGTGTGCGTCTTTTTGCAAGGCGCGGCAGGCGATCTTGGACCGCGTCGTGGATTTACGGGCGATCTTTCGATCTATCACCAGCTTGGTCATGAGCTTGGGCTGGCAGCGGCTGCTGTTGCCGGTGCACTTGCCACACAACCGCAGACGGCACGCTTTGAGTCGGTGATGCCATCCGGCGCGAACATCGCGCAGTACAGCTATGAGTCGCTTCCGCAGGTGCAACCGAAGCTTGCGTTTCGCTCGCTTGCGATGCAGTTGCCCATTCGCAGACAGGAAGCTGCAGAGAAGATTGCGGCTGACCTGGATACGTTGTGGGCGCAGGTACAGGAGTTGCGCATCGCAGGGAAGACGGAGGAGATGCGCCGTTTACAGGCGCGCGCGACGCAGATGGGCTGGCGGCTTGGCAACGCAAATCTCTACAGCGAAAAAACACACACACCATGGCAGTTACAGGTGATTTGTATCGGGGAGATTGCCCTGGTCTCCATGCCGGGTGAGCCGTTCTCATCAATTGGGACACGAATCCGAGAGCAGGCACCTTCGTCGTTCACCTTCGTGTCGGGCTATTCGAATGGCGGGTTCGGCTATATCCCCGATCGAGAAGCGTATGTGACCGGTGGGTACGAGGTGGCGGCGACACCTTTCTCAGAAGATGCGGCGGACGTTGTTGTAGCGACGACGCTGAAAGTAATGAACGAACTATTGGATGAAGTGAGGCACGTGTGAAGATTACGAAGATTTCAACCCTGGTTGTGAATGCTCGCATGCGCAACTGGATTTTTGTGAAGGTAGAAACAGACCAGCCCGGCCTGTATGGTTGGGGCGAAGCGACGCTTGAGTGGAAGACGAAAGGCGTGGTTGGCGCGGTAGAAGATTTGAGCGTGTTGCTCATCGGCCAGGACCCCCGTCGCATTGAGCACATCTGGCAGATTATGCATCGCCAGTATTTCTGGCGTGGTGGCATCACGAACTACTCGGCGATGAGTGGCATTGACCAGGCTCTTTGGGACATCAAAGGTAAGGCCCTGGGCGAACCGGTCTGCAACCTTCTGGGTGGGCCGGTGCGCGATACGCTTCGCTTCTACGACCACCTGGGCGGCGGCCTGCTCGAAAACATGTATAAGACGATTGATCCGAGCGAGTTTGCCGAGCGGATTCAGATCAGCGTGGAAAAGGGCTTCACTGCAGTGAAGGCCATGCCGATCCCGGTGTCGGAATACATCGAGAGCGCATCAACGCTGAAGCGCGCAGCAAAATGCGTTGAGGCGATGCGCAATGCTGTTGGTGACGATTTCGACATCATGCTGGACCTGCATGCGCGTTGTACGCCTGCTGCTGCGATTCAGTTCGGCCGCATGCTGGTGGACTATAACCTGTACTGGTATGAGGAGCCCTGCTGGCCCGAGCACATTGACGGACTGGTGGAGGTCGCGCGTCATCTCCCCATGCCTATCGCAACCGGGGAGCGCCTGGTCGGCCGCTGGGAGTTCCGTGAACTGTTTGAGAAGCGTGGCTGCTCGATCGTGCAGCCGGATGTCTCGCACTGCGGTGGTATCAGCGAGGCTCGCCGTATTGCGGCGATGGCAGAGGCCTACCAGATTTCGGTTGCCTGCCACAATCCGCAGGGTCCGGTCAGCACGGCATCTTCTACGCACGTTGGTTTCGCTACACCGAACTACCTGATCCAGGAGATGGTGCGCGCGGATGTGCCGTGGCGCAACGATATTGTGACCGAGTTCATTCCCCTGGAAGCCGGCCAGTGCACGGCGCCGACCAAGCCGGGACTGGGTATCGACATCAACGAGAAGGAAGCAGCGAAGTATCCCTTCCAGCCGGAAGTCACCATGGCTTATAACCATCGTGATGGTTCGGTGGCAGACTGGTAGAACGATGCCGAACTCACTTGCAGGAAAAGTGGCAGTGATTACAGGAGCGGCGCGCGGCATTGGCCGTGGCGCCGCCCTTGAGCTTGCACGCCGTGGTGCGGACGTGGCTATTGTTGATTGCGGCAATGAAGAAGCTGCCGCAGAGGCAGTCGCCGCGATACACGGTATGGGACGGAAAGCGATTGCAGTACGCGCGGATGTCTCCCGAGAAGAGCAGGTGCGGACCGGGCTTGCCGACGTTTTGGCTGGGTTTGGTCGCATCGATATCCTGGTGAACAATGCGGCCGTCAGCGTACGCAAGCCGTTTCTGCAGACATCGCTTGAGGATGCACAACGTACGATGCTGGTCAGCCAGTGGGGTGTGTATCTCTTCTCCTACTTCGCGGCTCAGCAGATGGTGAAGCAGGCAAGCGGGGGATGCATCGTTATGATCAGCTCCGTGCACGCAGAGCGGCCTTACCCGAATGCTGCGGCGTACAACATGGCAAAGGCGGGGGTGAATCATCTTGCTGCATCACTGGCGCTTGAACTTGCGAACGAACGCATTCGTGTGAACACGATCGAGCCGGGATGGGTCGATACGCCCGGAGAGCGGGTTCATAACTCAGAACAGGAGATTCTCGATCGCGCCAAGACGCTTCCGATGGAAAGGCTCGGAAGTATCGATGAGGTCGCGAAAGCCGTGGCATTCCTATGCTCAGACGATGCCAGCTACATCACCGGAGCAACGCTTCGTGTCGACGGAGGCTTCGCGCTGAAGTTCTAGGTCGACACGATGCGTTGCAGACGAAACGTAGACACGTTCCAGAGGGATCCGTGTCAGTTGACGGGTTTTGTCTGGGGGTGAAGGTAGCTGATGTTTCGCAGGTCCTGCGAAATGAGATGGCCGGCGTCAATCACGGATTCAATCAATAGCTGCTTGCGTTTGGTCGAGCAACGCGCCGTAGGTGTGTTGACACTGATGGCGCCGCAGACATTGCGAGCCGAATCAAACAGAGGAGCTCCGACAAGCAGGGCCCCTGCTACTGTTTCTTCATCGTTCAGCGAATAGCCGTTCTTGTGGACGAGTGCGAGCTCCGATTTCAGCTGCAACACTTTGGTCTTGGTGCGATCCGTGTATTGCGGCAGTTTGATGTCGGGAACCAGCATCGAGAACTCATCCGGGGCGAGAAATGCAGCTACAGCCTTGCCAAGTGCCGTTGCGTGGATGGGGCAATCATCTCCAATCTGAAATGACAGACGAAGCGGATGCGATGTCTCCAGTACGTCAATGAGCACGACCGATTGCGGGCGGCGCTCAGCCAGTGCAACAGACTCATCCAGTTGGTCGCGCAGACGTGAAAGATGGGGCCGCGCGACATCGGCAAGCCGTAGCCGATCCGTGTTTCGCCGCGCCAGTCCGCTTGACTTCAGCGTAAGCCGGTAGATGCCGCTGGCATCCGTCTGCTCCACGTAGCCAGCTTCCTTCAACGTGAAGAGGATGCGGAAGACCGAGCTTTTTACCAGGCCAACTTCCGCTGCAATTTCTTTCAATGCCTTGCCGTGTTCGCTGACGGCCAAAGACTCCAGAACGGCAAGTGTCTTTACGACGAGATCGATGTGATTCTTAGCGGCCATGTCTTTCCGTGGACCTATTTTTCTTTTGAAGATTACAGGTTCTGCCTGCGAGGAATTTGTGTATTCTTGGTGTACAAAATAAAACGTATTCTACTAGTAAGAATATCGCAAGAGAGAGTCATGGAACTTTGACCAGATTTTCATCTCTTGTCCAGTATTTCGGATGTTCCTGGCCGAGGTCTTGTTTCGATTTATCGGTCGAGCCATCCTTTGGAATCCCACTTAGCCACACTCCCGGAGAACGACCGATGAAACGTTTGATCGCTCTATGTATCTGTTTGTTGTCAGTCTCTGTTGCACTCTGTCAAAGCACCACCGGCACACTGCTCGGTACGGTTTCCGACGCCGAAGGCGTGGTCGTTGGAGCCCGTGTTGAGGTCATCAATCAGAGCACGGGAGTGACGACTGTCGTAACGACGAACCGCGCAGGCGAGTATTCCGCGACCAACCTGGTAGCAGGAACCTATACCATCCGCATTGCCGCGCAGGGCTATAAGGCGGCGGAGATCAAGGACGCTCACCTCGTCCTGAACCAGGTTCTCCGCAACAATGTCGCGCTGAATGTCGGCGGCGTGACGGAGGTTGTGGAAGTGAAGCCGGATGCCGGCGTGACGACCACAGACTCGCCCTCCATCGCGACGGTTACCGACTCCAAGGCACTGGTAGAACTGCCGGCAAATGGCCGTACCATCTCTGCGATCATTGCCACCGCGCCGGGCAACAGCGGTGACGGCTCGGACTCCAATCCCAAGATCTCGGGTTCGCAACACTGGGGTGGTACCAGCTTCCAGGTAAACGGTGTAACCTACGATGACCGTGGCAACGGTGGCGGTTCGTATGCTTACTCAACGTCTCTGACGACGCAGCCATCGCTGGACTCAATTCAGGATGTGAAGATCGAGAGCAATGCGGCTAAGGCCGAGTATGCCAGTTCGGTTGCGGTTGTCATGACCACCAAGGGTGGCACGAACAAGTTTCACGGCACGTTGTTTGAGTTCAACCGCAATAGTGCTGTTGCCGCAAATGAGTACTTTGCCAAGACGCTGGGAACGGCGCGCCTGCCGTTCAACCGCAATGAATTTGGCGGTACCTTTGGTGGTCCGATCGTCAAGAATCACACATTCTTTTTCGTATCGGCGGAGCGCTTTTCACAACGCCAGCAACGCCAAGGTATCTTTACTGTTCCAACAGATGCCCAGCGCACGGGACAGTTCACGACGGCGATTCGCAATCCGTATACACTGACCTACTTTGCGAATAACAAAATTCCCGATTCGATGTTGAATCAGAAGTTCCAGACCATTCTTCAGCTTGTGCCGCGTGCAAATACAACGTTCGCAACCTCCAACCTGAAGCAGCCGCGCGCCACGAATCTGGACTTGAATCGGTATTCCGGTAAGCTGGAGCACGTTTTCAACCCGAAGAATCGCATCGCGTTTGACGCGAACTGGGCGGAAAGTGGTCTTTATTTCGTCAACCTTGGTTATCCGGTCCAGTATGGAAACTATTCCGACGCCGGCTTCCAGACAAAATCCGGAGCACTTACCTATACACGCATTCTTTCAGCGTCTATGACGAATGAGCTTCGTGTTTCGTATTACACAATGCGATCCACTCGCCTTGGTCAAAATACTAGTTTTGATGGAACGCAGCTTTTCCCTGGACTGTATCCGCACGAGATCGGCGGTATCCCTATCTTCAGCATTACTGGATATACACGCATCGGAGATTCGGGTGGTTCGCGCTCAAATCCGCAGATGACCCAGCAGTATGGAGATACCTTCATCTGGCATCGTGGTCATCACACGTTCAAAACTGGAGCCGATCTTCAGATCACGAAGGTATCGACGAACCCCGGATCCAGCACGACGACGCTTGGCTACTTCAACTTCCTGTCAAGCCGCTATACGCTGAACGGTCTTGGGAACGCACTGATGGGGCTTCCAACATCAACGCTTCGCTCTACCGTTTCTCCTTCGAATGTGATCCATCAGAATCGCTATGGCTTTTATGCTCAGGATGATTGGCAGATTACACAACGCCTGTCTGTTTATTATGGACTGCGCTACGAGTTACAGACCCAGCCAACGGAGCGTTTTGGTGGATGGACGAACTTTGACTTTGCGAGCGGCAGCCTGGTCGTTCGCTCTGTAAACGGCCAGTTGCCCAGCTCTGCGAATTCCACGCTCCTCTCTTTGTATCCCTATAAAACATCGGAGCAGGTGGGCTGGGGTTCGGATGTTCTTGTTTCCGATAAAACAAATTTTGCGCCCCGTATCGGATTTGCCTTCCGTCCTACAAATTCGACGGACCTGGTTCTGCGCGGAGGCTATGGCATTTTCTACAACATGCCTGCGATTTATCAGGGAATCTACCAGCTTGGCGTCAGCAATCCGCCTTTCAAGCTGACGCAGCAGTACAACGGTGGCACAACCCCGACCATCTCTTTGGACGACCCATTTGCAACGTCTCCTGTTGTCACTGCGAATCCGGTGCTGTACTCCGTGGACCGGAAGCTGCACAACACCTACTCGCAGCAGTGGAACCTTTCGCTGGAACAGAAGCTGCCTGCTTCAATCGGATTTCGTATTTCGTATGTAGGCAATCGGGCGATTCACGCTCCGTACGTGAACTACGAAATGAACCGTCCACGCGACCTGGCTGCTCCCAGCAGCAGCACACAAAGCAACCAGGACTTTCTGCCATACCAGCCATACAGCAATATTTACGGTATGCGCTTTACTGGAACCGGCTTCACCAACCAGTTGCAGATCCAGGGGACTCGCCGCTTCAAGAGCTCGCTTTATATGCAGGCAAACCTGAGCTGGACAAAGTCGATCGACGACGTACCGGATACAGGCTCTCCTCAGGATCCTTATAACCAGCGTGGTGATCGTGGTAATGCCGACGGTGTGCGCCGTGTGACCTTCTACTTTACCGGTGGCCTTGACCTGCCATTTGGTCCAGGGAAGATGTTCCTTAACAATCGAGGCAGCGTGATCTCCCGCGTGGTTGAAGGATGGCGCGTGACGAGCGTAACCCGGCTTTTGAGTGGCGCGCCCTTCTCCATCCTGTATCAGAGCACAGCAGTAAACAGCTATGCTTCGCGCGCGAATATGAGTGTGAATGGTGGCGATCCGTATGCCGTGGCCAACCGTAGCATCACGAATTGGATCAATACAGCTGCATTTTCTGCCCCGCCAACCTATGGCTATGGCAATAGCGGTCGCAATATGCTGTTTGGACCTGGGCAGAAGGTTGTCAATATGAGCCTTGCCAAGACCACTAAATTGCTGGAAGGAACTTCTTTCGAACTGCGCGCGGATGCCTTCAATCTGACGAACAGTACGAACTTTGCTAACCCCGCTAACACGCTTAATGTGGCTGGTTTTGGTGTTATCTCGGCTACGACGATCGATCCTCGCCAGCTGCAGTTTGGTGCAAAGCTGCTCTTCTAGTCACAATTACCTGCCGCTGGCTGCTTCTGCAGCCAGCGGTTCTTTCTTCCCCAGGCGATCCAGAAGGGACTCGTTGTATGTCTACGCATCTATCCTCAGCGGTCATGGCAGACCCGCGCGAGTTGAGCCGGCGTTATCTTGCCGGCGGTATTGCCTCGATTAATCGTCAGGCTGATCCTGACATTGTTTTCAGCCGCGCCCAAGGGGCCTACCTTTGGGATACGAATGGCAAACGATACATTGACTATCACGCGGCGTTTGGTCCGTATGCGCTTGGTCACAACGACGCAGCGGTCAATGACGCTGTAAAGCGCGTGCTGGAAGAAGGCGACAGTCTTTATGGAAGCGGGACGACCGAACTGGAAGGCCGCCTCGCTGAACTGATCTGCGGCTGCGCGCCATTCCTTGAGTCGGTTGCGTTATTGAATACCGGCAGTGAAGCCACCTATCAGGCCATTCGCCTGGCGCGCGCCTACACGGGCCGTGACCACATTATTGTGATGCAGGGCGGCTATAACGGCTGGCATAACGATGTTGCCTGCAACCTGATGACGCCACTTTCCGAGCTGGGGGAAGAGCGCAAGGGGGAGGAGTATCCCTTCCTGCCGATCAGCGCCGGCATTCCTGTGGCTCATCAGCAGCTTGTGCACCCGGTCGGCTTCAACGATCTTGAAGCCATCCGCACGGTTGTTGCCCGTCACAAAGTTGCCGCGATCATCCTTGAGCCGATTCTTCAGAACATCGGCATTGTCAAACCATTGGAAGGCTATCTGCAGGGTCTGCGTTCCATTGCTGACGAGCATGGTGTCGTTCTGATTTTCGATGAGGTCAAGACTGGTTTTCGTCACGCACTGGGTGGCTATGCTTCGATTGCCGGAGTGAATCCGGATCTTGCGGTTTACGGGAAGGCGATCGCGAATGGCTATCCTGTTGCTGCTCTCGGCGGCAAGAAGGTGATCCTTGACCTGTTCGTGGATAAGGACGCGAAGCGCCGTGTGCTGCTCGCCGGAACCTATAACGCTCATCCGGTCATGGTGGCTGCCGCCATTGCGACCATTGAGCGTCTGAAGAGCAATGACGGCGAAGTTTATCGCGAATTCGAGCGCAAGGGGGCCTGGCTGCAGGCTGAGATCGAGGGAATTGGCAAGACATTGGGCAAGCAGATTCTTGTTGGACGGCAGGGCTCGGCCCTGTGCCCGTACTTCATGGATCACATGCCGGTGAGCTGGCACGATCTTGCGGCAAATCATAACTTTGCCGTGGATGGCGCGATTCGTAAGGAAGTGATTGCCGACGGCATCTATACCTTCCCCATCCCGGTCAAGCAGTGGTCCATCTCGGCTGCTCATACCGACCAGGATCTGGAAGAAACGGTAAAGGTGCTGAAGAAAGTCTTCGCATCGGCGAAACTATAGCTACACGTTTGCAGGAGTTGGGTATGTTCCGATGGTTGGCGGCCGGATTGTTCTGTAGTGCCGCTGTCATATTGGCTACTGCGGTTTCGGGATCTTTCTCGTCCGTCCATGCGGGCGTGGAAGACCCGGGCCGCAATCCCATGGCAGCCGAAAATGTACAGCGAGGGGAGAAGCTGTTCACCTCCAACTGCGCCTTTTGCCATGGTCCAACAGCAAAAGGATCGACAACAGGGCCGAGCCTGATTGATTCGTCTCTGGTGCGCCATGACAAGGATGGAGACCTGATCGGCGGCGTGCTGCGTGAAGGCCGGCCCGATAAGGGCATGCCTCAGTTTGCGAGTCTTGCGACTTCCCAGGTATCGGACATCGTCGCTTATCTGCATGCGCGTGTTCTGGCAACGGACAGTCGTGAGACTGCGGGACCAAAGAGTGGATATCAGCTAAAACAATTGCTCAGCGGCGACGCCGTTGCCGGTAGGAAGTACTTCGAAGGCCAAGGTGGTTGTACGAAGTGCCATTCTGTAACCGGAGACCTGGCCGGAGTTGCAAGCCGCTATCAGCCGACGGAGCTTCAGGCGAAAATTCTTTATCCCCGCGGCAAAGCATCCACCGCCACGGTAACGCTTCGCGACGGCACCGTGGTGCAGGGGACGCTCGCTCACGCGGACCCTTTCTACATTGCCGTGATTGACGCAAACGGTGCGTATCACTCCTGGGAGCGTTCCCAGGTAAAGGCCGCGATCCATGATCCCCTGGGCGGTCATCTGGAGCTTCTCGGAAAGTACACCAATAAGGATGTCCATGATCTGTTTGCCTATCTTGAAACGCTCAAGTAAGCGATGCATTGTTCTGCTTACGGTGTTGACAGCAGCCGGGGTGGCGCCTGCTCAGCAGGGGGTTGCCACGGGAAGCGTGCCGGCTGTACGCGATCAGTGGACGACCTTCAATGGAGATTCGTCCGGTAAGCGCTTCAGCACGCTGCAACAGATTCATGAGAAGAACATCCATTCTCTTACGCTGAACTGGGCCTTCCAAACGCATGGACCGCAGATGAAGGGAACGCCGTTGATGATTGACGGCGTTCTTTATCTGACTCTGCCCGATCATGTATGGGCCGTTGATGCGAAGACCGGCGCGAAAATCTGGGAGTTTGTGCGCCCTTCTGAAGGCAACCATATTGGCAATCGTGGCGCTGCATACTACAAGGGACATCTCTATATCGGAACGCCGGATGCACATCTTGTCTGCATCGATGCGCACACCGGCAAGCAGGTTTGGGATATCGAGGTAGCGGATGTTAAGTTTGGCTACTACATCTCTCTTGCGCCGCAGATAGTAAAAGACATGCTTCTGGTGGGCACCTCCGGTGACCAGGCGGATGTACCGCACGCGGTGCATGCCTACAACTGGGAGACGGGCAGGCAGGTATGGCAGACCAGCAGTACGCCACGTGCAACTGGGGCTCCGGGGGCGGAGACGTGGCCCGACACAAAGACCATGTTGCGCGGTGGCGGAGCCATGTGGATGAGCGGTACGTATGATCCTGATCTGAATCTGGTCTACTGGGGATCGGCGAATCCGCACCCCGTGTTGGCAGGGCCGGTTCGCAAGGGCAATAACCTGTTCACCGACACGATTCTTGCCATGGATGCCGATACGGGCAAGTTGAAATGGTATTTTCAGGCGAATCCGCACGACACGCATGATTGGGATGCGGTGCAGACGCCGGTGCTTTTTGACGCTCCGTACAAAGGACAGCAACGTAAGTTGCTGGCGCAGGCGAGCGGGAACGGATACTACTTCCTGCTGGATCGCGAGACCGGCGAGCACCTGGTGACCGCTCCGTTTGTAACGCAGGATTGGGCGAAAGGGATTGATGACAAGGGAAGTCCGATTCCCGATCCTCAGCATGAGCCGCAGCCAGATGGTGCGCTGACGGCCAGCGCAGGTTTTGGCGGCACGGACTGGATGTCGCCCAGCTATGACCCGCTGACAAAGCTGTTTTATGTGACGGGCCGCGAAGGATATAGCTTCTGGTACCTTGCGCTGGATGAGAATGGGCTCGCGGCAGATCACCAGGGCGGCGGTTCGATTGCCCTGTACTCGAAGTACTACACCATCGCGATTGACTATGAGACAGGCAAGGTCAAATGGCGTCGGGAGAGTGGGGAAGGTTTCGGCTTCCCGGGCATTCTTACCACGGCGGGTAACCTGCTCATCACCGGCGACCTGGATGGGAATGTTCTAGGACTGAACCCCGTAGATGGTAAGGTGCTATGGCATAAGCGCCTTGGAGCTACCATGAACAGCTCGCCGATGACCTACATGGTCGACGGCAAACAGTATCTGTTGACCTGCGTAGACGGAGTTGTCTACGCGTGGACGTTGCCAGACAAGTAAGAAGGAGTGGGCGTGGAGAAGGGAAGTCGCATCTTTCGTGGTTGGTGGGTCGTCATGGCCGCTGCGGTCACATACGGCATCGCCCAGGGCATTCCTTATTACAACGTCAGTTTCTTCTACGACTACTTCCAGCGCTCCTTTGGCTGGAGCCGTTCGCAGATCACGCTGGGCTTTCCGCTTGCGGCGCTGCTGACCATCTGGGTTGGTCCGGTGCTGGTGCCGCGCTTCAGTCAGCGCAAGCTGATTCTGTTCGGTACAGTTGCAACGGCTGCATCGCTTGCCGGCTTCGCCTGGATGAACGGATCGCTCGCTCTCTATTTCTTTCTGTGGGCGCTGTACACGATTGGCTACCTCACCTCAGGTCCTATCCCACACCAACTGATTGTCTCGCACTGGTTTGGCAAGCGCCGTGGTACCGCGATGGGCATCCTGTACCTGGGAGTGGGTGTGGTTGGCTCGCTTGGGAGTTACCTGGTCAAGCCGCTGACGGAAGCTCATGGCTACCGTTACGCACTGATGGTGCTGGCTGCCATCATGTTTGCGGGCTGGCCGTTGGTGCTGCTGGTGCTACGCGACAAACCAAGCGACTGCGGTCTGACGATGGATGGCGAGCCAGAAAGCAAGAGGCAGAAGCTCTCTGAAGCGCTTACCGTCAATGGTCTGCTGGGACGCCTTACCTTCTGGCTTCTGCTGATTGGAAGCATCTGCTCCATCGCGTCCGTCGGCGCCATCAGTCAGCATATGAAGTTCATCTTCCTGGATGCTGGCTTTGCCAAAGGAACGCAGCTTGATGCAGCCTGGCGTACAACGTCGATCCTGATTCTTGTTTCGAGCACGGTAGGCCGTCTGTTAGTTGGCCTGTTGGCGGACTGGTTTTCCACCAAGCTTGTGATGATCGGCAGCTACGCGCTTACTGCGGCCACAGTGATTCCATTGCTGATGCTGCAGCCTCCCCATGTACCGTACTTCTTTGCTGTTCTGTTCGGCATTGCGATGGGAGCGGATTACATGCTGATTCCGCTGATGGTGGCCGAAGAATTCGGTATCTCCACGCTGGCTCGCGCCATGTCTATCATTCTGCCTCTGAATACGATCGCTCAGACCTGGTTCCCATACCTGATCGCGTTGCTGCGGGAGCATTCACGCAGCTATACACCGGCGCTTGTCTGCGTGGTGCTGGTTGCTGCCGTTGGAGCATTGGCCATCGTGGCGTTACCGAAGCGGTCGCAGGTTACAACTTAAGAATCCAGCGTTTGCGATAAGCCAGCAGTGCAAACCCGGTGACAATGGCGAGGAATGAGACAGCGAATAGAAGTGAGTCCGTGCGTGGTGTTGTCTTTCCAGCAAACAACGCCTGAAAGATAGCGTCATGCCAGGACAAGCCGCTTGCAAGACGAATGCGATAAAGAATGGCGCCTGTACATTCTGACAGCAGGTAAATCGCGAGCGCATTCTGTCCGAAGGCCAAGGGAAGGGTGAGCCCGCGGCGGAGCCGGTGCCGATCCATGAGCCAGTAAAGCAATGAGAAGATCAGGAAGTCGACTCCTGCGCAAAGCAGGCAGAAGGCTGTCGTCCAGAGCTTCTTATTAATCGGTTGCCAGGTATCCATCAGCAGGCCAGCCGTGAACAGGACTACGCCGTTAGCAGGCATCAACCTTAGGGCTGCAGCCCCTTTACATTGCAGCAGGCGTGCGGCCAGCATGCCGAACAGTGTTGTCGCCAGCGCAGGAAGTGTACTAAGAATTCCTTCGGGGTCCCAGGTTACTGTGCCGGAGTAGTTATGCCGGCCAAGAATGATACGGTCAATGAAGTGTGCGAGGTTTCCCTCGACGCTCAAATCTCCCGGCAGGTATCCAGGCGCGGGGACCAGCTTCAATACAAGGGCGTACGTCGTCAGAATGCCTGCCAGTACAGCAAGCTGTTTGCGAGCCGGCAAAGGGAAAAGCAGACTGACACCGAGTGAGCAGAGGGCGATGCGCTGCAGCACGCCCATGATGCGGAAGGTCTCGAGGCGCCAGTCAGAGATGGCATAGATGCCAGTTCCAAGCACGAAGAGCAGCAGGCAACGCTTGGCCATGGGCACCATCATGGAAGACCATGCGCGGCCCTTTTCTGCTTGCCGGGTAAAAGAAAGCTGTACAGAAAACCCTACGATCCATAGGAAGGTGGGGAAGACAAGGTCGGTGATTGTCCAGCCGTGCCACGGGGCATGGTCAAGCTGTGAATAGATGTCGTTGCTGCCGGGGTTACCCACCAGGACCATAAAGGCCATGGTGAGTCCCCGGAAGACATCCAGTGAAAGAATGCGCTCAGCGCCCGTCGTAGCCGGTCTGTTCTTCATAACGGCGGCGATACTCCTGCTTATAAGCGTCGACGATTTTCTCATAGCTCATCGTTGCGTCTATTGACCGCTTCTGCCAACGCAGCTCTACCGTATGGGAACCTATGGGCAAGATAAGCTGACGATTCGTCACGGTAACAGGTCTGTCATCAACGGTGGCCGTTACTCCATCAAGGAACCAGGGAAGATGTGCCACCACCTGCTTGAGGCGGTTCTTCTGCGTTGCATCGACGGTATAGATCAGCCTTGCCGAGCTGGCGCCTGTGCCAGTCAGCGTAAAGCTCACGGAACCGAAATAGGTTGCGGCACGTTCCACGCGGATGGATTTGTCCTCGCCAATCCACTCCGGGGATACTGCAGACAGCAGGTGCAGTTCATTGCCGCGCTCGCGCACCATCATGTTACGCAGCAGGTTACGGTACTCCGCCGCGAACCAGCCGTGCGGAGCAAGATTGCCACTGAAGTCACGGTCACCCCATGGCCGGATGGAATACTCGAAGCCGGCGTTTGTGGAACTTGTGTGCAGCAGCACAGCATAGAGTTCGCTGATCGCCTGCTGGTCCTCGCCGCGCACCAGCTCTGTCAGCGTGTTTTTGATCGTCAGGTAGTGGTGAAGGTACTCGCCCTGCCCATCCTGGTGATAGGTCATGATCCCTTCCTGGTAGCGCGACTGCGTGTCCTTCAGCGTCGCTGTGACCATCGGATCCAATGGATTCAGCTGTTCCTCTGGTGTAACCGAAAGCAGGTTGCCCCAGTCCGTTCCGCCGGCTCCCGGATCAAGCGAGGGAGGGATCTTTCCTCCGGCAGCTTCGCTTGCCTTCCTGAGCTGAACCATGAAGGCCGTGCGCAGGTTTAGTTCCAGTTGGTGGAAACGCTTCTCATCATCAGGATGTCCTAGCTCACGAGCAAACATCTGTGCGGACTGCAGACCGTTCAGCGCCAGAAAGTTGTATCCGGTCAGGTGTCCCGGGACAAACTCGTTATCGCGGACGTCCGTAGACGGCATAATGTGCAGCGGCTCTTTCTGGAGAGCGCCTTCCAGCCACTGCACAGCGTGCAGAATACGCGGGTAGACCTCCGCGGCGAAGGCTTTATCGTGGGTCATACGATAGTGCTCGCCATAGGTCCATAACGCTTCTCCCCATCCGTCGTACTGTCCCTCCTGGGAAAGGAAGTTTCCGTTCTCCCGCTGCTTGGTCGCGAAGAAATCCAGAACCTGACGTCCAATTTCGGGATAGCTGGATGTGTCATACATGCGGACAAAGTCGGCCGAGTCTCGCAGGTAGAAGCCGTGATAGTGCAGTTGATTGATGGTCTGCACATACTGGTTGCCAACCTTGTTCAGGGAGAGAAGGTCGTTCACCAGGCTGGTGCGGAAGGTGTCATTGACCTTCCGTTCCGGAGTTTCAATCACCAGGCCGCGATCCAGCAGCTTCTTCCAGAAGTCCGCGACCTGTTGCTTTCTTTCATTGAAGCTGCTTGCCCTCAGAATGGCCAACTCATCGCTGTTCTCTGCCAGCGGTGCAAGCGGCATCTTGAAGTCGAGGTCCCGGGTTTCGCCGGGCTTCAGATTGACGGTGAACTGCGCGGTCGCCACAGGCGTTGACGGAGTCAGCGTAGTGGCGATGCCCACCGGGCCCAGGTCAAGCAGGTTATAGAACTCACGGAAGTATGGCCGCAACAAGGGCGAGGAGTCAGCAGGGAACAGATAGATCGCCTTGCCGTCCTGCAGGTATGCGTCGTCTGCAGTGCGATAGCTGGCATCGGCGCGGAAAGGGGCGCCTTGCTGTTGCGGATCGCCGGGCTGCTTGCCTTCCACGGGCCGCTCAAAGCGGTTATCGCCGGACTGATACGGCGTGGTCTGCTCCGCCTGATAGCGCCATGCTGTGGTCAGGAAGGCGCGCTTCGATGTTGATGAGGGATTGCTGACCGTCACGCGAACAAAGTTGGCTACATGTGTTCCATCCTGTTCTTTGCCAAGCGAAGCGGCGAATGCCGTGAAGTGATATTCCACGCCGTCATGCTGCTGGCTGTAATGCACGATGGGTAGATAGCCCTCTTCCAGTGTGCGGATGCGAGACGACAGTGGCTGGCGATCAATGCCAAGGAAGAACATCAGTTCGCCGTAGCCGCTGTAGAGATAGCCTTCAGGTGTAATTTCGGTCCCTGCTGTTGCATGCATGACGGAGATCTGGTCCGTTGAGCGTGACGCATAGCTGAAGGGCTTACCGGGTTCGTCGATGGAAGGCGAGACCATGCGCAACGGCACAACTACCTTACCGGGAGCAACAGGCTGCTGGGCGGCAATGGCTGACGCAAAAATTGCACACACGGTGAATGCAAATATCCGCATTTGAGAGACCTGCCAATCGGCGCGCTGGGAGTGTGAGCGCACTAAGTTCTAATGTGTAGAATATGTTCTACTAATACAAAAGCGTCTGTCAATTTCCCTCGGAGCCTGCTTTTATGTCCTTATCCATGGGCCGCATTCTTCTCGTATTCTGTCTGGCATCTGGTACCGGATCTCTCCTTCGTGCGCAGCAGGGTGCGTCAATGACGCAGCCGACGACAGGCGAGATCTCTGAGATCCAGCGCAAGAGCCTGCAGGATCTTGCCAATGACATTCCGCAATTGCAGAAGTATCGTGAGGCGAATCGTGCACTGGGCGCGCCGGAGAGATCTAAGCCCCGCATCGTCTTCTTTGGGGATTCGCTGACCGAAGGCTGGGGGATGACACAGCGCAATGGCAGTCATTTTTTTCCGGATAAGTCCAATTACATCAACCGCGGCATATCCGGGCAGACGACGCTGCAGATGCTGGTGCGTTTCCGCCAGGACGTGCTGGACCTTCATCCTGCCGTGGTGCTGATACTGGCCGGGACTAATGACCTCGCGGGCAATATGGGGCCATCCTCCCTGCAGATGATTACGGACAATCTTCAGTCCATGGTGGAGCTGTCGCTGGCGAATCATATCCAGCCGGTGATCTGCAGCGTGCTTCCTGCAAAAGCATTCCGCTGGCGGCCTGATATTCAGCCCGCGGAGTCTATTCGTACGCTGAACCAGTGGCTGAAGAGCTACGCCACATCGAAGAAGCTTGTGTATGTGGACTACTACAGCGTTCTGGCGACGCCGGACGGCGCCATGCAGGATGGCATGGCATGGGACGGGGTTCATCCGTTGGACGCCGGCTATCAACGCATGAAGCCGCTTGCCGAAGATGCCATTGCAAAGGCCCTGCTGCAGCCTAGCCCGTAGGGAACCACATGCTGCTCTGAATCAAGCACAATAGTCCTATGAGTGTTTCTGAGCAGGGCAAGGTCCGTCTTCCATTCGACAACAGTTATGCGCGCCTGCCCGAGAGGTTTTACGCTCGCGTGGCGCCTTCTATCGCTCCCGCTCCGGCACTCATCAAACTGAACGTGCAGCTTGCCGCGGCGCTGGGCCTGGATGCCGAAGCGCTTGCGAGTCCCGAAGGTGTGGCAATCCTTGCCGGCAGCCGCGTTGGCGAGGGATCTGAACCGCTGGCGATGGCATATGCCGGCCACCAGTTCGGGAACTTTGTCCGGCAGTTAGGCGATGGCCGGGCGAATCTTCTGGGCGAGGTGATCGGCCTTGACGGCGTCCGTTACGACATTCAGCTTAAGGGATCAGGACGCACGCCTTTTTCGCGCAACGGCGACGGGCGCGCCGCGCTCGGTCCCGTCCTGCGGGAATACATTGTGAGCGAGGCCATGGCCACCATGGGGGTGCCTACGACGCGCTCGCTCGCCGCTGTCGCAACCGGGCAGGCAGTTTTCCGCGAGAATGTTCTGCCGGGAGCCGTGCTGACTCGTGTTGCGACCAGCCATCTGCGCGTGGGGACTTTCCAGTACTTCTTTGCTCAGAGAGATGTCGAGGGCACTCGCACACTCGCCGATTACGCCATTGCACGCCATTATCCAGAGGCCGCACACGCGCAGCGCAGATACCGTGCGTTTTTGGATGGCGTGGTCGCTCGACAGGCAAGACTGGTGGCGCAGTGGATGCAGCTTGGTTTTATTCATGGCGTGATGAACACGGACAATACCTCCATCTCAGGCGAGACCATTGACTACGGCCCATGCGCTTTTATAGAGGCTTATCACTCGCGCACTGTCTTCAGTTCCATTGATCACCAGGGTCGTTACTCGAACAGCAACCAGCCACATGCCATGCACTGGAACCTGGCGCGTCTTGCAGAGACCTTGCTGCCGCTTCTGATGGAAGAGGAAGGAGGCGATGAAGCAGGACTGGCTTCGGCCTATGCGGCGCTTGAGCAGTTTGGAGTGCAGTTTGAAGCTGCATTGAATGAAGGTATGCGCAAGAAGATCGGCCTGGCAGCAGAACGCGAGGGAGATACAGCCCTGGTGGAAGATCTTCTGAATCGCATGGAGGAGAACCGCGCCGACTTCACACTGACCTTCCGCGGGCTGTGCTCTGCGGCTGCAGGCACCGGCGACGATGTTCGAAAGATGTTCGCGGATCCTGCAGCCTTCGATACCTGGGAGGTTGCGTGGCGGGCACGGTTGGCGCAGGAAGAGATGCCTTCGGAGGAGCGTGCTGCGCGCATGCGGCGTACGAATCCTGTCTACATTCCTCGCAACCACCTGGTGGAGGCGGCACTTCGTTCGGCCACAGACGACAAAGACTTCCAGCCGTTCGAAGATCTCCTGGCAGTGCTTGCGAATCCTTACGAGGAAAGGGCAGGACTGGAGCGGTACGCCCTGCCTGCGCGTCCGGAAGAGTATGTCAGTAAGACTTTCTGTGGCACCTAGATCGGTAATTTAGCTAGACACAATCTGCTGTAGCAACACGAAAATAATCTCCGTAAGCATGACCAGGGAGATCGGGTTGGTGTCGAACTGATAGTTCAATGCGAACCCATCCAGCAGGCCGGAGATCACCTTACGGGTGGTGGTGTTTTGCAACTGGGGGATAAAGTCCGCGACCTCGCGTGCTACATATTGCTCAATCATCCGGGAGTGGAGGGCGGCAAGGCGTTTCCGCTTCGGGTGGCGTACGGCGTATGTTTTGAACTCAATATGAAGCAGGGCTGCTTCACGGTCGTTGACGCACTCTGCCAGGTGCTTGCTGAAAGCCTTCAGACGCTCCATCATGGAGGTACAGTGCTTGAGGGTGTCGCGTAGCAGGTTGCTGTCTTCCTCGAGACTTTCTTCAAAAATTGCGAAGAAGATGTCCTCTTTGTCCTTAAAATTCGCGTAGATCGCGCCGCGGGTTTTGCCCGCCAGGCGAGCAATATCCTCCAGCCGGGCATGCTCAAAGCCGGATTTTGCAAACACTGTACGTGCTGCCTGTAACAACTCCGCCCTTGTTTTGAAGGCACGTGCCTGCTTGGGAGCAGGGATTCGGTCGGAGCGATGATTTCCTGAATCTTTCATGGCAGCTACGAAATCTATCAAATGATACACGCATGTATGTATCGGCAGACCTGGTACTAAGAACCCCTCCAGAAGGTGAAGGTAAATGATGAACCTCAACAAAAGACGGATTCAGCGGGCGTCGCTTCCGGTATTTGCTGCATTTGGCACGTTTTGGCTCGCCGGCTGTGAAAAATCCACCCAGGCTACGGGAGCTCCCATGGGACCGATGCCGGTCTCGGCCATTGTTGCCCGCGGAACCGACGTGCCTTTGACGGGCGAGTGGGTCGGTACCCTGGATGGCTATGTCAATGCACAGATCCAGCCCCAGGTCAGCGGTTACCTTATCCGCCAGAATTACCGCGAAGGTTCTGAGGTTGCCAAGGGACAGGTGCTGTTTGAGATCGATCCGCGGCAGTTCCAGGCCTCGCTCGACCAGGCCGAGGGACAGCTTGGACAGGCCAAGGCCCAGATGCAACTGGCCCAGATCAACGTGAAGCGCGACACGCCACTGGCTGAGGCCAAGGCTATTGCCCAGAGCCAGCTCGACAACGAGCTGCAGCAGTTGGCTCAGGCAGAAGCCGCCGTGAAGACGGCAGAGGCCAGCGTTGAGAATGCCAAACTGAATCTTGGCTGGACGCAGGTGCGTTCGCTTATCTCCGGTGTTGCCGGTCAGGCCGCCACGCAGGTAGGCAACCTGGTCAGCCCGCAGTCGGTGCTCACGTCGGTCTCGCAGTTGAACCCAGTGAAGGTCTACTTCTCGGTGAGCGATGCCGAGTACCTGGCGCTGACGCATCACAGTGCGACTGGCAACAGCGATCTGCTGAGCGGCGCTTCAAAGATTCCCCTGACGCTGGTGCTCTCCAATGGAGAGACCTACACGCAGAAGGGACACATCGTCTTTGTAGACCGCCAGATGAACGCCCAGACCGGTGCAATCCGCGTGGCCGCGGCGTTTGCCAACCCTGGTAATATTTTGCGTCCGGGCCAGTTCGGCCGCATCCACGCAGAGACCCAGGTTCGCCACAACGCGATCGTGGTTCCGCAGTCGGCTGTGGCCGAACTACAGGGCACGCAGCAGGTCTATCTGGCAGGTGAGGATGGCAAGGTTCACGTTTCCAATGTCAAGCTGGGACCGCAGTACGGCAACAACTGGGTGATCGAAAGTGGCGTTCCCGCCGGAGCCAAGGTCATTACCGACAACCTGCAGAAGCTGCGTGAAGGCGCTCCGGTTGCCGCCAAGGTAACCGACTTCCAGCCAACCGCATCCACACAGCCGGCCGGGAGGTAAACCGTGTCAAAGTTCTTTATCCGACGGCCCATTGTGGCCATTGTGATCGCGATCATTACCGTGGTGATCGGCCTGGTATCGATGTTCACGCTGCCTACGTCGCAGTATCCGAACATCGTTCCACCCGAAATCCTGGTCCAGGCGACCTATCCTGGAGCCGACGCAAAGACTCTGCAGCAGGCAGTGGCTACGCCGCTGGAGCAGCAGATGAACGGCGTCGACAACATGATCTACATGTACTCGGTGAATGCGAACAATGGACAGAGCTCGCTCTACGTTGACTTCGACGTCAAGACGAACGCAGACACCGACCAGATCCTTTCCCAGCTTCGCGTTTCGCAGGCACAGTCGCAGCTACCCTCCGAGGTGAATACCTCGGGTGTTATCGTGCAGAAGGCGCTGACCTCGCCGCTGATGCTGGTCAGTCTCAACTCGCCAGACAAGCACTATGATGCCCAGTTCCTGACTAACTACGGCATCATCAACCTGCAGGACGAAATTTCCCGTGTTCCGGGGGTTTCGCGCGTGCAGATCTTCGGCGGACAGTATGCCATGCGCATCTGGGTCCGTCCGGACCAGCTCGCCAAGCTCGGCGTGACCGTTCCGGAGGTGATCAGCGCTCTGCAGACGCAGAACAACGTGCACCCGGCTGGCCAGATCGGTGGCGAACCGGTTCCGAATGGACAGATGTTCACCTACACCGTTCGCTCCCAGGGTCGTCTGACGACCTCAGAAGAGTTCGGCAACATCGTTGTCCGGGCTAATGCTGACGGCTCTATCCTTCACATGAAGGACGTCGCCCGCATTGAGCTTGGTACGCAGATCTACAACCTGACGGCCCGTTACAACAACGCGCCTTCGGGTGCGATGGCGATCTACCAGCTTCCCGGATCGAACGCGGTGCAGGTAGCCGCTGGCGTTCGCAAGCGCATGGATGAGCTGGCGAAGAACTTCCCGCAGGGACTCACCTACGATGTTCCGCTGGACACGACCCTGGCCGTGACCGCGGGTATTCGAGAGATCACTGAGACCCTTGTGGAAGCTCTGATCCTCGTCATCATCGTTACCTATATTTTCCTTCAGGGATGGCGCGCTACCCTGATTCCATTGATGGCCGTGCCGGTATCTTTGATTGGTACGTTCATCATCTTCCCGCTGCTGGGCTTCTCCATCAATACGTTGTCACTCTTCGGTCTGGTGCTTGCCATCGGACTGGTCGTCGACGACGCCATCATCGTGGTGGAAGCGGTCGAGCACTTGATCGAGCAGGGGCTGTCGCCACGCGACGCGACCTACAAGGCCATGGAAGAGGTGTCGGGGCCGGTAGTGGCCATCGCGCTGATTCTTGCGGCGGTGTTCATTCCGACGGCGGCAATTCCGGGTATTACGGGACGCCTTTACCAGCAGTTTGCCATCACGATCGCCATCTCGGTGCTTATCTCCGCGTTCAACGCGCTGACGCTCAGCCCCGCTCTGGCGGCCCTATTGCTGAAGCCGAAGAAGGAAGGGAAGCCCGGTCCGCTGCAGCGGTTCTTCAATGGCTTCAACCGTATCTTCGGACGCACAACAGATACCTACGTCTCCACCTCGGGCCTGCTGTTGCATAAGTCGGCCTTCACGATGATCCTGCTGGCGGTTGTCGCCGGCGGAGCCATTCTGCTTGGGGCGCGTCTGCCCAGCGGATTCATTCCGGAAGAAGACCAGGGCTACCTCTTCATGGCCCTTCAGCTTCCGGACGCATCCTCTCTGCAGCGTACGGACCAGGCAGCCCAGCAGATCACCGACTCGCTGATGAAGATCCCAGGGATCAAGGGCGTCATCAGCGTCAACGGCTTCAGCCTGCTGACGCAGACGCAGAGCACCAACACGGCCTTCTTCTTCGTTTCGTTGAAGCCGTGGGAAGAGCGTAAGTCTGCGGAAGAGCAGGTGGCCGGCATCCAGGCCAATATTCAGAAGTCAATTGGTGGCCTGAACGACGGCATTGCCTTTGCTTTCCCGCCGCCAGCGATTCCGGGTATCGGTACCTCGGGCGGTGTGACGATGATTCTGCAGGACCGCTCCGGCAGGGACGATCCCATGTTCCTGACAAAGAACCTTGGAGCCTTCCTGGCGGCAGCGCAAAAGCGTCCTGAGATTGCGGCGGTTATTCCGTCGTATCTGCCGGCAGTGCCGCAGCTCTATGTCGATGTGGACCGTGAACGCGTATTGCAGCAGCAGGTCAACCTGGCCGATGTTTATTCCACCCTGCAGACTTTCATGGGGGGATACCTGGTGAACTACTTCAACCGTTTCGGCCGCCAGTGGCAGACTTATGTGGAAGCCGAAGGCGAGTCGCGTACGAAGATCCAGAACATCGATCAGTTTTATGTCCGCAGTGCAAATGGCAGCCAGGTACCGCTGTCTTCTCTGGTGAAAACCAAGCAGATCACCGGTCCTGAGTTCATCCTTCGCTTCAATGAGTATGGTGCGGCGCAGTTGAACGTTGCCGGTAAGCCGGGCTACAGCTCGGGGCAGGTGCGTAAGGCACTGGAAGAGGCCTTCAAGGAATCGATGCCCGAAGGCATGGGCTACGACTACCAGGGCATGACCTTCCAGGAGCGTCAGGCAGAACAGGGCGTACCTTCATGGGCCGTCTTTGCTCTGTCCATCCTGTTCGTCTTCCTTATCCTTGCGGCTCTGTATGAAAGCTGGACGCTTCCTTTCAGTGTTCTGCTCAGTACGCCGGTCGCAATTCTGGGAGCGTATCTTGCGTTGAATATGCGCGCGTTTGAGAATGACATCTTTGCCACGATTGGTCTGATCATGCTGATCGGTCTTTCAGCAAAGAACGCCATCCTGATCGTCGAGTTCGCAAAACTGAACTACGAGAAGGGGCAGAGCATCTCAGAAGCAGCATTGAACGCGGCACGTCTGCGTTTCCGCCCCATTGTGATGACGGCACTTGCCTTCGTCTTCGGATGCCTCCCGCTGTGGGTTGCAACCGGATCGGGCGCATCTTCACGAAAGATCCTGGGTACGGTCGTGATTGGCGGAACGGTTCTGTCCACCATCATCGGCGTTCTTATGATTCCGACAACCTTCAGTGTGGTCGAATACCTCTCGCTCCGTTTCCTCAAGGGCAAGAAGGATACGACCATGGACAGCACGCATCCGGCGGACGATCCGCACGATTCGGATGGCCCCACACAACCGGGCCTTCAGGCCGATGGAGGGCACGCATGAAATCCACCCGTCAGAAGGTAACGTTCCAGCTGGCAGCAGGAGCCATTACGATGGCCCTGCTGGCCGGCTGCAACGTTGGACCAAAGTACAAGCGTCCTGCATATCAGGCGCCGGAAGCATTTCGCGGTGCCGACGAAGCGCAGATAGCCACCAACGCCCAGGCCTCAATTGGCGACAAGACCTGGTCAGAGGTCTTTCAGGAGCCTGAACTCCAGGCCCTGATCAAGGAAGCGCTGGGCAACAGTTTCGATGTTCGCATCGCGGCGCAACGCATTCTTGAACAGCAGTCGCAGGTAAAAATTACCCGCGCAGGCCAGTTTCCGCAGGTCACGGCTGGAGGCTCCGCTATTGGAGCCGATATCCCGTCTTCCTTCGGAGACATTACCAGCCCGCTATCTTTTGGCGGCTTCAATCTGGGCGCGACCTGGACTCCCGATTTCTGGGGGCTCTATCGTAAGCAAACTGAAGTGCAGCGTGCACAGCTCCTGGGCCAGCAGTGGGCGGAGCGTGCTGTGCGCGTCACACTGGTGCAGCAGATCTCGGGAGCGTATCTCCAGCTGCGTGCCTATGATCGTCAGCTGGAAATTACAAAGCAGACGGTGAAGACGCGGGAAGATTCGCTGAAGCTGACTGAGCGCCTGACACAGGGCGGCTCGGCTCCGTTGTCAGACCAGCGCCAGGCGGAGCAGTTGCTCTACACCGCGACTGCGCAGATTCCTTTGCTGGAGCAGCAGATTGAGCAGCAGGAGAATGCCATCAGCATCCTGCTGGGACGTAACCCCGGTCCGATCGCACGTCACGCTGACAACGTGTTGGCGCCCGTGCCGCAGGATACTCCCGTGGGCGTACCATCGCAGCTGCTGGAGCGCCGCCCTGATATTCAGCAGGCTGAAGCCCAGTTGATTGCTGCCAACGCCCAGATCGGTATCGCACGCGCGCAGTTCTTCCCGCAGCTCTCCATTACGGGAAGCGCCGGCGTGGGCGGTGACAGCTTCGGCAGCATCTTCAGCACCAACAGCAAAACCATCTATGGCATGGGTACGCTTACGCAGCCCCTGTTCATGGGTGGCAAGCTGAAGGGGCAATTGCAGCTGTCCAAGCAGCAGCAGGAAGAGCTGGTGATCAGCTACCAGAAGTCCATTGCCGGGGCTCTGCGTGATGTCTCCAATGCGCTGATTGCGATGAATAAGACCCGCGCAAGCCGTGAGCAGCAGCAGAAGCTGGTCGCCTCCGCTCAGGATGCTGTCCGTCTCGCACGGATGCGCTACCAGGGTGGAGCCGCAGGTTATCTCGAGGTACTGACCAACGACGCCAACCTCTACAGCTCACAGCTGAACCTGGTGACCGCACAGCAGAACGAGGCACTCACCCTGGTACAGCTCTACGCCGCACTGGGCGGAGGCTGGAAATAACGCAATCTTTGCTGGTTCCCTGAATAACCGGCAAGGAACCTACAAACGACCGCATTCTTGATCATCTGCTGTGATCCATCAAAGGACACAGCAATGAGCCGGATGCGGTCGTTTTATTCTGCTCGGAAGACTCTTAGCTGCAGACAGATGGGCACGCATCAACACCCAAACACGAATGCTTGAAATCTCAAGCCTGGACAACCTTGTGTTGAAGGACTTCGCCTCGGGAAACTTCTAAGCCCGGAGCGTCGGCGTCAGGCTGCGGAGCATGCACAGCAGCGGCATGGTCTAACGGAGCGACGAGCGTGCCGTTAGACCAAGCAGCCACGCGGCACGCAGCGTTATCGGCCGACGCAAGGGGCTGATGAAGATCAACTGACACGCGCGATCATCACACTGGGCTGCTGGTGCGTGCTGGCTGGAAGGTCGGCTGCTTGTAAGGCGGGCTCTCCAGCGCAAGTGGAAAACAGCCGTAGCGGAGCAAAATGCCTGCAGCAGGAAGTCTCACGCCTTACAATTCCCGGCACACCAAACCCTTGGCGGCCTTAAACGCTAAGCTGTTGAAAAGGAATGGCGGAGAGACAGGGATTCGAACCCTGGATACCTTGCGGTATACACGCTTTCCAAGCGTGCGCCTTAAGCCACTCGGCCATCTCTCCGGCGCGGGGGAAGCAACTCTTTGAAAATATCATACTTGGCTGTGGCTTACATAGGTGCCTGCGCAAGTACTGCCTCGTAATAGCGCTCATACAGCGGAATGATGTTCGAGGTACAGAAGCGCTGCTGTGCGGTTTGCCGTGCGGCACGCGACATCTTTGTGAGGCCCTCACTGTTCGTAAGCAGCGCAATGGCTGCCTCGGCCATCCCGTCCGTATCGCCTACCGGGAAAAGCATACCGGTGATGTTGTGATCGATCAGTTCCGGCACACCACCTACGCGGGTAGCAATTGCGGGCACACTGCAGGCCATCGCTTCCAAGGCTGCCAGGCCAAAGGATTCCATTTCAGAGGGCATCAGCATCAGGTCCGCCAGTGAGATCAGGTCTTCCACGCTGTTCTGTTTACCCAGGAAGTGAATACGGTTCTTGATTCCGTAGCTGACGGCGAGCCGCTCGGCTTCGCTGCGGTCCGGACCATCGCCAATCAGCATCAGGCGGGCCGGTATGGCACGTGCGATCTTTGCAAAGGTGTGCACCACGTCCGTAGCGCGCTTTACCGGTCGGAAATTGGACAGGTGTACCAGCAATGCTTCGTCCGGAGCGGCATACTTCGGACGATCGCGGTTGTAGACCTCTTCGCGCCGTACATACACATCGCAATTGACGAAGTTGCGGATCACCTCAATGTGCCGTGCAATGGAGAAGGCGCGCTCCGTCTCCTCCTTCAAATGCTGCGAGATTGAGGTGATGCCGTCGGACTGTTCGATTCCAAACTTGGTGATGGGCAGGTACGAGTGGTCCTGCCCGACGAGCGTGATGTCGGTGCCATGCAGCGTCGTAATAAAGGGCAGACGGATGCCGCGCGCGGCCAGCATCTGGCGTGCGAGCAACGCACAGACGGAGTGGGGAATGGCGTAATGCACATGCAGCAGGTCGAGCTGATAGAACTCGGCCACCTCCGCCATGCGCGTGGCAAGAGCCAGGTCATACGGCGGGAACTGGAAGAGCGGATAGTTGGTGACCGGAACCTCATGGTACCGGATATTGGCTTCGCGGCCTGTCAGGCGGAAGGGCTGCGAGTAGGTAATGAAGTGCACCTCGTGCCCGCGCGCGGCCAGCTCAATACCAAGCTCTGTGGCAACGACGCCGCTGCCACCGTAAGTGGGATAACAGGTAATACCAATCTTCATGCCTTGTCCCTATCGTTTCGTTAGCAGGTAGAGTGAGAGAAGCCATCACGCTGAACGCGGGCGGCTGCGAGATTGCCAAAGTGCATAGGTTGGATGTCCCTACGCTGCCGCAGGATGCGGGGAAGCGTCTCCAGCAACGCGCGTAGTTCTATCTCTCGTTCGCTCTGCAGACGTGTCCGTTGCGATGCCAGAACAGTATCCCGGTATCCAGGATGACAGGCAATCTCCCATATCCCTTCGGGAAGGACTTCAAGCCATCTCTCGATTGTTACGGAGTGAAGTGTTCCGGTTGCCGCAATGCCGATGCAGGCATCGGGCGCGGCCATGGTATGCGCAACAGCATCGTTCCAGAAGGAACGCCCCGAGCGATATCGCATAGCCCGCGTCTGGAACTGACGCAGCCATGGTGCCGCGGAAAGCCGCATACTCCATTCCTCTTCGAAGGGATTGCGAAGACAGTCCAGACCACACGCTTCCATGGCGCGCAGCAACGGTCTGCGGACACGGGAGAAGGCGTGCATATGCTTATGGGTGTCGACATGCGTCACCTGCAGGTCAGCCTGTTGGAGTTTTCTGATCTGCGCTACAGCTTCCCGTTCGATGTCTTCTTCGCGAATGCGGCCCATGGCAAGGTCGCGGACGAACAGCGAGAGCGTCGGGCGAAAGGTCAGCCGATCAGAGCCCAGTAAAGAGGGAACCATTTCCGGAGAAAGAACCGGATTTCCGTCCAGCAATACGACGTGGCATCCCACACCCAGACCTGGCCGCTGTTTTGCCAGCGCCATGGCTTCTTCGAAGGCTGCGCCGTTGGCCATCAGTGTCGCGGAGGTCAGTGCTCCGGCATCGTACAGCTCGGCAATGGCGAGGTTGATGCCAGGAGCCTGGCCGAAGTCGTCTGCGTTAATGATCAGTTGCTGCACAAGCTTGAGTTTAATCGTTATGGCTGTGTCTTGCTCAGGCGGCGATAGTAGTCGGCCACCGCGTCCTGGTATGCAGGGGCGGCTGTCTTTGGTTTTGAGCTACGTATCTGACCCTGATCCAGCGCCGCACTCTGCCGCAGGCGCAACTCGATCTTGTCAGCCTGGGCCAGCACCTCGGTGCTCATGTGCTGCACCATCTCAGGATTGCCAGGGAAGCGCCGTGGATCAAGGCTCTGCATCTGCCGCTGCAGGTCGTCGATCTCTTTCTTTGCCTGTTGATCGTTGCCAGCGGCTTGGCGCAGGTTGTTAAGGTCACGCATCCCCTGCGCGATAATCTGCTGCAGGTCGGCGGGGTTGTTCGTATCGCCCGGGTCTCCGGCACGGCGCGAACGGTCGAACTGATTATTGCCGGTATTCACATTGCCCCACGCTGCACCGCCATCGTAGCCGCCACCGCGGTTGGAGGAGTTGCCCAGGTCGCCACTGTTTGCGCGCCCGCCGCCTGCGCCATTGCCGGCCTGCGATGTCTGCTGGCCGCTTTGATTCCCGCCGCCTTGCCGGCCCTGTCCGCCTTGTTGTCCGTTCTGGCCAGACTGTTGCCCATTGCCTTGCTGGCCACTTTGGCCCTGCTGTGGTCCGTTGCGGTTGCCGGTCTGTCCATTGCCATTGCGGTTGGAAAGCGATTCGATGCGGCTACGGAAACGATCCAGAGCGCCCAGGGCGGCGGTCTGGTCTCCCGTATTCTGCCGCTGCTGACGCGGATCACCGCCGGAGCCAACACCATTGGCCGCCTGTCGCACCTGCTGGTTCAGTTTGTCCATGCCCGCGCGGATGCTCTCTTCCGTACCGTTCGATTCCGGGTTGATGCCCCGGCGAAGCCAGTCGGCCGTGCGCTGTACGCGGTTGTCCAGACCATCCTGATCGGAAGCGTTCAGAGCATCCCGCAGCTTACCGGACACGCCGGGCTGTGTTGGTGCTAGTTGTCGCGCCGTGCTGCGAAGGCTGTTCTGCAGCCGCGAGAAGTCTTCAGACAGTTTCTGCCGGTCGTCGGCAATGCGGTTGCGCGCGTTGGCTCGCTCCATCATCTCCTGCATGGTGGTTGCAGGACCTTTGCTGTTTTGCTCGGCGACAAACTGGCGGATACGGTCAGATTGCGCGCGCTCCTCTTTGGCAATGCGGTCAGACTCCTGTGCCAGCGAGTCCAGCTTGCCGCTGGCCTGTTGCTGCTGAGCTCCTCCCATCAAGCCGGTCGCCTGACGGAGCGACTCGGCTGCGCGGCGAGCTGCTTCATTGGCCGCCTGTTGTGCGTTGGGCTGGCCGGCCTGTGGAGTGGCCGCACGTTTCATCTCATCATTGGCACGCCGCAGACGATCGAGTGCTTGCTGCACGCGGGGATCATCCCCTCTCTGCGATCCGCCCTGGGAGCCTGATTGCTGTCCCCTTTGCTGGCTGCTCTGTTGACCCGACTGCTGTCCGCCCTGTTGGCCCGGCTGCGAACCTGATTGCTGCTGGCCATTTTGCTGCTGCCCGTTCTGGTTCTGAGCGAGTTGCTCCATCTGCTTTTGCAGTTGCTCGGCTTCCCGGCGCAGCATCTCCTGTTGCCAGCGCTGCTGGAAGCTCTGCTGCGGATTGCTGCGCTCGTTCTGTGCCAGCTCTTCCTGCCGCTTGGCAAGCGCATCAAGCTTCTGCAGAGCTTCATCGACCTTCTTTTCTTTCTCTTCCTGCGGCGATGCGGTCTGTGCGCTCTCATACTGGTTCTTTGCCGTATCAAGCTCCAGGTCAAGCAATGTTGCGAGATCGCGACCCATGGAGCCTCCTCCACCGCCGCCACCACCTCCGCGCTGGCCAAAGGCAACCTGGATCTGGCGGAAGGTAGCCTCGGCACGCAGCAGGAACTGGAGCGCCTTCTGCTCGTTGGCAATTGCATCTTTCCACTGTTGGCCGCGCAGCTTATCGGCGGCGGGCACCATGGCCTTCGAAGCTTCCTGCATGTCTTTCTCAAACGAGGTAAAGGTCTCATTGGCCGCGGTCATGTCTCGGCTTTCCAGGCGGCTGGAAAGAGCATCCACCTGCTGCCGGAGCTTACTCTGTACATCGGCCAGGAACTTCGACTGGTCCTCGCTGGACTTCGGTGTGGAGGTCTTATCGTTCTGCTGTTTCCATGTCTGTGCGATCAGCTCTTTCTGCCGGCGGGAGATCTCCCCCTGGTTCTGTTGCTGTCCGCCGCCCCCACCGCCGCCTCCGCCACCAGCCTGCGATTGTGAGAACTCGCGCTCAAAGGGGTCGGCCTGGATAAAGCTGATATCGGTCTTCGCCTCCGCGTGGCCGTCTTTTGCCGTGGCATAAAGGCTGACGACATCGCCAGGTTGCATCTTGTAGTTTTCCAGACTGATGGTCTGCGAGCCATCGGCCTGGCGAAGTCCATTGGCCTTAAGCATGGGTACTGTCTGTTCAGGGCCACCGTTCACGGAGTAGTGCAATGCCATGGCATTCAGGCCGAACTCTGCCGAACCCTTTACCTTGATCGTGACCTCTTCAATCGGGCTTGCATGATAGTCGTTTGTTGGCTTTTCAATTGCAACGGTAGGAGGCTCTGCCTTGTTCGTGGCAACAAAGTAGTCTTCTGTCAGGCGCACCTGCTGTCCATCGTCGATGCCGGCAATGTGGTACGCGCCATCCTTCTGCATCTTTATCGTCGTACGATACGTATTGCCTTCGCCTCCGCTCAGCTTCAACAAGGTTCCGTCATCCAGTGCAAGTAGGCCATTGTGCAACGGCTTGTCCGTATGGATCTCAAGCTCCGCCTCGGTGCCTTCAATCGCACGAAGATCGCCACCATGTTCATCGATCTGCGGTTTCATGCCTGTCCAGGCTGGATACTTGTAATTCACCTTGATGGCGGTAATCTGCGGCATGTCGACAACGCGCAGTGTGTAGTGGCTGCTGGAAAGTGGTCCCGCGCTGACGTAGTACTCCACATTTTCAGGTAACGCGGTGAAGAGAAACTGGTATCCGGGAGCGCCCTCCAGCGGTCGCATGGGCACCGGCTCCCATCGGGCCGAGCTCTGGTAGCGCGCAAAGAGCTGCACCTTGTCTGTCTGAATGCCCGTGAGTTGCGCGGTGATCAATTGGTCGGTATTGCGGCGCAGCGCAGCATTTCCAGGCAACACGCGCAGGTCATACAGTGGAGCAACATTCTTCTTCGGGCCTGTCCATAGCAGAGACGCTCCATAGCCCAGGTAGCCCGGGCCGGCGGCGATCATCCAGATCAAAAGACCGAGCGAGGCCGCACCGGCGCCCATCAAGGTATAGAAAGTCCGTTGCGGTACAAGGTCAGTGGGATGCGCGGTCTCGGCAATGGCCAGCGTGTCGGCGGCCAGCAATTCAAAGAATGGACCTGAGTTCGTCTCCTGTCGCTCAGAAAAAGTCAGAAGACGGTCGTCGAAGGCAGGGAAGGCCTGTTCCGCCTGGCGAACGGTAGCTTTGCGCGTGAGTCGCAGCAACGGAATTACGAGTGCGATCGTGGCAGCTACTACGATGGCCAGCAACATGCAGAGTCGGGCTGTAGTCAGCCTGCTGAGAGGGAAGGCATACGCATTCAGGATGAGAATTGCAACAACGGTAACGATGAGCGCCGTTGCTGCGACGACAGCTGCGCCACGTACGGTAGCAGCCACGCGCAGACGGCGTTCCATACTGTCAATGTAGGCGTTGAGCTGCTGATGACGGCTCATGCTTCCTCCCTTTGCGTACCCAGGTACTGCCCGGCCACAATAGACTCCGCCAGAGCCAGCAGGAAGAGGACGACCATAGCGTACCACCACAGGCTGACGCGTACCGTGCTATTTTGTACGGGATTCGAGGCCGTGTTTCCGTTGCCGGTGGCACTTCCTGCCCAGAGTTGCTGGACATCGGGCGGAAGAATCTCAAGGTTACTTTCGCGTGTGTCAGCATTTACGCCAATCAGGCCATCACGACCGTTTGCAAAGCGCACGCGATAAAAACCCGCGGAGGTCAATCGCAGTGTCTGCGCGGTACTGGCTTCCGCAAGCGTAAGTGGCCGCGTACCGTCCGGTGCGATCACGTCTACACTGGCGCCCTGCGAAGCTCCCGCCGCGGCAGAACGCAGCGGGACAAACTCATCCACGGAACGCGCACCGCTCAGTCGTTCTGTTCCGGAAAGATAGCGTGTCGTCAGATCAAGGAAAGGAACAAACGCAGGCGAAAGTGGCAGATCGTTCGTCAGGTTGTCGAATCCTGAAGCGAAGACAAGTACGTGACCCTCGCCAAGTTGACGGTCAAGCAGCAGGGGAGTGCCATCCGTCAGCTTGATGAGAACCCTTGCGTCGTTTGCATCCACGCTTGCGGCGAAAGAGAACCGCGCGTCGCTCCATCCTGCTGTTTCGCGCAGCACGGGATGCGTGCGGTCCATATCGCCGATCCCTATCGGATCCCCGCCACGGGCATAGAAATGCGGCTGCGCGGTCGCCGTGGCCAGTAAAGAAAGCTTGCCCTGACGTCCCGCATTCGTGCCGACGGACATCAGCACGTTGCCGCCGCCTTGTACGTACTTCCTCAGCGCGTTCTCAAAGGCTGTGGGCAACGTGGAGACATCCGACAGAATGACGAAGGCATATTTTGAGGGATCGGATTCGGTGACGGCGTCCGCGCTCATCGGCTGCAGCAGATACGCTCCCTGACTTGCTGCTGCAATGGCCGCACTCACGTAAAGCGGGGTTCGTGTATCGAGCGCCGGGCGGACCATCAGGATGTGTTCGGGGTCGGAACGGCGCACCGCGAATCGCCACAGGTCATCCGCGGAAAGAGCATCTCCGCCATCGAGGGTCACGGAGCATTGGCTCAAGCCGTAAGGCACTTCCAGCCCAGTGAACTCGACCGTGGTATTGCCATTCTCTTTCAGGGTGACGGTCTTTGAAGAGACAGCTTTGCCATCGATCATCAGTGAGACCTTCTTGCTGGCTGCCCTGGTGTTGTACCCGGCAATGACGGCACGCACGCGCGCTGTCTTGGTATCAGCGACCTGCGAAGGTGCGTCCACGCTGACGATGCCCCAGTTTTCTTCTGTTCTGTCTGCAACGGAATGCAGCAGGAGCTTTGCAGACTCAGGCAGTACCATCTCCGCAAAGTTCCCGGGCACGCTGGAGCGCTGCATGTCGCTGAACAGGTGAAGATCAATCGGAATGTGTGTGGCCTCTTCCAGAGCTCGTACGCCCCGGCCGAGGTCGCCGAAGTTTGAGCGGCCATCCCCGGGCTGAATGCTGTTGATGGCAGAGCGGAGTGTTTCGTCGTCTTCAATTGCCTGGGTAAGGCCTTCCATCTGCCCACCGAGCGCCATGACCTGTGCCTTCTGTCCGGGACGCCGCGAGCTAAGCGTGCTGAGCGCCTGCTGCTTCGCTTCCAACAGGCGTGTTCCGCTGCGCATGCTCAGAGAGTGGTCGACAACGATCAGCAGAAGACGGTCATTGGCTTTTGCCGCGGGCCTGCGAACAAACGGCGCGGCGAAGGTCAATGCCAGTAGAAGAACAACCAGCGTTCGCAGCGCAAAGAGCAGGAGGAACTTCAAACGGCGATGTTTGGTTGAGCTCTGTGTGCCCCGCTCGAAGAACATCAGGGAACTGAACGGTAAAGGAATGCTCTTATGGCGACGCAGCAGATGCACATAGACCGGCAGACCTATGGCGAGTGCTCCCGCAAGAAACCATGGCGCGAGGAATCCCATCAGGCAGCGGCCGCCTTTCTCAGCGACAGGTACGCCTGCAGCGTGGCGTCCAGCGGCTGGTCGGTCACCAGCAGGCGATAATCCATGCCCGCGGCGCGGGCTCTCGACTCGACAGCGGCAAGATGTTCATTCAAGCGACGGCGATACTCATGCTTCGCGTAATCCGGGATGACCTCCATTACCTGGCCGGTTTCCATGTCCTCCAGAACGGAGGGCCCGCGAAGCTCGGGCTTTAGTTCTTTCGGATCGAGCACCTGGAACAGGGTGACTTCGCTGCCTTGATAACGCAGCGGCTCGATGGAGGTAATCATCTCTTCGGGATCGCCAAAGAAGTCGGAGAAGACCATCACCATGCCGCGACGTCGCAGCAACTCATGTGCGTGCCTCATGGGATTGTTGAAGTTCGTGCGTGCTGCCGGTTCGGCACGGTCCAGCACGGCCAGCACGCGATACAGCTGGCCTTGCCGGGTGGATGGGCGAACAGACTCTCGTATGTCGTCGTCAAAGACAATGATGCCGGCGGCATCTCGCTGATACTTGATCGACATGTACATCAGCGCGGCAGCTGCATAGCGGGCATAGTCCATCTTGCTGACCTTGTGCGAGCTGTACTTCATCGAGTTGCTGGCATCCAGGAGCACGGTCATCTGGCTGTTGGTCTCGCCACGATACCGCTTCAGATAAGTGCGCTCTGTACGGGCAAACAAATTCCAGTCGATGTGGCGCGGGTCCTCGCCCGGAGTATAGGCGCGGTATTCGGCAAATTCCTGGCTGAAGCCAAAATCGGCAGAGCGGTGCAGGCCGGCGACAAAGCCGTCCACCACCGTACGCGCAAGCAACTCCAGGTTGCCAATGCCGGCCAGAACCGCGGGATCGAGGAATCGCTGCATCATGCTTCCTTGGGTGCAGGCAGGTGAGCGATGAGACGGCGCAGGATCTCATCGGTGTCGATGCGCTCGCTCTCGGCATGGAAGTTGAGCAGGATGCGATGGCGCAGCACGGGCGTGGCCAGTGATCTCAAATCGTCATACGTCACGTGATACCGCTTGTTGGCCAGTGCGCGCGCCTTGGCCGCAAGTACCAGGAACTGTGCGGCACGAATGCTGCCGCCGTAGTTGACATACTTCTTTACGAAGTCCGGAGCGTTGTCACTCTTGAAGCGCGTGGCTCGGACAAGGTTAACCGCATAGCGCGCCAGCGACTCCGCAATCGGAACCATGCGGACAAGCTGCTGCAGTTCGAGCAATTCTTCGGCAGATGTAACGGCTTCGATCTTCGGTGCAAGCGTCGCCGTGGTCATATCGACGACCTTCACCTCGTCATCTGCGGACAGGTAGTCAAGCACGGTGTTGAACAGGAAGCGGTCAAGCTGTGCTTCCGGCAATGGATAGGTCCCTTCCAACTCAATCGGATTCTGTGTTGCGAGTACGAAGAAGGGCGAAGGCAACTGGTAGACGTGGCCACGCACCGTGCAGGAGCGTTCCTGCATCGCTTCAAGTAAGGCCGCCTGTGTCTTGGGGGGAGTGCGGTTGATTTCGTCAGCCAGCACCACGTTGCCGAAGATCGGGCCCGGGACGAAGGTCCAGGTGCGGTGTCCGGTCGCCGGGTCTTCTTCGATAATGTCGGTGCCCGTGATGTCTGACGGCATCAGGTCAGGTGTGAACTGAATGCGCTTGAAGGTAAGCCCGAGCGCTTCCGCTATCGTTTTGACCGTCAGCGTCTTCGCCGTGCCGGGCATACCGGTCAGCAGGCAGTGCCCGCCAACGAACAGCGCGGTAAGAATCTGATCGAGTACCTCATCCTGGCCGACAATGACCTTGCGCACCTGCGCCAGGATGCCGTCGCGTACGGCATGAAATCGTTGAATCCGCTTTTCCAGTTCGGCTGCATCCAGGCTATTCAGTGCGGTCTCCATCCGGTCCTCGTCCCTTAGTTGGTCTTCGGCTGCGCCGTTGCGCTGCCGTCATGCAGTTGAAGCAATAACAATTGAGCTGGCCGGTAGGAGGGGGCAGCTTCCAGCGCTGCCAGCACGGCTTCTTCGGCTTTGCCGCGATCACCCTTCGCCATGTAAGCCTGCGCCAGGGAGTACTGCGCACCAGCAGTATCCAGTGGATGTAGAGCGATCACAGCGGAGTACTCCCGCACCGCGCCGTCATAATTCTTGAGCGAGAGCCACAAGCTGCCAAGCCGGCGGTGCAGGTCGTCGTCTCTGGTGGGATACACATAATTCAGTCGTTCCAGCGTGGCTGCAGCGGCGGACTTATCTCCGGCTTCTTCTTCCAGAGTTGCCAACTGTTTCAGGGTAGACGGGTCGTGACCGCCCATCTTTTCATACGCCAGCAGCGTCTTTGCGGCGCCCATCTTATCGTTGCCGCTCATCTGTGCCGTTGCCAGGAGTTCATACGCACTGGCATCGCCGATGTATTGCGGGTACAGTGCGATCACCTTCTGTCCATTGGCGGAGACGAAGGCGTAGTCTTTTGACTTTGCGTGTTGTGCCAGCTCGGTAAATTGCTTACGCCAGGTGTCGAAATTCTTCACAACTTCGCCGAGCTGCTTGTCCAGCCACACTGCGTAATCTTTGTCGAACTGTTCGGCAGATTCGCCAAGAGTGGTCTGAATCACCTCTGGCGTGGGCATCAACTTCGTATATGCATGTACGATCTCCAGCAGCTTGCTTTCACCCCATCGCTCACTGATGTAGTCGCAGATGCTTCCACCCTGGAAGTAGCTGACGATAACCTGCGACGGGTACTGCGGATAGATAAAGCCGCGGTCAAGCTCTGCCACGGGCAGCAGCTTTTTGTCGCGAATGGCCAGCAAGATCTCCGGCGTAACGCGGTCGCCCCATTCTGGCGATGCCTGCGTCTCTTCATGGACGGCAAGGGCCTCGGTGAACCAGCGCGGTACACGATGGTTCGTAGCAGAGAGTACATAGACGTGGCTCAGTTCGTGCCATAGCGTGCTGGCCCAGTGGAACTCGCCCGGTTTGCGGCCGGAGGGGCTATCCATCGCTACAACCTGGCCAAAGGTCACACCGAGAGCGCCCAGCCCCGGCATTCCCATCGTGCGCACGGCAAAGTCCTCGTGGTCGGGGTATACCTCAAGCTGTACTTTGCCTTTCAATGTGATCTGGTACTTTTTCTCGTAAACCGCCATGGCGCGGTGCATCTCGGCTGAGAAGTAAGGCTGAAGCAGTTCTGCTTCTTTCTTGTTGAGCTTCAGGATGGTTGTGTCATCGGTGAATGTCTGGAAATTCTTGTAGCTGTCCAGAAGACGCAGGCTGTTTACTGTCGCAGCGTCGCGATAGCCGTTTTCATAGGCAAGCTGCAGCTCCTTCTCCGGCTCTTCTTGCTGCCCAAGACGCATCAGGTTAATGCCAAGCTGTGCATGTGCCGCCCATAGGTTCGGCTGTAGGGCAATTGCTTTGCGGTAGTAGGTGACACCATCGTCGTAACGGCGGTTCTGCACCAGGTGATAGCCAATGCGCGCATAGCCGGTGCCGTATTTCGCATTGACGGCATTGATTTTAGTGAGCCATGCATCCGGTGGCCTGTCAGCCAGAAGTTCTATCGCAGCATGGACCGCCATGGCATCGAGTGCATCGGGTGATAGTGCGATGGCTTCATCGGCCTGCTTGGCGGCGGTTTCCCGGTCAGAGTTTTCCAGCGCCATATCGGCAGCCAGTTCGTGGGCTTCGGCAGATTTTGGGTTGAGCTCCAGAGCCTTCGCAAGGTACTGTGGAGCGCGCCCATCAAATCCGTTGGCACTGACCAGCGCCAGACCATAATAAGCGGACGCGTTGTTCGGATCTTTGGTGAGCGCTTCCTGGAAGAGATTCACCGCTTCGACATCGTTGAAGCGTTCATGAAAAAGTAGACCCCAGCGCACGCGAACCGCTGGCCCACTGTTTTGTGAAGCGATCGCCTCGCGGAATTCGGCATTTGCCTGCTCGTAGTTTCCCAGTCCCCAGAAGCCCTCGGCGCGCATTGCAGGGTCATTCGTGTGCGTAAGTTGCGTGTAGCAGGCAAAGGTGTCCTTGCCATGCTTCTCCATGGAACGGCACTCCTGCCACGTTATTGCGTGCAGCGCAGGCGCAAGTGCAAATACCAGGAGGAGGCTCTTCATTTCTCAAGCTCCTGTTGCACTTTGGCCAGTTCCAGCAGGGTCGCTGTCAGCGCCTGTTTGTATTCTCCAGGCTCCATGACTGCCTTCTCATACTTCAACTGGTCCACCTTGCGCTCCAGTTCTTCTTTCTTCGCAAGCAGGGTCTGGTGTGCAGGATCATTCACAACCGCCGCATTGCCACCATCCATACGCAACACTGTGAAGCTCCCCAGAAGTGAGCCTTCGCGCGAGCTTTGCGTGATGGTCCGTACAGCTTCTCCCTTTCCCATGTCCTCGAAGACAGCGTGTTCGGTGGCCAACCGCTTTTGCGAACTATAAAATTCCGCTGTCTTGCGATCGGCGTATGTGAAAGCTTCCAGCGCCGAAATAGCGCCACTCTTGTCCGTATCGCAGGCCGGGTCCTGGAGTGCCTGAAGCCAGTAGCGGGCGAAGACGGTTGCGTTCTTTTCTGTGCCTGTCTTCGTCGCTGTAATCACAGCGCGCCCTGTACGTTGCAAGGCCAGGAGCGATCCGCCGCTGGCGCTTGTTGTATTCACGACAAGCTGGCGCCTGGCGGCAATCTTATCGAGCGCAGAAGCCAACTCTGTCGCGGAGATGTCAGGCCCCACAAGGTTGAACTTGTACTCCTCGCCATCGAACGATCCGTGTCCGATCAGCACAAGCACCAGGTCATCTTCGGGCTTCGCTTCCCGTGCGGTTTCGTTGAGTGCGGCAGTCAGTTTTGCTTTGGTGGCATCGGCTCCGCTCAGGGTGATCACGTGCGCTGCAGCCGATCCGCGATACACCTTGTCAATATTCTTTGCATCCGCGGTAAAGCGTTGCTCGTAGTCCGGCTCACCGCCCAATCCGGCCACCGTGATGTAATACACCGCCGCGCGGCAGGGAAGCGAGAGCACCAGCAGAAGCAGGGTAACGCTAATATGCCTCATACGACGCCCCATTTCCTGCGAAGCAGCCACTGCGTGCTGAGCAGGCCAAGCAGCAGTAGATAGTTGATGGGCATGTCCCACAGCGGTTTGGTGTCGCGCACCGAGATTCCAGCCTCGGAGTAGGAAATGTCGCGAGGCAAAGTGCTCAGTTCTGACTGCTTCCAGTAACGACCGCCAGTTGTGTTGGAAAGGCGTTCCAGCAGTTCGCGATTCTGTTCGGTGTGAAAGCTTTCCGCGATGCCATCCTTGCGTTCCAGCGTCACAATATCTGAGCCGAGCGTTTCGCCTGCACGCGATGCCGTGACCTCAACGGCATAAGAGCCGGGTTTGTCCGCAGTCCACTCCGTGCGGAAGCTCCCGATCTCGCCAGGGACAGCAGGCAGTGCCATCATGGAAGAACTTCCATCCGGACCGACAACGCGCGCCATCACATCGGCATCGGGTGCTGGTTGATATTGTTTGTCACGCACGGTGGCAGAAAGAACAACATGTCCTTCATCCAGAAGAGTCTGCGCAGGAACGCTGGCAACCACCGGCCCCGGAGACTCGGCTGCAACATAACGCAGCAACTGTTTCCAGAACTGGCCATGCGATCCATCGCCGACAGGCATGCTCATCTGCCAGCGCCAGGTACCCGCCGTTGCCATCAAGGCTGTCCGCCCGCGGCCATAAGGCTGTGTCACCAGCATGGGCATCTTGCGGTGTTGATCCGTCATCTCCAACAGTACGGTTGCTCCGGGCTTCGGTGTGCCTGCGTCCTGGTAGTCGGCGGTGTAGGGAAGCTTCTTCCAGCGCGCCGCATTCGCGGCAGCATCGTCTGCGAGCCGTGTAACAGGCGACTCTGCTCCAACCTGTGTCAGCAGCGGATACGCTGGATCGCGATGAAAGGTCTGCTTGGTCCTGGGTAAAAAGGTTGGGATCAGGTCCGCTGCTCCAGAACTGGCCCAGCCACCATCGGCAAGTGAGAAGCGGCCGCCAAGAAAAAGCGCACCGCCGCCTCGACGGTCGACAAACTCGCGTAACAGCTCCTGTTGCGATGGCGTAAAGTAGCCGCTCTCAACCGAGCCGATGATGATGCCGGAGTAGGCAAACAGATCTTCTGGGCGCGTTGGAAAACCTTCGGCCAGTTCGTTCGGATCGCTCAGGCCTTGCCGGTAGATCTTGTTTTCCGTGGTGCGCAGCATCGAGACCATCTGCAACTGCGGATCGTCGTCCGCCGCGCGGCGAATGAACTTGAACTCCCATCGCGGCTCGCCTTCTACAAAAAGAATCCGCCGCTTGTCGCCACTCACGTTCACCATGCGGCTCAGGCTGTTATTGAGGGTGTTGTTTTCTCCAGGCATTGCCGCCAGTGAAAACTCAAAGCTCTTGGCTCCCGCCGCGCCTGCGTCAAAGTAGAGCGTCTCTGTATGGGTTTCACCGTTTGCCGGAAGAGTAATCTCGCGTCCGGCAAGCGCTTTGCCGCTATCACGCACGGTCAGCATTGCTGTTTGTCCTGCGAATCCACGCTGATGAAAGCGCACCGTGGCCACCATGCGGGACGAAGCCAGGGCACGTGATGCAACGCTGACACCTTCCATCTCCACATCATGTTCTGCGGTTTCGCTGCCAAAACCAACGGTGTGGACCGGTAGGTGACGATTGCGCAGAGCATCCAGCGTGGCGATGTCGATTCCGCCTGTGCCTTCATCCGCGCCCGTAGCGTTCTCCGCGCCGTCGCTCATCAGCACAACTGCACCTACCGGCAGATCTCGTGTCTGCGTAAGGAACTGCCGCAAGCCCTCGCTCAGGTGGGTAGAGACACCCTGTGGTTGTAGTTTGCCCGGATCAGGCGTCTCCGCAAGGGACGCACCAATGTGATATACGCGTGTCTGGAAGCGCTTTTTCAGCCCATCCAACATGCCGCTCTGTAGCGCGGATACCGCGGCCTGTTCACGGCTCTGGTTGTTGCCGGCATCCGCTTGCGCCATGCTTCCGGAATCGTCTACCAGTACGGCGATGATGTTCTGCTGGGCACGCAACTCCGCGACATTCAGGGCCGGCTCCCACAGCAGAAGCAGCAGCAGCATCAGCATCGCGGCCTGCAGAGCCCAGATCACAACTGACCTCCACGACTTTAACTTCGGTGCGGCATCTTTCCAGCGGTACCAGATCAGGCCCGCAAGTGCCGATGCTCCCAACACCATGGCCAGCACCAGCGCCCAGTGTGGCCAGGAGCTCAACAGGATCAGACGCCCGCGGGCGAAGGCCGTGTAGGGATACTTGAAGAAAAACTCGAACATGTGCCGCGGAGCCTGTCGACCTGTCTTGGGATTCGTTCAAATCAATGCGTCATGCCATACACGATGTAATTCAGACCGACGCGAAACGCCTGCGCGGCAAACTTCTCAGGATAGTCAGGATCATCGGCCCATTCCCACGCATCGCCCAGGTGCATGTTGTGGCAGATTGCAACCATGATGCGTCCCTTGTCGTCACGAATGGCGCGCCACTTCGGCGTGTAGCCATCCTTCTCATAGGTTCTGTGCGTACGAATGTAGTGCTCGCCCGGAACCTGGATGCGATCATCCATGTCATACAGCACGTGAAAGATCTCATCGCCGCTCTGCAGGTCTTCTACCGGACGGTCGGGCAGCACCTGCCGCATGCCCGCCATAAAATCTTCCCAGTCCTGCGATCCATGGAAGTCGTCCACCATCAGGAAGCCGCCCTTGTTCAGGTAATCGCGCAGGCGCTTGGCCTCGGCATCGGAGAAGGTCCAGGTCTGTGCCTGCACGGCATAGACCCACGGATAGTCGAAGATGGCATCGGAGTTCAGGTCGACGACCTGCTCATAGGGGCGGCCCTCAATGCGGGTCAGGCGCTTCATCGCAACCAGGAACTGGCGGTCGGCCTTAGGATAATCGCGCGACCACGCCGCGCGTCCCCAGCCCCATCCATATCCATTGCCGCCGGAGCGCGCCGTATAGGCGAGGCGGGACCAGACAAACTCAGCCTTCTGGGCCTGCCGCTGTTCCGAGTCGTCAAAGCCAAAGTACGCCGTCCGTTGGTACGCCCGTACCACCGAGCAGCACGCAAGGACGACGGCGGCAACTGTGGTTCCGGCGAGCAGCTTCATCCTGCGACCCTCCTGAGATGGCTCCCAGTCTACGTGCGTGTAAGGCTTGCAGGATAGACGGAGCGACCCCGGCAGTTGTTTCCATCAAATTTTCGTCTTTTCGTTGTGTTCTTCGTCTTACCGAAATATGCGCTTTGCGGCTTGCCTGACAAATTCCTGCCGTGAGACGATCACGGTCACGCGAGGTCTGGTGTGAAACGGAGAGATTTTTTACGTTCCGGCGCTATGGCGCTGACTGCTCCAGCCTTGCCGGGACTTGCGCAAATGGCGCAGATGCCGATGCCTGCCCATTCTCAGCCTCCCCAGGGACCGCCGGCAGATATTACCCTGACCATCGAACCCGTAACGGTCGATCTTGCCCCGGACCGCATCCTGTCCACCATCGGCTATAACGGCACTTCGCCTGGGCCAGTCCTCCGTATGAAGCAGGACAGGCCAGTCACCGTCGATATCGTCAACCGGACGGACACACCGGAGTTCCTTCATTGGCACGGTTTCCTCATTTCGCCCGAGGCCGACGGAGTCGAGGAGCAGGGCTCACAGCCGATTGCGCCACGGGAGACACGTCGCATTCAGTTCACGCCAACTCTCGCCGGCTCCCGCTGGTATCACACCCATGCCATGGCGGAGTCCGACCTGCACAAAGGTGCCTATACCGGTCAGTTTGGCTTTGTCTATATTGACCCCGCCTCAGGAGATCCGGGGCACTACGACCAGGAGCACTTTCTCGCCCTGCGCGACTGGGAACCATTCTTCTCCTCCACCATGGAGGACGATGACGACGAGGACGGCAAACCCGCCGTCCAGCCCGAGAAGCCAACCCGCGACCTGCCGGGCGCGCCTGGGCTGGAGGTCAGTTCCATGACCTACTCCATCAATGACAAGGCGCTTGGAGCGGGGCAGCCCATCCGTGTAAAGCAGGGCGACCGCGTCCTTTTCCACCTGCTTAACGCCTCGGCCATTGAGAACCGTCGCATCGCTTTCGCGGGGCACAAGTTCAGGATCATTGCCATGGACGGCAACCCGGTTCCAACACCCCACGAGGTTGACGCTATCTTTCTCGGTGCCGGGGAACGAGTTTGCGCCATGGTGGAGATGAATAACCCAGGCGTCTGGATCATGGGAGCCACTAACGAGATGATCCGCAACGCAGGCCTCGGCATTGTTGTGGAGTACGCCAACCAGCATAAGAAAGCTCTTTGGACGCCGCCAGGCCCGGCAAGCTGGGACTACACGCTCTTCGCAAAACCCGGTGCGCCGGCGCAGAAACCGGACGCCGTCATCGACATGGTCTTTGAGAAGGCTCCTGGCGGCTTTGGCAAGTTCAATGCATGGTTTATCAACGGCAAGCCCTATCCGCACGAACGGGAATTTCTCCTCGAAAAAGGGAAGCGCTATCGCCTGGTTTATCGCAACCGCACGGACGACGCCCACCCCATGCACCTGCACCGTCACCAGACAGAACTGGTCGAGATCAATGGCAAGTGGACCCACGGACTGATCAAGGACACAGTGGTCGTTCCCTATTTCGGCCGCGCTTCGGTGGACTTTGTTGCCGACCAGCCAGGTCTATCACTCTTCCATTGCCACATCCAGAACCACATGGACTACGGATTCAAGGCGCTCTTTCGCTATAGCTGACAAAAGCCTTGATGGCAGCCTGCTTTGTGGGCCAATGTGAAGGAAGTTTGTTAGGGAGGAGATTCCCGCCACTCTGGATTTGAGTGGCGGGGACGACGGGGCTCGAACCCGCGACCTCTGCCGTGACAGGGCAGCGCTCTAACCAACTGAGCTACGTCCCCAAGAAGTTTTTCAACAACTTGGCTATATGTCACATAGAATCAGGCGTTTCGCAGGATTCGCAAATTTCGCACTGTTTCTACTGTTTCGCTTGTTTGGACTGAATTTCGAGCCCTTTTGGACACCAAATCCGCCTCAAGCAGCAATGAATTTAGTGTAGCAGATTTGGTGTCCATATCCCCTCTCACCGACTCTTAATTTTCCCGAAACCGACCTCCTGACCGGATACCGCCCGTCCGCTCTTCCGTGCTCCCCGCTCAGAGCCTCAGCTTCAATTCAGCGGCGATCTTTCCAGATTGGACGAATGCAATGCAGCGGTATGTCCGACTGCGGTGTGATAGTCAGCGTAGAACGCAATCGAACAGCTCGCGCGAGCAATGCCGACGCGTGACGTTGACCACCTCGTTCGTCGCCATGACTCTCCGGGCCGTTAGCTCTTTGCCATCGGTCTGCAAATCCCACCCCGACCTGTCAACGCAAAGCGCAGGACCCTGAGTGTCGAGGCTGCGAACGAATTCGCCAAGCACAAATCAAGCGCTGGGCGGCCCAGAAAAAGGTCGCAGCAAAGAAAGGCTAAGGCTTCTGCTTTGCGAAGCCACACCGATTCATAACTGCGTTGAATCAGGCAAGCTAGCCTTGCACGGCACGCAGATGCGAAATACTGTTCCGCTGGGCTTCCTTGGGGGAGGCCAAGACCGCATCTGGATCGAGCCGCCATACTTTTCAATAATCGTTCGGCTCACCCAAAGGTCCAATCCCGTCCCTTTCTTAGGCTTCGTAGAAAAGAAGGGCTGAAAGACGTTTTCTCGAATCGCTTCAGGAATTCCGGGGCCGTCATCGGCGATGAGTACACAAGCCCTTTCGTGATTCGAGGCGGCGGACACTCGTACCGTGAGCTTCCCATCTTTCGGCAATGCGTCGATCGCATTGACGATGATATTTGTGAAGACCTGTCGCAGCTCACCAGATCGGGCCCACATACAAGCCGCCCCTCGGTACTCCTTCTGCACCCCCGGCACTGATCTCGGAATGAACTGTCTTTCTCGGCCATACTCACCCCCCTGCTAGACGCCGCAGAACGTAAGTATTCATGCTCCCAATGGAAAAAATGTAGAGCCGCCGGGCCGAGCACGCAAGGGGGGAAGGCTGGCCGCGAGGCGGTTGATTTCCGATAACGCCGCTGTTGTCATGACGTAGCGCAGGCAGAAAAAGGGAAAGTGCAGGAAGCGGGAACCTCGTCCTACCGCACAGCCGGCAAGCGAAGTTGCAACCACGCGAGTGACGGTTGCAGGGAAAACCGAAGCAGTCTCGCTGTCAAAATCTATTTCCTTCGATGCCCCGGTCGCCTCTACAACTGGAGTCGGGGTCCAAACAATGCGGAACCAACAGGAAGTTGATGCGTAATCGTCACAAAGAAAACTTGCGCATCGCAGGAGCGCTGACCATTTCGGTCATACTGTTTGTGACAGCGAGAGATCGTCTGCCAACCGCCTTCAACCAACGAGGCACAAGCATGGAAACGATTAACACGGTTCATCGGATCACAGTTATGTTCTCAATCGTCGTTCCACTAGCAATTGTCCAAACTTTTGCTTTGCCGATGGCGGCTCAAGAAAAAAGCGCGTCCCTTGGAGGGCGCGTGACCGATGCGAATGGACTTGCGCTAGTTTCGGAAGTTCGCGCTTATCAGGAGATCACCGAAGAAGGCTTCCGCACTCTCAAGATTGCGTGTAGCGCGATCACAAATACAGATGGCATCTTCTCATGTACGGGATTACCTTCAGGCCGGTATATCGTCCAGATTCTTCCTGCGACGTCAAAGGCAGTAAAAGCTCCGACACCCGATCAGATTGTTCCATCCTCCTTCTATTTCCCGCATACAACTAATGTTGATTCGGCAGAACACATCACGTTGCATGTCAATCAATCTGAATGGGTCAGTGCCGTGGCTCCCTTCGCTAGTGTCACCTCGGTGACGGGCCTGATCTCCGATAGACCTGCGGGAGCCATGCTCAATCTCAGCTCTGTATCAGACACTTTGCAAATCGATACTGGCATCCACTTCAGATATGATCCCGCGAACGGAAGATTCATTGGAAAGAATGTGCCGTACGGCCATTATGTCCTGACGGCAAAATGGATATCTGCCAACTTGCCCCAACAAGCGGAAGTTTCATTCGACGTAGGCGAGGTTCCCATTGAGCATTTATCGCTAGAGGCGACGCCTACCGTTGTAGTCTTTGGTCAACTCGAAGGATTCGATGATGATGATCTGCATCTGCGGCTTCAAAGCCTAGAAGGCCGCACACGTGATTCCGTCACGACGGCTAAGAAGGGAACGTTTCAATTTCAACCGGTACCGGTGGGCCGCTATGTGATATCGGTTGACTCCCCGCACACTGTCTACGTGGATCGTGTCACCATGGGTGGCAAGGAAACGGATGGAGCCGTGGTCACATTCACGAGCGGTGCCAAAGCTAATCTGAAATTAACTATTGCAAGCCCGACACAGAACGCCGATGGTTCAGTCGAGTCATGTAGGGCTCCAACTGGTTGTGAGGTGATTGCAGTTGAAGCAAGCTCAGGCGAAGTTAGGACGACCAAGACAGACCGCACGGGCAAATTTCATATCGAAGGGTTGAGACCGGGGGATTACCGCTTCTACGCCTCGATCGATGATGGTGCCATAGCTTACCGCGATACAAAAGATTTCCAGAAATTTGAGAAAGATAGCACTGAGCTTCACATCCAAGCGAACGGCTTCAACGAAGCCTTACGCTTGCATCCGATTGACAATAAATGAACTCAAGATCTTGGCTTAATCTTCACAATACGTCCTTACACACCTTCACCGATTCACGTGCTATATTTTCTTCGCAGGCTATGGGATTCAAGATGCAGCTCGCGAGGAAGACCCTCGACAGTGCGGCAGAGAAATAGCCTCTCTCGTTACCTTCCATCTCTCCCGATCCATGTTGGTAATCGCTCCCCTGGACGAACAAAATGATGGAACCGCACCAGCCTTGCAATGTGATGAGACTCATTGGCGGTGGTAAGCCCTCCCCCGAAAGCAATAGACGAATCTCTGCGACTTTTCCGAAGTCAAGCATGCCGATGCACGTATGGATGTTTCTTTTGGAGACATTCCGCGTTTTCCATATATGCGTTTGTTCCACTCCCTCCTCTTGAAGTTCCGTTCGCGACACGAACTGAATTTCCAGAACTTAAGGCGTCACATGCCTGAAAAGGAACTATATGCGTATTCAAAATCGACTCTGGTTAGGGGCACTTGCATTTGCCTTTATCTTCACTTCAAACGCACTAGTCGCACACGCTCAATATTTTCCAACCTTCGGCACTTCTTATGGAAGCTACGTTGTCGGGCCGGGATCTAGCCCCCAAGGGGTAGCCGTCACAACAGCTCCTGGATCAACGCAGGCAACACAACTCGTAGCGGCGTTCAACATGGGAAATATCATTACGCTCACGTCCCAAGACGGCGTTAGCTGGGGAACCGGCGGAACAATCTTCGCAAGCGAACACTGTGACGCCACAGCGCATGCAAATCATTGCAGTCCCGCAATCGCGACCTATCACGGTAATCCATACGTTGCGTTGTGGAACACGGACAACAACCTAGAGGTTTGGAGGGGGCAGCTAGTGGGAGGAGGAAACAATGCCTTCACTTGGTCGCAGGTATATAACCAAAATCCGGGTTATGGAGGAATGAGTTCATCTCCCCAGATGGTCGTCTTTGCTGACCAGCTCTTCATCATCTATGGTGTCAACTCCCTGCAAGCTAACAACGGGCAGATCATCCATAATGCATTGCAAGAAACGGTTCTCGATGCGAATGGCAACTGGAATACGACCAACGCAGGGCTGGGAGCTCAAACCTTCGCTGCACCAACTCAAGTAGGGCTGTCCGAAAAGAACGGCACGCTTTACATGGTCACACAGCAAAACAACTCTCAACGACATCTCTACTATTGGTCTAGTCCTGATGGATATAACTGGTCAGGGGCAGAGTACTCCTCGCTCTACGTAGACAGTGGTCTTTCTATGGTTACGTATAACAACAACCTGGTATTCGCAACCAAACAGAACAACTCGCAAGACCATCTATTCCTCTTCTCATCGCCCAATGGCTCCACCTGGTATGCATCGCAACAGTCGCCGTTAGTGCATACGGAGACTACGCCGTCGATGACTTTATGGAATGGAGGAATTGAACTCCTTTACATAGATCACTCAGGAAATGGGCTGTTCTACAGCACTTTTGCTCCCTTCTGACATTGAGTAACTTTCTGCGAGGCGTCTTTCATCGCTTGGAAGATGCCCCGCACTTCCATTGAGGAAATGCTGAATATATTCAGCAATCATCTCGTTACGGTGAGAACCAACGTTGTCAGAAGAGCCTCCGTTCAAGACGATTCCTCCACCAAACAAGTCAGCATAAGTTCCATCAGGAGGATGGCAACCACCCCCGTTGATCGCAATGTTTCGGCGAAGGATGTTGTTCGTCAGGCGTGGCGCTCCAAAGTGCACGCCGATGCCACAGCCGCTGTTATTGGTGATGGTTGAATTCTCGACCGTTGGGGAAGCATGATCGATGTAGATCCCGCCCGCATCGAACTTACTCGTTGAGGCTCCTCCCTCTACGGTCACATTGCTCAGAAGTGAATCCCTACCCTCGCCATTGTGAAAAAGAACCACAGGGCCGGCCCCATTCCCTTTGAGGATGACACCGGCTGCATCTCCTCGTAACGTAATCGCTTTGCCTCTGAAGTCGAAGGAGCCAGCATATGTTCCGGGTGAGACCTTGATGACGTCGCCATCTTTCGCGCCGTCAATGGCTTGCTGAATCGTAGTTGCATCCATAGGGACATTCCAAATCCGTTGGGCGTGACCGATCTGGGGTGTCCCCATCATTGACAAGAAAATACCAACGAATCTGCCGTAGAATCTCAGTGGGGAGAACAGCATGTATTAATGACGTTCACCGCACCGATGTCGTTAGCTACCCGATTCCTCGCGCCGGACAACAATGCATGACGATATTGCATAATTGGCGATACATGGCGGGCTTTTTGATTTTCGAAGAACTTGTGGATGTCGATTAAAAAATCTACGAACCACATTCCTCACGCATCCCTCGCTTTCAACCCAACTTGACGACCACCTCTTGAGACGCTGAGCATGAAACGCCAAGTTTTTGTAACCGCAGCAGTAGTCCTACTTTGCCTGTGCGCTGTCGCCGGTAGCATTATCAGTCTGCGATGGCCCCTCATGGGCGACACCACCTACATGCATTACGCGGTTCGCCTTATCCATGCCGGGATGCGACCCTATGCCGATCTGGTGGAAATGAATATGCCCGGCACGTATCTCCTGGAGTCGATCGCCGTATCCATCTTCGGCTCCACTGGGCTTGGATGGAGAATATTCGATCTTCTCATCTCGTGCATCGCTGCTTTATGCATAACCCATCTTGCACCGACAAGGATGGCGGGATTAGCTGTTTCGTCCCTTCTCTACTGCATACATCTGCAGGACGGTGTCATGATGGGAGGTGAGCGGGACTACTCTCTTACAGTTCTGCTCCTTGCTGCTACCGCTTCGTTACTTTCTGAATCATCTTACGGCGCAGTCGGCTGCGGGCTACTCATTGGCGCAAGCGTCTGCATAAAGCCGACGGCACTCGTGTTTGTTGTTCCCATTGCCGTTTGGTTGTGTTTTTATTCGAGGAAATACCTTTCTCTCTTTTTGATCAGTATTCCCGCAGTGCCAATACTATGCGCAATATGGCTTTGGCATCTGCACGCACTAGAGGCGTTTCGAAATGCGCTCACCGGACTCGTCGCCTACCACGCATCAATTGACAACCAACCAATCTGGTACCTCATAACTCACGCTTCCTCGCCTGTCGGCTTTCTTGTCCTTCTTTGGCTTATTGGAAGCTTCATCGAGCGGAAAGTCACACACACGCAGTTGCTGGTGCGTAGCTTAGCAATTTGCGGATGGATTACCTACGCAGTTCAGCGTAAAGGTTTCAGCTACCAACGTTATCCCTTTGTCGCATTCTTTCTGCTTGTACTCGCAATGGAACTTCCACCATGGTTCCGTGAGCGACGTTCGCTGAAGACTATAGCCGCTCTCATGCTCCTCCTGTCTGTCGGCAGTGCTTTTCTAGCGATCTACCGCGTCGCCTCATATGATCAATATCCCCCTGAAACTCTGCTCGCATCCGACATTGCGCACTTCAACACAACGGGGAAAGCACAGTGCATGGACACTGCTGGCGGGTGCATTGCAGCTATGGAGAAGCTCACCCGCATCCAATCTACGGGCCTTATCTATGACTGCTATTTGACACGCGCTAACAATCCAGTAGGGAATGAGTTACGTCGCAAGACTTTAGCTCAGTTCGAGGCTGATCCTCCACAGACATTGGTTATGACAAATTCTGTCTGCCTCAATGAGCCTCGTTCTTTTCTCAAGTATCAAGAGTGGCCGGAGTTCGATCTCTGGCTAGGCAGGAATTACAAACTCGTGCTAGAGCGCAATCCAACCCGCCTGGAACACTACTGGTCCCGCAGAACATTACCCTTCGCATGGCGGATCTATGTTCATAGTCCATCGGTCGAACCGTCGCAGTAGCAAAAGGGAAAGGTGCAGGAAGGGGAACGAGACTGTTACGAAACTCGTCGACGATTGACGATTGATGTTTCGGCCCCTGGCTCCTCACGACAAGACGGCTCAGCGGCACTAATCAGTCTGTGGGGTGGACAGAGCCTCCGATGGAATTTCTGGCGAATCTGAGGTCGCCGTTGGCACTCCCGCGTCCGTACGATGATGCAATGAGATTCCTTATTGCGGCAGCTTTGTTTTGTGCGAGTTCCTCGTTAGCGCAATCTGTAGGAGGGCTGACACTTCGTGCGCTCTATGCCCATCGCGGATCGCTTGCAGCTCGACGGCCTTGCGTCTGGCTTCGGCGACCGCATCCTCGCGCTGGACCGCCGCGCGGCACCGCTTGCCGCGTTCGCGCCACTCGATGTAGTAGGCGCCCTCTGGATGCGTTTCGACGGTGCCGTTGATGCGCACCTTGTCCTTGAGACGAGCATTCGGCTCAGGGACGACAGGGGCGAAACGCCACTCGTTTCCAACTTTGATTTTCTTGATGAGATTGACCCGGTCCGCATAGTCGGGTGCATTGAGCAGAGTTCCGCGGGGCTTGAGAGCAGGCATCCATTCCTCCTCTTCTCACGACTTAAGCCTAGCAGAAAAAAGTCAGAATATGGACACCAAGGAGGTAAGTGCTTTGTTCTCAGTGTTCCAGTTAGAAGGCAGCGCTCTAACCAACTGAGCTACGTCCCCAAGCTTGCAAGAGCAAGTTGGATGAAGGTTTCGGAAGAACCAGATCCGCGGAAACTGGCTGGTACATCCTATTGGCTGATTCTGAACTCCCGTGGGAGGAACTGTGGAAAGGTCGTCATCCCGGCAAAGGAGAGGTATTGCCTAGCCAGGCGGAGAGCAAAAGAATCGCCAGCATCAGACCGGCCTCCGTTTGAACCGTCAACCGGAACCGACTTGCCGAGTCGTCGGTCAACGGCATCGCCAGAGTCCTGCGATTCACGACTCCTAAAGCCAATGCAGCTACCACCAGCAGAACCTTGACCGCGAGAATCGCTCCCCATCTGGAATGGAGCAGGGCTTTAGCTTCTCCTTCAACACCCAGCCACGTATTCCATAGACCACTCAGGAAGAGGAACCCCAGAGCCATGGTGGACTGGAACGAAAGGCTGCGGCCGCAACGGTATTGTTCCTCCGCCGAGACAAGCCTCGGAAAGACAATCCATCCTGCTACCAGAACACCGCCAGCCCACACTGCGGTTGAGAGCAGATGGACCCACTGCGAAAGCTCGCGAAGCGTGTAATCGCCATCCGAAGCCGCATGCCCCGCAGCCGCCCGGAAGACAGAGAGCGCCAGGAAAAAAACACCGCATCCCGACAAGCGATACCGGCGGGGCAAGGGAAGCAGTGCGGCGAATGCAAGCAGGATTGCCATAATGCCTTGCGGGAACAGGATGCGGCCGGCGTGGGTTTCCAGCACATCGCCAAATGCAGGCGGCAGTTCCGCAAAGCGGGTGGCGCCGGTCATAACCGCTGTCAGGATCGCCAGGTGGAGTGGCTGCATCAGGGCAATCAGAATGCCCGATACGCCACAAACAAGAAAGAGCCTCCTTGCACACGGCAAAGGAAGCTCTTTCCAGAGAAGCGCTGCGAGCGCTCCGCAGATCAGGCTGAAAGCAAGGTCGACAACGGCGCTGCTGCCTACATGAAGAACGAAAAGCTGGCCTTCCGAAAGCACGCTACTTCACCGTGAACTTATACTCGCCCTGCATCTTGTGGCCGTCCGGAGCGACGGATACCCAGTGCACCAGGTAATCGCCTGGTGCAAGCTTCGGCACGGCCAGCGACAGGGTCTTGGTATCGCCGGGATCACCGACGGATTTTTCCTTGCTGATGGCCGTGCCCTTCTCATCGGTCAGGGTCAGGGAGCTGAACTTCGGCTCAACTGCTTCCGAGAAGGTGACGACGATCTTCGCAGGCGCGGGACCGGTGGAATCAGAGGCCGGCACCATGATCTTCGGGTGGGCATGCGCAAAAGCTGCCGGAACGCAGCTAAGTGCGGTGAAAGCAAATCCGAGAGCGTACTTCTTCAGCTTCACTGAGGTGTCTCCTGTTAACTCGCAAGCATCGTAAATTCGGCGATATAGAGCTGGTTCCCGGCGCCGCGGAACTGGAGCCACAGCTTGTATGTTCCAGCTTCCTTGATCGCCACGTGCAACATCATCTCTCCTGACGAGGGTGCACTATCGGGCAACTCAGGCATGGGTTTTGACATATCCATGTCTCCATCCATCGCCATGGGGTGAACATGGACATAGCTCAGGTCCTTGTCGTTCAGAAAAACCGCGTGTGCCGGAACTCCCAGGTAAGGGTGCAGATCCTTGGCTGGCTTGCCGTCCTTCAGAATCTCCACGTCAATCATCTCCATACGGCCGGCATGCAGCCGCACGGTGGAAAGATCTACCTCGTAAGGACCGACCTTGACCCCCATCCCAGTGGAAGGAAGCTTGCGTGCAGCCGTCTGAGTCTGCCCCACGGGAAGCTCAAAGCGGAATACCTGGTGATTCAACTTGTTTGGTTCGCCATCCGCGTAGACGTGATACAGAGCCGCGTGGGGGAACTTCTGGGTAATGACAAAGTGTCCCGTTGGCGATAACTGCGGGTGGATGTGCAGAAATGTCTTGAAGTCATCACTGACCAGTACAACGTGGAGCTTCTGGGTCATCTCCACCTGGAACTGCTTGATGGGGGCAGCGGACTTCGGCATAGTCATCCAGAAGTCGAGCTTCTGCTCAAGCTGACCGCCGGCGGGCGTCGCTTTCAGATAGCCGTCAGTCTGTGCAGCTTCGCCCTGCAACGCGGAAACACCTTTCAGCGTTTGTGCCTGCAGGGAAGCGGCACACATGGATAGACCAAGAACAAGCGCAACAGACGCAAATCTCATACAGGCCCCGGGTAAGGAACAAAGAAATGAAAGTTGATGCGAAAAATGTGGCGCGAAATGCGTATAGGTTTTAGCGATTGGGCGCGGTATAAAAACCGCGATTGTGCTGTGACTATAGCGCAATCACCGGACAACGCCAAATCGAATTCTTCTATCAACGAGGTTGATCGAGAAACCGAGTTTGCTGATAGAAGAACTTTCCTTGACACGATTTCTTCTCTCGCCATACGCTTGCTTCATCAAGACGACAACTTCGCCCTGCCCGATTTTTCCATGCTGTTTCTTCGCGCTCGCATGGTAGGCACAGGTGTCAGCGGTACGGGTTTTCATTCAGGAAGAATTCCGGCGAAAGACTCGGAATCAAGTACTCAGAAGTCCGCAGTCCACATCGCAAGCACACAGAAGAAAAACATAAGACCGTCCTTGCGTTCCCGCAAGACGGGTAAACCTCTATCTGCAAGATGATCAGGAGTTTTTAGAAACCATGCGATCCCGGTTGATGGCTTTGTGTCTTATCGGTCTCCTGGCAGGACCGATTGCGTGCAATAAGAAGGAAACCAAGACGGCTTCTACGTCCACTAAACCCAAGCTTGGCATCAACCCGAACGGCACGGGAGGCAAAGGGCCCGATGAGAGCCAGGCCCCTCCTGAACTGAAGAAAGTCTTCGACTATATCGACACGCACATCGATGAGCACGTCGAGAACCTGCAGAAGTGGATCCAGCAGCCATCCATCTCCAACTCGGGCGAGGGCATTCCCGAGTCGGCTGAAATGGTGAAGGGCTTCTTTGACAAGCTCGGCTGCCAGACAACCCGCGTTATTGACGTGGGTATCACCGAGTACGGTACTCCTGGCAATCCGGTCGTTTACGCCAAATGCGATGAGGGAGCTCCGAAAACCGTCGCTATCTACTGGCAGTACGACACCATGCCCGTCACGCAGCCGGACCTCTGGGTTGCGCCTCCGTTTGAAGGCCGCATCGTTCCCGGCAAGGACGCTGGCCTGCCGAACATCCCGCGCGTTCTGGTCGGTCGTGGCGCCACCAATTCGAAAGGGCCGGAGATGGCCCAGCTCAACGCTCTGATGGCCTACAAGCAGGTGAACGGCAAGCTGCCGGTCAACCTCATCTTCATCGCGGAAGGCGACGAAGAGCGCATGGACATCGGTCTGCGTAAATTTTTCGCGGACCACTCCGACCTGCTGAAGGAAGCCGATGCGCTCTACGCCGGTGGCCCTTCGGAAGGCTGCGTCTACGTCGAGCTGACCACCAGTGGCAGCAAGTGGGGTCGCGGTCCTACCGTCAGCGACGTGCACGGTGTGATGAAGCGTACGACCGATAGCCCCGCATGGCGTCACATCCACATGCTGGCCTCGCTCACCTCCATGGACGGCAATACGCCTCTGATCGATGGCTTCTTTGAGAACATGGAGAAGCCCACGCCGGAGCAGATGGAAGAACTGAAGAAGCGTGGCGCCAACATGAACCTGGAGCAGATGGCCAAGTCGCAGGGCGTTGCCCGCTACATGTCCGACGATCCAGTTCAGGTTCTGAAGGACGGTCGCTTCGGCACCAGCTTCAACCTCGATGGCATCTGGGGTGGCAATATGTACGCCGGTGGCGCTGGCGCCATCCTGCCCAACAAAATCACCTCGAAGCACAACTTCCGCTACGTGCCTAAGATGAACGGTCTGGACATCGTGAAGAAGCTTCGTGCACAGCTCGACAAGAATGGCTACAAGGATGTTGAAGTCAAGCTGATTGGCGATGTGCCGTGGTCACGCGGATCTTCGGCGAACACCGATATCTCCAACGCTCACAAGAAGGCTGGCGAGTTGCTCGGTCTTGGCGGCGACCGCAACGGCGCCTTCATGATGGCTTCGCACTATAACCACTTGGGGCAGGACAAAGCGCTCGGCGTCGCCGAAACTGAAGCCACCGGTGGCTATTGGCCCTCGTACCTCTTTGCGGATGGCGAGGTCGGCCAGAAGGTCGGCACCATCTCCATCCCGATGGGTATGGGCGCTCGTGGTGGCCAGGGAGGTCGCGCCCATGCAGCCAACGAGTACTACGCGGTGGAGGGTTCGCGCTGGGACAACGGTATGGCCGGTGCTGAGAAGCTGGTCGCCGCCAGCATCTACTACTACTCTCAGACCACGACGGTCACGCCAAAGCCGAAGACCACCGCGGCTTCCAAGTAAGTCTCAACCGGTAACAGCCTTCAGCAGCGTCTCAGGACGCTGCTGAAGGCACATGTACAGAAAAGAGACATCGTCATGAATCCTGTGATTTCCGTTCGTAACCTTACGAAGACGTACCAGGTCGGCGAGCACCAGGTGCATGCTCTTCGTTCTATTTCGCTCGACGTGTATCCCGGCGAGTTTGTATCGGTCATCGGTCCATCCGGCTCCGGCAAGTCGACGCTGATGCACATCCTCGGTTGCCTTGACCAGCCAACCGGCGGCGAATACTTTCTTGACGGTCGCGATGTCGCTCGCCTCAGCGATGATGAAATCTCCCTTGTCCGTAACAAGCAGATCGGCTTTGTCTTCCAGGGGTTCAACCTGCTCACACGCACCTCGGCGCTGGAGAATGTCGAACTACCGTTGCTCTACGGCAACACAAATATCTCTGCCGCGGAACGTCGCAAGCGTGCCATGGGAGCTCTTGAGTCTGTCGGTCTTGGTGCCCGTTGGGATCACCACACCAACCAGCTCTCCGGTGGTCAGCAGCAGCGCGTTGCCATTGCCCGCGCCCTGTTGAACAGCCCCTCTATCCTGCTTGCCGATGAGCCCACGGGCAATCTCGACAGCAAGACCTCCATTGAAGTGATGGAGATCTTCCAATCGCTGCAACGCGAGCGTGGTATTACCATCGTGCTCATCACGCATGAAATGGATGTGGCTGCCTATGGCTCTCGCATCATCACCTTCAAGGACGGCAATGTCCTTTCGGATGTGGCGAACGACAGCCGGCGCCATGCCAGCGGAGAACTGGAGAGCCTGCCCGTAGCAGTTGAAGGAGCAAAGTAGTGGCATTACCCAACACGCTCGTAATTGCCTGGAAAGCTCTGCGCCGGAACAAGATGCAAACGGCGTTGACCATGCTTGGCATGACGATTGGTGTCGCTACGGTGCTCACCATGATCGCGCTGGGCAGCGGAGCCCAGCGTGCAATCCAGGATCAGGTCAAGGCGGCCGGCATGAACATGCTGGTCGTCACCGCCGGGAACTTCCAGACCCGCAAGGAAAAACCACCCGACGACGCCATTGAGATGGGACAACTGCGTCACTCTGAATCAGGGATGCAGCCGCATCTGCGGTTAGCCATGTTCCATCCCGAAGATGATCCTTTCGCCGTCCACGATCACCCGACCTCGCGGCAGCGCCTGGGTGATTCAGAGGCTGGCCTCGGCGCCGCGGCCACGCTCACGCTGGACGACGCGGAAGCCATTCGCCAGATCAAAGGTGTGCAGTACTCCGTCGAAGGCGTGCATGAAAACGTCCACGTTACCAGCGGCGACACACGCTGGTTTACGCGCGTTCATGGGGATGGAAACGCGCTGCCGGAGATTCGCCGTTCCTGGAAGTTCACCCACGGCAGCTTCTTCAGCGCTCGCCAGCAGCGCAACAAAGACCAGGTGGTCGTGCTCGGTAGCATTGTTGCGAGCAAGATCTTTGGTGACAAAAATCCAGTCGGTGAAACAGTCACGCTGTGGAAGCAGCCCTTCAAGGTGATTGGGGTTGTCACAAGCTCCAGTTGGATGGTGACGCCGGAGGCTGGCGACGACCAGTTCGACGCTGTCTATATTCCCGTCACAACCATGCAGAGTCTGCTCAACCTCTCCAAACTGAACGACATTACCGTGACCACGGAATCGACCGGAGACGTAACGCGGGTTTCAAAAACAATCACAACGCTGCTGCGGACACGCCACGGCATCGATGCCAATCATCCTGACGATTTCACTGTCAACAGCCAGGCAAGCAAAGCGCTTCTCAAGGGCGGCCTGCGTCCGGATGTTGCACAGGCGGTCACCGGAAATGTCTCGGGGCTGGAAAAAGTCACCTTGGATCAGCTTGGCAAAACACTCGACAAGTCCAGCAAAACCATGACAGCTCTGCTCGCCAGCATTGCGACGGTTTCTTTGATCGTTGGCGGCATCGGCATCATGAACATCATGATGCTCTCCGTGACGGAACGCACGCGGGAGATCGGCATCCGTCGGGCCGTCGGTGCGCGTGAAAGCGATGTGCTGATGCAGTTTGTCTACGAGTCCGTCACCCTCAGTGTCGTGGGCGGCCTTCTCGGCATCCTGATAGGTGTCATTGCGTCCGCATCTATCTCGCACCTTGTGCAGTGGTCTACAAGCATTTCGCCCATGTCTATCCTTCTGTCGTTCGGCATCTCCGCGGCCGTCGGTATTTTCTTTGGCTACTATCCTGCCCGCGAAGCTTCGCGCGTGCCACCGCTCATGTCTTTGAGGTTTGAATAATGGTTCTGCAAAAAAGCTTCAAGATCGCAGTCAAGGCATTGAAGACCAACAAGCTCCGCACCGGGCTTGCCATGCTTGGCATGACCATCGGCGTAGCCGCTGTGCTGACCATGTTTGCTCTCGGAACCGGCGCGCAGCAATCTGTCTCCAAAGATGTAAAGTCCGCCGGAACGACCCTCATCAATGTCCGCGCCGGCAACTTCACACGTGGCGGCGAGGACTCGAAGATTGCAACGGGTCTTGGCACGGCAACAACGCTGCTACCGTCCGATGCGGAGGCCATCCTGACCCAGGTCCCGGGAGTGGCCCATGTCTCACCGCTTACGCGCATGCGTGGCTGGGTGAATAACGGAAGTGAGAAGAGCTACACCGAAATCTACGGCGTTAGCGCCGACTACGCCGAGATGTACGACTGGGGCTTCGACAAAGGAAAGTTTTTCAAGAAGGGCGCCGTCGAAGATGCCGAGAACGTTGTCGTGATTGGAACAGCCCTGCGTGACGCTCTCTTTGCCGACGCGAACCCGGTCGGGGAAGAGATAGAAATCCACGGAGAGAAGTTCAAGGTCAAAGGCGTCTTCACCACCAGTGATGAGCAGCAGGCGCAGATGGCGGTCATCCCATACACCAAAATGCAGAAGCTGCTTGGCATCAACTATCTGTCGAACATCATGGTCTCGGCGGAAGAGGCAGGCAAGGCCTCCGATGTCGCAGGTGGCATCACGCCCCTGTTGCGTTCCCGCCACAAGCTCGACGCATCTTCGAAGACAGCAGGCCAGCGACCCATGAATTTGGGTGGTCTTCAGGGAGCCAATATGGGCGGCAGTACTCCCGATGACTTTACGGTAAAGACGCAGGCTTCTGAAGCCTTGACGAAGGGGCTCAACACCTCTGTCGCCGCCTTCATCCTGGCAAATATGCCGCAGATGGATCAGGTGAATATGCAGGAAATGTCCGGAACCCTGAATCGCGCTGGCCAGACCATGACGGCGCTGCTGGCTGCCATCGCTACCATTTCGCTGATCGTTGGCGGCATCGGCATCATGAACATCATGCTGGTCTCCGTAACCGAACGCACGCGAGAGATTGGTATTCGCCGCGCAGTGGGAGCTCAATCCTACGATGTGCTGATGCAGTTCCTGGTGGAGGCAGTCACGCTGGGTGTCGCGGGTGGATTCCTCGGAATCATTCTCGGCTTGATTGCGTCCTTCGCGATTACACACACGCTGCAATGGGATGCTACTGTCTCTCCCGCCGCGGTCGCCCTGGCCTTCGGTATCGCTGCGGCGACAGGTGTATTCTTCGGCTTCTATCCGGCCCGTCGCGCCTCGAAGCTTAATCCGATTGATGCACTAAGGTTTGAGTAAGAGAGAGTAATGCCGGATATTATTTCGCTTCGTAAAAGTACGACCATTGCATGGCGGGCTCTGCGGCGCAACAAGTTGCAGACCATCCTGACGATGGTCGGTATGACGATTGGCGTAGCGACAGTTCTCACCATGATTGCCCTGGGCAGTGGTGCACAGGCTGCTATTCAGGACCAGGTCCGGGCTGCTGGCATGAACGTCATCGTTGTTACCTCGGGCAACTACAAGATGCAGCAGCAGTGGACCAGCCAGGGAGAATCAGAAGAGCCGGCGGCCTATGTACCGGATCGATATCGCGCGCGCTTCCGCGATATTGTGTGGCATCCAGGAAAGAACGTCGCCCTGCGCCGTATTTTTCAAGCCGGGAGCAATCCGCAGCAGCAGCTTGCTCTCAGCGGAGAAAACGCCGCGGGACTCGGCGCCTCCGACAAACTCAGTCTGCAGGATGCACAGGCGATCTCTGAGTTGAAGGGGGTGCAGTTCGTCTCCACTGGTCTTGCGGATAACGCAATGGTCAAAGCAGGAGACACGACCTGCTACACACGCATGCATGGAGAAGGGAAGGACCTTCCCTCCATCAAACGTGCCTGGGTCTTTCCTCACGGACGATTCCTCAACAAAAGCGATATTGTCGGCGCTGCGAACGTAGTCGTACTCGGAAGCATCGTCAGCGCCAAACTCTTCGGCGACGCAAACCCGGTGGGCAAAGATGTTCTGGTGCGCGGTAAAAGCTTCCGGGTCATCGGCATCGTTGGCAGCGGCAGTTGGATGGTCCCGGCGTCTGCAGGAGACGATCAGTTTGACGCGGCCTACATCCCCGTTACCTCGGCGCAGCAACTACTGCAGAGACAAAACCTCGACTCCATTACGATCTCAACTGTATCCACGGGAGACGTTACCCGGCTCACAAAAGCAACCACCACCTTGCTGCGCCAACGTCATGGTCTCGCGTACGAGGCCCCCGACGACTTTGTCGTTTCCAGCCAGGCTCGCAAATCGTTGGCGCGCGGAGGCATGAGAACCGATATTGCCCGTGCTATTACCGGCAACGTGACCAATCTTGATAAGGTCACCCTGGAAGAACTGGGCAAAACGCTCGATCGGGCCAGTCGCACCATGACGGCCCTGTTGGCCAGCATCGCTTCCGTCTCGCTGATTGTCGGCGGCATCGGCATCATGAACATCATGCTGCTTTCGGTGACGGAACGTACCCGGGAGATCGGTATCCGGCGAGCTGTAGGCGCTCGTTCTGACGAAGTGATGCTGCAGTTTCTGATGGAGGCCGTTACGCTTAGCCTCACGGGCGGTGTTCTCGGTATCCTGTTCGGCGTGCTTGCCTCCGGCTCCATTACAAAAATGGTGGCATGGTCGACAAGCATCTCGCCGCTTGCGATTGTTCTTTCGTTCGGTGTCTCCGCAGGAGTCGGCATCCTGTTCGGGTACTATCCTGCCCGCGAGGCCTCGCGGGTTACCCCCATGACCTCGCTCCGTTACGAATAGTCTCAAGATGTACAGAAGCCCGCGAAGCAACGTAGCTCCGCGGGCTTTTGTGTGTGTTGCGTCGTTACTTGCTGACAGGCTTGGTAAGCGTGGGATACTTGATGCCCAGCTGGTCCAGATAAGTTGCGTACTTCGTGGAGTCGTAATAGAACTTCTGCATCTCAGGACGATACTTCTCCATCGTTGTCTTATTCATGAAGGTCGCTGGCTTGTCTTCCGGACGAACCAGCGGTGTGTAATGAACCGTCTTGGTTTGTACGTTCGTGAAATAGTCCTTTGCGGCAGCCACAAGTTCTGGCTTGGTCATCAGGTCGTACAGTGTCATGGCCTGCACCTTGGCACCGGCAACAACACCCTTATGTGCAATGGGTGTAGCCATCGCAATTGCGTTGGCCCAGTTGTGCCCTGGCAGATTAGGAATATTTGCCGGATACGAAAGAACGATCGTCGGCACATTCCACGAGACATCGCCAATATCGTCCGACGGTCCGCTCTCCGAGCTTGATGCTGGTGAAGGAGGACGTGGTGTCCGTAGTTCCGTATCAAGCCCGTTTTCCGGAGCGCCAATCTCATGCTGCAGCGCCTTGGCCAGCGCCTGATCATCCGCCGACCAGGTTGGCAGGCCGACAACCTTAGCATTTTCATTCAGATCTTCGGCGATCGGTTTGTTGTAGTGCCCTGGCCATGCAGATCCCAGGATCGTCTCATCCCATGTGGTCTGGGTCATCGTGGCTGCACCCTTCGCCATCCGGTCACCGTCATCCCACAGCCCCTTGATGTGCTCATAATCAAGCTCGCGGAAGTAGTACCAGACTGCGGCAGACTGCGGCACAACATTCGGCTGGTCGCCGCCATTGGTAATCACATAGTGTGAACGCTGCTGTGGGCGCAGATGCTCGCGATGAAAGTTCCATCCGGAATCCATCAGTTCCACCGCATCCAGCGCGGACTTGCCGCGCCACGGAGCAGCCGCCGCATGCGCCGACTCACCATGGAAGTTGTACTGCAGTGAGATCAGGCCGGTCTGTCCGCCTTCTCCCCAGCGCGCTCCCAGGTTCGTGCCCACATGCGCAAACAGAACCGCATCGACATCTTTGAAGTAACCTTCGCGAACATAGTAGGCCTTGGTCCCAACGAGCTCTTCGGCTACTCCAGGCCATATCTTGATCGTGCCGGAAAGATGGTTCTTCTGCATCTGTTCCTTCACGGCCAGTGCCGCCAGAATATTCAACGGAACGCCGGAGTTGTGTCCCTCGCCATGCCCGGGAGCTCCCGCCACCAGGGGATCATGCCACGCAACGCCCGGCTTCTGCGATGCCTGCGGAATACAGTCAATGTCAGAGCCAAGCGCAATGACCGGCTTCCCTGAGCCCCACGTCGCCATCCATGCCGTAGGTATGCCAGCAATGCCGCGCTCAACCTTGAATCCATTCTTTTCCAGAATTCCGGTCAGATACTTCGATGTCTCAAATTCCTGGAAGCCAAGTTCCCCGTAAGAGAAAACGGTATCGACCATGACCTGTGCGAGTTTGGCATCCTTGTCTACATGCTGAACAAGAGCGGCCTTCTCGGGAGTTAAAGAACTCTGGCCGGGGGCATAGGCCCCGGCCAGGAAAGGAAGAACTGCGAGAGTTCCAAGTCTGAGTTTCACTTCTACGTTCTCCGGGTAGGTAGTGGTTGCTGGTTAGTACAGAATACGCAAGCTGAACTGCAAATCGCGAGGATCATATGCGTTTGTGATCTGGCCGAAGGTACTGTTGCCAAACGCCGTCGCATTGCTGTACGGATTGAAGAAATTCGGATGGTTGAACAGGTTGAAAGATTCCGCACGGAACTGTCCGGACAGCTTCTCGTAGATCTTGAAATTACGAGCTAGCGTCAGATCCAGCTGCGTCAGCTTCGGACCAATCACCTGGTTCCGTCCGGCCGTTCCGAAACGATGTGCGGTATAGGTTGGGTTAGCCGTGTAAGCCGCCGTGTTGAACCACTGCGCTACAGTCTTTGGGCCGGCGTTTGGATCCTGACCGGCAACCAGGTCAGGACGATCCGAACCACCGAAGTATCCGCTGCGGTTTGACGTGGCGTTGGTGATCGAGAAGGGCCGGCCTGTCTGGTACTGGAAGATGCCGGAAACCTGCCAGTCGCCAAGAATGGCTGCGCCAAGCCCGGAGGTCACCCATGGCTTTCCTTTGCCAAACGGAAGCTGATACACCGGGCTGAATGACAGGCGATGGGCAACATTGAAGTCTGACAGCCCGCGCTCTGCTTTGAGGTTGTAGATGTTCTGCGCGCCGCCGGACGAATTCGATGCCGATCCGATGCCGCCGCCGCCGTCAATCGATTTACCCCAGGTGTAAGAAAGAATGAAGGTCAGGCCATTGGTGTAGGACTGCTTCAGGCTGTTCTGCCACGAATGAAACTGCGAGTTCGAACGAGTGTCCTGGTTGCTGACCGACGAGTAGCCCGGGAAGGGGCGATCCGTCTGCGCCGGTGCGGTCGACTTCGTATACGTAGCCGGGTTGATCGCGTTGAGGTTGATCGAGAGCGGGAGTTTCGTACCCTTCGATCCGAAGTACGTTGTCTCAAGAACGATGGACTTGGTTACCTGCTGCTGAATGCCAAGGCTCCACTCGGTCAGGTAAGGGGTGCGGTAGTTCTGGTTGATCGACTGCGGGCTATAGGCCGCGGCGCATCCATTCAACGGCTGTCCAACGGTCTGTGCCGTAGTGCAAGGTGGTGCCCCGGTCGCTCCTGAGGGGAATGGATTGGCAAGGTTGATCACGTTCGTGCGCGTGGAGGTATAGGTCACGTTATTGCGGAACGGATAGCCGGTGCCGAAGTTCAGGAACTGGTTGTAGAGCAGCGGCGTGTTGTAGAACACACCCGCCGCACCTTTGACCACAGTCTTGTCGCTGGGCAGCGGCTGCCACGAGAAGCCGGCGCGAGGCGCCCAGTTGTTGTAGTCGTAGTTGTAAAGATGCTTGTAGGTATTTGGCCCGGAAACGATGAAGCTCTGCGAGGCAACATCGAGCTTCGAGGTCGTGTACTTCGGGGAGTACACCGGTGAATCCAGCTCATAGCGCATGCCCAGGTTCAGCGTGAGCTTGGGCGTAATCCGCCAGTCATCCTGGAAGAAGAAATGCGATCCCAGAAAGTTCAGGTAAACCACTGGAGCTGTTGGAGCGATGCCGGTGGAATACGTAATGCCCAGCAGCAGGTCGGCCATTGAATCATTCGAAGACCCGATGATCGGGCCGCTGACACCAGTGCTCAGGCTGCGGATGTTTCCGTCGTTGACCGTGATCGCGCCACGGCCGGAACTCGTAATCAGGTTGACCGCGCGCGCCAGCAGGAAATCAGCGCCACCTTTGAAGGTGTGCTTGCCCTTGGTCCAGGTCAGTGTGTCGACCAGTTGATAGTGGCTGTCCCAGCGGTTCTGGGGGAGGTTGGTCGAGCCGCCAACAGTGGCATAACCGGTCACCGAAGTAAACGGTAGACCGCTGTTATTCGGATAGTTCGCCTGCGTAAAGTACGGCCCACCCGGCAGCCCCGGATAAGCCGACCCGATGGCCGTATCGTCCTCCTGCACGCGTGGCTGCTGCAGACGCTGATAGCCCACACGGAAAGAGTTCAGAAGCGACGGCGTCAGAATGCGGTCATAGGTCAGGTTGATCAGTGTCGAGATCTGGTTGGTGAAGCAGCCGAACTTCGGCAACGTTGCGGTTCCGCACAGCGAGTTGGACGGCTCAAATGCTGGGTCTTTGAAGATGTTAAAGCTGCCGTTCAAGCTGTCCTTGTCGGTAAGGCGGTGGTCCACACGAATGGTGTACTCATTCATGTCTTCCTGGCGAGTACGCTGTAGCGTGTAAGTGCTGCTGGTCGAGGCCGGAAAGCCGAGCTTGGCAATTGTCTGTCCTGCAACTGCACCGACGGAGTTCCACTGATAGGTATTGCTTCCAGCAAGTTGCGTGGCCAGGTTGTACGTGTACACCGTAGGATCACCCGGTGTAAGGTCCGTCAGAGGCAGACCCGTGGCGGGGTTGTAGATCTGGTTGGATGCGGAACTCTTCGACTTTGTGAAGATTCCGTTCAACATGTTTGTCGTGGGGACAGCACTGGTCAGCACCTGCGCACGGCGAATGCGCTGTCCCTCATAGCCGAAGAAGAAGAAGGTATGGTCCTTCCAGATCGGTCCGCCAAGCGTGCCACCGAAGGTGTTCTGTTTGAAGGATGGCTTACTCGCACCGGCGGTGGTGAAGTACGGCTTCGCCGCGAAAATTTCGTTACGGATGAACTCATATGCCGACCCATGAAAAGCATTTGTGCCGGACTTCGAGATAACGACAACCTGTCCACCCGCCATGCGGCCATACTCTGCTGGATACACGCCCGTCAGCAGGCGAAATTCCTGGATCGTCTCGACAGAAGGACGGTACGACGGCTGGGCCACGCCCATGTCGTTGTTGTAGATTCCGTTGAAGGTGAACTGGTTTGAGATCTCCGACGCGCCCGCAATGTTGATACCGCCGCGGAAGCCAAGCGTCGAGTTCTGCGCCGGTTGATAGGCCGCGGGAGAAAGCAGTGCCAGCGAGTAAAACTGGCGGTTGGACAATGGCAGCTCGACTACCTGCTTGTTATCGACCAGCGTGCTGTTCGACGACGTCTGCGTCTGTAGCAGTGGTTCGGCTGCTTCCACATTCACGGTGTCGTTTACGCCGCCAACCGTGAGTGAGATCGGTAACTCCTGCGTATCGCCGACGTTCAGCGTCAGTCCCGTCAGGGTCTTCGTGCTGAAGCCTGACATCGTCGTCGTGACTTCGTACGAACCCGGCTGCAGGTTCGTCACAGTGTATAGTCCGTTTCCGTCCGTCAGGGTGGATCGGGTCGCTCCTGTACCGGTGTTCTTCACCGTCACGGTCGCCCCGGAAATAATGGCTCCCTGGGAATCTTCCACATGTCCCGTCAATGTGGCGTTGACCGTCTGCGCGTGCGCAGACGCAATCATGCTGATAACGTACAGCAGCAACATCGATAGGGAGATAGAGATAGACCAATACCGTCTACGTCCAAGTGACGACATGCAATGCCTCCAGAATGTGCTAAGCGCGCTACAGGTTTTTTCGATGGTCCGTTTCGTCTGGGTTACGGAATTGCTCGTAAGGCGTGCGAGGAAACACTGGGATACAGCGCAGGTACAGAAGCCAAAACAGACAAAAGACACTACACCGGGCCATGCCAGGGAAAATGAGAGGGTGAGACCAGATGCCCCTTGGCACTCTTGCAAACGTTATTTGGACTCTTGTGTGTTGTCCCGGATTACCTATCTATAACAAAGGTTCACGTCCCCGTGAAATTTGACTTTCTAATCAGGTGATAGCGGAATTCAACCAATCCGGAATCGTGCCGAACGGTGACAACAATGTCGCTTGACCCTTGAAGCAAGTACGTCTTAGAGTCGAGCCACCGGCAATCGTCGGTGCACCTGCTTACCGAGGACAATCGAATATGTTTCTGAAGCGCACGCCGTTGTGTCTTTTGGCATCCCTTGTTGTCTTTACGGGATGCACGAAGAAAAACTCCAGCCCCACAACCTCTGCCACCAAACCCAGGCTTGGCATTCGAGCGCAGGCTGATGAAACCATTCATCCAGATCTGAACAGGACCGCACCAGACCTGAAAAAGGTATACGACTACATCGATGCCAATATTGACGATCATGTGCTCGACTTTCAGCACTGGATCCAGCAACCTTCCATCTCAAACTCCGGCGAAGGAATTCCGGAATCCGCTGAGATGGTCAAAGGCATGTTCGATAAGCTTGGCTGCCAGACCACGCGAGTCTACGATGTTGGCATTACCGAATACGGCACACCCGGCAATCCTGTCGTTTATGCAAAGTGCGATGAAGGCGCACCCAAAACACTGGTCATCTACTGGATGTATGACACCATGCCGGTCACGCAACCTGATCTTTGGGTCGCCCCGCCATTTGAAGGGCGCATCGTCGACGGCAAAGCTGCTGGCATCGATCCATCATTTAAAAAAGTCTTGATCGGGCGTGGAGCGGTTAACTCCAAGGGGCCGCAGCTTGCACAGCTTGAAGCCTTCATGTCGATGAAGAAGGTGCTCGGCAAACTCCCCGTCAACCTCATCTTCGTCGCAGAGGGCGATGAAGAACGCATGGACATTGGTCTTCGCAAGTTTATGAAAGACCACGCCGACCTGTTCAAGGGCGCTGACGCCATGTTGCGCTTTGCCGGTCAGAGTGCGGGTGGAGGTGCAAACATTTCCGGCGGCTCGGAGGGTTGCGTCTATGTCGAGTTGTCAACCACGGGGAAGAGCTGGGGACATGGCCCCACCGTCTCAGACATTCATGGCTCTTATAAGAGGTCAGTTGACTCGCCGGCATGGCGTCACATCAAGATGCTGGGCTCACTTGTCTCCGATGATGGCAACACTCCGAAGATCGATGGCTTCTTTGACAATATGCAGCCGCTTACGGCAAAAGAAACGGAGCTGCTCAAATCATCCTCGGCAAAAGTGAACCTCAAAGCCGCGGCAGAGAATATCGGTGTCGCACGCTTCATCTCCGAAGACCCATACACCATGCAGAAGATGCAACGCTATGGCACCAGCTTCAACCTCGACGGCATATGGGGAGGCAATATGTATGCCGGAGGTGCAGGAGCCATCCTGCCCAACAAGATCACCTCGAAGCATAACTTTCGCTACATCCCGAACATGAAGGGAACTGACATCGTAAAAAAGCTCCGTGCGCAGCTCGACAAAAACGGTTATAAGGATGTCGAAATGAAACTGATTGGCGATGTGCCATGGGCCAAGATGAGTTACGACTCCGACATCGCAAAGGCAATCATGCAGACCTTTGACGAGTTTGGCATCAACTATCAGAAGCCGCTTGAAGAGGAAACCATCCTGGGTGGCTACTGGCCCGCGTATCTCTTCTCCAATCAGGAGGTCGGTGATCGCGTCGTTAACGTGAAAATGCCAATTGCCGCGGGTGGTGCAGGCATGGGCGGTCGAGCTCATGCAGCCAACGAATACTACGTTATCGAAGGCGCAGGCAAGGTCTACGGGCTTGCAGGAGCAGAGAAGTCCGTCGCTGCCACTCTTTGGCATTTTGCCAACACGCCTAAGAACTAACCCGTTCCTCTCAGCGCACATCAAAGGACGCCGGTTTATCCGGCGTCCTTTGATGTGCTGCCTGTCACCGCAGCCGTGTGCTACCGTACGAACGAGGTTTCTCATGCCCTTTGCACGCCGTCTGTCTCTGCTCGCCTCAACCCTTCTTCTCACAGCATCTTCCTTCGCCGCAGTTGGCCCACAGGCTAAGACCGCCAGCGGAATTGTTGAAGGGGAACCGACAACCGACGGCAAGATCATGGCCTTCAAGGGCATTCCTTATGCCGCGCCGCCGGTCGGGAAGCTTCGCTGGGCCGCTCCGGCGCCGGTCGAGCCCTGGACAGGCATTCGCTCCGCACATGACTTTGGATACCACTGCGTGCAGTCCGCAGTCTATGCAGACATGGCCTTTCACGACCCTGGAGCATCGGAAGACTGCCTCACCCTCAATGTCTGGACGCCCGCAAACGCGGAGCCTGGCAAGCTGCCGGTGATGGTCTGGATCTATGGCGGTGGTTTCAGTGGCGGCTCCACCTCGGAGCGTCGTCAGGACGGGCAGTATCTCGCGCATCGCAACGTTGTCGTTGTGTCCATGAACTATCGTCTCGGCATCTTCGGCTTCTTCGTTCATCCTGAAGCCACAGCGGAATCCCCGAACCATGCGGCCGGCAACTATGGTCTTCTCGATCAGGCCGCCGCGCTCGCATGGGTCAAGCAGAACATCGCTGCCTTCGGTGGCGATCCCAGCAATATCACTATCTTCGGCGAGTCGGCAGGCTCTATGTCCGTCAGTTCGCAGATGGCATCGCCCCTCTCCAAGGACCTGTTTCAAAAGGCGATCGGCGAAAGCGGCAGCATTATGACTTCGGCCACCTTTCCCATTCAAACCCGCGAGCAGCGTGAGAAGGCGGACACCTCCTTTGCTCTCACCACGTACGGCACAACAAAACTCTCTGAACTTCGCCGCATTTCAACGGAAGACATCCTGCGGCCCATCCTTGCATCCCGTCCGGCGCCGTCCTTCCGTCCCGTCGTCGATGGCTATTTCTTTCCCAAGTCTCCGGTCGCAATCTATGCTGCGGGCGAACAGGCGCATGTTCCGCTTCTCGCAGGCTGGAATGCGGATGAAGCGCGCGGCGGAGTCGTAGGCGGCTACAACCGCTTCACCGCGGAAGGCTTCACGGCGCAGGTGCAGCGTGAGTTCCCAACCCGCTCGGCGGAGTTTCTCAAGCTGTATAGCGCAAATACTCCCGAAGAGGCGGTCTCTTCAGCCTCCGACTACGCTGGTGATAAGTTCATTGCCTATTCCACGTGGAGGTGGCTCGAAGCCCATACTGCGACGGGCACCAAACCGGTCTACCGTTATTACTTCGCTCTCGACAATCCAGGCGACCGCTATCACACGCCTGCCGCTGGAGCCTTCCACTCTGACGACATTGAATATGTCTTCGGCACACTCGATTCGCGTCCCGAAGCCGTCTGGCACGCAGAAGACCGCAAACTCTCTGACCAGATGCAACTCTACTGGACCAACTTCGCCCGTACCGGAGATCCCAATGGCTCCGGACTTCCCAAGTGGCCAACGTATGGACCAGCCCAGTGGCAGGTCATGCACCTGGACGCAAACTCTTCGGCCCGGCCGGACCAGCACCGCGAACGCTATCTTTTCCTCGACAGTGAATGGGCCAAGCCAGCCAGTGCACCAGCGAACCCATAGCACCCTCGATACGACTCGGCGTTACGCCTTGCAACCGCCGACCTCCAGGCCGTTCATGAGCGCGTAAGCCTGCTCGGAATCGGTAATACCGGGAGGGCAGCCTAATGAACGTACAGCTTATGAAGCTCGACTCTGTAACCGTAACGGTGGTTGACTTCGGGACGCTGGTGTTCATCGCAAAGTCGTTGAGTGGCCCTAAGGAACGCTGCATCAAAGAGTTTCTTTACACCGGCCAGCCGCTCACGAAAACCCAGCTAAAGCAGCTTCCTAAATCGACACGCGAAAAGCTTGTTTGTGCGTACGCGGACCCCGGAGCGATGGGCGACAGCCAGGCGTTTCTCGAAGGGCTTTTCCGCCTCGAAGACGGTCGCAATTCACAAAATCCCCGCACGTAAAAACCCAAGCTAGGGGTATAGCCGAGGTTGTCCAGCGGTCGCTCTACGGTGCGGAATCGCCGGGCCGGGGCAGAACCATTCGAGGGCTTGGCAGTCAGCGTATCCGGTTACTTCTGAACCGAGTCCGCGAGGCCGGAGGCGGAGGCTTTGCGGCTCCATAGTGTCGAGTATGAAGCGATGCCCCACCGTCATTCCCATGCCCGCAATGATCGTTCGAATGGCGCGGGCCGTTCGCCCCTGTCCCGATAAGCTTCGCAGCGCAAGCCGCCGTCCATGGTCGGCCGGAGTTACAGGGGCGAGCCTTCGTCATTGAGAGCGAATCGCCCGACGAAACCGTGTTCCTCCGGGCCGAGAAGCTGGGTCCCTTGAACCGCTGCCGGTGTTCTTTCTCAATCTCGCCCTGAGTACGCGATTGCCCTTGAGTCATGGGGCTGAGACATTGACGCGCAGCCCTGCCGACTGTCATAGTGGCTGAAGCGGGCGTTAGACTCGCCAATCACCAAAACCTCTATTTCCCCAAGCCTGTGTGCATTCCTGCTGAGGACTGCCCGGACGATGAAGCTGTTTGTACGTTTTGCTGCGTTGATCGCAGTTGTGTTCTGCCTTGTTGTTTCCAACGAAGCTCAAACGAACGGAACGGGTATCTATCCGTTCGGTGCCTATGACAACAAAGGCTTCGACACCGTTAATCTTGGCAATCTGAACGTGCATTTCGCACTGCCTATCGTTACGCGTTCGGGACGCGGCCTGAACTTTTCGTATGTTTTGAACTACGAAGGATTGGTCTGGTCACCCAACGGGACATGGCAGCCAGACCCTGAGTGGGGTTTCCATGGGCTTCTGAACGGCAATGCCGTGGCCGGTTATATCACATACAAGACGGGGACAATGAAGTGTCCGAACCAGCCAGACCAGCCCCAGGCGACAGGGACGACAACGTCCAACTACGTCTATCACGACCCTTATGGTGGTGCTCACGGCTTTAAGTACTCAGGCCGATTCTGCCCTAATACGTATGAAGAGCCCATTATTACGGGAGATGGGAAAGCATACGACGGTTCTGGTTTATGGATTAGCGGATGGCCTGAAGCTGTGGTTCATACGCGCGACGGCAAAACTATTTATGTCACGACGAGTTCACCCAATGCGACCGTCCAAGACAGCAACGGTAATACGATCACGATCAATCCAAACGGTACATTCACTGATACGCTTGGCGTGACCGCTCTGACTGTTGGCGGAGGGTCCGCTTCCAGCCCGCGCACTTTCACCTATCCCGTCACGTTGCAAAACGGTGGAGCCTCAACCGCGACGGCAACGCTTACATACCACACCTATACGGTTCAAACAAACTTTCAGTGCTCAGGGATCACCGAATACAGCCCGACAACGGTTGATCTACCGTACCAACTTGTCCTGCCAGATTCTCCCGACGACAAGTACACCTTCGCTTACGAATCCACACCTGGGGCCTCGGGAAATGTGACTGGCCGTTTGGCTTCGGTGACGTTGCCCGGTGGAGGAGTTATCAGCTATGCCTACAGCGGCGGTTGCAATGGATCGGGTATCAATGACGATGGAACTCCGGCAACGCTGACCAGGAGTACAAGCTCGTCTTCGAAGATATATGCTCGCGCTCATAGCAGTAGCAGCGCGACCTCCACGACGGAAGTGGACGACGAACTGAGCAATCACTCGTCCTATGCCTTTGTGAGCACCGATCAGGGCCTATGGTATCCGACCAGCCAGCGCGTATGGCAAGGCGGGAACACAGGAGCTACGCCGCTGTCGGAAGCCACAACCGTCTACAATTCGCAGTCGACTCCTGCGTTGCTGACCACCGCTGTCACTCAGACGGACGTGACGACGAAGTCCAACGGCGGATCGGCTGTGCTGACGAGAAGTGCCTATGACACAAATGGGTTGCTTTCCGGCAGTTGGCAGTACGATCCGGCCAACAGCAACTCGCTACTACGAAGCACGGAGTATTCATATAATCTCAACACCGGTGAATTGGTGGCTAATTATGTATGGGATGGGGCGGGTAATATACTCTCCAACACGACGAATGGCTACGATGAAACGGCAGCAATTGGCACATCGGGCGTTCCACAGCATTCGCTCCTGGGTGGGGCGCCAGGCAATCTAACCTCATCCAAGGTTTGGATCGGAGGGTCTGATTACATCACGACAACTTTTACGAACGACGATGCAGGTATGCGTCGGAGTTCTACGTTGAATGGGTTTTCGACCACCTTCGGCTATGACGGTACTGGAGCATTTGCGACCAGTTCCAGCTCTCAGACATCCGGCAATAGCGCGGTGTCTGCGTTGACCACATCGGCCACGTACGACGCTGGAGCAGCGGCCATTACTTCGAGCACTGGCTACAACGCAGGCCAGACCACACAGGTTCTGCAGTATGACGCTTTAATGCGGCCTACAAAAGTCGGCACCCCTGGTGGAGGTGAGGTGGACTACACCTATGTCCCGTCGATGGTCCGAGTAGCAACGAAGCTCAACAGCAACGACACCGCCGTACAGAAGACGTATCTGGATGGTTATGGTCGGGCATGGCGTACGGCTGTTAAGGCTTCAGCCAGCACCTGGTATCTGACGGACACTTGCTATGACGCAGCCGGGCAGGTGCAGAGCGTGAGCGCTCCCTACTCTGCGTCGTCAGACACGGGCGGGTCGCAATGCACGTCGAACAGTACGAACTATACCTACGACGCCCTTGGGCGCACTCTGTCGATCAGCCGCCCAGACGGATCGACCACAACAAACACCTACTGGTCTCGCGCAGCTAAGACGCAGGTTAATCCGGGCAAGGGCACCATCACACAATATGACCTTCTGGGCCGCGTCAAAGAAGTCTGCGAGCTGACGGGAGCAACATTCCCGAACTCCGGCTCTCCCTCGACATGCCCGACGGATATCGCTGGTAGCGGATACAACACCCACTACGACTACGACGATGTGAACCATAAGACAACGATCAGCCAAGGAGACCGGAGTCGCGTCTTCCAGACCGATGCTGCTGGCCGGACGATCCATACCGAGGAGCCGGAGCGCGGTGTCACCGACTATAGCTACGCGTACAACTCCACGGGCCTGGTAGTCACCCGGACTCGTCCCCGCGCGAACCAGTCTGATTCAAATGTAAAGACGACGACCACAACACAATATGACTCGCTTGGTCGCGTCAACTCGGTGTCCTACGACGATGGCACCCCAAGCAAGTCGTTCGCGTATGACGAAAGCACGCATTGGGGTGATGTTCAGCTAGGGGCTTCAAAAGGCCAGCTTACATTCGAAGAAACGCAGGGCGGAACACAGTTTGCATATGATGTAGCTGGGAATGTGACAAACTCGATTACCTGCCTACCTGACTGGTGTGGCAATCCCGCTCGTGATGTTTGGAAGTGGTATCAATACGATCTTGCAGGACGCATGGTTCAAGAGAGCTGGATAAGCGCTCCCACGGCGACTTACGGGTACAACTTGGCAAGCCAGATGACATCGATAAACAATAGCTCTTTCGGGTCGCTTTACACTGCTACGTCGATGAGTCCGTTTGGGGCGGTGACGAGTGCCCAGGGAAATGGGCTCAACACCTTTAACTGGTTTGGACCAAGCGGCCGCCAACAGGCAAAATGGGTGTGCGCGGGGAATCCCGAATTCAATTGCAACACTCAGATGTACGGTGTCGGTACCACATACATAGCCTCAAGAATGGATGGGCTTTGCGATACCGCTTTGGGGCAGTGTGCGACGATTGCCTATGACGAATTCGATCGTATAGTGAGTATGCCTGGGCCGACGGTTAGCCATACCTGGTCTTATGACCGTTATGGCAACCGCGTGCAGCAGGACGGTCAGTCTCTGAGCTTCGACGTGCATAATCATATCCAAGGGTACGGATACGACGCCGCTGGCAATCTGACGAACGACGGCCAGCGTAGCTATATCTATGATGCCGAAGGTAATTTGACCGAGGTGAGAGATGCGGCGGGTTCTACGGTGCTGGCGTCGTACATGTATGACGCCTTGAACCATCGGGTCAAGACCAACGAGTTCGGAACCGTAAAGAGATATGGGTTCGATTTGTCCGGAAGACGCAGCACGACGTGGCAGGACGATGGAAGCTTTATCGCCACGCAGTATTACGTGGGTGGTCAGCCGTATGCGTACTCCGATTCCAATGGACTTCATTATCAGCACCAGGATCTGGTTGGTACGGATCGCATCCGGACTTCTTCCTCCGGCGCGATGGAAGCATCGTTCTACTCCGCTCCCTTCGGCGATGGCCTGACCAGTTCATCGTCTGACACAAACCCATCCCACTTCGCCCTGACCGACCACGATCTGGCTCAGGGATCGGGCATGGAACACGCCACCTTCCGCGAACTCAGCTCCGCAACCGGAAGATGGCAGAGCCCTGATCCGTACGACGGAAGTTACAGCATCTTCGATCCGCAGTCATTCAATCGGTATACGTATGCCAGCAATAATCCTCTGATAAGAATCGACCCCCAAGGGACAAGCGACTACATATGCTATGACCAATACAATTACGTCGACGGTAGCTACGATAGTATGGATACTTTTTGTGGCTACGTCGGGTCGCGTGGCGGACTTAGCCCAGGGGGCGGCGCTTCGGATGGTAGCGGAGGAGCCCCAAGTAACCCAACAACGGCATCTCATTGTGCTGGTGTGGCTTTGAAGAAGAATGGCGTCTCATTAGCGCTTGACGTAGCATCTATTGGAGCAGGGTTTCTTCCCGGGGGCGGTGCTGTGAGACTGGTTGGAACAATTGCGGTTGGTACAGTCGCTACTGGATATTCTGCTGCGACCTCAACGAGTTTCGCTCAAGGAGTTGGTAATTTCGCGAATGGCACATTGGGAACAGCCGCATCCACACTCGCAATACTCGATAAAGCATCTGCGGTCGCCAACAACTTCAAAGCATTGAGCGCGTTGCCTATTCTGAGCTATATCTCGACAGGTATCAGTACGGCGGAGGATCTGGCAAAAACTTATCAGTCGTATAGTTCCTGCATGGCGGGTAATTAGCATGAAGAGTGATGCAAACGGCATAAGATCAGCGAGCGAATCCGATAGTGCTGAACGTAGGATTGCGCTTCTTTGTTTGCTCTGTGGGATTCCTGTTTTTATGATTGTTGCCCATTTTGCGGGCTGGGGCCGTGGAAGAGCTGCAGGTGTGTGCGTAGCCGTGGATGCGCTAGTGATGGTGCTTCGATGGGAAGCGCGTAGGATGCTGCGGTTTTGGTTAGCAATATTGCTGATACTGCTCATTCAGATGATGGTGATCTTCCTTGTGCCGTTTGGTGACCAGTCGTTGCCTGCATATGGTCTGTTACCTGCGGCTTTGGGGATCTACCTCGTCGACGAGGGCATCATCTACCTGTTTGGTGCACGATCTGCCGATAAGCATCCGGAATCTAGTTCCCCGGACTAACCCAGGCCGCTCTCCGGGGCGGTTTGCAATCACAATGCGAATATGACGAGCGGCGAATTTGTGAGCGAATACGGGAATCTTTGGGCCGAGATAGTTCCCGTTATCGCCCCAAGTAACGGGAATGTCTTCAACTGTGCTTCCAACTTCGGAACGACAACGAGTTTAGCGAACGGTTTAAGCAAGCTCGGAATTGGAACCAGTCCGGTCGGCGGCTTTATATCGAGCGCTTTGGCTGGCAATACCTTCAGCAGCATCACCGATCTCGTAACTAGCATTCGTACAGGTTCGGGTGGCGGCCAGAATGTCTTCTACAACATGGCTCAAGGTGTCCTAGCTGGCCCAAGGCAAGGTATTCCCGGCGGAAGTGGGCCTTGGGGGGCATCAGCCACAGGATTAGCTACAGACGCAATCGTAGCGGGTGTTCCAAACTGCCGTTGGCATTACTTCGGTAGTTAACAGCGCCATCTCTGCGGACACATCAAGAACAGGAGTGGTCGGTCTGACCAGTACATTTGCTGGCCTTCATGTGACTGCGCTAACTCCTGCCGCCCGAATCTCGCTTCGAACTGAGGCTGGGTTTGCGAAATCATTTGCCAACCTCTTACCTGGAATAGGAACGGCGTTAAATGTCATTTCCGCTGGTGCTGACCTCATCAGTACAGGTAAGGATTACAACGCTTGCATGGCTCGGTGAGGCAAATGAGTTCAACGTTGAGGTTCAGAGGTGCTAGCAGAAAGACCGGGCTATGGGTGGGACTTTGCGGCCTGCTCGTATATGTCTTATTTGCTCTGCAAGGGAAAATGGGCTTGGCCATGGCCGGAAGCGTTTCAGTGGCCGTATTGCTCGTTGTTGGATATGGGGCATGGAACTTCCGGCACCTTCGAGCGTTCTGGTATGTCATGGTGGTTCTGGCGGTCGCCCATCTTGCCCTGGTCGTGTTGGTGCCGTGGGGAGATGAACATATGCCTGGCTTCGTCCTTGTACCAATCGGCATCCTCGATTTTGCTCTGAGCCTGTTCTGTGCTCACAGTGTTCTTAAGAGGTATGCGGGCTAGGTTGATGCCTCAATTCAAAACTCTGGACGTGAGAACGGGGGGCTGGCTCGGCCTCGTTCTCGGAATTTGCTACTTTGCTTTTGCTTCTCTAAATGGCGGCGCAGCACGAGCCCGACCGCTCGGCGTGTCAGTAGGAGTGATGTTCGCTCTTGGGTTCATCGCATGGGAGTTCAGGCGTAAGCAGTCGTTCTGGCTGCTTATGGTGGGCATCGCGGCAGTCCATCTAATGGTGACGTTCCTCGTGCCTTGGCAGGACAGCCGCTTCCCCGGGTTCTTGCTGGTTCCGATTTTCCTTGCCGACTTCTGCATCTGGTTCTCGCTCGTTTACTTCGTCCTGAAGCGGAGCTAGTGCCGTCTGGGAGGCACACTGCTTCGCATCGGGTTGAGGTATGACACGTCACTCCAAAATGGGAGCTGCACAGCAACCTGAAGTTGCTGTCCGGGAACTCGTTGAAAACAGGCGGCTAATAGGAAAAGGCCAGCAAAAGCGTTACTCCGGAGGCGAACGCAGGTAGCTGAAGCACTGTTTCGGCGGAGCTCAGCATTCACCGATTTTCCTTTAAAAAGGTGATTGCCTGCCATAGAATCGGCAGCACAGAGAAATTCCGCGATTTTGTGGTTTTTAAGAATGGTGGGCAGAGAGGGACTCGAACCCCCGACATCCTGCTTGTAAGGCAGGCGCTCTAACCAACTGAGCTATCCGCCCATTCCTTATTCAGTCTATCGCAAAACCGCTGTTTGTGACCGCTATGTCATGCTCTACGGCGAGGAAAACGAAAGACTTCCGCATCGTGACGCGCTCCAGCTAAGATTGCACGGAAGGACGCCTGGAAGAAGCCTTGCAACGATTCCGCCTTACGCGCCACCAGAGCGCATCGAATAAGACGCCACGGCAGATCAATCTCTCGCTGGTCTTCAACCTCATCCGCACGCGCCAGCCCATCTCTCGCGCGGAGCTGTCGCGCATCTCAGGCCTGCAGCGCAGCACTGTCTCACTCATCGTCGAGGAGCTGATCTCCGGCGGTTGGATCATCGAAGGCGAAATCGGACGCCTGCCCCGCGGACGCCGCCCAACCTTCCTGCAGATCAACGACAAGCGGGCCGTGCTCGCTCTCGACATTCATCCTTCGCAAACTACGCTGGGTATTGTTGATCTTGCAGGACGTGTCGTTTCGCAAAGCATCGTGCCGCTGCCCGACGACGCACGCGCCGCCATGAACGCCATCATCAAGGCCGTCCGTCGTATGGTCGACACGCATCCTGAGCGTTCGCTCGATGGTATTGGTATTTGCATTCCCGGCCGTGCCGATCTGGAGCAGCAGAAGCTCATCTTCGCGCCCAATCTGCATTGGCCTGTACTTGCCGTTAAGCAGCGCATGGAGCGCGCCACCGATCTTCGCGTCGAGATGGACAACGTCGCCAATGCCTGTGCCTTATCGGAAGTATGGTTCGGCGAGAGTGACGGCATGCATGACCTTGTCGTCGTTAACGTCGCCGAAGGCATCGGCACCGGTATCTTCGCCAACGGGCAGTTGCTTCGCGGGGAAGAGGGCATGGCGGGCGAGTTTGGTCACGTACAGATCGATGAGAACGGTCCTGCCTGCGCCTGCGGCAGCAATGGCTGCTGGGAGGTCACGGCCTCTAACCGTGCCGCCCTGCGCTATTACGAGGAAGCCAGCGGAAGCCGGCTTGCCTCCTACGACAACCTTCTCCACCTGGCGCAGAACGGCGACAAGCACGCGCTCACGGCCCTGCAAAAGGCAGCAACGTATCTAGGCAAAGGCCTGCGTATGATCGCCTCGGGACTTGCGCCCAGCGAGATCGTCATCGTCGGCGATATCACCACGGTCTGGCAACTGGTTGCCTCCTGCATTGACACCGAGATGCGCCGCAACGCCTTCTACCGGGGACCGAAGCTCCGTCCGGCGTTTGAGGGCAGCCTTGCGCGCCTGCGCAGCGCTGTGGCCCTGGTCATGAATGACCGCGCGCTCTAAGTCCGTCTCGCGGTATGCGGTATATTGGGTGAACCAACGAACATCCGATGCCGCGAATCTGGCTGAGCTTCCTACGATTCCCGCTCGGCAGCCTCTTGTCTTTGGTCTGCCTGTTGTCCGTGCCGTCAGCGCACGCGCAAAACTCCGCGCTCACCATCACGCCTGCACCCACCACCAGCACACTCAACGTTCAGGCCATTCTTCCTGCGGCCATCACCTATAGCGCAACAGGCGATCTCTATATCGCCGATGCAGGCGACCATGTCATCCTGCGCCGTACAAGTGATGGCATCGTGACCGTCATCGCGGGCGACCGTCGCCAGGGCTTCTCCGGCGACGGAGGTCCGGCCATCTCGGCCTCGCTCGATACACCGCTCGGCCTTGCCTTCGATTCCATCGGAAACCTCTACATCGCCGACGCGCATAATCATCGCATCCGCCGCATCAGCGGGCAGGGAATCATCACCACCATCGCGGGCAATGGCCTTTGTGGGCTTTCCGGCGACGGCGCAGCCGCAGCCCTGGCCAATCTCTGCCTGCCTTCCGCGATTGCCGTCGCCAGCGATGGCACGCTTGCCATTGCGGACCAGCGCAACCATCGCATTCGCAAAATCGACGCCTCCGGCATCATCACCACCATCGCGGGCAATGGAGAGCAAACCTTCTCCGGTGATGGCGGGCAAGCTACAGATGCAGGTCTCGATTCTCCTGCCGGACTGGCCTTTGATGCCGCTGGCAATCTCTATCTCTCCGATACGCATAACCAGCGCATCCGGCGGGTCGATCTCGCCGGCATCATCACCACGGTCGCGGGCAACGGCTCGCCGGGCAGCGCAGGGGATAACGGCAACTCCACCGCCGCACAACTTGCCCATCCAACCGGCATCACCGTAACCTCCGCGGGAGACATCCTCTTCGCCGACAGTGGCAATCAGCGTATCCGCGCTGTCGCCGGAACTGGGATCAGCACCCTCGCAGGCAATGCAGATCAGGCTGACACGGCCTCTTCGCTTAGCTCCGCGCGAACCGTTGCGACCTCTGCTGCCGGAGATATCAGCTACTCGGGCGGTATCCTCCGCCAGGTGGCTCCCGCAGCGCTCTCCTTCGGCATGCAGAAGATCGCTTCCGCCAGTGCGCCGCAGTCTCTTCTGCTCACCAATACCAGCAGCAATCCCCTGAGCCTGCGCTCCCTCACATTGCCCGGTGGCTTTGCACTGGGCCAGGGAAGCTGCCCGACGCTTCCATCCACACTCGCTCCAGGAGCCAACTGCACGCTCTCGCTTCTCTATGTCCCCGCATCCGTTGCGGCCAGCAGAGGTGCAGCCCAGCTTCGCGTCGACGGGCTGCCTTTGCAGACCATTCGCCTCTCGGGCAGCAGTTATAGCCCTGCCACCACCACCGGACTCACTCCGCTCGGCATTACGTATGCAGGCATTCCAGTCACGCTCACAGCTACCATCACCGCCAGCGGCCCTGCAGTGCCCACCGGTATCGTCCGCTTTACTGACGGTGGAACTCCCTTAGGGCAAACCACTCTGACCGGAAGTACGGCAAATTTCACAACATCGGCATTTACCGCTGGAGAGCACAGCATTACGGCAAGCTACTCCGGGGATGCGAACTTTGATGCCAGCACCTCTTCACCCCTGCTGGCATCCATTACTCCAGTCAGCAGTTTCACCCTCGCGCAGGATGCCGGCTCATCTCCCAATGTCTCCATAGCGGCAGGCAGCTCCGCCCAGTTCCGTTTTGCCGTCACGATTCCTCCCGCAAGCCTGGTCACTCCTGTCATCCTGACCGCCAGCGGGCTTCCCAACGGAGCCACCGTGAGCTTTGCTCCGGCCTCTCTCGCAAGCTCGGGAACCGTCACCATGACGCTGCAAACTTCACCCAGGGCCGCTTGGATTCCCATCCTGTTCCTGACCCCAGCCATACTCCTGTTTGCTCGCAGGCGCCGCCGTATTGCCGTATGCACGGTCTGCTGTCTTTTTCTGTTGACCGGGTGCGGAGGCGGTAGCGTTCGTCAGCTCTCCAGTGGATACACCATCACGGTGACCGCACGGGCTACCACGGTCGCTGGCACGCAGGTCCAGCAACAGCTCAATGTATCGCTCACCATTCTTTAGCGGTTATTTCACCGTCAGCGCGCCATCCACATCCACGACCAGCGTTCCGACCTCAATCAGCATGGAGTGGACCTTCAGCCTCTCCAGGGTCAGCAGGTAGCCGGTGGATGTTCCGGACTTCGTCAGGGAATCCCTCAATAGGTTGGCTGCGTTCACCTTCATGTTCTGTGGCAGCTTATGGCTGAGGAAGGGAACCAGCAGAAAGCTCAATTCCTTGTTCGTGCTCAACTGGTCAATCCGTGTATCGCGAAAGCCGATCGACTCGCCCTCTGCCTCCGGCAGCATGGAGACATCCGCGTCTGTCGTCAGGCCCACGCCAATGCACGCGCCGCGAAACCCGGTACCAAGCCGCGACCGCGTGTGGACGCTGACCACAATGCGGTCATCCTTGAAGCTGACATGCGGATTTTCGGCGTAGACGTAGCAGGCTGATTTCGCGTCGCCGCGCAGGTAATAGCGCCCGTCCGGGGTATTGAACAGCTGTTGTTTCAGCGTGCGTTCCAGGGCCGCAGCCGAGATCTTCAGCTCAATGGCATGGGCGCTGACCGCCATCGCCAACAGGAAGAAAACCACAATCCGTCGTGTCACACTCTCAGCCTATCGCGCCTTAATGTCAAAAAGGGAGAGCATCAGCTCTCCTTTTCGTAAATCCTTCGTAACCAGGCTACTTCGTGCCGGTGGTTTCAATCGTGTTGTCCGCAGTCATGGCCGTGGAGTCCATCTTCGGCCCCAGACCCAGCTTGATCAGAGCGCGGGAGTCGGGCACCAGCTTGGTCTGCCAGCCATTGTCGCCCTGAAGCTTCTGCATGGCGGACTCCGTGTTCGAATCCCAGTGTCCCGTCGGATTTCCTGACAGGTAGCCTGCCTTAATGAGTGCCTGCTGGATCTCCGTTGCGCGGGTGTCGTCAATGCCACGCTGGCCGGGCTTGAATGAGGTACGGCGTGCGACCGGCTTGGAGGAAGCCTTCTTCTGCGTATGCTGCGCGGTCGGCCCTCTGCGCGAACGCATGGCGGCTCCTGACGGAACTACGGAAACCAGTGCTACAGCAACGACGAGAGAGATGCGAGAAATCTGCATAGTTCTCAAAATACCTGCTCCCCCAGTATCGGGCGGATTCGAGTCTGGAATGGCCTTGATTTGCATTCAAGGTTACTCAGAACGTAAACCCCGCGCAAGCCAAAAAGAAGCGGCGCGAAGGGTGTTTTCCCACTTCGCGCCGCATTGTTGTACAACCTTCGTTGCAGTTTACGGCAGGGTTCCGCCAATGTAGTTGTTGCCTCCGGCACGCGAGTTCGGATCACGCACCAGGAACACCACATCGTCGCCCGACTTCAGCCCCTTGATCGCTGTCTGGAAGCTGGCCATATCGGTCACCGTCTTGCGGTTGATCTCAATAATCACCACACCACGTGCCAGGCCAATTTCGTCCGCAAACGATCCCGGTTTGATCGCAGAGATCAGGACGCCGCCCTTGATGCCCATCTTGCCCAGAGCGGCATTCGGAATTGCCGTCACACTCATGCCCAGCTTGTCAGCTGAAACATCCGTGGACTGCGCTTCCTGGTCATCGTCCTGTCCGTTGCCGTTCAGGTCCGCGAAGATCTTCGCGCGATCGCCAATCGAAACGGTTGTCGTTCCCGGCTTGCCATCCCGCAGATAGCCGAGCTTGACCGTCGATCCCGGACGACGGGAAGCGATATCGTTCACCATATCGTCGCCGTCCTTGATCTTGCGTCCGTCAATCGACTCGATCACATCGCCCGCCTGCAGGCCGGCCTTCTCCGCCGGTCCGCCCTTGGATACCGTGCTCACAATCACACCCGAGCCGTACATACGCGCCACGGCGGAAGAGATGTTCGACTGGAAGCTGATGCCGATCGATCCGCGGGTCACCTTGTGTTCCGGCCCGATCAGCATGTTGTAGACGTTCACTACCGTGTTCGCCGGCATCGCAAAACCAACGCCCTGCGATCCCATCGACTGCGTGTAGATGGCCGTGTTCATACCGACTACTGCGCCGGACATATCTACCAGCGGACCGCCCGAGTTACCCGGGTTGATCGCCGCATCCGTCTGGATAAATCGCTGGAACTGGTTGGTCGCAAATCCATTTGCCGAAGGGCCTTCATTGATCTGGCGTCCCTTGGCCGAAATAATACCGGCCGAAACCGTTTGCGAAAGTCCGAACGGGCTGCCAATGGCCAGCACCCAGTCGCCTACCTGCGCGCCTTCGCTGTTGCCCAGCTTGATCGTTGGCAGCGGATCCTTGCTCTCAATCTTGATGACCGCAATATCCGTGTCCTTGTCGGTGCCAATCACCTTCGCCGGACGGCCCGGATCGCTCTCAGGATCGGTCGACAGCTTTACAAAGATCTTGTCGGCCTTCTCCACCACGTGGTTGTTCGTGATGATGTAGCCCTTCGAGTCGACAATAAAACCGGAACCCAGGGCACGGCGCTCGCCGCCGGCTCCGTCGCCATCTTCATCATCGTCTCCACCGCCGTTGCCATTCGGATTGCCACCGAAGAAGCGGTTGAAGAAGTCCTGCATATCCTGCTGGTCCTGCCCGCCACCCTGACCGCGGCGGCCACGGCCCTTCGGTGCAGCCTTCGGAAGGCTCTCGGTGTTAATGTTCACCACCGCCGGACCAACCATCTTCGCAATCTTCGAGAAGCCATTGCCGACACTCTGAGGCTCAGGAATCCGGAGCGGCGTCGCATCCGACGAGTCCTGTTCCTTGCCATGAACCTTCGCGGTTAGAATCGATCCCGCCACAATGCCGACCGACAGCGTAGCCAGTAACGCGAAGGTCGAGGTCAGACGCTTCGTCTGAATCCGTTCCCACAGTGACATCTTTCTCTCCATCTCGTTTTTGTATTCCTTCAATCAGCAAAGCATGCGCGTATCTTCACGCAATGTGCCAGTATATCGCCGAAAACAGGCCAGCTTCTGAACCTGCCGGCGTTCATGGGGTTAGACGCCAGTTAACAGGAAAAGTGTTTTGTGCAATTTCCCGCCAATTCCAGCCTAAACCTGCCCGGCGGCGTCCAGCACAATCAGCAACGCACGGCGCAGAGCCAGTTCGCGCCCGGCCGGCTCAAACCATTCGGCAAGCGTATGAATGCCGCCCGCTACGCCGCCCGCACCCACCGCAATCGCTTCGCGTCCCAGCGCCAGCGGCACATTCGCGTCGGTCGAACCGATCCTGAGCTCCGTCCTGAGCCGCAGATGCCGGTCCACCGCACGCACCGTCTCCAGCAGGGAAGACTCTTTGGACAGCTCGCCCGCAGGACGGTCGCCAATCGTACGGATCTGCAACCCAAGCCGCCGTTCCCCGGCATTCTCATTGGCGTCCAGCACCGCATCTTCCAACGCGCGGTGCACCTGGACCTCCAGTGAGATCAGCTCGTCCGCATCCACCGACCGCAGGTCAATCAGGCAGCTCACACGCTCCGGGATCGACGTCACCGACATGCCGCCTTCAATCCTGCCGATATTCCATGTTGTCCGCGGCTGGCGCGGCACGCGGATCTTGTCGATCTTCGCGATCGCCCGGCTCAGCACCACCACCGGGTTCGGAGTTCCAGCCTCCGTCCACGAATGGCCGCCCGGCCCGGTAATCGTTGCCTCCAGCCTCCGGCTCCCAATACCGCCCACCACCACGCCTTCGATTCCCGCGCCTTCCAGGCAAATCGTCGCGCGGATGCGGGACGCATACTCCGACCGGAAAAACAGGTGGCGCATCCCGCGCAGGTTGCCCTCTGCCTCCTCGCCCACGTTGGCCACAAACAGAACCGTCTGCCGCGGAACAAGTCCCGCCGTCTTCATGGCAGCCGCCAGTCCAAGCAGCCCCGTCAGCCCCGCGACGTTGTCCGCGGCTCCGGGAGCATGCAGGCGGCCCTCTTCCAGCCGGGGTTCCGGCAGCACTTCCTCCGGAAACACCGTGTCCAGATGTGCCGACAGCATCGTCACCGGTCCATCGCTCACCAGACCGGGAATCTCTCCCAGGACGTTGCCCTCGGCGTCCACCTGCACTCGCTCCAGGCCGAGCTCTATAAAGCGCTCCCGCATCCACGCGGCGCGCCGCGCTTCCTTATAAGGAGGCGCGGGAATCCGCAAAATTTCCATCTGCCAGTTCAGCAGCCGCTGTTCCTGCAGGTGGAGCCACTGGAAAGCGGCATGCACTTCGCGCCGTCCCGCCAGCTCTACGATCCGCTGGTTCGCGCGCATCAATACTCCACCTCAACCAGAAACAGCCCGCGCGCCGGCGCGGTGGGTCCAGCGGTTGACCGGTCCTTCGCCGTAAGAATCGCCCCCACCTGGGGCACAGACATGCGCCCGCAGCCCACCTCGACAAACGTTCCCACCAGGTTGCGCACCATGTGGTGCAGAAATCCGTTGCCACGCACGCGGTAGATCAGCAGGTTGTCTTCCCGCCGCCATTCCGAGCTGAAGATCGTCCGGACCATTGACGGCGGAGCTCCGCCCTGGCGGACAGACGCGTCCGGATCGTTCGCGGCAAATGAGCTGAAGTCCATTTCGCCCACCACCGCCGCGGCGGCCTCCTGCATCAGGGCCATATCCAGCGGCCAGCGGCAGTCCCATACATAACGAGCCATCAGCGGAGAGCAGATCCGCTCCTCGCGCATCCCGGCATCCCGCCGGACAAAGATGCGGTACTCATAGGTCTTACCACGCGCCGAATGCCGCGCATGAAACCCTTCGGGAGCCAACTCGGCCTGCATCACCCGCACGCTCGTTGGCAGCGCGCGATTCACCGCACGCAACAGGTTCTGCGGGGGGATCCCAGCCTCCAGCTTGACCGACACCACCTGGCCAATCGCATGAACCCCTGCATCCGTCCGCCCCGACCCCTGTGGCAGGACCTCTTCACCCGTTACCTTGCGAATGGCGTCCGCCAGCAGACCCTGCACCGTCCGCAGACCGGGCTGCACCTGCCAGCCGTGAAAATCACCACCGTCGTAGCTCACGGTCAGCTTCCAGAGATTCCGAGAAGAGGCCATCTTTGCACGGTAACATGCTGACGCCTGAGCCACTTGCTATACTCATCGCTGTCCCGCCAAAGGCCATGTCTGTCGCTTCCAAATATCTTCACGGAACCTCTCGCAATCTCTTTGCGTATCAGCCCCTGAAGCAGCCGTGGAGCCATTTAGGAACCGGACACCATTCTGAAACATCTGTCTGTTGGTATCCGTACAACACTTACACCGAGAAAAGGGAAGAGCTGTACCCCTCCTACTCATAAACCCGGGACTGCAACCCGAAAAACTAAAGCAGGCCGGCGACCTTAAACGATCGCATTAGCTGGAGAGCGCAACGTGAATTTGAGACATCTGCAAGCCACCGCGAGCATTGCATTGCTCCTGATGGGACCCGCCGTACAGTATGCTGCCGCACAACAGCAGCAGACCGTCCCCGGAGGCGGAACGCCCGCGCAGGCACAGGCCAACAACACACTTCCGGCCGTGCCGGAACCCAAGCTCACGGAGCCTCTCTTCCTTCGCGACACGGCTAAGGACTACGCCCAGCCCAAGAGTCACATCTTTAAGCCCTGGGCTCCGTATACCCCCATCAATGTCGGCGAGCCGCGCCTGGGCAATACCCCGCGCCTCGAACAACTGCTGCGCGACGGAAAGATCTATCTCTCGCTCTCCGATGCCGTCATGCTGGCGCTTGAGAACAACTACGACATCGCCATCTTCCGCCTGAACCTCGACATCGCGGACACCGACCTTCTGCGTGCTCGTGCTGGCGCCACCCTGCGCGGCGTCTCGTCCGGTCTGGTCTCAAACACCCTCGGCGGAACCACCACTACGATCAGCGGTGGCGGCGGCCCTGGTGGCACCACCACGGCAGCCGGTGCAGCCGGCGCCGGCGCATCCGGTCTCGTGCTTTCCACCAATGGTGCCGGCCCGGTTCCTACCAGCTTCGACCCCGTCCTGACCTCGACCATCCAGCTTGAGCGCGCCAAGAGCCCGCAGACCACCAACGTCATCACCGGCACCTACTCCCTGAACCAGGCCACAAACACCTACAACTTCGGCTATACCCAGGGGTTCATTACCGGTACCACGGCTACGGCGAGCTTCAACAACACCCGCACTTCGAATAACAACACCCGTTCGCCCTACAACCCGCAGCTGCAGTCCACCATGCAGTTCCGCCTGCAGCAGCACCTGCTCCAGGGCTTTGGCCCGTCCATCAACGGACGCTTTATCGTACAGGCGAAGAACAATCGCCGTATCGTCGATTCAGCCTTCCGTCAGCAGGTCATCTCTACGGTTACCCAGGTGGAAAGCATCTACTGGGCTCTCGTCTCCGCCTACGAGGACGTTCAGGCCAAGACTCGCGCCCTTGACCAGTCCACCAAGCTGGCTTCGGACAACCGCAAGCAGCTTGAGATCGGAACCCTGGCGCCGCTCGACATCGTGAACTCGGATTCGGCGGTTTCGACGGACAAGCAGGCGCTGATCACCTCGCAGTCCAACCTCGAGTACCAGCAGTTGCTCATCAAGCAGGCCATTGCGCGCAGCACCAATGATCAGCAGATCGCCTTGGCGCCCGTAGTGCCGACCGACCGCGTCAGCCTCGACCGCATTCCGGAAGAGGATGTGCAGATCGAAGACCTGGTCAAGCAGGCCTACGTCAATAATCCGCAGATCGAGCAGGCCATGCTGGCCATGAAGAACAACGAGATCTCGATCAAGGCCTTGAAGAACGGCTTGCTTCCGACGGTCGATGTCTATGGCTTCTATGGAGCCTCAACCCTGGGCGGCGGCCAGAATCCGCGCTGCTCCTCCACGAATGGTTGCACTCAGCTCGGAACCCGCAACTACGGCGATGTCTTCACCGGACTCTTCGACTCCTCTAACCCCGATAAGGGAGTGGGCCTTGCCATCAACATTCCCATCCGCAACCGCGTTGCCCAGGCTGACCAGGCCCGCTCGCAGATGGAATTGCGCCAGTCACAGATGCGTCTGCAGCAGCTCTACACGCAGATGCGCATGCTGGTCACCAACGCGCAGTTCGCTCTGACCAATGACCGCGCTGCCGTGCAGTCTGCCCAGGCGGCCCGTGATTACCAGGCCCAGTCCCTGGACTCCGAGCAGAAGAAGTACCGCCTCGGAGCCTCCACCACCGCCAACGTCCTGCAGCAGGAGCGTAACCTGGCCACGGCGGAAAACAGTCTGATCTCGGCCACGGCCGCTTATGCCCGTGACCGCGCTTCGCTCTATCAGTTGCTGGCGAACACGATGGACCGTTACGGAATCTCGCTTGTCGATGCTGCCAACGGCACCATGAGCCAGGCTCCGGTGATCCCCGGCCTGACGGCTCCCAAGGCTCCTGAGCCGCCCAAGCCGCTTACGCCGCAGCCGTAAGCGCATCTGTCTCAATCATTAAAAAAGCCCGGCTTCGGCCGGGCTTTCCTTTTGTTTAGACAGCTTCCTGCCTTTGCTTTCCTTGTTTTTTCATCCTGGAAGGTTCTGCTACTCTCCTCAGCACAGCGCCGCCCTGCCACACGGCCCCCAAACCAACTATCCTAGAAACGATGTCTCACGAGCCGAACGCCCTCGCATCTGCCTCCTCCGCCTATCTCCGTTCCGCCATTCACCAGCCGGTCCGCTGGCATCCCTGGAGCCCGGAGGCCTTCGATCGCGCTGCCCGCGAGAACAAGCCCATCCTGCTCGACATCGGCGCCGTCTGGTGCCATTGGTGCCACGTCATGGACCGCGAGTCCTACGAGAATCCCGAGACCGCGGCCGTTATCAACGAGCACTTCGTTGCCATTAAGGTTGACCGCGATGAGCGTCCTGACGTCGATACACGCTACCAGGCCGCCGTCTCCGCCATCAGTGGACAAGGCGGGTGGCCGCTGACCGCGTTCCTGACCCCGGAAGGGAAGCCGTTCTTCGGTGGAACCTACTTCCCGCCGCAGGACCAGTTCGGCCGGCCCGGCTTCCAGCGCGTCCTGCTCACCATGGCTCAGGCTTTCCATGAAAAGCCGCAGGATGTCTTCGAGTCGGCCTCCTCTGTCATGGAGGCCATCGAACAGAACGAGACCTTCTCCGGCCGCGGAGCCCGTGTCAGCGCCGATCTGGTCACCAAGATGACCACCGCCATCACCGGCATGTACGATGCCCGCCATGGCGGATTCGGATCGCAGCCCAAGTTCCCGCACTCCACCGCCATTGACCTGCTGCTGGACGCCGCCACACGCCCCGGCGCGGATGAAAAGATCCTCTCCTCAGCCCTCGGCACCCTCAGCGCCATCTCGCGCGGCGGTATTTACGACCACCTGGCCGGCGGCTTCCACCGCTACTCGGTCGACGAGCAGTGGATCGTCCCGCACTTCGAGAAGATGCTCTACGACAACGCGGGTCTGCTGGCCAACTACGCCCATGCGTTTCAGAGCTTCGCCGAACCCGAGGCCGCCCGCGTCGCCCGCGAAACCATTCTCTGGGTCGATACGTGGCTCTCCGACCGCGAGAACGGCGGTTTTTATGCCTCGCAGGATGCTGATATTAACCTGGACGACGACGGCGACTACTTCACCTGGACCGTCGATGAGGCCCGCGCCGTTCTTACGCCCGACGAACTGAAGATCGCCGCGTCGTTCTACGACATTGGCGACGTGGGCGACATGCAGCACAACACCGCAAAGAACGTTTTGCATGTTCGTCACCTGCTCCCGCAGATCGCCCAGCAGGCGCGCATCTCTCTCGAAGAGGCAAGATCGCTTCTGGTTTCCGCAAAAAAGAAGCTCTATGGCGCGCGCATGCAGCGCCCTACGCCTTATATCGACAAGACCATCTATACCGGATGGAACGCCATGATGATCTCGGCGTACATCGATACGGGCCGTTCGCTGGCTCTTCCTCCGGCCATCCACTTCGCCCTCAGGACGCTGGACCGTATCCTGGCCGCGGCCTGGAACCCCGAGGCCGAACTCTCCCACGTCGTCGCGTATGCCGACGGCTCCACACCGGCCGCGCCTGTTCCGGCAGTGCTCGACGACTATGCTTTTCTGGCTGCATCTTGTCTGGATGCATGGGAATGCAGCGGAAACCTGAAGTACTATCTTGCAGCAAAGCAGATTACCGACTACGTTCTCGCCCATTTCTGGGATGCTGCCGGACTCGGCTTTTTCGACATTCCAGCCACCGGGGAGCCGCTTCTTGGAGCGCTTTCCGCGCGGCGCAAGCCGCTTCAGGACGCTCCGACGCCTGCCGCCAATTCCACCATGGCTTCCGTGCTGGTCCGGCTGGAAGCTTTGACTGGCAATGCGGAGTACCGCGACCGAGCTTTCGATACGCTGGAGACCTTCGGCGGCATCGTGGAGCACTTCGGGCTCTATGCCGCCAGCTACGGTCTGGCGCTGCAACGGCTGGTGCAGCCCTCCGCGCAGGTGGTGATTGTGGGCGAAGATGATGCCGCAAAGATGCTCGAAATTGCCGCTTTAAGCCGCTATTCGGTGTCAAAAAGCGTCATTAAAATCACTTTTTCGCAGCTTGATGCGCTTCCTCCGGCACTTGCCGGAACCATTCCGAACCTTCCGGGGCTTGAGGCTGGCCGCAGTGTTGCCATTGTCTGCGCGGGCAAAACCTGCCATCCGCCGGTCTCCGATCCTGAGAGTCTGCTGGAACTGCTGAACCAGTCTCTCTAGCTCTCGCTGCCGGGAACCACCGGCGCTGCGTTGGGCAGCGTCGGGTCCGGCATGTTGACCATGATGGCGCTGGACGGAATGCCCAGCTTGATGCCTCCCTTGTCAAAGGCCAGGAGCATGCGCCGCCGCAGCTCCCGCAGGACGCCGTCCTTCTGGTTGGCGCGGACCTTGGTGTTCACCAGGTAGATCACCTCGCGGCCGTTGATCTTGTCCACGCCCAGCACCTTCGGGTCTTCAATGGCGACCTGGCGGAAGGCCATGTCGGTCCGTACCTCCAGGGCAACCTTCCCAAGCAGAGCCATGATTTTGTCCGGGTCTTCTCCGGCGTCGATGCTGACCTGCAGAGAAGCGACCGAATAGTCTCGCGAGAGGTTCTGCACGGTGGTGATCTGCGAGTTGGGGATGATGTTCTGCGTTCCGTCGCCGTCGCGCAGAATGGTGCAGCGCAGGCTCATGTCCTCCACGGTGCCGGTCAGGCCCGCCATTTTTACGGTGTCGCCCACGTTGAACTGATCTTCGATCAGGATGAAGATGCCGTTCAGCATGTCCTTGAAGATGGACTGCGCTCCAAAAGAGATACCCAGTCCGACGACGCCGGCGGAAGCCAGCAGGGGCTTCAGATCGATGTCGAAGATCGGCAGAATCTGCAGCAGAACATAGAAGCCAATGGCGCCATACCCGGTGGCGCGAAGCACTGACGACATGGTGCGAAGCTGCGAGGCGCGCTGCGAGTTGCCGACCTGGCGCTCCGCCATCAGCCGCATGCGCTTAACGAAAAACAGCGTGATGCGCTGCAGGATAAAACCAAATAACAGAATGAAGCCGATCTTCGGTAGATCGTGATGCAGGAAATTGCTCAGGTCTTCGTTCCACGAACGTTCCGGCTGTACTGTGCGAGTTTCTTGCGGGGCTGCTGCAGAAAGGTGCATCATAGGCTGGCTTCTATTTCACCACGGCTGTTGTTCAAGGGGGTCCCGATGAAGATCACACATGTATTGTTCCTGGGCTTTTTGGTAACAGCCGCCGCGGCGCAGCAGAGAAATCCGACGACAGGTGTTCCCGGCACTTCGACCGGACGTCCAAACGGTATGCCGGACGTGACCATGGGGGGGCCGGATGACCGTCAGCCGGTCTTTGACGCGCGCATGGAAAACCAGCGCGCCCGGATGCGCAATGACGACCGCCAGAAGAAGATTGTCGAAGACACGGAAAAGCTGTTATCCCTGGCCAGCCAGCTGAAGGAAGAGGTGGACAAGTCCGATAAGAACACCCTCTCCATCACGGTGATCAAGAAGGCGGAAGAGATTGAGAAGCTGGCCAAATCCGTCAAAGAACGCATGAAGGGCTAAGAGTCGCGGCAGGACCGGGAAGCTAGTGAATGCCCAGCGCAGCCGCCGCATTCACTACACCGTAGGGCATCGTAGCCGAGGAGATGGCTGTGTTGCGCAGTGTGTTGACGACAGTTGCCGCGCTCCAGCCGGGATGTGCCGCCATAACCAGTGCCGCGACTCCCGCCGCCAATGGAGCCGACGCGCTGGTTCCCATGGCTCGGACATACTGCTGGTGCCCAAGATTAAAGCAGCCGAAGCTATGCTGAGCAACTGAGGGCGCTCCATCGGAGGTGAATGGCTTGCCGTTGCTGCAGGCGGCTCGCACCCAGCCGGTCACGCCGGTATCGGAGCCAGCGGGATAGCTTCCGCCAGGGGCGGCGACGGCATTCAAGGGGGTTCCGCGGTTGCTGTAATAGGCCAGTGAGACCGGGCCAGCCTGGCAGGTGGCTCCCTTGGCTGTGTTCTCCGCGCAGGCCGGGTTGGTGGAAGCTACCACCGCCAGCACATCGCGTGCCTGCGCCGGCAGCTCCAGATAACGGGGATTGCTGAAATCAAATCCATCGTTACCCGCTGAGGCGACCAGAACAATGCCTGCCTGCGCCGCAGCGTGCGTCACGCGGTCGTACATGGTTTTCAGCCCCGCGCCGTCGCCTGTGTACAGGTCCACCATGGTGCCAAAGGGCATCACGATCACGTTGGCGTGGTTGTCGATGGCATCCTGAATGCCCTGGATCGTCCAGCTCAGCAGGCCGCTGGCCTGGCCGTTGGCGCACTGAAGGGCAGCATCCGGCGTACGCTGCAGTACCTTGATATTCAAAATCTGCGCCTGTGGAGCGACGCCGACGGTCAGCCCCGTATTTGCGCCATAGGCGCCGGCGGCGAGCGAAGCGGAGAAGGTTCCGTGGCCCTGTTGATCCTGCGGCGAGCCGTCATCGCAGGGACTTGGCTGTGCCGTCTGGTCAATCTCGGTCAGGTTCAGAGCAATGTTCGGTGCAATATCCGGGTGCTGCTGGTCTACCCCGGAGTCCAGCACAGCAATGCGGATCCCCGCACCCATGGTCAGGTTCCATGGGCCGTAGCTTGTCTGGCCCAGATAGCCTGCGCCATAGGCGCCCACCTGGGCGACGGCCCAACCCTGCGGGGAGCTGTAGTCGCTGTCCGCCGTGCTGTTTCCCGCGACGGGGAGGTTGCGCCATCCAGGCGGGTTGGCGGCTCCATGGCCCAAGGGATGCTTGTCGATGGGGAGATTTTCGGTCTGGATCCTGCTGGCTCGCACCACGCGATCCTGCAGAACGAACTCGACGTCCGGGTCGCGGGCCAGACTACGAACGTCCGCATCACTGGCCAGCGCAAAGGCATCGATGCCCAGGCCCGCGCTGTTCCGCCGGGTTGCCATTCCCATCCGTTGGCGCGCCGCAGCAACCTGCGCCTGCTGCGCACCCTGGCGGTAGACCACCAGGTAGCGGTGCGGCACAACATTGTTGAGCGGCGTCTGCGCCTGTGCCGTGATTGCGGCGCAAAGAAAGGTGAATCCAGACAGGCAGTTGCGAAGCATCGGCATCCCTCAGAAATGCGGGCAGTTGCCCACAGACGGGATCATCGGCAGACGGGGGGATTTGCGATAGGGTGAAGCGGTACAATCGAGAAGCAGATTACGATGCCTCGCAACGCCGCAGCAGCTACGTCCTCGAAGAAGGCTTCCGATTACGGTGGCCTAAGTCCGCAGCAACTCGTTGAGTTTTACCGCTACATGTATCTTTCGCGCCGGATTGACGACCGAGAGATCCTGCTGAAACGGCAGCAAAAAATCTTCTTCCAGATCTCCTGCGCCGGGCATGAAGCCCTGCAGGTGGCCGCCGGCTTCGCTCTGAAGCCGGGTTACGACTGGTTTGTGCCGTACTACCGCGACCGGGCCATCAGCCTGGTGCTTGGCCAGACGGCGGAAGACCAGTTGCTGCAGGCTGTGGGCGCCGCGACCGATCCGCAGAGCGGCGGCCGCCAGATGCCTTCGCACTGGACCAGCAAGAAGCTGCACATTGTCAGCCCGTCCTCGGCGACCGCGACCCAGTGCCTGCATGCTGTTGGCGTGGCAGAGGCTGGCCGCTACTTCAGCCAGAGGCCAGACGCCGCGAAGAAGGCCGATGGCGACTATCGCCAGTTCAAGGACGTGATCTTTTACAACGATGAGGTTGCATATACCTCCATCGGTGAAGGCTCGACCTCGCAGGGCGAGTTCTGGGAGTCGCTGAATACCGCCTCCAACAACAAGCTGCCGGTGCTGTTCCTGGTGGAAGACAACGGCTATGCCATCTCCACTCCGGTGGAGTGCAACACGCCGGGCGGCAACATCTCGCACCTGGTGGCGAACTTCCCGAACTTCTTTTTCGCCGAAGTCGACGGGACCGATGCTGTTGCCAGCTACAAGGCACTGACCGAGGCCGTTGCCTACTGCCGCAGCGGCAAAGGGCCGGCGCTGGTGCATGGCCACGTGATTCGCCCGTATTCGCACTCGCTGTCTGACGATGAGCGCGCCTACCGCACCGCTGCCGAGCTGGAAGCGGATGCTCTGCGCGATCCCATCGCCAGGATGCAGGCGTTCCTGATCCAGGAGGGAATTCTGGACCAGGAGGGCGTCACCGTGCTTGAAAAGAAAGTGGATGCCGAGGTGCAGCGTGCGGCAGATGCCGCCCTGACGGCTCCGATTCCGGCGGAAGATTCGATCCTGGTCCACCAGTATTCTGAAGACCTGAAGCCTACGGCGGATGTGTTTTCGACCGAGGCAAGGCCCGGTGCCGATACGACCGAGCGCACCATGGCCGACCTGATCAATGCCTGCCTGCATGACGAGATGCGGCGCGATGAACGCATCCTGGTCTTTGGCGAGGATGTTGCCGATGTCAGCCGTGAAGAAGGACTGCGCAAGGGCGAGCTCAAAGGCAAAGGCGGCGTCTTCAAGCTGACCCATGGCCTGCAGAAGGAGTTCGGCGGAGATCGCTGCTTCAACTCGCCCCTGGCGGAGGCCAATATTGTCGGTCGCGGTATCGGAATGGCTGTACGCGGTCTGAAGCCGGTTGTGGAGATTCAGTTCTTCGACTACATCTGGCCGGCTGTCCACCAGATGCGCAACGAGCTGAGCGTGATGCGCTGGCGCTCGAATGGCACCTTCTCTTCGCCGATGGTCATTCGCTGCCCGATTGGCGGCTACCTGACCGGTGGATCGATCTATCACTCGCAGTCGGGCGAGAGCATTTTCACGCATACCCCGGGTATCCGTGTTGTGATGCCGTCGAACGCGCTGGATGCGAACGGGCTTCTACGTACGGCCATCCGTTGCGACGACCCGGTACTCTTCCTGGAGCACAAACGGCTGTATCGCGAGCCGATCTCCAAGGGTGTGTATCCGGGGCCGGAGTACATGATTCCGTTCGGCAAGGCGAAGATCGTCAAGCCGGGCAAGCATCTGACGGTGGTCACCTATGGCGCCGTAGTTCCGCGCACACTGCAGGCCGCAGCCCGATTGGAGCGCGAGACCGGGGTGAGCGCGGAGGTCATCGACCTGCGTTCTCTCTCGCCGTATGACTGGGAAGCGATCGCCGAGTCGGTCCGCAAGACGAGCCGGGTGCTGATTGCGCATGAGGACATGATCAGCTGGGGCTATGGGGCGGAGATTGCCGCTCGCATCGCCGACGAGCTGTTCCATGATCTGGACGCTCCGGTGCGCCGCGTTGCGGGCATGGATACCTTTGTGGCCTACCAGCCGGTGCTGGAGGACATCATCCTGCCCCAGCCGGAGAAGATCTACGCCGCGATGAAAGACCTGGCGGAGTTCTAAAAACCAGTAGAAATTTCTGCACAAACGGCAACTTGTGGGGGAGAATTGGTTCCTTCCCCCACAGGTGACCGTTATGCTTCGTTCCAATTCCAGTTTCCGTGCTCTCTGTTCCGCCGCGCTTTGCTGTCTGCTGGCCGGTCAGCCCCTGTTGGCGGAAGAGGCGGCGAGGCCGCAGGCGCCCAACCGCCTTACAGGGCAGGAGCGTGTTCGCTACGCGCTGAATCGCCTTACCTTTGGTCCACGACCGGGCGACCTGGAAGCTGTCGAAAAGACCGGCCTTGACCGGTGGTTCGAGCAGCAGCTCCATCCTTCTGCCATAGACGACACGGCGATGCTTGCGCGTCTGGAAGCCTATCCGGCGATGAAACTGAGCACGGCCGAGTTGATGAGGCGGTTTCCCAGCCCCCAGATGATCCGCGTTCTGGAGCGCACCGGGGCTCCCTTGCCAGGCGACCCGGCGGAGAGGGCCATCTACCGCAGCCAGATCGAGCAGTACAGACTGCGCACCGCTGCGCAGCAGCAGGGGCAGGATGTGGCCCAGATGCAACCGCAGAACGATATGGCGGGTGACGATGCGGCTTCCAAGCGGGATGCGCGCATGCTGGCGGCAGGCGTTCAGCCGGGGCAGCCGCAGCGACTTGCCCGGGAGCTGTCGGGGATGCCTCCCCAGGAGCGCTTTGATCGCATCCTGAACCTGGATACGAGTGATCTGATGGCTCTGCGCATGATCGGACAGCAAAAGCTGCCCGCCCTTGTCGAAGGCATGACACCCGAGCAGAAGGAGACGCTCGCTGCTTTAGGGGGCACCGCGCGTCTGGTTGGAGCGGAGTTGATGGAGCAGCGTCTTATCCGCGAGATTTACTCGACGCACCAGCTGGAAGAGGTGATGACCAGCTTCTGGACAAACCACTTCAACGTCTACCTCCGTAAGAACGCACAGGAACCGTACTACCTGCCGAGCTACGAGCGGGATGTGATCCGCCCCCGCGCCCTGGGCAACTTTGAAGACCTTCTGGTGGCAGTGGCGAAGAGTCCGGCCATGCTGGTTTACCTCGACAACTTCCAAAGCACCGGACCGAAGTCGCAGGCGGCGACGCGCCAGCCGCTCTTGCAGCGTGCATCCGCGCAGCAGCGGCCCACGGGGCTGAATGAAAACTACGCACGCGAACTGATGGAACTGCATACGCTGGGCGTGAACGGCGGCTATACGCAAAAGGACGTAACCGAGGTGGCGAAGGTCTTTACCGGATGGACGCTCGATCCGGGGTTCCGGCCACAGCAGGAGATTCGCCGGAGTGTGTTCGGCGGCCGTCAGCAGGCGGCCCGGCAGATCGGCATGAATATCGCCTCGGCAAACCAGTTTGCCTTTCTCGAACGCCGCCATGAACCGGGCTCGAAGACGGTGCTTGGCGTAACGATCCAGGAAAGTGGCGAACAGGAAGGGCTCCAGGTTCTGCACATCCTGGCGACAAGTCCCGCTACGGCGCACTTCCTCAGCGAAAAGCTGGCGGAGCGTTTCGTCAGCGATCATCCCATCCCGAAGCTGGTCGATAAGATGGCGGCCAGTTTTACGCGCTCGCACGGCGAGATCAAAGCGGTGTTGAAGACGATGTTCGATGCTCCGGAGTTCTGGGCGGCTTCGAACGATGAGGCCAAATTCAAGACGCCGGAAGAGTTCCTGGTCAGCGCTGTGCGAGCCACCGGAGCCGAAGTGGAGAACCCGCTGCCGCTGGTGCAGGCCATGAACACGCTCGGAATGCCACTGTATGGCGCTCAGCCGCCGACCGGATACAAGAGTGACCAGGAGACATGGCTGAATACAGCCGCGCTGGTCAATCGCATGAACTTCGGCATCCGCCTGGGTCACAGTCTGCCGGGCGTGCTGGTGGGCAACCCGGCCACCAGCGGTAACTCGGATGAGACCAGGGAGAAGGCGTTGGAGATCGCCCTGCTGGGGCGTCCGGCGAGTGCCGGGACACGGAAAACCGTACTTGAACAGTTCCGCAACTCCGGCCTGCAAGCCCAGGCGGAGAAAGACTTTATGGCATCTCCTGAGCAGGGAAGTCAGATGCAGGCAAATCCCGGGGCAAGGCCTCCGCGGCCGGTAGTTCCGGCATCGAATCTGGATGATCAGACGGCCAACATGATTGGCCTACTGATCGGGTCACCGGAGTTTCAGCGGCGTTAGGGGTCGTTGGGAGAAGCGGATTCCAAGATGACAAAAAACAAGAAAGCAGCGGCGCTCAGGACTAAAGAACGAGAGGAATTCTGAAACTTAGGGTCTGTACCTGTAGAAGAAAGCACGTCCTACAGTAAAGACGGCGAGGTTCTGGCGATGAGCATTACACGGCGTGGATTCATGAAGGGCGGCGCGCTGGCGCTGGTGGGTACCTCCACCATCCCTGCGTTTCTGACTCGGTCCGTTATGGCGGAGGTCAATACCGCCGCAGCAAACAAGAAGAAGCTGGTTGTGCTCTTCCAGCGCGGTGCTGCAGATGGCCTGAACATCGTGGTGCCCTACAAGGAGAAGAACTACTACGCCATGCGTCCGTCGCTGGCCATCAAGCCGGAGCAGGTGCTGGATCTGGATGGCTTCTTCGGTCTGCATCCCTCCATGGCCGCCTTCAAACCGCTCTACGAGCAGGGACACCTTGCGGTGGTGCACGCGACCGGATCGCCGGATACGACACGTTCACATTTCGACGCTCAGGACTTCATGGAAAGCGGTACACCCGGCCTGAAAGCTACGCAGGATGGATGGTTGAACCGAGCTTTGCAGGAAGAGTTACTGCGCGGACAGAGTTCTCCCTTCCGCGCCGTTGCTTTGGGGGGACAGGTGCCGCGCACGCTGCAGGGCAAGTTGCCGGCGATCGCCATCAGCAACCTGCAGGACTTCTCCGTCGGTGGCCGCGGCCCGAATCCTTCACCGATGTCGAATGCCTTCCAGCAGATGTATGCCGATAGCGTAGACGCTGTGTTGCATGGCACAGGGCAGGAGACCTTTGAAGCGGTGAAGATGCTGAAATCCGCCGATCCGGCGCATTACACGCCGGCGAATGGAGCGGTGTACCCCAACACGCCTTTCGGCAACAGCATGAAGCAGATTGCGCAGTTGTTGAAGGCGAACCTTGGTGTGGAAGCTGCGTTTGCCGATATTGGCGACTGGGACACGCACCAGAACCAGGGAAACATCAACGGCCGTCTCGCCAATCGTCTTAAGGAGTTCTCAGAATCGATTGCGGCCTTCTGGAAGGACATGGGAGACGACACCGAGAACATCACTCTGGTGACGATGAGTGAGTTTGGCCGCACTGCGCGACAGAATGGCACGGGCGGCACCGATCATGGTCACGGCAATGTCATGTTCGTGCTGGGCGGACAGGTGAAGGGCGGAAAGGTCTACTGCAAATGGCCTGGACTGGAGAACGAGCAGTTGAACGAAGGCCGCGATCTAGCCATCACGACGGACTTCCGCCGTGTACTGGGTGAGGCGGCGTACAAGACGCTCGGAGCGAAAGACCTGAAGCTCGTATTCCCGAATACGAACGTGCAAAGCAATGATTTCCTGAACTTTTTATGAGTCGTTGCCGTTAAGTGAGATATCAGATGAGTGTGAGACAACTTTTCCAGTTCACAAGCGTCTGATGAAGTGTTGTCAATCAACGCAGCTTGGGTTACCGACTACGACTTGAGCTTCCAATATCCGCACCATCACTCCCTCCCATTTGGGGCTCCCGGAATATCGGGAGCCCTCACTTCTTTAAGGCGGATGGGATGGTAAAAGCCTGGGGCTTTTCGATGGAAGAGCAGCAAGGTTGTAGAGGACTGCAGATACTGAAGGACCGTCAGCCCAGCCCACCATCCAACTAGTCGAGACCGATGCGTCGATCCAGTGCCAGGGCTCCGGGGCCGAAGCTGGCGATCATCAGGGCCATGACGGTAAGCGCCAGCGGATACTGCGATGCCTGGTAGCCATGGTGCAGTGTGACCAGGCAGATGGCGAAAATCATGTTGACGGCGCCAAGGATGGCCCAGAAGCGCGTCAGCAGGCCCAGCAGAAGACAGATGCCGCCGAGGAACTCCGTGATGGCGGATACGTAGCCGAGCCAGTACGGCATGCCGAGCGAATGAACGAAAGCGGCGTGATGATTCAGAGCGGACAGTGCGCCCGCGCCGTGTGCGGGAATCACCTTGCTCCATCCCCAATAGGCAAGCGCAAAGCCGAGCGCGAGGCGCAGCAACAGCGCGGTGGTGGGTTGGAAGCTTTCAAGCCACTTGCTCATGGAGATAGTTAACCGTCCCTGCGTGTCTGATTGCCAGTGGAAAGCTGTGCAGGGAACCGGGTTGGTTAGCATGGAGAGAAGAGGTTTCTGTTCATGTCGCAATGGGTACGTTTGTGTTCGATCGGTGAGGCTCCGGAAGAGGGCAAGGCGATGCAGGTAACAACTCCGGAGGGCGTTGACGTGTGTCTTGCACGGCATGGAGGCGATCTGCACGCCCTGGACAACTGGTGCCCGCACCGTCGTGGGCCACTGGGTGAGGGCTGGGTTGAAGGTGGAGCCGTGGTGTGCCCGTGGCACGCCTGGGCCTTCGACCTGAAGACCGGTGTGGCGCATCCGCCGGAGCGAGCCAAGGTCGATGTATTTCCGGTGAAAACCGAAGGCGAGGATGTACTGGTGGATCTTGCCTAGCAGAGGGAGGTTTGGAGGGCGTGATTTGCGTGCCATATCCAACCCTCGAAACAAGAAATCGGCATGATCAAAGAAGGTCCGGCAAATCGCCGGTCCTTCGTCTTTGTGAAGCGGCTAAAAGCTGATAAAATCGATTGAATCCACTCCCTGGAGAGGCGATGCAAGCCATCCTAGCGCTCGAAGACGGGCGCATCTTTCGCGGTAAAGGTTTCGGCGCCAAAGCCGAATGCTATGGAGAGGTCGTTTTCAATACATCGTTGACCGGATACCAGGAGATCTTCACCGATCCCTCGTACGCCGGGCAGATTGTTGTATTGACGAACCCCCAGATCGGAAACTATGGCACCACTCCCAGCGATGCAGAGGCGTCCCGCCCCTACATTGAAGGTTTGGTCGTCCGTGAGTTTTCTCCTATTAGTTCCAACTGGCGTTCCACGCAGGTGACGGACGAGTATCTGGAGCGTTATAACGTTCCCGTGATCTCGGATATCGACACCCGTGCCGTGGTTCGTCACCTGCGCAACCATGGTGTCATGCGCGGCGTCATTTCGACGCTTGAGACGGATGCCGAAAAGCTCGTTGCAAAGGCGCGGGCGATCAAGAAGATGGAAGGCACCGACCTGGCGTCGGTGGTCACCACCAAGACCATCTACGAGTTCGACGCTGAAGATCCGCGCAACCAGGCAGGCGATCCGCTGCTGCCGCAGGCGCGCGACTCCAAGGGCGAACCGCTGCACGTCGTTGCCTACGACTTCGGTATCAAGCAGAACATCCTGCGCATGCTTACGCGCGAGGGCTGCCGTGTCACGGTCGTTCCCGCGACCACGTCTGCAGAAGATGTTCTGGCGATGAACCCCGATGGCATCTTCTTCTCGAATGGCCCCGGAGACCCTGAGCCGCTGGAGTATGCCATTGAGAACGCCCGCAAGCTGAAGGGCCAGAAGCCGATGTTCGGCATCTGCCTGGGCCACCAGATCTTTGGCCTGGCGCTGGGCGGCAAGACCTACAAGCTGAAGTTCGGTCATCATGGCGGAAACCACCCCATCATGAATAAGCAGACCGAGAAGGTTGAGATCACGGCGCAGAACCACAACTTCAACGTCGATCCGGCAAGCCTGCCGGCTGATGTTGCGGTGACGCACGTGAACCTGAACGATGAGACGCTGGCCGGTCTGAAGCATAAGACCGATCCGATGTTCAGCGTGCAGTATCACCCGGAGGCAAGCCCCGGGCCGCACGACTCGCATTATCTCTTCCAGGATTTCCGGAAGATGATGGAGGAGTGGAAGAAGTGATTCGGTTCCTGACAAAAACAGCGGTGGTGGTGTTTTTCGCCCCCGCTGTTTTTTCAGGAGAAAAAGCAAAAGAGTTGAAGCAGTTCTTTTGTGTGCAGAGTTCCCAGCGCGAGTGGGGCATGCAGAAGTATCCGCCTCTTATCAATCCTCGGGCTCGCACAATCTACAGCGAACTATGGGCCTCCGGAACGATGATTGAGCGGGTCAGGCTACGAAGGTTTGAACGGAACCGCGACCTTATCTTTGAGTATCACTTTGATGTTGCGGGAAATCTAAAGTCGATTCGGGCCTCGTTGAGTTATTGGGGTTACTGGGTTGCAGAGTCAGATTTGGTGATTCAGGATGGAAATATCCTGCCACCCAGCATGGTGCGCTATTACAAGTCGCGTGTGGTTGAAGGTGAAGACCGCCGGCCGACAATGGCGAACCCGGACGAGAAGAGCCGCTACGTGGACGAACTCAGTACGGCTCCTCCATGGACGAATGCGCAGGAAACGCCCTGTGCCAACAAGTTGAGTTAGGAAGAGAGACGCAATGCCACGCAGGAATGACATCGCGAAGATTCTGGTGATCGGCTCCGGGCCGATTGTGATTGGACAGTCGGCTGAGTTCGACTACTCCGGCACGCAGGCGTGCAAGGCGCTGAAGGCGGAGGGGTATGAAGTGGTGCTGGTGAACTCGAACCCGGCCTCCATCATGACCGATCCTGAGGTTGCCGACCGCACCTACATTGAACCTCTTTCGGCGGCGTACGTGGAAGAGATTCTGCGCGTCGAGGCCGAGATGCTGACCGAGAGCGGCAAGCCCGGCAAGTTTGCCGTGCTCCCGACCGTTGGCGGTCAGACGGCGCTGAACCTTGCCGTGGACCTGGCTGATGCCGGTGTACTCGACAAGTTCGGTGTGGAGCTGATCGGCGCCAAACTGGACGCCATCAAGAAGGCCGAAGACCGTCTGCTGTTCAAGGACGCGATGAACAAGATCGGTCTCGACATGCCTCGCTCGGCGCTGGTGAACAACCTGCGCGACGGCATGGAGTTTACGCAGAAAATCGGCTTTCCGGCGGTCATCCGTCCCTCGTTCACGCTGGGTGGATCGGGCGGCGGCATTGCCTACAACCGCGAAGAGCTGATGGAGATTCTGTCCCGCGGAATCGATCTGTCGCCCGTACACGAGTGCCTGATCGAAGAGAGCGTGCTCGGATGGAAAGAGTATGAGCTTGAGGTTGTCCGTGATCTGAAGGACAACGTCATCATCATCTGCTCGATTGAGAACTTCGATCCGATGGGCGTCCACACCGGCGATTCGATCACGGTGGCTCCTGCGCAGACGTTGACCGACCGCGAGTACCAGATGATGCGCGACGCCGCTATCAAGGTGATTCGCGAGATTGGTGTTGAGACTGGCGGAAGCAACGTGCAGTTCGCCGTCAATCCGCAGAACGGCCGCATGACCGTCATCGAGATGAACCCGCGCGTCTCGCGTTCGTCGGCACTTGCGTCGAAGGCCACAGGCTTCCCGATTGCGAAGATCGCCGCGCGCCTGGCCGTCGGCTACACACTGGACGAGATCAAGAACGACATCACCAAGGCAACGCCTGCATGCTTCGAGCCGACGATTGATTACGTCGTCGTGAAGTTCCCGAAGTGGCAGTTCGAGAAGTTCCCCGGAACCGACGAAGGCCTCGGGCCCCAGATGAAGTCCGTCGGCGAAGTGATGGCGATTGGCCGCACCTTCAAGGAAGCGATGTTCAAGGCTGTCCGCTCGCTGGAGACCGGCAAGAAGGCCTCCGCTGCTGACATTGAGCCGCGCCGCCTGACGCAGCGCCTGGTTACGCCGCACCCGGACCGCTTCAACTACGTTCGCTATGCCTTTGAGAAGGGCATGAGCGTCCGCGAGGTTTCGCGCCTGACCGGTATGGACCCGTGGTTCCTGTACCAGGTGAAGCAGGTGGTGGACGAGATTGCGGCGATCGGCGCAAAGCCGATGGACGAGGTCACGGCCGACGATCTGCGGACCGCCAAGCGCATGGGCATCTCCGATGACCGGCTGGCGGCGGGATGGGGCCTGGAAGGAAAGACCGCCGGTATCCAGGTAATGGACCTGCGTAAGAAGCTGGGTATCACTCCGGTCTACAAGCTGGTGGACACCTGCGCCGCGGAGTTCGAGAGCTTCACTCCATACTTCTACTCCTGCTATGACGAGGAAGATGAAGCTACGCCGACTGCGAAGAAGAAGGTCATCATTCTTGGCTCCGGACCGAACCGCATCGGGCAGGGCATTGAGTTCGATTACTGCTGCTGCCATGCCGCCTTCGCTCTGAAGGACGACGGTTACGAAACCATCATGGTCAACTGCAACCCGGAGACGGTTTCGACCGACTACGACACGGCAGACCGGCTGTACTTCGAGCCGCTGACCTACGAGGACGTCCTCGCTGTCTACGAGCATGAAGCCGCGAACGGCGCGGAGATCGGCATGATCGTGCAGTTCGGCGGACAGACTCCGCTGAATCTGGCTCTGCCGCTGAAGGCCGCCGGCGTACCGATCATCGGTACCTCGCCGGAGTCGATCGATCTGGCGGAAGACCGCAAGCGCTTCGGCAAACTGATTGAAGAGCTGGAGATTCCGCAGCCGCAGGGCGCTATCGCGACCTCGGTCAACGAAGCTCTGGAAGGCGCCAACCGCGTTGGCTACCCGGTTCTGGTACGTCCTTCGTATGTGCTCGGTGGCCGCGCCATGGTCATCGCCTATGACGATGAAGCCATTGTGAAGTACATGAGCACCGCGATCGAGTACTCGCAGGAGCGCCCGGTGCTGATCGACCACTTCCTCGAGGATGCAACCGAGGTGGACGTCGATGCTCTGTGCGACGGCAAGGATGTCATCATCGCCGGCATCATGCAGCACATTGAAGAGGCCGGTATCCACTCGGGCGACTCATCCTGCGTACTGCCCGCGGTGGATCTGACGCCGGAGGTGCTGGACACCATTCGCGTCTACACGCGCAAGCTGGCGCTCTCGCTCAACGTCATCGGCCTGGTGAACATCCAGTTCGCCATCCAGCATGGCAAGGTCTATGTCATCGAGGTCAACCCGCGCGCTTCGCGTACAGTACCGTATGTCTCGAAGGCTACCGGCATTCCGCTTGCGAAGATCGCATCGCGCCTGATGATTGGCAAGACGCTGGCTGAGTTGCTGCCGGCTGAACTGGCCAGCGGCAAGGACCTTGGCACCGGAGACCACTTCTTCGTCAAGAGCCCGGTCTTCCCGTGGGGCAAGTTCCCAGGAGTGGACACGGTTCTCGGGCCGGAGATGAAGTCGACCGGCGAGGTGATGGGTGTGGCCGATAACTTCGGCGAAGCCTTCGCTAAGGCGCAGCTCTCGGCCGGACAGGTGCTTCCGAAGAAGGGCAACGTCTTTATCAGCGTGAATGAGCATGATAAGCAGCATGTAGTCGCCTTGGCACGCCAGTTCCGCGAGATGGGCTTCCATATCGTGGCGACGCACGGCACGGCGGACGTGCTGGAAGATGCCGGCCTGCAGGTGGAGCGTGTGTACAAGGTGAAGGAAGGCCGTCCGAACGTGGTCGACTACATCAAGGGCGAGCGCATTCAGCTCATCGTCAACACACCGCGCGGACAGGACACCTTCTTCGACGAGAAGGCCATTCGCCGCGCCGCTGTGCTGGCGCGCATTCCGACTATCACCACCATTGCGGCGGCACGCGCTGCCGCGGAGGGAATCGATTCTCTCCAGGGTGGAGAGGTGAATGTAAAGGCCCTCCAGGCACTGCACGCGGAGCGCGAGCCGGTGAAGGCGTAACCCTTTGTAAAACTGGACCAAACACGAAGGGCGTGAGCACATGGCTCACGCCCTTCGTGTTTTTCGAAAAGAATTAGTCTTCCGTCTTGGGCAGGCCGAGGTTGGCTCCAAGGGAATACGAAACCAGCGACAGCGGCAGCCATGTGCCCACGGCGAAGCCGTAGCCGCCCATCAGGCCGCTGGGATTCGCGAGATTAAAGAAGGTGCGGTAGAGCTTCTCCACGGCACCGCAACCATTGCACAGGCCGGGGCCCGTTGGCAGGTCCAGCACGTAGACACAGACGATGGAAAACATCAGCAGGCCAGAGATCCAGATGTGGCGTGCAACCTCGTTCCTGATGACCTTGGAGAGGCCAAAACCTACGATAATCGCGGCCAGAAAGATGATTGCGGTACACAGCAGCTTGGGCTGCGTCGCGTCGGGATCGGGCTGCGAAAGGCCGAAGACGGCAACCACGACCACGACGACCAGGAAGGCCAGAAGGCTATGGGCCACAAACCACAGGGCCTCAACCCCCAGGTCGCCCGCAGACTTTCCACCTACGTCTTCAAACTCTTCTGCCATATAGTGATGCGTCGTCTCCCCTGATTAAACTGTGTGGCTTCCCATACACGGTACGACATTGCAGGACCGTTGGGAAATAAGCTTTCGTGTTATTGCCATGCAAACGGGCAACCGGTAGAAAGCGCACTAAAATAATGTTCATGCTGCTTGATGGACTGCATATTCCTGCCGCCACTCCGTTTTATCCCGATGGCCGCGTGTATTTGCGCAAGCTGGAACACAATGTTGCGCACTATGCGATGACGCCTGCCGCGGGCATCGCTCTTCTTGCCGGACCCGGTGAGCCGGAGATGCTGACCGATGCGGAGACGCGTGAGGTGCTGGCCGTTGCTGCCCGTGCGGCATCGCCGGAGAAGGTTCTGTGGGCTGGCGCAGGTCGCCCCAGTGTGGCTGCAACGCTGGAACTGATTCAGTATGCCGCCGGCCTTGGCTATGACGTCGCCCTGGTGCAGGTGCCTGCGCTGCGGCCCGATGTGTACTTTGCCCCCGTGGCAGATGCGAGCGAGTTACCTGTCGTGATTCTGGATGCCGAGGCGAAACTCTCCTCAGAAGAGATTGCTTCGCTGTCGCGGCATCCGCGGATATTCGGCGTTGTGACCGGTACGGACGATATCGCGGGCGTACTCTCCGCCACTGCAGATGCTCCGAAAAGGGACGTCGTGGTCACGCCGATTTTTGCCGCTGTGACCGGACGAATGCTTGCGACTGATCGCAATGAGACGGGGACTTTTGTGAATGCAGGCGCGTTGTCAGAGGGAGGCACGGCTGTTGCTGTGGCCCCATCAAAGCCAGCCATGAAGACACGTACCCGAAACGTGGGCTTCCAGGTGATCGCTGCCGCGGATGCAGGCATGGTGGACGCCCTGGCGTCCGGTGCCCAGGGGCTGCTGACGGCCTTTACCGCCAGCGCTCCGCAGGCCTGCCACGAGGTGTATGCCGCGTGGAAGGACGGAGACCCTAAGCTGGCTGCTGAGAAGCAGACCCGCATTGCGGCGCCGGCGAAGGGAATTGTTGAGGGCCTGGGGATTGCCGGTGTGAAGTACGCGGCGGACCTGACGGGATATTACGGCGGAACGCCCCGGCTGCCTCGCCTGCCGCTTACGGCGGATCAGCGTGCCGAGGTGGAAGGTCTGATGTACGGCATCCGCAGTTAGTTGGCGGCGCGCTTCAGGCCATTCAGCTTGACGCGCGCCTGATTCGCTTCCGGCGTTCCGGGATAGCGTGCGATCAACGCGCGCAACTCACGGGCGCCTGCAGCCTCCTGCCTGGTAGCGATCAGGGCATAGCCCTTGTGCAGATGAGAGAGGGCGATCTTGTTGTTGCCCGGATACTGCTCCAGCACCTTGTCATAGAACTTGATGGCGGAAGGGAACTTCCCGGCGCGGTAGTCGATCTCGCCTAGGTAGAAGTTCGCGTTTCCGGACAGAGCGTTGTCCGGGTAGAACTGGATCACCCGGTTGAACTCTGCCGACGCCAGGGCATACTTGGCGGCAACATAATCCGAGTACGCGGTCTGGTACAGGTCGCTGACCGGGGGGGCTGATTCCGCCACCGGCTGCTGTGCGGCATTTGGGTCGACGCCCTGGCTCATCGGCGTGCCTGCGGCAGGTTTACCGCCCTTGCGGGGAGTCGGTGTAGCTGCCGGCGGAGGTGTGTAGGGAACAGCGGTATCCGGTACAGGGTTCGCACCGGCAGGAGGCATGTTCGAACCGCCTGAGGGAACTCCGTTATCCAGCTTGGCGTTGATGGACTGCTGCTGGTTCTGCAGGTCGCTCAGTGCCTTTTCCATGCGGCCAAGACGGGCCTTCAGCTCATCCATGGAGTCGTTGAGGGACTGCACCTGGTTGCTGAGCTGTTCGGTCTTTCCTGCCTCGGTCTCCGAACTGGTCGACATCTGTTTCTGCAGCGTATTGACGGAGACCGACATGCGGTTGACGGAGTCGGCGGTCTGCTGCACCAGGTCGCGGAGAACGCCCATGCGCTCATCGTTGGCCTGCTGCAGGCGCGCGACGGACTCCTGCAACTGCTGCACCTGGGTCTGCAGTTGCACCATGTCCTTGTTGACGGCAAATGCCGGGGAGACGAAAAGCGAGCAGGCGAACAGGGCTGCAGGTGCAATGCGCAGAAGCTTCATGGCGGGTTTCCTCAAACGCTATGGACGCGGAAAAGGCGCTTGCAGCGGGCAAGCGCCTCTCCGGGTTGTTGGTTCCAGTCTACGACGCGCGGACTAGCGGTCGAGCGAGAACTGTGCACGGCGGTTCTGCTGCCAGCAGGCCTCGGTCTGGTCGGTGCAGAACTGCTTTTCCTTGCCGTAGCTGATAACGCGGATGCGCGAGGGAGCGACACCAGCGTTGACCAGGGAGGTCTTCGCGGCATTGGCGCGGTTTTCGCCCAGGGCCAGGTTGTACTCCGCCGATCCACGCTCGTCGCAGTAGCCGCCGATGACCACCTTGATGGCCGGATGAGCGGCCAGGTAGCTGGCAGAGGCCGAGATGGAGCCCTGCGCATCGGTGCGAACGTCGTAGCTGTCGTAATCGAAGAAGATGTCCTGCACGTTGCGAGCGAACTCGGCGTCCGTACCCATGTCGGCATTGGCGGTCGGCACGGTCGGGGTCTCAGGAACACGCACGGTCACGCGAACGTTGGCCTCTGCCGTACCGCCATCGCCCTTGGCCACCAGGTGGAAGTTGGTCGAGCTGGAGGGGGTCACCGTCTGGGTACCGTTCACGTTGACAGCGCCGATGCCGTCAATGGTGACCGAGGTCGCATTGGTGGTGCGCCAGTTCAGAACCACGGACTGACCCAGATCGATGGCCAGCGGCTCAGCGGTGATGTTGGCCGTTGGTGCAGGGCTGGCCGGAACATCGGGAGCGGTATACGGCGGGGGAGCCGAAGCCTTCTTGTGGCATCCGGCAGCGCCAAAAGCCAGCGCAATAGCCAGAACGGTCATCTTGCGAAGAGCGGATACGTTCATTGGAAATCTTTCCTCCTGCCTCGGCGCGTTCCAATCACGGCCGGGCCCTACCTACATGTTTGATTCAATTCCGTTGATACATTGCTGCAAAGCATCGACTAAATTTGCGAAAGGCGGTTATTTCCAGCTCCAGTTGGGCATGTCGTTGCCGCCATTTGTGGTCAGGCGGCGCTTCTGCGTGCCATCCGCCAGCATGGTCCAGATCTCCATCTTGCCGCTGGCGGTGCTGGCGTAAACGATGTGGCGGCCATCGGGCGACCACGACGGGAAGTCGCAGCGTCCGTTGTCATGCGTCACCTGGACCCAGCGGTACGACCCGCCGGCTCCGGGGGAGACTTCCTGAACGTAGATATCCTGGCCGCCCGGTGCTCCGGGACCGTACTTGCGGTTCCACGCGAAGGTGAGGAACTGGCCATTGGGGGACCATGAGGGTGAGGTGGCGTAGCCGATATCGGTCAGGCGGGTTACTCCTGCGCCGTCCGCATCCATGATGTAGAGCTGGGGAAGGCCGCTGCGGCCGCTGATCCAGGCAATCTGCGCGTTGGTACGCGGGTTCCAGACTGGGGAGACATCCGGTCCGCGGAAGCTGGTTACGCGGTGGGCGCCGTTGCCATTCGCGTCGGTCACCCAGATTTCAGGGTCGCCCGTGCGTGAGCTGGAGAAGGCGAGATTCGCTCCCGTGGAAGACCACGCCGGAGACAGGTTCGTACCCCCGAAGATGGGGAAGCCAACCATGCGGCCAAGTACCAGCGAGTACATGCGAATTCCCCAGCCATCCTTGCCCAGCGATGAGAAGGCGATGCGCGTGTTGTCCGGAGAAATACGCGGCGAAAGGGAAACCGTTCCAAGATGGGTGATCTGGTGCTGGTTGGCGCCGTCGTAGTCCATCATCCAGATCTCTTTGGAGCCTCCGGCCTGGTGGACGTAGACGATCTTTGTCTCGGCAATGCCGGGAACGCCGCCACCCAGCCGGAAGATAATCTCATCGGCGAAGCGGTGGGCAATCTGGCGAGCCGAGTCGTCGGTGGCATCTTCGGTGTACTGTTTGGCCAGCACCTGCGGGTACTGTACGTTCTTGGCGTCGAACAGCCAGCCGTTGACGACGAGTTTGCCGGACTGCACGGTCGCCGATCCAAAGGCGACCATGGCGGCGTTGACCGGGGCAGCTCCCCACTGCTGAACGTTCATCTCGCTGGGAGCGCCCGGTGTGAGCTGCGGCAGCATGCTCTTCGAAACCAGGTCAAACAAACCGGCATTGCCCAGATCGGCATAAAACACGGAATCGAAGGTGCGCTTCAGCGCAGCCGCATCGGCGGAGCCCTGCTTGAAGTCAGCGGCCGCGATGCGGATCTTGTCGACGCCGGTGCTGGTTTCGGTCTTGAACCAGTCCTGGGCACGCGCCGGTACAGCCGCGGTAACGACAGCGGCCACGAACGCTAGAAGAACGTTGAACTTACGCGACGGACTTTGCATTCTCATTCCTATGGTATGACGAAATCTCATCCGGTTTGATGCGGATAACGTCAGTGTGGCTGGTAATGAAAGGTGTACTCCACCGTGATGTGGTCGCCGGCGGGCAGGGGACCGAAGCCATCCACCCGCTCCAATGCATGCTGTGCTGATGCATCGAGCGACGGCGAGCCCGAGCGTTGCCCCATGCGGACGTTGCTTGGTGTGCCGTCCCGCAGAATGTCAAAAATAATGGTCACGCTGCGTCCCACGGAGGCGCGAGGGTCCGCTTCCTGGGTGAACCAGTTCCGGGCGACCGTGCGGTTCACAACGTTGACGTAGTAGGCGTACCGCGCTCCGAAAGCGGAGTCCTGTACGGCAACCGAGGCCGTCCCGTTGGTCACCTGCATGGTCGACTGCGCAATACGAACGCCGGAGGTTTCGCCTGTCTGGGCTACGTTCGGCTTGGGAGGAGTGACCGGCTGCGGATGCTTGGGCGGCGCAGGAGTCTCCTTTTCCGCCACCTGCGGCTTCTTCGGCGTCTGTTTGACCGGGATAGGAATTTCATCGGCTTTGGGCGGAGTTACCGTCTCAGGCTTGGCCTCTTTAGGTGCGGGACTCGGCGTCTCGGAGGTCAGAACCTGCTTTTCGTCAAAGCGCTGGGTGTTGGGCAGTGGAATGGCCGAGACCATGGAGGCCTGGATGGCGCTGGTCTGCGCCGAGGCCGCGCCCCAGGTATCGCCGCGATGGGTGATATAGCCCGCGGCCACCACGCCGCCGAGAATCAGGGCGTGCAGAATCACTGACCCGGCGATATTGCCGCCGAGCGGGTCCTGTTCCGTCCATGTGCGGTCGTTCGGCATGGCTACTTCTCGATGGGCTGGGTCACGATGCTGATGTTGGTGATTCCGGCCTGTTTCACCGCGTCCATTACTGAGGCGAAGGCGCCGAAGGGAACGCGCTCGTCGGCACGCAGGTAGATGATCTTCTTTGCCGGGTCAGACGAGCCGCGGCGCAGCAACCCCGGCAGCTCATTGACGTTGACCGGCTTGTCCTGCAGAAAGACCTGCTGGTCCTTGTTGATGGTGACCACCTGCCGCTCCTCGGTTACCTGGTTGACCGAGCGCGTTTTGGGCACAGCCACGTCAATGCCGGACTGCAGCACCGGCGCGGTGAGCATGAAGATAAGCAGCAATACCAGCACGACGTCAATCAGCGGCGTCATGTTGATCTCTGCGAGCGAGGTCTGCGTCTTACCGCCGCTGGAGAAAGCCATGGTTGCGTGTCTCCCTTAGTACTGGCGCACCCGGCGCTCCTCGACTGGAGGTGCGGCAGGTGGCTGGGCCATGGCTGCGTTTTCGATCGCCGAGAGCAGTTCGCGGCCGAAGTCATCCATCCGCGAGCCGAACTCCCGCAGGCGAGCGGTGAACTGGTTGTAGCCGATTACCGCCGGAATCGCGACGACCAGGCCCGCAGCGGTCGTGATCAGCGCCTCGGAGATACCCGGAGCCACGGCGCGCAGCGTTGCCGCACCCTGGGTTCCCAGGCCATGGAAGGCGTCAATAATGCCCATGACGGTGCCGAAAAGGCCGACAAACGGCGCAATTGCGGCGATCGTCGCCAGCCAGGTCAGACGGGATTCCAGCCGGGTCAGCGCCTCGGAGGAGGCCGTCTGCGCCGCGCGTTCCAGGGCGAGCGGGTTGCGGGGAAGTCCGCGACCGCCGGTCTGGCGCTGGTACTCGTCGTTGATCTCAGCAAAGACACTGACCAGCGGCGACGGCTTGAACTGCTCGGCGACAGTGGCAATCTCGCTCAGCCGGTTGGACTTGCGGAAGGCCCGGACAAAACGCTGCGACTGGGTTTGCGCGCGACGGAAGCCGGACCATTTGGAGAAGATGATCGCCCACGAGAAAACACTCCCGAGCGCCAGCAACACCAGCACGCCCAGAGCAATGGGGCCGGAGTTGTGGATCATCTCCACAATGGCGGAGCTATTGCCCGCGGAGGGTGAAAGCGGCGCAGCCTGTTGATCGGCGGCGGTCTCCTGCAAACGCAGGAGGAAGGAGGCGAACAGGTGCATTGGGCTCATCGTCATCACAGAAATGCTTATTACCAGTGTAAACGCGCAAAATGTGCAGAAGGTTGTGCGGGGTTCCCAGTTTGGTGCATCTGTTTGTTATGCTCAGGCAGCCATGCTGTTGGAATTACGAGCCGAAAACTATGCCGTAATGGACCACGCTGTTGCTGGGTTCGGTCCCGGCCTGAATCTACTTACCGGCGAAACCGGCGCCGGAAAATCCATTTTGATTGACGCTTTGGCGCTGCTGATGGGCGGAAAAGCCTCAAGCGACGTGGTGCGTCACGGTGCCGAGAAGGCTGTCGTGAGCTGCGTCTTTGAGGCCACGCCAGGTTCGGAGGCGCTGCTGGAAGCCAATGGCATTGATATCGAGGGCCATGAAATTCTGCTGCGCCGCGAGATTGCCCTGAACGGCAAGGGGCGCGTCTGGGTGAATAACCAGCCGGCGACGGTTGCTGTTCTGCGCCAGCTTGCGCCGGAGCTTGCCCTGATCCATGCCCAGAGCGATACGCTGGCCGCCTTTGACCAGGCCCAGCAGCGCGGTCTTCTGGATCGCTATCTGGGCGAGGGAACAGCCGTCTTCACCGAGGTGAGCACCACCTATAAGAAGTGGAGCGAAGCAGGCAATCGCCTGCGCGAGCTGGAAGGCGATGAGCAGGACCGTCTTCGTTCGGCCGACCTGTGGAGCTTCCAGGCGAAGGAGATTGAAGAGGCAGCGATTACGGGGCCGGAGGAAGACACCGCTCTCGAAGCCGAGAAGCGCGTTCTGGCTAATGCAGAAAAGCTGTACTCCTGCGCTATGAATGCGCTTGACCAGCTCTATGAGGGCGAAGGCGCAGCAGCCTCCAAGCTGACGTCGGCACTGCGGCAGGTGGAGGAGTTAGCTCGCTTTGAGCCACAGTTTATCGATCCTGCCCAGCAGCTTGCCGGAGCCAAGGCCTCCGTGGAGGAAGCCGGTGCGCTGTTGCGGGACTACGCCGACAACATCAACGCCTCGCCCGAGCGACTGGAAGAGATTGAGGACCGGCTTGCCCTCCTGGACCGTTTGAAACGCAAGTACGGACGCACGCTGGCCGAGGTGATTGCGCACGGGGACGAGGTGACCCGCAGGCTCAGCGAGATTGAGAACCGGGACGAACTGGTAAAGCAGGCCCGCAAGCTGGTGGACGCAGCCGCGCTGGAGTTCCGGGCAGCCGCAGGGCGCCTGACCGCCGAACGCAAGTCCGCCGCGGCGCGGTTGGAAAAGGTCGCCGAAAAGCAGATCAACGATCTGGCGATGAAGGTCCGCTTCGAGGTCCGCGTGAACTGGAACGAGGACGAGAGCGCGTGGACGACGCATGGCTGGGACACGATCAGCTTCCTGATTGCCACCAACGTCGGAGCGCCGCTGGCTCCGCTGACGGAGATTGCTTCGGGCGGCGAAATGTCGCGCGTGATGCTGGCCCTGAAGGTCTCCGTCGAGGACGGCGCCAGCAAGCTGCGCAAGAAGACGCCGCTGCCGCGCACGCTGATCTTTGACGAAATCGACATCGGAATCGGGGGGCGCGCTGCAGAGGCGGTGGGCCGCAAGCTGAAGCAGTTGAGCCAGGGCCAGCAGGTGCTTTGCATTACCCACCTGCCACAGATCGCCGCGTTTGCCGATACCCACCTGGTGATTGAGAAGACGGTTAAGGCCAACAAGACCCGCACGGGTGTCCGCGAGATGTCCGATGAGGAGCGCGTGGACGAGATTGCCCGCATGTTGAGCGGCGCAACCATCACCGACGCCAGCCGCAGGAATGCCGAACAGATGATCGCCGAATCAACCGTCGAATAACAGGATGAGGAACGCATGCGCACTCTGAAGTGGACAGTTCTGGTGCTGTTGGTCGCTGTGGTTGTGGTGCTGGGCGGGCTGGAGACCGCCCATTGGACGCTGCCACTTGAGAATACGCAGCAGGCAAAGTTTGACTCCATCATTGTGCTGGGCACACCGTCCAAGGCTGACGGCACGCCATCGCCGGAGCAGCGCGAGCGCGTGCTGGAAGGAGTACGCCAGTGGAAGGCCGGGGTTGCGCCGGTCCTCATCATGACGGGCGGAGCCGCGCACAACAAGTGGACTGAAGCACACTCAATGGCTGTCTACGCCGAGCAGCAGGGAGTTCCGGCCTCGGCGGTGATTGAGGAAGGCCAGGCGCAGAACACCGTGCAGAACATCTACTATTCCAACCAGATCCTGCAGGCGCATGGCTGGCACTCGGCGGAGGTGGTCAGCAGCAAGAGCCATCTGCCGCGCGCGGGCATGATTCTCTCGCATTATCCGGCGATCAAGTGGAAGGTGGATGGCTCCGCCAGACCAGCCGAGTACGGCTGGTGGCGCGAGGCGGTCTTTGAGTTCAACGAGGCACAGTACTGCTGGACGCTGCGGCGTAAAGGGTTTCCGAAGTCGAAGTTTATGCCGCAGTAGAGTTGGATAGCGTGATGCTCGGATGGTGAAAACAGGATGAGTCGGATGTCCTGCCTCCTCGCCCTGTCTCGCGTGCGAGGCAGGAGCACCCCGGTAGATGAAGCGGATTCAGTACCATCTTTTCCTCAGCAACACCTCACGGCCAAAGCTCACTAGAATTAACCCATGGCCGCTGAGTTCACGCACCTTCATCTCCACACCGATTACTCCCTTCTCGACGGCGCATGCGATGTCGACAAGCTGGCTGGGCACCTGGCCAAGCTGGGCCAGAAGGCCGCCGCCATGACCGACCACGGCAACATTTATGGCGCGGTTCACTTTGCTGCGGCCATGGAGAAGAAGGGCATCAAGCCCATCATCGGCTGTGAACTCTATCTTTCGAAGACAGATGACCACCGCACCATGGAAGGCGGCTACAACCACTTCCTCGTGCTGGCTGAAAACGAAGAGGGTTACAAGAACCTGGTCCGTCTGACCAGCGAGGCCGCGCTTAACGGCTTCTATCGCAAGCCGCGTGTCAGCAAGGAATTTCTGTCGAAGCACACGGAAGGCCTGATCGGTTTCTCCGGCTGCCTTGCCGGTGAGTTGAACCAGCACCTGATGGCCGGTAAGTACGACGAGGCCAAGCGTAGCGCCGGCATGTTTGAAGAGATGTTCGGCAAGGGCAACTTCTTCCTGGAGATCCAGGACCACGGCCTGGAGCCGGACAAGGCCGTTTGCGAAGCCTTGTTTCGCATGGAGAAAGACCTCGGCATTCCGCTGATCGCCACCAACGACAGTCACTACGTTGCGGATGACGATAGTAAGGCTCACGAAATTCTGCTCTGCGTGCAGACGGCCGGCTCCATCAACGACCCGAACCGCTTCAAGTTCGACACCAACGAGTTCTACATCAAGAGCGCGGAGGAGATGCACCGTCTCTTCAAGCAGAACCCCGAGGTCTGCACGCGCACCATGCAGTTTGCCGAGCGCTGCAACGCCAAGATCAACAAGGTGAAAAATCCCTTCCCGGAGTTTGTGGTCCCCGAAGGAGAAACCATTGACAGCTATTTCGAGCAGGTATGCCGCGAGGGTCTGAAGAAGCGCCTTGAAACCGCGGTGGCGCACCTGCGGTCGCGCGGCTTGTTGCGCAAGACGGTGGCCGAGTATGAAGAGCGTCTGAACCGCGAGATCGACTGCATCAAGCAGATGAAGTTCCCAGGCTACTTCCTCATTGTGTGGGACTTCATCAAGTACGCCCGCGAGCGCGATATCCCTGTCGGTCCGGGTCGTGGTTCAGCAGCCGGATCGCTCGTCGCCTACTGCATGGAGATCACCGACGTTGATCCCTTGCAGAACGAATTGCTCTTCGAGCGCTTCCTGAATCCCGAGCGTATCTCGATGCCGGATATCGACATCGACTTCTGTATGAATCGTCGGCAAGAGGTCATCGAGCACGTCACGCGCAAGTATGGCCGCGACCAGGTGGCGCAGATCATCACCTTCAACACCATGGCCGCCAAGGCTGCAATCAAGGACGTTGGCCGCGCCATGGACATGCCCTATGGCGAGGTGGACCGCGTCGCCAAGCTGATTCCCGCGACCATCGGTATCACGATCGAGCAGGCGCTGAAAGACTCTCCTCCGCTGGCGACGGCGTACGAAGACCCGAAGGTGCGCGAGCTGATCGACACGGCGATGCGCCTTGAGGGGCTGGTGCGTGGCGCCGGTGTTCACGCCGCCGGTGTAGTGATTGCACCAACCAAGCTGACCGAGCTGGTGCCCGTCACACGTGCCAAGAACGAAGACATCGTCACTGCCTATGACATGAAGGCCGTCGAGAAGATGGGTCTTCTGAAGATGGACTTCCTTGGCCTGACGACGCTGACCGTCATCGACGATTGCCTGAAGCTGATCAAGAGCAATCGCGGTGTTGTGGTGGAGATGGCCAAGGTTCCGCTCGATGATCAGGAGACCTATGAGAAGGTCTTCCACAAGGCGCTGACCTCGGGCGTCTTCCAGTTTGAATCCGGTGGCATGCGCGATGTACTTCGCCGCTACAAGCCAAATACGGTGGAAGACCTGACCGCTCTCAACGCGCTGTATCGTCCTGGCCCGATCCAGGGCGGCATGATTGACGATTTCATTGAGCGCAAGTGGGGCCGCCGCGCGGTGGAGTTCACCTTCCCGGAGCTTGAACCCATCCTGAAGGAGACGCTTGGCGTCATCGTCTATCAGGAGCAGGTGATGCAGATTAGCTCGGCCATCGGCGGCTACTCGCTCGGCGGCGCTGACCTGCTGCGCCGCGCCATGGGTAAGAAAGACCCTGCGGAGATGGCCAAGCAGCGCGACATCTTCATGGCCGGAGCCGCGGAGAAGAAGTTCGACAAGACCAAGGCCGGTTCGCTGTTTGACCTGATGGAGCAGTTTGCCGGATACGGCTTCAACAAGTCTCACTCGGCTGCTTACGCCCTGCTGGCGTATCACACGGCGTACCTGAAGACCCATTACCCGGTGGAGTTCATGGCGGCGCTGCTGACCTCTGAAACCTCCAAGCCCGAGAACGTGGTGAAGTACATCGGCGAATGCAAGGAAATGGGCATCACGGTTCTGCCGCCGGATGTGCAGATCTCCGCCGCGAACTTCACGCCCACTTCCGATGCGATTCGCTTCGGTCTGGCGGCGATCAAGAACGTTGGCGGCAACGCGATCGAGTCCATTCAACAGGCGCGCACGGCGCTGCAGGCCGAAGGCAAGCCTGGCTTTGCTTCCATCTGGGAGTTCTGCGAGAAGGTTGACCTGCGCCTGATGAACAAGCGCGTTCTGGAGTCGCTGCTGAAGGCCGGCGCCATGGACAGCTTCGGCGCCCGCGCCCGCGTGAATGCCGCGCTGGACAAGGCGATTGAGCGCGCGCAGAAGGCACAGCGCGATGCCGAGACCGGTCAGCATGGGCTCTTCGGCATCTTCGATGCGGAGCCGGAGGTCGTCAATAAGAAGGTGGATGACGATCTGCCCAAGGTGCCGGATTGGGATGAGCACACCCGCCTGCAGAACGAGAAGGAAGTGCTCGGGTTCTTCGTCTCCGGACATCCGATGGACAAGTACCGCGAGAAGCTGCGCAACCTGAAGGTGGTCGATACGGCGACAGCGTGCGAGATGAAGCCGGAGCCGCAGAACTTCCGCCGTGGGCAGGACAACAGCGCCAACGAGATTCAGATTGCCGGTGTCATCACCGCGCTGAAGGTCGCCAAGTCCAAGCGCTCGGGTGAGATGTATGCCTCGGCGTCACTGGAAGACACCACGGGCAAGATCGACCTGATCGCCTTCCCGAAGGACTACGAGAAGCTCTCAGAAAAGCTGAAGATTGATGTCCCGGTGCTGGTGCGCGGAACGCTGCGCGGTGAAGAAGACTCCGCTCCCAAGCTGTCTGTCTCCAGCATCACCGCGCTTGAAGATGTGCAGATCAAGCTGCCCGGCGCGTTGCGTGTGAAGGTGCCGCTGCATCATCCGGATGCGGCGTTGCTTGAGAAGCTGCAGGCGCTGTTTGAAGCCACGCCCGGGCCGGGCAAGGTACTGCTTGACCTGGAAGAGCCGGGGCAGTTCTGCGCCGTGCTGGAGCCGCAGGGCTTCAACGTCGCGGCTGACCGCCTGTTCATTGACCGGGTTGAAGAGATCGTAGGCGGTGGTGCGGTGCGAGTCATCGACTGAGCAGGCAGAGAAACGATTTGAGCCCACCCTCTCTAAAAGGGTGGGTTCTGTTTTTGTGGGTCAGAATGTTAGTTTGTCTGCATGCCTTCCAAGCGGACTGTCCTGCTCTCTCTGTTTGCCGTTGCGCTTTCTCCTTTTACTGCTGTCGCGCAGAACTCTGACTTCCAAACCAGGCTGCATGCGTTGAGTGATTCTTTCTGGAGCTGGCGTGCCACGGAGCAGCCCTTCACTAACGATGACATTCCTCGTATTGAGCGGGCCGAGCCCTTTGTTGTTCACTGGGCACCGGCGGATGCGACGGGTTACAAGACGAAGATCGGCGACTTCGAAAGGCAATGGCGCGCTCTGGATGCAACGAAGGCGCCTGTAGCGGACCAGGTGGACTATCGTCTCCTCGGCTCGGCAATTGCACGCGTGCACTGGGAGCTGACCGTCTTCCCGATGTGGACGGAGAACCCCTTCTTCTACGTCGACCAGAGCCTCGGCTCGGTTTTCGCCGCTCTGCTGCCCAAACCTCCGATTACGCCGGCCCGCGAAGAAATTATCCTCTCCCGCCTGGAGCGCATGCCTTATACGCTGGAGGAAGGGAAGAAGAATCTGACCGACATTCGTGCCCCCTATGTCCGCGCCACGCTGGGCGAGATGAAGGGCATCGAAGACCGGATGCAGCGCTTCCATGACGGCCTGCTGACGGTGCTCTCCCTGCAGAACAAGCCACGTTTTGAGAAGGCTGAAGCCGCCGCGGTCAAGGCTCTTGTCGACTACCGCACCTGGGTCGAAGGCCGCCCGAAGAGCCTGCCCGAGAAGACCGCTGTTGGCCGCGATGGCTATGTCTGGTTCCTGAAGAACGTGGCGCTGATGAACCATACGCCGGAAGAGATGCTCCGGATGGGACGCCAGGAATGGGAGCGTGCGGTCAGCTTTGAAGCGCTGTCGCATGCCGCCAGCACCGGTGTCCCCGAAGTCCCGTTCTACGGCACAATGGAAAAGCAGCTTACCGCTGAAAAAGAGAATGAAGCCGCCATTCGCAAGTACATGGTTTCGCACGGCGTTCTATCGGACCCCGCCGGGGTGAAGCACTATTACTACCTGCCGACACCGGCGTACATCGCTCCGCTCAGCTTCCTGGGGGTGACGGACGACCTGACCGGCCCGTCGCGGCTGGACGAAGACGGTACCAGCTACAAGGGCGTTCCTCGTCCGACGACGGCCTTCTGGGGTTCTATTACCGGTCGCGACACACGTCCGTTGACGCTGCATGAGGGAACCCCGGGCCATTACTTCCAGATGGCCTGGAGCTGGCACCACCCGGATACCATCCGTCGCCACTACTACGATTCTGAGGCGAATGAGGGCATCGGTTTCTATGCCGAGGAGATGATGATGATCGCCGGCCTCTTCGAGGATTCGCCCCATATGAAGGAAGCCATCTACAGCCTGATTCGCCTGCGTGCACTGCGCGTAGAGGTTGACGTGAAGCTGGCGCTGGGTGAGTTCACGCTGGAGCAGGCGGCAGACTATCTGACCAACGTGGTCCCCATGGACCGCGGCACGGCGACGAGCGAGGCTATTATGTTCGCTTCAACCCCGGGACAGGCCATCACCTACCAGATCGGCAAGCTGGACATCCAGCGGTTGATGACCGACGCCCGGCAGAAGCAGGGAAACGACTTCAGCCTGCAGAAGTTCCATGACACGATCTGGCTGAATGGCAACCTGCCGTTCTCGCTGGTTCGCTGGGAGATGCTGGGCGACGCGAAGGATGTGCCGCCGGTTCCGGCCTCATTTGTCGCTGCAAAGTAAGCGGAAAACGCGGCTCCTGTTCCGTCTCCTCAAAAGAGAAGGGCAGGAGCCTTCACTTTGCTGGATGGCCCTCCTCCAGCTTCGATACAATCAACGGTGATGGCAGATTTAGAAGCAGGAAAGCCCGCCGTGGCAGAGGTTTCCGAAGCCTGGCGCAGGACAGAGATGGCGCGGCATCCGCAGCGCCCGTATCCGATGGATTTTATCGAAGCGCTCTTCACCGACTTCAGCGAGATCCACGGCGACCGCGCCTTTGCTGACGATCCCGCAATGGCCGCAGGTATGGCTCGTTTTCATGGCCAGGAGGTTATGGTCATCTGCAACCTGAAGGGTCGTACGCTGAAGGAGCGCATGCTCCGCAAATTCGGCAGCCCCGACCCCGAAGGCTATCGCAAGGCGCTGCGCGCGATGAAGATCGCGGAGAAGTTCGGCCGACCTGTCTTCACCTTCCTCGATCTTGCCGGGGCGAATCCCGGACTTGGCGCCGAGGAGCGTGGCCAGGCCGAAGCGATTGCCAGGAACCTGTTTGAGATGGCTCGCCTGCGCGTGCCTGTTCTGGCGACGATCACTGGCGAAGGCGGCTCCGGTGGAGCGCTGGCGCTGGCGGTAGCCGACCGCGTGCTGATGCTGGAAAACGCGATGTACTCGGTGATCTCCCCCGAAGGTGCGGCGTCGATCATGTGGAAGGACGCTACCAAGCGGCAGAAGGCAGCCGAAGCGCTGAAGTACACCGCCGAGGATGTAAAGCGCATGGGCTGCGTCGATGAGATTGTCGCCGAGCCAGCAGGCGGATCGCAGAACGACCCGGCAGCCTCCGTCGCGCTGCTGAACGACCGCCTGGAAACGCACCTGGCCCAGCTTCAGGCGCTCAGCGTCGATGAGATGCTCGCCCAGCGTTACACCAAGTTCCGCAACATTGCGCAGTTCTTTGAAGTAGCCTCCTAATCCGCATTGGCATGATGACGCACGAAACTCAAAGTGGTATGCGCGCTGCCGGTGGCGGTCTCTTCGGAGGCCGGACGCGGGGCAGCGCCGCCATCCGTTTTGTCTTCGCAGCATTCTGGATCTTTGCTTCGGAGATCATTGCCGGCATCGCCACGGCGAATATGGGCTCGGTTGGTCACGAGTTCTTTTACCGTACCGTATGGCTGGTATTGCTGCTTGTCGGCTTCTGGGGCATGGGCCGCACCATGGATGCCCAGCAGCACCCCATCCGCGAGATGGGACTGATGCGCCGCGAGGGCTTCGTCCAGGAATGGAGCCTGGGACTTGCCACTGGCTGGGGACTCATGGTGCTGCTGGTGCTTCCCATCATGCTGGGCGGCAAGCTCGATCTCACCTTCTGGTTCAGTAGCCGCTCCATCACGCTTACGCTGATCAATCTGCTCATGTTGGCGATTGCGTCGCTTGCCGAGGAGATCGCTTTCCGTGGCTATGCCTTCCAGCGTCTGCGCGATGCGGTAGGGCCCACCTGGGCGACGCTTCTGTTTGCAGCCATCTTCGGCTACCTGCACCTCAGGAATCCGTACGGTGGTTGGCCGGCGGTCTTCGTCACCATGCTGGCCGGCGTCATGCTGTCCGTCGCCTACCTGCAAACGCGCAGTCTTTGGATGGCGTGGGGGCTCCACTTCGGTTGGAACGCCGCCATGGGCATCCTGTTTGGCCTTCCGGTCAGCGGACTCGAGTTCTCGACCATTGTGCAGGCGCATCCGTCACTTCCTGTCTGGCTGACGGGCGGCCTTTATGGTCCGGAGGCTTCCGTCTTCGCTCCGTTTGTGGTGATTGGTGGCATCTTCCTGGTGATGCGCGTCAGCCATGACCTGCACTGGAAGTACGGTTTCGACCCGATTGTTCCGGGTGGCTACGCCATGGAAGCAGCGCCTCCGCCGCAGCACGCCGCCATGGAAGCCGAGGCTGCAGCGAAGCAGGCAGCCCTGATCCAGATCATGCCGGTGGCTGCTCCACCTCCACCTCCGGTGATCCCAAAGCCGGGTACCGGACCGGATTTTTCATCTGAAGAAAAATGACAACTCCTTGACTTGCCAAGCCGCGCCGGAAGGCGCAAGATGCTGGTATCTTGAGGTGACTTTCCCATGGTTTCGCGGGCTCGGTACTGGCTGGTAGCAGGTTCGCTTGCCGCCTTGTGCCTTCCGGCGGCCTTTGGACAGGTCTTTGTTGTCGGCAAGAATACCGCTACCGACGGCCTGGTGACGGAGTTCCACCCCACCCGCGTCGAGCTTCCGGCACAACCCCTTACAGAACGCGGCCGTCGTGACCTGTTACGCATGCTGGAGGCAGAGCAGGGCTTTGCCCATCGCGCTCTTCCCATGGGCGGCCAGGGGCTGACACTACGCGCCAACGGCACGCTCTCTCCTGACTCGGACACTATCCGTGATGCTCTCTACAAGAAGGGCGTCTCCGCGCAGGCCGGGGACCGCGTCATGGTCACTAACCTGCAGTTTGAAAAGGACCGCATCATCGTGGATCTGGATGGCGGTCCCTACAAAAAGCATCGCTGGCTTTCGCATATCCAGCTCAACAACAACAACGTTGTCGCTCCGGAGGAGCAGCCGACCGGCGCGCGGGTGGTTCTGGTCTTTGAGCGCTTTATCCCGGATCTGACCGCCTCCGAGGTCAAGAGCCTGCTGGAGCCGGTTATCGACTTCGGCGTGAAGACCAGTGAGGAAGCCTACGCCAACACCCTGCCGGAGCCGCTGAAGCTGGCCGTGGCCGACCACCGTGTTCTGGTGGGGATGAACCATCGCATGGTGCTGGCGGCGCTAGGACAGCCGGTAATGAAGGTGCGGGAGAAGGTGGATGACTCCACCGGCGACAAATATGAGGAGTGGATCTATGGCCGTACGCCGCAGACCATTCGTTTTGTGCGGTTCGTCGGTGATCGAGTTGTCCTGCTGAAGATCGCCGAGCTGGGCAAGCCGATTGAGGTCCGCGACAAGGACGAGATGGCTGGCTACGTGAACCCGGACTCCGTCCGCGAGATCGCCATGGGCGACAAGCGTCCAGGGGAAGAGGATGACGGCAAGCAGGCCCCTCCGCCGACCCTGCGAAGGTCCAGTGAAGGCCCGGCACCGGGGGCGCCAGGCCGGGTGCAGCTTCCGGACACGAAGAACGACAAGGCAGACAAGCCCGAGCAACAGTTTGTCTCCAATTTGAGGTAAGATAGTAACGATCGCTCGCCCGAGCGGGTTCCTTTTCCAACGCACAATGCGGGATGGGGCAGGATGAGAGGCAGAACGCGGATCTGTGCGTCTGCAAGGGGCGAACGATGAGAGATCTTTCTTCGCGGCCAGGCCCGAAGACGAAGGAGCTACCATGGCAAAGATTGCCAAGACTGCAGATCGTAAGAAGGTGATGGACACCTCCAAGAGCACGGATTGCCCCAAGTGCTCCAAGCCGACGCGTATTGTTAAGCGCGTTAAGGACCGTGAGCGCAACGTTCCGGGCGGTATGTTCATCTCCTGCTCGGTGTGCGATTTCTACGAGCGTCTCTAAACCAACGGTTTAGCTTTACTCAAAAAACCCGGCCTCGGCCGGGTTTTTTCGTTTCCCCTGCTACAAAGAAGGAGATCAGGAGGAAAGCAAATGCGTTTGGAAAAGAACGTGGCAGAGAAAACGAAGATGGGCGGTGTTGCCGTGGGTGCGCTGGCGGTTGGCGCATTCGCCCTGGGATCGCTGGCTGTCGGTGCGATTGCCGTAGGAGCAATTGCCATCGGCCGCATGCGCATTCTTGAAGCTCGCCTGGACAGGCTCTCCGTTGGCACGTTGACCGTGGATCGCCTGGACATCCGGTCGCAGTAATCGTCTCTAAGCTCCGGCGATCTCATCAAGGATGCCGCGTGTTGCTGCCGCAGGGTCAGCCGCCTGTGTGATCGGGCGGCCTACCACCAGCTTGCTGGCACCCATGTGGATTGCAGCGGCGGGTGTCACCACGCGCTTCTGATCGCCCACTGCCGCTGCGGCGGGGCGAATTCCCGGAACCACCAGGAGGGGGTCGGAGCCAATCGCTTCGCGGAGCAGGCCAATCTCCTCGCCCGAGCAGACCAGCCCATCGATGCCCGCCTCTATGGCCATCTTGCCCAGCAGGGCCACCTGCTCCGCCGGTGCATGGTGAATCCCCGTTGCGGCCAGTTGCGCGCGGTCCATACTGGTCAGCACCGTGACCGCAAGCAGCTTGGGGGCTCCCGTAATCTTTGCCGCGGCGTTGGCGGCAGCCTCCAGCATGGCAGGACCTCCGCACGCGTGAACCGTCAGCAAACCGATGCCCAGACCGGAGACCGAGCGCACGGCTCCGGCGACGGTATTGGGAATATCGTGCAGCTTCAGATCGAGGAAGATGTTCAGCTTGCGTTCCAGGAGGGAATCGACGACCGGACGGCCTTCGGCCAGGTAGAGTTCCAGGCCGACCTTGACCCAGGAAACCAGGCCGTTAAGCTCCTCGACCGCCTGCAGCGCTCCAGACTGTGTTGGATAGTCCAGGGCAACGATCAGGCGGTCGAGGGATGATGCAGTTTGAGAGCTCACGCTCTCTATTCTATCGAGCCAGCAACGGCTGTACGGAAGCAGTTTGCGCGACAAGAGCACGCACCTGCGCCGGATTGCTACCGTTCACGGGATCGATACGGACTTTCCCCAGACCACCAATCCCCAGCTTGCGGGCGGCGGCGTAGGAAAGATCCACGATGCGGTCTTCCAGCATGGGACCACGATCGTTGACTCGGACGAAAATCGACTTCTTCGTCTTGAGGTTAGTGACACGGGCCCAGCTCCCCAGGGGGAGTGTGCGGTGGGCACAGGTCAGACTGTTCATGTCGAAGGTCTCACCATTTGCGGTGGGCTTACCCTGAAAATCAGAACCATACCAGGAGGCTTTTCCAATCTGGTACCAGGGCTTCTTCGACGTGAACTTACGAGTGTTACCGCCGTCCGGCATCTTGCTCAAATCGCGCGGAAGATCGGTAGGCACGTCAGCCGGAGCGGCAGACGTTGCACTTGCAGTAAACCCGAGAGCCAGAGCTACAGCACCTGTTACCAGGCGGGGGATGTAGTTCAGCAATCGGGAAGACGTTTCTAGTTGCATTCGTTCTAGCTCCACTGTTATTTTCGAGTTTCTGGAATAGCTAAGTCAAACAAAGACAGGGGTTTATCCCTAAAATTGGACTTGCCAAGCAGGCCTCGCCGTGGTATAGAGGAGCGGGGGTCGCAGGGATTCCTGCGGTCTTTTGGCGTGAAAATGGCACAATTCAAGCTTCTTAAGGGATGCTGATTTTGCCGTATCGCGTTGGCTCGCAGGTCATTTCCACAGATATTTTTACCCCTTTAAATCCGGAGAATCAGCCCTGAATCACCCTGAAACGCTGCTCAGCATCGCCGGATACGATCCTTCGTCAGGTGCCGGCATCACGGCGGACCTTGCCGTCTTTGCCGCGCATGGCTACTTCGGAACCAGCGCTATCTCGGCCCTGACAGTCCAGGCGACCACTGGCGTGCGGTCGGTTCATGCCGTGGAGCCGGCGGTTTTGACGGATACCTTGCGGACACTTCATGAAGACCTTCCTCCCGCGGGTGTCAAGATCGGCATGCTGGGTTCATCGGCAGCGGTGGAGGTGGTCGTGAGCTATGTCTCGACCCTCGATTGCCCGGTTGTTCTCGATACAGTGCTGCGTTCCAGCTCCGGTAAAGATCTGCTGGAGCCTGAAGCTCTGGAACTTTTCCGGCAGAAGCTGCTGCCGTGCGTCAGCTGGGTAACTCCTAACATTGACGAGCTGGCGCTACTGACCGGCATTGAGGCCGGGACACAGCAGCAGGTCGCCAAGGCCGCCCGGACACTTGGGCGACGGTACGGTGTAGGAGTCATCGCCACCGGTGGGCATCTGGATCCGCCGAACGACTACGTGCTGGCGGCTGGGCAGACGGAAGGGGACTGGCTTGCTGGAGAACATATTCCCACCCGTGCGACGCACGGGACCGGCTGCGCCTTCTCCAGCGCGTTTCTCTGTGGCCTGGTGGAAGGGAAGCCGCCGCTGGTTGCTGCTGCCTCAGCCAAGGAATATGTGCGTCAAGGTATGCTTCGCGCGACAAAGCGGGGTAATGGTAAAGGTCCTTTGAACTTGCTTTGGCCGCTGGGCTGCTAGGCTGTTGTAAAGATATGGCACTTACATTGGAACTGAACGGGCAGCGCCGCGAGTTCGGCGCGCTGGACGAAGGTGTGGCATTGGACCAGGTGGTAGCCGAACTGGGCCTGAAGCTGGATCGCGTTGCCGTGGAACTGAACGGAGATATCGTTCGCCGTACGGCCTGGGCTGAGACATCGCTCAAGGACGGAGATAAGTTGGAAGTGGTTCATTTTGTTGGGGGCGGCTCCAACCCGATCCATGTTCGCAGTTCTGATACAGGTGGCCGGAGCCGATGAGCACGATTGATTCTTCCACCAAGCGCCGTCTGATGCTGGGCTTCGTCTCCAGCTGGGTGTCGAAGCTGGCTTCTACGGTCATCCAGCTCGTCCAGGTTCCTGTTTTTCTGAAGTTCTGGTCGGTGCCGCTCTACGGTGAATGGCTCATCATCAATGCCATTCCTTCCTATCTGAGTTTCTCGAACATCGGCTTCGGCTCCGTCGCCGGTAACGAGATGACGATGAGCGTCGCGCGTGAGGATCGCGAGAGCGCGCTGCGTGTCTTCCAGAGCTGCTGGTGGTTGATCGTCATGCTGCTGGGAACCGTGATGGTAGCCGTCTCCAGCATTCTGTATCTGATTCCGGATGTCTCCAGCCATCTGCATCTGCATTCCATCTCGGACAACGACGCGCGCTGGATCCTGTTCTATCTCGGGGCATCGGTGCTGCTGGGGCAGCTGGAACAGTTGCTGCAGTCGGCCTATCAGTGCGTTGGCCGTTATCCGTACGGTTCCTTCCTGAAGAGCTGTTTCTCGCTGTTTGCTTTCGCTGTCACCATTGGAGCCGTGGCTCTGCACCAGGGCGCCCGGGTTACCGCGCTTTGCTATGCGCTGGCCAACATTACCGGAACGCTGACGCTGGCCATGATGGTGCGGCGGGATATCCCATGGATCCGTTTTGGATGGCACTTTGCCAGCTTTGTCGAGATCAAGCGTCTCTTTGGTCCGGCTGTCGCGTACATGGGGTTCCCGATCGGAAATGCTCTGAACCTGCAGGGAACCCTGATGGCTGTACAGTATGCGCTTGGCCCGACCGATGTCGTGATCTTCGGTACCGCACGTACCGTCAGCCGCGTCGCGCTGCAGATGGTACAGATGGTGAACAACACCTTCGCTCCGGAGCTTTCCATTGCCTTTGGATCCGACAATGAGGGGCTGATGCGTAAGCTTCACCGCCGCTCGGTACAGCTTGCCATCATCATCTCGCTGGTTGTGATTGCGTGCATGCTGTCGCTGGGGCCGTGGTTCCTGACCCATTGGACCGGTGGCCATGTGCCACCCAGCCGTCCTTTGCTGACCATTCTGCTCCTGGTGGTCCTGCTGTTTTCGCTCTGGTCCACCAGTTCCACCGTGGTGACTGCCATCAACAAGCACCAGGGACTGGCCGCATGGTACATCTTTGGCACCAGCCTGACGGTTGTGGTGACCTTCTTTGCCGCCAAGCACTATGGGCTGTACGGAGCGGCGGGTTCGCTGATCATCAGCGAGCTGATCATGAACTTCTATGTCATTCCGAACTCGTTGCGTATCTCCAATGACACGTTTGGAGCCTTTGCAGCCAGCATGCTGGAGTTTCCGGATGCCTTGCGGCCGCAAAAGCTGCTTGCCAGGGTTCGTCGTTCCAAACCGGCAGGAGGGAAGATCGCCGAATGAAGCCAGCCATCCTGGTCGTTGAACCGCAGATGGAAGAGCACTTTCACGCGCCGTTCAACGCGGCCTTTCTGCATAGCGTCGCCTGTGCTTACGCGGAAGTGCCGGTTTCCTTCCGAGGTTTTGCCGCGCATGTAGAGACGGTGCAGGGGATTCTGCGACGCAGTTCTCCGGAAACTGCTGACCGGATTAGCTGGGAGACCCTGGCTCCGCTCAAGAGCAAGTCCATTGCGAGCCGTTGGATGCACAACCGGGCCGTCATCCGGCAGGCGTTGCACACCGGGCGTCACCTGCTGTTTACCTCCATCAGCCGGCTCCAGTTATTGCAGCTCAAGTCGTTGATGGGAGCATCGGACCGCGTCTGCGTGACACTGCACGGCGATATTGATTCGCTGGAGCGTCCGTCGAGAGACAGATTTCCGAAGAGCCTGTACAGCATGCACCGGGTCGTAAAGATGCGGAATCCCGCAGGGCTGCGCTACCTGTTTCTCAGCAAGTCGATCTACAACCACGTCCCGGCGGAGTTCCGCCAGGCGATGACACCAGCCGGCATTGTCGACCATCCGTATCACTTTGCACCGGCGATTACGGGAGAAGCTCCTCGCGAGCTGATCTTCGGCGTCTTTGGCAATAGCGGCGACGGCCGTCTGCTGGAGCAGGTCGCCCGTCAGGTCAAGCAGCAGAATCCTGCGGTGCGCTTCCGCCTGGTTGGCTTCGTTCAGGACGAGGAGACAGTGCAGCGGCTGGCTCCGTTTGTCGAGGATGTCACCTCAAAGCCGATTCCGCGAAGCCTGTTTATCGAGCGGGCCACCTCGCTGACCCACACCCTGTGGCTGGCGCCGCCGGACAGCTACCGTCTGCGAGCCAGCGGAGCGTTCTTTGACGTGCTGGCGTATGCGAAACCCCTGGTCTATACGGCCAACCCGTACGTCGATCCGTACTTTGCCGGCGCGCCTGAAATGGGAGTTCGTTGCGGTTCCGTCGATGAGGTGCCGGCGGCGATCCTGGAACTGGCAGGAACATTTACCGCAGAGAGCTATCGACGCTCGCAGCAGGCGATCCTGGAGCTGAGGAAGCGGTTCACGCCGGAGCAACTGGCGAAGCGTTTACCCAACGAGCTTGGATGGGGAGATCTGAAGTAAGCAAAAGAAAAGAAGGGGTTTCCTTCTCCATCTTCTGTTGCCGCAAAGTTGAAATGACTCAGCGGGAACAAAAGGGAAACGGCTTTATGTTTTCCTCGCTAGTTTCTGATAACGCCGTTTCAAGGGAGCGACGGTATAGCTGCCGACAAGCCGACTGTTGGTACTGTCCCAAGATAGAATCTGCATTGTGTCCGCTGCTGCTTTATTGCGAAGTAATCCGCTCATCACCTTTGGGTGTGGCTCGCTCGCTGCTGCCCTAGTTTGTTTCGGGCTGCTGTCTTGGTCATCAGCCATGGAACAAGCTCGTTCACCAGGAGAGAAGGACCTTGGCGTAGCCGTTCTTGCGATGATGTTTGGGATACCTGCTCTTCTTCTTGCAGCGGTGGGCGTGCTGTTGCTCCTTACAGGCATATGCGTGTGGATAGTTCGGAAACTACTATCCTGAAAGCACACATAGCGTCACTTGTCCGCAAAGAGAATGCTCAACGTCTCTCGGGAGACCTTGAGGTCGTGCTTGGAGAGCAGCATCTCAGCCGCAAGGGATGGACCGAAGTCAGCATAGTTCGCCCGCACAAGCTCTACGGCGTACTCGCGAATGCCTTCAATCAATCTGTTGTTCGACGCTCGGCCGCGAGCCTTATGGATAACGCTGGCTCCGCCGCTCGCTCAATGCGCTGCAACTCGGTTCCACTCTACAGAATATGTGTTATCGGACATAAGGTGTAAGCCGCAACCGCTCTTCCAATCCTTAGTTTTCGGCCAGGACGGCTGCTTCATGGGCGTGCATGGCCGGCATTCTAAGGGTGACCCGGGTTCCCCGGCCTGGCCTGCTGATGGTCTCCATAGAAGCTGAATCGCCGTACAGGACCTCCAGTCGCTCGCGGACATTCTTCATTCCGATGCCGGTTCCCGGACGCACCAGGCCGCTGACCGGAGATGGCGCGTTATTCTCGGGCGCCATGCCGATGCCGTCGTCTTCGACCTCGATCAGCAACTGTTCGCCTTCCAGACGGCTGCGGAGCGTGACCGTGCCTCCGGTGATCCGTGGCTCAAGTCCGTGCTTGATGCTGTTCTCGATGAGCGGCTGCAGGATCATGCTGGGTACGACGAGGTGTTCGGTGTCCGGGTGGATCTCCTTGGCAACATGCAGTTTCTCGCCGAAGCGGACGACCTCAATGCGCAGGTAGTCATCGGTAAAGGCCAGTTCCTCAGAAAACGGAACGAAGGCTTCGCGATCCTTGAGCAGAACGCGAAGGATATTGGCCAGTTTAACCACCATTTCGCGTGCTAATTCGGGCTTAAAACGCACCAAAGATGCGATGGAATTGAGCGTATTGAACAGAAAATGGGGGTTAATCTGCCTCTGAAGGGCGTCCAGACGAGCCTCCAGCAGCAGCCGCGTCTGCTCCTCAAGCTTGCGTTCGATACGGACTGCGTTCCAGATTTTGAGTGGGATGCCGACGACCACAGGCGAACAGGCACAGATGGCCAGTTCCAGGAGCCAGGAGTTCGAGTGCAACGAGAAGAATCGTCTGGGAAAGATTGAAGCTAAGCCATTTGCGCCAAGCTCTGAGGCGGCGATCAGCAGTAAAAGCAGCAGTTGCCGGTCGAGATGGGGCTTACTGAGGTTTCTCCGGACCCAGCGATACAGGCTGAGGTCGATCAGCGGCGTGAAGGACCAGACATCTTCCAGGCTGGCGAAGGAGCGGAAGGCTCCTGCAAAGGCGCCGACCAGCACATTGACCGGAGGAGCCAGCCATTCGTGATGCAGAAGGGCCGGCAGCGACAACAGGGCGCCTCCCAGCATGGCCGGACCTGATCCGAGAACAAGACCGAGCAGGATGACGGCCTCAAAGCTGATGTCGGCGGCCAGAAAGTTGGGGACGATGCTCCGCAGCCAAACGCCAAGCATGAGCGGTGCGCAGATCAGGCTCAGCAAAAGGATGGTTTGCCGGCGCGTGCGATGCTGGGCCAGCAGCAGGTCTTTGAAGACCGAGGAGCGCGAGAGTGAGCTGGAAACAGCCGCGGCGACGCCCAGCTTTACCAGCAGCGTAATGAGGATCAGCTTGGGGTCAGTGGAGTGCATCGCTCTTCCCTTTCTATTGTGGCACCGAAGGGATGAAGCGAACCGCCGCCGGCTGTCATCTAAAGCTCGGAACTATAATTAAAACAATGCCCTTTGAACGTGTCAGTAAAGTAGCCGAAGCCGACCTGCCCACTCGTTGGGGGCAGTTCCGGATTCACGGCTTTGAGGGCGTGGTAGCCAACCCTGAGCCCTGCAATGAGGCGCTGCCCGCGCCGTCGAAGCGGATTGAGGGAGCTGTAGCGCTTGTCCATGGGGATATCTTCTCTGCCCCTCCGCTGGTTCGTGTGCACTCGCAATGCCTGACCGGCGATGTCTTCCATTCCCTGCGCTGTGACTGCCGCCTGCAGCTGGAACTGGCGATGAGCATGATTATCGAAGCCGGTGCCGGCATTCTGCTGTACGAACAGCAGGAGGGCCGCGGTATTGGACTAATGGCCAAACTGCGCGCCTATGCGCTGCAGGACCAGGGACTCGATACCGTAGAGGCCAATGAAGAGCTGGGGTACAAGGCGGACTGCCGCGATTTCGAACTGCCGGCCGAAGCTCTGAAGCTTCTGGGTGTCAATGCCGTACGGCTGATTACTAATAATCCGGAAAAGGTCGCGGCACTGGAGTCGGGCGGGATTACGGTGGTTGAGCGTGTGTCGGCCCAGGTGGAACCCGAGGCGACCTTTGAGAGATACCTGCAGGTGAAGCGCGAAAAGATGGGCCACCTGATCGAAAGCATCTAGAAAAGCATTCAAGCAAAGCCCTGTGCCCACCGTACTGCAGGTTGGGGCACAGGGCTTTTCTTATTTCTTAAGCAACGGCGCTGAAACCAGGAAGCTCATGTCAGATTTTTGTCCGACCGGGCTGGCGGTTGCGAAGTTATGGCATGCGATGCAGCTATACGGTCCCTGCGAGTTGAACGGAACGAAGGTCTCCTGTACGGCGGAACCGAAGAGTACCGGTGCGACGCCGATGGCTCCGTTGGACCATTGGGTGCCGATCAGTTCGTAGTACTGGAATGGAGTTCCGGTCAGCAGAGCCTGGAAGCTGGTATTGAGGGCAGGCGTGGTTGGCTTGATGTACGGCACCACCTGTACGGGAGCGTTAAGGGGCTTTCCATCCGGTCCAAGTTCGTTGGAGCTTGCGGTTGCCGTGGGTGTATTCGGCGTGCAGCTCTTGCTGCCGGCCGGCTGGCAGTTGGGGTTGTAGAAGGATTTGGTGGTGTTCTCAATCTGCTCAAAGGTTGACCAGGCCCAGACAACCTGTCCCTGCGCCTTGTGGGCGATGTGAAGCCCTACCAGACCAACCGTGACGGGATTCGGTCCAGGGCTGGGCGCACCCTTGGCGTTGTTGTAGACGATGGCCTGCTGGGTAAAGAAGTGAGAGGGATCGTCGCCCGCACCGAGCACCTTCCATGCGGCCTTCAGTTCAATGGCACCGACGCTGCTGGAGCTGGAGCCCATGGGGAAGTTGATGTTGGGCGTGGCCTTCTGACCGGGAATGGTATAGAGCTTGTTGGCCAGGATGTAGTCATACTCATCTTTGTTGAGACTGACGGTAAAGCGGGCGAAGCGGCCGTTCTGGTCGACAAGGGGCTGTCCGGTAGCCTGCAGAATGTCCTTCATCGGGCCATTCGGCGTAGCGCCAAGCAGTTGGAGCTGGGAGATCAGTTCGTGGCTCTTGGCATCGTGCGCGAGCACCAGGTGAACGTCAGGATGTTCTGCCAACAGCTTTTTCACCGCCGCGGGATAACTGTCGGCAAGCGCTGTCTGGCCCGCCTTCAGACCTCCACCGCCGCCGGAACTGCACCAGGGAGCCGGATTCTTTCCGTTATAGACCGCATCGCTGTCGATGTAGGTCAGCCAGGTGGGGTTGTTGGGATTGGTCAGGATGCTGGAGCTGGTGTCCGGCGTGCAGGTGGCGCTGTTGACTGGCCAGTTCAGTGCGACAAACGAGAGCCATCCGAAGACGTCGGCCTTCTGCTGGCCATTGCTGTTGAGAGACTGTGCGGAACCGGGAGTGTATGGGAGGGCGGCGCAGGTGCTGTCGATTGTGGTGGGAACCGGAGCCGGGCCGGCACCCTGGAAGTTAGCCGCGTTGGCGCAGGTGACGGTGGCTGCTACCGCTGCGGGGCCAGGTTTAGAGGAGGATTTGCAGGCAAGAAGAGTGAAAGCAAGGACGCAGAGCAAAAGCCATGAACGTCCACTAAAAGGATTGATGCTCAGCATAGAGAGGGTATCCTTCAGCGTTATGTTGGAGATGCATGTGCTGCCGGGGGGAATGCTACTCCAGTCCGGTTGAAGTGGCACAGAAATCTTCTTCATGCCGTAAAAAAAATCCCTGGGAATGCAGTCTCTCCACTGCGCGCTATGGTCGAGATGACAGATTCTCAAACCAGGCCTAGCGAGAAGCCAGAAGGACCTTTGCGGTGGTGATGGCCTGTCCGGTATGGCGCTGGGTGTGGTCAGCGATGTGGACGATCAGCCCGCCGAGGGTGGTTGGGATGCGGTCGCGACCGACGTGGCGGGCTTCGGCGAAGTCGCCCTGGAGTACGAGAATGCGGTCGCGGCTGGCTTCGATGGCGGTGTCGAACTCGAGGAAGATTGCAGCGGCAGTTCCCTGCGGACCGTTCTCGGAACGGAGCTCTGTGAGCTGCTCTTCGGACAGCGGCTTCCCTTCTGCGTAGGTCAGCAGGCGGTCGAGCGAGCGGGCGATGTGGCGAAGCTGGAAGGCCACGGAGGGCAAACGGTGGGGGGTGTCGTGAAGCTCTTCCTGCGAGAGCTGTCCGCACCAGCGATGAAGATCTTCATCCGCAAGATCGAGTGCGTGGATGGCTGCGCGGCGAATGGGTTCGATCCCGGTGCGGGTGTTGCGGAGCCAGGGTTCGGGCATGAGGGTAGTTTAGTGGCTTGAAGCCGGAGAAGCAGATCCTTTCAGGATGACAAAAGACAAGAAAGGCGAAGGTGGAAGCAGATGCCTTCGCTGCACTACGGAATGACAAAGAAAAATGCGGGTCCCTCCCCTGCGCTCCGCTTCGGTCGGGATGACAAACAAAACTACAGCCCTTTGCTTGCACGGAACTGGCGCACGACTTCGACGACGTCGCGGTGGTTGCCGTCTACTTCGTGGTTGAGGGTCTGCATCTCTTCGGCGGAGATTTTGCCGGCGAGCTGGTCCATTGCGGCTTGAACGCCGGGGTGCTGGTGCAGAGTGTCTTCCCGGACCAGAGGGACAAGCTCGTAGGGCGGAAAGTAGTGCTTGTCGTCGGCCAGGACGGCTAATCCCAGGGCGCGGATGGGGCCGTCAGTGGAGTTGCCGGAGACGATGTCGACCTGGTGGTTGGCGAGGGCCCGGTAGAGCAGGCCGAGGTCCATGACGCGCTCGGCTCCGTTGAAGTGCAGGTCGTAGGTCTGCTTCAGGCCTGGCAGACCGTCGGGGCGTGACTGGAACTCGTAGCCGACGCCGAGCTTCCACTGCGCGGCCATGGTTGCGGCAGCGTTCGAGAGGGTGAGAGGGTTGAGCTTTGCCGCGTCCTCTTTCCGGATGACCATGGCGAAGGTGTCTTCAAAGCCGAGCGAGGGTTCGACGCGGACCTTGTACTGCTGGTCGTAGATGCGGGTGATGGTCTGCCGTACGCGGGCTGTGTCGCGATCGAGCGGCTGCTTGAGGACGGCGGTGAGCGCCGTTCCGGTGTACTCCGGGTAGAGGTCGATTCTTCCCTGCACGAGTGCCTGATGAGCGATATAGCTTCCGGCGAGGTAGAAGCGGCGGTCGACACCTTCGTGGGTTACGGATTCAATCTGCTGGGCGAGGAGTTCGCCGAGGATGACCTGCTCAGTGAAGTTCTTGCAGCCGACGACGATGCGGCTGGAGCGCGGCGGTGCGCAGGCGGTGAGAGTGATCGCGATAAGGAAGGCGGTCGCGCGAAGCGCGATACCCCACCCTTCGCTGCGATCAGAATGACAAACAAAAAAGGCAAAAGAAGGAACGAGAAAAGCGAAGATATTTCTCATGCCCGCTTCACCGAAAGGCGTTTTTCCAGCAGGCCGAGGAGGCCGTCTGCGGCAAGCGCGAGAAGTGCCGCAGGAATGGCTCCGGCGAGAACCAGACTGTTGTCCACCGATGCGACGCCGCGGAAGATGAATTCGCCCAGGCCGCCTGCGCCGATGGCTGCGGCGATGGTGGCGACGCCAACGCAGGTAACGGTAGCTGTCCGCAGACCGGCGAGGATGACGGAGGCGGCGAGCGGCAGTTCGACCTTGAGCAGACGCTGGGTGGCTGTCATGCCAAGGGCGGTGGCGATGTCTGAGAGTGTCGGGTCAATGCCGCGGATTCCTGCGTAGGTGTTGCGCAGAATCGGCAGCAGAGCGTAGCCGGTGAGTGCGAGGATGGCTAGGCGGGCGGCGTTCTCTCCCAGCCATGGTACGGGCAGCAGCAGGCCAAAGAGGGCGAGCGACGGAATGGTCTGCAGCACGTTGGCGACACCGATGACAGGTTTCGCCAGCCTGGGATGGCGCGAGAGCGCAATGCCGAGCGGAAGTCCGATGGCCGTGGCCAGCAGCATGGCGAAGAGGGTGAGCCAGAGGTGCTCGAAGGTGAGGCGGGCTATCTCATGGCCGTGCGCGCGCAGGAAGCTGATCATTCGGTAGCTTCCTCCTGCGGGGCATGTTCGCGGCGGGCGGCGCGGATGTACTGACGTACATGCGGGTCGCTGGATGGAAGTACCTTGTTCGAAGGCAGGTCGGCGACGATGCGGCCGTGTTCCAGGAAGACGACGCGCTGAGCCAGGTAGAGGGCTTCTTCAAGGTCGTGCGTGACCAGGAGAACGGTCTTGTGCAGGCGCTGGATGAGCGAGCGCATCATCTGCTGCATCTCGACGCGCGTGACGGGATCGAGCGCGCCGAAGGGCTCGTCCATGAGCAGGATTTCAGGGTCTGCGGCCAGCGCGCGGGCCACGCCGGCGCGTTGCCGCTGACCGCCCGAGAGTTGCCAGGGATAACGCCGGGGAAAGCTGGCGCCTTCAAGGCCGACCATCGGTAGCAGTTCGGCGATACGGGCTGCGATCTCGTGCTTTGGCTTCCCTGCCATTTCCAGCGGCAGGCCCACGTTGCGCTCAATGGTCATGTGGGGAAACAGGCCGGTCTCCTGGATGACGTAGCCGATACCCCGGCGCAGAGGGATGCAATCCTGCTGGGCGACCGGGCGGCCGAGCACGCGGACCTGGCCGGCCGTAGGCGTGACCATGGCGTTGACCATGCGCAGAAGGGTGGTTTTGCCGCTGCCGGAGCGGCCGAGCAGGGCGGTGGTGCTTCCCTGTTCAATGGAAAGCTGGATGCCACTTAAAATGGAACGGCCGCCGGGGAGTGCGAGCGAGACAGCATCGAACTCAACGGCGGCTGTGGCCATGAACAGGGGCCCTTCCGGTGGATCAGGCTTCGGCTGCGGGAGCAGCTTCGGTCTCGCTGCTGCCGCTCTTGACGCGGACAACGGTGACCTTGGAGAAGCCTTCCTTGAAGCTTGGCGGACGAAGCCGCTCGGCCATCTTCTTCATCACATCATCGGCGACGGAGCGTTCGCGCTTGCTGTTGCGCTCCATGCAGATTTCCAGCGGTACATCGAAGTAGACAGCATGGACCTCGTAGCCAAAGCTCTTGGCCATCTTGATCCACTGGCGGCGCTCATGCGCTGAGAGATTGGTGGCATCCACGTAATTCCACGGCATTTTTGCGATGAGCCGTGCGCGGAGCAGAGAGCGGAGGGTAGAGAAAACCAGGCCCTGGTAGCGTTGCTCGGTGATGTCGTCAAACAGGATGCTGCGCAGCATGTCGCTGGACAGCGGAGTGACGCCGCGTCGTTTGTACCAGGTGGTTTTACCGCTTCCGGGCAGACCAATGGTCAGCACCACGTAGCCTCGCGGCTGCTTGGGTGAGACGGCGGTCGGCTCCTCGGGCGGGGTTGCGGGTGATTCGGGCTGTGTTTCTACCTCGACCTTGCCTTCGGCAACGGCTTCAGGAGAGGCTTCAAGAGCCTCAGCCACGGCAATGACGTCGTGTGGCTCAACGGAGGCAACCGGTGTCTCGGACTCGGCTGGCTGAGCTGCGGGATCGTCAGGGTAAGCGGGACGCAGAGGCGCCGGCTGATCAGCAGGAAGTTCCTGGCCGATCTTGCCGGTGGACTCCGAATTATTCGGCCCGCGGCGGGAACGTTTTTTCATTTTCTCGCGCATCCATTCGCGCATACCTCTCGCTTGTAACACAGGGGCTAGCCGCCCGCCAACTCTTGAGGGGCGAGAGGTGCTTGTCTGGGTAACGGTAGATGACCGTTTTGAGCAGTGGTTGGGCCACCCGTTATTTGCGGCGGGTTTGCCCTGCTGGTAGCATCGGGACTATAGGGGCGTTTGCCGCCAACCAGCGGCCTGGAACGCAAGTCTCTACCGCTTCAACCAAGCATTAAGAAGGAGCCAACTGCACATGGCAGTGAAGGTAGGAATCAACGGCTTCGGCCGCATCGGTCGCAATGTCTTTCGCACCGCTCTCAACAATCCTGAAATTGAATTTGTCGCCGTTAACGACCTGACCAGCCCGGCGACGCTGGCACACCTGCTGAAGTACGACTCCATCCTGGGCAACCTGCCGAACGACATTACCGCCGGCGAGGACTACATCCAGGTGGACGGCAAGAAGATCAAGGTCTTCGCTGAGCGCGATCCCGCCAAGCTGCCCTGGGCAGAGACGGGTGCGCAGATCGTCGTCGAGTCGACCGGCCACTTTACGGACGCCACGAAGGCGAAGGCCCACCTGGGCGAGACCGTGAAGAAGGTCATCATCTCGGCTCCGGCGACCAACGAGGACATCACCGTCGTTCTGGGTGTGAACCAGGACAAGTACGACGCCGCGAAGCACAACGTGCTGTCGAACGCCTCCTGCACCACGAACTGCCTGGCCCCTGTGGTCAAGGTGCTGCATGAGAACTTCGGTATCGCCAGCGGCATTATGACGACGGTTCACAGCTACACGAATGACCAGGTGATCCTGGACTTCCCGCACAAGGACCTGCGTCGCGCCCGTGCCGCCGCCATCAACCTGATCCCGAGCTCAACCGGCGCCGCCAAGGCCCTGAAGCTGGTGATCCCGGAGATGGCCGGTAAGCTGGATGGCTTCGCCATCCGCGTCCCAACCCCGAACGTTTCGGTGGTCGACCTGACCTTTGTCGCCGAGAAGCCCGCGACGATCGAGACCATCAATGCTGCCGTGAAGGCTGCCGCCGAGGGTCCGCTGAAGGGCATCCTGGGCTACACCGACGAAGAGCTGGTTTCCTCCGATTTCAAGGGCGACAGCCGCTCCTCGATCTTCGATTCGAAGCTGACCAAAGTCGTTGGCAACACGGTGAAGATCATCAGCTGGTACGACAACGAGTGGGGCTATAGCTCGCGTGTGAAGGACCTGATCCTTTTCCTCGTCGAGAAGGGCCTGTAGCGTTATCCGGACAGACACAACAGAAGACAGCCGCCGCTTTGGCGGCTGTCTTTTTGGTGAGGAGATATGAAGCTTTCGATTCGTGACCTGGACCTGAACAACAAGCACCTTTTCATCCGCGTGGACTTCAATGTGCCGCTGGCGGACGGAGGCCACTCGATTACCGACGACACGCGCATCCGCGAAACGCTGCCCACTATTGAGTACGCGATTCGTCATCATGCGAAGGTGATTCTGGCCGCACACCTAGGCCGCCCCAAGGGCAAGGTGAACCCGGAGATGAGCCTGCGTCCGGTGGTTGACCGCCTGCGCCAGCTGCTGGATCACGCGCTGGGGGAACAGGTCAACGTTGCCTTTGCCCCGGATTGCGTGGGAGAGGTTGCCGAGGAGATGGCCCGTCAGCTTGAGAGCGGACAGGTGCTGCTGCTGGAAAACCTGCGCTTCCATGCCGAGGAAGAAAAGAATGATCCTGCGTTCGCCCAAAAGCTGGCGAAGCTGGCTGATGTGTATGTGAACGATGCCTTCGGCGCGGCGCACCGTGCCCATGCTTCGACGGAAGGCATTACGCACTACGTGCAGCAGTCGGCTGCCGGCCTGCTGATGGAGAAGGAGCTGAACTACCTGGGCAAGGCTCTGGACAATCCTGACAAGCCGTTTGTGGCCATCATCGGAGGAGCGAAGGTCTCCGACAAGATCGAGGTCATCAACAGCCTGCTGGATAAGGTGGACACACTGATTATCGGCGGCGGCATGGCGTACACCTTCCTGAATGCGAAGGGCCAAAAGACCGGCAAGAGCCTGCTGGAAGCCGACAAGATCGACATTGCCAAGGCTGCGATGGAGAAGGCCGAGGCCAAGGGCGTGAAGCTGCTGCTGCCGGTGGACCACGTACTGGCGGACAAGTTCGATGCCCGGGCCAAGACGCAGATCTTTGACGGGGAGGGCGACTTCCCTGCCGACTGGATGGCGCTGGACATCGGTCCCAAGTCGATTGCACTGTTCAATGCCGCCGTGGCCGATGCCCGTACGATTGTGTGGAATGGCCCGATGGGCGTCTTTGAGATGGCAGCCTTTGCCAAGGGCACCATGGCGGTAGCACACACGGTAGCAGACAACAGCGATGCCATCAGCATCGTGGGTGGCGGCGATTCGGTGGCGGCTGTTCATGCGGCCGAGGTGACGGACAAGATCACGCATGTCTCGACCGGCGGCGGCGCCAGCCTGGAGTTCCTGGAAGGCAAGAAGCTTCCGGGTGTTGAGGCTCTGACAGACAAGGCATAACCCCATGCGAGCGTTGCTGATTACAATCATTACGGCCATTGCCGCGGCTTTGGGTGGCTGTGTGGTTGTGCTCAGCGCGCTGGTGGTGGCTTTTGTGCAAGGGCTTCACGGTGGCCACATCAACCCGATCCATGCCTCTGTCAACGGCTACGCCGTGGTCAGCACGGCCATGCTGGCGGGGATTGGCGGATACCTGATGGCGCGCCTCTTCCTTTCGCGTCGTTCGTAGGACTGGTTAGAATGGTGGCCCATGCGTAAGAAACTGATCGCTGCCAACTGGAAGATGTACAAAACTCCCTCCGAAGCACTGAACTTCGTCGAGGCGTTTCTCCCACTCGTAGCCGGGCATACGCGCGACGAGATCGCGCTCTTCCCTTCCATCACCTCGCTGCCAACGGTCATTCACCGCGTGCGCGGGAGCAATGTCGCCGCCGGTGCGCAGAGCATGCACTGGGCCGATGAAGGAGCGTATACCGGGCATACCTCGGCCACGATGCTGACTGCTGTGGGAGCAACCCATGTGCTGATTGGCCACTCGGAGAACCGGCAGTATGACAACGAGACGGACGAGCGGATCAACCTGAAAGTGAAGTCGGCCCTGTCCCATGGGTTGATTCCGTTACTCTGCGTCGGCGAGCAGAAGGATGAGCGACAGTGCGGCAAAACGGAAGACGTGCTGGTAAGCCAGCTTGCCGGGGCGCTTGCGGGCTTTCCGAAAGAACACGCTGACCGGCTGGTGATTGCCTATGAGCCAGTGTGGGCGATTGGGACAGGCCTGACCGCGACGCCGGAGACAGCTGAGGAAACACACCTGATGATCCGGACTCACCTGGAAAAGCACCTGGGCGATGTCGCCAACGAGATGCGCATCCTCTACGGTGGATCGGTAAAGCCGGACAATGCGTCTGCGTTGCTGAACCAGCCGAACATCGACGGAGCCCTGGTAGGCGGCGCCAGCCTGAAGCCGGACTCGTTCGCGGCGATTGTGAAGTATTAGGCCGTACCGCCGAAGCGTTCTGTGGAATGGAAGAAACTGCATTTTTGTTAAGTCCCAATGCAGCTCTCCACTCCGCCCTACGCGCTCCAGTTGAGACGACAGCCTCTCATTGGAAAGCAAAAGGTGGTCTAACGGAGTTTGTTGATCACCCCATGTGCCCGGGCACATGTTCTCCGGCGAAGTGGGCCGCCATGGCCTGCAGCGTGGCGTCGATCATCTCCTGCTTGCCGACGTTTTTTCCGGGACAGAGGTGTGTAGTTTTGGGATCTTCCTTGTGCAGCCGCAACGTATGCGGGTCAAGACCGCCGATCGAATGCAGGATGGCCAGGGCATACGCCGCATTGTTCTTGACTGCCGGACTGAAAGGCTCGGTCTCGTAATCGCCCACCATCTCGACTCCCCAGGAGATACCGTTCCAGGAGGGCGAATGCACCCCGGAAGTGTTGAGCGGTGTAAAAACCCAGATGAGATCGTCTGCGACAAAGAGATGCGGACCTGCTGACCAATGTTGCTGGTCGCGGTAGTAGGCCTGCAGGTTGGCCATGCGCTGCGCCCCGGGGACGCTGTGCCACTGGCTTAGCCGGGGTGCTCCCGTGTTATGCAAAACGACGAACTGCGGCTTCCAGCCCGGGAACGTGACGCTGTGGGCGTAGGTATCAAACTGCTCGATCGTGAATCCCTGTCCGATGATTCCTTTCCATGCCGGCATGTCCTGTTCTCCTCTATTGGGTCCATACGCTGTTAAGCAATGCGGCAAGCCGTGCGCCACCACGGGCAAGTTGCTCACGGATGACAGGGGTGGCTTGCTCTGAATAAGGGACGTCCACCGTTTCGTTCAGCGGCAGTAACCCCGAGGAGACTCCAAGGCAGGAATCAAGGTGCTGCGGGTGCGCGATTTGCGGGACGTTTACGCTCAGAGCTGAGTATCCGTTGGCAAGAGCCAGCCCATGGGATTCGAGTGCCCATTCTTCTGGTGTGCCGGGTGTGGAGACCAGGCTGGCAATGGGGTCTGCATATTCGCTCTCAATGCTGGAAACGAATGCTTTGAGTTTGGTATCGTTTGCGCCCCCGGTGTAGCCGGCTGACTCGCCGAGAATCAGCTTGTCCCAGGCCTCATGCAGATTCGGTGTGTAACTGCCGGTGCCAACGCCATTTTTCCTGGTCTCAGATGGCTTGAGATTGTGGTGGGCTGCTGTGTACTTGACGGGGAGACAGTTGCCGCCGCGGTCTCCGTTGTCGACGATGTGCAGAGGCTGGTGTGCGTCTCCCACCAGGTGGATCAGGAAGATGAGAGCTTCCTTCTGCGTCTTCTTGCCAGCAGCTCCAGGCGGAGGCTGTTTGAGGATCGCCAACTGTTCTTCGATTGCCTTGACCACGCATCCGGAGTCGCAAAACTCTGCCTCCGTTGCGGTGGCCTGCGTTCGCGGAATATCCCAGAAATGCCACTCAGCCGTGCTGCTGAAGGCGCTGGTGGTACGGGCATCGTCGGCCCATGTGGAATAGGTCGACATCTGCCCGGTTGCGGTGGGAGAGCAGCTTCGTTTCAGCGTGTAAGGATACGTTCGCAATAGAGCGGCCACATGGGCGCGCGTCGATGGCTGAAGTTGGTGCAGTGCGATAAGGGCCACGGTCTGATGTCCGGTACATCCCCAGGCATACGAGATACGTGGAAGGCAGACGACAAGAAACAGGAAAAGAGACAGACGTATGCTGCGCATTACTCCTCCTCGGGCAACACATCGACGTCAGCAGAATGTTTGAAAACTGGAAACACCGTAGCACAGGTTTGCGCAGCGACCCATTAAAAATCCTATTAAGGTCAGGCTACGGTGTTCTCCAGAGTGCCAATGCCAGCAATCGAGATCCGGATGCGGTCTCCGATGGCGAGCGTAAAGATGTCCGGAGGAACGACGCCGGTGCCGGTCATGAGGAATACGCCATCCGGGAAGCTCGATTCGCGGAAGAGATATCCGGCAAGCTCAGTGAACTCGCGCTTGATTTCTGCGAGAGTGGTTTCTCCGGTGAAGGCAATCTCGCCCTTGCGCAGAATCTGGATGGAGATGGTGGTGGTCTTCGGCAAAGGCTCGCTGGCGAGAAGAACGCATGGGCCAAGGGCACAGGCTCCATCGTAGTTCTTGGCCTGCGGCAGGTAGAGCGGGTTCTGGCCCTCGATGTCGCGCGAGCTCATGTCATTGCCGATGGTGTAGCCGGCGATGTTGCCCGAGGGAGAAAGGAGCAGGGTCAGCTCCGGTTCCGGCACAGACCAGCTTGCGTCGCGGCGGATGCGGACGTTTCCGCCGGAGCCGATGACGCGCCTGCCTGCGGACTTGAAGAAGAGCTCGGGGCGTTCTGCATAGTAGACGCGGTCGTAGAAGTCGCCACCGCCGGCGTCCTTTGACTCTTCCATGCGCGCGCTGCGGCTGCGGTAGTAGGTAACGCCGGAGGCCCAGACCTCCTGGCTCTCGACAGGCGCAAGCAGGGTAAGCCCCTCGAGCGAGGCGCGTGCTGTGCCACTGATGGCTGCTGTAGCGCGGGCGAGGAGAACGTCCGAGGAAATCAGTTCGTCCCAGCTACGGGCTTCGACGGGATAGAAGGCGTTTCCGGATTCGACAAAGATACCGCTCGAGGTGCGATAGAGTTTCATGGCCTTCTCCTATGACTTCTGTAGCTGTTGCACGATGGCGTCGACGTCGTAGACGCAGCCGCCCCAGATGCCTCCGCTGGTCTGGACCAGGGCGGCCCACAGGCGTGTGTCTGACGGAAGATCAGGATGTGGACGAAGGTCGGCACGCGGAGTGCGGGCAGCAAGGCGACGGGCACCTTCTTCCGGGCTGAATCGTTCCTCGTCTTCCCCCACAAGGTTTACCGTGCCGTGAAGCTGGGCGCGGTCGATAACGATCTCGATGGTGTCCCCATCGCGTAGTTTGCCAACAGGTCCGCCTGCAAGAGCCTCGGGGGAGATGTGTCCAATACACGCTCCGGTGGAGACACCGCTGAAGCGTGCGTCGGTGATGACGGCGACGTGCCTGCAATAGGGCAAATTCTTGAGCGCCGAGGTGATCTGGTAGATCTCCTGCATACCAGCGCCTGCCGGGCCACCGCAGATAAGGGCCATGACGTCGCCGGAGCCAATGCTTCCCTGCTTGATGGCGGCGATGGCATCTGCTTCGGTAAGAAAGACGCGTGCGGGGCCGGTGTGGCGATAGATGCCGTCGGCATCCATGAGGGACGGATCAATCGAGGTGCTCTTGATCACGCTGCCTTCGGGTGTGAGATTGCCTGAGGGAAAGCAGACGGTCGAGGTGAGCCCAGCTGCGCGTGCGCGGTCGGGCGACAGGATGACCTCGTCAGGGTCAACGCCGTCCAGCTCACGCAAACGATCCTTCAGGATGCGTCGACGTTCGCTTTGCTCCCACCATGCAAGGTTTTCGCCGAGCGTAGCTCCGCTGACGGTCATTACATTCAGGTCAAGCAGACCGGCGTCGCGCAGGTGCAGCATGACCTCCGGCACTCCGCCCGCAAGAAAGACCTGCACCGTGGCGAAGTTACGGGGGCCGTTCGGCAAGGCGTCTACGATACGCGGCACGCTGCGGTTGATGCGTGTCCAGTCCTCGACGGTGGGCCGCTTGAGGCCGGCGGTGTGGGCAACGGCCGGGATATGGAGCAGAAGGTTGGTGGAACCTCCGATGGCTGCGTGCACCACCATCGCGTTGCGGATGGCGGCGTCGGTCAGCACATCGCGTGTGCCGGTTCCCTGCCGGGTCATGCGAAGGATGGCGCGTGCGCTGCGAGCGGCGGCGTCCAGCCAGATATCCTGCCCGGACGGTGCGAGCGCGGTGTGCGGAAGACTCAAGCCCATGGCTTCGGCTACGGCCTGAGCCGTGGCGGCGGTGCCAAGGAACTGGCAGCCTCCGCCGGGAGAAGCACAGGCGCGGCAGCCTATCTCGGCGGCATATTCCAGGCTGATCTGGTGTTGGGAGTAGCGAGCGCCGATGGTCTGCACCTTGCCTGCGTCTTCTCCTGCGTCGGGCAGCAGCGTGACTCCCCCAGGAATGAGAACGCTGGGATACTCGCCGGAGGAAGCCAGGGCCATCATCATGGCGGGCAGGCCTTTGTCACAGGTAGCCACGCCGAGCACGCCGCGGCGCGTGGGCAGCGAACGCATGAGACGGCGCAGGACGACTGCGGCATCGTTGCGATACGGCAGAGAGTCCATCATGCCGGCAGTGCCCTGTGTGCGGCCGTCACACGGATCGGTGCAGGCTCCGGCAAATGGTGTCGCATGCTGGTTGCGCAGCTCACGGGCGGCCTCGGTGACCAGCAGGCCGACCTCCCAGTGGCCGGTATGGAAGCCAAGCGCAATGGGAGTGCCGTCAGCGGCGCGGACGCCGCCGTGGGTACTCAGGATCAGGTATTCAGGATCATTGAGGCGAGATGGTTCCCAGCCCATGCCAGCGTTCTGCGAGAGGCCGAAGAGATTGCCCGAGGGCTGATGGGTCAGCATCTCCGGCGTAATAGGCAGGGCGCCTTCGGGTCCGCGTGCATGGGTCTTTACGTTTTGAAACAGGGACCGATCGCTGTTGAGAATGGCGTCTGTCCCGAGGTCATCCGGCATGCTGCTTGAGTACGTCCCGTGTGAAGTCGACGATAAATTTCGACGCACAAAGAAATGTACAGCAAGCCCGCTTACTCTGGCGATAGCGGGCTTGTTGTACAGCTACTTGCCGAGGTATTGCTCGTCGCTTACCTTCTCCATCCAGTCCACGGCCTTGCCATCCAGTTTCTCCTGGATGGCGATATGCGTCATTGCCGTGGTGGCTGCGGCGCCGTGCCAGTGCTTCTCTCCAGGGGCAAACCAGACCACATCCCCCGGGCGGATTTCTTCGATGGTGCCGCCTTCGCGCTGAGCCCATCCGCATCCGGCGGTGACAATCAGTGTCTGCCCAAGCGGGTGGGTATGCCACGCGGTACGAGCGCCTGGCTCAAAGGTCACGATGGCGCCGCTGACACGTGCCGGTTCCGTTCCCTGAAAAGGCTGGTCAAGGCGTACGGTCCCGGTAAACCAGTCGGAAGGGCCCTGGCCTGATGGTTGTGACCCAACCCGTTTGATTTCCATGGTGCTGCTCCTTTTGGCGTTGCGAAGACGCCGCCTGGACGGCGCCTTCCTGTGCATGATTTAGCGACCGGTCATCTTTTCAAGGTGCTCAGGGTAGCGATCGCCCTGTACCGGAATTTCTGATGCAGCCTTGTCTACGGACTTGAGCTCTTCCGCCGTCAGTGTGATGTTAGCCGCACCGGCATTCTCTTCCAGGCGCGAAAGTTTGGTTGTACCGGGGATAGGGACGATCCATGGCTTCTGTGCCAGCAGCCAGGCAAGGGCGATCTGTGCGGGCGTTGCTTCCTTCTGTTTTGCGATGCTTGCCAGCAGGTCAACGAATGCCTGGTTGGCCTGCATCGCTTCCGGCGTGAAGCGTGGCAACTGGCTGCGGAAGTCTCCCTTGCCCAGCTGCGTGTTGGCGTCCATCTTGCCGGTCAGGAAGCCTTTGCCGAGGGGGCTGTAGGGCACCATGCCAATGCCGAGCTCTTCGAGCGTGGGAATCACTTCTTCTTCCGGCTTGCGCCACCACAGCGAATACTCATTCTGCAGAGCGGCAACAGGCTGCACGGCATGGGCGCGGCGAATGGTCTGCACGCCTGCTTCTGACAGGCCGAAGTGCTTGACCTTGCCCTGCTGGATCAGGTCTTTAACTGCTCCGGCAACCTCTTCAATCGGCACATCGGGATCGACGCGGTGCTGGTAGAAGAGATCGATGGCATCAATGTTCAAGCGCTTCAAGGAGGCTTCCGCCACCTGCTTAATGTGCTCCGGATGGCTGTTCAGGCCAAGCCAACCGGGGCTGCCGTCGGGCTTCATTTCAAAGCCGAACTTGGTGGCAATGACGACCTTGTCGCGGATGGGAGAAAGCGCCTTGCCGACGAGGGTCTCGTTGGTGAAGGGACCATAGACCTCTGCAGTATCAAAGAAGTTGATTCCCATGTCGACGGCCTTGTGCATGAGGGAGATCATCTCGTTTTCGTCATGGACGACGCCGTAGGAAAAGCTCATGCCCATGCAGCCCAGGCCAAGGGCTGAGACTTCCAGATTGCTGTTGCCAAGCTTGCGTTTCTGCATCGTGTCTCCTGCTTGTGTGGGGAACGGGCAGGAGGAATTCCTGCTCCGGGCTCCGGTTTGCTGTAGTTGCTTCTGTGAACGAGGGTGCGCGGGCGTTACTGCACCATGTTGCCGCGTCGCGTCTCCCGCCATTGGCCGGGGGGCATGCCCTCCCAGGAACGAAAGGCGCGGACGAAGGAGTTTGCGTCCTCATACCCCAGCAGGTATGCGGCCTCGTTCAACTCAAGAACCGAGTTGCCGAGGTAGTAGCGCGCCATTTGATGGCGAGCTTCTTCCAGGACGCGCTGGAAGCTTGAACCTGTCTCCTGCAGACGCCGCTGCAGGGTGCGTGTGCTCATGTGGAGGTCACGGGCAATGTTTTCGATCGTTGGACGATTCCCTGTCAGGCGCTGCTGGATGGCTCCACGCACCAGCTCAGTGAAGCTGTTCTGCTGGGATGCAAGTTTCAGCTCTTCGTCGAACTGTGGCGCCAGCATTTCCAGCAATTCGGAGTTGCGCGTGACAAATGGACTGTGCGCATCCTGTTCGCGAAAGACGATGGTGTTCTGCGACGCCCCAGTGATAACCGGGCAGGAGAAATGCCGTTCCAGCAGCTTCACATGGTCGCGCGGTTGCATGAGTTCGATACGCAGCGGCGTGATGACCTGCCCTGTGCCGCGGTGAGCAATGGTCTTCAACCATGCAAAGCAGTATTCAATCAGCACGGGTGGTTCCGCATCGACCGCCATCAACCAGCGGAAGCGGATACTCCATTCACCGTCTTCAATGGTGGAGAGCATCTCTTCCGGAACGGTGAGCTGTTTGTAGCGAGCCATATGCCGTACCGCGGCGCCGAAGTTTTCCGTGGAGAGAGCCGCAATACCGCTGGGATGGAAACGCTCCATGCGATCTTCCGTTCCCAGCTTCAGGCCAATTGCCGGATCGTTGGTGGCCTCACCGATGGCGCGCCACAAAGCAAACAGACCGTCGGTCGAGACAAGAATGCGAGTCTGCTGGAACAGGTCATGCGGCAGACCTGCCCGGCGCAACACAGCAGGTACAGAAACGCCCAGTTCTTCAAGCTTGAGGGCTAACCGGCCAGCGACGCGGAAGTGCTTATTCATCAGGTCTCCTCGTATCACTACGTCCATCTCCTACCTTAGGGAGAAAGCCGCGCGGCTGCCATGCAGGATACGCCAATCTCTATACGGCATGCGCCAACATGGGATGGGTCTTCAGTCCGGGTTGAATCGAGAATTGGATACGTTGCTGGCCAGGAAAGCAGAGCGAGTCTAAGAGCGGCCCCGTGCCGCATTGCGCAGCAGCGGTTAAACGAAAAAACCACTCTTTTGGAGTGGCCTCGGTGTGACATGAATTATGGCTCCGCAGGTAGGACTCGAACCTACAACCCTTCGGTTAACAGCCGAATGCTCTGCCATTGAGCTACTGCGGAGTGTCGCGCGGCGTTGCTGTTTCCAGCCCGTCAAGCGCCTAAGTCAGAATACGAAAAATGTTGTGGATTGGCAAATCCGGTGGAACCAACTAGTACATCAGTACAGCGATCCGGTAGGTGGTGAAACTTCCCTGCGATGGCGCCGGACATGCTCCTACCTCGGCGCTGTTGTAGCGGCGCTGGCGCAGGCGGGATTTCAACTGGTCCGGGATGCTGTCGAGGTCGGTTGCGGTCCACCGCATCACGAACAGAGGATGGGAGCCACCGGCAACTCCGGAGTCGAGGACGCAGTTATCGCGGGCTGCCTGACTGGAGGTCGCGTTGAGGCGGAGAGAGCGCAGACTGGCGATGACGGCCTGCTCCTGCTGCGGGAAGGAGAGTGTGGGAACATCGCGGCTGAAGTCCTGAACGGCATAGAGTTCCCTGCCCCTGGCGACGACGGCAATGCCGACAGAGGTCACACGCGGGTCGAGAATGTTTTCGCGATGGTGCGGTGAATGCATCCATCCGTCATGAACCCTGACGGCCGTGGGGGCCATGGCGACATTCTCAGCGACGACGGAGACGTGCCCGCCGGCTGAGGCAACCCGCTCGGATAGGTCAGGTTCACCCTCAAACTGGTGTGTGATAGCTCCGGCGGCAGCCATTTGACCGGCATGGTATCGGGCGGCGGAATAAAGATGCTGGTCCCAGTGCAAAGGCGACAGACCGGCCTGCGTTCTCTCCTGATTCAGCGCCTGGAACAGGTAGCGCTCCGCCAGAGAGGACTGGGCATGGACTGTGCGCCCAGCGATGACGAACAGGAGAGATGTCAGCAAAAAGCGAAACCGCATAGCTGATTCGACCCGGGTAGGAGCGAAAAGTAGCTATGCGGTTTCGCGAAGAGAACGGCTACAGCTAAGCCTGCTGGGCGGAGTTCTGCTCCAGGGGCGGCAATGCGCTGCGGTATTTAGCCAGCAGACCAAAGAGTGAGGTCGCGCTGATGTACCGCGGGAAGTAAAGCTTGGGCTTGTCCAGAACACGGAAAAGCCAACCCAGATAGAACTGGTCAGCCCATTCCGGAATGTGGACCTGGTCACCGCTCAGAAATGCGATAGCGGCGCCGATGCAGTGGATTCCCGGCACGTAGCTGAGCTGCTGGCGAAGATAGTGCCCAAGCCGCTCCTGGTTGCCGCCACCGATAGTGACCACAATATGTTTGGGCCGCAGACGTTCCAGGCGCTCAAGGAGGTCCTGGTCGTTGATTACCGCGCCGTACATCGGAGCGTTGTAAACATAGTCGTCGGGAACGTTGATCCCTTCGCTGCGGAGCCAGTTCAGATTGCGATCAGCGCTTTTGCTGCCGGCCATGATCCAGAGAGTGTTGCCTGTGTTACGGACCTCTGGTTCGTCCAGCAGAAGGCGCAAATACTTCAGGCCTGAGACACGACGCAGATTGTCGCGTTCAAGCAGGTTCCACACCAGCACCATGAAAGCACTGTCTGTAATCACGAGGTCAGCGTGCAGAAGAGCCTCGCGATACGCTCCATGGGTACCAATGTCCTTGAGGGCTGGTGCCGCCGGGACCACCAGCAATCCGCCGTTCAGCATGCGCTGGACAGCTTCCTCAGCCGTGCCGGTAAAAAAAGGCACACCAAGAATCGTCTTCGTCATTGAATCGTTGTGCTCGCTCACGCGGTTCTCGACCAAAGCAGAGGATTTTTCTTCTTTTTGTTGTATTGAACCGGTCTTTGCCGGCTGGGAGATTCCCTTCATTGTAACCATAGAGTCCCTTCTCCCGGCATACCATCCTTGTCCAGGCCTATTCCGGATCGGTTACTATCAAGCTTCATGCGGTCCCCTCTCGGCATAGCCTGTTTGGTGTTACTAACGGTTTTTGGACTGGCCGCAATCTTTGCCCCTCTACTGGCACCATATGATCCTCTTCAACTCAATCTGGATGCCCGGCTGTTGCCCCCGGGGGCGCATCACTGGCTCGGTACAGACGAGTTGGGACGCGATATTTTGTCCCGCTGTATCTTTGGTGCTCGCATCTCTCTATCTGTTGCCACCAGCGTTGTGATTCTTTCGCTCGGTGTCGGCATCGCCATTGGTTCTCTGGCTGGTTTTTACGGTGGATGGTTGGATACCGTACTGAACGTCTATCTGATCAACGCCTTTATGGCCATTCCGGGAATTCTGCTGGCAATTGCCTTCGTTGCCTTCTCGGGGCCGGGATTCGGCAACCTGGTGGCGGCGCTTTCCCTTACCATGTGGACCGGTTTTGCCCGGCTGGTCCGCGCGCAGGTTGCCGCTGCTGCGCAGATGGAATACGTGGAAGCGGCTCGCACCCTTGGAGCGAGCGATCTGCGCATTATTGTCCGGCACATCCTGCCCAATATTCTGCAACCGGTGCTGGTACAGGCTGCCCTTGGCCTAGCAACAGCCGTTCTGTCAGAAGCAACGCTCAGCTTTCTCGGTCTGGGCGCACCGCCTCCGGCGCCGAGCTGGGGCAACATGCTGAACGACGCCAGGTCACACCTTTTCGATTCCCCACATATGGTTCTGTTCCCTGCACTTGCGGTGATGATCTGCGTTGTTGCCTTTAATTTCCTGGGCGACGTTCTGCGCGATGCCGCCGATCCGCGCCGCAAAGCGACCGTGGCTCTTCCGGCAGAGGCTTGACGGATGGCCTTCCGGGTGGGTGTACTGTCCGACACGCACGGATTACTGCGGCCAGAGGTGCTGCCCGCGCTGAATGGGGTGGAACATATTCTGCACGCGGGCGATGTAGGCAATCCTGAGGTACTGGACGCCCTGCGGACGATTGCTCCGGTGACGGCGATCCGCGGCAATACGGATACGCATGGCCCCTGTGCCCTGCTGCCGGAGACAGAGATGGTGGAATTGGCGGGGCGATTTTTCTACATGGTGCACGATATCGCACAGCTCGACATCAAGCCTACGTCGGCCGGAGTTCACTGCGTGGTCTATGGCCACTCCCACAAGCCTGCGGCGGAGGAGCGCGATGGCGTGCTCTATCTGAATCCGGGAGCCTGCGGTCCGCGCCGCTTCAACCTGCCCCTAACGGTGTCCCTGGTTGAGATTGAGGGCGACCGCATCACGCACCAGCTTGTGCCGCTGCTTTAGGCCGACCGCATCCGCGGATTCACCAGCCGGTAAGCCACGTCCGTCAGCAGATTAACCGCCACGTACGTGACGCCGATCGCAAGGATGCATCCCTGCACCAGCGGATAGTCGCGGTTGGAGATCGCGGAGATGGTCAGCCGTCCCAGTCCTGGCCAGCTGAAGATGGTTTCGGTGACGATGGCGCCCGCCAGCAAGGAGCCAAACTGCAGACCAATCACCGTCAGAACGGGCACCAGGGCGTTGCGGAAGGCATGCCAGACGACGGTCCGTTCGGGTAGCCCCTTGGCGCGATCAGTCCGCAGGTAGTCCTTACCCAGCTCTTCGAGCACCGAGGTTCGCACCATGCGTGTCAGCGTCGCCGCCAGACCGCTGCCCAGCGTCACCGCCGGCAGAATGAGATGGGTGAACAGGCTCCATCCGCTACCAGCGCCAGAGACCGGAAGCCAGCCCAGCCAGATCGCAAAGACAAGAATCAGCACCGGGCCGAGCGCGAAGTTCGGCAGGGACAGGCCAAAGAGGCTGACGATGCCGATGGTGCGGTCGACCCGGGTTCCATTGCGATAGGCCGACCAGATACCCGCAGGCACCGAAAACAGGATGCCGAGAAACATGGCGGCCAGGGTCAGTTCCAATGTGTAGGGGTACCGCTGGCCGATCAGCGCCATCACGCCCTCGCGCAGGCGCACGCTGCGGCCAAGATCGCCGTGCGCAACTCCCTTCAGGAAGACCCAGTACTGCGTGTGCATGGGAAGGTCAAAGCCATAGGCATGGCGCAGCGTGGAGATATCCGCAGCGGTTGCGCCTTCGCCCAGCATCTGCACGATGGGGTCGCCCGGTACCAGCCGGATGAGCAGAAATACAACCGTGACGATAAGCCACAGTACCGGCAGCGTAATCGCCAGCCGCTTGAGAATGTTGCCGAACTTCACGAAGCTTTTGCCTCTGTTTTGCTGTCTTGCGGAGCGACCGGTTCCACGCCCACGCGGTTGATCTTCTGCCGGGTCATTTCCAGCACGGTGAAGCGGCGGCCGTCGAACTCCACCGACTCGCCAACATGCGGAATATGCCCAAGCTGCGTCAGAAGGAAGCCGGCGACGGTCTGCTCGCCTTCTTCGCGAGGCAGGCTCCAGCGCATCTGTGTCTCCAGGTCGCGCAGGTTGACGCTGCCATCCAGAATCCATCCGGTGCCGCTCTCCAGGACAGCGCGGTTGGCTATGTCAAACTCATCGTCCAGCTCCCCGACAAGCTGTTCCAGGGCATCTTCCACGGTGACCAGGCCGACCGTGGTTCCAAATTCGTCGACGACGATGGCCATCTGGCGTTTGCGCTGCTGCAGCTCTTCAATCAGGTCGGCGACTGGCTTGGTCTCGGGAACGACCAGTACGTCTTTCATGATCTGCCCGAGCTTCAGTTGAATCTCACCCCCTGCGTCGTACGGCCGCATGCGGCTGCGGAAGTGCATCAGGCGCGAAACGTCTTTGGAGTACACCACGCCGATGATGTGTTCTTTGCCGGTCTTCGGATCGTGGATTGGAATGCGGGAGTGTTGCTCTTCAATGATGCGGGCGCTGGCGGCTTCAAGCGGCATATCGGCGGGCAGAGAAAAAATCTTGCCGCGTGGCGTCATGATGTCGCGCACCAGAACATGATTCAGCTCAATGGCGCGATGGATCACAAGCTCCTGCATAGGCGGCAGCAGACCCATGCGGCGAGCTCCGGTGGCGATCATCTTCAGCTCTTCCGGTGAGTGGACGGCGCCTTCCCCGCTGAGCGGAGCGCGGAAGAGCTTCAATACGACGCGAGCCGAGCTGTTCATCACATTGACCGCGGGCCGCGTCAGCCGCATGAAGACATCCATCGGACCAGCAACCGCAAGCGCGATTCTCTCCGCGCGCTGCAGTGCCAGTGCCTTCGGTACAAGCTCGCCCAGCAGGACTTCGAAGTAGGTGATGATGGCGAAGGCGACCACGATTGCCGCGCCATGTGCGTAGATGAGCACATGTTTCTCAAAGCCGGGGATGACATGCAGCCACTCTGCTTTGTGCAGCAGCATCAACAGAAACTCGGCGACGACCGGTTCGCCGATCCAGCCGAGAGCAAGTGAGGCGAGAGTGACCCCCAGCTGTACCGCGGGAAGAAAGTCATCAATCGAGCGCTTGAGCGCAAGCGCCGTTTCAGCGCCTGGACGAGCCATGGCGATCAACTGCCGCAGCCGCGTTTCGCGCACGCTGACCAACGCGAATTCGGCGGCCACAAAGAAGCTGTTCGCCAGAATAAATACCGCCACCGTGACGCCGCGAAGAAGTATCCACTCCACCATTCAGCCTGAGGATAGCATCGCTTCTCCGATGCACCGCCGGTGATGCTATACTCAACTTCGGATTGATCGTCACGCTTTAAAGCAGTACCCAAGCGGAGGTGGCGAAACTGGCAGACGCACTACCTTGAGGTGGTAGCGCCGCAAGGCATAGGGGTTCAAATCCCCTCCTCCGCACCAATCCAATACATTCCGGGCAGGACAGGTCGTAAAGACCGGTACAGAATCCGCCCCAACCTGAGGTTCCCAAGCAGCAATGATTTACGTACTTGTTGTTCTTCACATCATCGTGTGCCTCTTTCTGATCGGCGTCGTCCTGCTGCAGCAGGGTAAAAGCGCTGACCTTGCCGGCGCCTTTGGCGGACAGGGTTCTCAGACCGCGTTCGGACCTCGCGGCGCGGCCAGCCTTCTGACCCGTTTCACCACCTGGTCGGCCATCCTGTTCATGCTCACCTCCATCGGCCTCACGGTCCTGATGGCGCGTTCGAGCTCCACCTCGGTCTTCTCGGGTGAGAAAGCTCCAGTTTCGGCCCCCGCAAGCAAGTAACAACCAGCCTTTTCAGCAACGGCGCAGACCTTTGGGTCTGCGCCGTTTTGCTTTTGCGGAGTGAGACAATTTCTTCATGGCACCTGTTCGATTTGCTGCTGCCCTGCTCCTCCTGTTTACCTCCGCCTGCCTGGCGCAAAGTGGTCCGTGGCTTTTTGCCGGCTTTAAAAACAATGGCCAGGATGGCGTTTATTACGCGGTCAGCGAAGATGGCTGGAACTGGTCCCTGCTCAATGGCGGCAAGCCCGTCGTGCGTCCCACGCAGGCGGGCGAGTTGATGCGTGATCCGTTCCTGCAGCGCGACCCGGATGGTGGCTTCCGCATGGTGTGGACATGGAGCTGGCGGAAGCCGCTGGTCGCAGGTTATTCGCAATCCAAAGATCTGCTGCATTGGGCACCGCATCGCCAGCTCGAGGTCATGGCCAATGAACCCGATGCGCTGAATGTGTGGGCACCCACTCTCTATTGGAATGAGAGCAAGCGGCACTGGCTGCTCTTCTGGTCCAGCACCATTCCCGGGCGTTATCCGAAGGAGCAGGACGACAAGAACGGCCTGAACCACCGCATCTACTCCACCACGACGCGCGATTTCAAGAGGTTCACTCCTGCCAAGCTCTTCTTTGACCCCGGTTACAACGTCATCGACGCCGTCCTGATTCCCTCTGACGGCAGCAAGGCACGCGGCAGCTACCGGCTGGTTTTCAAGGACGAGCGTACCGATCCCCTGCAGAAGCATATTCTGATGGCTAGCGGTGCCTCCCTTGAGGGGCCGTGGACCGAGGTCAGCGAGCCGTTTACCGAGACCTGGTCAGAAGGTCCGGCTGGCTTCGCATTCGACCGTGGGTGGCTTATCTACTATGACCACTACCGTTCGCCAGGACAGCACTATGGCGCGGTCTTTTCCCGCGACCTGGAGCACTGGCGCGATGTACAGGGTATGATCAGCTTCCCCGAGGGGTTGCGCCACGGCTCCTTTCTGAAGATCACCCGCAAGGAACTGGATCGGCTTAAGGCTTACCAGGAAGGCGCCCAATGATCCGTGAAACCTTTCCCGTCCCACCGCTGGGCTGCAACTGCACCATCCTGGGCGATGGGGGTGAGGCCGTGGTGGTGGACCCCGGTGGCAGCATTCCGAAGATCATGGGCACCCTCGAGAAATACGGCCTCAGGCTCAAGCAGATCCTGATTACGCACGCACACTTTGACCACATTGCCGCCGCCGGACTTCTAAAGGAGTTGACCGGTGCACCGGTGATCTACAACCAGCTGGACCTGCCGCTGGCCGCCATGCTGGCTGAGCAGCCCAGCTGGGTGGGTCTCAAACTGCCTTTGCCGGAAAAAGCTCCTGCACCCGATGCGGATGCCTATGACGGTTCCAAGCTGCACATCGGCTCCGTTGAAGGTACGGTGATGCATACCCCGGGGCACACGCCTGGCAGCCTGGTGCTGCACCTTCCATCTGAAAAGCTGCTGATCGCCGGAGACACCCTGTTTGCCGGTTCGATTGGCCGGACCGACTTCCCCGGAGGCGACCACCGCGCCATTCTGCGGTCGATTCACAACACCCTGATGCCTCTGCCGGAAGACACGTTAGTCATCGCCGGACATGGAGAAAGTACCACTATCGGGGCTGAGTTGGAATCAAATCCATTCATGCAAGATATCTAATACCTGTTAGATAGGCGGAAATACTGAAAGTTATGCTTTACCGGCACCCGGTTTGCTGTTAACTGCCTAGATCCTCGTCAGGCTGGCTATCCCGGCTTCGAATTCCTGTGCGGATGGCAGCAGGCTGATCACCAGCCATCCTTTTGGCGGAAAGCCGTAGAAGCTGCCGGGGTGGGTCAGCACGCCTGCCTGTTGCAGAAGGCGGACGGCCAGTGCGGTGTCGTCTTCGATAGCCGGAAGCCGTAGAACGGCAACCCAGCCCGCCTCCACCGGCAGCCGGGAGAGCTGGGGGAATGCGCCGAGATGTTGATCGAGCTGCGACAGGTTATGACGCACACGTTCCGCTATCTGGGTCTGAAGCTTCCCTGCCAGTTGCAGCCATACCGGCAGGGCGTGCTGGGTAGGAGCGTTCATGGAGAGGAAGGTGTCGGCGATGACCTCGAGTCTTGCCAGCGCCTGCTGCCGGAGATCGTTCGGGCCAAGAGCCAGCAGCCAGGCGGATTTCATCTGCGGCAGGCCGGCGATCTTGCTCATTCCGCTCAGAACAAAGGTCAGCGCAGGATGCTCGCCGTTGGCAAAGCTCGCTCCCCGCTTCTCTACCGGGTAATCGAGAAAGACCTCATCGACGATGAGGGCCAGACTATGCCGGGCGCAGATCTGTTCCAGAGCGAGGCGTTGCTGGTCGCCCGTGAAATGGCCGGTCGGGTTGTTGGGATGCACGACCATCACGGCCCGGGTCCGCGGACCGATGCTGGTCTCAAGTGCGGCCAGATCGATATGCCATCCGTGATCGTGGAAGAGCGGATACGGCAGCAGGCGTACGTTGTCGAGGCCGGCAAGAAAGTCAAAGAGCGGGTAACTGGGCTGCGGCACCAGCACCTCGTCACCGGGGTCGCAGAGAAGGCGGAACAGGTAGCTGTAGGCCTCGCTGGTGCTGGTGGTCAGGATCAGGTCTGCCGGGTCTGCTGTTATGCCATGTCCGGCGTAGTAGCCAGAGGCAGCGGCCCGAGCTGAGGCAATACCGCGTGCATCCGGGTCATAGCGCATGGCCCCGGGCTGGGAGAGCGCGCCCAGAATCGTCTCCGCGTCGTAGGAAAAGCCGCACTCAGTGGGGTTGGAGCGTGTCAGGTCCGCCACGATGGAGCCTTCAGCGCGTGCTCGCCGCAGCGCTGCGGCATAGGCGGACTCGGACAGATCCCACGAGGTTCGTTCGGAAAACATGCACTTTCATCGTACCCGGCGGCTGGCCTGATACCCTGTGGCGGATGGCTAACACACCCCTTTGCGCCGTGCTGTTCGACTATGGACAGGTTCTCTCCCGCACCCCCGACCTTGAGCAGTGGGAGCGCATGAAGCAGGTGCTCGGACTGGATGAGATCAATTTCCAGGAAGGCTACTGGCAGTACCGCCATGCCTATGATCGCGGCGACCTGGATGCCGTGCCGTATTGGCGGCAGATCGCGTCGGACAACAGGATCGCGCTGACTGAGACGTCTCTCCAGCAGTTGATCGATGCGGATGTTGCCATGTGGGCGCAATTGAATCAGCCCATGGTGCAGTGGCTTCTGCGACTGCGTGAGGCGGGCGTGAAGACCGGCCTCCTCTCCAACATTGGCGATGCCATGGCGGAGGGACTCCGCGCGAAGTTTGAATGGATGGCCGGTTTCGATTATGCCGTCTACTCACACGAGCACAACCTAGCCAAGCCCGAGCACGCGATCTACCGGATTGCGGCCGAGGGGCTGGGATGTGCGCCGGAAGCTATTCTTTTCCTGGACGATAAGGCGGAGAACATTGAGGCTGCACGAGCCGTCGGCATGCGGGGAATCCAATACGACCTGAAAGACCATGCGGCGTTTGAACAGCAGATGATGGCTGAAGGTCTGGACGATCTGCTGGCGGTAGGGGCGGTGAAGTAACCGTACCGATTCCCGTTCCGGGAATGCTATAGTGCCTTTCGATCCACCGGCACACAATTCACGGCTCAGGTTCGCATTGAGCGCATGTGGTAATAGGGGCAGGCTGCACAACGAGATTCACCGCAGCCAACGACCAACATGACGAAGCGGCTCTTCCCCCTGCTTGCCTGGGGCTTCCTGATTTTCTCTCTGGCGACGCTGCCTGCCTTTCTGGCGGCGCAACAGCTTACGTTGACGGGTCTGCTTACGCAGTCCGGCAAGGGGCAGTTCAATGCCGTTCGCACGGATGTCTCCGGCAACCTCTACCTGCTGCTGGATCAGAAAGACGGCGTGCGTGTGCTGAAGCTGGACTCTGCGGCTTCGCAGGTGCTGGCGCAGGTGCAGATTGGCGGAGCGGGGGATGCCGGGCTGGGGATGGCGCTGGATCCGGCGGGCAATGTTTATGTGACCGGTACCAGTACCGGGACACTGAGCGGCACATCCGGTGCCGCCTTCCCCACACGCGCGGATGCTTCGACCAACTCGTTTGTCGCAAAGTTCAGCAGCTCACTCGTGACGCAGTGGGTCAGCTTCCTGGGGGGAGGCCGCATGGCGGCGGCGGCCGTTGCCGCGACCCCGGACGCGGTCTTTGTTACGGGCAGCGTCTTTGCGCAGACCGTGCCTGTAACCATCAATGGCATTCAGCAGCAGCCGGCCCCGGCCAGCAATACGAACGGGTTTGCCGAACGGCTTTCAAGCGACGGCAGCACACTGGTGTATGCCACCTACCTGACGGGAGCCAACGGCAACACGGTGCCGGTTGCCATTGCCGCGGACAGTGCCGGCAACGCATACATCGGCGGCAGTACCTCGGCCACTGGATACCCCACGGTGAGTGCCCTGGTTCCGCAGATCCTGCTGGCCTCTACGACCAACACTTCCGGCTTTCTTTCGAAGCTGACACCAGCCGGAGATGGCTTTGTCTTTTCGACCTTTATACCCGGAGCGGGGCTTACCTCGCTGGAGGTCAACGGCAGCACGTTGCTGGTAGCGGGTGGAGTGGATGCGGGGCGTTTTCCGGTGATGACCGTGAATGCTCCGATGGCGAACCTCAACTATCAGGCGGTCCTCCAGATGCCGCTGGACGGCAGCAGTGTGAGCCAGTCCACCCTACTTGCGCCCGGAGATCGTTCCTTCGCCACGCAAGGCGGAGGCGGCCTATGGGCTGCGGGAACGCTGAGTGTGCCGCTGTTTCCCTTCCCCCCGCTGGGAGAGATGGGGCAGAGTTTTCTGTTTCACCTGGCAAACAACGGCAGTGTCGATCGCACCTTCCGTCTTGGAGGGCTCCCGGCGACCGCGGTGACCCTGGCGAAGGCTCCGGTTACCGTCGCGGCGATTGCGCAGGATGCCGGGAGCAATGCGCTTGTGGCCGGAGTGTTTTCTCCTGCAACCAGCGGTAGCCTGGTCGGTACGCAACGCTATGATCTGCCGCTCGTCCATGCACCTGGGACAGGACTGCCTTCTGCAGTGCGTGATGCGGCTCCCTCGGTCAGTTGTGGCGGCAGTGCATGCACAGGGTCGGCGGGTGTGTTGATGGCTGCTACGACCGCCACGCAGCCCCAGCTTGCCTGGTCGGCGGACAACCTGCCGAACCTGACGCTGCGCAACCTGGGCTCGGCGGATGCGAATGCGCTGGTGCTCACAGCCTCCGGCTTTACGCTGGCCAGCAACTGCGGAACGACGCTGTCCGCAGGAGAGAGCTGCGCGGTCTGGCTAAGTGGCCCTGGCCCAGGCAGCGCCACGGCGAGTTCAAACAATGCAGGAACAGCGAGTGTTTCCCTGCCAGCCAATACAGCGAGTGTTTCCCTGCCAGCCAATACATTGAGCGGAAACCCGATCGCCGTCTCCACGCGGGAACTGGACTTCGGTATTGTTACGCCTGCGTCCCCTGTTGACCGCACCTTCACGATTAGCAATCTCGGCGGCAGTTCCATCACGGCCAGTTCTGCCCTGCAGATTGTGAGCAGCAGCTCTCCCTACCAGTTTGCGGAACAGGCAAGCACCTGCCCGGTGCAGGGTTCGGCTGCGACGAAGGTGCTGGCAGCGGGAAGTTCCTGCAGCATCACGCTGCGCTTCACGGCATCGGCCAACTCCGGCAATGACGGAGCGACGCAGAACGCGTGGAGCATCGGCGGCAATGAGATCCTGCTGACGGCCTACTCGCAGGCGGCGGCGCTTGCGGTCTCCTCGACGCAGATCGACTTCGGGATGCGGTATGTCGGTGGACTGACGTTGCCGCGCTACCTGTACCTGTCGAACAGTTCAACGGCGACGCAGCAGCATCTTCCAGTAGCGCTCCCTTCGGGGTCTCCGTTCCAGTTGACGGACCGCTGTCCCACGCAGCTTTTGCCGGGCACCGTTTGCCAGATGGAGATTCGCTACAGTGCTGCCGTCTCACCTTCGGCGGACTCGGTTACCCTGTCGCTCGACAATGCTCTCTCGGTCCTGGTGACGGGCACGACGCGGCCGCAGCCCTCGGTTACGGGAGCCATAGCGAATCCCGACCTGCAGCTCACGCCATCGGCGGTCACTTTTCCGGACCCGGTGGTGGTGACGGCGCTCTCCTCAGGATCGCAACAGGTGACCGTGACGAATACGGGTGCCAGCGCGTTTGCGCTGCAGGTGGCGCTGAGCGGCGACTTCCGTTCAACGACCGATTGCGGTGCGAGCCTTGCCGGGGGTGCAAGCTGTTCTGTGAGCCTGAGCTTTGCTCCCACCCAGCCGGGTGTGCGCACAGGTCTGCTCTCGGTCACCGCGGGTAACTTTGCGCCCTCCTATGTGACGCTGAGCGGGACAGCGACCGCGGTCCTGCCGGCCAACAATGGCGTACTGGAGTTCGGCTCCGTGCCGGTGGGCCAGCCAACAGTGCAGTGGTTCAAGATGGCGCAGTCGCTCACAACCTTGCAGGCGGCTACGACTGGTGACTTTGCCGCTATCGTGGTGGAGGATACCGGCTACGGTCACGGAACGCCCTCGCGGACGCAGTTTCAGCAGAACACCGGTGGAAGCTGCTTGAACTGCTGGGTTGGCATACAGTTCCAGCCGGCCTCCACGGGCAGCCGCTCCGGATCTCTGTCTCTGTCCAGCCCAACGGCCGGTGGAGGCACCCAAACCGTCACGTTGGCTGGCAATGGAATTCCCCTGACAGGCGCAGTGCTGACGCCGGTCGCACGGGACTTCGGCCCGGTGAGCGTTGGCAGCACCAGTGAGTCCGCGACCTTTGTCCTGACGAACGCGGGAGACGGTGCCGCCAATGGTGCGATCAGCGTCAGCAGCCCTTCGGTCAGTGGAAACTTCGCCCTGAACGCGGCAACGCCAACCGGCGGCGCAGTCTGCAATGGCGCGCTGGCGTATGGCGAAAGCTGCCTGGTGGCGGTGAACTTCAGCCCGGCATCTGAGGGACTGCGCAGCGGCGCGCTCGTCATCATGACAAGCGCTGGGAGCGCCAGCTCTACGCTCACCGGCTTTGGAGCGCAGGCGACCGGCATTGCCCTGACTCCTGATGCGCTGGTTTTTGAGAACGTTGCCGGAACCACCGCGACCCAACAGGTGGTGACGCTGCGCAATACTTCAGGCGCGACCGCTACCTTTGGAGCGCCAACGGTCAGCTCGTCGCAGTTCACTGTGACCTCAACCTGCAGCGCGCTTCTCCCCGGAGCAACCTGCACGCTTTCCGTCAGCTTTACGGCGTCCAGTGCGACGACTGCCGCAACGCTGTCCCTGCCTGTCAACTTTGCCTCCGCTCTGGTGCCTTCCACAACGTTGACCATCGCTTTGAATGGCGCGTACACAAGCGACGACGCTGCGCTGCAGATCGCTCCAGGAGAGATGCTTTATCCCCCGGCCACCATCGGCCAGCTGGGTGTGCAGCGGCACTTCACTCTGAACAACCTGACAGCCAGGCCGTACACCGTGACGGTGAATCCTCCACGGCAGTTCTCCCTGGCGAACAATGGATGCAATGGTCTGGCTCCGGCGGCAAGCTGCGGCTTCGATCTTCTGTTTTTGCCGCAGACGAATGGGGACATTACGGGAACAGTCTTCGTCGAGGCAACGCCTTCGGACAACACTGCGACCCGCAATGCGCTGGGCTATGTGGAGGGATATGCTCTCGGCTCAGGGTCTTTGTTGATCGCCGGCACAGGAGCGGGAGGTGTGCTGGACTTCGGACAGCTTCCCTCAGGCCAATCGCTGGCAAAGACGTTGACCGTGAACAACACCGGCACATCTGTGGTGCATGTCCGCCGCATCCGCAGCGACTGGCCGTTTCTCTCGACCACGACTTGCGGTGCGACGCTTGCGCCCGCAGCCACCTGCGTCATTACGGTGACCTATACTCCGTTGAATCAGGTTTCTCTTACGTCGCCGATCAACTACCGGCTCGACCAGGCCACTCTGACCATTGAGAGCGATGCGCTCAGCAGCCCGGACCTGGTCGATCTCTCAGGGCAGGCGCAGGCGGTTGCGGTTACCTCTCCCGGGAACGCAGCGCCTCTGGCGACCTATGCACTCTCCACCGGATCGCTGAGTTTTCCATCTACGAAGGTTGGTGATATCTCTCCTGCGCAGTCTCTTACGCTGACGAACACCGGTACGCAGATCGTGCATTTCACTGGATTGGTCACGCCGCAGGAGTACACGGTGAGCAATGGCTGCGTGGCGGCTCTATTGCCCGGCGGCAGGTGCCGCATCGATGTCTCCTACACACCGCAGACCGCGGCAGCGATCCCTGCCGCGCTTGAGATTCAGTCCGACGCCACTGCGAGCCTTGAGTTCGTGACGCTGTTTGCCATGGGGACACCGGCCTCGATCGGCATCTCTCCTGCGGCGCTGGACTTTGGCCAGTTGAATGTCGGTTCTACCGCGAGCCTGCCGGTGCAGGTGACGAACAATGGCAGCGCAGCCGTAACGATGAATGGCATTACCGCAACCATGGCCGACTACAGCGTTGGCGGCGGTTGCCCGGCTCCGGGCAGCGTAATAGCCGCGGGTGCAAGTTGTACGGCACTGGTCAGCTTCACCCCGGCACGGACCGGTACACGTGCAGCGACGCTCAATGTTTCCACCTCGGCAACGACGCTTCCACTTCAGGTATCCCTCACTGGAACCGGCATTCAGTCGCGTCTTCTGGTTGCGCCATCCAGCCTTGCCTTTGGACTGATCACGGTAGGAGCAAGCGCGCGCCAGAATATCGTGCTGACCAACGCCGGTACAGGTACGGTGACCTCGTTTGTAGCGGCCTCCAGCAGCGCGGACTTCGCGGTGATTACTCCCTGCGCGTCCACGCTGTACCCGGGCGACACCTGCCAGATGACGGTACAGTTCACTCCTTCGTCCATCGGTACACAGACGGCCTCCCTGCGGCTGACGGGGTCTGATCCTGGTCTTCCCTTAAGCCTGCCGATGAGTGGCACGGGAGTTGTCGCGGGAAACTTTACGCTCTCGGTCAGTGGCGTCAGCAGCGGCTCCGCGACGGTGGTCAGCGGCAAGCCCGCCAGCTATACGGTAACGGTTACACCGCAGAACGGATTCACCGGCGGAGTCGCCCTGACCTGCACGCCGGTACAGGCTGGACAGTACGCCAGTTGCTCGCTGCTACCTTCCAGCGTCTCCATCACAGGTACAGCCGCACAGACTGCAATGGTGACGATCAACACCATCACTTCCGTGACATCGGCACAGGTGAGAAGCTCCAGGCTTGTCTGGTTTGCCTTTGCGCTTCCAGTGGGATTGCTGTTCTGCGGACGGCGCCGTATCGCGGGACTGTCACTCTGCCTGTTGCTTGGGATGTTTCCGCTGGGTTGCGGCAGTTCCAAGGTTGATACGAGCCTGCGCTACACACCGGCGGGAAGCTACTCCTACCAGGTGACCGCCACCTCCACTACGGGAGTGCAGTTGAGCCAGACAGTCACACTGAACCTGACAGTGACGCAACGTTAGCGCTGCGTCACCGAGGGTTGTAACGGGACCTGCTCGACGATCTCCACACCGAAGCCCTGCAATGCGGGTGCATGGGTCGGTCGGTTGGTCAGAAGGCGAATCTTGTGGATGCCCAGGTCGGAAAGGATCTGTCCGCCAAGGCCGGTCTGGCGCAGGGTGCGCTGGTGGCGTTCTGCAAATGGGTCACGGCCGGGTACGGCATTCGGTTCGCGCTGGGTGACAATGCGCGAAGGATTGACGGTGCCGTCGATCCCAAAGCCGCGGGAGCCGTTGTGCAGGTAGATCAGCGCGCCGGAACCGGCTTCGGCAATGCGCTTCAGAGCGTATTCAACCGAGTGCGAGCAGTCCGGGATGACCGCACCAAAGACATCTTCCACCAGGTTGTGCGAGTGAACGCGCACCAGTACCGGCTCATCCAGCTTCTTGACGTCGCCCAGCACCAGGGCAACGTGCGACTCGGTCGGGTCCGTCTCGCTCTCGTAGGCGATCATCTGGAACTCGCCATGTTTGGTTGAAAGTACGGTCTCGGCAACGCGATGGATGGAGCGTTCATGCCGCAGGCGGTAGCGGATCAACTCCGCCACGGTGACCATTTTCATGTCATGCGTGCGGCAGAACTCCACCAGGTCCGGAACGCGGGCCATGGTGCCGTCATCCTTCATGATCTCGCAGATGACACCGGCGGGAATACAACCGGCCATACGGGCCAGGTCGACGGAGGCCTCGGTCTGCCCGGCGCGAACCAGGACGCCGCCCTTGCGGGCGCGCAGCGGGAAGACGTGGCCGGGACGAGCGAGATCCTGCGCGGTAGAAGCGGGGTCGATCGCCACCTTGATGGTGTGGGCACGGTCGTGCGCGGAGATGCCGGTGGTGACACCTTCGCGGGCTTCAATGCTCTCAGTAAACGCGGTACCGAAACGCGAGGTGTTCTGCCGCGTCATGGGCAGCAGGCGCAGGTAGTCGGCGCGGTCCTCAGTCAACGTCAGGCAGATGAGGCCACGGCCGTACATCGCCATGAAATTGATGGCTTCGGGCGTGACATGCTCGGCGGCCAGTGTAAGGTCGCCTTCGTTCTCGCGATCCTCGTCGTCGATGACGACAACCATGCGGCCTGCCTTGATCTCCTCAATGGCGGTCGCGACGTCGGTGAATGGGCTCTCGGGCATAACGTTCTGATTCAGGATAGCGGAGAGCGGTCGCAAATGAACGGCGGAAACGGTGTCAGGGAGGGAAAGCGGACCTGGATTAAACGAAGAAGACGCCGCGCATGGGCGGCGTCTTCGGTGTGACTTCTTGCTGAATTTCTTACAGAGTCGATTCGATTTCGAAGCCCCAGGCTTCCAGCAGAGCCTCAGGGATGTACTTCGAATTCTTGTTACGGCGAGCCCACTCACGCAGGCGCGTCGAACGGACATACTGGTCCGGGGTCAGCTTGAACTCTTTCACCACTTGCTCGAACGATGTCACTGTAGGAACTACCGGTCCAATCGGCTCCGGCTTACCCCAGTTCGGATTGCCACGACGCTTTGCCATGCAGTTTTTCGTGTCCTCGTTAGGTTGTTTCGTGCTTTTGGTGCAATGTGGCCAGCATCCCGGAGAGCTTCCAGCCAACTAAGGGGAGCTAAGCCACAAGAAACTAGAGTACGCCGATTTTCGCACAAAATCAAGTGTTTCCATGATGAAGACCTGCTCCGCCGAAGGCTTGTGGACGCATGTAAGTCATTTATTTACTTCATTTATGTGCGTTTCCTGGTGAGCGTGTGGATTCTTCCACGGCGAAGTTTGTGCGAAGATGGTGGTTTCGGCCCATGCCTCAGAGCTCCTCAACCAACCTGCGCGCGCTGCTGCAAACGACCTTCGGATTCGACGCATTCCGTGAGGGGCAGGAAGAGGTATGCCGTGCCGCGGTCGAGGGCCGGGACCTGTTGCTGGTTATGCCGACGGGGTCAGGTAAGTCCCTTTGTTATCAGTTGCCTGCCGTTGCTCTCGGAGGGACGGCGCTGGTTGTCAGCCCGTTGATCGCGTTGATGGATGACCAGTCTTCGAAGCTTGAGGCTGCCGGGCTGGCCGTGGCTCGCATTCATTCCGGCCTGCCCCGCGAGGCGCAGCGCCAGGCCTGCCGAGACTACCTGGATGGCAACCTGCAATTCCTGTTTGTTGCGCCGGAGAGGTTGCGCGTGCCCGGCTTCATGGAGATGCTGGCCAAGCGTCCGCCGTCGCTGGTGGCCATTGACGAGGCCCACTGCATCTCGCAGTGGGGCCATGACTTCCGTCCGGATTACCGTCTGCTGGGCCAGTATGTGAAGGCTCTACGCCCGGCGGTCATCGTTGCCTTGACGGCCACTGCGACTCTGCAGGTGCAGGAAGACATCATTGCGCAGCTCGACCTTCACCAGCCAGCGCGGTTTGTGTACGGTTTCCGGCGCGAAAACCTGGCCATTGAGGTGGCTGAGACCCCCAAAAACGAGCGTTTTGCCACCGCAAAACGGCTTCTGGAAGCTCCGGAACGGCGTCCGGCGGTGGTCTATGCTTCGTCGCGGCGCGATGCCGAAGCCCTGGCTCAGGAGCTTGCGACCGAGTTCCCCGCCGCGCCGTACCATGCGGGGCTGGCTCCCGAGGTCCGCGAGCAGACTCAGAAGAAGTTTCTTGCCGGAGAGCTTGAGATTGTCGTCGCAACCGTTGCCTTTGGCATGGGAGTCGACAAGGCTGATGTCCGGACTGTCATCCATGTCTCTCTTCCGGGATCGGTTGAGGCCTATTACCAGGAGATTGGCCGTGCCGGGCGTGACTGGAAGCCGAGCCGGTGCGTTCTGCTGCATAGCTATGCGGACAAGCGGACACAGGATTTTCTGCTGGAGAAGTCGTACCCGCCGTCGACAGAACTGGACCGTATCTTCCGCAAGCTGAGCGATCAGCCCGTGGAGCTGGACTATCTGCGCAGTGAACTGCGTATGGACGCGGAGGTCTTCTCCTCCGCCGTCGAAAAGCTGGTGGCGCACGGCGCCTGCCTGGTGGACTTTGAAGGTTTTGCCATCCGTGGCCGCATTGCCGACTGGCGCAAGACCTATGAGCACCAGCTTTCGCAGCGCAAGGGGCAGATTGAACGCATGATCGGTTTTGCCGGAGCGCACCAGTGCCGAATGTCTGCGTTGATTGCCCACTTTGGCGATACGGTGGATGCGCGGCGTATGTGCGGCAAGTGCGACTTCTGCTCGCCTGAGAGTGCGATTGCGGTGAACTACCGCAGCGCCAGCATGGCCGAAGAGGAAGCGATGTGGACGATTCTGCGTGCGCTGAAACGGTCTGGCGGAAAATCCACGGGCAAGCTGCACAGCGAGCTGTTCCCAGGTGGCAGCCCTTCGCGGAATGAGATGGAGGATCTGCTGGGAGGACTGGCTCGTTCCGGCTGGGTGAGCCTGGAGAACGCGAGCTTTGAGAACGCCGAGGGGCGCACGATTCCCTACAAGCGCGTTTCGGTGACACGCGATGGAGAGATGCTGTCAGACGGCGATTCGCTGGGTGTGCTGATGACTGGCAACGAGGTGCCGGCTGCTCCACGCCCTGCCGCAATCTCGCGCAAGCGCAAGTCTGCTGAGGTTGAAGAGATGGTGGCGTTGAACCCGGCGCAGCTCGAACTGGAACAGCAGATCCGCAACTGGCGCACGGAAGAGGCTCGCCGCCTGAAGCAGCCGCCGTTCATGATTCTTGCGGACCGGACGCTGCGTTCGATTGTGCTGCAGCGTCCACGAACGCTTGAAGACCTGATGGAAGTTGATGGCATTGGACCCAGCAAGGCGCAACGCTTCGGTGAAGCGATTTGCGCGTTGTGCATGGCCTGATTTTCATTACCCCCTGATTTCATTACCTTAGACCCATTACCCCCGGAAACCAGCCTGTTGCAGCCTGCTCCATGGCCGATGAATGGAAAAGGCGGGGTTGTGCTCCGCACTCTGATTTCCGGAGGGATAGGCTATGCTTCGCCTGTTTTTAAAACTGATAGCCCTTGGGCTGCTGGCTGAAGGCGCGTTCGCGCAGGTCAATTCCAATACGCAAACTGTTACGCTCAACGCGACGCTGTCGATCGCGGCAACACCAACAAGTGTCAACTTCACGGAGCTGCGGCTAGTACGGCGTTGACGGATGGCGCGTCGGGCAATATTGCGAGTCCGCAGGTGTATGGGCAAGCTCAACCGGCTCTCCTGCTTCCTGCACGGCGTTTAGCCAGACGACGCCATTTGGTGGAGGTTCGGGGCTCCAAATTTACTTTATGAGCGTTCTGCTGGATATTCTTTCCGTCCGCACCGATACGCTGAATTTGAAGATTGATTTGAGCAGCACGCCGCAGCTTCCAGCCGGTTCTTATACAGGCACGCTGGTGTTACAGACTCAGTCCTTCTGAAGACACTTCCGCACCCCAAAACCTGCTAACATAAGAGTTTCCCGAGCAACCCTGATCTGCACGTCCAGTCCCAGGGCGGACCCGGAATTTTCTCCCGGCTGCGGCAAAGCATTACCGGACCAATTCAGAAGGAGCTCTACGCGATGGCACACCTGAATGGCAACAGTAACGGCAACTCGAATGGCACGGGTCTGCGCCTGAAGACCGGCCTGGCTGAGATGCTCAAGGGTGGCGTCATTATGGACGTCATGAACGTGGAGCAGGCACGCATTGCCGAAGAGGCTGGCGCTGTTTCCGTAATGGCCCTGGAGCGCGTACCGGCGATGATCCGCGCTGAGGGTGGCGTGGCCCGTATGGCGAACCCGAAGCTAATCAAAGAGATCATGGCGACGGTGTCCATTCCGGTGATGGCCAAGGCCCGCATCGGCCACTTTGCCGAGGCGCAGGTCCTGGAGTCGCTCGGTGTCGATTTTATCGACGAGTCCGAGGTTTTGACCCCGGCCGATGAAACCTACCACATCGACAAGCACGCCTTCACGACGCCGTTTGTCTGCGGCGCACGCAACCTGGGCGAAGCTCTTCGCCGCATTGCGGAAGGCGCGGCGATGATCCGTACCAAGGGTGAGCCGGGTACCGGCGACGTAGTGCATGCTGTGCAACACATGCGCCAGATCACCCGCGAGATCCGTATCCTGAGCGCTCTTCGCGAAGAAGAGTTGTTCAATGAGGCAAAGCTGCACGGAGCTCCGTATGAGCTGGTGAAGATGGTCGCTGCCGCCGGTAAGCTGCCGGTACCGAACTTCTCCGCCGGTGGCATTGCCACCCCGGCTGACGCTGCCCTGATGATGCAGCTTGGCGCAGAGACGGTCTTTGTCGGATCCGGCATCTTCATGAAGGACGGCGCGACGCCTCTGGACCTGACCCCTGGTTCCAAGCAGCGTGACGAAGCGATCTCGCGCGCCAAGGCGATTGTGCTGGCGGCGACGCACTTCAACGATCCGAAGATTGTCTCTGAGGCCAGCGAGATGCTGATCGGCAGCATGAAGGGCCTGGCTGCCGCAGGGCTTGAAGAGTCGCAGCGCATGCAGACCCGCGGCTGGTAACTTCCCTGCTGCACAACCGTTCTTCCGGAACAGCGAAGTGGACACAATCCGCTTCGCTGTTTTTTCATAGGTAGAGATGACCCAGGAACATTTGACCATTGGCGTGCTTGCCGTACAGGGAGCCTTTGACGCTCATGCTCAGGTATTGCGCTCGCTTGGCGTGAATGCCCCGCTTGTCCGCACGCCGGAGGAACTTGCCTCTCTGGACGGTCTGATTCTGCCGGGCGGCGAGTCGACCACCTTTCTGAAGCACCTGGAGCGCAACGGTTTCTTTGACGCGCTGAGCAAGTTTGTCCAGCACAAGCCGTCGTTCGGCACCTGTGCCGGAACCATTCTGCTGGCGAAGGATGTCCGTAACCCAGCGCAGAAGTCGCTGGCCGTACTGGACGCCACGGTGGAGCGCAATGCCTACGGGCGGCAGATCGACTCGACGATCATCGAGACCGAGACGACGCTGCCCGGAGGGCCGCTGGAAACGGTCTATATCCGCGCTCCACGCATTGCCGCCGTGGGCAGTGGTGTGGAGGTGCTGGCGCGCCGCGATGGCGATCCGGTACTGGTGCGCGAAGGGCGTGTGCTGGCTGCCACCTTCCACCCGGAACTTTCGTCTGACACGCGCGTGCACGCGTTGTTTGTAGACATGGTACGGGAGCACAAACTGGCGCAGGCATCTACAGAAGTTCACGCACTGTAACAAACATCTACGCGAAAAGACAGAAACGGGAGTAATCTTGTTGTTAACGAGAGGCTCCTGTGCCGGCGATCCTGACACCGAACGAAACGGAACGCAAGCGCCGTCTAGACGACGGCGACAGCGGTTCTGGCCGGCGTCCGCCCGTTGACCGTAAGCCTACAGGCGGCGGTGGTGATGGAGACAACTGGGATAACCGCCCGGCAGGCAGCCGCGGTCCACGCGAGGTTCTGACCCGTTTCCGCATGGGTATCTTCTTTGCACTGGCCGGCGACCTGATGTTCTTTGCCGTCATTGTCTGCGCCTTCTTTGTGCGGCAGACCAGCGGCCACATTGACGCCCATAACGACTATGTCGTGGACTGGGTGCCCATCGCGATTCCGCGCATCCTCTGGTATAACACCATTGCCCTGTTACTGAGTTCTGTCACCATGGAACTGGCGCGCCGTCCCATGTTCCGCGAGATTGACGCCATGGAAGAATGGCTGGGGCTGGGCAAGCCAAGCACGAAGCGAGCCATGCCATGGCTGGTGGCCACACTACTCTTCGGAATGGTGTTTGTGGTGGGACAGCTTGTTGCCTGGCAGCAGCTAAGCCAGACTCACCACAGCTTCAACTCGAACCCTTCGAGCAAGTTCTTCTACCTGATTACCGGCATTCACGGGGCCCACCTTGTTGTTGGCATTGCTGCCCTTGGCGCTGCACTGGCAGGGCTGTATGCCGTACGCAAGCTGGAGACACGCCAGATCATCGTGGACTGTACCGCGTGGTACTGGCACTCGATGGGTGTCTTCTGGATCTTCCTCTTCGGGCTGCTTGTCTTCGCGCAGTAAAACACTCTCTCCACAAGCAAAAGCAGGTCCTTCGCTACGCTCAGGATGACACGCCCAGCGATTAATCGCGGCTGCGCTTCCGCAGTTCGATGTTCAGGCGCTTGATCTTCTGGTTCAGCGTGCTGAGTGGAATCTTGAAGAAGGCCGCGGCCTCGGTCTGGTTCCAGTTGCAGCGCTCCAGGCGGTCGGTGATGATGCGGCGCTCGATCTCTTCCATGATGTCTGAGAGGCTGGACGCGGGGTCATGTTCCATCAACGCGGCGGAGTAGGTGTTGCCGGTCAACTGCGGGGGCAACTGCTCCGGCATGATCTGCGGGCCGGTGGACAGCACTACGCCGCGCTCCATGGCATTCTCCAGCTCCCGGATGTTGCCCGGCCAGCCGTGATCCAGCACCATGCGCATGGCGTCGGAGGAGAGTGTACGTTCCGGCAGGCCGTTCTCTTCAGAGAAGCGCTTGAGGAAGTGCTGAGCCAGAAGTGGAATATCTTCGCGGCGGTTGCGCAGCGGCGGCAATTCCACGGAGATCACATTCAGGCGGTAGAAGAGATCCTCGCGGAAGCGGCCTTCCTTGACGGCCTGGTGCAGGTCAACGTTGGTGGCGGCCAGGATGCGAACATCCACCGCAATCTCCTGGGTTCCGCCGAGCGGCATAAACCGGCGCTCCTGCAGAGCGCGCAGCACCTTGGCCTGTGTCTCCATCGGCATGGTGCCGATCTCGTCGAGGAAGAGCGTACCTCCGTCAGCAGCCTCGAAGAGGCCTTTCTTGGAAGCAACGGCCGAGGTAAAGGCTCCCTTCATGTGCCCGAAGAGCGTGGACTCGAGAAGGTCCGTCGGCACGGCTCCGACATTGACGGGGACAAAGGGCTTATCCTTACGCGGCGAGTGGGAGTGAATCGCCTTTGCGATCAGCTCCTTGCCGGTACCGCTCTCGCCGTAGATCAGAACGGTGGAACGGGAGACAGCCACCTGCGCGACCAGGTCCAGCAGCTTCAGCATCACGTCGCTTTTGCCCACGATGTTGGTGAACTGGTAGCGCTGCTTCATGGCGCGACGAAGCTGCAGCACCTCCTGCTCCGCGCGGCGTTTGCCGATAGCCGAGCGGATGTCGGCAAGCAGCTTCTCGTTGTCCCACGGCTTCTGAACGAAGTTCTCCGCGCCGAGCCGGATGGCTTCGACGACGTTGGCCACGGCTCCATAGGCCGTGATCATGATGACCGGAAGCTGTGGATGGGCCGCCTTGATCTTGGGCAGCAGGTCCATTCCGCTTTCGCCGGGCAGCGACAGGTCAAGCAGCAGCAGGTCAAACTCTTCGCGTGCGAGCAGATCTGTTCCGGAGGCACCCTCTTCCGCCATGGTGACGGTGAAGCCTTCCAGGGTCAGGAGTGTTTCCAGCGAGTCGCGGATGGCGGCTTCGTCGTCAATGATCAGGATGCGTCCGCCGCCGGTGGGCAGCGAGAGGCCCGCAACAGGCGGGTTCATCGTGAGACTTTCAGGCATGAATCGTTCGTCCGCTGGCCTCGGTGCCTAGCCGCGTGCTGCCAGGCAGTGCAGGAAATTCAAGGGTAAAGACCGTACCAACGCCTGGTTCACTCTCAACATCGATCTTGCCGTTGTGCTCCTGCATGATGCCGTAGGTCACGGAAAGGCCGAGGCCGGTTCCCTTCCGTTGCCCTGCAGCAGGCTGGAGCTTGGTCGTGAAGAATGGATCGTAGATCTTATGCAGATTGGCGGGGTCGATGCCACTGCCGTTATCGCTGATGCGCACGATGACATTGCCATTGACTGACAGCGTCTGAACGTTGAGGCGGCCTTCTGGGCGGTCGAAGAGAGCGTCCTTGGCATTCATCAGAAGATTCAGCGCCACCTGTTGCAGCTTGCCCTGGTTGCCACGAATGAACGGCAGATCCTCGGCCATGTCGACGTCCAGCTTTACGCGCGAGGTCTTCATCTGGTGCTCCAGCAGAGCGATCGTATCCCGCATGACGGTATTGACGTTTAACTGGGTGAACTCGGTTGTGCTGGTGCGCGAGAAGTTCAGAAGTCCGTTCGCAATCTCTGAGGCGCGGAAGGTCTGCTGCGTGATCTTTTCGAGGATCGGCGAAAGCCGCGGATCGCCACCGGCGTGTTTGGTCAGCATCTGAGCGTACGAAGAAATAACGGCCAGCGGGGTGTTCACCTCGTGCGCGATGCCAGCAGCGAGCAAGCCGATCGACGAGAGTTTTTCTGCCTGTGCGAGCTGGCCTTCCATGTTCACACGGTCGGTAATGTCGTCGACCAGCACGATGCGTCCCACGGGAACAAAGTCGCGCGTCAACAGGGGCGCAATGGCGATGTTGGCGGTGCGGATTTCTCCGGTTGGCGTAGGCAGACGGAACTTGTACAGCGTGTGCGTGGTGGCTTCGGACTTCAACCGGCCAAATTCAGTGACGAACTCTTCCGGGAAGACTTCATTGAGCGGACGGCGCAGAGCGGAGCCGCGTGAGGTCGCGTACATGACCTCCATCTCGGCGTTCCAGCTCTCGATGCGGTCTTCCAGGTCGACAGCGAAGATGCCAATGTGGATCGACTCGACGATGTTCTCGTTGAACTCCTTCAGTCGCTCGAACTCATTCACCTGGCGCTGCAGGCGCGTGTAGAGCTGTGCGTTCTGGATAGCAATGCCGATATAGCCTGCCAGGGATTCGAGAACTTCGATATCTTCCGACGAGAGAAAGTCTCCGCGCGAGGTACGTCCCAGGCCGATGACGGCGATGGTGCGTTGCGAATGCGTGGCCGGGTCGCCGACAGTACAGGCAAGGTAATAGTTCAGGTCCAGCGCGGCGGCGGTGGACTGTTGCGACTCCGGAAGATGGAGTGCGTGCTGCGGCGTCTCCAGAAACAGGTGCCGGGCTCCGCTGGAGAAGTCCAGGAAGCTGAGATCGCCGAGAACGACCTCGCTGAGACCATGCGAGGCAGCGAGATGCAGCGGGGCTCCCTGCTCGTCCGAGGTGAACAACGCGAGACGTGTGACCAGCAACGTCTGCTGCAGACGCTCCACAATGGAACGGGTCAGCAGGTTGATGTCGGTCTGCGAAGAAAGACTGCGGCCGAAGTCAATCAGCGTGCTGCGATAGTCAAACCGCCGCCGGTCAAAGAGCTTGTCAACACGCTCCTGGATGACATTCTTCAGTGGATCGAAGATCAGCGAGGTGACGACAATGGCCGCGACCAGTCCCCAGGCGCGCAGGTTGGGCAGCCGGGTATGCACCAGCTCGGCGGAGACGGCGATGACGGCAAAGTACAGGCCCACGAGGCCGGCTGTGGCCAAGGTATAGGTGACGCCGCGCTTGAAGATCAGGTCCACGTCCATCAGGCGGTAACGCACGATGGCCCAGGAGAAGGTCAGCGGCAGAAAGACCAGGGACAGGCCGGAGAGCTTGGCGACGATCGGCCAGATGTCCCAGTCCGCCATGTACGGAATGGTGTAGAGCAGCGTGAACGGAACCACCGCGATCAGAGCGCCGCGTGAGAGCCATTTGAGCTGCTGGCGTTCCAGGCCGGAGCGGGCGCGGCGATAGCGGGTATAGAAGACGATGGCGGCCGTGACGTAGAAAGCCGACAGGTAGCCGATGGAGATCTGGTCAAGCCGGTGATGCAACTGCTCCGTTGCCGACCAGACGGTGATGGCTAGGATCTGCAGGGTTCCGACGATGAAGCCGGGAAGGTACAGGGCGCCCGACAGGATACGGCGCGGCAGGCTGTTGGAACTGCGTCCGAAGCTGACGGCGAAGTGAAGGAAGAGCGCAGGCTGCAGCGCCCCGGCCAACAGATTGCCGTAGAAGACGGTCTGATCCAGAGCATCCAGTTCGCCGGTGTACTTGAAGGCGTACAGGACAAAGCTGGCCAGGCAGAAGAGATAGAAATGCAAGGAACCGGGCGCGGTCCAGCGCCGGAACAATACATAGAGACCGATGCCGAGATAGACCAGACCAATCAGCCGCATGCCCTGGTTGATGGAGCGGTCGGCAGGCTCGAAGATGACCTGTACATCGAAGCGCGACTTGCCGCCATCCCGGCGTACGGAATAGGTGCCACGCGACCAGACACCGTGACGGAAGATCTGGCGGTTTAGAGAGGCGACACGCGGGGTAGGATGTTCATCGACGGAGACCAGCAGGTCTCCCGGGCGGATGCCGGCGCGTTGTGCGGGAGAGTTCAGCGGCACGCGTTCGGCGCGAAGACCTCCCTGTGACTCGACCCACCAGACGCCGTCGGTCGGCAGCTCAAACCGTGCCTCGCGGAGGAAATTCATGATGCCGAGCACGCAGGCAGCCGCGGTCAAGAGGGCGAGCACAATCGCCGTGACGCGGACTTGGAAGGCCTTCGGCATCAAGATTCCTAACTCTTATTCTGCCTGAGTAAGCAGCACGTCACAGACCAAAGTTTTTCCACTGGCTGCCGGGCTAAGTCTTTGAAAAGGATACAGGTTGTGTTTCCAAATTACGTAGGTGTATCCAGAATACGGGAAGTTGAAGCGTGCGAGCGTGTGCTTTCACATGTTTGGATTGCCCGAGATGGCATTCGTTCGCCGGACATCCAGGCTATGGCGCGGGTGCATCCCAAAGCTGTAGAGGCGATGCGCGGATGAAGAGGAACCTGTTGGACTGGATGACGAGCGGAGTGCCTGATGAGCTGGCGATCGAGCCGGTACAGGTTACGGTGTCACCTGGTTGCAACATGCGTTTGCTGGAGGCCGGAACTGGAACTCCCGTGGTGCTGCTGCACGGCCTGCTGGGTGCGGCTGAGGTCTGGCGGTGGAATATCCCTGTTCTTGCCCGGACCCATCGGGTGCTTGCCATTGACCAGGTGCTCTGCGAGCAGCATGGATGGATTCCGGAACAGCCGGCAGAGATGGCTGCTACCGCCGAACGCCTGCTAGCCTTGTTAGAAAAAAGGGGTGTGGAGCGGACTCACCTGATAGGCCATTCCTATGGAGGGTCGCTGGCCATGGTTTTTGCGGCCCGGTATCCGGAGCGTGTCGCTTCCCTGGTCCTGATAGCTCCGCCGACTTTGGCGTCGCGTAGCCTGTGGCCGATTGTCCGGTTCTGGAGCAGCCCCCTCGGCGGCTGGTTTGCGCATCGTGTTCCGGAGCTTCCTCGGCGGCTGCAGGCGCTGGCGCTCACGCGCATGTATGGCAATGGCGAGCTGGCCAGTGAGGAGACGCTGGATCTTTACCTGCGCGCGTTGCGCAGGCCAGGAGCCATTGCACACACGCTTTCCATTGTGCGTCGCTGGCGGCAGAATATGCAGGCGGTGAACATGGCGATGCCTGCCCTGCGGCAACAGAAGGTTCTGCTGCTATGGGGAGACAGGGACCGTACGGCACCACTGGAGCTGGCAGAACAGTTGCATGCCATACTGCCGCAGGCGGAGCTGGAGGTCATTCCTGGTGCGGGTCATCTGCTTTTTGACGAAATGCCGGAAGAGACGAACCTTCTGCTGACGGACTGGTTGCGGCGCAATGCGATCGGCGAGGTCGAGGAGACCCGTTCCAGCGAGGTTGCCTAAGCCGGTTCAAGGCCGGGCACGTTGCCGGCGAGCCAGTGAATCATGGCTTCGCGCATCTGTTCCAGCTTGGAGCCGGGAGAGTCCGGCGTTGCGGCAAAAAAGTGGTCTCCCCCGGGAATCCAGATCATCTGCTTCGGTTCCGGCAAAGGCGCAATCACTTTTTCGACCTCGGCTACGGGGCCAAAGGGGTCATGATCGCCCGAGAGAAACAGGCGAGGTTTCACGCAGGCACTCAGAAAGTCGTACTGATAGACACGTCCTTCGGCTTCGATCGGCAGGCCAAGCGCCACCAGCGCCGGGACACGATCATCGTTGCAGCAGACGCGCATGCCGACATTCGATCCGAAGGAGAAGCCCGCGAACAGGACTGGTTTGCCGAAGCGCGCTGTTAGCCAGTCAAGACCGCAGCGGACATCCTCCTGCTCTCCGATGCCGTGGTCATGCGAGCCTTCGCTCAGCCCGGTGCCGCGGAAGTTGAAGCGCAGTACAGGAAGGCCGAAGTGATTGAAGGCCTTCATGGCGTGGTAGACCACCTTGTTGTGCATGGTGCCGCCGCCCAGCGGATGCGGGTGTGCAACCAGCGCCGTGTAAGGGGCGTCATCACGCCCGGTGTTCAGAATGGCCTCCAGTTTCCCAGCGGAACAGGAGAGGTCGTCAACGGCTTCAATCTTCGAGGCAAAGCTCACACACTCATCATAAAGGCCGATGCGCGAGGTTCAGTTATCCTTGAGCAGCATGGCCATCGATCCTATCCAACTGACACGGCAGCTTGTCGACATCGAATCGACGACCTATTTTGAAGGCCCAGCGGGCCATTTCCTTGCCGACTACCTGGGCAAACTGGGCTACGAGATTGAAAAGACCAGGGTCGAACAGACCGAGTTGGCCGGCACGCCCGCAGGCGAGTCCGAGCGCTTCAATGTCTATGCCTGCCTGCCCGGTGTGACGCCGGAGATTGTCTTCTCAACGCATATGGACACCGTTCCGCCCTTCTTCCCCTCCACGGAGGATGAGGAGAATGTCTACGGTCGCGGAGCGTGCGATGCCAAAGGCATTATTGCCTGCCAGGTTGCGGCGGCGGAGCTGCTGCGTGCCGAGGGGGTAAACGTGGGTCTGCTGTTCGTCGTTGGCGAAGAGCGTGACTCGGCCGGCGCGAAGCTGGCAAACAAGAGCCCCAAGGGATCGCGCTTCCTGATCAACGGCGAGCCGACGGACAACTATCTGGCTACGGCCACCAAGGGTGCCCTGCGCATTGAGCTGCGTGCGAAGGGGAAGATGGCGCACTCGGCGTATCCGGAGCTGGGTGATTCGGCCATTGAAAAACTTCTCGATGTGCTGGCTGACGTTCGCGCACTAGAGCTGCCGGTAGAGCCGGAGATTGGTCCTGCTACCTTGAACATCGGTCTGATCACCGGCGGCCGTGCGCCGAATGTGATTCCGGACGCAGCGGAAGCGCATATTCTTGTCCGTCTTGTCGGTCCGGCGGAAGAGGTTGAGAGCCTGGTCAACGCAGCCGTTGGCGATCGCTGCGACGTGAAGTACACGCTGCACCTTCCCTTTGTGAAGATGCGCAAGCTGGAATGCGATCTGCCGATGAAGGTGGTCAAGTACGCGACCGATATTCCGCAGCTCACTCACTGGGGCGAGCCCTTCCTGCTGGGGCCGGGATCGATTCACGTGGCCCATACGCCGAACGAGAAGATCAACAAGAAGGAGCTGCTGGAGTGCGTGCAGCTTTATGTGAAGCTGACGAAGCAGTTGCTGGCTTAGCGCTCCGCTGCCATCAGGACATTCATCGCAATGGTCGTATCGACCTCTACAGGCTCTCCATTGAGAAGGTAGGGGCGATACTGCCATTGCTGTACGGCCTCCAGGTAGGACGGACGCAGGACCTCCGGGCCTGAGATAACGTCGGCCTCGATCACGGAGCCATCCTTTCCGATCACAACATGCAGGACGACGGTTCCGTTCACGTTCTGCCGGGTCGCATCTGGTGGCCACACCGGCATCACCTTCTTCTCAAGCAGTGCTGCCATGACACCGGCGGAGACGCGCACGCGTGCTGGAGGCGGGGGCGGTGAGGTGGCTTCCATCTTGTAATTAACTGCGATGACCGTGTTCACTTCGACGGGTTCCCCGTTCAGCAGGTAGGGCTGGTACGTCCACTGACGCACGGCTTCGACGGCTGAGTCGCGCAGCATCTCCGGCCCGCTCTCTACCGTCAGGTTTCGAATTGTGCCGTCTTTGCCAATGATGGCGTGCATCACGACGGTGCCTTCCACATGCGCTGCACGGGCCTCGGGCGGATAGACAGGATTGGCTTTCTGAACGATGTGACCCGCCATCATGCCGGCAGCGATGCGTACCGGGCTACCCGTCACGGAAGGCGGAGCCTCTTTGGCGATCTCGTAATGTACGGTGACGGTGGTCTGCACCACCATCGGCTTTCCATTTTTCAGGAAGGGTTGATACGTCCATTGCAACACGGCATCGACAGCGGAACGGCGCAGCATCGCAGGGCCGCTGATAGCCTCTGCATCGACGACGCTGCCATCGGTCCCGATAAGAGCCCTGACGACAACGTCGCCCTGCACATGCGCAGCGCGTGCAATGGGAGGATAGAGTGGCGGGGTTTTGCTGATGGACTGAGCTGCCATCACCTCCGGAGCAACCTGCAGCGCGTCCGACGGCTGTTGAGCCTCGCAGGACAATGTGAACGCCAGGACGGCTATGGCTATGGTGCGCATGCGGCTCCTTCTTGCAGCACCATGTTACAAGCAGCTTTCGCGGCAGACAGCAGAAATTCTTGTACACGCTTCATGCCCCTGTAACGGCGCTCCCGGATGCTTTCTGCATGCGTATGCGATTTGCTCTCCTGCTTCTTGCGGCAGCTTTGCCTGCCACTGCCCAGACGGTTCTTGTACACGCCCATCGCGGAGGCCGCTCCGCGCGGCCGGAGAATACGATCCCGGCCTTCCAGTACGCCATCGATACAGGTGCGGATGTTCTGGAACTTGATCTTGCCGTGACGAAGGATAACGTCCTGGTCGTCTCGCACTCGCCTTACCTGGTACAGCCCGAAGGGACGGATGCTTTTATGAAGGCCGTGCTCGCGAATGAACGTCACTGTAAAGGACCCGAGCGGCCGGCGGGAACCCTGATTCATTCGCTGACGCTGGCCGAGGTGAAGGCGTATGACTGTGGCGCGACCACGCTTGCCGCTTTTCCGCAGCAGAAGGCTGTGCCGGGAACGCCTATTCCCACCTTTGACGAAGTGCTGGCGCTGGCACCGCAGGGAAAGTTCGAGTTCAACGTGGAGACGAAGATCTCGGCCGCTCACCCGGAGCTGACACCTTCGCCCGAAATCTTTGTGCAGATGATTGATGACGCCGTGCGGAAACATCATCTTGAGTCGCGCGTTATCCTGCAGAGCTTTGACTTCCGCACCCTGCTCGCCATGAAGAAGATTGATCCGAAGATCCGTCTGTCGGCCCTGTTTGGGCAGGCGAAATACGACATCTTTATGGGGATTACGGACAAGGACAAGAGCTTTGCGCATATCGCAGAGGTTTCGGGTGCGACGATCCTGAGCCCGGATGAAAGCCTTGTCACTTTGGAAGAAGTTGCCGCGGCGCACAAGGCAGGACTGCAGGTGGTTCCCTACACTTCGAATACAGCGGAAGGCTGGAAGAAGCTGACTGAGGCGAAAGTCGACGGCATCATTACCGACGATCCTGCGGGGCTGCTCACATGGCTCCGCTCGCAGAAGCCTGCGCTGCATAAATAAAAAGAATGGGCACGGTGTAAGCCGTGCCCATTCTTACATCTGTTGTCGGACTACGGCTGGATCACGATTTTCATCGAGTCCGGCTGCGGATTCGATGCCAGGTGAATTCCCTGCACGGCTTCTTCCAGCGTGAAGCGATGCGAGATAAGCTGTGTCAGGTCAAAGCCATCGTTGTAGCCATTGAGAACAAGCTGAGCGCCTTCATCCTGAATGGCGACCGAGGCGGAGTAGCTGCCCATCAGTGTTTTCTCATCCATGCAGACCGCGGCGGGATCAAAGACGGCCTCGCCATGCTGCGTGGACGCGAAGAGCATGACGCGGCCACCGGGGCGTGTTGCATCCATAGCCAGCGGAATCAGCTTGTCGCTGCCAACGGCAACCAGGGTTACATCCGCACCCCGGCCTTCGGTGGCGGAACGCGCGGCGGCTACGACATCTCCTTTTGCATCGATGGGATGCTTCAGGCCAAACTTTGCTGCAACGGCATGGCGCTCCGCAAACATATCGCTTGTGAGAACGGTGGCCCCGGTGCGCGCGGCGAGAGCCGCCAGAAGAACGCCAATGGAGCCCTGGCCTATGACAAGCACTGTCTCATCAGGCTTCAGATCAAGCATCTTGATGGCCTTGAAGCAGGTGTTCACTGGCTCAATGAATGCAGCCTGTTCAAATGGAACGCCGTCGGGGATCTTCACCAGACCGCGCTTCACGATCCAGTCCATCACGCGGATGTACTCGGCGAAGCCTCCACCTGAAGGCGCAAAGCCAGCTGTGGTGCCAACCTTCTTATATGTCTCGCACTGGGCGAAGGTGTGCTTGCGGCAGTAGTAGCACTCGCCGCAGGGAATGTGATGGAAGGCCATCACGCGATCGCCTACGGAGAAGTCTTCAATACCCTCTCCGACCTTGACGACCGTACCACTCATTTCGTGACCGAAGACGCGCGGAGCCGAGTGCGAACCGGTGTGGATCTTCTTCAGGTCTGTACCGCAGATGCCGCAGGTGTGAATCTTGACCAGGACCTCTCCCGCGCCGATCTCCGGTACAGGTACGGTTTCAATACGCACATCTTCCACGCCGCGATACACGGCTGCCCGCATCGTCGCGGGGACTTCCAATTGACTCATAGATTCAGGTCCTTCTTTACAGCGACAGCGAGGTTCTCCGCAGCGATCTTTGCATTCTTGCCGAAGCGTGCGAGCGCGGCCCAGTACCAGGGACGTACCATCACGCTGGCAACGAACGGAGCTGTTGCGAACTTGCCGTCCTTGGTGATGTAGGGGTTCATGTCCGGCAGCTCTTCATTGGCGCCGTCAGAGACCGCCTTGATGCAACGGAACTTGCAGCCTCGCGCAAAGGAGAGACCGGCAACCGTTGCGGCTTCCATGTCGACAAGCGCAGCGTTCGAATATGCCAGGGCGAGGCGATACTTCTCGCCACGATCAGCCACCTTATCGGCGGAGATCAGCAGCATGCTGCTGTCCAGATGCAGCGGGTAATGTTCTTCCGCTTCACTGTCGACGATCTGCGAGGGATAGTGCACCGAGCCTACAGGCAGACGCGGATCGATCGACCCTGCCCAGCCGATAGAGAGCACTGTTGTGGGTTCGCAGAGGTTGGTCAGCTGTGCGAAGGCCTGCCTGGCACGCTCAGCACCCATGCCTGCGCATACGGCGTAGACCGGGCGCGATGGATGCTTCCAGGCATTCACCCCGTTGACTGTTTCCAACTGCTGCCAACCACTGACAAGAGGCTTCAGCTCTCCAGGAAGAGCTGCAATGATTCCGAAGCATTCCTCCATCAGGCGCGCTTCCCTTCGTACGACGGTGCATAGCTGTTGTCAACGAACCAGTCGATGGCTGAACGAAGCGCCTTGTAAACCGGGAGCACCTTGAAGCCCAGTTCCCGCTCCGCCTTTGCTGAAGATGCAAACATCTTCTTCCTGCCCATGCGCACAGCCTCCACGGTTGCACGCGGTTCTTTGCCGCGCAGCTTGCCTGTAAACGTTTCGTCGAAAAACGCAAAGACCATGGCTACCGAATGAGGAACTTTCATGGTGGGGGACGGCAGCCCGGTAATTGCAGACATGCGGTCGAGAATCTGCTTCAGTGTCAGGTTTTCACCTCCGAGGATATACCGTTCGCCCGGCCTTCCCGCATCAAGTGCTGCAAGGTGCATGCGTGCGACCTCGACGACGTCCACCAGGTTCAGACCGGTATCGACATACGCCGGAAACTTGCGATTCAGGAAGTCCACCACAATGCGGCCGGTGGGTGTCGGCTTCACATCACGTGAGCCGATGGGCGTGGTCGGATTAAGAATCATCACACGCTGGCCGAGCTGGGCTGCGCTGATGGCTTCCTGCTCGGCAAGAAACTTGGAGCGCTTGTAATGGCCCATCATGTCGGCAATCGACACAGGCGTGGTCTCATCCACAATGGTGCCATCGGTCTTAAAGCCCATGGTCGCGACGCTGGAGGTATAGATGAAGTGCGGCACCTTCTCTTCACGTGCGATACGCAGAAGCTCACGAGTGCCGGTCACATTGGACGCATACATTTCGTCCGGATTGCGGACCCAGAGGCGGTAGTCAGCGGCAACGTGGACGACAGCATCGCAACCGCGGATCGCGGTGCGCAGGTCTTCCGGGCGCAGCAGATCGCCGGTGATGATCTCCGCCGGAATGCCTTCCAGTTGTACATTGTTGGTGCCGCGCGTCAGCAGGCGCAGATTTGCGCCCTGGCCCGCATAACAGCGCGCGACATGGTTCCCGACGAACCCGGTCGCTCCGGTGAGAAAGACGTTCATGCCCTCACACTAAAAATGACGATGCCGGCGAATCGTGCCGGCATCCGGTAGAAAGTTTAGTCCAGCTTTTCGGCTTCGATGCCAATATTCTTTTCGCCCGCTGCCTTCTTCTCCCAGTACTTCTTTACCCAGGCTTCAAAGGTCTTTCCAGCTGCGGTGTCGCGGCCCGTAAAGGCCAGAGCGGCGATGTCGCCATAAGCGACATTCACCTTGCCGCGGTCGCCCTTGGAAGGAAGAATGCGGATAAAGGAATCGGTGAGCGAGGTGCCGGAACGGCGGTCGAAGACATAGCCTTCCACCACAGTTCCGTCCTTCAGGGTGACGGTTACATCACCACGGTAGTCAAAAGCTTTTTCCAGAGCTTCGCGAACTTCGTCTGCGGTGGCGAGCTCCGGGATCCAGCCCTCAAGGTTTTCGCGTTCGCGACCAGCCACGTGCTCCAGTTCGTCAAACGACTGGTGCTTCAACTGCTCGATCTTTGCGGATTCCTGCTGCAGTGTCGACATGGATTAGTCTCCTGAGACCAGCTCGGTCTGCTGTGCCGCGGGGGCGGCAATCTGTACCAGCTGGCCACGGTGCTCCGGCTGCCACTCGTTGAGAATCTTCTGTGCGCCAGCGTCCTGGTAGGAACCGGAGAGGAATGCCTTGGCCGTATCGATGAAACCCTTCAGGGAGCCGAAGCCGTAGTCAACGGCGGAGGCCTCGTGGCCGGAGTGGACCATGCAGTTAGCGCAGCGCGGGTTGCCGCTCTTGGCGCCGTAGTTGGCCCACTCGGTGGCTTCCATCAGCTCCTGGAAGGTGTCGGCGTAGCCGTCCTGCAGCAGGTAGCAGGGTTTCTGCCAGCCGAAGATGTTGTAGGTCGGCATGCCCCAGGGCGTGCACTCGAAGTTGCGCTTGCCCATCAGGAACTCGGCGAAGAGCGGATGCGTGTTGAACTGCCAGTTCTTCTTGCGGTTCGACAGGATGGCGCGGAACAGGCGGCGCGACTTGGCCTTGCCAAGGAAGTGGTTCTGGTCCGGCGCCTTGTCATAGGTGTAACCCGGAGACACCATCATGCTCTCAACACCGGCAGCCATCAGCTCATCAAAGTGCGCACGCACAGAGTTCGGATCGGCACCATCGAAGAGCGTGGTGTTGGTCGTGACGCGGAAGCCGCGCTTCACGGCCTCGCGGACACCCTCCATCGCCTGGTCGTGGCCACCCTCGCGGCATACGGAGAAGTCATGGTGTTCCTTCTGGCCGTCGACGTGGACGGAGAAGGAGAGGTACTTGCTCGGCGTAAACAGGTGCAGCTTCTCCTTCAGCAGGAGAGCGTTGGTGCACATGTAGACGTACTTCTTGCGAGCCACCAGGCCGGCGACGATCTCCGGCATCTGCGGATGCAGCAGGGGCTCTCCGCCGGGGATGGAGACCATCGGCGTGCCGCACTCTTCCACCGCGGCAAAGCACTGCTCGGGCGTCAGATCGGTCTTCAGAATATGAGCCGGGTACTGGATCTTGCCGCAGCCGGCACACGCCAGGTTGCAGCGGAACAACGGCTCCAGCATCAGCACCAGCGGATACCGCTTGCGGCCCTTGATCTTCTGCTTCAGAACATAGCTCGCAACAGTGAACATCTGTGAGATTGGCACTGCCATCGACTCACGCTCCTTGGGGTAAAAACTTGGTTATTGCAATGCGCCGGAGACTTCTGTCTCGCGCGCCTTGATATAAGTCGTCAATGCCAGCAGCGGGAAATACTGCTTGTACAGGTGGTAGCCAAGGTAAAAGACGCGCGGGAAGCCCGTTCCGGTGTAATAGCTTTCCCCATTACGTCCCGGCACCAGCTCATCCCAACTGCCGTCTTCATGCTGATGGTCAATCAGCCAGCGAACGCCCTTCGCTACGGAATCCGAACGGACATCTCCACCGGCCAGTAGCGCCAGCAATGCCCAGGCTGTCTGGGACGGTGTGCTGGGGCCAATGCCCTTCTTCAGCGGATCGTCGTATGTGCCACAGCTTTCGCCCCATCCGCCATCGGAGTTCTGCACCATGCGCACCCATTCGGTTGCCTGTAGAACGCATGGCTCGTGGCTCCACATGCCCATGGACTGCAGACCACGCAGAACCAGGAAGGTGCCGTAGAGATAGTTCACGCCCCAGCGGCCAAACCAGCTGCCATCGCTCTCCTGTTCGGAGAGGATGAACTGCACCGCCTTCTCGACACGCTTGTCGGAGCGGTCATAGCCATAAAGCGCGAGCATCTCCAGCATGCGGCCGGTAATGTCGACCGTCGGCGGGTCCAGCATGGCATTGTGATCGGCAAACGGAATCTGCTCGAAGATGGTCTTCGTGTTGTCTTTGTCGAAGGCCGCCCATCCGCCGTTCTTGCACTGCATGGCCCAGATCCAGTTCAGGGCACGCTGGCAAACCTCGTCCTGGTAGCGCTCGCGGGGATTCTCCACACTCTTCAGTGCAAGCAGAACCTGTCCGGTATCATCGACATCCGGGTAAAATTCATTGTTGAACTCGAAGTACCATCCACCTGGTTCGACATTTTTGACCTTTTCGGCCCAGTCGCCCTTGAAGCGGACTTCCTTGCTCAGAATCCAGTCTGCGGCCTTCAGCAGGCGCGGATCTTCCTTGGAGACTCCGGCTTCGCCCAGCGCATAGATGGCCTGTGCCGTATCCCATACCGGGGGCAGGCAGGGCTGCATACGGAAGGTCGGCGTCGGGTAGTCCGGTGTGCCTTCCGGGCAATCGATGCCCAGCTTTTCAAACTCGTCCATGGCGCGAATCAGGACGGGGTCGTCCATGGAGAAGCCGAGGCAGCGCAGAGCGACGATGGCGTTCAGCATGGCCGGATAAATTGCGCCCAGGCCGTCGGACTTCTCAAAGCGCTCCAGCATCCACTTCTCGGCCTTCTTCAAAGCCATGGAGCGAAGCGGGCGGATATGCACGCGCTCCGCCCAATGGGCCACGCGGTCACACAGAAGAAAGAAGTTGCGCCAGCTGACGGGGCGCTTCTTGTCCCAGCGGAGATGAAGGTTCGCGTTGGCGCGGCCACCCACGAAGAGCTCGTCGATCTCCTCTTCCGGAGCCAGCTTCTTGAAAGGCTTCTTCGCGTAGATGATCGACAGTGGCACCAGAATGCCGCGCGACCACGAAGAAATCTCGTAGATGTTGAAGTAGAACCAGTTGGGAAAGAGGATGATCTCCGGCGGAATAGCCGGTACGGCATCGTAATCGTAGGCACCCAGAGCGCAGAGATAGAGCTTGGTGAAGGTATTGCACTCCACCACGCCGCCCAGCGAAAGCACGTTCTCACGCGCCTTGACCATCAACGGATGATCAGCCTTCCAACCCATCAGCTTCAGCGCCAGGTAGGCTTTCACGCCGTAGTTCACATTCGAGGGGCCACCGGGATAGAGGCTCCATCCGCCGTCCTCATTCTGGTGGCGGAGAATCTCGTTGACCGCGCGCTCCATCCGGCCGCGCTCGCCCGTCCCCAGCAGAGTATGAACGAAGACGTAATCCGCTTCGAGCATGACATCTGCTTCCAGTTCGCCACACCAGTAACCGTCCTCATGCTGCTGACCGAAAAGCCACTCGGTCGCACGCCTGATTCCGGAAGAGACCTTCTCCAGTTCGAGGTCCATGCGTCCAAAGCGAGGCTGTGAGCCTGCCTGAGACGATGCCGTCGATTTACCTGCGTCCATTGCCATGCGTTCGAAAACCCTCTGTTGAAACGCGACGACTAAGCGCCAACGGTCGCGGCGCCAGGAGCCGGCTTGATGGCCTGCACAATCTCCGGCGGAAGACCGAAACGAACATTCTCCGGCATTACTTCCACTTCATCCACCGAACCGTAGCCCTTGGTCTGCAGGTAGCCAACAACTTCCTGCACCAGCACTTCAGGTGCGGAGGCGCCGGCGGTGATGGCAACATTCGAGACGCCGTCCAGCCACTCGGGCTGGATGTCGTCGGCCTTGTCGATCAGGTAGCTCTTCGTGCCCAGATTCTGCGACACCTCGACCAGGCGGTTGGAGTTCGAACTGTTCTTCGACCCAACAACCAGCACAAGATCGGCACCGCTGGCCACGTTCTTTACGGCCGTCTGGCGGTTCTCGGTCGCATAGCAGATGTCCTGCGCATGCGGTCCGACGATGTTCGGGAACTTGATCTTCAGCGCCTGGATCATGTCACGCGCTTCGTCCAGCGAGAGCGTGGTCTGCGTCAGGTACGCGACCTTATCGGGATCAGGAACCACCAGGTTCTGCACTTCCTCGACGGTCGAGACAACCTGCGTCACATCCGGGGCCTCGCCCTGCGTGCCTTCCACTTCCTCGTGCTCACGGTGACCGACGAGAACGAGCGAGTAGCCCTGCTTGGCGAACTTGATGGCCTCAACGTGAACCTTGGTGACCAGCGGGCAGGTCGCGTCAATCACCTTCAGGCCGCGGGCCTTGGCATCGGCGCGGACCGCCGGCGAAACGCCGTGGGCCGAGTAAATCACGCGAGCGCCCTCGGGCACTTCATCCAGTTCATTGACGAAGATGGCGCCCTTCTTGGCCAGGTCATTGACGACATAGCTGTTGTGGACGATCTCTTTGCGGACGTAGATGGGAGCGCCGAAGGTGTCCAGCGCGATCTTCACAATGTCAACGGCACGGACAACGCCGGCACAGAAGCCGCGGGGCTTGAGCAACAGGACACGCTTGGTGGCCTCATCCGTGGTGGAGAGGTCGTTCACTCGGGGTTCAAATGCGGTGGTGGTCACAGTAGTAAGTATACCGTTAACACCCTTCAAGTCATGCACAAATGAACCCTGAAGAGTGCATACCAAGACACCGCCCGGGCAAGAGGTGGAACCATGATTTGAAATGGGTTACGCTCCAAGAAGGCCCAGCAGAGACTCCACCAGCGGCATAGCGGAAGACTCCGGGCCGGCCGGCACCAGCGCAGAGATCATGGCAATGGAGTCCGCGCCCGCGTCCAGCACTTCCCTGGCCCTCTGCGGCGTGATGCCGCCAATCGCGACAATGGGCTTGCTGGTCAGCCTTCGAGTCTGCCGCAGCAGCTCCAGCCCGGTTACGGGGTCAGGGTTCTGCTTGGTGGTGGTGGCATATATCGGGCCAATCGCAAGGTAGTCGGCCTCCGTCTCCATCGCTGCTTCAAACTGCGACAGATTGTGCGTGGAGACACCGATGATCTTCCCGGGCCCAAGGATGGTGCGGGCGTCGTTGGGGTGCAGGTCTGTCTGCCCGACGTGTACGCCGTCGCATCCACCCAACCGCGCCAGGTCGGGGCGGTCATTGAGCAGGAGCGTTACGCCGGGGGCGACCTCGCGGATGAGTTTCAGGTTGGCGAGGATGGTTTGTGGGGGTGCAGACTTGTCGCGGTACTGCAGCAGTGTGACTCCGGCAGCGGCAAGATCGCGCACAAACTGTTCGATCGGAATATGACGCGCGGACAGCAGTCCAGCGTCGAGAATGGGGTAGAGGCGAGGAATCAGCATCATCATCCCTTACTGTACGGAAGCCAGAATCTGCCGTGCGTCATTCAGTCCGGCAGGACCGCCCGTAAGGCCAACCTGCCAATCTGTTCCTGGAGCCACGCATTCATAGAGTGCCCAGGGCTCCCGTGATTCTTCGCGAACGCAGAGAAAGCTGATGCCGTGTGCGCGGATATTTTCTGTGACGAAGCGGCTCTCTTCCACGCCCTGGCGGTAGGTGGCAAGCATCTGCTTCTGGAAGGCCTCAGCCTGTTGCTGGTTGCGCACACCGCCGATGGCGTGGTCGAGGTTCAATTGCACGCGGCTGGAGAGCCGAAGGATCTCGCCGCGATTTGGGTCAATGCTGCGCCACAGCAGTGGAACGCGGAAGCTGTGCCCCGCAAACCGGACATGGTTGCCATGCCGCGCATGCCATAACAGAGCTTTGACAGGGTCGCCGATGGTTCCCCAGCCCAGGATGCCGAAGTAGATGAGGGGAAAAGGAATCAGCCAGACCGCGGTAGAACTCATCAGGCCGCGCAGGGTCCACTTGCGGTGGTCTGCGGGCCTGAGAGCGTCTTCCATGGCGGTTACTCTGCCTTTGCCTTTTCGCGTTCGAAGAAGCGTTCCATGAACTTGGTGTCGAAGTTGCCGGAGCGGAACTCCTCATCCGCGAAGATCTTCTTGTGCAGCGGAATTGTGGTGTGAATGCCCTGCACGATGAACTGATCCAGAGCGCGCTGCATCTTGTTCATGGCCTCTTCGCGGTTCTTGCCGTGAACGATGAGCTTGCCGATCAGTGAGTCGTAGTAGGGCGGTACAACGCCTTCAGCGTACTGCGCCGTATCGACACGGACACCGTTGCCTCCGGGCAGGTTGAAGGCCGTGATCTTGCCGGCGGAGGGCGTGAACTTTTCAGGATGCTCGGCGTTGATGCGGCACTCGATGGCATGGCCGTTGATGACGATAGGACCGGGTACGATCTCGGACAGCTTCTCGCCCGCTGCGATGCGCAGCTGCGCCTTCACCAGGTCGACTCCAGTGATCATCTCGGTGACCGGATGCTCCACCTGGATGCGCGTGTTCATCTCGATGAAGTAGATCTTGCCGTCCTCGTCCATCAGGAACTCGATGGTGCCGGCGTTCCAGTAGCCGATGTCCTTAAGCGAGTTGCGGATGACCTTCCCCAGGTCTTCACGCTGCTTCTGCGTGACCTGCAGTGACGGAGCTTCTTCAATCAGCTTCTGATGACGGCGCTGGATGGAGCACTCGCGTTCGTTGAGCGACATGACGTTGCCGTGCTCGTCGGCCAGCACCTGGAACTCGATGTGGCGCGGGCGCTCAATGAACTTCTCCATGTACAGATCGCCGTTACCGAAGGCGTTCAGGGCTTCGGTGGATGCCTGGTTGTAGAGGTCGGGCAGTTCCTGCGGGCTGCGGCAGATACGCATACCGCGTCCGCCGCCACCGGCAACAGCCTTCAGAATGACTGGATAGCCAACGGACTTTGCCCACTCAAGCGCCTCGTCGACAGAGCCGATCACGCCGTCCGAGCCGGGAAGAATCGGCACCTTGGCTTTTTTCATGGTCTGGCGCGCGGTGGACTTCTCGCCCATCATGCGCGTGACCTCGGGCGGAGGCCCAATAAACTTGATGTTGCTGGCACGACAGACTTCGGCGAAGTTGGCGTTTTCCGAGAGCAGGCCATAGCCGGGATGGATCGCGTCGACGTCAGCGATCTCTGCGGCGGAGATGACGGCCGGCACGTTCAGATAGCTCTCAGCTGAGCGGGGTGGCCCGATGCAGATGGCTTCGTCGGCAAAGCGGACATGCAGAGAGTTACGGTCTGCCGTGGAATAGACCGCGACGGTGCGAATGCCCATTTCCTTGCAGGCATTGATGACGCGGAGCGCGATTTCGCCACGGTTGGCGATGAGGACTTTACGAAACATCCTTGAAAACCTCAGGGGCTGAAGCCCCTTACTTCTTATGGTGAAACGGCAGGGCTAAAGCCCTGCCCCTTCGGATTCGACTGTTGCCTTTCTTCGTAGAGGCTGCAAAATGACCTGAACGAGAACTGGCAACTCGCAACTGCTTTTAGCGTGGCTTGATGGCAAACAGCGGCTGGCCGTACTCTACCGGCTGTCCGTTGGCAGCGATGCGGCGAACGACTTCGCCGGCAACGTCGGACTCGATTTCGTTCATCAGCTTCATCGCTTCCACGATGCAGATCACCTGGCCGACCTCAACCTGGTCGCCGGGCTTGACGAACGGCGCGGCGCCGGGAGCCGAGGACTCATAGAACGTCCCGACGATCGGCGACTTGACCTCGTGCACGTTCTCTGCCGGAGCTTCCGCTGCAGGCGCGGCCGCTGCGGAAGGAGCCGAGGCAACAGGTGTTGTGGCGGCAGCCTGCTGCGGAAGCAGCGAGGCAAGCTGGCTGTAGTCAATGGCTGCGGGTGCGGGAGCGCCAGTAAATTTAATGCGGACCTTGAGGTCGCCGCGCTCCAGATCGAACTCGGCAATCTTGTTGTCTTTCAGAAACTCAACGAGTTCGCGAAGGTCCTTCAGTTCATTTGCTTCCATAGTTATCTCTTCTTCCGGAGTTCGCTGGGATGCGATCGCTGACCGCAAGCCCAGTCCTTGTTATAACTCGATCCAGGCTTTGGGCGACGTCGTTATGATCTCGCACCCGCTGCGGTTAATGACGACAGTGTCTTCAATGCGGATTCCGAAGCGGCCAGGAAGGTAGATGCCGGGCTCAATGGTAACGACCATGCCTGCGGCGAGCGGCTGCTTCTGATTGGCGGCAATTCGTGGTCCCTCATGGATCTCCAGGCCAACACCGTGGCCGGTGGAGTGCGTGAAATACTTTGCCAGCCCTGCGCGCTTCAGCACGCTACGGGCTGCTTCATCCACTTCGCCGCAGGTAACGCCATGCTTTGCGGCTGCCACGGCCGACTCCTGCGCTTCCAGGACTGCGGCATAGGCCTGTTCTTCGCCGGCGGAGGCGCGTCCCATGTGCACGGTACGCGTCATGTCCGAGCAATACCCGTTGAGGATAACACCGAAGTCCAACGTGATGAACCCTTTGCGGGGAATCCTGGAGCCGCTGGCGCGGCCATGCGGAAGTGCCGAGCGGGAGCCGGAGGCGACGATGGTCTCAAAGGACATGCCCTCCGCGCCCAGCAGCCGGGCCCGGTGCTCGAGTTCAGCGGCAACGGAGGATTCCGTGATTCCGGGTTCCAGGAAACCGAGGATGTGATCAAACAGCTTCGAGCCAAGTTCTGCGGCCTGTCGCATGCGGCGGATCTCGGCGGCATCTTTTATTTCTCTTTGCGCGGAAGCAATTGGAGTTTCGATGGGCTGAAAAAATCCACGCCGCAGTTTGCCGCTGACAGCTTTGCGAAGATGCTCAAGCAGGGAGATCGTCGTGTGTGCTCCGTCAATGCCGCAGCGTTTGATTCCCTGCTGCTCCAGCCACTCGGCGGCTCCGGTCTGTGCCGACTTCTTCTTCGGAATGACGACGCGGGCGCCGTCGACCTCATCTTTGGCCTGCACCGTGTAGCGGCCATCGGTAAACAGCACCGCGCTGCGCCCTGTGATGGAAAGCGCGGCGTTTGAGCCGGTGAAGCCGGTAAGGTAGCGGACATCCGGCAGATTGGTCACGAGCAGAGCTTCCAGCTTCTGTTCCGCCATGATCTCGCGTGTCTTTTTGATTCTTGACTGCATCCCTTCTATTTTATGTTCCCTGCACGGATCAAGGCCATAGCGCCGGGTATCATCAGGAAATATGGCGGATGGCTCGTGGCTCACACGGCGTAATTTTCTCAAGATGGGATTGGCCACGACGGCTGGATTGGCTCTGTATTCCGGTGAAATCGCACGGCACGAGTTGGAGGTGCTCAATGTGACCATCAAGCTGCAGAACCTTCCTGAAGCATTCCACGGTTTCCGCATCGTGCAGATCAGCGATCTGCATTTTCATGAGTTCACGGAAGAGTTTTTCCTGCGCCGCGTGCTTCGCCGTGTGAACAAGCTGCGCCCGGATGCGGTTCTGATGACCGGCGACTATATCAGCACCAGTCACACGAATCATGTTTATCCCATTGAACAGGCCTATATCTGCGGCGACATCCTGCGCATGGTTGAATGCCCTCTGAAATACGGAGTTTTGGGAAACCACGACAGCAACGCCGGCGAAGAGCAGGTGACGCGAGCAATGTCTTCGCAGGGACTGCCTATTCTGCTGAATGAAAATGTGCCCATCGAGCGTGGGAACAGCCGCATCTGGATAGCGGGACTACGTGATATGGCCGATGGTAGAACCGATCCGGAAGCTGCCATTCCGCAGAAGATTCGCAGCGCGAAAGAGCCGGTCATCCTGATGATGCATCAGCCGGATTATGCGGACAGGCTCTTGAGAACACCGGCCAGCCAGTATGTCAGCCTGATGCTTTCCGGGCATTCGCACGGAGGGCAGGTGAGGATGCCGTTCGTACCACCGATCAAGTCACTTCTGCCGCCGGAAGGTCGAAAATACGTGGAGGGGCTGTTCCAGCTGAACAACCTGCAACTCTATGTCAATCGAGGGATCGGAACGACGGGAGTCCCCTTCCGTCTGAACTGTCCGCCGGAGATCACGTTGCTGAAGCTGGAACGGGCTTAGCGAGCGCGGCGAACGGGTTTCTTCTGGGTGGCTTTGACCTTGACGGTCGTTGCTGCGGGCTTCCGTACACCGGACTGTTCATCCATCCAGGCATCCAGCAAAGAGCGCTTGAAGCGCCAGCGGTTGCCGAGCTTGAATGCGGGCACAAAACCTTCGGAAGCGTAACGGTAGAGGGTATCTCCGCTGATGCCGAGATAGTCGGCGGCCTGGCGGATATCCATGACCTCTCGAAGCGCGATCTGGGCAGCGGACGGCATAAGCAGGTTTGCAGGTGGAGTTCCCCGGCTCTCTGTTTTTACCCCGATTTCTCCTGAAGTACAAGAAGATTCTGGGGTTTACGGAGGGGTTATCAACCGTCTGGTCAACCTCCTGCTGTCAGTAGTTCCGTCACCGTGCGTTGTGCCGCAGCCGATGGTTGGCGCCACCAGTCGCTCTGCATCGGCATGCCCTGGAACTCTGTCGGGGAGCCAGGCCTCGGCATCCACAGCTCAATCCCCATCTGGGGCGCGAGCTGAAGTAGCCTCTCGGAGGGCTCACGCCACTCATGCAACGCGAGGTCGAATAGCCCCCAGTGGATGGGAAACAAAACTTTGCCTCGCAGCGCCCGGTGCGCTTCCGCGGCGCGATCCGGCCCAAGATGAATGGACTCCCACATCGGATTCGAGGCACCAATCTCCAGCATGGTCAGGTCAAACGGGCCGTACTCGGCGCCAATCTCGGCAAATCCGGGCCAATAGCCGGAGTCGGCACCGAAATAGAGGTTTCGCTGGGCATTCCGCAGTACAAACGACGCCCACAGTGTTCCAAAGCGATTGAACAGGCTGCGTCCTGAAAAGTGCCGCGATGGGAGCGAGATGAGTTCCAGCTCCGCCCCGGTGCGCGTGCTGGTCAACTTCAGGCGATCACACCAGTCCATCTCCTGGATGCGTTCTGCCGGGACGCCGAAACGGCGAAGATACTTCCCTACGCCCAGTGATGTTACCCAGCGGACGTTCCGGTCAGCGAGGCCGCGTACGGCGGTTTCATCCAGGTGGTCATAGTGGTCATGGGAGACAAGAACGGCATCCAGCGGAGGCAGATCACTCAGCGCAATGGTTGGCGGAAAAAATCGCTCAGGGCCGGCGAACTGAATCGGAGAAGCACGGTGCGACCAGACCGGGTCGAGCAGCAGACGGAAGCCATCAATCTCCATCAGCAGTGAAGAATGGCCGAACCAGGTGATGCGCATGCCAGATTCGGGAGGCTGGTTATACCAATGCTTCTCCGTGCGGAAGTGAGGCAGCGGCGGCTGCGGTTCTCGCTTGCGGCGGCCAAAGAGGAACTCCGGGAGAAGACGGAGCATGTCGCGTCCGCTGGTAAAGTGGGTCGGGACGGGGTTAAGAAATTTGCCGTTCTGGCGTTGGGCCGCTTTCAGGTAACTCACACAGAATACGATGCCTGGCAATCGAACCCCGGCGCAGAAAAAAGGAGAGACAGGTCATGAAGAAGGCATATTGGGTAGTTACCTACCGCGCAATTCATCATCCGGAGGCCCTGGCGGCCTATGGTCAGCTGGCCGTGGCGGCGATTGCGGCAGGCGGTGGTACAGCCCTGGTTCGCGGTATTCCCGTTGAGGTCAAAGACCTGGGAATCAAGGAGCGGACGGTAGTTTGCGAGTTTCCCAGCCTGCAGGCGGCTCTGGACACGTACAACAGCGACGCGTACAAGAAGGCTCTGGAAGCTCTTGGCAATGCGGTTGACCGCGACTTCCGCGTTCTGGAAGGCGTGTAACTAATTCCAGCCTTCGTCCAGAAGGTTGGAGACGTGAGCGACGGCCTTGGTGAGCTTGGCCTGGCGAGGCTGCCGGGCCATCTCCGGGTTGTCCTCGGTGGCAAAGATGTACTCGATGCGTTCCACGCGGTAGGGGCCGGCCCCGGCCTCCAGCCCATCGCCCGGCAGCAGGACAACATCTCCTGGCTTGGGCACGGTGTGAAGCTGCTCCAGCAGAACCAGGTTGACGAAGTCGCCGGTGTCGGAGACAAACTCCAGGCAATCCTGGCTGAAGATCAGGTCGCGGCGCGTTGCCTCAGCGATGCGCCGGGCCTTCACCGCCTGCAGGTAGGTGGCCACGATGGTGGGCAGGCCAAGAAAGAAGCCAAGAATACACAGCAAATCGGACAAAGAGCTCATTGAGATGGGAAACAACGCCACTGCTCCTGTGAAGCTGACGGAAGACTCGCCTTTCCCATAGCTTACTGCGATATCATCGCCTCTAACTATGGCCTCGTCCGAGACAACGCGCGCTGCGGAACACACCCACGAGTTCGAGGGTGACTACCGTCCGTCCGATAGCGCGTCTGCCCCCCCTCCACGGGTGCATATCGAGCCGCTGCAGATCGACTTTCTGACCCAGTTGGCCGACGCGCTGAACAATACTTTGGATCTGCAGACGACCATGCAGCGCGTGGCGGACCTGGTCCGGGCCGTCATCGACTACAAAATTTTCGCCATTCTGCTGATCAACGACCGTACGCAGGATTTCTGGATGCGATTCCAGATCGGTCACACGCCGGAGTCAGAGCGTATGCGGGTCAAGAGCGGCAAAGGTGTGATCGGCCGCGCGGCAGAACTGCGGCGTCCCGTCCTGGTGGAGGATGTGACCAAGAAGGAGTACTACATCCCGGCAAACCCGGATGTACAGTCCGAACTAGCCATCCCGCTGATCACTAAGAATAAGGTGATTGGCGTACTCGATATTGAATCCACGCAGATTGGCTACTTCACGCAGGAGCACCAACGGCTGCTGGAGTTGGTCGCCTCCCGTATTGCAATCGCCATTGAGAACGCACGCCTCTACACGCGTGTTTCGCGCCAGGCGCAGACGCTGACCGTTCTGAGTGAAATCTCGAAGGAATTGACCAGCATTCTGGATCTGGACGACCTGCTGGAGCGTGTGGGACAACTCCTCAAACGGGTCGTCGATTTTCAGATGTTCAGCATCCTGCTCTGGAACCCGAAGTCCAAGCAGTTTGAGCATCGCTTTTCTACAAAGTTCGGGGAGCGTGTACAGCGCCAGCATGTTGTGGAGCCTGGCCAGGGCATTATTGGAACCGCTGCGCAGGAACGTATGCCCATCCTGGTGCCGGATGTCCGCAAGGATCCGCGCTACATCGCCTACCATCCGGAAACCCGTTCGGAACTGGCCGTGCCGCTGGTTTACAAGGACCAGATCATCGGAGTTCTTGACGTGGAGCACACGCGCTCCAACTACTACAACGAGGACCACCAGCGCACCTTCACCACGCTGGCCGGCCAGGTGGCCATTGCCATTGAAAACGCGCGGTTGTACGAGCGCATTCTTGAAGAAGAACAGCGCATGGAGCGCGATCTGGCCATGGCGCGCCAGGTGCAGCTTCGCCTGCTGCCCTCCACGCCGCCCTCGCACCCGCATGCGGATTTCTTTGCGAAATTTCTGCCGGCGCGCTCGATCGGTGGAGATGTCTACGACTTTTTGGACTATGGACAGGGACGCACGCTGATCGTGATGGGCGATGTCTCCGGTAAGGCCGCGCCGGCTGCGCTGTATGCCGCCCTGGTCTCCGGTATTCTGCGTTCGCTGGGAGCCCAGCAACTCTCCCCTGCGCAGATGCTGGCGGCCCTGAATGACCAGCTACAGGAACGTAAGCTGGACGCGCAGTACGTCACCATGCTGATTGCTCTGTGGGATGACACCGAGCAGACGCTCCGCATCGCGAATGCGGGGTCTGTGCAGCCGTTGTTTGTCACCGGCGGCGAAGTGCGCACCATCCAGGCGGAGGGCTTCCCGCTGGGTCTCTTTCCTCATGCGGTCTATGAAGAGTTAACGCTGGCGACGCAGCCAGGAGACCAGATCGTCTTCTTTTCTGATGGCATTACCGATGCGGAGAATGCCGCGCAGGAGATGTTTGGCAACGAGCGGCTGGTCGAGGTATTGCGCAAGTTGAAAGACCCGACTGCGCAGATTACGGGCGATGCGATTCTGAAGTCGGTCGGCCGCTTCCAGTCCCAGACAGAACACTTTGACGACGAGACGGTCGTGATTCTGCACGTTCGCTGAAACTTTCCACTATCGCCGTCACGGTACAATCAGGAGAAAGTTCAACGGAAGTAGAAGCTCATTCCAGGTGCCGTTTGTGTGTACGCCTGTCTATGAGCATCTCCCTCCAGGATTCCCCTCTACGGCACACCGCTGCCGCATGGCTACCCGGAAGAAGCAAAGATGCAGACCATCAGTACGACGCAGATTATCCGTCCCGCGAAGAACCTTAGCGGTTCTTTCCGCGTCCCAGGCGACAAGTCCATTTCGCACCGTTATGCCATGTTGGCCGGCCTGGCCAAGGGCACCTCGAAGCTCTACAACTTTTCGACCGGCGCTGACCCGCACTCCACCCTTGGCTGCATGGCCACGCTTGGCGCCAAGGTCAACAAGCTGGAGGACGGCACCATTGAGGTAACCGGCGTTGGCGGCGCATTTGAGCGCCCGGTCGGCAACCTGGACTGCGGCAACTCCGGTTCGACGATGCGCATGCTCTCCGGTCTGATCGCGTCGCATCCGCATGTGTTTACGCTGATCGGCGACGACTCGCTGACCAAGCGTCCGATGGAGCGCATTCGCAAGCCGCTGACCCAGATGGGCGCACGCATTGACCTGACCGAAGGCCATGCGCCAGTCACCATCTTCGGCACGCCGCTGAAAGCCATTGATTTTGCCACACCGATTCCCAGTGCCCAGGTTAAGACAGCCATCCTTTTTGCGGGCCTGCAGGCAGAGGGTGTGACCTCCATCTCCGAGACGGTGCGCACACGCGACCACTCTGAGCACGCTCTGCGCGCCTTTGGTGCTGAACTCACGCGGACCGCTGACAGCATTTCGATCGCCGGTGGCCAAAAGCTGACCGCGATTGATGTTGCCGTCCCCGGCGATATCTCTTCGGCCGCCTTCTTCCTCTGCGCCGCGCTGCTCTTCCCGGATTCGAATCTCATCTTCGACGGCCTGGGCATGAATCCCACGCGCGCTGCGCTGCTGGATGTGCTCTCGGGTATCGGCCTGAAGGTGAAGGTCCTGAATCTGGAAGAGAAGCATGGCGAGATGGTCGGTACCATCCAGGTCAACCGCGCTCCTGGCGGACTGAAAGGCGCAGACATCAGCGGCGCTCTGACGGCGCAGTTGATTGACGAGCTGCCGGTCATTGCAGCTATCGCTCCGTATACCAGCGAAGGCATCCGCATCCGCGATGCGCAGGAGCTGCGTGTGAAGGAGAGCGACCGCATTGCGCTGGTCGCCAAGAACCTGAAGGCGATGGGCGCCGAGTTTGAGGAGTTCGAAGACGGTCTCCACATCCCCGGCAACCAGAAGCTGCACGGTGCCCGCATTGAGACCGGCCACGATCACCGGATCGCCATGGCCTTCTCCATCGCTGCCCTGCGAGCCGAGGGTGAAACGACGATTCAGAACGCCGAAGTTGCCAGCATCAGCTTCCCGGAGTTCTACACGCTGCTGGACAGCCTGTCCGAGCGCTAAAAGGAAAGGGCGCCGAACGAACGCATGCGAGTTATCCAGACGGTCTTCGGCGTCTTCCATCATTTTGATTTAGCCACGGAGCTGCAAAAACGCGGTCACCTGGAGCGCGTGTATTCCACGTGGCCATGGGCCCGCCTGAAGCGCGAAGGCCTGCCTAAAGAGCGCGTCGAGAGCTTTCCCTGGGTGCATACCCCGGCTTATTTTTACGGTCGCTCCAAGCTGTATCGCGTACCAGTGGCGCAGCAGCTTCAACTGATCAACACTGCCCTGTTCGACAGCTGGACCAGCGGCCGCCTGCGCGCCCTGGAGCGTAAAGGCACGAAGGTGGATGCGCTGATCGCCATCTCCGGATCGGGGACAAACACCGGCCGGCTTCTGCAACAGCAGGGCGGTGTCTTCATCTGCGATCGCGGTTCGTCGCATCATCGCTACCAGCGCAACATCATTGCGGAGGAAGACCGCATCTGGGGCGTGGAACGGGAGCCTACCTCCGACCCTCGCGTCACGGCAATTGAAGAAAAGCAGTACGAACTCGCGGATGCCATCAGCGTGCCCTCGAGCTTTGCCGTGCGCTCCTTTGTGGAGATGGGCGTTCCGCGCGAGAAGCTCCGGCTGATTCCCTACGGCGTGCGCCTGGAACGCTTCCATCCTGTAGCCGAACCGTCAAAGGACTCCTTTGATGTTCTGTTCGCAGGGCAGGTCAGCCTGCGCAAAGGAATCCCCTATCTGCTGCAGGCCTTCGACAAACTGAAGCATCCCAATAAGCGTCTTCGCATCGCCGGTTCAATCGATCGAGCGGTCAAACACGTCTTTGATCGGCTGCCAAATGCATCCGTCGAATGGCTGGGCTCCGTACCCCAGAGCGAACTGGTCAACCTGATGTCGAAGAGCCATGTCCTGGTGCTTCCCAGTATCGAGGAAGGCCTGGCGCTGGTACAGGCACAGGCAATGGCCTGCGGATGCCCTGTCATCGCATCGCTCAATACGGGTAGCGAAGACCTCTATACGGATGGTGTCGAAGGTTTCATCGTCCCCATTCGTGACGCTGACGCTCTTGCCACACGCATGCAGCAGGTAGCTGATGACCCTGCACTACAGGAGCGCATGCGCGAAGCATCGCTGAACCGTGTACGTCATCTTGGCGGATGGTCAGAGTATGGAGCGAAGTGGGAAAAGGTTCTTGAAGAGCTGATCGCCGGGAAGCGATAGCCATCTACATCTTGTAGCGACCCATCTCGTCGTCGTTCAGACCTTCCAGCCACTGGCGCATCTGGTCAGCAGAGATGTTCTGCGCGTCCGCGGTTGTCAGCCGCGCATTTTTCAGGACATCGCGATGAACAAAGATGGGGGCATCGGCCCGCAGAGCCAGCGCCAACGCGTCTGACGGACGAGCATCGATGGTAACCGTCTCGCCTTCCTGCTGCATCCAGATCACGGCGTAGAAGGTATCTTCCTTCAGTTCATGTACGACGATCTTGTCCACCTGCGCATTGAGACCGCGCACGAGATCACGCAGCAGGTCATGGGTCATCGGACGTGGAGTCGCGGTCTTCTCAATCTCGAGCGCAATGGCGTTCGCTTCGAAGATGCCAACCCAGATCGGCAGTACCGTGTCGCTGGCAACGTCCTTCAGGACGACGATGGGCATGTTCGTAACAGGGTCCATCATCAGGCCGCGGATCTTCATTTCTACTTCCTGCGGTGTTTCATCGTCGTGCTGAAGTCCGGGAAAGTTCATTGCAACACCACTAAACCTACGGGCTGAGCCTGCTTCAGAACGGCCGCGGGCACTTCTGCCACGCCGGCCTGCTCCCCTACAAGGCTGTTTGGAAGCGACTTGGTGACAAGCACCGGCACATAGCTGCCAATCTGCGGCAACACGGGTTCGGGTGTTGTGAAGTTCAGGGTCTTGTTCTGTGAGGTCCGGCCAATCACCTGGGCGCGCTGCTGGTTGTAGCCCTCGACCATCACCTCAATCACCGTGCCCTCGTGGCGTTGGTAACTGTTGCGCTGAATCTCGCGCTGACGGTCGAGCAGGATACGCAGACGTTCGCTCTTCACCTCTTCGGAAACCGTCTCATCCATCGAGATCGCAGGTGTGTTCGGACGCGGCGAGTACTTGAAGGCGAAGACGCCGTCGTATTGCACCTCGGCGCACATCGTCACCGTGTCTTCAAAGTCCGCATCGGTCTCGCCCGGAAAGCCAACGATGATGTCGGTCGTCATCGAGATGTCACGCCTGGCGGCCTTAATCCAGGAAATCCGCTCCAGGTACCAATCGCGCGTGTACTCGCGTTGCATTGCTTTCAGCACGGCGCTCGATCCACTCTGTACAGGCAGATGGATGTGGTCGCAGAGCGTGGGGATGGCGTCGATTGCTTCGACAATCTGTTTGGTAAAGTGGCGCGGATGCGAGGTGGTAAAGCGCACGCGGCGGATACCCGGAACCTCTCCAACCGCAGCGAGAACCTCGGCAAAGTTCATCTTGCCGACCGGGTCAATGTAGGAGTTCACGTTCTGCCCGAGCAGCTGGATGTCAGTAAATCCGGCGTCCGCCATGCGGCGGGCTTCGGTCAGCACAGATTCCGAAGTGCGGCTGCGCTCCTTGCCGCGCGTGTACGGAACGACGCAGTAGCTGCAGAACTTGTCGCAGCCTTCCGTAATCGTGATGTAGCCGCGGTGCGGGTTAGAGCGCGCGGTGAATTCGGTGTCGAAGGTCTCGTCGGTCTGACGGTCATCCAACCCGGTGATGCGAGTCTCCCCCGCCTCAAGGCGGCGGATCATCTGCGGCAGGTTGCGGTATGAGGCTGAACCGCTGACCATGGAAACAAACGGAGCCTTCTCGAAGATCTTCTCGCCTTCCTGTTGAGCGACGCAGCCCAGCACGCCAAAGCGCTTGCCTTCACCCTGCATGCGCTTGTACTCGTTCAGGCGATGAAAGACCTTTTGTTCCGCCTTATCGCGGATCGAACAGGTGTTGTACAGAATCAGGTCGGCGGACTCCTCGTCTGTCACCTGGGTGTAGCCCTCGTGCTGCAGCGTGCCAATGACCTTTTCCGAGTCATGGGCATTCATCTGGCAGCCGAAGGTTTCGATATAGAACGTCTTAGCCACGTTCATCAAGTATACCGCCGGACCTGCGCCGTCCGACGGTACCATTCCCCCCTGCTTTACCGCGGAGCGCTCACCGTCACCGGCCCAATCAATCCATGCGGTTGCACGGAATTTCGTTTCTTGACGTCTGGAGCGAGTGCAGAGACCTGGTTGTTCAGACCCGGATTTTCAGGTCGTTGCTGCCCGCGTGCGTACTGAAGCTGATCTCTGCCACACCGCTTATCTGGTTGACTGGAATCTCGTGCCCGTTTACCCGCGCGGTAAAAGAGTCCCTCACTTCGCCCAGACTACTGCCCCGGCTTCCACCATCCCACACCTCGCAAGGACGCGCATTCAAAAGTGGGAGAAGTGAAGACGAGAGGAGGAAGCCCAGTCAATCCATAAGAGAACCTATTCCAGAATAGAAACATTCGGTGAACGAACTCGATTAAGAGCAGGGTTCTTAAAGCAAACAACCCGCCGGAAGCGGGTCAGAATCACTGGATTTGCTTTGGTAGCGCCAACGGGGATCGAACCCGTACTCTTCGCCTTGAGAGGGCGACGTGTTAACCAATTACACCATGGCGCCGAAGCGTAGGAGTGGATGGAAAGAACTCTCAACCACTTTTGTAAGTATAACAGCGATGAAGGGTTTTGGGCGGGCTAGATGCCGAGTTTCTTCACTTCATCGTTGTAGTACTTGCGGTACAGAATGTCCCATTCCTGAGTGCCTTCGAGGATGATCTTCCGCTGCGAGGTGATCTTGTGACGGGCCGCCAGGTCGATCTTGGTTTCCTCCAGCAGGAGCTTCTCCAGGATCTTGCGTGCCTCCTGGCGAATCGTATTGCGATCCTCCAGGAACTCCGCCTCGTCGATATCCGCCAGGGTGTCAGCGACGACGTGGGCAAGCTTGTTGAGTTTGTCGCGCGAGATTCTCACAGCACCGCCTTGTATTTGCGCACAAGCTCGTTCTTCACCTTCTTGAACATCTCGGGGTAGCTTGCGCCGGTCTTTCGCATGTCATCCTGGAAGGCCTCCAGAATGACGCGGACCTCGTCATTGATCCGGTCCTCGAGCGAAAGCTCGTCGAGCAGGCCGTTATTGACACGCTCATTCAGAGCCGCCGGCTTGTCCGAGCGAATCATCTTCGCGTCGATCAGCTGCTGCACGGTCTGCTTCGCCAGATAGGTGACGTAGTCCTTGGAAAAAATCATGTCTCTTCGAAGTCATTTATATCACGCAGTTAGCACCACTCTTGCTGACTAAAGGAAGAGATCCAGTAAAGGAACCGCCGAGCCTGAGTTATGACCGCCAACGATCAGCACTTCTCCACTCTCCAGCTTCACTGCCAGGGCTCCGGAACGGAACTCACGCATCTCTGGCCCTGTTTTCACCGTCTTTGTCTGAGGATCGAGGATTTCTGTCGTGTACATGGGTTGTCCACTGTTCTTATATCCGCCGGCTATCAGCAACCGGCCGTCATGCAGCTCCGCCAGTGCGTGGAAGCCGCGTCCTTCCTGTAGATGCGCGAAGGTGGAGAAGTTCCCTGTCGCGGGATCATAGATCTCGACCTCGCGAACCTGGTCGGTTTCACCAAGGTCTTCGGTGGATTCCCCTCCGATGATCAGCACCCGGCCGTCCTGCAGCAAGTGTGCGGAATGGCCGTAGCGGCTGATGTGCATCGAGCCGGTAGCGCTCCATGTGCCTGTCGCCGGATTGTAGATCTCAGCCGTGCGCAGGCCATCCTGCGGGCAGCCTACCTGGCAGTTGTTTGGCCGGCCTCCTGTCACCAGCACGCGGCCGTCCTTAAGGCGTGTCGCACTGTGCAGCCAGCGCGGGTCGTTCATCCTTCCTGTCGTCACAAACCGGTTGTCGGCAGGAGAATAGATCTCCGTCTGCGGATTGGCGGAAAAGCCATGCCCATGCAAGGAGATACCACCCACCACCAGGACGCGGCCATCCGCCAGCGGCGTCATGGTGTGCTTTCGCCGTGCGAAGTTCATTTGTGGGCCTGCAAGAAAGGTGTTCGTCGCAGGATCGTAAATCTCCGTACTCGCGAAGACAGGATCAAAGAAGTTCGTCGGGGTCAGGGACGCAAATCCTCCCGAAAGCAGGACGCGTCCGTTCGGCAAAACCACCGAGGCGTGCTGCTGCCGCGGGAGAATCAACCGGGCCGCCGTTCGTACTCCACTCTGCCCCGGAATATATCGATCTGCATACGTATGCAACCCCGAGCTACCATAGCCACCCGCAATCAGTACGCTGCCATCCGTCAGCAGGTTGGCAGTGTGCTCGTAGTATCCGTCCACCGTCCTGCCAGCGTCGCTTACCCTTTCCTGGTAGCCATTCACCCGGATCAGGGCGGTCGCGTATTTCGAGGGATCGGCTACGCTCCAGGCGCGGATCCAGTAGTCTCCGCTGCGTTGCGGCGCGGTATATACGCCATCCGTGGTGGTACTGCCGCCGCCGGTGACTTCGAACTCAACCCGCGTATCGGTCGTCCCCGTGACCGTTGCCCTAAAGCTCTGCTTGCCCAGCAAAAACAGCGTCGCGGAGAGCGGCGCTATGGCCACAGAGACTTGCGGTTTCGAAGGAGCGGAAGAACCGCCCCCACCGCATCCAATTGAGATAAAGGAAAATGCCGCGGCAAATGCGGCGGAAAAAAGACGTACAGACGAACGCATCGAACAAGCTCCCTCGCCTTCTTACGGGAAGAAGTTTGGAAAAGTTCGGTGTAAATCTCGAAATTATGTCCTGTGAGGGCACTGCGCGGTGTTCAGGCAGCTATCGGCCAGTCGCAGACGCTCCACCGGGCGACCGTTCACCAGGTGCTCGGTGACGATCTCCTGGACGTCCTCCAGATTCACAAAGCCGTACCAGACGGCCTCCGGGTAGACCACCATCACCGGGCCGTGCTCGCACTGGTCCAGGCAGCCGGCGTCATTCACGCGCACAGAGTTCTTCAGACCCGCGGCCCGGGCGGCCTCCTTCATGGCGTCTTTTAGCTGCTTTCCGCCGCGGGGGCGGCAGCTGGGACGTGCAGCGCTCTCCAGGCGCTCATTGCTGCATACAAATACGTGACGATCAAACTTTGCCATGCTTCCAGAGTATTACCGTGCGTCCGCTACTGCTTTTTTGAGACAATACGTTTCGTTGCAATGCAGACAGATAACCTGATTTCGCTTAAAGACGACATGATTGCCTTCATCGCGGGCCACGGTATGCACCGGATGAACGCTTACGTGCACGAAGACATCCCGACCGTCGTCTTCGAAGAAGAAAACTCCGACTCCTGGAAAGACTTTGTCGAACACGGAAAGGCCGCCGGCGCTTCGTTTCTGACGATGAGCGAGGTCACGCTGGAGAAGCGTGACATTGAGATCCTCATCGAACAGTTGCGCGCGCACGCTTTTCCCGATTCCGACGACACGCCGGACATCGACGAAGCCCAATACCTGGTGAACTATGTCGGAAAGACCGGCTATTTGCAGCTTGGCTTTGCCTACAACGGCATCATGTTCATCTACGAGACCTCGACCGAGTGGTATGAGCGCTTCCAGCAGTTGATGGAAAGCGTCTCGGACTTCGACTCAATCATCGTGGACGACTCCGACAACGACGACTAGTGCCCGCTGACCCGCTTTATCGCTGGACGCATCCGGAAGTCTCCTTTGAGGAGGCCGAGGCCTTTGCGCGCGAACTGCGCCTGCCGCAGGTCATCGCGGAGTTGCTGCTGAGCCGCGGTTTTGATACCCCGGAGACGGTCGACCTGTTTCTGAACCCGGCGATTGAGCAACTGCACTCCCCTTTCGAGATGCTGGGCATGGCAACGGCGGTTGAGCGCATCCAGCAGGCCATCGCACGGCGCGAACCCATCCTGATCTACGGCGATTACGACGTGGATGGAACTGTTGCCACGGTACTGCTCAAGACGGCCATCGACCGCATTGCAGGGGGCGAATCGATCGTCCGCTACCATATTCCGCATCGCATCCGCGAAGGCTACGGCATGCAGGCAGGGGTACTGGCGGACGCTGCCGGGCTTGGCGTCAAGCTGGTGATTTCGGTCGATACGGGGATTCGAGCCTTCGCCGCCGCAGAAGAGGCCGAAAAGCTGGGGCTTGATCTTGTGGTCACCGATCATCACCTGCCGGACGAGATCGGCGGTCTGCCACCGGCGCAGGCAGTCATCAACCCCAACCAGACGGGTTGTCCTTACCCGAACAAAGACCTCTGCGGAGCGGGGGTCGCCTTCAAGCTGGCACAGGCGCTGCTCGAAGGCTCGACCATCGCCCCGGAGACCGTCCAGACCAAGCTGCTGCCCAGCTTTCTGAAGCTGCTGGCCGTGGCCACCGTGGCCGACGCTGTCGCTCTAACGGGCGAGAACCGCGTCATCGTCTCCATTGGCCTGCGGGAGCTGGCAAAGCCCGTACAGCCCGGCCTGCGCTGCCTGATGGAACTGGCCAAACTGACCGGCGACCAGCCATTGACGGCCACCTCGGTCGCTTTCCGGCTTGCACCGCGCATCAATGCCGCTGGGCGTATGGATATCGCCTCCGACGTGGTGGAGATGTTTCTCACGCGTTCGCCCGAACGCGGCCGGGAGATCGCCGAGAAGCTGCACCGGCTGAACGATGAACGCCGAGCCACCGAACAGGCGGCCCTGGACGAGATTGAAGCTCTTCTGGCTGCTGACCCATCGCGGTCCGAGGAAGGCGCCATCGTGATGGACGGCCATGGCTGGCATCGGGGCGTCATCGGCATCCTGGCATCCCGGGTCGTGGACCGTACACACCGTCCGGCGCTGGTTCTGGCGCATGAAGATGGCGAAGCCTACGGCTCCGGCCGCTCGATCCCCGGTTTCCACCTGCTGGACGCTCTTACCGCCATCCACTCGATTGCCCCACTCTTCACGCGTTTCGGCGGACACGCCCACGCAGTAGGGTTCTCGCTTCCCTCGGACCGTGTGCCGGAACTGCGCCAGAGTCTCGGTATCTATGCCCGTTCGGCCATGCCGGCCGAGGCCATGCTCCCTGCCCTGCATTGCGATGCTTCCCTGCCGCTGGAACGCATTACGCCCGCCCTGCTGGACCAGCTTCGCCGCTTTGAGCCCTTCGGTCATTCCAATCCGGAGCCGGTCTTCTGTACTGGTCCGGTGCGCATCCTCGACATCCGTGTCCTCAAGGACAAACACCTGCGTCTGAGGCTGGAACAAGGCAACGCCTCCATTGCCTGCCTTGCCTGGTCGCGCCGCATGCACTGGCCTACCCGCCTTCAGGAACTGGGTCTGGCCGTTGATTCCCTGGTGGAGCTGGCGTTCCGCATCCGGGAAAACTCGAACCCTAATTTCGGCACGGCAATTGAGCTGGAGCTGTGCGATCTACGGCCTTTTGACCCGGCACAATAACTTTTTGTGCCGCAACTCGTTCCATCTGCGTCAGATATACTGACGCTTCGTTTGCCCTATGGCCCAGAAAGAATCTAGTTCCACTCGCACACTCGTCGTCGCTCTGCTTGTCCTGGCGGTTTTGGTTGCCGTTGGGTTCGGTCTGCGCTCCGTTTTGCGCAGCAAGGTCAGCATTCATGCCGCGCAGGTTGGCTTTGAAAATCTGACCAGCACGGTTTCCACCAACGGCAAGGTACAGCCGGTGGAGCCGTTTGACGCCCATGCTCCCATGGCCGGAACCGTCGAGGAGATTTATGTCAATGCCGGCGACAAGGTGAAGGCCGGTCAGTTGCTGATCCACCTGAATGATTCCGAGGCCCGAAGCCGTCTTGCGACGGCGCAATCCGCGCTGGCTGGAGCACAGGCTTCTATGCATGACCTGGAGGCAGGCGGCACCACCGACGAACGCATCGGCATGAGCTCAGACCTGTCCAAGGCACGGCTTCAGGAGCAGCAGGCCCAGCGCGACGTGACCGCCCTGCAGCTTTTACAGCAGAAGGGTGCCGCTTCCGGCAGCGAAGTACTGGCCGCGCAGCAGCGGCTTGAGAACGCCCGCTCCTCCCGTATCGCCATCGAGCAGCGCTTCTCTTCCGCGACGCGTTACAGCACGCAGGATCGAACCCGCGTCAAGGCGCAGGAGAGTGACGCTTCGGCCGCTGTCGCTTCCGCCCGCAAGCTGTATGGCGAGCTGAATGTCCGTGCTCCCTTCGAGGGAACGGTCTATTCGATTCCGGTCCAGGAGTCTGACTTTGTTCCCGCAGGAGAGACCCTGTTCTCCCTGGCCAACCTTGATCGTATCCAGGTTACGGCGTACTTTGACGAGCCCGAGGTCGGCAAGCTGGCCGTCAACCAGGCTGTCACGATTGTGTGGGATGCCAAGCCCGGCAAGGTATGGCACGGGCACGTTGTACAGGTGCCTACCACCATCATCAACTACGGCACGCGAAACGTCGGCGAGTGCATCATCAGCGTGGATGACGCCCATGGCGACCTGTTGCCGAATACCAACGTCACGGTGACCGTGACCACCCTGCAGCATCCGCACGCCATGTCTATTCCGCGTGAGGCGCTGCACACGCAGGGTGCTGACAGCTATGTTCTGCGCATTGTGGATGGCAAACTGGTGCGCACTCCCGTGAAGGTAGGCGCTGCTTTGACGCCGACCCGGATTGAGATCGCCAGCGGCCTGTCTATTACCGACAAAGTCGCGGTTAACTCGACGGACAACAGCGAACTGACTGACGGTTTGCTGGTGAATGTTGTCGAATAAGGCGTCGATGATGCATCGCCTGAACCCGGTTTTCCTGCTGTTGCTGCTGACGATCCCGCTCTCACTGCGGGCTATGGACGTCTCCGAGGCGCGTGCTGCCCTGATGGCTGGCCGCGTCGACGAGCTTTCCTCTGCTCTGGAGCCGGCGGTTAAGGCAAATCCGCACGACGCGGTTTCGCACCATCTGCTTTGCCGCGCCTACTACGCCCAGGAGCTTCCGGATCGCGCCGTTCCCCACTGCGAGGCAGCTGTCGCCAATGATTCCGACAACGCGGTCTACCTGCTCTGGCTGGGCCGAGCCTACGGCCAGAAGGCTGATAAATCCGGACCGTTTACCGGCTTCAGCATGGCCAAGCGCAGTGTGGCTTCGTTTGAGCGCGCCTACCAGCTTGCTCCGAAAGACCTGGAAGCGATCAACGACCTCGGTGAGTTCTATGCCCGCGCCCCTTCCATCGTGGGTGGCGGGACGGACAAGGCTCGCCAGCTGGCGGAGAAGATTCAGCCCCTCTCTGCCGTCAAGTACCACCGCATCCTCTCCATCGTTGCCGAGAAGGAAAAGAACTACGTCGCCGCAGAGAGCGAACTGAAACGCGAGCTTGAAAGCAGGCGTAACGCAGAGAACCTGATGGACCTGGTTGCGTTTTACGATCGCCGGAAGCGTGTCGACGACGCGGTTGGAGTGGTGAAAGAAGTATTTGCCACGGACCGCCAGCGTACCAGCGCCAGTTTTGATGCAGCGACCTTTCTGGTCGAGCAGAACCGTGAATCTGCGCTGGCCGAGAAGGTCCTGAAGGAGTATCTCGCCTCGCCCGCGAAATCTGATTCCGGCCCTGCCTTCCGTGCTCACCTGATGCTTGGCAAGATTCTGGAGCGCCAGGGAGACAAGGATGGTGCTCAGGCGGAATACCGCACATCGCTTTCCCTTGCCAAAGATTACGCGCCGACCCGCAAAGCGCTTGGCATGTGATGCCGCTCACTGCATAATGCTGTCGCGCCGGAGCTAGAATAGAGCCGTGGCTACAGCAGCGGTACAGTTCGCTCCCTCGCAAGCCCTCACCCCAAACGTGCGGCGTCTGGCATGGTTGACGCTTGGATGGAACATCCTCGTGGTGCTGTGGGGCGCGGTCGTCCGCGCAACCGGCTCCGGTGCGGGCTGCGGCAACCACTGGCCTTTGTGCAACGGCCAGGTCATTCCCCATTCCCCCCGTGTCGACACGATTGTCGAGTTCACCCATCGCATGATGACGGGCGGCGCAACACTGTTGACCGTTGCCTTGCTTATCGCAGTCTTCGCTGCAACGGCAAAGTACCATCCGGCGCGCAAAGCGATTGTCGCAGCAACCATTTTGCTGGTAAATGAGGCAATTCTCGGAGCGGTACTGGTCAAGCTCGGCTATGTGACCGGCAACCGGTCAGTGGGCCGCGTGATCCTGCTCTCGATCCATCTGTCGAATACGCTCCTGTTGCTGGGTGCGTACACCTTGTCGGTGTACTTCCTGGAGCGGCCGTGGCGGTTCACCGTTTCGCGACGCAATCTCTGGTTCAGCATTGTTGGAATAGTCAGCACGCTTGTTGTTGGCGTGAGCGGCTCGCTGGCGGCGCTCGGCGATACGCTCTTCCCCTCGACTTCTCTGCGTGCGGCCTTCGTCCAGGATTTCTCCAGCTCCGCCCCCATGATCCTTCGCCTGCGCAGCGTGCATCCGCTGAGCGCCATTCTTGCAACCATCTTTGTCGTATGGCTGCTGAAGCGCGCCTGGGGATCGCCGCTCGCGAACCTGGTGCTCGCTCTGCTTGCATTTCAGATTGCGCTGGGCCTGGCGGACCTGCTGCTGCTGGCTCCAACGTGGATGCAGGTCGTTCATCTGCTGGGCGCTGACCTATACTGGTCTGCGTTGCTCTGGCTTTCCGCCAGGCAGACATTCCCACTTGCGAAGGAACTGAATGCGTAAGCTGCTGTTCGCCCTGCTGATCAGTGCCACCACGGCGCTCTCCGCCCAGTCTGTCCCCATGGACGGCTTTGCCCACGTTGCGATCCGCGTCAAGGATGTGCCTGCGGCGCGCGCTTTCTACGAGAAGATTGGTTACATCCAGGCCTTCACGCTGGAAAATAAAGGTGTTCTGGATCGTTCGTTCATGAAGATCAACGATGACCAGTTCATTGAGCTTTACCCGGTAACGGAGAAGCAGCCCGAAGTTGGCTTCCTCCACCTGTGCTTTTATGGCAGCGATCTCGATTCCCTGCACAAGCAGTATGTGAAGGATGAACTGAAGCCGAACGAACTACGCAAGGCCGGCGCCGGCAACCTGTTGTTCACCATGGAAGGGCCGGAGAAGCAGAACATTGAGTACACGCAGTACATGCCCGGCTCGCTGCACTCCAACGATCATGGCAAGCACCTTGGAACGCCGGTCTCCGGCAAGCTGGTCAGTGTCTCGCTGGCCATGAAGGATGTGCCCGCGGCGCGCGCTTTCTACACGGAGAAGCTCCGCTTCCCGGTAACGAAGACGCAAAGCTTTGCCATCCCCGGTACATCGGGCGAAACCGTCATGATCGAGGATGACCAGATCGGCGCACGCATGCACGTCGCCTTCCAGGTGAAGAGCCTGAAACAGGCGGCTGCCAGCCTGAAGAAGCGTGGTGTCGCGTTCAAGTCCGCAAAGGGCTCGCTCTCCACGACAGACCCGGATGGGAATATCGTGGAGTTCCGCGAGCGGGCAATGTAGTTCGCAACCAGCTACTTCGTCTTCGGATCGCCGTCAACTTTGTTGACGGCTTTCTTCGTTCCGGCCTTGGTCTTGTCGTAAGCCTTCACGGTGCCCTTCTTGGTCGCGTCCCAGCCGTCTTCGGTCTTATCAGCTACTTCGCTTCCGGCTTTCTTGGTTCCTTTTTGGGTGGCATTCCAGCCCTCCTCGGTCTTGTCGGCGACCTCGCTGCCGGCCTTCTTGGTTCCGGCCTTGGTTTTGTCGTAGGCCTTCACGGTGCCCTTCTTCACGCCGCTGCCGGTGCTCTTGGCAGCCTGCTTGGTTTCGTGGCCGGCATCCTTCATGTCCTGCGAGGCGGTTTGGGCGGTAAGCATGACTGGCAGCCCCGCGAGTACACAGGTTGCCAGAAAACGAGTCGTACGGTTCATGGGAAAATCTCCTGTATAGAAACAGATGTTCCAACGGTTGCTTTGGTTAGCCAATATCTTTTCAGGTCGTCTACTCAAGATTCATCATCGCGCATCTAACCTGCTGGTAGGCTGATAATTCGTATGCCTCGTAGATCGTCCCCCGCGCGGGTTCCTCACCGTTTTTTCAATCGCGACGAAAGCTGGCTGCGCTTCAACTGGCGAGTGCTGGAAGAGGCCCAGGATGCTCGCAACCCCCTGCTCGAACGCGTCAAGTTCCTGGCCATCACCGCCAGCAATCTGGACGAGTTTGTCGAGATTCGCGTCGCTGGCATTCTGCAGCGTCTGGAAGACGGTTACGTAACGCCCGCCACCGAAGCCGACGACGGCATGAGCGAACAGAACCGCCTGGAAGAGCTGAACCGCCTGATGCACGCCTTCGTGCATGACCAATACCGGTGCTGGAACGAGCAGCTTCTGCCGGCTCTTGAAAAGGCGGGCATCCGCGTTCTGGAATGGTCACAACTGGACGATACCGCACGCGAGCACGCCGAGCAGTACTACAACGACGAAGTTGACCCCCTGCTGACACCGGTCACCATCGACCCCGCGCATCCCTTTCCTCGCGTTCTGAACAAGGCGCTATGCATTGCCCTGCTGCTCCGCCGCAAGCGGAAGGGCTCCGCTCCGGCGCAGCCTGTCCTTGGCGTCATCACCGTGCCCCGCTCCTTGCCCCGGCTGGTCAAACTGCCCTGCAGCAGCGGATGCACCGAGTTCATCTTCCTGCATGACCTGATCGAAGCACAGGCGGAGCGCCTGTACCGCGGCTACGAGGTACTGGCCAAGACCGCCTTCCGCGTGACGCGCAACTCGAACCTCTACCTGCAGGAAGAAGAGACCCGCTCCCTGCTGGAGAGCGTGCGAAGCGAACTCCACAATCGCCGGAAGGGGGATGCTGTCCGCCTGGAGGTCAGCGAAGATGCAGATCCGGAGATCGTCGAACGGCTGCGCGCCAACTTTGAACTGGACGAGCGCCAGGTCTTCATGACAGACGGCCCCGTGAACCTCTCGCGCCTGATGAACCTGTACTCCGGCGTCGATAACGATGGACTGAAGTTCCCGCCCTTCCACGGCCGCGAGTACCGCCTTGACCGCAAGTCCGCCGACCTGTGGGAAGAGCTGCGCTCGAACGACATTCTGCTGCATCACCCCTTTGACACCTACAGCCTGGTGGAAGAGTTCATTGAAGCCGCTGCCGAAGACCCGGCCGTGGTCAGCATGAAGCAGACGCTGTACCGCACCAGCGCCGACTCGCCCATGTTTGCTGCCCTCGTCGACGCCGCGCAGTTGAAGGATGTTACGGTCGTTGTTGAGCTGATGGCCCGCTTTGACGAGGCCTCGAATATCCGCTGGGCGCGCACGCTGGAGGACGCCGGCGTGCAGGTCTTTCACGGAATCTTCGGCCTGAAGACACACTGCAAATTGGCGCTCATGGTTCGCCGCGATCCAGATGGTGTCGTGCGCCGTTACGCGCACCTTGGCACTGGCAATTACAACCCCGTTACAGCGCGTTTCTACTCTGACATCAGCCTTCTTACGGCAAATCCTGAGATCACGCACGGTGTTCAGGCCGTCTTCAACTACCTGACAGCCGAGGCCGAGGGCGAACTCTACCGTCCGTTGATGGTTGCCCCGCTGACGCTGGCGGACGACATGGAACGGCTGATCGAGCGTGAGATTGAGCACGCAAAGGCAGGCAGACCCGCACACATGATCGCCAAGATGAACGGCCTGCTGGACCGCCGGCTGATCGAGGCCATGTATCGTGCCAGCCAGGCCGGTGTGGAGATTGATCTCATTATTCGCGGCATGTGCGCCCTGCGTCCCGGAGTTCCCGGCCTCAGCGATCGGATCCGCGTGCGCTCCATCGTCGGCCGTTTTCTCGAGCACAGCCGCATCTTCTGGTTCCTGAACGATGGGAAGGACGAGGTCTACTGTGGCAGTGCCGACTGGATGCCACGCAACCTGTACGAACGTTGCGAGGCCGTTTTCCCGATCTACGCTCCGGAGATGCTGCGCCGTCTGCGCGACGATATTCTCGGCAGCTATCTACGTGACGATGCCAAGGCCCGCCTGCTGACGCCTGACGGCCACTACGTGCGCCCGTCGCAGGTCAGCAAACCCTTCAGCGCCCAGGATTACCTGATGCAGCTCTCAGAAGGTGCGAGCCCCCAGATACCGCAGGCTGAGGCGCCTGCGCCCCAGCCTGCAAGGCCGGTCCGCAGTATGAAGAAGAGCTAGTTCACTGTGAGCGAGAGCGTTGCTGTCTGCGTAATGGCTCCGCTGGTGCCCGTTATGGTCACGGTGTAGGTGCCCACAGGCGTCCCGGGAGTTCCGGTTGAAGCCGTACCGCCACCACCGCAGCCGTTCATGGCTCCGGCCGCGCCAAGTAGCAGCAACAAGCCCAGCAGAGGCATCATCCGACGGCGGCGAGGCCGCAGAAGGAATAACAGCCCGGCAAAGGCTACGCCTCCGAAAGCTGCGGGCTTCCAGTGTGCAAAGCTGCCCGTGCGGGATGAGCCACGAACCGTAGTGATATTCAACACGGAGACGACTCCCGGTGTCACGGTGGACGGAGACAAGCCGCAGACCGCTCCCGTAGGAGATCCGGAAATGCTGCAAGCCAGGGCCACGGAAGAGCTGAAACCGTTCACCGCAGTGACTGAGATATTCGCTGTGCCAGGAACTCCACGCGTTACCGTGAGCGACGCAGGAGAGGCACCTAACGTAAAGGTCGGTGCAGGAGTTACGGTCAGCGTTGCGGGTGCTGAGACCGAATTCTGATACGAACTATTGGAGGACGTGAAGACGGCATAGACCGTATGCGCGGCCGCGCTCAGCGAAGAGGTTGGTAAGGCATACGTTCCGCTCAGGGTTGTCGTGCTTCCAGCATTTACCCCATCCACGGTGAAGTTCACCGTGCCCGCTATGGTTCCCGGCGTCGTGCTGGTTACACCGTAGGTGGCGGTAACGTTGGTTGTGCCGATTGCAATCGACGACGGAGAAAGGCTCAGCGTGGTGGTGCTTACAGCAGGCAGGTAGATCGTCGTTGCCCCGGATGTTGATCCCAGATAGTTATTGTCGCCGCTGTACTGCACCGTGATGCTGTTCGGCCCGGTCGTCAACTGGCTGGCATTCAACGTGTAGGTTGCAGTCGCGTAGTTCAGTCCAGTTGCTGTGGAATAAGTTCCGGTGACAGCCACTGTGCCCAGCACGGTACTTCCATTCAGGATCGATACCGTGCCTGTCTGCAGAATATTTCCATAACTGGAACTTGGCACGGTGATATTAAGAACTGCCGTTTGCCCCGCTGACAGCGTGCTGGCGCCAGCCGTAAAGCTGGTATTTGTGGGGGACTTGGAGACGGTAAATCCGCCGCTGTTCGAGGTGCTTGCGTTGAAGCTGGCATCGCCGCTGTACGCTCCGGCAAAGCTGTAGCTTCCTGGCGTCAGGTCGATGGTCTGGATCTCTGCAACACCTTCGCTATTCAGTTTGTAGTTGCCCGTGCCATACGCAGCGCCATTGTTCTGCACTGCAATCGTTCCGGTCGGCGTGCCGTTGCACGGTGTGATCCCTGAACAGCTTGCAGCGGCAACGGTGAATTTAATCAGTGCGAGATACTGCCCATAGGACATGCTGCTCGCCGTACTGACGGCACCTGTAGTGACGTTATAAAACAGCGGTTGCAGTGCTGTTTTGCTGTTTTCCGGAGTTACGGTGAGGCTGACAGCATTTGAGTCCGAGGCGCCACGCGTCTGATCGCCTCCATAGTGCGCCGTTACCAGGTACGTGCCACCGGGGAAGTTATTGAAGTTGTGCGAATAGTTCCCTGCCGTCAGCGTCCCCTGGCCGACAGAACCATTGGTTGTATTGCCATTGATCGACACATCGCCGGTTGGCGTGCCGGAGCCGGAGGTGACCGTCACCGTTGCTGCCACCGGTGTTCCATGGGTGATCGTAGTCGGCGAAAGCGACAGCGTCGTGGCCGTGGCTGCGTATGTGACCGTTGACCAGTTATTCGCCAGGTTTGCGGCGTTTACTGTGCCAAGTCCCGTGGTCAGATCGAAGCCGGAGGTTGAACTGAAGCCGGAGAGAATGCCATAGGTATCCGCGCTATTTGTTAGCGAGCAGTTCGCCGATCCCTTGACGCAGGGAACGCTGTTGGTACCTGTCGTCACATCGTTAAAGTTACAGGCCGCATTTGGTGTCAAGCTGGAGTTACAGCCCGTACCCGCCGTGACCTGCCTGTTGAACAACGCATACAGGTTGTAGTTCGCGTTGCCCAGTCGTCCTCCACCATTCTTCTGCGCCACCAAGGCCATAATGCCTGCCATGGCCGGTGATCCCACGGAGGTTCCGCCTACGCCTAGCAGGTCGCTGTAGGGCGCCGCGATATTGCATCCGGCGCCGCTGGAAATCGCGTCCGCCTGGCAGATGATGTAGAACGCTCCTGAAAACCCGTTCGAGGCAAAGAGAGAGACATCCGGGAGATCCCGGACGTTGTCCGAAGGAACGCCACTGCCGGTCTGCCACGATGGCTTGGCATAACCACCCGTGCAGGTGGAAAGCGTATTGCCGGTCAGGCTAATGCAGTTGCTGCGTCCACCACCGCCACCGGTTGTGGTCAACAGTCCGTATCGTGTCTGCGCCAGAGAGTTGTTGCAGATGGTCTCCGCCGAACTTCCGGGAAACAGGCTGCTCAGCCCAAGTTGCTCATTCGTGCAGGTATTGTTCCAGGTCGTCTCCGGGATGTAGGCGGAGATGGACTGCTTGGTTGTAGTGTTGTTCCCCGAACCGAACTGGCCGTTGTCATCGAAGAAGGTCTGGAAGTCCGTACCGCCCACGGCTGTGCTGTAGGGGGTGGATGCAATCGCATTGACGGTCAGGCCGTAGCTGGCATAGCTCTTGTTCTGGTCGCAGGTGCCGGAGCCTGCGTCGCCTGCGGCCACCATGATGGTAATCCCCTGTGCCGCCGCCTGCTGCCACAGGCTGCTGTAAAAGCTATTGCCGTCTGTACCGGCAAAGAACTCGCAGATACCCCAGCTTTCGCTGATGATCGGCGCAAGGTTATTGTCGATGATGTAGAGCGCCGAGAGATCGATGCCCGCCGTTGTTTCTGTGCCCAGCGAAGAAACATAATCGATGGTTGCACCAGGAGCTGCCGCGCCCGACCATTGCACATCGATGTCGCCCTCAATTTCGTCGTCCAGGAAGCCTGGATTCGGGCCGTTGTGAAGGATATTCAGATATTGCGTTCCTGTTGGCCCGGAGGTATTGCCCAGCGGCAGACCAAACAGGGTGCGGAAGTTCACAAAATCCTGCGGATCAAGGTCAGATTGCCCCACGATGGCGATCGTCTGCCCGGTTCCGTCCACCGAGGTATTCCATAGTGGCTTCAGGTTGTAAAGCGTTGCGAAATCATACGGAGTCAGTCCCAGATACCGGGACCCACCCGAGGTAAACACATACTGCGAGGAAGGCCCGTTCCCGGTAGGCTGCAGTTTCCCGGTCTTCGCATCGCGGCGATACGCTCCGTAGTTCTGGCTGAAGGTGTGTCTCGGAAAGTTATTCAACGAGCTGAAGCCAGCCACCAGTGGAGCCAGCGCCGCTGGAATCAGCGGATCGGTCACGTTTGCCGTGCGCTGCTTGCCCAGGTACGAGAAGCGGTGCATGGAGAGACCAAAAGCCTGCCGTGCTGTTCCGGCAGATCCGGAAAACTCCACCGTCGTACGTCCCTTGCTGACGGAAACATTGCTGAAGCCGTGTGAGGTAAGCCAGCTTGTCAGCGTTGAGATGTCGGAATCTGATGCCCCGAAGCGCGCTCCAAACTCGTCTGGCGTCAGCCAGCGGTGGTAGTTGGCCGAGGTCTTGTCCTGCTGCTGATCGATCAACTGCTTCAGTTCGGTTTCCTGGTCTTCGCTGCGGCGCAGCGTCATCAGCATCCTGTCCAGGGACACAGCATCCCCTACGGAACCCTGGTCACTGGCGGAGTGCACCAGCGGATGAATGGTGCCACGCAGCGCAACACGGCGCGCATCGTTGACCGGCTGGGTGATCAGAGGCTTGGCACGGTTGGGGATCTGTGCGGATGCGGAGATGGAAACAAGGGCCAGAAAAGAAGCTGCAAAGCAGCGAAAGTTCAACATAAAAAGGCCTTTAGAGACGGATACAGCGACGGACGCGCACCGGGGGGATAACTGCGAATGCCATGATTTTCCGGCTACCCAAAGACTCTGTCAATCGCCGCAAATCGCCAGTGCCCAATTGCAGTCTTGAAATGGAACAAGGGCAGCCGAAGCCACCCTCGTCGCCAGCACGCGTCTTGCCTGCTTGCCTAATTCACAACAAACGTGACCTGCGAACTGTGGGAAGTCACCGTGGAGCTGGTTGAACTGCTGGTTGCCGTCACTGTAATGGTGTAGGTGCCCTTGGTGGTATTCGTCGTTCCAGAGGAGCCGGAACTGGAGCTTGAGCTGGCGGTATTGTTCGTGCATCCCGACATCCCCATCGTCAGCACAGCGCTGAAGCCGATCATCAGCAGTACAGGCAGACGGCGCTTGCGCGGCAGCAGGAAGCAAAGCAGACCCGCCACCATCACAGCACCTCCGGCGGCCAGTTCCCCACCCCGTGTCAACTTCGCCTGCTGGCTTGCGATGCGCGTCAGACCGTTGGTAGATCTGGCGCTCGACGAATAGGCGTAAAGAGTCAGCGAGGTTGTCGCGCTTCCCCCGCTGGTCAGAGTAACCGGAGAGGCGGAGAAGGTGTACTGTGCCGCCAGGTTGCTGGAAGTAGTTGAAGCACTAAAGCTGATAGAACCCGCAAACCCATTCACGGACGCTACCGTAAAGGTCACCGGGCTGGCCGTGCTGCCGGAGGCGACCGTGACCGTTGTGCTGGCAGGCGTCAGAGTAAAGTCTGCCGTGCTCGTGGAAACCACATCGATTGTGGCCGAACCGAGCGATCCGGTATACGTCGTGTCTCCGGTGTAGGAAGCCGTGATCGTGTGATTGCCAGAGGACAAGGAAGCAGTCGCGACAGTTGTCGAAGCCGTTCCTGAGCTAAGTGTCAGCGCCGAGCCGGTCGCCGTGCCATCCACCAGGATCTGCACCGTGCCGGTGGGAGTTGTTGTAACGCCCGACGTGCCAGAGGCAACCGAAACCGTGACCGTCACCGTGTTTCCGGCCGTCACATTGGTGGGCGTGGTACTCACCGTCGTTGTGGAGGTGCTGGAACCGCCCGAGGAGAGTGGGGATACCGCACTCCAGTTTGTGACAAGGCTTGAGACATCCACCGATCCCCAGCCTGTTGCCAGATCGTAGCCCGTGGTTGCGCTGTAGCCGATGCTGGTCGTACCGGCTGGGCAATCCGTCGTACCGCTCTGGCACGGCATTTTGTTATCGCCGGTCGTAATGTCGTGGAAGGTCGCGCTGGAATAAGCGCTATTGGCCAGCGCATAGATCGTCGGGTTGGCATTACCGATTCGTGAACCTGTCTTCTGCTCGATGAGAGCAAGAATGCCGGCAAAGATCGGTGTGGAAACCGAGGTTCCTCCATATGAGGCCAGGTTGCTGTTCGCATCCCGATATCCGTTGACGCAGTAGGTTGTGAGGCACACCAGATATCCGTCATGGCTGGCGGCTGCATTCAACGAGAGATCCGGAATGTCGCGTACGTAATCTGCGGGCACGCCCGTGCCGGTTTGCCATGTTGGTTTGGCAAAGTAGTCGCTCTTGCCTCCGCCTCCGCCTGACAGGCCATACGTCGTGGTGTATTCGTTCCACACCGCCTCAGGAATGTAGCTCAGGGCGGAACCCTGGTTGGTGCCGTTCGATGCGCTCCAGTAGGTGGTGGCGCCGGTCGTGCTGCCTTCGTTGAACATCGTTCCGCCCATCGCAGTCACGTAGGGCGACGAGGCCGGAAAGTCCACTGCAAGGCCGTATTGCGCCTGGGTCACAACGGTTGAACCGCCGTTGTAATCGCAGTCCGTTGCACCGGAATCCCCTGTCGGTCCAACGATGGTCTGACCCTGCGCATTCGCCTGGCGGAAGAGTGCGTTGTAGGTGTTCAGTGCGCTCTGGCCCCATCCCGACTCGCACAGGCCGTAACTGATGCTGATGATCGGAGCCAGGTTGTTATTGATGGTCTGCGTCAGCGAAGTGCCCACGACATCCTGCGAGTAGACATACAGGATGCTCGCCGAAGGCGCCGCTGCTCCGGACCACTCCACGTCGAGCATGGCTTCTCCCAGATCGTCGGTCACGGTGCCGGGGGAGGTGCCGTATAACCGCAGTGTGGGCGCGTTGGTCGACAGCCCAGCAAGGCTGCGGAAGGTCGCTACCTGAGTGGTATCAATCGCGGTCTGGCCCATCACGGCCACGGTGACACCGGAGCCATTCGTCCCGCCCGTCACCAGTGAATTCATGTTGTAGATGGTGTACAGGTCACCGGGAGCGATGAAGTGGCTCCCGGAAATAGACGAGGTATAGCGGGGCCGTGCATGTGGCTTCAACCGAAAGTTATCCAAACCGGTAATCCCCGAAACGACCGCCTGCAGGCTGGCCGGAAGCGCGGGCTCGGTCACATTCGCAAACCGGGTCTCGGTACCAACCTTCATCGTATGAATGGAGGTCTGAAAGGCGCTCTCCATGGCAGTTACGGAGCCGCTGACCGTAATGAAGTTTTTCCCTCGCGCAACCTCGGTGACGGTCAACCCCTTCGACGTGAGCCAGGTTGTTGCCTGGTCAAGGTCGCTCTGCGACATGCCAAACTGTGCACCATACTGCTCCGGCGTAAGCCACTGGTGATATCGCGGCGAGTTCGGGTTCTGCTGGTCCTGCAGAAGCTGCGTCAGCGCAGTCTCCTGCGCCGCGGTCATGCTGAACCGCAGTGTCACCTGCTCAAGCTGCTGATTGCCGGCCATCTCGCCAAGGTCGGCCGCGCTGCGTACCCGCGGCGAGACGTTTCCCGACAGAGAAACGCGCTGACCATCGTTGATGGAGGCGATGCGGCGCGTTGGCTGGGCTGCAAATAACGCCGCGCTTTGTGCAAGAAACAGGGCCGCTAACGAAAGAGCGATGGAACGTACCGAAGGCAATTGGGGTGATCGCATACACCAGTCCATTTCACCCCGCGCACGGCAACGACGGACATGCAGGAGCGCACATTTGCGTGCGGCCAGTGAACAACGGGTCGCCTCGTACAGACGGGAAATCTCAAAAAAGGTTTCGGTTGGTCTGGTAAATCCTTTTCAGCTACTGAACTGTCACCTGGTAGGTCGAGTTATGCCGGGTCTGGCTAACTCCATCCGTGCCAGAGAGTGTGATCGTCAGTAACTGGGAGCCATACGGTGTTCCGTTGTTAGAGGATCCACCCCCGTCGACGCCATCCGAAGACACCGTGGCGCATCCACTGGCAGTGATGGTCATCAGTACCGCGCACATCACCAGCAACAGGCTGATTCTGCGGCGGCGGCCCGGCATGGCAAACCACAGAACTGCCGCCAGCACGGAACCTCCCGCTGGAACACGCCACGGCATGCCGTGGTTCATGGCTGTTGCCGTGTTCGCCGTCGTTGTTACAGTCAGCGTGCTGGTGCCGCTCCCGCTCAACGTGGCCGGGGCGAAGGAACAGGTCATCAATGCGCCTGGGGGCGGAGTGCAACCCAGGGTCACTGTTCCACTGAAGCCACCTGTGCTGGTGACCGTGGCAATTGCCTGGCCGGATTTCCCCTGCGTTACCGTCAGCGTCGCAGGATTGAAGGTGACCGCGAAGTCGCCGACCGTCACCGTCAGAGTGTTCGATGTAGAGGTCTTATAGTTCGTGTCTCCGGCGTAGATGGCATAAAGACTATTTGTCCCAGCCTTCAGCCCTGTCGTCGAAATGGTTGCAATCGACTGCGTGGTTCCATTTGCAGTCAACGTCGCCGTGCCCAGCGTCACCACTGTTGTTCCCACCGTGCTGTAGAAGGTCACCGTTCCGGTTGGTGGCGCCAGGGTCGAGGAGGCATTCGTTCCGCTCGCCGTTGCCGTGAAGATCACATTGGTTCCGTTGACCACCGTCGTGCTGGATGCGGAAAGCACAAGCTGAGAGTCGACCTTTGTGGTCACAATCGCCGTCGATGCCGAGGTGCTGCCAAACCAGTTGGTGTCACCGGAATAGACCGCAGTGATGGCATGCGTGCCGGAGCCCGTTAGTGATACCGTCGCTGTCGCTCCGTTTGAGGCTACCGGAGCCGTGGCCAGGGTCTTCGTGCCATCGAGGAAGGTCACCGTGCCTGTGAAGCTATAGGTTCCCGTCGCATTGCCCTGGTTGGCGATGGCGGCCGTCAGCGTAATGCTGTCGCCGGCCATCGCCGAACTTGTGCTCGCGGTTACTGTGGTCGTGGTCGATCCCTTGGTTGCGGTAAACGACAGCGTCACGGTATTGCTGCAGGTAAAGGAGTTTGTCGCGGGGCAGGAAACCACGATGGAGTACCGGCCTGGCTTCGGCACATTCACCGTGATGGTGCCGGTGCCGGTGGTGACGGTGCCTGTATAGGTTGTGCCGTCCAGGACCGCCTGCACCGTACCATTCGCAGCCCCCGAGGTCACAGCAACGGTTGCCGTGATGGTCGCCGTGTAGCCATAGGCTCCGGTCGTCGGAGAAATGGAAGCGGTCAGCGTGCCGGTCTGAGGAGAGATCGTGACCACAATCGCCGAACTGCTGGACGCAGCGAAGTTCGTATCGCCGCTATAGGTGGCGGTGATGTTATGGGTGCCAGAGGTCAGCGTCGCGCTGGAAATGTTGACCGTTCCATCCGTACCGATAGTGCCTGTACCAATAACGCCGTCCTTCGACGAGGTCAGCGTAACCGTTCCGGTCGGCGTGCTGGTGGATGTGGTGGACGACTTCACCGTCGAGGTGAAGGTGATGTTGGTTCCACCGGTGACCGCATAGCTCGATGCCACCAGGGCTGTTGTTGTCGCGGTTGTGCCAGTGGTCGCCTGTACGGTGATCGCAGAAGAGGTTGCAGAGGCATAGGTTCCGTTGCCGGAGTAAACCGCCGATACGCTATGTGCCGTTCCGGCTGCCAGGATCGTCGTATACGTCGCTACACCGTTGGTCAGCGTACCTGTACCGATCGCTGTGCCGTTATCCAGGAACTGGACCGTTCCGGTGGGTGTGACCGTTGCCTGCGGTTGAGCTCCACGGGCAGAACTCGTCACCGAGCTGACCGTCGCGGTAAAGGTTACGGACTGGCCGGCTACCGGCGGGTTGGGGGTGGCAGAAAGCGTGATCGTGCTGGTCGTTGTGCCTGCAGATGTCGATAGGGAGCCCGACGTGCTGTTGTTGTAGACGGTATCACCGGAATAGGACGCCGTAATGACATGCACGCTGCCGCTTGCCAGCGTGGTCGAGAACGTAGCCTTTCCGCCGGATAGTGTCCCCGTTCCGATGATCGTTCCGTTATCCAGAAAGTCTACGGAGCCAGTGGGCGTTGTCGTCACGGAAGCACTGCCTGAGGCGACCGTTGCGGTAAAGGTCGTAACGGAGCCTGTGACCGGAGGATTTGGCGAAGAGGTCAGCACGGTTGCGCTGGCGGTCTTGGTTGCTCCGGGAGTAATCGAGAGCGTGTATGGGTTCGGGCAGGTAAAACTGCTATCTCCGCTGATGCAGGAGACCAGCACCGTAAAGGTGTTCTTCTCGCTCACCGGATATGTGACCGAAGCCGTGGATCTGGTCGTCGTGCTTCCAGCGGCCGTCAGCGCTGCCGAATATGCCTTCTGATCGGTTGTTCCCTGCCCCTGTACGGTCACGGTTCCCGTAGGATTCCCGACACCCGAGGTACCCGCAACCGTGACGGTAATCGTGGCATTGGAACCATACGCAGCAGTCCCGTTCAGAACCGCAGTCACACTCGCTGACTCTGGCTGAACAGAGACGGTCGCCGGTGCCGGGGTGGTGGAGGTCGCGAAATTGATGTCACCGGCATAGGTTGCGTTGAAGCTGTACTGCCCGCCGGCCAACTGCTTGGTGGTGTAGGTCGCCTTACCGGAAGAATCCAGCGTCGCGGTGCCAATTGTGCCCGTTGAGGAACTTGAGAAGGTCACCGTTCCGGTCGGAGTCAGCGTACTGGCTCCGGAGGTCACCGTTGCCGTCAGCGTGAAGCTCTGACCATGCGTCGGAACGAAGGTGGACGATGTGATCGATGTATTGGAGGTAACGTTGCCGTTTGAAGGCGTCATCGTCATCGAGGCGGGCGAAGTGCAGGAATAATTGCTGCTGGCCGGCGTGCAGGAGACAAGGATCGTAAACGGAGAGGTCTCGTCCCTTCGCATGGGAAAGCTGATGGTCGCGGTCGATTGCCCGTTCGTGCTGGAAGCCGTCAGCGTGCCGGTATAGGTGTTGGTATCGGAAACACCCTGCGCCTGGGCGCTGACAGTTCCCAAGGCATGCCCCGTGCCGCTGGTCGTAGTTACGGTGACATTGATGGTCGCATTGCTTCCGATCACCGCAGATCCGCTCTGGCTTGCGGTTACGATCAGCCCCTGCGGAACCACCGTATTGCCCGATGTCCCCGACGAGGCTGCGTACGTGGAATCCCCGGCATAGCTTGCTGTGAACGTGTGGTATGCAGCATCCAGCGTGCTGATGGTGTACACCGCTTTGCCGGTTGTATCCAGGCTTGCATTGCCCAGAGTCCCTGCCTTGTCACTGATGAAGGTTACGGCGCCGGTCGGTGTACCGCCCGTGCCTGTCACGGTCGCGGTCAGGGTCAGTGTGGAGCCATAGGTCACTGGGATGGGGGATGTGATCAGGGTCGTCGAAGAGGTGGAGACGCCCAGTGGCCACACCTTCAGAAGCTCGTCTGTATTGACCGTGCCCAGGCCCGCAAGCGCCGTCCATGTCCCGGTCGCAACACCCTCCGGCTCGGTAAAGACCTTCGGAAGTACCGACAACTGGTAGAGCGTCGCATTGATATTCCCCAGCCGTCCGCCGCTGCGGCTGACCAGTTGCTGGACCGTGGTGCTGAAGTCCGTAGTAGCGATAAAGTCCGGCACGGCGCGCAGGCCGTCCCCCGGTAGCCCAGGGGCTACCTGCCAATCCGGCCTGGTCTGCGATGCCGTCAGAGCATCGCTCAACTGGGCGGACGCAATCACGGTCACCTCTGCGTAATCAGCCGAGGTATCCGACAGCACGGTGATGCCCTGCGCATTCGCCTGCTGCAACAGCAGTTTCCAGTCCTGCTGGCCTGCCTGAATACTTTGTACCGCGAGCACAGCCGAAGCATTGCTGTCGACCTTAGCCTCTGCCGTTGCCAAAGGCGAGCTATCCAGATCATCCAGCCCCGAAACAGCGCCAATCACCTGCGGCGCGGTTTCCGGCAGAGAAAGATCGCCGACGGTGACAACATGCAAACTGCCCGCAACCTGCGCCTGGCGAAGGTCTGCGGCAAAGAGATTCCTCGCGATGGCCACGGTAGAAGTGGCCTGCAGCAACGTGTGTGCGGCGTTCGTGCCGGTTATATGCACACCCTGGGACTCAAGCCATGCAGTCGCCTGGCTCACCTCGGCATCGGTCGCACCAAAGCGCGTGGCAAATTCGGCGGGCGTAAGCCAGTGGTGATAACTGTCGGAACCGGTTCGGGTCAGGTCCGTCAAATACTGCGCAAGCGCGCTTTGCCGTGCGTCGTCCGTGGTCAGCGCAATCGAAATATGACCAAGCGGCGCTGAAGCGGCAGCAGAGCCCAGCGTCGCCGTCCCAGTGGGCAGCAGCGTCGTGGCGGAAGGCAGGGTGCGACGCACTTGCTGCGCCTGCAAACCTGCGGAAAGAACACACACCAACGCACAAACCTTCGCGCACTGGCGGACAAGAGCCTGAATTTTCACTGCCATAGGGACCGCCTTGATTCTCGCCGGTTGAAACGGGAAAGGCAATAACACTTCCCGGGTTACCTGGAGGTGACTAAAGTGGGAGCCGTGGTACGCTTTCCGCGTGTCGACTTATCTGGAAGAGTCCTTCGCGCAACTGAAAGTTTTTGAGAATGTCGTCCGCTGGATGTACCAGGACACGGTGGGCAAGGTCACCGTCGGCGCAGGCCTGATGCTGCCGGATGCCCAGACAGCCGCGCACCTGCCCTTCCAGTACGACAATCGCCCCGCGACAACACAGGAGATTGCCGTCGACTTCCGCCGCGTCGCCTCCATGGTGAAGGGCAAGGCCTCCGGATACTACCGCAGCGCCATGTCGGTCCTGCTGACGCTGGAGGAGATCGACGCCCAGCTCCGCGCAGCCGTCATGACCCTGGACCAGCAGCTGCGCAAGAATATTTCCACATGGGATGCCCTGCCCCAACCCGCCAAGCTGGCCCTGCTTGATATGGCCTATAACCTGGGTCTGACAGGGCTGCTGAAGGGCTACCCGAAGATGCTGAAAGCCGTAGTCAGTGGCGACTGGCAGACAGCTGCGGCCGAAAGCCATCGTAATGGCCCCCCTGCTGCCCGCAATGACTGGACCAGCAAACAATTCCTGGCCAGCATCACCGTTCCTTCCATCACCGCGGAAGCCGCCCTTCCAGCCTCAGCCAAGTCTGCTCCGGTCATCCTGCCGATCGAACCGGTTATGGAGACCAGTCATGCTGCCGGAAAGACAGCGAAGAAGGCTGTGGCCAGGAAAGCGGCTAAAAAAGCTGCCAGCAAGACACCCAGCAAGGCCGCAAAGAAAGCAGCCGCCAAACCGGCAAAGAAAGCTGCACGCAAATCTGCAAAAAAGCGGGTCTAACCTTCGACCCTGGCTAACCGTCCCACGCCCATATCCACTATCGTTGCAGTATTGAAGAGGTTGGAGGTTCCATGTTGCATCGCATGAAAGCCGCGCTTGCGGCCGTTGTCCTTTTTGCCGGAGTTGCCGCGGCGCAGGATCTGGCGAGCTTTGAGAAGCGCACCACGGTCAAAGTGCTGCCCAACGGCATGACCCTGATTGTTTGTGAGCGCCCTGAAGCGCCGGTCTTCAGCTTCTACACGCTGGTAGACGCCGGCTCGGCGGATGATCCCCAGGGAGCCTCCGGTCTGGCGCACATGTTTGAGCACATGGCTTTCAAGGGTACCAGCGAGATTGGCACCACCAACATCACTGCCGAGAAGGCCGCGCTGGCCAGGGTGGAGGCCGCCTACTCCGCCTACAACCTGGAACAGCGCAAGCTGGTCGGCCAGGATCCGAAGAAGCTTGCGCAACTGAAGGATGCCTTCGACGCAGCCACGAAAGACGCGCAGCAGTACGTCATTCCGAACCAGTTCTCTGAGATCGCAGAGCAGAGCGGAGCCGTTGGCCTGAACGCCTCTACTGGCGAGGACAAGACCGACTACTTCTGGTCGATGCCCTCCAACCGCCTGGAGCTCTGGGCCTACCTCGAAAGCAGCCGCATCGCCGACCCCGTCCTGCGCGAGTTCTACAAGGAGCGCGACGTCGTGCAGGAAGAACGCCGCATGCGTATTGACTCCGCTCCCATTGGCCGCATGGTGGAGCAGTTCCTCGCCGCCGCTTATACCGCGCATCCCTACGGCCGCAGCGGCGTCGGCTGGCCCAGCGAGATAAGCCAGGTGACCGCGACCGAGGCCGAGGAGTTCCACAAGAAGTATTACGTGCCTGCCAACATGGTTGTGGCTGTCGTAGGTGACGTGAAGAGCGCCGAAGCCATGCCGATCCTCGAGAAGTATTTCGGACGCATTCCCGCCGGCCCCAAACCGCCGGAGATGACTACGGTCGAACCGAAGCAATTCGCCGAACGCACCGTCACCATCCGCGAGGCCACGCAGCCTTTCTACCTTGAGGGCTACCACCGTCCTGACTACCGCGACAAAGATGATGCCGTGTACGACGCCATCACCGACCTTTTCTCGAACGGCCGCACGGCGCGACTCTATCGCTCGCTGGTTCGCGACCAGAAGATTGCTGCCGCAGCAGCCGGATTCAGTGGCTTCCCCGGCGAAAAGTATCCCGGCCTGTTCGCGGTGTACGCTGTTCCCGTCCCGGGCAAGACACCCGCACAGCTTCGCGACGCCATCCACAAAGAACTTGACCGTCTGAAGACGGAAGATGTTTCCGACGCCGAGCTGGCTATGTTCAAGACACGCGCCCGTGCCGATCTGCTGCGCGGCCTTGCCAGCAACCAGGGGCTCGCGTCGCAGCTGGCCGAGTACCAGACCCGCTATGGTGACTGGCGCGAGCTCTTCCGCCAGTTGGATGCTTATGACAAGGTAACCAAGGCGGACATTCGCCGTGTCGCCAACCAGTTGTTTGTCGAATCCAACCGTACCAGCACCACCATTGAGTTCACACGGCCCAGCAAGCCCACACCCGCCGCTGCTGCTCAGGGAGGTGCGCAGTGAAAACCATCCTCCGCGTAGCTCTTACTCTTTCTCTTGCTGTACCAGCTCTTCCTGCGCAGACCGCCCAGCCATGGGCCAAAATCCCCACGCCGCCGCTGCATGAGTTCAAACCCGTACAGCCAAAACGGATCGACCTGAAGAACGGCGTCATCATCTTTCTGCAGGAAGACCATGAACTTCCCTTCATCGACGGCAGCATCAACGTCCGCGGCGGATCGCGTGAAGAGCCTGCCGCCAAGACCGGCATGCTGGATATGTACGGTGATGTATGGCGTACCAGCGGCACCGCCACACTCGACGGTGACGCCATGGACGACATGCTGGAAGCAAAGGCCGCCAAGATCGAGACCAGCTCTGACCTGGACTCCACTGGTCTTTCCTGGAGCAGTCTGAAGACCGATTTCGACACCGTCTTCCCACAGGCAGTCGACCTGTTACTGCACCCTGCCTTCAAGGCCGACAAACTGGAGCTTGCCCAGCAGCAGATGGCTACCGGCATCGCCCGCCGCAATGACGATGCCAGCGGCATCCTTGCACGCGAGGTGGCCAAGGTGGTCTACGGCGGCAGCAGCCCCTACGCCCGTCAGGCCGAGTTCTCCACGGTACTGGCCGTCACCGTCGATGACATGAAGCAGTGGCACGACAGGACCGTTGTCGGCAGTAACTTGATGGTCTCGGTCATTGGCGACTTCGACTCCGCCACCATTGAGAAGAAGCTGCGCGATGTCTTCGAGAAGCTGCCCAAGGGCGAGCCCACGAAGTCCTACAAGGGCGATTTCCCAGGCCCCAAGCCCGGCGTCTACTTCATCAACAAGGACGATGTGAACCAGTCCAACATCTCCATCGCCGGCCTTGGCACCCTGCGCAACAACCCGGACGTTTACGCGCTCAGTGTCATGAACGAGATCTTCTCCGGTGGTTTCGGATCGCGGATCGTGCAGTCCGTCCGAACGAAGCTTGGCCTGGCCTACTCGGTTGGAGGAGGTTACGGAGCCAGCTACGACCACCCGGGAACCTTTCGTGTGCAGGCCGGTACCAAGAGTGCCAGCACGGTTGCGGCCACCAAGGCGATGCTCGATGAGATCAACCAGCTCAAGAGCGTTCCTCCCACGGAGACCGAGCTGAAGAATGCCAAGGAGCAGCTGCTGAACTCCTTCATCTTCCGCTACGACTCGCGTTCGAAGGTGCTGAGCGAGCAGGTCATGCTGGCCTTCTACGGCTACCCTGCCGACTACCTGGAGAAGTACAAGTCAGCGATCGAGAAGGTCTCGGCCGCGGATGTCTCCCGTGTCGCGGCAAAGTATATCGACACCTCAAAGCTGGCCATCGTTGTCGTTGGCAACGGCGGCGACCTGGGCGACTCGCTCAAGCAGCTCGGTCCGGTCAACAACGTCGATATCACCATCCCGCCGCCCCCGGCAGGCATGGGAAACTAACACTCCACGGCAAAAACGGGTCCTTGGCACGAGGAAGGACCCGTTTTTGCATCTCCCGCGTACTCCCCTCTCCATCTATCATTCCCAACATGAGCACTCCCACGTTCGCCGTTGCCATTATGGCTGCCGGCAAAGGCACACGCCTGAAGTCCAAGCGCCCCAAGGTGCTGCATGAAATCGGTGGCAAAGCGCTTCTGCTGCACGTCATCGCCGCCGCGAAACAGGTTGTCCGGCCCGGCGACATCTACGTCATTGTTGGCCACGAGGCCGACAAGGTAAAGTCAGCTGTCTCCGCCGAAGGAACACACTTCGTGCTGCAGGCCGAGCAGCGCGGAACCGGCCATGCCATCCAGCAGGTCAAGGCCTTCTTCGCCGCCTCCGACATTACGCCGCCCGATCATCTGCTGGTGCTCTCCGGCGACGTACCGCTCATCCGTCCGGAGACCATTACAGCCATCCGCGACTTTCACCTTGCACAGGATGCCTCCATGACAATCCTCACGGCCGTGCCGGAAGACCCCACAGGCTATGGACGCGTCATCCGCCGTGAGCCTGGCTCTTCCGAGGCGCTTGCCATCGTGGAGCAGAAAGACCTGAAGCCTGAACAGCGCGATACACCCGAGATCAACTCCGGCATTTACGCCTTCCGTACAGCTTCCCTCTTCACGCAGCTCGACAAGCTGAACGCCAACAACGCACAGGGCGAGCTTTATTTGACCGACGTAGCCAGCCTTCTGGTCGGCTCAGGAGAAAAGGTTGTAGCCCTTGAGGCGACCGGGGGGGTGGACGAGGTGCTCGGAGCCAACACCATCGCCGAGATGATGTACCTGGACGAGGCGATGCGCATGGCCACCGCGCGCCGCCTGATGGCTCAGGGTGTCACCATCTTCCGACCGGAGACCTGCGTCATCGACTCCTCGGTACAGGTTGCGGCAGACACCGTTCTCGAGCCCTTTGTGCAGTTGCTCGGCAACACTGTTGTCGGCGGCGACTGCCGCATCCGCTCCTACTCGGTCGTGCAGAACTCAACCATCGGCGAGCGTGTCATCCTTCGGAATGGCTGCATTCTCGATCAGGCGACCGTGGCTAACGGAGCCATCCTCGGCCCTTACGCGCACTTGCGCCCTGAAAGCCATATCGGCGAAGGTGCACACGTCGGCAATTTTGTTGAGACCAAGAAGGTAACGCTCGGCAAGGGCTCGAAGGCGAACCACCTGACCTACCTGGGCGATGCGGTCATCGGCTCCGGAACCAACATTGGCGCGGGCGTGATTACCTGCAACTACGACGGCGTCAACAAGCACCAGACAACCATCGGCGATAACGTCTTTATCGGTTCTGACAACGCCCTGGTGGCACCGGTGACCATCGGTGACGGCGCCATTACCGCCGCCGGCTCCATCATCACGGACAACGTCCCGGCCGGCTCGCTGGCTATCGCACGTTCCCGCCAGGAGACAAAGCCGGGCTGGGCTGACGAACGGCGCTCCCGTCTGAAAAAAAACTAGTCTTCCCGCTCAAGTCCTGGTCTCCTCTGCCGATGCAGGCAACTGTACGGCAAGGAGACCAGCATGGCTGCCCGACGTATCCTGATTGTCGACGATAACCCTTCTGTGCGGGAGATGCTCCGCGATGTTCTGAACGGTGGAGGTCTGCTGACCGTAGAAGCCTCCAGCTGCCAGGAAGCCCTCCGCTTTATGGAAGATGGGGCCTCCACTATCGACCTCGTCATTGACGACCTGGATATGCCGGCCCTTTCCGGAATCGACCTGCTTCGCACACTGCGCCGCAATTACCCGTCGCTTCCGGTCATCATGCTTTCGGGGGTGACGGACACGCGGCTGATGATGGATATCATCCACATGGGTGCGGCCGACCTGGTTGCCAAACCACTGCGCTCCAACGGACTGCTGACCGCTATCCGTTGCGCCATCAGCGCGCGGCTCTGTCCGCCCGCATGGCGCGAATCGATGGCCTGAGCTATTTGCCGCCGTACACAGCCCGGTACATCTCACGGTTGCGAAGAATCGCCTGCACATACTCGCGCGTCTCGGTGTACGGAATTGCTTCCACAAACTCCGCCATGTCGCGGTAGTCATTCGCGGACATCCACAGGCGCACGGGAGTATCGCCAGCGTTGTAGGCGGCCAGCGCATACTCCACCTGCCCGCCGAAACGATCAATCGTCTGCCGCAGGTACATGGTGCCCAGCCGCAGGCTTGTTGGCGGCTGCAGAAGGTCATTCGTCGCAAACTTCTTGATCCCGTCTTTCTTCGCCAGCGACTTGCCGACGGAGGGCAGCATCTGCATCAGCCCATATGCATTCGCATGCGAGACCGCGCCGGGGTTGAACTCCGACTCCTGCCGGATCAGCGAAGCCACCAGGTACGGATCAAGTCCATTGCGCGAGGCGTTTGCTGTCAGATCATTCCAGTACGGCGTCGGGAACAGCAGCTTCCAGTAGCGCTCCGGAACATCTTCCACGCGATACGCGAAGTAGGACGCTCCGCTGCGCTTCATCGCCTGCAGGGCACGCACATACTCGCCAAACGAGGTGTAGATGTCAGCCTGCGCCAGTGTGCCCCATTGCGAACTCGTCGGGCTGGCCTGGATCTCCGGAGCGATGTACTCATTCAGCGCCGCATTTGCCAGCAGACGGGCCTTGATCAGATGCGTATCGTTCTCCGGCAACGTATCAATCAGGTCCGGCACCTGCGGTCCACGGACAGAAGCCAGTGGAGCCGCTGCTGCCACGACAGGCTGCTGTCCCAGTACGCTGAGCCGCTGGCGCGACAGCATGGCGTAGTAGTAGTTCGGGAAGCTTGCGGCCAGAGTGCGGTAGTAGTTCGCCGCCTGCGGCAGATTGTGCTCCTGCTCCTCGTACATGCGTCCCCGCCAGTACAGGGCGGTGGGCGTCTCAATGCCTGTGGGATAGCGAGTGATCTGCTCATCCATCAGACGCGCGGCTTCAGGATAGTTCCGCGTGCGATAACTCAGCCAGCCGGCCCGCCAGTGTGCGGAAGGTCCGTAGGTGCTGCGTGGAAACAGGCTCACAAGCTGGCTGTAGTAGCTGGCTGCCGTACCATACTCATGCTTGATCAGGTACATATTGCCTGCCGAGTACAAGGCCTCTTCCGTCCACCGGCTGCGCGGATAACGTTGGGTTAGTTGCCCGACAAGGTTGCCATGCTGGTTCGTGTCATTGGCACTGCGGGCCAGTTCCGCCAGCAGGTAGAGCTTCAGCGCTGCGGAGTCATCATCGGTCTGCGGCAGGCCTTCAGCCTCTCGCTTGGAGAGACGTTTCAGCTTGAGATCGCACACGGCAGCATAGATATCGAGCGCGTCGCGGTCCGAGGGGCTTAACGACGGGTTGTTCTGGATGCTGTGATACTCGTCCGCCGCATCGGCATACCGCTTCGCGTTATAAAGCTGGTCGGCGTGAATCTTATGCTCGGTCGCGGTCAACGGGGTGCCCATCTGCTGCAACTGCACTCGTGCCTGCGTGGCCTCATAGCTCAGAGGCAGCAGCGTGTAGAGACTGCGATACATTGCCGCAGCCTGGTTGGTGCTCCCAGCAAGCTGCCAGGCACGCGCCTGGGCGTAGCGGAAGTCCGCATGCGATGCCAGGGGGGTGTTGGCCTGCTGCCCCAGCACCCTCAAAGCACCTTCCGGGTCATTCTGCTGCAGGTATGCATTAGCCAGCAGCACCGGCGCATTGCTTGCAAAGATCGATCCCGGGTGACGCTTGGCAAAGCCATCCAGCAGGGCGTAAGCATCACTGCCGCGGCCTCCCTGCAAAGCTGCCTGCGCCCCAAGGTAATCGGCATAGTCATCCAGGGCCTCCCCGCGCTGAGCCGCCTGTCGGAAGGCGTTATAGGCATCGCCAAACCGCTTATCCAGCATGTAGGCGTGGCCAATGGCCAGCCATGCGGTTGCGGAGGCTTCGCCGGTATGGCTGTTGGCATAACCCAGAACTCCGCTGTAGGCTGCCGCGGAACGGCCCGCATTGAGCTGCTGCGCCATGGACCGCAGCTGAGACGACGCCACAAAGGCGCTGGTCAGTTTGCGTGACTGTGCGGTGGGCGGCGGGCTTACGACCTTCTTCCGGCCCTTCACTGCCGGCCTGGCAGATGTTTTCCCGCTCGTGCTTTTGGCCGCAGCGGGTTTTGCCGCCGACTTGGCGGCAGGCTTCTTCGCTGCCGGTTTCTTCGTCTGGGCATAGCTCAGACCGGCGGACAGCGACAACAGGAAAAACGGCAGAACAACAGCAAAACGGCGCAAAATCATCGGCTTCTATCGAAAGTATGATGCGATCCGGGGCGAAAATTTCTGCCCGTCGAGTCTTCCGCATCTACGGCGATACCCCTACCCCATAGGACAACCCGGATATCGTGTTGGTTTAGTATGGGATTATCAAATTCTTCCCCGGTAATGGCCATGGGCCACCGGTCCGGAATCTGCTTAAGAAAGCTTGCACCAAAATGCCGACAACAGCCATCCAATCCCCAGCAGTAGAAGAAGAACATCCGGATGTCGCACTTGTTGCGCGCGCCCGGAAAGGAGATGCGGCAGCTTTTGAACAGCTTGTCCGGCAATATGACCGGCAGATCTTCCGGGTAGCGCAGCACATCACCCAGAACCGCGAGGATGCGGAGGACATTGCGCAGGACGTCTTCCTCAAGGCCTACGAAAAGCTCGAACAGTTCCAGGGAAACTCGAAGTTTTCCACGTGGCTGGTTCGAATCGCGGTCAATGAGAGCCTGATGCGGCTCCGCAAGCGGAAGACAAGCAGAACAGTTTCCATGGACGAGGATGTCCAGACCGAAGAAGGCGCAATCCCCCGCGATTTCGCTGACTGGAGCCCGAACCCCGAACAGATTTACGGGCAGTCCGAGCTGGGAGACATTCTGAAGAAGACGATTCAGGGCCTGCCGCCCGGGTTTAGAACAGTGTTTACGTTGCGCGATATCGAAAATCTTTCGACGGAAGAGACGGCCGAGGCGCTGGGGCTGAGTGTTCCCGCGGTGAAAAGCCGCCTGCTCCGCGCTCGCCTGCAGCTTCGCGAGCGTCTAAGCCGGTATATGAAGCAGCCGGAAGGAGCAAAGCTGTGACCTGCACAGAGTTTCTGGCCAAAATGACCGATTACTTCGATGGCACCATCGCCCGCGAGCTGGAAGCGGAAGTACGCCAGCATATGTGCGAGTGCAGTCACTGCGAGGTGGTCGTCAACACCACCCGGCAGACGATTTCGATCTATCGCGATACGGACGTCTATGAACTGCCTACCGATCTTCGCGAACGTATGATTGCGAACATTATGAGCAAGTGCCGCGGCAAAGACTGCGCGTGACGCAGACTCCCACTTTTTTGTCATTTACTTCCAGTTTTCTGCGGCCTATTCTCGACGGGTACAACAGCTCCTTACCTTTCCCGCCGGGATACGTCGTTCATGGGTATATCCAATCGCAGGGTCAATGACCCTTCCTTGACGCGCCAGCGCGGCCTCTTCAGCCATCCTGGAACGCTCTTCGTCGCCGCCATGGCGATCCTGTTTTCGGCCTACATCTTCAATGTCGGCGGACTTCAGACCAGGGCCAACGCTTCCTTTGACAACTTCAATCAAAGCGCGCAGTCGCACAACGACTCCGCCGTGCGACTGACCATGCAGTTGGCTCCGCCGGCAGCCGGACTCGTCGTCCTTCTGCTCGTCTACTGGGCACTGAAGACCATTGCCCGGGGTATCCGCCGGCTGGGCAAGGAAGCCCGCCTCTCCTCGCGCGACTCGCAGACCCAGGATGAGTTTTGCGATCTCGCCGCCGAGTCCGGAGTAAGCCGCAAAGTCGCCACGCATACCTATCGCGCTCTGCAGCAGTATTACCACGGCGATGTCCGTTCCCTGCTCCATGACCGCCTGCGCGAAGACCTCCACATGACGGAAATCCATGTCTACAACACACTCTCCAACCTGCTGCATCGCAGCGATCGGAAGAAGGACCTGGATGGGGAAACCGGCACCGTCCTTACCGTGATTGACCTGATGCAGTTTGTGGAGAAGGCTCCCCTTCAGTTCCTGACACACTCAGCGGCAAAACGTGTTCGAGGAGACCAAGGCAAACCGGAGGTGGTGCGTACGGCTGCCATGGGTGAAACCCGTATGGTCAAGCCGCTGCACAAGCGCTCCGGCCTTATGGCTGCAGTCAAGAATATCTCCGGCATGCGCAAAGCCGCTGCCGTACAGAAGCCTGTGGAGCCACGAGACCCCGTGGCTCGCCCCGTCAATCCGCCGGTTGCCGTTGCCGGGGGACGCGAAGTGAAACGTGACATCACGGTGCCGCGGGACTAATCTGTCTACAGATCAACAGAAGGGGCAGCCCGTGGGCTGCCCCTTCTTATTCCCTGAACGCCGTGTTTGGGACTAGCGAACGACCTGCTGGAACAGGGGTGACGACAGCAAGCTGGAAAACTGGCTGTCCGAGGATCCATAGGCTACCGTGATGGTGCCGCTGCTGGACCCGATGTTGGTGTGGTCCAGGGCCGCCTTTTCGTCTGTCGAGCCCGAGGTCTGCTTGTACAGCGATACCGCCTTCATCAGCGAAGCGATGGTTGCGGCGGTGATGGTGTCCGAGGTCACAACGGCCATATCGAACTTCACGCCGTTCGAGAAATCCATCGTGTAGCGCGAGCTCTTCATGCGGTTCTTCACCGTATCGTAGTCGGCAAGCTGCGAGGCATCGCCCATGACGCTCTTCATCATGGTCTGCGTCCCCTTCTGATCCAGCAGGCTCCACACGGCCTTATCGTCCACATTGGCCATCTCGGCAGCCATTTCGCTGCCCAGGAAGTTGGCAATATTGCCATCGCGTGCTTCGAGAGCTGTGCGGACCGCAGCCTTGTCTCCAAAGACCATCGTCGTCTGGTTCAGCCACACCACGCTCATTCCCTGTGCGCCCATCGGGTAAATGGCGTTGTTGCGCAGCATCGTCGGCTTGACCTTGTTCTTGGTGAAATTTGCCAGAATGTCACGCGTACGGAACTGTCCCTGCGCGATTCCGATAATGCTGGTGGATGTGCCCTCACCCGTCCGGTAGGCGACAAAGGCCAGGTTATCCGCGTCCTGGTCAACTTTCAGACCAGAGCTCTTCAGTGCGGACTCCAGGCGCTTCAACTCGGGCGGCAGCACCTTGTCCTTCAGCGCCATGGCGGCTGAAGAGTTCTGCATCGCGCGGTAGTCCACCGTAATAATCTGCTGTACGTCCCGAGGAATCGCCGATTTGGCGTCGGACGACAGCTCTGCTGCCGAAGCCGTAGCCGCAGCGGCGGCCAGGATAATTGCCATCAGGGTTTGCTTCATTGCTTTGGTGTTCCTTCTTGATCTGGGGAGTATGTGCTGCCGGGAAATCCCCGTTGCACTCGATTCTCTCTCATCTTCTGACGTATGCAAGTCCCGCACGTTATCTTCTACGGCCAACTGAGCGGATGCTGCAAACGGCGTTCCAGCACCTTGACCTCTGGGTCAAAGCCGGGAATCTGCTGGACCCAGGCCGCAGCAGGATCATACGCCTGTTCGGGAATCAGGCCTATTAACTCTCCGTCGGCAATGCTGGCACCGTGCCGGGCCGCCAACTGACGCACTTTTTCATGCACCGCCGCTACCGGGGTCTGGTGAAAGTCCGTGATATTCATGCTGACCTGGGCCCGGCCCTGCGCCAGAACGCCCATCGCCTTGATGCCGAACATGCCACCACCGGAGGCGCGGATCTCCTTGGCAATAGCGCGGGCCACAGCCACGTCCGGATCGTGCAGGTAGATGTTGTACGCAATCAAAAACTTACGGGCGCCTACGGCAGAGGCTCCGGCGGTGGCATGCAGATCCGGACCACCGATATCGGGCCGCCGGGCGGCGTCCTTGCGAACAGCGTCGCGCAGACCCTCAAACTGGCCGCGGCGCACGTCTTCCAGGTTCACACGGTCCGGACGGGCTGCGGCCGCTTCGTAGAAGTACACCGGAACGCCATACCGCAGCCAGATCTGCTGCCCCGCATGCCGCGCAAGCATGGCGCACTGCGGCAAGGAATAGTTGGCCACCGGCACAAACGGAATCACGTCCGCCGCGCCAATGCGTGGGTGGACGCCTTCCTGGCGCGTCAGGTCGATCAACTCCGCGGCCTTGCCCGCCGCACGAATCGCCGCCTCGGCAACAGCCTCGGGAGCACCGGCAATCGTCACCACCGAACGGTTGTGATCGTTGTCCAGCGAGTAGTCCAGCAGGCGTACCCCGTCTACCTGCATGGCAGAGACAATGGCACGCACCTTCTCCGGGGTTACACCCTCAGAGAAGTTCGGGACACACTCAACGATTGATCCGTTTACTTCCACCACGTGTATCCCATGTTGAATTGCAGCGTGACATTCACGCCTGGATTACGGTCGCCCATCGATGCATTCGAGATATGCACCGCGTTTGCTCCAAAGTCGATTGACCGGCGAGGCTTCACAAAGTAGTGCATACCCACGCCGAACTGCGGCGTAAAGTTCCATACCGAGGTCTCAGAGTTCGGTCCGGTATTGGCCAGGTTGATCACGGTCGCAGAACCATACGGCGGATACTTGTGGTTCGTCCAGATCAACCCGCCCGCGCCCTGCACCCAGGGCATCACCCGCGTGTGGCCCGTCAGGTTCCAGCGCAGGATCACCGGTGTCAGTGACATGCCGTGATATGTTCCACCCACCGTATACGGAGACGAGCACACGCTCAGCGATGCATTGCACTTCACACGCTGAATCTTCGGCGTATTCGACTGCCAGTACGGAAATAGCTCGCTGGCAAACTCGAACTGCCCTTTGAACAGGCCTGAACCCATCTCCGGCGTCAGCACCTTGCCAACATGCACACCCGCCATGATGAACTTGTAGCCGCTGCGGTTGTCCGTTACACCAAGGCCGCCCTGCACAATGGGGCCGTATTCCCAGCCTGCATGGGTAGCTACTTCACGAACCGGCGTCTGCACAGAGGTCTGTGCCACCGCGGGCATGGCCAGCAAGGCACACATCAACGAACTCACAATCCATCTCTTCACTTGCGCTTTTCCTTCCGTACAAACGAAAGCCGCCGATTGTGGCGGCGGCTCTCCATTTCCTGCGTTGAAATGCAGATTAGCCGGCCACCTCGGCCATATCCATATCGAAGTTGGAGTACACATTCTGCGTGTCATCCAGGTCTTCCAGCGTCTCCAGCAGACGGCCCATCGCCGCTGCCTGGGCGCCTTCAAGTTTCTGGTAGGTCGACGGAATCATGGTGACCTCGGCGACCTCGGGCGTAATCCCAGCGGCCTTCACCGCCGTCAGCACGGCTTCAAAGTCCTTGGGCGAAGTCAGAACCTCCCAGCTCTCATCCTCACCGGAAAGGTCATCCGCTCCTGCTTCCAGAACGATCTCGGTCAGCTTGTCCTCGTCAATCGCGTCCTTTTCAACGACGATCAGGCCCTTCTTCGAGAACATGTAAGCCACCGAACCGGATTCACCGAGGTTGCCATTGTTCTTTGAGAAGGCGTGACGTACTTCGCTGACCGCACGGTTGCGGTTGTCGGTCAGCACCTCGACGATGACAGCCACGCCACCCGGGCCGTAGCCCTCAAAGGTGATCTCTTCGTAGCTTGCGCCTTCCAGTTCACCGGTGCCGCGCTGAATGGCGCGCTTGATGTTGTCCGCCGGCATGTTCTCGGCTTTGGCCGCCGCAATCGCGGTGCGCAGCCGGGGGTTGCCGTCAGGATCACCGCCGCCCTGCTTCGCCGCGATGTTGATTTCCTTGATCAGCCGCGTGAACACCTTGCCGCGCTTGGCGTCTGCTGCACCCTTTTTATGCTTGATCGTTGCCCATTTAGAGTGGCCGGACATTGCGTTTCCCTACCGATTCCGTTTGAAGTCTTTGCCTTGCGGCACTCAACCATTTTACCACCCAGTATCCGGGTCTTTAAACTTCCGGCTCCGCCAGCAGGCTCTCAAGGTTCAACGACCGTGTGTACATGGTCAGCTCACCCTCCGGAGTTCGCGGCCATAGCTCCTGCGGACGATCCCAGTACAGTTCTACGCCGTTCTGGTCTGGATCCCGCAGATACAGAGCTTCGCTCACCCCGTGATCCGCGACGCCATCCAGCGGAATCTTCGCCGCAATCAGCCGCCGCAGTGCATCGGCCAGGTGGGCGCGTGTGGGGTACAGGATCGCTGTATGAAACAGCCCTGTCGAGCCAAATGCAGGTGGCTTCCCTCCCCGGCTTTCCCAGGTATTCAGGCCTATGTGGTGATGGTATCCACCAGCCGACAGAAACGCCGCCTGGTCGCCCATACGGACCGTCAGTTCAAAACCCAGGACACCCTGGTAAAACGCCAGTGCCCTGTCCAGATCGGCAACTTTCAAATGCACATGGCCAATCCGCGTGCCTGCAGCAATCGGTTGAGTCTCTTGCATATGGGTTCGATGGTACGCGCTACGGTTCGGATTCACCCTTGAAGGGCTTCCGGAGAAAGCGCCCTACTGCGTTCTTCGACTTCTTCAGGCTGTGTCCCACCGCATCCGCGCTTTTCTGCAGCGCGCCCTCGGTTTTACCGTCCGCCAGCGTCAGGGCGCTGCCGGTGTGCGTCATGCCGATTTCCGCGCCGTCGACCGCCGCATTCGCGCCATAGATCCCGCCCTTCACGCCGCTGTAGGAGGCATTCATCTGTACGGGTCTCTCCCGCTTCAGCTGCATCAGGCGGGACATCCACTCATCGGAGAAATCCGTCGCGAACTTGTCGCGCAGGGGCCACTGATTGGAGGTTGCCCACACTGCGCCGTTCATCGCGGCATCCAACTCTCCCAGGTTGACGATACGCATCACCTTCAAAGGGTGCATCGAGCGGCAACGATCACCGCCACATCCCCAGCGGCAGGTCTTCTCATCCAGGTAGGCCGCATGTTTTCCTGCAGAGACCCACACCGTCGCTCCCTTCTCCTCGGCGCCGACAACAGAGGCGCGTATGGCTGTGCTCGCATCGCAGACCGTGTCCTCGTGAGCCGCCGCATACCAGTAACTGGCCTTCCAGCCAGAGGCTGGCATCATCAGTCCGCTGGCCGAGACCAGCACCGATACATGCTCGGCGTCCAGAGGGTGCCCCATACGGCCACAGTCCACCGCCCACAGATCGTAGTAGTGCAATTCCACCACGACACCGCCCATTGGATCGGAGCTGCGAATAAACGCCTGACCGTAGATGGTGCCATCGGAGGCAATGACCTGCGGTGTTTTATTGTCAGGAACGAACGATGCTGGACGAACGCCACAGTCTCCACTGCTGACCATGAACCGGGGCTCAAATCGCTCCAGAAGCGACTGCTCCATCACGTCGCTTAGGCCGTCGTGGTCCGTATCCTGCGCCAGCGATGGCATACAGGCAAAAACCAGCAGCGTGATGGCCATCCATCGCAGCATCGTTCTCCTACGGGTTCTAGCTACGGTTCATGATGGCCCGCTCGTACACCTTCACGTACTCCTTGGCCGGTCCATCCCAACTGAAGTCCTGCACCATGCCGCGCTGCATCATTGCTGTCCACTTCTCCTTGTCCTGGAAGAGCGCCAGCGCCCGCTTGATGGCATCCAGCATGGCCCATGCCGAATAACCCCAGAACTTGAAGCCGTTGCCGCCACCATCGGCCTGCTCATCGATGGTGTCCTGCAGTCCGCCGGTGGCGCGAACCACTGGGATGGTGCCGTACTTCAGCGAGTAGATCTGGTTCAGGCCACAGGGCTCGTAGCGCGACGGCATCAGGAAGAGGTCTGCGCCTGCTTCAATCTTGTGCGCCAGCATGTTGTTGTAGGCCACGCGTACGCGCATCTTCTCCGGGTAGCGCTCGGCCAGCCCGGTCAGCAGGTGCTCGTAATATGCCTCACCGGTACCGAGAGCAACAATGGCGACGTTCTCCTTCACCAGCTCATCGGCCACCTGCGCAATAAAGTCAAACCCCTTCTGCGTGGCAAAACGCGACACAATACCGATCACTGCGGTGTCCTCGCTTACGCCATGGAAGCCGAAGGCGTGCAGCAGGTCGCGGCGGCACTCTTTCTTGCCGCTCAGGTCCTCAGGCGAGTAGTGTGCTGCAATCAGCGGATCGTTAGACGGGTCCCACTCCTCGTAATCCACCCCGTTCAGAATGCCTGTCAGGTCTGCCGAACGCTTCTGCAGCGTATCTTCCAGGCCGCTGCCAAACTCCGCCGTCTTGATCTCTTCGGCGTAGGTGCGGCTCACCGTCGTAATGGCGTCGGCATACACAATGCCTCCCTTCAGGAAGTTGACGTTATCAAATTGTTCCAGCTTGTCCAGCGTGAACATGTCCCACGGCAGCAGCAGCTTCTGCATGGTCTGCGGCGGGAACCAGCCCTGGTAACCAGCATTGTGAATGGACAGCACCGTCGGCACCTTGCGGAAGACCGGATCGAAGTAATACGTCGAGCGCAGGTACACGCTGATCATCGCTGCCTGCCAGTCATGCACATGGAAGATATCCGGTACGCCCAGCACCTTGGTGGCTTCAATTACGGCGCGGCTGAACAACCCGAAACGCTCGGCATTGTCCGCGTAATCCCCGCTCGGCGTGGCGTAGAAGCTTTCGCGATCAAACATTTCGGGGCTATCGATGAAGTAGTACTGCACGCCCTCGGTCTTGCCGCCGTCCAGAATACGAACAAAACGGTTGTAGTACTCAAACGGAATGGTCACGCTCTGCAGCACCACCGGCGCTCCTGGCACCTGCTTGGCCACCTGGCGGTAGTACGGCAGAAAGACCTCAACCTTATGCCCAAGCTTCGCCAGCGCATGCGGCAGAGCACCCACAACATCCGCAAGCCCACCTGTTTTCGCCCATGGTGTGCACTCTGAGGCCGCAAAGACAATATGCATCGTTCGTTCTTCTCTCCTGAAGCAGCTAGTCTATATCTCGCAGCCACTTCTGTTTATGTCAGATGCAGACACAATGCAAGCGGACGCTCGATAACGAAATCATGCCGAAACACAAACCCAAGCTGGGCCAGAACTTCCTTGTCGATGACAACGCACGTCATCGCATCGCCGACGCACTCGGTGAGATCAGCCAACGCACCGTACTCGAGATCGGCCCCGGCAAGGGCGCCATTACCGACATTCTCGCCGGCCGCGCCGGTAACCTCATCGCCATTGAGTTGGATAACGAACTTGCCCCGGCACTGGCTGCACGCTATGCCGGCCGCGAGAACTTCCGCGTCGTCCACCAGGACATCCTCGAGACCGACCTCGCCTCGCTGATTCCCCCGGGAGAAACCGCCGACGTCATCGGCAACCTGCCGTACTACATCACCTCGGATATCCTTCTGCATCTGTTCGCTGCTGCCGGCCACCTGAATCGCGCCGTGGTCATGATGCAGCGCGAGGTCGCCGAACGCATTGCGGCCACTCCGGGCCATCGCGAGTACGGGCTGCTCTCGGCGACATCGCAGCTCTATTGCCGCGTCGAGAACCTGTTTACCCTGCCACCGGCAGCCTTCTCGCCGCCGCCCGAGGTCCACTCCACTGTCCTCCGCTTTCACTTCGCGCCGCGCTTTGTAGGGCTTGGAATCGACGATCCGGTCGCCTTTGACCGTTTTCTGAAGCAAAGCTTCGCTCAGAAGCGCAAAACGCTCTCCAATAACCTGCGTAGCGCGGGCTATGAAAGCACATTGCTCGCCGCCGTCTGGCCTGCGGAGATTTCCCCACAGGCACGCGCGGAAGCGCTAACCCTCGAACAGATGGCGTTGCTCTTCCGCGCTCTGCGGTAACTACTGCTTCGGCTGAGGCGCTGGCCGGGCCATCGGCGGCGGCGAAGGACGTGGTGCTGGCGCGGGTGGTGGGGCGCTCTGTCGCGGCTGTGGCGAAGGCTGAACCGGCTTCCACTGTGCAGGAGCAGAAGGCCGCGGTTGTGGTTGCGGACGTGGCTGCTGCTGAGCCGGAGGTGGATTGTTATGCCCCGGCTGCGGCTGCTGCCCCTGGGATGGCCGCTGAGGATTGCTGTTCCCCGGCTGTGCCGGCTTGTTCACCGGTTGCGCAGGAGCCGGCTGCTGATCGTTCCGCGCCGGACTGACGGCGCGCCATCCGCCGGGAGTCACCGTGGTCTGTCCCGGCGACGGCATAGGAAGCGGCGTCGGCGTGACCCCGTTATTCCCCTCATTGTTGGATGGACGTCCGGCCCCCTGATTGCCTCCCACCGGACGCATCGGCCGGCTGTTGCCATCCTGCGGAGCCCGCACCGTTCCCATGACCGGCTGGCGGTTCCGCAGGGGGAAATCCTTCTGCAGGGACGATCCTACGGCTGACCCGCCACGAGGCGTGTACGCTCCTCCGACCGGTCGCAGCGGCTGGATCTCCTTCCCGGCAAACATCACCGGACGTGGCTGCGGGCGACCGATCGGTCGCACCGGAGCCGGTCCACGGCGGACAGGAATAACCGGATGAACCCCTCCCGGACCTCCCGGTCCCGGAATCGGCCGCTGAACGGGACGCCACACCCGTGGCGGGTTTACGACGTTTACACGCCATGTCATGGTCGGCCCGTAGCCCCATCCCCAGCGGCTGCATCCGCCCGCAGGTCTCCAGCCCCAGCCAAAGTTGTCCCAGTAGGACCAGCTGCCGCAGTAAAAAGGCGTCCATCCCCAGTTGTAGCCGGAGACCCAGACGTATCCTGATCCGGGATACCAGACCCAGTTGCCGTATCCGTACGGATCCCAGCTTGCGTCCACGGCGACCGGCGGCTGCCACACACGGCCCTGACCGGGCAGGTCGTACCAGTTACCGTTGGCATCCAGGTCGCTCCAGCCATATCCGCTGTCCTGCGCATAGTCATCGCGGGCCTGTGTACGCTGCGCCGCTTCGCTTGCGGCGGCCTGCTCGCGTTCCTCGTTCCAGTTATCCCAGCTGTCCTGCCGCGTTGACTTTGACAGGAAGTACCGCGAGGCATCCCCGCTGTCGCCCTCAAACTGTTCCCCCGTGCGGACATTCGTGCTGTAGCCGCCTTCGCGCTCCAGGTGAACGTTCCCCTGCAAGACCGCTACCTCCAGCGGCGGCTGGTCCAGGCTCACGCGAAACGAGGCGTTCTCGACCGGAGTGATCCCCGAGCCGGCCGCCATCACGTAGTACCCGTTATCCCCGGCCACGCGCAGCTCAAAATATGCCATTCCCTGGTCAAGAGAGATCTGGGTCAGAAAGCGGCCCTGGTCAGAGTTCATCCGCGTCAGGGTGATCGAACTCTGCGGCGTGATGCGGGCCACGCTGCCGTCTTCGAACTCTACTTCGGCCTGTCCATCCTCACCGGTGGCAATGCGTTGGCCCTCGATCAGCGGCAGGTTCGCCTGGGCGTCATCCAGTTGGGTATTGTCAGCGTTCAGCACCTGTACTCTGCCCTGGACAAAGCTCAACCGCGCGGCGCGCATGCCGGATGCCGGCTGATCCTGCGCCAGCAATCCGGTTCCGCCTACGGCGAATACCAGCGCCGTTACGATTCCACTCAACCACTCAAGTTTGCGCATAGGGCCCTCAACTCTCACACTTGTATTAACGCACGCGACACAGAAAGTTCCGTTCCTTCGGCCCCGCATTCTTGCTATAAAGGATGCAATCCTAAGCAACGCAGTTTTGATCTCTCTCCGCCTGGAACGAGCCGTGGGCGTATGTCCGCGTTTCCGTCCCATGCAGGAAAAGTGCTTTCTCGATGCAGCCCGTGGTTCCATCCAGTCAATCCGATCGCCGAATCCAGCTTCGCCTGGCTCGGTTCACACCCTTTGCAACAGTTATCATTACTGTCATTTGCATTGGAGTACTCGCGGCATGGGTCATCCCCTCGCTTGGCAACGCCGTACCGGTTGAGTGGATCCACATGAAGGCGAATACCGCCGCATTTCTTCTACTCAGCCTGGGAAGTTTTCATCTGACCAGTTCCCGGAAGCCCCACTTCCGCATCGCTGGCCGCTGCCTCGCGGCGCTGGTGCTGCTTCTGGCATTGCTGACATTCCTGGAGTACCTGGGCATTCCGGCATGGCGACTCGACACCTTGATTGCACCGGACGCGGCGAATGAAGTACCCGGCAGAATGTCCATCCAGGCCGCGATTGGTTTTGTTTTCCTCTCGCTTGCCCTCATGCTCCTCGATCTGGAGCACTTGATTCCTGGGCGTATTACCGACATTGCGGTCCTGTTGCTGTGTTTCTACATCTTCAGCTTTACCGGTTCTCTCTTCTTCGCTTCGGAAGGCTCGCCTGGCTGGGCTCTTCTTAACCAGGTTGCACCGCAGACCTACATTTGTTTGGCTCTTTTGATTGCCCTGATCGTTTTGCGAAGAACCCGGAAAGGGCTGTTCAGCATCCTGGTCGACTCCGGCATCGGCGGTAAAACTGCGCGTCGCGCCGCACCCGCGGCCATTCTGCTGCCCTTCCTTATCGCTACGCTGCGCGAGGCCATGATCCGCTCGCGGCTTATCAGCCTGAACTACGCCATCGCGGTTGCACCGGCAATGACCGCAGTACTCGCTTTGACCCTCGTCCTGCTTCTCGCCCGCCGCAACCGCGATCTGGAGGCTGCGCTGCAAGAGATGTCGTTTCGCGATGAACTGACGGGTCTGTATAACCGGCGCGGATTCAACCTGTTGGCGCATCAGGCCATGGCGCAGACCCTGCGCGGCAACGACCCGTTTTCCATTCTTTTTCTCGATGTCGACAACCTGAAACATATCAACGACACCCGCGGACACGAACTTGGTTCCGAACATCTGAAGCGCATCGCGATGATCCTGAAACAGACCTTCCGAGAATCCGACATTCTGGGCCGTGTCGGAGGAGATGAATTTGTTGTCGCCTCGCGAACCAGCAAACCGAACATGGGGCAGGCCGTTGTACGTCTGCAGGAGGCAGCGCGCAAGCTTGCGTCCGGCAATCCTTCCGGATACCCGCTCTCCTTCAGCTTTGGAATCGCGGAATCCTCAGCAGACAAGGGGATGAATCTGAAATCCCTGATCGACGAAGCCGATAACCGCATGTACGAAAGCAAACGCGAGAAGAAACAGACGGGGGTAATTACCCCTTAGCCATTTGTCTTCGTTGTATTACTTCGCGTTGGTGAGCAGCGTCTCGGCCTTGGAACGCACACGATCCATCAGCGAAACATCGGCAATGATTTTGCGCAGCTCCGGCTCGATATTCTGCAGCTCAATCGCCCATCCGGACTTTACGGAGCTTCCAAGCGAAGTGATCTCGGCATCCAGGCCTAGGCGGTCAAAGCGATGCAGGTAGGCCAGACGCTGCCCGGTCTCCATAGTCATTGCAATGCCCTGGAAGATCGATGTCAGCTTCTGGATATCCTTGTCGTCGGAATAGTTGTAGGTGCAGTTTCCCGTGTCCGACGCGCCCGTCCAGCGCAGCGTCTTCTTCCCCGTCTGCGCCATGTTCTTCAGATGCGTTTCGCAGGTCACCTTGCGGAAGCCGTCCGATGCCTTCTCCTCGGCCCAGACAAGCTCCAGGTTTGCCGGGCTGACAGTAATGGCGCGCTCGGAGTGGACCCCGTCCTTTGTCACGGCGCGGTAAATCCCCTTGCCGTCCTCGCCCAGGATGATCTCGTAGTGCGACGTCTTTACCTGCGGACGGTCAAAGATAAAACTTACCGTCGGCGGAACAGGATCGGCCAACGGTGCGGGAGCCGTCTGAAAGCCAAGAGCAAACAAAAGAAGGGTCGTAACGTGCGTCATCGTGCTCCCGCCAGCGAGATGGCTGACTCGGTCTGCATGGTGTGGATGTGGGTAATGGCAATGGCCAGGGCGTCGGCGGCATCGGCCGTCTCAAACACGTTTTCGATCTCCAGCAGGCGCGCCACCATGAACTGCACTTGCTCCTTCTTGGCCAGACCGTACCCTACGACCGAGCTTTTGATCTTCAGGGGAGCATACTCAGCCACCTGCAGACTGCACGCAGCGGCAGCCAGCAGAGCCACGCCGCGCACCTGTCCCAGCTTCAGCGCCGACTTTGCGTTCGCCGCAAAGAAGACATCCTCAATCGCCACCACATCCGGCGTATACGCAGCAATCAACCCGGTCAGCTCGTTGTAGACCTGGTGCAGGCGAACCGGCGTGCGGTCTTTCTTACTCAGCTTGATGGCTCCGGCGGCAACAGGAACCAGTCGCGGGGTGCGGGCGGTCTCATCCACCTCCACCACTCCCCAGCCGGTGAACTCCGTGCCGCAATCAATGCCAAAAACCCGCATGCTGGAAGTCTACCCGCGGACCGTATAGCGGCATAGTGCCGAGAAGCACTCCCCCAACAGGTCCACGATGATCTGAACAAAAATCTCCGCGACGCTTTCGAGGAACTCCTCCATTACTTCGAGATCCCTTCCAGCGGGGAGCTGGCGGTGGCATAGAGCTTGCGTGGCATGCGGCCGGCCAGATACGCCTGACGCCCGGCCAGAACACCGTGCTGCATGGCCTCGGCCATCAGGATGGGATCCGTGGCGCCGGCAATGGCGGTGTTCAGAAGGACGGCATCAAAACCCATCTCCATGGCGAGGGCAGCGTCGGAAGCCGTGCCCAGACCGGCGTCGACAATCAGAGGAACCTCCGTAATCAACTCCCGCAGCATCCGCAGGTTATAGGTGTTCGCAATACCCAGACCGGAGCCGATGGGAGCCGCGAGCGGCATCACCGCAGCCGCACCTGCATCGATAAGCCTTTTTGCAAACACAATATCATCAGTGGTATACGGAAGAACCGTAAACCCTTCCTTTACCAGAACCTCGGTCGCCAATAGCGTTCCTGCAACGTCGGGATAGAGGGTGCGCTGGTCGCCGATAACCTCGATCTTGACCCAGTCCGACAGGCCCACTTCGCGGCCCAGACGGGCGGCGCGGATGGCCTCTTCCCCGGTGTAACAGCCAGCAGTGTTAGGCAGCAGGAAGTAGCGCTGAGGGTCGATGTAGTCGAGCAGCGACTCCTTGGAGCGATCCAGATTCACACGACGAACGGCCACGGTGACCATCTCGGCGCCGGAGGCTTCAATGGCGCGCTGGGTCTCGGGGCCGTCCTTGTACTTCCCGGTTCCAACAATAAGACGCGACTGAAAGGCTTTTCCGGCGATTACGAGGGGTTCCATGAGGGCTATTTTAGACCCTCTTTATGCCCTTAAAGTGCGTTTCGGACACCGTTTCGCACCCCGAATCACGGGGTTAAATGCACATGGCCTGCGCTAGGCAGGCCATGTGGCGGTGAGCTGTTGAGATTGACCTGAGGCGGACCCACATAAATCTGAGCGATCCAATCGCTCAGATTGAGTGCCTCGGCAGGAGTAGAGCGTCTTGCCAGGTCTAAGGCGGGCCGCCTTAAGCCTCAGTCACCTCAAGTACTGTGTTGATGCAACTGTTTGAGTCACATTTCATAGGCTGGATCATCCTCCTTTCCCTTGTACGGATAACGTAACGCCACCTCCGCAAAGAGTCAAACGCATACATCTGATCCCATGAAAATCGGCATCCGAGCCCTTTGAGTAGATGAAGGGAGAGACGATGAAAGTATCTACGATGGTCGGTATTTTGTTGATTCTGCTTGGAATTGTCGGTTTTGCCATGGGCGGTTTCAGCTTTACAAAACACGAAAAAGATGTGGACCTGGGGCCAGTTCAAATTGGCCACGAGGAAAAGAAAAGTGTCCCTATTCCGCCGGTGCTGAGTGGTATTGCGCTGGTAGGAGGCATTGCCCTGGTGGTCGTCGGCGCAAAGAGCAAGGCCTAGTTATTTCAAATAAGCACGGACAAGGTCGATCAGGTCCTCGGCAAGCTCCGGGGAGATCGGCCTTTCCTTTTGCTCGCCAGCGGCCAGGTGGTGGCGGATGTGATCTTCCATCACCTCTCCCATCAGGCCGTTCACACCGCCGCGGACGGCAGCAAGCAGCATCAGCAGGTCGGCACAGTCGTCGGCACTCGTGAGAGACCGCTCGACGGCGTCGAGTTGGCCGCGCAGTCGGCGGACACGGTTCAACAACTTGATTTTTTCCCGTTCTGAGGTCGACATTTAACTTTCCCTTTATACCCTACCGGGGTATTCTACCCGAGGTCTGAAAGAGGATCACAATTTCAGGAAAGGAGGATGCTGCAATGACAAAGAACTACAAGCGGATCGTCAGTAAGAAGACGGTTCTGCGGATGCAGCCGGTACTGATCCAGCACTGGGTGGAAACCGGCGATGAGCGCTGCCCGCTGGGCGGCATGTGGACAGCGATGACGGTGAGCCAGTCAGGCTCGACCGACGAAGACGACTTGCGTTGGCGCATCCTTCCTGATTTTGCGCGAGGATGCGCCGTTCCCACGTACCAACGAGCCGCGTGAACAAGGCTCCGAAAGACACGAAAAGGACACGAATTCTCATGCACAAGGCACTTCTCTTCCTGCTTGTGTGCGCACCCCTCTGTGCGCAACAGCCGGACACTTCCGCGCCGGTAACGCTGTTCCCGCACAGTGATCGCTCGCCGTTCTACGCCTCGGGACAGGCAAACATCATTTTCCAGGCACACGGGCCGTTTCATTCCCCGTATGAAGGCGTGAACAGCTTGGTATCGCGCGGCGAGTACAAGACGTCGCTGGTCGGCACCCTGTTTCTCGGGGCACAACTGCATACCCACACGCGCTACAACACGGAGTTCCTGCTGGACTTTGAGTCAGCCGGTGGCCGCGGGATCTCGCAGGCGCTGGGACTGGCGGGGTTCACCAATCTCGATGTCGTGCGCAATCCGAACCTTGGCAGCAAGCCATATATCGCGCGGGTACAGATCCACCAGACGATCGGCTTTACGGAGCAGATGGTTCATGGTGACCGGACGCCCTTTTCCCTGGCGACCGAGCAGCCTGCAAAGCGGCTTGACCTTCGCCTGGGCAAAATGAGCCTGCCGGACTTCTTTGACCAGAACGCGGTCGGCTCTGACTCGCACTTCCAGTTCACCAACTGGACGGTAGACAACAACGGAGCCTGGGACTACGCGGCCGATACGCGGGGATATACCTATGCCTTTACCGCCGAGTACCAGTCCCCTGCCTGGGGTGCACGCTATGCGACGGCGCTGATGCCGACGGTGGCCAATGGGATTGACCTGGACTGGGCGTTGCGGCGGGCGAATGGTCAGAATGCAGAGTTTGAGCTGCATCGCGGGCTGGCGTCGCAGTGGCTGCCGAAGGAGCGCAAAGGCATGATCCGCGTGTTGAGCTTTGTGAACCATGCGGACATGGGCGTCTACCGCGAGGCGGTCAATGCTTATCTTTCCGGGCAAGATGAGAAGCCGGATATCGACGCTCACCACCGGCAGAGCTCGGTGAAGTACGGCTTCGGTTTCAACACTGAGCAGGAGATGACGGAGAATCTGCGCGCGTTTGCCCGCTGGGGATGGAATGAGGGGCAGCACGAGAGCTGGGCCTATACCGAAGTGGATTCAACCATCGCCGTCGGTGCGGATCTGCAAGGTTCAGCCTGGTCGCGCAAAGAAGATAAGGCGGGCATCGCCTTTGTTTCCAATGGAATCAAGCGAGACCATCAGAACTACTTGAAGTTCGGCGGACAGGGATTTCTGCTGGGCGACGGCCGCTTGAACTACGCGCGGGAAGACATCGTGGAAGCCTATTACAACGCTCATGCAGCACGCGGCCTGACGATGTCTCTGGGTGCGAGTTACATTGCGCATCCTGGGTACAATCAGGACCGCGGACCGGTGATTGTGCCGAGCGTGCGGGCGCATGTGGAGTTCTAGGCAAAAAGCAGGCGTAGACATACAGGAAACTAAGCCCAAATACAGGTCTCTCCACTCTGCGCTACGCGCTCCGGCTCTCTTTTGAGAGGAAGCCCGGCATGCCTGGATGGCGCGATCCTGTTATTTCCGCTCAGTCTGTCCGTTTCCGGTAGGCGTGTTCCGCCATCAGGCCCAGATAGGTGATGACCACTCCGCTGCCGGCCAGGATAAAGGCGTACACCCAGCCTGGAGTTCCGGAGGTGATATGTGCGTCTGTGGGGTTGTCGACCCGGTAAGCAATCTGCACGGCCTGTCCCTGGTGAACGCCGGGGACAGGCTTGGCCGAGGTGACCTCGAACTGGCGGCTCTGCTTGGTGGCGAAGAGAATGCGCGGATGTCCATTCCGGACGGACAGGATGACACCGCTTGTCGTCTCTGCGTGAAGCAGGAACCAGCCCTGATAAATGCCGAGGCCTACTCCCGCCAGTGTCGTGATGGAGCCGCAGGTGAGCAGGAGGATCCGGACCAGGTTCAGCAGAAGACGCATAGATTGAGTGTATCTTCGGACACTGCAACGGTTGCCGGCATAGGAGGACAGATGCCTGTGCGGCCTATACTGCGAGGGTGGAACTCTCGACGCTGATTCTGGTCTGTTCGTTTGTGATTGGGCTGCTGATGGGCAGCTTTTTGAATGTCTGCATTGCACGACTGCCTAAGGGGGAGTCCGTGATTGGCGGGCGTTCCAGGTGCCTGAGCTGCGGCAAGACCGTGCGTTGGTATGACAATATTCCCCTGCTGAGCTGGATGCTTTTGCGTGCACGCTGCCGGGACTGCAAGGCGGCGATTTCATGGCGCTATCCAGCGGTGGAGCTGGCGACGGCCCTGTGGTTTCTGCGATCGGCTTCGATCCTGTGGCGTGACTGGAACTTTACCTGCGACTTCTGCAACCCCTACCAGATGCAGACCAGCCTGGTGCTGCAGGACCTGGCTGTACTGATGGTGGGTTACCTGCTGATTGGCCTGATGGTGATGGACTGGCAGACGCACACCCTGCCGGACAGCTTCACAATTGGCGGCATGGTGCTGGGGTTCGTGCTGATCTGCGTGCATGCCATGTACCTGGCGCCGGGCGAGGGTGAGATCCACCTGCACCGCAAGGTCAATCTGAATTCTGCCGGTGCGGGGCGAAGCACCGGAGATCTGTTTATTACCGGGCCGGAGGCGGTGGTGCTGAGCCGGGTTGCAGCCATCTTCGGTGCGATGCTGCTTCTACTGGTCTTCCACTGGAGCTACAAGGCCCTGCGTAAGCGCGATGGCATGGGCATGGGAGATGTGAAGCTGCTGGGGATGATTGCCGCCTTCCTGGGCTGGTGGCCGGCGGTGCTGGCTCTATTTGTGGGGACGATTGCAGCAACGGTCTATGCCATCTTCCAGATGGCGCGGGGGAAGGCTGACCGGCTGACCGAGCTGCCGTACGGAAGCTTCCTGGCAGTGGGCGGAATGCTGGCGGCGATGGCCGGTCCGATGTTAATCCACTGGTACGCGGGGCTGTTGCGATAAGCGACGGCACACACAGCTTAGAGATCCGGTCGGGATGACAACAAGAAAAACAAAGGCAGCGGCAGGACAGCCACTTTCAGTCGGCCCCGATATGAATGCCGACCAAATAAGTCCTAAATTATTGATAGAAAGATAGGTTAGCAAAAGGTCCTGTAATCGGTCACCTTCCTTGACACCGTTACACCGCGAACTTAACCTCAAGGTGAAAGCCGACAACGAACGATGCCGATTCCGTATATCTGGAACTATCTTCCGCTTGCGCTGCAAATCATTGTTGCCCTTGGACTTGCGGGCGGAATGGTTCTGGCCAGCTACATCCTTGGCAAGCATCGCCGGACCAAGGTGAAGCTCTCGACCTATGAGTGCGGCATGGAGCCGGTGGGCGACGCCCGCGGGCGTTTTTCCGTGCGCTTTTACATGGTCGCGATGCTGTTCATCCTGTTCGACGTGGAAGCCGTATTTATGTTGCCATGGGCAGTGATCTATAAGCAGCTGCCGTCACTGACCGGATCGCGCTTCTTTGGATTCAACGAGATGCTGGTCTACATCGGCTTTGTGGCCGTGGGTCTCTTCTATGTATGGAAGAAGGGCATCCTGGACTGGGCCAACGATAAGGGAGACCTCTAGTGGCTGCGATTACCCTGGGCAAGGCGGAAGTTCTGGAGCAGATGGCGGCGAATCCGGCTGTGATAGCGCTTGCTTCCCTGCTGAGCGATGCGACGTTCGCTCTGAATGAGCTGACCATCACCGTTCCGAAGGAACAGATTGTGGAGGCGGCCAAAGCGGTACAGGCTGCCGGATACAACTTTCTGGAAGATGTGACCTGCGTGGACTGGTATCCGAGCGAGCCGCGGCTGCATGTGACGTATCACATTCTGTCGCACGGGCTGAAGGAGCGTGTCCGCCTGGTGGCTCCGCTGGGGTCGGAAGACCTGGCACTGGATTCGATTACGGACGTGTGGCCTTCGGCGAACTTTTATGAGCGCGAGGTCTTTGACCTGTTCGGCGTGCACTTTGGCGGACATCCGAACATGCGCCGCATCATGATGCCCGATAACTGGGAGGGGCATCCTCTTCGCAAGGACTACCCGGTGGAGGGTTATCGCTAATGTCGACCTCAGTAGAAGACCTGATCAACCCGGGCGTGGAAGACATCATTGCCGACAGCAAGCTGCACGGCAATGTGGACCCGGCGCAGGACCAGACGATGGTGCTGAACATGGGACCGCAGCATCCGTCGACGCATGGCGTGTTGCGCGTGGTGCTGGAGATTGATGGCGAGTCGGTGGTCGCCTGCGCTCCTGACATTGGCTACCTGCACACGGGTATCGAGAAGACCTGCGAGGCGAAGTTCTATCAGCAGGTGGTTCCGCTGACGGACCGTATCGACTACCTGTGTCCGATGACGAACAACCTGACCTACTGCCTGGCGGTGGAGAAGCTGCTGCAGCTTGAGATTCCGGAGCGTGCGCAGTATCTGCGCGTTCTGTTGAATGAGCTGACCCGTTTGAACAGCCACCTGGTGTGGCTGGGAACGCACGCCATGGATATCGGCGCGCTGACTGTGTTCCTGTACTGCTTCCGCGAGCGCGAAGAGATTCTCCGCATCTTTGAGATGGTGGCCGGTCAACGCATGATGACCAGCTACTTCCGCATTGGCGGGTTGAGCATGGAGCCGCCGATCGACTTTTATGAGCGGGTGCGGAACTTCCTGAAGATCATGCCGGACCGGATTGCGCAGTATGAGAATCTGCTGACCGGAAACCCGATCTGGATGGGACGCCTGAAGGGCGTCGGTTACCTGTCTCCGGAGGACGCGATTGCGCTGGGTGTGACCGGGCCGCCGCTGCGTGCTTCGGGTGTGGATTGGGATCTGCGCCGCGACATGCCCTACTCGGGCTACGAGAAGTTCAAGTTCGAGGTACCGGTGTCGACGGTGGGCGATGTGTGGGCTCGGTATGAAGTCCGCATGAAGGAGATGTACGAGTCGGTGAAGATCTGCCAGCAGGCGCTGGAAGGTTTGCCTGAGGGACGCATCACCGCCGACGCTCCGAAGATCGTATTGCCTGACCGCGAGCAGATGAAGACGCAGATGGAGAGCCTGATCCATCACTTCAAAATCGTGACCGAGGGCTTTGCCGTTCCTGCGGGCCAGGTCTACCAGGGCGTTGAGTCGCCGCGTGGCGAGATGGGCTACTTTGTGGTGTCGGACGGAACGGCAAAGCCCTTCCGTGTGCATATGCGGAACCCGTCGTTTGCAACGCTGCAGGCGCTGGAGACGATGTGCAAGGGACGTCTGCTGGCCGATGTGGTGGCGGTGATTGGGTCGATCGATATTGTGCTGGGGGAGATTGACCGATGAATATTGACGATTCTTTCTTCTACTTTCAGAATCAACGCTTCCATGAAGCCAGAGATTGGTTCAACAAGCTCTACGATTTGCTGCTAAACCACACTAAGCGATTCAGTGGGCACCTTGAGTCATACACAGGGCAAACACCGGAGCTAGGTGGGCAGTATGGCGTTGACGTCAAAGAAGATGGAATTCGAACGGTTCGGTTTACAAATGGGACGGCAGCAATTGAGTTGAAAATGAATGATCCTGTCGGTTGGGTCACTCTTAAAACAACCAAGCATCATGCCTTCTATGCAAGTGTGATCCTGGGCGGCTTCACTCCAAAATTTAATGATTACAATAGCTTCGTTTTCACAGGAGTTGGCTGCCTGGCTAACTGCAAGAATCTGAGCGATGTTCAGGATGTCCTTATCGACCACCTCTATAACTCTGATTTATCAGAAGAAGACTGCAATATCTCTTTAGAAACACATAGTGGATGAGCGGCTCCATACCGAACTTTGGACCTCGTGGGCTTCGATGTTGCGTACGTATTGCGCTGCTCACGGGTTGAACAGTAAGCACCATGCCGTGGTGGAGGTTGGCCCGGAGGTGATTACGATCCGCGTGAATGACCGCTGGCTTCGGTTTACCGCCAGCGATATGCAGCGGGATGATTGTGGCGCGTTGCACTTTGCCCTGCAGGAAGATGGCACGGTGCAATACGCGGATGTAACGGAAGAGATGGATCACGCGGCGGAGCGTCTGGCGCGTGAGATGTTCGCGGTATCCTAGGGTTTCGCGAAGAGTTTTGTACCTCAGCGGCTGAAGCCGCCTGTGGGTAGGGCTTTATGGCACGGCTGAAGCCGTGCCCTGACGAAAAGCGGAACCAATGAGATACGTTCCGCCGCAAATGGTTCTGCTGGAGTTCTGGTTTCCCAATGAGTGCGATTGCCAACTCGATCTTTTCGCCTGAAACGGCTGCCCGCTTTGACAAGCTGGTGACGCTGTACCCTGTGAAGCGCTCGGCGCTGATTCCCATGCTGCTGTATGCACAGGACGAGGTCGGCTATGTCTCTGACGCCGTGGTGCATGAGATTGCCGCGCGGCTGGACTTGTTCGACCTGGATGTACGCGGCGTGCTGAGCTACTACTCCATGCTGCGCACCAAGCCGGCGGGCAAGTACAACGTGCAGGTGTGTACCAACATCAGCTGCATGCTGCGCGGGGGCTACGAGATTCTGGACCACTGCAAGGCGAAGCTTGGTATTGGCCACAAGGAAGTGACGGCAGACAAGCTGTTCTCCCTCGAAGAGGTTGAGTGCATTGGCGCCTGCTGCTGGGCACCTGCGATGCAGGTGAATTACGACTTCCACGAGAACCTGACGACCGTGAAGGTGGACGAAATCCTGGCGGATTATGCCGCCGGACGCGGAAAGGACGTGAAGTAATGCCTACCCTGGTTTCGCATCCGGATGAGGTCAAGATCATCTCCCGCCGCTTTGGCGCGGGCGCTGCCGACATTGAGAAATACCTGGAGCTGGACGGCTATAAGGCCGTGCAGAAGGCCATCGAGAGCGGCCCCGAGTGGGTAATCAACGAAATGAAGGCCTCGGGCCTTCGCGGACGCGGCGGCGCTGGCTTCCCTACCGGCATGAAGTGGAGCTTCGTGCCGAAGGTGAGCGAGAAGCCGAAGTATGTCCTGGTGAATGGCGATGAGTCTGAGCCCGGTACCTGCAAGGATCACGTGATCTTCCTGCATGATCCGCATGCGGTGATTGAAGGCACGATGATCGCCGGTCTGGCGATTGGCGCGAAGATGGGCTTCATCTACCTGCGCGGTGAGTATCGCTACCTGCTGAAGGTGGTCGAAAAGGCTGTTGCGGATGCGTATGCCAAGGGTTTCCTGGGGAAGAACATCTTCGGCAAAGAGGGGGTGGACTTCGACATCGTGACGCAGACCGGAGCCGGTGCGTACGAGGTGGGCGAAGAGTCCGCGCTGATGGAGTCGCTTGAAGGCAAGCGTGGCGTGCCGCGCATCAAGCCTCCGTTCCCTGCGGTTGTGGGTCTGTATGGCGGACCGACAGTGATCAACAATGCTGAGACCATCGCTTCGGCACCGCACATCCTTCTGATGGGTGGAGCGGAGTATGCCAAGGTTGGCAGTGAACGCAACGGCGGGACTCGCCTGTTCGGGATCAGCGGACACGTGGAGCGCCCCGGCGTGTATGAGCTTCCGATGGGTTACAACCTGAAGAAGGCCATCTATGAAGTCGCCGGTGGAGTTAAAGGCGGACGCAAGCTGAAGGCTGTGGTTCCCGGCGGATCTTCCTGCCCGGTGCTGAAGGCCGATGAGCTGGATGTGGGCCTGGACTTCGACCAGATGGGCAAGGCCGGAACGATGCTTGGCTCGGGCGGAATCGTTGTGCTGGATGAAACGGTTTCGATTGTTGAGTTCGCGCTCAGGACGATCAAGTTCTACCAGCACGAGAGCTGCGGATGGTGCATTCCCTGCCGTGAAGGAACCGACTGGCTGAAGAAGACGCTGACGCGCTTCTACAACGGCTACGGCAACAAGAAGGACATCAACAATATTCAGTACCTGGCGGAGAACATGATGGGCCGCACCTTCTGCCCGCTGGGCGATGCGGCTGCGATGCCGACGCTGGGCTTCATCAAGAAGTTCCGCGAAGAGTTTGAAGAGTATCTTGAGGGCCATCGTACGGAGAAGGCTCTTATCACCACCGAAGAACTGATTGGCGCAGCGCACTAAAGGAATCAGAAGATGGCAGATGTAAATTTCATTGTCGACGGCAAACAGCTTACCGCGCCTGCGGGAACGCTGCTGATCGACGCCTGCAAGGCTGCGGGCATCGAGATTCCGGCGTTCTGCTACTACCCGGGACTCTCGCTGCAGGCTGCCTGCCGCATGTGCGTTGTACGCATTGAGAAGATGCCGAAGCTCCAGACCGCCTGCACCACGCCGGTGGCCGAGGGCATGGTGGTGCAGACCGAGACGCCGGAGATTGCACAGGCGCGCAAGGCGACCATCCAACTGCTGCTGGGCAACCACCCGCTGGATTGCCCGGTGTGCGATGCCGGCGGCGAGTGCGAACTGCAGGACATGACCTTCAAGTACGGCGCTGCGGAGAGCTTCTACACCGAGCCGAAGAACCATCGTGAGGAGCAGAAGTGGTCCCCTGCGGTGTACTTTGATCGTCCGCGTTGCATCCTCTGCTATCGCTGCGTGCGTATGTGCGGCGAGGGCATGGATGTCTTCGCCCTTGGCATCCAGAACCGCGGATCATCGGCTGTGATTGCACCGAATATTCCGGCCAGCGAGTCTTCGACCGGTCTGCAGCAGTTGGACTGCGAAGAGTGCGGCATGTGCATCGACGCCTGCCCGGTTGGCGCGCTGACCTCGGACAGCTACCGTTACAAGACTCGTCCGTGGGAAATGAACCATGTCGGCACGGTGTGCACGCACTGCGGCGACGGCTGCAAGACGACCCTTGGCGTTCGCCGTTCGGACGACGGCATGGAGATTGTGCGCGGTGACAACCGCGACCGTTCGGGCATCAACAACGACTTCCTTTGCGGCAAGGGCCGCTTCGGCTTCGACTTTGCCAACAACACCGATCGCCTGACACAGCCCCTGGTTCGCAAGAACGGCGCGCTGACCCCGGTGAGCTGGGAAGAGGCGCTGACGACTGTTGGCCAGAAGCTGAAGGAAGTCCGCGACAGCAAGGGTGGCCATTCGATTGGTGTGATCGGATCGAACCGCATCACGAATGAAGAGGCGTACCTGCTGCAGAAGTTTGCACGCAGCGTTCTGGGTACGGCGAACATCGACCACCATCGCACGGCGGACTACACCACCTTTGCGCTGGCTCTGCAGGGCACGACCGGCAAGACGGCATCGCAGCATGACACCAGTTCGGCCAAGGCTGTGCTGCTGGTCGGTGGCGATCCGACGAACCAGAATCCGTTGACTGCCTGGAACCTGCGCAGCGATGTGCGCCTGAACAAGGCGAAGATCTACGTAGCAAATCATGCGCCGATCAAACTGCGCCGCCAGGCAAAGGCCTTCCTGCAGGTAACGGACCTGGGCTATGGCTCGCTGGCCGCTTATCTGAACGGCGACGATGCGGCAGCCCAGGCAGCTGCGCCGGACGCTAACGCTCTGGCAGCCTTCCGCGATGCGGTGAAGGGCGAAGAAAGCCTGCTGGTGCTGATCGGCAATGAGCTGCGCGGAGCGGACCTGGAGAAGCTGGTGAAGTTTGCCATCTCCCTGCCAAATGCGAAGGTGGCTCTGTTGTCGGATTATGTGAACTCACGCGGTGCGGCCGATATGGGCCTGCTGCCGGATGTGCTGCCGGGCTACACGCCGTGGATGCAGCCGAAGGAGTTTGCCAGCGAGTATGGCGCGCACTTCCCTGCTGCCAAGGGGCTGGATCTGCTGGAGCAGTTTGATGCTGCCGCGGCAGGCGATCTGGGTGCTCTGTATGTGGTAGGAGCGAACCCGGTGGCCCGCTACTCCGTCGATCCTGCAACGTTGAAGAACACCTTCGTCGTGGTGCAGGACATGTATTTGACGGAGACGGCTGTTCTGGCCGATGTGGTTCTGCCGGCGGCGAATCTGTACGAGAAGTCCGGTTCGGTGACCAACAGCTACGGCGATCTGCAGCTGGTTCGCAAGGCTGCCGACAAGGCCGGTGTCCGTTCTGACTTTGAGATCATCGTCCGCATTGCCGACAAGATGGATCACAAGGTGAAGACGCTGGTTCCGTTTGGCAAGGGCGTGCATGCTGACTTCGGCCAGACGCGCGGAGCGCAGTCGGGTGAAGCGGACCGTCATGCGGTCTGGCTCGCGGCGAACAACATGGAGCCCAAGCTGTCGCCGTTTGATCCGTTCGCGATCCTGGACGAGATTCACCGCCTGGTGCCGGGCTACGGCAACCTGCTGCGCCTGCAGTTGCTGAGCGGCAACGATCAACATGTGGAACCAGTGGTGAGCACGAACGCGCTGGTACAGATTGATGGAACCGGAAACCGGCGTGACCTGGTGCTGCCGGCCAACGACACCCTGTTTACCTCCGGCACGCTGGGCCGCTACTCGGAGAAACTGACACAGCTTCACGGCAAGTACAGCCAGGAAGCCACACCCACGGCCGCTGACTAAGAGAGACGAAACCAAGTGCACTTGTCAGATTTTCAACTTTTCGTACTGATCACGATCATCAAGCTGGTGGTGGTGCTGGTGATCACGCTGACCGCGGTGGCCTACACGGTCCTGTTGGAACGCAAGGTGATCGGACGCATCCAGAACCGCTGGGGGCCGTCGCGCGTAGGTCCGTTCGGCCTGCTGCAGCCGCTGGCCGACGGCATCAAGCTCTTCCTGAAGGAAGACCTGATGCCGATGTCGGTGGAGCGTCCTCTGTTTGTCGCCGCGCCTGTGATTGCGCTGGGCTGCGCCCTTGTGTCCATCGCCGTGGTGCCCTTTGGTAAGGTGTTTGCCTTCCATGGCGTCGACATCTTCCAGGTGGCGAATATCAACATTGGCCTGCTGGTGATCCTGGGTATCACGTCGATCGGTGTATACGGCATTGCGCTGTCGGGCTGGTCGTCGAACAACAAGTATTCTCTGATGGGTTCGTTGCGTGCGACATCGCAGGTAATCAGCTATGAGCTGGCTCTGGGCCTGTCGCTGGTGGGCGTGGTACTGCGTGCCGGCTCACTGAACCTGCGCGATATTGTGAACTCGCAGGTCGGCAATGGATTCCTCTCGTGGAACATTCTCGGCGGTCTGCAGATTGTGGGCTTCTTCATCTACCTGATGGCGGCGTATGCCGAGACCAACCGCGCTCCGTTTGATCTTCCGGAAGCGGAGTCGGAGCTGGTGGCCGGTTACCACACCGAATATTCGTCGATGAAGTTCGCGATGTTCTTCATGGCCGAGTACGCCAACATGATCACGGTGGCCTGCGTTGCGACGCTGCTGTTCTTCGGTGGCGCGTCGAGCCCGTTCGAAGGCTGGCTGCCAGCCTTTGGCCCGGTGTGGCTGCAGGCGATTCTGCCGGTCTTCTGGTTCGTGGCAAAGGTTTTCAGCTTCCTGTTCCTCTACATCTGGGTGCGCGCAACAGTACCGCGCTTCCGTTATGACCAGCTGATGAGCTTTGGCTGGAAGTTTCTTCTGCCGGTGGCAATGGCCAACATTCTGTTCACCGCCCTGGTAATGGCGTTTCGGAGCTAGTCGGATACGATCATGCATCTTGCCCTCTTTCTTATCTTCGGCGGACTGGCGGTACTAGCCGCGCTGAATCTTCTGCTGCAGCGTCATCCCATCAACTCGGCGCTTTCGCTTGTAGTTGTGATGATGTCGCTTGCGGTTCTCTACTGGACGCTGGGCGCTGAGTTTCTGGCCGCGGCGCAGATCATTGTTTACTCCGGCGCGGTGATGGTGCTGTTTGTCTTTGTCATCATGCTGCTGAACGCCGGCGAAGAGGAACGAACCAAGGGTTCAAAGATCGCGTCGATTGCCGGTATTCCCGGAGCGGCCGCCATCTTCTGCCTGCTGAGCTTTGTCTTTCTGACCGAGGGCTCGAAGCTGGGCCTGACCCACCTGGGCGGAACGCTGGACGAGGCTACCTCGAATATCCAGCAGATCAGTTCTCTGCTCTTTACCCAACTGCTGCTTCCCTTTGAGGTGACCTCGGTATTGATCCTGGTCGCAATCCTGGGAGCCGTGGTGCTCGCAAAGAAGGAGCGCTAAGCGATGGTGCCGGTCAATTACTACCTCGTGCTTGCAGCGATTCTTTTCACCGTGGGCATTGCCGCCTACCTGATGAAGCGCAACGTGATCACGATCTTTATCTCGATTGAGTTGATGCTCAACGCCGTCAACCTGACCTTCGTTGCGTTCGCGCACATGTGGAACAAGCTGAACGGTCAGATCTTTGTCTTCTTCGTCATGGTGGTTGCAGCGGCTGAAGCGGCTGTGGGTCTGGCCATCATCATCGCTCTCTACCGGTCGCGGCAGACGCTGAACGTCGACCAGGTCAACCTCCTGAAAGGCTAACGGACCAGACCATGGAATACAGCTATCTCTGGTGGATCCCGCTACTGCCCTTCGCCGGCTTCCTGATGAACGGCCTGCTGGGCCGGAAGCTGCCGCGTCCCGCCGTAGCGGCGATTGCCCTGTTGTTTACTGCCGGATCGTTTGGCCTGGTTCTGAAGCTGGCCTCGACGATCTTCGGCGGAGTTGAATCGGTCTCGGTCGCCGGCCCGGCATGGATTGCCGTCTCCGGCTTTACGGTGAACTTTGCCTTCACGGTGGATCACCTGACGATGCTGATGCTGCTGATCGTCACCGGTGTCGGCTTCCTGATTCACCTGTACGCCGCGGGTTACATGGCGCATGAGGAGGGCTACTGGCGCTTCTTCGCGTACCTGAACCTGTTCATGTTCTTCATGCTGGTACTGGTGCTGGCGGCCAACTTCCTGCTGCTGTTCGTGGGCTGGGAGGGTGTCGGTCTGGCCAGCTACCTGCTGATCGGCTTCTACTTCAAGAAGGACTCGGCAGCGAACGCGGGCAAGAAGGCGTTCATCGTCAACCGTGTAGGCGACTTCGGCTTTCTTCTGGCGATGTTCCTGATCATTGCGAACTTCCATACGCTGGACTTCGCTTCGGTCTTCTCCCAGATCTCGGCGAATCCGAGCCTGCAGGGTGGCCTGCTGACGGCGATTGCCCTGCTGCTGGTGGTTGGCGCAACGGGTAAGTCGGCGCAGATCCCGCTCTATGTCTGGCTGCCGGACGCGATGGAAGGTCCGACGCCGGTTTCCGCACTGATCCACGCAGCGACGATGGTGACGGCCGGTATCTACATGGTCTCGCGGTCGCATGTGCTGTTTGACCGCTCGCCGTTTGCGCTGTGTGTGGTGGCGGTGATCGGCGCTCTGACGGCGATCTTTGCCGCGTGCATTGGCATGGTGCAGCACGATATCAAGCGCGTGCTGGCTTACTCGACGGTCTCGCAGCTTGGCTACATGTTCCTGGGCTGCGGCGTTGCAGCTTACACGGGCGCAGTCTTCCACCTGATGACGCATGCGTTCTTCAAGGCGCTGCTCTTCCTTGCCGCCGGTTCGGTGATTCATGCTCTGAACGGCGAGCAGGATATGCGTGCGATGGGTGGTCTGCGATCGAAGATTCCTGTCACCTTCTGGACAATGACGATGGGTGTCTTTGCCATTGCCGGGTTCCCGCCGCTGGCCGGCTTTTTCTCGAAGGACGAGATACTGTTCCAGACCTTCGCATCGGGCCACGTCATTCTGTGGGCAGTTGGTTTGCTGACTGCCGGCATGACCTCCTTCTACATGTTCCGCCTGTGGTTCAAGACCTTCTTCGGTGAGTTTCATGAACCCGCGCATGACGCACACCATGACGATCATGGCCATGCGCATGGCGTGCATGAGTCTCCTGCGATTATGACGATTCCGCTGGCCATCCTTGCCCTGCTGTCGATCATCGGCGGATGGGTGGGTGTTCCTGCGGCGCTGGGCGGCCACATGGAGATTGAGCACTTCCTCGCTCCGGTCTTCGGCGAGGCTGCCAAGGCCGCCGCGGAACCGAGCCACGGACTTGAACTTGGCCTGGCGGCTGTCTCGGTGGGTGTTGCGGTCATCGGCTTCCTCCTGGCATACACCTTCTATTACAAGAAGCCCGGCACGCTGGGCGCTGTAGCGGAGAAGAATCGTGGCCTGTACAACGTAGTGGCCAACAAGTTCTATATCGACGAGATTTATAACGCGCTGATCGTGATCCCGATTCTTGCCTTCTCCCGGCTGTTCCTCGCTGCCTTTGTGGACAAGGGTGTTGTGGATGGCACGGGCGCTGCTCTGGGTCTTACGGCCAGGGGCGGTGGATACTTTGCGCGCAAGATCCAGTCGGGCAACATTCGTTCGTATGCAGGCTGGCTGGCGCTGGGCGCCGCCGTACTGCTGATCGCCATGACCTTCGGTCTCAAAGCCTTCGGAGCCACGCACTAATGACTATGGACAGCTCCATCCTTTCGCTGATCGTCTTCTTCCCCACAGTGGGAGCGATTCTGCTTGCGCTGCTGCCGGCCAATCCCACGATCCAGAAGTGGGGCGCGCTGGTGGTCACGCTTGTGACCTTCCTTTTCACGCTTCATCTGCCGGCGCACTTCCAGTACGGAGCGACCGGCTACCAATTTGAGGTGAACGCACCATGGATTGCCGCACCGGCGATCCGCTATCACCTGGGCGTCGACGGCCTGTCGATGTGGCTGGTCGTGCTGTCGGGCTTCCTGGCTCCGCTGGGTGTACTCATCAGCTGGCGCGCCATCGATAAGCGCGAGAAGCTGTTCTATACGCTGTTCCTGCTGCAGCAGACGGCGATGATCGGCGTCTTCGTAGCCCTGGACCTGTTCCTGTACTACGGTTTCTGGGAGTGGTCGCTGGTACCGATGACGGTGCTGATCGCCATCTTCGGGCGCACGGATAAGCGCGCCAAGGCTGCGCTGAAGTACTTCCTATATGCCTTCATCCCCTCGGCCATTCTGCTGGTGGGCATGCTGTGGGTGTATGCGAAGACCGGTACGTTCGATCTTCCGGTGCTGCAGCAGATGGCGGCTTCGCACAGCATTTCTTCCAACAATGCGGCACTGTGGCTGGCTTCGCTGGCCTTCCTGGTTGCCTTCGCGGTCAAGGTCCCGGTCTTCCCGCTGCATGGCTGGCTGTCAGATGCGATCTTCGAGGCTCCGACCGCCGCGGTGATGGTGCTGGCCGGCAAGCTGGGTCTCTACTCGATTCTGCGTTTCAGCTTCGGTATCTTCCCCGAGCAGTCGCGGGAGATCGCTCCGCTGATGATTGCGCTGGGCGCGATTGGCATTGCTTACGGCGCCCTGGTGGCACTGGTGCAGAAGGACCTGAAGCGGCTCGCGGCGTACTCGACGCTGGGCCACCTGAGCTTCATCGTCCTGGGCATCTTCAGCTTTACGGTTGCCGGGATTGACGGTGGCGTCTACCAGATCATCAACCACGGTGTCAGCGGCGGTGCCCTGTTCATGCTGATGGGCGCGCTGTATGAGCGCTATGGAACGTACGACATGCGCGAGCTTGGCGGCGTAGCGCAGAAGCTGCCCTGGATGGTGACCCTGTTTGTCATCACAGCACTGTCGAATATCGGCTTGCCGGGACTGAATGGATTTGTAGGTGAGTTCCTGACGCTGTCGGGTTCGCTGCAGACCATCTACACGGCGCATGCAGCGGTGTGGACAACCATTGCGACGACCGGCGTTATCTTCGGCGCAGGCTACATGCTCTGGGCTATCCAGCGCGTCTTCTACGGTGGCATCGGTCGCCGTCCGGACGAAGTTGCAGGATGGGACCTGGACGCGCGCGAGCAGGTTGCGCTGTGGCCGATGGCGATCCTTTTTGTGGTGATGGGCGTTTGCTCACCGTACTGGATGCAGGCGATTGACAGCTTCGGCGTCAGTGTTGCCGGCAAGCCAGCGATTACGGAGTCAAACGGCTACCCGCAGCCGACCAAGAACCTTGCGTTCCCGGGAACACCGGTGACCGGCACCGAGGGAGGTGCTCGCTAATGTCCTCTTCTCTGCTTTCTATCCTCCCTGAGCTTGTGCTCACCGTAACGGGTGTGCTGATCATGCTGGCCGATCCGTTCTTTGCACCTACCGCCTCCAAGAAGGTTCTTGGCTGGCTGGCGGTGCTGGGAACACTGGCATCGGGCGGCGCCGCATTGCTGCAGCTTCAGACTAACCAGATTCTCGTCACCTTCTCGGGCACCATCCAGGTGGACAGCTTCTCGGTCTTCTTCCACCTGCTGATCACGGCCATCGTTCTGCTGACGCTGCTGGTTTCGCTGGACTACTTCAAACCGGGCGTCACCTCGCACTCAGGCGAGTACTTTGCCCTGGTGCTGTTCGGCTCCGTCGGCATGATGCTGATGACCTGCTCGGTCGAGCTGCTGATGGTTTTCATCGGGCTTGAGATCTCGTCGATCTCGACCTACATCCTGGCGGGCTACCGCAAGGGGCAGGCGACTGCTTCCGAATCCTCACTGAAGTACTTCCTCCTGGGGTCGTTCGCTACGGCATTCTTCCTGTACGGCATCGCACTGGCATTTGGTGCAACGGGCACGACCTCACTGCTCGGGATTGCCTCCGGCCTGAAGGTCACAGCGTTCCCGACGATGAGCTTCCTGGCGCTTGGCATGATGCTGGTTGGCCTGGGCTTCAAGGTCTCGGCGGCTCCGTTCCATGTGTGGACGCCGGATGTCTACCAGGGCGCTCCTGCTCCGGTGGTCGGCCTGATGTCGACGGCTCCGAAGGCTGCTGTCTTTGCGGTTCTGCTACGCATTACCGCTACCACCTATGCTTCAGAGCTGCTGCATAACCGCTGGGTACTGCTGATCGGCGTGATCGCTGTGCTGTCGATGTTTGTCGGCAACCTGGGTGCGCTGCTGCAGACCGATGTAAAGCGGATGCTGGCGTATTCGTCGATTGCGCATGCCGGTTATCTGCTGGTGGCCTACACGGCGCTGCCGTCGGATGGCATCTCCGCTGCCGCCTTCTACACCGCGGGCTATGCCGCGATGAATGTGGGCGCGTTTGCCGTGATCAGCCAGCTTGGCTATAACGAGCCGCTGCGTTCGATTGACGACTACCGTGGACTGGCACAGAAGCATCCGGTGCTGGCTGCCGCGCTGTCGTTCTTCCTGCTCTCGCTGGTAGGTATTCCCTTCACCGGCGGCTTCTTCGGCAAGTTTTACGTCTTCCACGGCGCGGTGAGTGCGGGCCACATCTGGCTGGCGGTGCTTGGCCTGTTGAACTCGGGCATCGCCTGCTTCTATTACCTGCGTCTGCTGGTGGCTCTGTACAGCCGCAAGCTGGGTGAGGAAACGGACGAGGCTGTGAGTGTTTCTCCTGCGGCCGCGGTTGCCATTGCCGCTGCGGTTCTCGCGACCTTCCTGCTGGGTGTTCTGCCAGGCAAGGTACTGGGACTGGCGCAGCGCGGAGCGACCGTACAGGTTTCACGGAACCAGTAACTCTTTTGTTCAAGAACGAAACGCCGGTGGCCTTGAGGGCTGCCGGCGTTTTTGTTTTTTGGGGATGTTCCTCCATGGGTTAGCTGTAGCGACTAACCTCGACGAGGTTTTGGTCGGGATCACGAAAATAGACAGACATCATTTCACCTTGCGCCCCGCTCCTCTTTACGGGGCCTTGCTCGACTGTCACACCCTCTGACTGAAGGTGTTTGATGACATCCTCAATCTGCTCGGTCGTGATTAGACAAAAGTCGCCAGAACCTGGTGTGGGAGCTTGTGCTTTTGGCTCAAACATATGGCTAACCTCGTGGACACTTAGTTTGCAAGCACCGAAGCTGAGCGAGGTTGGCCTACCCGGCGTGTCTTTCCGCTCAAAATTTAAAACACGTTCGTAGAACGAGCACGTTTTTTCCAAAGAAGCGACGGTCAGTACCAGATGGTCGATGTGCGAGATCATAGCTCCATTTTAGGAACAAACAGAAAGCCCTCGCCGAAGCGAGGGCTTTCTTGAGAAGCTCGTCGAAACGAAGCCGCTTACTGAACCTTCAGGAAGATGATAACGAAGGTGAACAGGGCCAGCGACTCGATGAAGGCCAGGCCGAGGATCAGAAAGGTGAAGATGCCAGGGCGTGCGCCGGGATTGCGGGCCAGAGCTTCGGCGGCAGAGGCGGTTGCCTTGCCCTGAGCCAGACCGCAGAGGCCAGCGGCGAGCGCCATGCCCAGACCAGCGGCGATGTAGAAGAGGCCAGACTTGCCGGCTTCGGCGGTCTGAGCAAACGCAGCGGGCGCCAGCAGAAGAGCGGCGGCCGTCATGAAGAGATACTGAAGCTTACGCATTGGAGATACTCCGTGCTTCCGGATTTCCGCCATCAGTGGGTGGTTGAGGCTCACCGTGCTGGCCCCCTCACGCTCATGGTGGTGTTGCTCCACCAGCGGCGGAAGCGAAGCCGCTGGCGTCAAAGTCGATACAGCAGTCCTGGTTTAGTGTTCGTGCGAAACAGCCAGGCTCAGGTAGATGGTTGCCAGCAGCATGAAGACGTAGGCCTGAATGGCGGCCACGCCAAGGTGCAGGCCGAGGAAGACCAGCGGGACACCGATCGGCACCAGCGAGAAGAAGGCCAGCGTCAGCAGGTCGCCGGCGAACATGTTCGCGTACAGACGGACCGTGAGCGACAGAACACGGGCGACGTGCGAAACGACTTCGATGAGGAACATGAGCGGGGCCAGCCACCACACCGGTCCAAGGAACTGCTTGATGTAGCCGAAGCCGTTGGCCTTGATGCCGTAGTAGTGGTAGTAGAAGAAGGTCAGGATGGCGAGGCCCAGCGGCACGACGACGTCGGCGGTGGGAGACTCGAGCCCGGGGACCAGGCCCATCAGGTTCGAAAGCAGGATGAAGAGGAAGATCGCCGTCAGGTAGCCGGTGAACTTCTCATAGCCGTGACCGATGATGCTCTCGCCCTGTCCGGAGACGAACTCGTGGGTCATCTCGGCCAGGTGCTGCGCTCCGGCCGGCTTCTCGACGCTGAGCGTCATGCGCACCGTGACGAAGTAGGCGAGCAGGATCACCGTAACCAGCAGCTCCATCGCAAAGGCATTGGTGATGGGCGCGGAGGGGTACTTGGCGCCGGTACCCACAGAATGCAGGATTCCGTTCGCCAGACCGCCGAAGTGGTTGTTCAGAAACTCTGTAAACAGCAACTGGTGAGGCATAATCTTGGGGCTTAAACCTGTCTGAAGGACTTCCTAGACGGTCCAGACACGGGCGAGCCTGATACCCTCAAACGCCAGGGCAAAAACGCCCAGACCGAGGCCGGCTGCCAACGCGTAAACCGAACCATCCAGAAACTTAAGACTAACATATAGTGCAATTACGGTTAACCCCAGGCGGAGAAAGAATCCGGCGAGAACCAGCCCGAGTGACCGCCCCTTTGCGACCGTTCCGGCGGCATCCATGCGTGCCATGACAGCCACCATCAGGCGGAGCCATTCCCATAGGCCGCTGGTACTGATAACCGCGCCGACCAGCAGCAGCGCCGCAGAACGCCAGCCCCACTTGAACAGCACGGCCACGGCGCCCACCAGGGCCAGCACGGTGGCCAGCTTCATGGCGCGGAGAATCAGGCGGCGGAAGTCGTCGTCGGTGTAGTTTTCAGCGGAGAATGCGTCCAAGGGTGCAGCCTTTCAGAAATTACTCGCCGCGCTTCATGTAGCGGGAGGCGACGGTGTAGATCTGGATGAATCCGCCGGCAGCCCCGATCAGGATGCCGACCACGCCAATCCAGTGCGTGCCCAGCTTGCCGTCAGCCCAGTGGCCCAGCAGCCAGCCCACCACGCAGCCGATGGGCAGGGCGAAGGCGAGCTGGAGGAAGGACTCTGCCTTGACCAGGTCGCCGAGAACACCTTTCGGCTTACCGGGGGTGGGATTCTGTTCGCTCATCGCGTGTCCTATTACAACACCGCGGGGAAATTTCCGCACACTTCGCAACTTTCCCGCGGGCCAACGGGTTACAGGCAGTGTTGGCAGAACTGTTCTGGCCTGTTCTGCTGACTTCTCGACCAGCAGCACCCTCCCCCCCTTGGGAACCGCATTCTGTGTGCGGTTCCCAAGTCTCTTTAAGCGGCTGCAAACCATGCGCGCATGGCGGATATACTTGTCTTTTCAAGTCCTTTTGAGAAGCGAGTATCCCGTTGTTCGAGTCAGAGTTTGAAGAAAAGCTGTATGGTGAGCGCCTGGAGACGCTGAAGAAAATCAGCGAGCTCGGCCAGAGCCTGTATCCCAACACCTATCCGGTCACGATGACCATTCCCGAGGCCCGTGAGAAGTTTGGTGCGCTGTCGGCCGAAGAGCTTGAGGTGCAGAAGCCTTCGGTGGCGATCGCGGGCCGCATCATGGCGATCCGCCTGCAGGGCAAGACCGGCTTTGCGGCGCTGCAGCAGAATGGCGAGCGCCTGCAGCTCTATGTCCGCAAGGACGCTGTGAGTGAGGAGCAGTTCGCGCTCTACAAGCTGCTGGACCTGGGCGACCATATCGGCGTTTCGGGCTACATCTTCCGCACGCGAACCGGCGAGCTGACGATTCACGTGGAGAGCCTGGCCTTTTTGACCAAGGCACTGCTTCCCTTGCCGGATAAGTTCAGCGGACTGGCGGATATTGAGACGCGGTACCGCCGCCGCTATCTGGACCTGTTTACGGATACGGGGGATTTTGAGGAGATTCCCGCGGCTGAAGAAGGCGCTGCTCCTACGCAGGGCGACCGCTTGCGCTCTCCGGCGCGCGAGGTGTTTGTGAAGCGGTCGAAGGTGCTGCGGGCGATCCGCAATTACTTTGATTCGCGCGGCTATATCGAGGTGGAGACACCAATGATGCAGCCCATCGCGGGCGGAGCTGCGGCACGTCCCTTTGTGACGCACCACAATGCTCTAGACCTGGAGCTGTATCTCCGCATTGCTCCGGAGCTGTACCTGAAGCGGTTAGTGGTGGGCGGCATTGATCGCGTGTACGAGATCAACCGCAACTTCCGCAATGAAGGCATCAGCACGCAGCACAACCCCGAGTTCACCATGCTGGAGTTCTACCAGGCGTATGCGAACTACCACGACCTGATGAACATTACGGAAGAGCTGATTACGTATGTGGCCAATGAGGTGAATGGCACTACGGTGACGCGGTTTCCGTTGCCGAAGGGACCACGGGCTGGAGAGATTGTTGAGATTGATCTGGCGAAGTGGCAAAGATTGTCGATGGTGGATGCCATTATCAAATGGTGGCCTGCGGAACTCGAAGTAAGACCCCAGAAATCAGATTTTGCTTCTAAAGCTGAGTTTTCTTCGTTTGTCTCTCGATTCGACGAATGGAATAAAACAAAGCAAATTGACTTAGCTGAACGCGAAGAATGGATGTCCCATCAATCGACCGACGTATGGGGATTGATATCAACCTTCGCCGATAAGCTTTTCCAAGGGACGCCTTACGGCAAACTCATTTCAGACCTCTTTGAGGTAGTTGCAGAACAGCATCTCGTTGAGCCCACCATCATCTACGACTTCCCTCTCGCTGTTTCTCCGCTCAGCAAGGTGAAGCCCGACGAACCGGACTGGGTGGAGCGTTTCGAGTTCTACATTGGCGGCTTCGAAGTGGGCAATGCGTTCTCGGAGTTGAACGATCCGGAAGACCAGCGTCGTCGTTTTGAGATGCAGCTTGAGGAGAAGGAGCGTGGCGATGATGAGGCCCATGCCATGGACGAGGACTACGTCCGCGCGCTGGCGTATGGTCTGCCTCCGACGGGCGGTGAGGGTATTGGCATTGACCGTTTGACGATGCTGCTGACCGGGTCGCGGTCGATTCGCGATGTCATCCTGTTCCCACTGCTGCGGCCGCAGCAGAAGGTAACTGAGAAGCAGGAGCATGGGGAGTCGGCGGAGTAATCGCTTCCACTTGTGTTGTTGCCCCATTCTTCGCGGAAGCGAAGAGTGGGGTTTTGTTTTGGGGTCCTTGATGACCCCGACCCCACCCTGGCGTGGCGAGGGTGGCACCCGGGTTGGGTTAGAAATTCAGAGAATGGGGCGCCGGCCATCGAGGCCGGCGTTCTTGTCTTCTTAGGACTTGATTCAGTGGCCTGGGGCCACTGCTCCCTCCGGAGTCGAGGACTGAAGTCCTCGATTTCCCCCCCCCACTCTGCGCATGGATGGACACCCGGAGTTGTGGCTCTACCTGCGGCTTAGCTTTGCTTGCATAGCTTCCAGGCTGACGTTCGCTGTCTCGGGGTAGACCCTCCACACCACGACGAACTGCAGGGCCGTGACCGCCGCGAAGATCAGGAAGGGCGCGCCCTTGGACCATGCGGCCACCACCGGGAACAGGCCGGAGATGACGGCTGCCATGAACCAGTGGGAGAAGGCTCCGATGCTTTGTCCCTTGGAGCGGACGCTGGTTGGGAAGACTTCGCTGATGTAGACCCAGATGACGGCTCCGAGCGCGGCGAAGAAGAAGATGTAGATGACCAGAAGGCCGATGAGCCAGCCCAGATGCTGCCCGGCGAGGAAGACCCAGGCGACGATGCAGAGGACGATGCTGGTTCCTGCGGAACCGATGAGGAGCAGCGTCTTGCGGCCCAGCTTGTCAATGAGCGAGGTGGCGAGCAGCGTTGCCGCGGCGTTGACGGCTCCGACAATGGCGGCCTGCGCGGCGCTGGAAGCAGCGGTGAAACCGGCGCTGGCAAAGATGTCGTTCAGGTAATACAGAATTGCGTTGATGCCCGACATCTGGTTGAAGAAGCCAATGGAGACAGCGAGGAAGATAGGCAGGCTGTAGCGCGAGGAGAAGACGCGCTCTCCGGCGCCGGCCAGCTCCACCTTGAGGGCGTCGGCGATCTCGCGGACCTCGTCGTCGGGATTCTCTGCTCCCAGTTCGCGGAAGATGGCGCGGGCTTCGTCCAGGCGGCTCTGGGTGATGAGCCAGCGTGAGCTTTGCGGCACAAGAAAGAGCATGGCCATGAAGAGCACGGCTGGGGCGAAGGCGATGCCGAGCTCCCAGCGCCATTCGCGAAGACCGAGGGCGAAGTGGCCAATGATCGCGTTTGAGAGGTAGGCCAGCATGATGCCGGTGATGACCATGACCTGGAAGAGGCCGACGAGGCGTCCACGCAGTCTGGCCGGGGCCAGCTCGGCGATATAGACCGGTCCGACGACGGAGGATCCGCCGATGGCGAGGCCACCGATAAAGCGGGCGAACATGAGCGGCCACCATCCCCAGGCGAGCGCGGAGCCCAGGGCGCTGGCGACGTAGAGGATCGCCATCCAGCGCAGTGCGGAGCGGGAACCGATCTTCTGACCGACCCAGCCGGAGGTCAGTGCACCGATGACGGTGCCCCACAACGCGATGGAGACAGTGATACCGAGCTTTGCCGGAGAGAGATGGAACTCTTCGGTGAGAGTCCGTGTAGCGCCGGCGATCACCGCCGTATCGAAACCAAATAACAGACCACCCAGCGCCCCGGTCAGCGCTGACTTTGCTAGAGCGATTCGAGCACTTGCCACACGTATCCTCCGTCCGCGAAGTCTAACAGTGCGGCGGCCCTACTATCCAACCGGGCGGCTGCGCCACTATTCTTGCAAGGTGAACATTCTTTTTGTGGGCGATATCTTCGGCTCGGCCGGACGCCGGATTGTGTTGGAACATCTGCCGCATGTGCTGGACACGCACGCGGTCGACCTGCTGGTGATCAACGGCGAGAACTCCGCGGGTGGCTTTGGCATTACGCCTTCGATTGCGGAAGAAATCTTTGACCTGGGAGCACAGGTCATCACGACCGGAAACCACTTCTGGGACAAGAAAGAGATCCTGGAATATGTCTCGTCGGTGCCTTCTTACTCGCATGACCGCGCACGGCGGCTGATCCGTCCAGCGAACTTCTCTCCGTCGACTCCGGGTTTTGGCGTCTACGAGGGCTCGTTGCCCAATGGGCAGGCCTATGCCGTGGTGAACCTGCAGGGCCGGGTATTTATGCAGCAGACAGATGACCCCTTCCGCAAGGCGGATGTGCTGCTGCGGGAGATCCAGGCCAAGGTGATCCTGGTGGACTTTCACGCCGAGGCGACCAGCGAGAAGGTGGCGATGGGCTGGTACCTGGATGGTCGCGTGACCGCGGTTCTGGGCACGCACACGCATATTCCCACGGCAGATGAGCGGATTTTGCCGGGCGGCACGGCCTACCAGACGGATGTGGGGATGTCAGGCCCGTATGACTCGGTGATCGGTGTGCAGACGGAACTGGTGCTGAGTCGTTTTCTGACGGGAGCTCCGAGCAAGTTCGAGGCGGCCAAGGGAAATCCAAAGATGTGCGCGACCCTGATTGAGTGCGATGGGCTGAGCGGCCGCGCCTATGGCATCAAACGCATCATGCTTGGAGAGTGAAACATACAGCATCTCGGCGGCGTCATAAAGAATCCAAAGGGTTGACGCTCACCTGTACGATGGATGACAGGTCACATAAAGGTCTTGAAGGGTCTTTCGTTTGAGGTTCGTACGCTCTCTTTTTTGTTTTCCTGTCCTGATGGCCGCGCTGGCGGCTCCGGCGGCTCACGCCCAGATTTCGTTCAGTTCTGCGATTGACCTTGCCCTGCGCAACAGCACCAAGGTGAAGATGGCCGAGGCGGACGTGGCCAAGACCAAGGCCGTGCTGGACGAGTCGCGCGACGTGTTTATTCCGTCGCTGAGCGCAGGTTCGGGCCTCGGCTATTCGTATGGATTCCCTGTCGGCCAGCCGACTTTGTACAACTTCACACTCCAGTCGCTGGTTTTTGACCAGTCGCAGAAGAACTACCTGCGTGCCGCCCGGCTTGGCCTGCAGGCAGCCAACTACGCCCTGGCCGATGCCCGCCAGGCGGTTGCTGAAGACACGGCACTGACCTATATTGCCCTGGACCATGACCTGCAGAGGCTTGACGCCCTGCAGGATCAGCAGGGGTTTGCCACCCGGCTGACCGAGATTGTCCGTGACCGGCTGGAAGCCGACCAGGACAGCCGGGTGGAGTTCACACGCGCGCGTCTTTCCGCGGCGCAGGTGAAGCTTGCTCGGCTGCATACGGAGAGCGACGCGAACTTTCAGCGTCAGCACCTGGCGAACCTGACCGGGCTTCCGGCCGATGGCCTGCTGACCATTCACGAAAGCATTCCGCAGCCCCCGGCACCGGCCCATAACACGCCTACGGTCAATATTCCGGCGATTCAGGCGGCGTATGCCAATGCGCAGTCGAAGTTCCAGGTAGCGTTTGGCGATTCGCGAAAGCTCTATCGTCCTCAGGTTGGCTTTGCGGCGCAGTACAACCGCTATGCAAAGTTCAATAACTACCAGGACTACTACAACGCCTTCCAGGTAAATAACCTTGGATTCGGCATCCAGCTTACGCTTCCCATCTTCAATGCCACGTTGCGCGCCAAAGCGCGTGAGACGATGGCCGATGCCATTCGTGCGCAGCATGACGCCACCCGCGTGAAAAACGAGTTTCTGGAAGGCAGAGCCAAGGCCACCAACGCCCTGCCGGAGCTGGCCGTGCGCACGGAGATTGCTCAACTGGACCGCGATCTGGCGCAGCAGCAACTGGAAGCTCTGCAGGTGCAGATGAACCAGGGCACCGGAAATCCGAATGCTCCGCCTCCAACCCCCAAGGACGAGCAGAATGCCCGCATCCAGGAACGGCAGAAGTACCTTGAGGTGCTGGACGCCGATCTTGCGCTGCGCCAGACGCAGATTAGTGTTCTGCGGGCTACGGGTGAGCTGGAGCAGTGGCTGAAGAGCACCGTGCGATTGGATAACACCCTGCCGCAGGCTCCTTCCGCGGCAACCCCAGTGCGATAAATCGCACTCCTACAGGTTTATGCGTAAATTTTTTCTGCTCCTCGCTGTCCTGATTGCAGGTGCAGTGATTTATGGGACCTATTCGGATCGCGAACTGGACACCCACCTGAGTGGTGTTTTTCCGCAGGAGCCTGAGACCTCCGTTGAAGCTGCGATGGGAACACCCAGCAGCGTATCGCGGCCGTGTTCTGCTTACGGAACCGCCGTAACACTGGGTGATTGTGACCATGTGCTGGTGTATCGCTCTTTCTTCAGCGCCCTGCACCAGAAGTACTGGCTGGTGTTCGTGGACAAGAATGGTCTGACCACCGCGACCTCGCGCCAGAACCTTCCCTGAGGCCCGTGGGGAACCTTTTGAGGTTCCCCAAATGCAGGCATAACGAACCTAAGTTCGTCTTTGAGCAAAGAATGCAACCCCGAATGGTAAAATCGAGGGTACTACCATGCCGCTGAAAACGCTGTTCCTAAACCCGCCTTCGTTTGAGAATTTTGACGGCGGAGCCAGCTCCCGCTGGCCCGCCACCCGTGAGATTGAGTCGTACTGGTATCCGGTGTGGCTGGCCTATCCGGCTGGAATGCTGGAAGGTTCGCGCCTTCTGGATGCCCCTCCCCATCACGTTTCGGCTGCCGAGACGATCGAGATCGCCAAGAGCTACGAGTTCCTGGTGCTGTTCACCTCGACCGTAGGCTGGGCTGGCGATCATGCCCTGGCCCAGGCCATCAAGGCGGCCAATCCGTCGATCAAGATTGCGTTTGTCGGACCGCCGGTCACAACCGATCCGGATCGCGCTTTGGATGAGTGCTCGGCCATCGACTTTGTCTGCCGCCGCGAGTTCGATTTCTCGGTGGTGGAGTTTGCCCAGGGCAAGCCGCTGAGCGAGATCGTCGGCATCAGCTACCGCAACGCCGACGGGACTCACCAGCACAATGCGGATCGTCCGCAGGTCGAGAACCTGGACCAGATGCCGTGGGCCACGCAGATCTACAAGCGCGATATGGACGTGACGAAGTACAACGTCCCGTTCCTGCTGCATCCGTACATCGCTCTTTACTCCACCCGCGGCTGCCCGGCGCAGTGCACCTACTGCCTGTGGCCGCAGACGCTCTCCGGCCATGCGTGGCGCAAGCGTTCCACGGACGACGTTGCAGCTGAGATGAAGTGGGCCAAGGAAAACTTCCCGGAAGTGAAGGAGTTCTTCTTTGATGACGACACCTTCAACATCCAGAAGGCCCGCACCATTGAGCTGTGCGAGAAGCTGAAGCCACTCAATATCACCTGGAGCTGCACCTCGCGCGTGACCACCGACCGTGACACGCTGAAGGCCATGAAGGACGCCGGCTGCCGCCTGCTGATCGTAGGCTTTGAGTCCGGTGATCCGCAGATCCTGAAGAACATCAAGAAGGGCGCAACGGTTGAGCGCGCCCGCGACTTCGTCAAGGACTGCCACGACCTTGGTCTGGTGATCCATGCCGACTTCATCCTGGGCCTGCCGGGCGAGACGAAGGAGTCGATCCGCAACACGATCAACTTCGCCAAAACGCTCGATTGCGAGACCATCCAGGTCTCCATCGCGCATGCTTACCCTGGCACCGAGTTCTACGACTATGCCAAGAAGAACGGCTTCATCACCAACGAGGTGATGAACGATGACAGCGGCCACCAGATGGCGCACATCGAATACCCGGGTCTGCCGACCGAGTACGTTCTGGAGATGGTGCACCGCTTCTATGACGAGTACTACTTCCGCCCGAAGGCTGCGTTCCGCGTGGTCTGGAAGGCAATCGTCAACCGCGATGTGCCCCGCCTCTACGTCGAAGCCAAGGCCTTCCTGAAGCTGCGTTCGCAGCGCAACAAGGTTGTTCGTGCGAAGAAGGAAGAGAACGCTGTCAAGGCGCAGGAATCCGTCAGCATGAACGCGTAAACGACGCGTGCAATCCCACTGAAGCGGGGCTTTGGCCCCGCTTCACCTTTGCCTTCCAACGAAAGATGAGCAGATGCGATCGACCCATCACACGCTGACCCCGCAACGCTGGCTGATTCTGATATGCGTCATGATGGGCGCCGCAGTCGGTGACTTTCTACTGGCGCGAGGTATGCAGCAGGTGGGCGCGATTGATGTTCACCATCTTGGCACGCTGTTTACCGCCATTGGCAATCCCTGGGTGATCGCAGGAATTCTGGTGCTGCTGGGTTTTATGGCCTGCAACATTACCGCACTGAGCTGGGCAGATGTGAGCTTTGTGTATCCCGCCACGGCCTTCGGCAATGTGATTACGGCTCTGCTCTCAAAGTTCTTCCTACACGAGGACATTTCCAAGTCGCGCTGGCTGGGAATTTCGCTGATCGTGGTTGGAGTGGGTTTTGTCGCGCAGGGTCCATCCCGCACGGAGCATCAGGAGAATGCTCCGTGATGGGGATACGAGCCGTTCATGCCACGTTTTTGAAAAGTCCTGGTTGTTTCTCTGCCAGTTGGGTCAGAATCCGGCACTGCTCTTCTTCTTCGTCGTTCTGCAGGAACTGCTCCACGGCGCTACGCGGAACTTCAGCATTCTGCATCAAGACCGCGCTTGGTTTGCTGAACAGGACGGACAACTGATGTAAGGTAAGAAATGGAATTACCAACGCATCCCTCCGAGGTTGTGGCCGTCTAAACCACAACAGACAACAGGCTCTGACGCCCAGGAGTATCCTCTGGTTTTCTCGCTTCTGTCAATTCCCTCAATTTCTGCTGAGTCGCATCACCTGCGCGAACGGGTCAGCGCACACCTGTCCGCCGTTTCGCTGCATGCGTGGGTCACCATCTGGATGGTGGTTATCTTTGCCACGGCCGGTGACATCCTGATTGCCGCAGCCATGCGGAAGCTGGGCGACCTGGATGACATCCGGGCAAAGTCTGGCCTGTCTGGAGCAATCAAGGCCGTGGTGACAAGCCCCTACCTTGGGGGTGGCATCTGCTGCATGGCGATCAGCTTCTTTGCCCTGCTGTATGCCCTGTCTACCGCCGATCTCTCGCTGATTGCGCCAGCAACTGCATCGTTGACCTATATCGCTACGTCGGCTGCCGCACGTATATTTCTCAAAGAGCATGTCGACAAAAGACGTTGGATCGCAGCAGTGTTTGTCTGCGGTGGGGTTGCACTTTTGACACAATAATTATCGAATTGTTCCAATTCAGGAACGTGCATTTTACGTCTGACATTTCAGCGTATGAAAATTTAGTACGATCAAACTTTGTTGTCTTGATTCTTCTTACCTTTTGGGGTCAAGGGTGTTGCCGATGTCTTCAGTTAAAGTTGAGCCTTCTTGCAAAGAACAAATCGGGATCCAACGCTCGCAGATTGCGGTTGTCATACCGACGCGTAATGCCGCATCAGATTGGAGCGCACTTGCTTCAGGGCTTCGGATGCAGTGCTTCCCTCTAAGCCAGATCATTGTGATTGACTCTTCCTCGGAAGACGGTACAGCCGTACTCGCAGAAAAAGAGGGCTTCACAGTCGTGCGTATTCGCAAGGAAGACTTCAATCATGGCGGAACTCGCCAGAAGGCCCTTGAGTACGCACCTTGGGCAGAGTTTGTCGTTTACATGACGCAGGATGCGATCCTGGCAGGCCCGGATGCTCTGGATAAACTTGTTCAACCTTTCGAGGATCCTGAAGTCGGCATGACCTACGGGCGCCAGTTGCCTCGCCCTGGTGCAGGTCCTTTTGAAGCTCACGCACGGTTGTTCAACTATCCGGCAAACAGTTGCGTCCGGACCTATGAAAGCCGGAAGACGATGGGAATCAAGGCGGCATTTTCGTCTAATAGCTTTGCCGCTTATCGCGTAACAGCATTGCAATCGGTGGGAGGGTTTCCAAGCGACGTAATTATCGCGGAAGACTCTATCGTTTCTGCGCGGTTGCTCATGACTGGATGGAAAACTGTATACCAGGCGGAAGCCCAGGTCTACCACTCTCACTCCTATAATCCAGTCGAAGAGTTTCGACGGTATTTCGATATTGGTGTGTGTCACCACCGCGAGTCCTGGATGGGCGAGGCCTTTGGCAACACGAATGGGGAAGGATTGCGTTTTGTTAAGTCGGAGGTCCGCTATCTCTGGCCCGACAAGTGGTATCTTCTGCCAGAAGAAGCTGCTCGTACTGCCGCAAAGCTTTTGGGCTACAAACTCGGTCTCTATGAGGCGAAGTTACCAATCTCCTTTTCCCGCAAGCTCTCGTTCTTTCCTGGCTTCTGGAATAACTCAACAATCACCCGGTAGCCGGAGCCTATCTTTCTAGGCCTCGACGGGCTCTTCCTGTTCTGTGACATGGCCGCTGACAGCTGCGCCTGCTGTATGCGGCAGCTTGAGGATGTCCAGAAGGCTAAGTAAGGCGATTGCCGCAACGATGTAGAAAGCCCAGCGGAAGTCAACAACCTGCGGCGTGCCGCCGTGGCGCCCATGCAGGGCTGCTGACCCACGCAGGAGCAATACTCCGAAGGCCACTCCTCCACCGACGGTCATCTGCTGCACTGTGCTGGCAAAGGCGGAGGCGGTGCTTACTTTGTCTTTAGGAAGATCGGCGTACCCCATGGTTGTGAGTGACGTGAGCTGCATGCTGCGTCCAAGACCGCTGAGAAAGAGCACCAGCAGCACCAGCCAATGGGCCGTCCAGGGTTCCAGCAGAGCGCACCAGAGCAACGATCCCGCAGTCAGGATGCCGTTCCAGATCAGTACCGTGCGGAAGCCAAACCGGCGCAGAAGCGGCGTGGTGACAGGCTTCATGGCGAGGTTGCCGGCGAAGACCGCCAGCGTAAGCGAGCCGGACTGGAAGGCATTCAAGCCGAAGCCGAGCTGGAACATCAACGGCAGCAGGAAGGGAGCCATAAAGATGGCGACGCGGAAGGCTGAGCCTCCCCAGATGACAGCGGAGAAGGTCTGGATGCGAAGGACGCTGAGATCGAACAGAGGGTTGGAAGCCCGGCGCAGGTGCCAGCGCGACAGTACGAGACAAAGAATCGCAACGACGAACAGAATGCCGCCCAGCGTCCAGTCCGCGGGCTCACGACCGATGAGTTCCATAGCGTAGACCAGAGAGAAGCAGGTGCCCCCGATGAGCAGGAAGCCGAGCCAATCGAAAGCGGGAGGGCGCTCTTCGTGGGAGTTTCTGACCAGGATGCCGTTGGCGATGAGGCAGGCAATGCCAATGGGGACATTGAGCAGAAAGATCCAGCGCCAGGACCAGTAGGTGACGATAAAGCCGCCGAGCGGCGGGCCAAGGATAGGCGCCACCAGCGCCGGCCAGATGGTCCAGGCAATGGCCATCATGATCTGATCTTTGGGCGTGACTTTGACGACCATGAGCCGGCCGACAGGAACCATCATAGCTCCGCCAATTCCCTGCAGCACGCGGGCCAGGGTGAACTCCCACAGGTTCTGGCTGATGCCGCAAAGTACCGAGGCAATGGTGAAGACGACAATCGCTGAGCCGAAGACGGTGCGCGAACCCCAGCGGTCAGCCACCCATCCGCTGATCGGGATAAAAACGGCAACAGCCAGCAGATAGGCCGTCATGCCGACATTTACATCGACAGCGGCAACACGAAAGGTCTCGCCGATCTTCGGCAGGCCGGTCGCGATGATCGTGCCGTCCAGGTTCTCCATGAACAGGGCGCCCGCTACCAGAAGCGCCACCATCAAAGATCGGCGCGAGCTGGTTGAAAACTCTTCCATCTCTCTATTTTCTCAGGACTCCGGTTCGCTAAGCTGGAAGGATGCTGCGCATTCCGTATGACGAACTGGTCCGTACTCTTGTTCTGGCTCACCGTAACCTTGGCTATGCACCTGCCCGCGCGCAGGAGTCTGCCACGCTGTTTGCGGAAACGACACGCGACGGTGTCTATACCCACGGCATTGCCCGTTTCCCTCGACTGGCAAAACTGGTAGGCAATGGCTGCGTGAAGCCGGAAGCTTCGCCAACCTTCGTTTCCGGCTTTGGCGCCCTGGAGCGCTGGGACGGGAACTACGGTCCGGGCAACCTGAATGCATGGCACTCCATGGGCCGCGCGATTGCGCTGGCGGCGCAGCATGGCATTGGCTGCGTCGCGGTACGCCACACCAACCACTGGATGAGGGCAGGCACCTACGGTCTGCAGGCCGCGGAGAGCGGCATGATGGGGCTGTGCTTTACAAACACGATGCCCAATATGGCGCCGTGGGGCGGCAAACAGCCCGTGCTGGGCAACAATCCGCTGGTGATTGCGGTACCGCGTACGAATGGAGCGCACTTCCTGGTGGACCTTGCGATGTCGCAATTTTCTTATGGCGCCCTAGATGGCTATGCTGCGCGTGGCGAGCAGCTTCCCGTCCCTGGCGGATTCGATAAGGAGGGCAACATCTCGTCTGACCCGAAGGCGATTCTGGAAGCCAGGCATCCCATGCCGATCGGCTATTGGAAGGGCTCCGCGCTGTCCATGATGCTGGATGTGGTGGCAGCGACGCTTTCGTTTGGGCAGGCGACCTGCCAGATCGATGAAGACCCCCTGAAGGAGGCCGGTGTTTCCCAGGTGTTTGTGGCGATCAATCCGTCGGCGCTGGGAGATGTATCGCGTATCGGCGATCAGATTATTGCGTCGCTGCACACCGAATCGGGATCGAAGGCGCGTTACCCGGGCGAAAAGCTTCCGGCGATACGCGGCGAGAACATGGAGAAGGGCGTTCCGGTGGATGAGAACATTTGGGAAGAGACGCGGAAGATTGCTGGGTTGGCGTAGTGTTGGTCAAACGCAGGTCTCTTCGCTTCGGTCGAGATGACACAGTGAAGAAGAGGTCAGTATATTCGCTTTTCATTCTCCTGCTATTCTAGATAGATGGACTTCGAGCTCTCCACCCCGTATACGCCGCAGGGAGATCAACCGCGCGCGATCTCTGAGCTGGTCAATGGTCTTGCCGATGGTGAGAAGCACCAGGTACTGCTGGGCGTCACCGGATCGGGTAAGACCTTCACCATGGCGAAGGTGATTGAGGAGTCGCAGCGTCCCGCGCTGGTGCTGGCGCACAACAAGACGCTGGCCGCGCAGCTGTTCCATGAGTTCAAGCAGTTCTTCCCCAACAATGCAGTTGAGTACTTCGTCAGCTACTACGACTACTACCAGCCCGAGGCATACATTCCATCGGGCGACCTGTATATCGAGAAAGAAGCGACGATCAATGAAGAGCTGGATAAGCTGCGGCTATCCGCCACGCGTTCATTGTTTGAGCGCAAGGACTGCATCATTGTCTCGTCCGTAAGCTGCATCTACGGTCTTGGTTCGCCCGAAGCGTACTATGGCATGCTGCTGTTGTTGGAAAAGGGCCAGCAGATTCGCCGCGAAGACATTACCAAGCGGCTGGTGGAGATACTGTACGAGCGCAACGACCACGACTTCCGCCGCGGGACCTTCCGCGTTCGTGGAGATGTGATCGAGGTCTTCCCTACCTACGACGAGAATGCCTTCCGCATTGAACTGTTCGGCGATGAGATTGAGTCGCTCTCGCAGATCGATCCCCTGTTTGGCACGGTGAAGCAGCGCTACTCGCGGCTGCCCATCTATCCGAAGAGCCACTACGTGGTGCAGCCGGAACGCAAGAGCTCCGCCATTGATTCCATTGTGCAGGAGCTGACCGAATGGGAGGCCCAGCTGGAGAAGGAAGGCCGCATGGTGGAGGCGCAGCGTATTCACCAGCGCACGCGCTTCGATCTTGAGATGATCAAGTCCGTCGGCTACTGCCACGGCATTGAAAACTACTCACGCCACTTCAGTGGACGCCTGCCAGGCGAGCCGCCTCCGACCCTGCTCGACTACTTTCCCAAGGACTACCTGATCTTTATCGATGAGTCGCACGTGACTGTGCCGCAGCTGCATGGCATGTGGCATGGCGACCGCTCGCGCAAGCAGAATTTGGTGGACTACGGCTTCCGTCTGCCATCGGCACGGGACAACCGGCCGTTGCGGTTTGAGGAATTCGAAGGCCGCACCGGGCAGATTATCTATGTCTCCGCCACACCGGGACCTTATGAGCTGACGCAGACGGCCGGTGTCGTGGTGGAGCAGATCATTCGTCCAACCGGTTTGATTGATCCGCCGGTCGAGATCCGTCCGGTGAAGGGACAGATTGATGACCTGCTGGCGGAGATCCGCGACCGCGCATCGCGCAACCAGCGTGTACTGGTAACGACGCTGACCAAGCGCATGGCCGAGGACCTTTCCGGCTACTACACCGAGGTAGGCGTGAAGTGCCGCTACATGCACTCCGAGATTGAGACGCTGGAGCGCGTGAAGCTGCTGCGAGACCTGCGCAAGGGAGAGTACGACGTGCTGATCGGCATCAACCTGCTGCGCGAAGGCCTGGACCTGCCAGAGGTTTCGCTGGTGGCTATTCTCGACGCGGACAAGGAAGGCTTCCTGCGCTCACAGGGATCGCTGATCCAGACGATTGGCCGCGCCGCGCGACATCTTGAGGGCCGTGCGATTCTGTACGCTGACAAGATGACGGACTCTATGCAGCGTGCCATTGACGAGACCGACCGCCGCCGCCAAGCCCAGCTTGCCTACAACGAGGAGCATGGCATTACGCCGCGCACCGTGGTGCGGTCGATTGAGGATTCGCTGGCTGTTGTGCTGCAGGCCGACTATGCTGACCTTACGGAAGAAGCTGAGGGCATGCCGGAGTTTGCCACGCAGCAGGAGCTGGATACGTATATCGGCAAGATGGAAAGCGATATGCGCGAGGCGGCGAAGCAGTTTGAGTTTGAGAAAGCTGCCAAACTACGGGATCGAATCAAGGAATTGCGGACGAAGGAGTTCCTGTTCAGCTAAGAGATTTCCGCATCATGGGCGGATGTCGATGGGGGTACCATTCGGCACCGCCCGCCATATTTCTTCAATCTCATCATCTGTCACGGCGATGCAGCCTCGTGTCCAATCGACAGTGCGATGAACTCTTCCTAGCCAGCCAAGTCCATTGCAAATGCCATGAAGCATAACGTCGCTGCCGGGATCGACGCCCGCTGCACGTGCTTCAGCGTTCTGCACCGGCGTAGGATAACCGATTCGCAGTGAGCGATGGAATGCGCTGTACTCGTTCCGCCCGGTAAGGCTGTAAATTCCTTCGGGAACAAGATTGTCGTCACGCTTCCGTTTGGGCGCTAGACCACCGCGACCGAGCGCGACCTGGTAGCTCTTAAGCACGGTTCCCTTTGATAGCAGGTACAGAGTGTGACTGTGCTTCATCACAACAATGCGATCCGCGCGTGTGCCGATGGGCAAAGACTGCCTCGGCATGGTTGTGAGAAAAGAAAAAACTGTCAGTAGAACTGTGATCACGAGCAACAGTCGAAGCCAGCGCAAACTGCTCATACTTTTTTCCTGCTACGCCTTCAAGACACGCAGCAGCCGATCAATATCTTCCATGTCGTTGTAGATCGACACGGAGATGCGGACGTGGTGTTCGCGCAGGGTGATCTTTATCTTTTCTGCCTCCAGCGCAGCGGCAAACTTTGCCTGCGCACCTTTATAAGCAAAAGCGACGGTCGGTCCGGTGGTTGGAGCGGGAGTTAGAGGCAGGAAGCCGAACGCAGGAAGTTCCTGCTGCAGCCGGTCGATCATCGGTTGGCGATAGCGCTGGATATTTTCGACACCGATGGAGCGGACGAACCCGATGGATGCAGCAGCCGATGCAAGCGCTCCCCAGGCCGGGCTACCGGCTTCGAAATGTGCAGCGGTGCTGGCGGCTTCGGTCCATGTCCCGATGGCAGGGCCGGGATCGTCAAAGGGTAAAATGTGATGCGCTTCGTTTGAAAACGAGCGCCAGCCCCACTGCACACGGCGGAGTTGTGCGAGCCGGTCTGGCCGCACATACAGAAAGCCGATACCGAAGTCACCCATCAGCCACTTATAGGTTCCCGCGCAGGCAAAGTCGACACCGCTCTGCTTCACATCGATGGGGACTGCTCCTGCGGCCTGTACGATGTCGGCGTAGACCAGAGTTCCCTTTGAGTGGGCAATCTCACACACAGCTTTCAGGTCATGCTGAAAGCCTGTGAGGCTCGCAATCTGCGAGATGGCCACCAGGCGCGTATTTTTTGTGATGGCTCGATCCAGGTCGGCAAGATCGACGCGGTTGTTCTTCGCTTCCAATACGGTGACCGGGATGCCGGCGCGCTCCATTTCACCATACATAGCCAGCGATGCGTCGTAATGATAGGCATCCGTAACTACACCCGCCTGCGGCCCAAGTCCAAGCGCTGCGCAGAGCATGTTCTCGCCACCCATGGTGCTGGGGACGACGGCGACCTCCGCCGGCGCAGCATTGATCAACTCCGCAAAGGCCTGCACCGCGGCGTTGCGCGGATTGGTCCGAGGCCAGGAGATAGCTGGCTGATGCACGCGGCTTTCAAGAAAGGCTTTCCCCGCATTGTACGCAGCAAGACACATGGGATGCGTGTAGGCCGCATCGAGAAAAGTGCCGGAGAACTGGAAGTTCTGCCGGTCAGGAAACTGCGGCGCAGCAGCGACGGCCCAGGCCCTGGAGACAGCCATGGAAAGATGCAGGCCAAGAGCCGACTTCATCACACTGCGCCGCGTAGGTTGCATGGGTTATCTGGTTCCCTTCTTCTGCTGCGCTCCATTCTTCACGGCAAGCCCCATCACTTCAAAGTGGGCGCCAAAGAGCAGATCCTTTACACCGATAAAGGCGCGCGCCGGATATGGCTTGCTGAAGTAGCTGGAATAAACTTTATTGAACGCGGGATAGAGCTTGAGGTCAGTGCAGAAGACCTCCACATAGACCATGTCGTCCATCGTCAGACCGGAGGTCTTGAGTGTGGCCTGGATGCCGTCGAGCAGCTTGCGGACCTCCGCCTCTGGATCGGCTGGCGGAGCCTTGTCGACCGCGGGGTCCACACCAAGATGTCCGCTGACGTAAACCGTGTCGCCGATGGGAAGGCCTGGGCTAAAGGGCAGCTTCGAGACATCAACACCTGTCTTCGGGGCCTCCTGGGCATGGACAACGGCGGGCAATGCACACATGGCAAATGCGACGGAGAGAAGGAACTTCTTCACGGCTGGCCTCTGACTTGTTTGAGATCGCCCTTGCGGTTGCGAGGGCATGATGTGACGTTACCAGATCATGCCACGCGCGGCGCACTTTATCCTAGACAGAGTATGTCTGCCTACGACCAGCCCGGCACGGTCATGCTCGTCAACGCACAGACGGGAGCACCGAGCTATCTGTTTCAAAACCCCGTTGAGACACTTATGGCTTTCAACGCTGAAGAGCTTGAACGGTTGTTGCAGACGTTGGATGACGCAACCAGGAGCGGGCTCTACGCCGCAGGATACATGGCCTATGAGGCCGGCTATGCGCTGGAGCCCTCGCTCCGTCACTTGATGCCCGGCGAGGGAAAACCGCTGGCATGGTTTGGTCTGTATACACAGCGTGAGACATTCCGCTACCAGGGGGCTGTTCCGCCCCTCGAGTTGGAACACGCGTCCATCCTGATGACAAAGGATCAATTTGCACACAAAGTCGCTCGCATCAAGCAGCATATTGAAAGAGGAGATACGTACCAGGTCAATCTGACAACACAACTGGAATGGAAGTATGGCTGTTCCCCCGAAGATTTGCTGCATCACATCCTGGCCGTGCAGCCGGTCGAGTTTGGCGCTTTTGTGAATACCGGTGAGGCGCAGATTCTGTCAGCTTCGCCCGAGTTGTTTTTTCAACGTGAAGAGGCCCGCATCACAACACGCCCGATGAAAGGCACCGCGCAGCGCGGGCGTAATCTGAGCGAAGACCAGCAGCGGATGCAATGGCTGGCAAACGATGAGAAGAACCGCGCCGAGAACCTGATGATTGTTGACCTGCTTCGTAATGATCTTGGCCGTATCTGCGCAACGGGTTCTGTTCATGTCCGCGGGCTTTTCCAGGTGGAGCGCTATCCTACGCTGCACCAGATGACCTCAACCATCTGTGCTGATTTGAAGCCGGAAACGGGATACGCCGATATCTTCCGTGCGCTTTTCCCTTCCGGGTCCATCGTTGGGGCTCCCAAGATTAAGACGATGGAACTGATTCATTCGCTCGAGGACAGGCCGCGGGGAGTGTACACAGGATGCATCGGCTTTATCGCGCCGGACAACGAAGCATGCTTCTCGGTAGCCATTCGCACTATCACTCTGCAGGACGGGACGGCAAACATGGGGGTAGGTGCAGGCATCACGTATGACTCGGATGCGGCAGCCGAGTATGAAGAGACGCGCCTGAAGGGATCGTTCCTGCAACAGGACTCGCAGCCATTCCAGCTAATTGAAACAATGCTGTGGGATGGCAACCGTGTCCACTTTCTTACAGAGCATCTTGCGCGGCTGCAGCAGTCAGCGGAGTACTTCGGATTCCGCTTCGATCCCACCGCAATGGAGAAAGAGCTGCTGGTTGCGGCACAGAAACTGGAAGGAACACATCGCATCCGCCTACTGCTAGAGCGCTCGGGAGCTTGCTCCATAACGTCCGTGGTCATTGTTCTTGAGAACCGCCCTCTGCGGGTTTTACTGTCGCCACAGCGTACGAATTCGCTGGATGTCTTTCTGCATCACAAGACCACGCGCCGTACTCTTTACGACGATGAGCTTGCAATGGCTCGTACGCGCGGCTTCGACGAGGTACTTTTCGTCAATGAGCAAGGCCACCTCACGGAAGGCTGCATCACAAATTTCTTTGTGGAACGCAATGGGCATTTGCTTACGCCCCCATTAGCGGATGGCGTGCTGCCGGGGATTCTTCGTGCGCATCTTGCTCCCGAGGAGCGGTCAGTGACTCTGGCGGATTTGTTGCCAGATGACCGCCTCTACCTTGGCAATTCGGTCCGAGGGTTGCTCCCTGTAGGGTACCTGGAGCGGTAACCTGCCACTGTTTACCGGGATTTCACGAAGGTTTCACCTGCCAGCATTGCCCTTCTACGCATGCTTGAGCATGGACGCTGTGTGCCCAAGCCCCGAACTGACCATCGTCATTCCAGCCAAGAATGAGATTACTTATCTGCCAAGGCTTCTGAACTGCCTGGCGCGGCAGGACTATCCTGCGATGCGCTCCGTGCCGGTCATTGTCGCCGATGCCGGATCGACCGATGGCACAGCCGAAGCGGCACTGGCTTTTGCAGATAGCCTGCAGGTCAAGGTGATTCCCGGTGGACTTCCTTCGGTTGGCAGAAATGCCGGCGCGCGGGCGGCTGCGACACCTTACCTGCTCTTTCTCGATGCCGATATTGAGCTGGACGATACGACGCTGATACGCCGTGCTCTCCGCCTGCTCCGCCGCAGACGTCTCCACTGCCTGACGACTTCCATCCGCTGCATCAGCCGCAATCCGTTCGACCATGCGTTGTATTTTGCGAATAATCTGATGCAGCGCATCGGGTCGTTCACCAAGCCGTTTGGAACGGGGATGTTCCTGCTGTTTGAAACAGCGGCATTTCAACGCCTGGGCGGGTTTGATGAGTCAGCCCTGTTTGCCGAGGATTATCACCTGACGCGGCAGATCTCTCCACGTCGCTTTGGCATCCTGCGCGGACACATCCTAACCTCCAACCGCCGTTTTTTGCGGACGGGGCGCTTCCGGATGGTCTTCCTTTTCTTCCGTACGATGCTGAACACGTGGAATGATTCGTACTTCGAAAATGACCATCGCTACTGGGAAAATCCCAGCGAAGCGGAACAACAGTAACGCGTTCTTTTTCTGAACACATAAGGGCGGCCCATCGGGCCGCCCTTATGTGTTGGTGAGTGGTTGCTTAGAAGATGATCTTCGCCGCAAGCTGCAGCTGACGTGGGTTGCCAAACACGCTCGTGATCTGGCCGAAGCTGGAGCTACCGAACGTGCTGTTGGGCTGAGCATAGTTGGTTTTGTTCAGCACATTGAAGGCTTCTGCACGGAGGTCGAGGTTCGATGAGTCGCTCCACAGGGGGAACGCCTTATGCAGACCGAAGTCCGTGGAGAAGATGGCATAGCCACGCTCAGAATTACGCGAGACATTGCCCCACGCACTGGTCGTCGGGTTGGCGAGAGCTGCTGAGTTAAAGTAGCCGCTCAGAGCCGTTGACGATTTTGTACGTGTAGAAGCAGAGCTGGTGATTGGACCGCCCGCAGCCGAATGGCTAGGACGGTAGGTCACCAGATCACTGACGTAAAGCGAGGAGGACGATGAGAGCGAGTAGTTGACGTTGATGGGAAGACCGCTGCTCATGTTGTTGATGATGTTCATCTGCCATCCGCCGAAGACAGCGTTCATGAAGTAGTTCGAGCTACCACCCCAATGACGGCCATGACCATACGGCAGGTCATACACGGTGGAGAAAACATCGGTGAGCGGCTGGTCGTACCCGCCCGGACCGTAGTCACCACGAGGATTTGCGTAGTTGATGCGTGAGTTATCGCCACCTGCGGTCTCGAGGTGACCGGAGGAGATATCAAAAACGCGACCCCAGGTAAAGGAGTTCATGAAGAACAAGCCCATCTGGGCGCGCTTCTGTACCTTGAACTGCAACGAGTTGTAATTTGCCGATCCCGCACCGTATGCGATCTCGATGCCGGCGAAGTTGGTAATCGGGCGACGTGCCTGCAGGTTACCGCAGGTGCCGGTGCAAGGTGTGGCCTGGTTATAGTCAGCAAGTACCTGCAGGTGGGTAGCCTTATTGCCTACGTAGGCAAGGTCAGCAACGATTCCACCAGGGAGCTGGTACTGGATGCCGGCGTGGTAGCTCTGCACATAGCCCGTCTTGAAATTCTTGGGGATGTAGCGGCTGAGTACGTTGAGCGGGTTGAAGTAGGCTGCCGTCGTCAAACCGACAGCGTATCCCTGCTGCGTCTGACGGAAGCAGGAGGACTGCAACTGCGTGTCAGTGGTGCAGAGCGGGTTCGCAATGGACTGTGTGATGCTGGCGTTTACGACGTTCGGGCCATTGTAGGTGAGATTATTTTCACCACCGGCACGATTCCACTGCGTGAAGCCAATGCCATAACCAGTACGAAGCACAAGCTTGTCAGTAGCTCCATAGCTGAGACCAAAGCGCGGTCCGATGTTGGTCATCGGAGTGTTGACCTGAGCGCGGCCAGAGATACCATCGTTAGTCGCCTGGACCAGTGCCCCAGTGGTTGCGGTAACCGGGTTGAAGTTGGCAAGACGGTTATCACGCTCATACTGCGGAGTGGCGATCTCGTACCGCAGACCCGCGTTCATCGTCAGCTTGGGCGACAGTTTGATATCGTCCTGGATGTACATAAAGTTGAACATCTGGCGCAGGTTGACGATGGCATAGGTGGTGAGTTGATACTGCGAACGATTGCCGAACATGAAGTCGGCAAGGTTACGGGCCTGCTGGAGCTGCGCAGCGTAAGTCGTGGCAGATGCAGTCGTGACCGTCTTATTCGTCGGCTCACCATTGCTTGAGAAAACACCGGCGTAGGTATCGGCTCCGTAGCTCGGGTTGAAGTCGTTCAACTGGGTGTTGACCTTCTGGAACTCATAGCCGAGCTTCACGCTGTGCTTTCCGAGTATCCAGGTGTAGTTCGCCTTCGGGTTATAGATGGTGGGGTTCTGGAATTGTGGATTCGAGCTCTGTGCGCCAAACTGCGAGTAGCCTGTAACCGACTGCGCATTGAGCGAACGGACAACGATGGGATCAGTCGGCAGGCCGTTGGTGATGCCATTCTCAACCAGCATGGAAGGCTGACCGGTACCTACCGGAAACTTGCCGCCCTCGTTCTTCGAGTAGCCAAAGCGGATGTCCAACAGCTTGTTGGTCGAAATTGTCCAGGTGACACCGCCAGCAACCGCACGGTTTTTGATGTTGACGTTGCCGTTCGAGTTACCACCTGCACGACCCGTGATTCCCGGCGGATCGAAGATGTATCCGCGGTGCTCGCTGTAGCGGCCAAAGATAGTCCAACGGCTGTTGAAGGTATGGTCGACACGTCCGTCGCCCTTGTTGTCGGTGATAATGCCGCGCGGCGAGATCGTGAGGTTGTTGGAAAGCGCATTCGAGACATTCGTTGCAGGCAAAGCGGCCAGGACCGCACGTGCAAACTGTGTCTGGTCAGAAACCGGGATGCTTCCGTTGTACAAGCGACCCGTAATGGGATTGCGCAGGGGAATTGCACTAGAAGGATCAGAGGTTTGATCGTTGAGGTAGAACAATCCTGAGCGCTGATTTGCAGTCGGAAGGGTTGAAGGAGTGCTGGGATTGTTGAAGATCAGACGAACACCTTCGTAATCTCCGAAGAAGAAGGTGTGGTCTTTCCAGATGGGAGCGCCAAAGGTTCCGCCGAACTGATTACGAACGAACTTCGGCTTGGTTGCGCCGACAGCCAGGAAGGGTCCGATGGCATTGAATGCGCCATTGCGGTGGTAGTCCCATACGCGACCGTGAATCTGGTTGGTTCCACGGCGGATCGCTGCGTTGATCACAGCACCGGTGGTACGACCGTACTCTGCCGAGTAATTGTTAACTTCGACACGGAACTCGCTGACAGCATCAGGCGAAGGAGGAATGTTCTCGTTGGCAAAGCCCTGGTTCGAGGTGCCGTAGTTGTTGTTGTCCAGACCGTCGAGCAGGAAGTTATTGAAAGCCGAACGCTGTCCATTCACGTTGAACGAAGCTTCGCGGCTTGAAGTCGACTGATTCTGCAGGGCAGACTTACGGGTACCTGGAACAAGCAGTGCGAGGTCAGCATAGCTGCGGCCGTTCAGGGGAAGGTTTTCGACTTCACGCGTGCCGACAACGGTCGAACGGGAGCTGGTTTCGGTATCCAGAATCTGGGCGGCGGCGGTTACTTCCACCGTGTCACTGACGGAGCCGGGGGCCACACTCACGTCGACGCGCTGACGGGCATTGACCGTCAACTGAAAAGGAGCTGTTTTGGTTGTCTGGAAGCCGGCGGATTCCGCCGTCACAACGTAGGTACCGATGTTGACAGAGTTAAATTCGAACTTGCCTTCACCGTCTGTCTTCGCCGTCTGCGAGACATTCGTTCCTGTATTGGTCAGCGTCACCGTAGCTGCCGGAAGAGCAGCACCGGATTTATCTCGCACATAGCCAAGAACAGACGCATTTTCAAACTGCGCCCATCCAGCAACTGGACTGAGAATCACGAGGCCAAGAACAAGAAGCAGGTAGAAGCACATCAATCGCACGGATTCGATCCGTTTGCGCATGGAAGAACACTCCTTTTGTGTTTCTAGTAGCGTCACCGTTTACGATTTCAGTACGGTTGCTGGAATGTGAATGGAGTGTCAAAAACGTTCTATCTTTTGGACAATCCAAGGCATCAGCCCATCTGCTGGAAGCTCTGGCGCCAGTGCCGGCTCCCCCGTAATCGATGTCGCTGCCAATAAACCGCTACGAATAGCGCCCTCCATAGTAGAGGGCCAACCTGTCTTCGTCCAGTCTCCCGCAAGAAATATTCCTTTGTGCCCGCTTTCGGCCTGGGAAGGCCGGTGGCGATCCAGCCCCGGCAGTACCGAGAAGGTAGCTCTGGCTTCCTTCAATACGCCGGTTTTCAGCAGGTTTGTGGTCCTGACCTGGGGGAAGAACAGAGCTAATTCGTTGATTGCATTGCGGATAATCTCTTCCCTATCTTGCTTCAACTGACGATGCGATGCACTGATAACCAGCTCGGTGTAGCTGCCCTTTGCGGGGTCGTTTCCACGGATTCGGGTCTTGTTGAAGATCCACTCGATCGTGGTGTCCAGCAGTACCGCATGGTGCCGATCTGTGATCTCTTTTTCCCACCACAGATGGACTGTGGTGATAGGTGCATGCACAAACTGCGTAATCGATAACGCGAGGTTGGGAAGCAGCTTGACCGACTGCTCAAATGGAAGCGCAACAATGACCTGTTTGCCCTGAAATGTGCCTGCCGTCGTGTGGAGGGTAAAGCCCGAAGTTGCGTCACCGGAGATGTTCTCCACGCTGGCGCGAAGCACGAACTCAGTTCCCTGCTGTTCCGCTGCACGCGCAATCTCTCCGTAGAACTCGCTGAGCGGAAGCATGGGGATGCCAAGACGGCCTCCCTGCGAAGACTTCAGGAAGGACTCGTGGAAGACCTGCCCGGCGTACTTCAGCGAACAGTTCTCAAAGCGGTCATTCAGGGCGCCGATGATTACGGGAGCCCAGAAATGTTTGATGGCGCGCTCGGTCTGGCCGGTGCGTTTCAGCCAATTGGAGAAGCTCTCGGTGTCGTCTTGCGGGTATCCGCGGAAGAACTCAAGTAGACCCCGCGCAATGGCCACCTTATCTGCAACTCCCAGCATAGGAGCCTGAAGGAAGCTGAGGGTATTGTGCCCCGGAGCAGGCAGGCCACTAGGGCCAATGCGGCTGGCGCGGCCACCGGGCTCCAGGAAGGTCAGTTCGTCGTACCAGTGGATCTTGTCGCCAAGGCCAACCGCATTGCAGATCCCGACGAGGTTGGTGCAGCAGCCAAGCATGACGTGCTGGCAATCCACGACTTCGTGCAGCGCTGGATGCTCATACGAATAGGCGCGGCCACCAATATAGGGACGGCGCTCGAGTACCTGCACGCTGAGACCTTGCGCCGAAAGCGCGTGGGCCGCAGCCAGGCCGGCGAGGCCTCCACCGACAATGACGACATCCTTCACCGCGTCACCATCCGGTTCCACGCGGTCATCAACATTCCCTGGCCAAGAACCCGGAGCTTGGTTGCAGTGGGGACAGAGGCACGTTTTGAGAAGACATCGAAGTTTGCATGCTCGATGCGTTCAAGCAGCATGCGATAGATCTTCGCCAAAACCCACATGGCCGCACGGCTGTCGCGGTCCAGCATGGGAGTGAGCGTGTCTGCAGCCTGATACATTGCGTTCGCCTTGACCGCAAGACTGAGCAGAACGGGGCGCAGACGGATGGGATCGTTCGACAGCACATCACACGGTTCAAGCCCGGCGATCCTGAGTTCATCCAGAGGCAGATAGATGCGGCCGCGTTCGGCGTCTTCCTTCACGTCGCGCAGAATATTGGTGACCTGGAAGGCGAGACCGGTTTCCTCCGCGAGCCTCTCTGCTTCTGTGCTGTGGTATCCGAAGATGCGGATGCAGACTAACCCCACAACACTGGCAACCAGGTAACAGTAGTCATACAGCGCACTAAGCGATTCGTAGACCTCGAAGGTGCGGCCACCGATCTCAATAAACTGCACGCCGGGCTTAGCTTCCTGAATGTCGAGTGTGGTGCCCTGCACCAGCTTCTCCAGCAGATCATCAGGAATCTGAAAGCGGCGTTGCGTGTCATTCAAAGCGATGAAGACAGCGTCCTCGGTCGGAGCACCAGCGCGTGCGCTGCGCCATGCGTCCAGCCACGCTGCCATCTGCTCGCGGCGCTGGGGAATGGCCAGACTCTCGTCATCCGCAAGATCATCGGCCTTGCGCATGAAGGCATAGACGGCACACATGGCGTCCGACTTATGCGCCGGCAACGCGACAAACGAGTAATAGAAGTTCTTCGCCTCACGCTTCGCGATGGCGCGGCATTCAGCGTAGGCTTGCTCAACGGTTCTACTCACGCAACCATCTTCTCCACGAGCGCGCGGCCCAGCAGCTTTACCTTGGCGGCCTTGGTCACGACGGGACGGCGCGTCAATGTGTCGTATCCCTGGGCCTCAATCGCATCCAGAATGGTTTCGCCGCCGCGACGGAACAGGCGTAGCGTCACAGCCAGTTGCTTCTGCACGCCACGTTCCAGTGCAGAGCCTTCGGCGAACATGGCGCGGGTCTCCGCAACCAGTCCCTTCATCATCTCGCGAAAGGCGGGCGTAGCCTGGCGCGCGGCGATCTGCTCTTCGGTAACACCGTAGCGTGCCATCCAGTCCTGCGGCAGGTACACACGGCCGCGGTCCCAGTCTTCGCCTACGTCCTGCCAGAAGTTCGCCAACTGCAGTGCCGTGCAGATCTTGTCCGAGAGCAGGTTCAGCGCTTCCTCGTGATAGCCACATGTATGCAGAATCATGCGGCCTACAGGATTGGCCGAGTAGACCGAGTACTCTTCCAGTTCCGCAATGGAGGCGTGACGCGTCTTCACCTGGTCGGCCTTGAAGGCCTGCAGCAAATCGACAAACGGCTGCATCGGAATCCGCCGTGTGCGTACCGTTTCGCCCAGCGCTACAAAGATGGGATGCTGCGACTTCTCCGGAGTCTCGTAGCACTCACGCAACAATACGTCCCACTCTTCCAGCAGGCGCATGCCGATCTCCGGCGTGGCAACCTCGTCTCCAAGGTCGTCGGAGGCGCGGCAGTAGGAGTACAGCGCCTCAAAATCGGTCTTATACGCTTTCGGCAGGAACCACGTGACGACGTGGAAGTTCTCATAGTGGCCGGTGGCCAGCTCATGGCACCACGCGCGTGCCTCGTCCAGCGTGGGACGGGCAACGGGCATTGCGTACTGACTCGGAGCGCCTTCTAACATCACATACCTGCCGGAAAAACGGCTGTCTTAATATCTTTCACGCCCTCGGCTGAGCGCACCATCATCTTCTTGAAGATTGCCGGAACATCGGCCAATCCGGCTCGACCGGTAATGTACTCGGCGCATTTGAAACGTCCGCTTTTGATCAGCTCAAAGGCGGTGCGCGAGGTAGCCGGCGTGTGATGGAAGCTTGCTTTCAGCGTAATGTCGCCGTAGTGCAGGCGGTTGGTATCCAGTTGCACCCTGGTCCCACTGGGCGGGCCTCCGAAGAAGTTGACCATGCCGCCCTTGCGCACCATATCGACTGCCCACTCCCAGGTCATAGGAGTTGCGACGGCTTCAATGGCAATATCGACGCCACGGCTGCCAGGGGTCAGCTTGCGCACCTCAGCCACGGTATCAACGCCGTCGGCGATCTGAACAACGTGCTTTGCTCCGAAGATCCTCGCGGTCTCAATCTGGTCATCACGCTTGACGACGGCGATCACTTCCACACCAGCCAGTTCCGCCGCGTGCATGAACATCAGGCCGATGGGCCCGGCGCCGATGACCACCATCAAATCGCCCGGCTGCGCATTCGATTCTTCGAGGCCGCGGATTACGCAGGCCAGAGGCTCCGTGAGAGCAGCGTATTCGAAAGGAAGGTCTTCGGGAACGGTCAGGGTATTTTTTTCGACAATCCGAGCCGGAATGCGAATGTAGTCGGCGTAAGCTCCGTTGTTGAACAACAGATCCTCGCAAAGGTTCTGCTGATTTTTGTTGCACCAGTAGCACTGGTCACATGGGGCGGAGTTCAGCGCGACCACCCGGTCGCCTAACTTAAACTTTGCGCCATCACCGGCTTCCGCCACCGTACCGGCCAGTTCATGGCCAAAAGGCATGGGCGGCTTCAGCATCATGGCGTGGTAGCCACGGCGATAAACCTTCAGGTCCGTACCGCAGGTCAGGGCCGCGCCAACACGAACGATGATCTCTCCGGGAGCAGCCGTGGGGCGCTCCACCATCTCCAGACGTAAATCTTCCTTGCCGTACAGCACGGCAGCCTGCATGTCAGCCATCTCCTTATTTTCTCATCTCTTAAGCCGATTCGTTGCATTCTGCATCTAACCTCTGGAGAGCAATACGAGATAATCTTCAGCAAGAGCATGCCGATTCAGCTACCGTCTCCTACAGCGTGGGTAAAGTCCAAGGTTCTGGCCTTGCAGGAGTATTCCCTGCTCGCTGGCCGAGCCTTTCGCTCAATGTTTTCTCCACCTATCTATTGGGGGGATGTTGCGCAGCAGATGGACATGATCGGTGTCGGTTCCCTGCCGATTGTCGTTCTCACGGGCTTTTTTACCGGGTGCGTGCTTGCCCTGCAGGCAGCTACGGCGCTGAAGCAGTTTGGCGCTGTGAGCAAGACCGGTAACCTGGTCGCTCTTTCGATGGTGAAGGAACTTGGCCCGGTGCTTACCGGCCTGATGGTCTCCGGCCGCAATGCCTCCGGTATGGCATCCGAGCTTGGCTCCATGAAGGTGACCGAGCAGATTGACGCCATGCGGGCACTGGGCGTCGATCCAATCCGCAAGCTGGTGGCTCCGCGCATCTCGGCCACGGTCTTCATGCTGTTCTGGCTGTCGATTCTGTCCATGTGCATGGGCATCCTCGGTGGCGGCCTGGTGGCTGTCTTCATGCTGGGCCTGGATGGCCACGCGTACTTTACTTCGACCTACTCCGCCCTGGTATGGGCTGACCTGTGGCAGGGACTGACCAAGCCGATCTTCTTCGGCTTTATCATCTCGTCGGTCGGCTGCTACTACGGCATGCAGACCAAGGGCGGCACCCAGGGCGTAGGACGTGCGACAACCGAGGCCGTGGTGGCCTCTTCCATCCTGATCATCGTCTCCGACTTCATCCTGACCCGGTTGATGATCGGAATTCTGGGACGCTAGATGCCGTCTACCGAACAGATCGCCCTGCAGCACACGCTCCCACCGGATGAGCCGGTAGTTAAGTTTGAAAATGTCTCCATCAGCTTCGATGGCAATGAAGTTTTGCGCGACATCTCGTTTACGGTGATGCCTGGCGAAACGAAGATGCTGCTGGGACCAGCTGGTGGCGGCAAGTCCGTGCTGATGAAGCTGGTCGATGGCCTGTTGAGGCCTGACAGCGGAAAGATTTTCGTCTTTGGAGAAGAGGTCAGCGCGATGAAAGAGCGTGACCTGTTCGCCCTGCGACGCCGCATTGGCATGGTCTTCCAAGAGTCGGCGCTGTTTGACTCCCTCAATGTGGAAGATAACGTGGCCTATCGTCTGAATGAAGAAGGCATCCCACCCGATGAGGCACACCAACGCGTGGTGGAAGCGTTGGACTTCGTGGAACTAGGCCACGCCATTGCCAAGTTCCCGTCCGAGCTTTCCGGCGGCATGCGACGCCGCGTTTCGATTGCCCGCGCCATCATCACCGGGCCGGATTTGATCCTGTACGATTCTCCGACGGGTGGTCTTGATCCCATCACATCGACCACCATCATCTCCCTTGTGGCCAAGCAACGGGATGTCTCGCACACGACGTCTCTGCTAATAACGCATCGCCTGCAGGACGCTTTTATGCTGGCGACGCATTGTTACAACCAGAAAGAACAGAGGTTGGAACCATTGGCGAACGGGACGGTGGAGGAAAATACAAAATTCCTCATCCTGAATGAAGGCCACGTGGTCTTTGATGGCAGCACGCTGGAGCTGACTCATTCGGACGATCCATGGATCAAAGAGTATCTAGCGTAAACAGCATCGTGATTCTGGGCGGCTCGGGCCAGATAGGCCATACGCTCGCCGCATATTTCCATGCCGGTGGAACACGCGTGGTGACGGTCTCCCGCTCAGCGAAACCGGCGCCATGGACGACCGCCCTATGGGATGGAAGGACGCTCGGCCCCTGGGCGGCACATCTTGAGGGTGTGGACGCGGTCATCAACCTGGCCGGCTCGACGATCAACACACGTTTTACCCCGGAAAACCGCAAGCTCATTCTCGCCAGCCGGCTGGATGCGACACATCTGACCGGGCAGGCTATTCGTGCCTGCAAGCAGCCATCACGCGTGTGGATCAATGCCTCCGCGGTCGACCTGTATCCGCATACGATGACTCCCTGCACCGAAGCGGACATCGAGGGTTACCACGACACGGGAGCCGTAGATGCCACCACGCCGGACTCGTGGCGTTTCATCTCCGACGTGGTGTGGCAATGGGAGCAGGCGCTGCAAGCGGAGAAAACGCCCTCTACCCGCAAGATTGCACTGCGCACCACGCTGATGCTGTCGCCAGACAAAGGTGGTGTCTTCCGCTTGCTGGCCACACTGGCAAAGTTTGGCCTGGGCGGGCCCCAGGGTTCAGGCCACCAGTGGATGTCGTGGATGCACCACCAGGACTACGCCCGCGCCGTGGAGTTCCTGATCGCACAGGACACGATCAGCGGGCCGGTAAACATCACCAGTCCACACCCGCTGCCGAATCGTGAGTTTATGGTGGCCCTTCGGCAGGCGGTCCACATGCCTATCGGTCTGCCAGCACCGGCCTTCGGTATTCACCTGAGTGCCCTGCTGCTGCGCACGGAGCCCGTGCTGGTGCTGAAGTCGCGGCGCAGCGTGCCTGCAGTTCTGCACCAGCACGGATTTACCTGGATGTTTCCCGACTGGGCCGCGGCTGCACGCGACCTCGTCGAGCACATGCGTTAGACTCCAACGGTCAGACGGCGGTGAAAGAGCTCCAGCGCCATGCCGTAGCCCCAGCGGGCCAGCTCCGGGTCATAACGGACGCCCTCATCCCGCAAAAAGGCATGTGCCGCGTTGACCTCGTGCCAGGTAAAGTGCAGGTTCAGCTCATCCAGGCGGGCAAGAATCTTGCGACGGCCTTCGAGCGGAACATGAGGATCCTGGCGTCCCCAGATCATCATCAACTCGCCCTTGATCTCTTCGGCACGAACGAGTGAATCGTCCCCACCGGCGCTGAGCGACCCCTTGTGGATGTCCGTGCCATAAAAACAGGCGGTGGCCTTTACGTCCTGGTTGAAAGCGGCGCGGAAGGCGAGGTGCCCGCCAATGCAGATACCCATGACACCCAGCGCCCCGGTGCAGTCCGGCCGTGCAGCCAGGTGATCGAGCACGGCACGTGCGTCACCATCGTAACCGGCAAGGGTCTTGGTGGTCTTCAACGCGTTGCCACGGTCACTGCCTTCCTGGTCATAAGCCAGAACGGTGCCAGGTTCTTCAAACTCGTGATAGATCTCCGGGATGGCGACGATGTAGCCGTGGCCGGCGATCATGGCGGCGGTGCGGCGGATGGGGCCGGTCACCTGAAAAATCTCGGTGTAGAACAGGATGCCGGGATACTTGCCCTCTCCGGCGGGACGAAAGATGTGGACCCGCATGGGGCCGGTCGGCGTGGAGAGTTCTACGTGCTCATTTTCGAGAATCGTCATGCAATCACTATAGCCAAGCACGGTATCGAGAGAGGAAATGTGTATCTCGGCTCTACCTCCGCTACACTGATGTGCAAGATGGCTGCAAGCATGTACATCGTCGTGGAAGGTGAAGATCCCGGCTACGACATCTTTGTGAATGGACGTGCCCTGGCCCGGCATGAGGATTCGCTGGAACGGCTGGCCTTGCGGCTGAATGTAAAGCCCTTGATCGAGTTTTTCTCCGCCGACGAAAACTCCATGGCCCTCCTGATTGAAGAAGGCGCGGGCAATCCTGAACTGCTGAAGCGCATGCCGCCGCCGCAATGGTATGCCGCGGCCGATGGCCTTGCCACCGTGCAGACATTGCTCGATGACCTGCGAAAAGAGCCGCAACTGCTCGGCTCAGAAACCCCCATCGTCCTCGCCGAGCTGGAAGAGTACGAGACCGTGCTGATGAAAGCTGCTGCACGGGGCCATCGCTGGCATGTTGCCGTAAGCTGGCGGTAATGCGAACCGTCGCCGCTCTGTTGCTGCTCTCGGTGTTGTGGGGCGTGGAGTGGCTGCGCGAGCTGCTGGTGATTCCCGGAACGCCTCCGGCCCTGCGATCGGCAATCGTCTGTACCCTTGCAGCGGCCATCTTTGCGATCGCTCCCTCGGAGCGGCAAGCCAATGGAAGAAGCCTCATGGTCGGCATCGGGCTCTTTGCAGTGCCTCTGTTGCTGCAACGCCTGGCATATCTCCCCGGCTATACCAACGCCGCACTCTGGACACTGGCTCCGGTCTTCATCGTCGTTGTGTGCGGAGCGAAGCTACAGGGGTTGAGGCAGGATCTGCTGATGACAGCATTGGCGGGAGTTGCCGGAGCGTTGCTTATCTTTCCCGTGCAGTTCCCTGCATCGCTCCGCGAGGGAGTCCATTGGCTGATCCTGATCGCTGGGATAGCCAGCGCCGCAACGGCGTCTGTGTTTGCAAAGGAGACTCCCGGACTGAAAACGACGGGGATGCTGGGAGCGGCTGTCCTCCTCTGGATAGCCACGGCAGTAAGTGGAGCGTTGTCGATCAGCACTCCGGAGCTTCTCTGGATTGCCGGTGTCGATTTGCCCGCACTGTTGCTGCTATTGTGGCTGCTGCAGCAGATGAAGCCTGAAGAGCTGAGCACCCGTTACCTGCTACCTGTCGTTGTGACGATTCTGACAAGCTGGCTCGCGCTCCATCCGCAGATTTCCCTGCGCTTCGCGGGGGGTGTGATGCTGCTGGCCGCATCTTCGACAGGACTCCTTCTTTTGTCGCGCCACAAGGTTTAAAAAGAAACCGGACTGCCGAAGCAGCCCGGTTTCGATTAGCGTTGCAAGGTGGTTACGCGGGGCGATTGCCACCGCCACCCTGACCCGGTCCGCCAGGACGGCGTCCGCCACGACGGCGGCGACGGCGACGGTTGGCATCGCCAGCACGCGCCTGATCCTGCCCGTTGCCAGTAGCCTCACCTGCGGGAGCATCGGTGCCTTCCCCTTCTTCTCCTTCGCCCTCGAAATCATCCTCGAGATCCTCATCACCGTCTTCGAAGTCGTCTCCTCCTTCGATGGTGATGGTCGGCTCGCTCGATGCCGGGCGCTCCGGGCGGGGAGGACGCGGACCGCGATCACGCTTGTCGTTGCTGCCGCCTTCCTGCGGAGCAACCGGAGGCAGACCAAGCTTCTCACGCTGCTCGCGGATAACAGCCTTGCGCGAGAGCTTGATGCGGTTGCCTTCGATGCCGAGGACCTTGACCAGAACCTGATCGCCCTCGCGCAGCTCGTCCTTCACGTCCTTGACGCGATGCTCTGCAATCTCGGAGACGTGCAGCAGGCCGTCGGTGCCGGGGAAGATCTCGACGAATGCGCCGAACTCAGCCAGGCGGACAACCTTACCGAGGTAGGTCTTGCCAATCTCGGGAACGGCAGTGAGGTCGCTGATCATCTGGATGGCGCGCTCAAGACCGTCCGCGTCGCTGGAAGCAACGTTGACGCGACCCGAATCGTCCACATCAATCTTCACGCCCGTGGCATCGATGATGCCGCGGATGACCTTTCCGCCAGGTCCGATCAGGTCACGGATCTTGTCGGTCGGGATCTGCAGGGTGTGAATGCGCGGGGCAAACTGCGACGGAGTCTCGTTGGCTCCGGCAATCACAGCATCCATCTTGTCCAGCAGGAAGATGCGGGCAACGCGGGCCTGCTCAAGCGCCTCACGCATGATCTGGGCGGTGATGCCCATGATCTTGATGTCCATCTGCAGTGCGGTGATGCCATTGCGGGTTCCGGCAACCTTGAAGTCCATGTCGCCGTAGTGATCTTCCGCGCCGGCGATGTCGGTCAGGATGGCGTACTTGTCGCCTTCCTTCACCAGACCCATTGCGATGCCGGCTACAGCGGCCTTCAGCTTGATGCCAGCCTGCATCAGCGAGAGCGAAGCTCCGCAGACGGTGGCCATGGACGAGGAGCCGTTCGACTCCAGGATGTCCGAGACCACGCGCATGACGTAGGGCGACTCTTCACCGGGCAGAACAGCTTCAATAGCGCGCGATGCCAGAGCACCGTGGCCGATTTCGCGGCGGCCAACGCCCGACATACGGCCGACTTCACCAACCGAGAACGGCGGGAAGTTGTAGTGCAGCATGAAGGTCTTCTTCTGCTCGCCGGTGTAGGTTTCAATGCGCTGCGCATCGTCGGTGGTGCCGAGGGTGGTCGTTACCAGGGCCTGGGTCTCACCGCGGGTGAACAGAGCCGAACCATGGGTGCGGGGCAGAACACCAATCTCGATGTCAATCTTGCGGACCTGGTCAAAGGCGCGGCGATCAGGGCGGATGCGATCGTTGAGGACCTGCTCGCGGAAGATGTCTTCACGCAGCAGCTCGTAATACTTGCTCAGCTTCTTCGGAGCGGCGGCATCGTCGGCCGGAAGAGCGGCCTTCAGCTCGTCCTTCAGCTCCTTGACCTTGGCATAGCTGTCGACCTTGGCATACTTCTGCGTGTCGAGGGCATCCTTCAGGCGCTCACCTACCTGAGCCTTCAGCTCGTTGTAGTAGATTTCATCCTTTTCGACAGGATTGACGTGGCGCTTGGTCTTGCCGGCCTTGGAGACGAGCTCCTCGATCACAGCAACAATCTTCTTGATCTCACCGTGGCCAAACTCGATGGCATCGACGACCTTGTCTTCGGCAACTTCCTTCGCGCCGGACTCGATCATCACGATGCCGTCCTTCGTGCCGACGACCATGATGTTCATGGTGCTCTCGGCCTTCTCGGCGTAGGTGGGGTTCACGACAAACTCACCATTAATCATGCCGACGCGAACCGCGCCAACCGGGCCGTTGAACGGAATATCCGACAGGGCCAGGGCGCACGAAGCGGCGTTGATCGCGATGACGTCCGGATCGTTTTCCTTGTCAGCGGAGTAAACGAAGCCGACAACCTGGGTCTCATTGCGGAAGGCCTCCGGGAAGAGAGGACGAATGGGACGGTCGATCTGGCGAGCGGTCAGGATCTCCTTTTCGGAGGGACGGCCTTCGCGCTTGATGAAGCCGCCGGGGATGCGTCCGCCGGCGTAGGTGAACTCACGGTACTCGACCGTCAGCGGGAAGAAGTCGATGCCTTCCTTGGGCTCGGCGCTGGCAACTGCAGTGCCGAGAACGACGGTGTCGCCGCTGGTGGTCAGCGCGGCGCCGGAGGCCTGCTTGGCCATGCGTCCCGTCTCAAATGTGATCCGCTTGCCACCGGCAAGCTCTACACTCACTTCCTGTTTCATGTGTGTATCTCTCTTTCTCTCTGTCTTCTTATCGAAACTTATGATCGTGCGCCATTCAGGTGCACGGGTGCGGCAGCATGGCGAGCCTTAAGCACTGGCCATGCGCTCAAAAAAATCTGTGGTTGGGAATGCCCTGACATAGGCGCGCCTGGTTGATATGCCACCATCGCGCCCGTCATTACTTCGCGCTCCGGAGGTGCCGGAAAGCATAAACGGCTGCTGAAGCCCGCATTGCGGACCCCGCAGCCGTATATGGAAACTTCGTGCGCCTGGGCATAGTTACTCGTGCCGCGTAAAGCTCAACTGGATCGTAAAACCAGAAACGGTTTACTTACGGATACCCAGCTTGCCGATCACTTCGCGGTAGCGGTCAGAGTCGTTCTTCTTCAGGTAGTCCAGCAGGCGGCGACGCTTGCTGACCAGCATCAGCAGGCCACGGCGGGAGCCATGATCCTTCTTATGGGTCTTGAAGTGCTCCGTCAGCTCGCCGATCCGCTCGCTCAGAATGGCGATCTGGACCTCCGGGCTGCCGGTGTCCGAATCGTGCGTGCGGAATTTGCTGATAATTTCGGTCTTCTTGGCAGGTGCTAACACGGGATTACGTTGCTCCTCTACTTCTCTTCTCTTAAATTCACTCGTCTAGTGTCCTGAGTAGGATAGCATCACTGGCTCTGCCCGGCAATCAAACCCGCCCCTGGACTACAGGCTGGTTCGTACTATTTCGGAACGGGCCTCCATGGCGGCCCGTACCGCGTAGAATGCCTCCTTCGGCAGGAACAGCCGGTCAAACAGCAGAGGACGTGCCTGTTCATCGCTTCCCTGCTCATACCGCAGCCAGCTCTGGCCGTCGTCCACGCCCCAGAAAAGCACCGCTGAAACCGCCGGTTCCGCCAGCGCAAGGTTCAGGTATTGGCTGTAAGTCTGTGCCACCACAGTATCCCGGCGAGGGTCCTGCCGGTTGACCTCGCGGTCCTTCACATCCATTTCGCTCAAAAAAATCTGCAGCCCCATCTCGCGCACACGGGCCATGAACCTCTGCAGTCCCGCACCGTATTGTGCACAGGCACAGATGTGGCTCTGGATGCCGACCGCGTCGATGGGCACATTGCGCGCCTTCAGGCGGCGCAGCAAAAGAAGCACGGCGCTGCGTTTCTGCTCGGCGTCGTAAGTCTCGTCTTCCATGCCGTAGTCGTTGTAGCTCAAAAGCGCGGCAGGATCAGCCATCCGCGCAGTCTGAAAGGCCAGCTCAATATAGTCCGGGCCGATGGTTTGCAACCAGGGCGAGTTCCTGAGTCCGTCCGGGCGATTGTCCTTTACCTCAACCGCCTCGTTCACCACATCCCAGGAGTGCATACGGCCGGCATAGCGGCTGACGACGGTCTGAATGTGCTCGACCAGTTGATTCCGCGCATCATCCGCCGAGTTAATCGCCGTAACCCATGCAGGAAGATCGCGATGCCAGCAGAGCGTGTGCCCGCGCAGGCGGATGTGATTCTCCTCGGCAAAGGTAAGCAGCGTATCGGCCTGGTCAAAGCGAAAACGGCCACGCGCCGGACGCAGAGCACCCCACTTCATTGCGTTTTCCGGAACGATGATGCTGGCCTGCTGCTTCACCAGGCTGGCGCAGCGATGGTCTTTCAGGCGTTCCGGATCGACCGCGAAGCCAGTAAGCAGGCGATGCTCGGCGGCGACCGCACGCAACGACCACTGCCCGCTGATATCGCGGACAGGAGCCAGCTTTGAAGCGGGAGCGGAGACCTTCGGCCCGCATCCGAGGAGTGAAGTGAGGCCCGCACCGGCGGCGGAGAGAAGGCCGTACCGCAGCAGTTCGCGGCGGTCGAAACTCATTCCGCTCCCCGCTTGCCGGCCAGGTCACGGATCTCGCCGGTCCAGCGCAGAAAGCGCAGAAGCTGCCAACGCTCGCGCCAGCCAAAACGGAAAAAATCCTTCGCCGTAATCTGCTCAGCCTTCAGACCGGAGTAGGTCTCAAGTCGCCAGCGCAGATAGGGGGAGTTCCACGGCGTCAGCCTGTGGCCCTTCGTCGCATTCCAAAGAAACAGCAGCCCACCAAACATGCCCTGTCAGTATAGGGCTTACAGGTAGTCAAACAGACTGGACTTACCCACACCCGATCCACCGAAGATGCCGATGCGTTGGCCGCGGCCTACGGCCAGCACGCCATCAATGACACGGAGTCCGGTACCCAGCGGCTCCCGGATCGGCATACGTTCCATCGGTCCTGGCGGATTTACATCGAGTGGCCAGCGCTCGATTGCATCCAACGGCGCGCCACCATCGATCGGGATACCACTGGCATCGAACACGCGACCCAGCATCTGCTTGCTGACCGCAAGTGAAGGCCTGCGTCGCATAGCAAATACCTTTGCGCCAAAGCGTACCCCCGCCACCGCATTCACCGGTGTCAGCAGCGTTCGGCTGTTGCGAATACCAACAACCTCTGCCTCAATCCGTCCATCATTGGCCACGATCTCGCAGCACTCTCCCACAGAACACGGCGGTCCATCCGCCTCAATCAACTGCCCTTCCGCTTCGGCCACACGCCCGCTCCAGCGCCAGCTTTGAGAAGCATCCAGCCGTGCATGAAAACGTTGCAGCTTCATTGCGGACGCTTCCCGAGCAATTCACAAAAGCTCGTCTCAATCTCTGTAAGCTGGGCTTCCACCCCAAGATCCACCGATCCACACCGCGCCAGTAACTCGCAGGAGCCGGGCTTCATGGCAGCATCTCCTTCTACCTGGACCTGCTCATCATGCAGCGTTTCCTTCCAAAGTGCGGCATCCGTTAGTGGTACACGCAGACGCACCTCATCGTCGGCATTCATCTGCTCCACGGCAACGCGCACTACGCCACGCAGCAGTAACGGATCGAGCTTCGCCTCGCGATGCAATACTCTGCGAGCCACAGCCAGGGCCAGTTTCACCACTTCCGCCTCTGCATCGGCAAAGTAACGCTTGCGCTGGTCATCAAAAGCCTCCAGGGCCTGTTCCACCCTCGCTCCTATCTCCGCACACCGTTGTTCAAACTCTTCCTGCATCGCAGCGCGCGTTTGCGCTACGGCCTGCTCCCGTGCCAAGGAGAGTTCGGCCATGTGTTGCTGTTCGGCAAGCAGCATAGTCGCACGCATCTGCTCCACTTCGGCAGACAGATCCCTTGCCACGGAGGCCGATGTGCCCGGTTGCAGAACTCGGTCATGGGAACGAAACCGCAGAGGTCCCGCGGGGTCTTCACGACGAACGCACTCAAACGGAAAGGTCATTCTCAGTCTCCAGCCGCAGCATAATCTTGCCTTCGGACTCAAGCCGCCGCGCCAGCGCCAGCAACTCCTGCTGTGCCTGGGCCACATCACGCGATCGCACCGGCCCCATCACTTCCATGTCTTCGCGCAGCATCTCGGCAGCGCGCGAGCTCATCGCCTGGAACAGGTGAGCCCGCAGCGTATCCTTGCAGCCGCGCATAGCAGTGGCCAGCACACGCTTGTCGGCCGCACCCACAATCTCGCGAATCCCCGTCTGTGGTACTGTCAGCAGATCATCAAAGGTGAACATCAGGTTGCGGATACCAAGCGCGATCTCCGGCTGATTCTCTTCAATCCCTTCCAGGATTTTCTTGCTCACCGTCTGGTCGACACGGTTCAGCATTTCGGCCACCGCCTTGAAGCCCGCATACGAGTGCCGCTTGTTCTGCCCAATCGACTCCGACCGGCGATAGAGCATCAACGCGACCTTTTGCGCCATCTCGGGAGAGAACTGCCGCATTTCAGCCAACCGCTTTACCACCTCAATACGTAGCGTATCGTTCAACGCCATCAACACCAGCGCCGCACGGCCGCCTTCCAGATGCGCCAGCACCAGGGCCACGGTCTGCGGATGTTCTCCATCCAGAAACTTCGCCAGCTGCGAGGGGTCGATCTTTTGCAGCATGGTCAGGTCGCTCATCGAGCGTTCCCGCAGTCGCCACACCTCGTTCAATAACTCCTCAGCACGGTTCTCGCCAAAAGCCTTCTGCAACAAGCGCCTGGCATAATCCACGCCTCCACGGGTTACGTACTTCTGCGTCTCCTGCAACGCATAGTATTCCCCCACCACCTGCGACAACTCTTCCTTAGCGATATTTCCCAGCCGCATGATCTCTTCCGTCACGCGCTGTACATCTGTCTCCGAAAGATACTGAAACATCTCCTTGGCCAGGTCATCACCAACCGCGACCATAAAGATCGCTGCCTTGCGAAGGCCTGCCGCCCGTGTCAGTGGCGAATTATTCTGTGTTGCCATCCTTACTCATCCATGTCCACACCCATCCAGTGCTCCAGCAGACGTGTACTCTGCTTGGGCTCCTGGCGGATGTTCTTCTTGACCTGCTCAAAGATCGCATGCTCTTCGCCCTTCTGCTCCGCTTGCTGACTACTCAGCATGGGTGTATCCATAGACCCTTCTGTCAGCAAAGCCGCAGGCTCGGTTCCAGAAAGTGTCGCAGCGGCAACCTGCCCCGGTGCTGCGAGCGCAGCCTGTTGCGGAGCGTGTATCAGATCGGCCGTCTGCTTCACCATGGGGCGCAGCACAAACATCACAAGCAGCATGCCAAGCACAACCAAACCTGCTGTCCGCAGAAAACCTGGCATACGCACAATGTCCTGCGCCTGCTCTGTCACACGTTGCATCGGCGTAACAGGTACATCATGGCCATTGCTTTCAAAGCTGATATTTTCGAGAACCAGCTGATCGCCACGTTTGGCATCAAACCCGGTTGCCGCCTGCGCTAACTGTTCCAGCCGGCGCATCTCTTCACCGCTGCGCGGATGCCAGACCGAGTGCATCGTTTTGCCCGAACCCTCTGTCTGCGGACGATCATTGACCAGCACCGCTACCGTAAGCCGCTTCAGACGGCCGGGCCCCTCTTCGCTGTGCGACAGGTGACGCGTCACCGCATAGCTGGCGCTCTCCTGCCGCGCATTGTTGCTGGTGCCGCTGGCTCCCTGCGGATAGACCGGGACATTGCTGTTCTGCATCAGCGGAGGCACATTGGTCTGCTGCGATGCGGAAGTGTTCGAGGGCGGTGTATTCACTTGCTGGCCACCGGCTGCATTGCTCTGCGTTCCCGGAACGCCAGCGGCGGCGCGCTGCGATCCCTGCACCTGCTCGGTCCGTTGCATGCTGACCGTAGCCGACAGTGCGGGATCGTACACCTCGTCCGTCTTCTCCTCCGAGCCCTGCTCGTAGTCCGCATGGACCGTCGCGTGCACATTCTCGCGTCCCGCGACCGGCTCCAGCATCGCGACCAGCTGCTGTTCCATCTGTCGCGCCAGATCGCTCTGCTGTGCGGTTTGGCTTGGGGCCCCAAGATTCATATGCCCATCCGCATCCACCAGCGTCACCTGCTCCGGCTGAAGATTCTCCACGGCGCCTGCTACCAGGTTGCGAATCGACTCCACCTCACCACGGTCCAGAGTGGAGCGACGCAACTTCAATACCACCGTGGCCTTTGCGGGGCGGTCTTCGCCTGAAAACAGCCCCTGCCTGGCCAGCGCGAGATGCACCCGCGCCGAACGTACGGCGCCCAGCGTTCCAATCGTGTGTTCCAGTTCCCCCTCCAGGGCCCGCTGGAAGTTCACCTTTTCATCAAACTCTGAGCCGACCCAGTTGGGCTTGTCGAAGATCTCAAATCCCATCCGGCCGCTCTGCGGCATGCCCTTGCTGGCAACCTCCATGCGGGCCTTGTCCAGCAGATCATCCGGCACCATCACCTCGCCGCCGTCGCTCGAAATCTTTGCATTGATGCCGGCGGCCGTCAGCTCCTGGCTCACCACCTGAACATCCTTCGGATCAAGCCCGCTGAACAGTGTCTTCCACTCCGTGCGCGAGCCATACCAACTGATGGCTGCAACCGCGGCAATCGCCATCGCTGCAAGCATCATCCAGCGGGAGCGTTGCGCCTTCGGCATCCCGTTCCAGCGGCTGCCTGCATTGCTCGCCAGCCGCTGCCACGGTGCGCTGCCCTCCGCCATGGAAGCCGCTCCTCCTGCTCTCTGTAGATCAGTCTTCTTCTCTGCCATTACCGCGCCACCCTAAAACTGCATCTGCATCATCTGCTGGTAGGCCGCCACAGCCTTGTTGCGCACCTGAAGCGCCAGTTCAAAAGCCATGTCGGCCTTCTGGGTGGCGATCATTGCCTGGTGCACCTCCACGCCGCTACCGTCCATCAGCCCCTTCACCGTCATCTGCGCCTGCTTCTCCAAAGCTGTGGCGTCCTGCATGGCGCTGGCCAGCACATTGGCGAAAGGCGAAACCGCCTGCTCCGTACGGCCCACTGCCGGGGTACTCGCGATTTGGGGAATGCTTCCTGTCAGCTGAATTGCGTCCATCGCAGCCTCTCTACTTCAGAATGTCCAGTGAACTGGTAATCATGTTCTTCTCCGCCTGCACCGCCGAGGCATTCATGCCGTAGCTGCGTTGTGCACTCATCAGGTCCACCATTTCCGTCAATGGATCGATGTCCGGATACGCAACATATCCATTCGCGTTCGCATCCGGATGCCCGGGATCGAAACGCATCACAGGAGCTTTCGCATCATCCTGTACACCTGCGATCTCCACACCGCCGATGGTGTTTGAACCCAGGTGCGCCATCAAGGACGAGCCGAAGTTCGTCTCCTGGCCCTGCGTCTGAAAGACGACCTGCTGGCGGCGATACGGGCCGCCTTCAGCCGTCCTCGTCGTCTCAGCATTGGCCATGTTGCTGGCTGTGACCTCGGCCCGTACCCGCTCTGCCTGCAAAGCCGATGCGCTAATGTCCATCACGCCAAAGAGATTCATCACTTACCGTCCGATTTGATTGCGTCCGTCATGCGCGAGTATTCATGTCGCAGCAGATCGACTCCCGTGCGGAAAGTAAGCTGCGATTTCGCCATCTCCAGCCCCTCGCGCTCCAGGGAGACGTTGTTGCCGTCAGTACGCGCGACCAGACCGTCAACATCCTGCACTTCCGGGGAGAACGCTCCACTCGCACTCCCGGACATCGCCTGCCGCATCTGCTCTTCAAAGCTGAACCCCTGTGTGCGATAGCCCGGGGTGTCGGCATTTGCTATGTTGCTGGCCGTCAGCTTCATCTGCGTGCTGGCCAGGTCAAGATACCGCACCAACGCATCACTCATCGCACTTGTCTGCATCGCACTTCCCTCTCAAGCAATGGCTGTCTACGCCGATAGAGAATGCAGGTTGCGCGCCACAACAAAAGGCTTCATCTAAGAAGACTCTCAGCGGCAAAGATTAGAGCCGGGTAACTTATCGCGGATCAAAGGCGCTTGCGGCGCAGCACAATCTCTTCCGGTCCAATCTCCGGACGCTCCTCGGCAAGAATTGCGGCACGCTCCAATACGTGTCCCAGTTCGCGGACATTGCCCGGCCATTCATACGACAGCAGACCATCCATGGCTTCCGGTCGCAGACGCTTCTGCGGCATCTCCTCGCCCAGTTTGTCCAGGAAGTATGCCACCAGCAGCGGGATATCCTCCTTGCGCTCGCGTAGCGGCGGAATCGTAACCGGAAAAACCGCCAGGCGATGGTAAAGGTCCAAACGAAAACTCCGCTCCCCGCTCATTCTCTCCAGGTCTCGATGCGTAGCCCCAACCACGCGTACATCCACGCGGATCGTCTCGTTATCGCCGACCCTCTGCAGCTCACCATTTTCAAGGAAGCGCAGCATCTTGGCCTGCAGCGTCAGGGGCATCTCCCCGATCTCATCCAGAAACAGGGTTCCGCCGTGGGCCGCCTCAATGCGTCCGGTGCGTGACTGCACCGCTCCGGTAAAGGCTCCCCGCGTGTGACCAAACAACTCGGCCTCCAGCAATGCCTCCGGGATTGCTGCGCAGTTCAGCGTCACAAACGGCTTCTGCACACGCGGACTCAAACGGTGAATCGCACGCGCCACCACTTCTTTTCCTGTTCCGGTTTCGCCTTCGATCAGCACGGTTGCGCTGCGCGGAGCAACCAGGCGTACCATCCGCGCCAGAGTCCGCATCCCGACACTGGCTCCGATCAGCCCCGGCAACAACACGGCATCGGTCGAAAGCTCGGCAGCCGCGACCGGCATGGGAACCACTCTCGGCACCGCAGCTACAGGCGCAGCTTCCGGAAGGTTGAAACTCTCGTCTTCCGCCGATCGTAGTGCGTGAAGCAATTCATGCCGCCGCGGACTGCGCGGCCCATCTCCGGTTGCCATACCATCTGCACGAACGATATCGACACCTGGAAACGCCTCGCGGACCCAGGAGATAAAACCCTCGACCTCTAAGTCCGGCAACCAGTGATCCACAACCAGCGCCTCGGGAATGCGACGCTCCATGCAGGTCATCGCCTCGGCCCCGCCCTGGGCCACCTCAACCTGCCAGCGTAGCCCGGTCAATGCCTCAGCCCAGCGAAGTCTACGGTCTCCATCCGGACTTACTACTACCGCGCAACGGACAGCAATGGGAGCATCCGAAGATCTTGTTTCAAACGGCATCGTTCTATCCCCTGGGGGCGCATTGCATCGCCCCCCGCAGGTGCTCGCGCATGCGGGCGGCAATACTGTTCAGCCGTTCACACTCCACCAGACCTTCGGATATGGCACGACGCAGCCCCGTCTCATCTTCGCCAAGCTCCGCCAGTTCGAGGCGGCATTGCAGAGCCGTCAACGGCTGGCAAAGGTCATGCAGCATCCCACTCAGTTCCTGCACCAGTTCTACGCGAGCACTCTCCATGGGGCTCAGGCGCGCTGCAGCATCAGAGGGGAATGTCCGGCTCCCGTCCCCTGGCCGTTTCTCTGCTGCGTGAGCTTCCGAAAGGGAACGTTGCTCAACCGGTAGCCTTCGCCACGCACTGTCTCAATCAGTGCGACACCGTCGGCGACTCCCTGGACCGTCAGCTTGCGGCGCAGGTAGTTGATATACACATCCACCACATTGGTACCGGTATGCGAGGTCGTGTGCCACACCTCTTTCAGCAACTGCGCCCGGCAAACGGCCTTTCCCTTGTGCTGCAGCAGATACTCCAGCAGCGCATACTCCTTGGCGGTCAGTTCAACCTCCACGCCTCCAACCAGGACCTGGCGAAGCACACGATTGATCTCCACAAGACCGTATTTAAGCACCTGCTCAGGGCCAGCCTGTTCCTTGCGCCGCATGACCGCGCGGCAGCGGGCCGTCAGTTCATGAAAACTAAACGGTTTTAACAGGTAGTCATCGGCGCCAAGGTCCAGGCAGCGGACTCGCTCCTCCACCTTCGTACGGCCCGTCAGAACCAACACCGAGGTCTGCGGCAGCCTGCGATGCACCTCTTCCAGCAACTGTGCGCCATCCATCTTCGGAAGACTCAAATCCAGGACCACCAGATCCGGGCCTTCTTCCTCAACGTGGTTTAGAGCGGTCTCTCCATCCTGCAACCACTCAACAGCGTAGCCTTCCCGCTCCAGCCCCTGCTTCAGCAACATCCCCAGCGCCTTGTCGTCTTCCACCAGCAAAATGCCCATAGACCTCTCCACTTCTCAACAAACCGGCCCGTACTCATACCTCGCAACCATTCTGCGGGTACGTATCTACCTTGAGTCGGAAGAAGCCGACCGGCAATCCCCCATGCGCCAATGTTTTAGGTAACGTGCCCAAAACAGGAATGGAGCAGGAAGCAAAATGAGAACCTCTAACAATCTCTTTTCTTGTGATTCGCTTTTTATTCGCTACAATGTCATCCATGGCGATTACACGGCGGCAAAAAGACGTTCTCGACTTCCTTTCCTCATTTACGCAGCGTTGCGGCTACTCGCCGTCCTATGAGGAGATCGCCACCGGACTGGGAGTCAATTCGCTCGCCACCGTACATAAGCACATCACCAATCTGCAGAACAAAGGGCTTCTGCAGCGGGCGCACAACCGCAGCCGATCGATTGATGTGCTTCCGGCTCGTTCCAAAAAGGGAGCTGATCGTCTTCCCCTGCTTGGCCGCATCGCCGCCGGCCGGCCAGTAGAAGCCATTGAAACTGCGGAGACCATCTCGTTGGGCGACATCCTGGGTAACCGTGAGGTCTTTGCTCTCGAGGTCCGGGGAGACTCCATGCGCGATGAACACATCGTCTCCGGAGATTACGTGCTGGTGGAGCGCACGCGCACCGCACGGGAGGGCGAGATCGTCGTTGCCCTGGTGGATGGCACCGATGCCACCCTGAAACGCTTCTACCGTGAAGGCAGCATGATCCGCCTTCAGCCCTCAAACTCCGAGATGGCTCCGATCTTCGCTCCCGCCGCCGCCGTCACCATCCAGGGCAAGGTGCTCGGCGTCCTGCGCAGGTATTAGTCCCAGGTTGAACCTGCAAGTTTTAATTTTTACGGAACCAACCCCGTAGGAACTGCGTACCTCTCTCCGTCATCAAGATTCCCGGAGGGACCTGTACCATGGCCGCAGCCCGCAAATCCAAGCGCAAACTCTACATCTGGGGCGGAATTGCCGTCGTCGTTCTGGCCGTTGGGCTCACCTTTGCCATCAAGGCCTCCGGCTCCAGCTCAAAGATTGAAGCCTCGCAGCTTTCCAAGGTCGAGCGTGGCGACATCGCCCGCTCCGTTGTCGCAACCGGCAAGGTTCAGCCCATTCTGAAGGTCGAGGTTAAGTCCAAGGCTTCGGGCATCGTCACCAAGCTGTTTACTGACATCAATCAGCCGGTCAAGACTGGCCAGCCGCTGGCCCAGCTCGATCAGCAGGAGCTGCTGGATCAGGTTGCCGCGCAAAAGGCACAACTCACCGCGGCCGAGTCCAACGCGCACGCCGCACAGGCTGCCATCGAGTTCGACAAAGTAAACGCAGAGGCTCCCGATCTGCCGAACTTCAAGCACACCTTTGAGCGTGCGCTGGCCATGTCCAAGGAAGGCGTTGTAAGCCAGCAGGCCCTGGATGATGCGCAGCAGAAGTACGCCGCCGCCGCCAACGCCCGCGATAAGGCCCTGGCACAGATCACCGTTGATACCGCCAAGTTACACCAGGCGCAGGCCCAGGTAGCCCAGGCGCAGGCATCGCTTCGGCAGCTCGAAGAGCAGCTCAGCTACACCAACATCGTCTCTCCTATGGACGGTGTCGTGCTCTCCCGCGATGTTGAGCTTGGCAATGCTGTCAGCTCCATTCTCGTGATGGGATCAACCGCAACCCTGGTCATGACCCTCGGCGACACATCGCAGGTCTACGTTCAGGGCAAGGTCGACGAGAGCGATATCGGCAAGGTCTACATGGGCCAGCCGGCCCGTATCCGCGTAGAGAGCTTCAAGGACAAGGTCTTCAACGGTAAGGTCACCAAGATCGCTCCGCTCGGCGTCGAAAAAGATAACGTCACCACCTTCGAGGTGCGCGTTTCCATCGACAACCCCGGCGGCGAGCTGAAGGCCAACATGACCGCCAACGCGGAAATCATCCTGGAAGAACACAAGAATGTGCTCACGGTGCCGGAGCAGGCTGTGATCTACGACAAACAGCGCAATGCCAGCGTCGAGGTTCCCGATGCCAAGGCCGACAAGGGCCGCCGCAAGGTTGCCGTGAAGGTTGGCATCTCCAACGGCACACGCACCGAAGTGCTCAGCGGAATCAGCCAGAACGATCAGGTCATTCTGCAGCAGTAGCCAGTCCCTCAGCATGAAAAGATAGGAGGAGCCACCATGAACATTCTTCGTACCGTACTTACCGCCACCGCACTTGCCGCCGTCGCCGTGCTGGCCTCGGCAGAGGACTTCACCCGTACCCTTTCCGTCTCAGGAACGGCGAACGTCAGTGTTTCGACCGGCTCCGGTTACGTGAAGGTCGTTCCCGGCTCGGGCTCCGAGGTCCGTGTTGTCGGCCATGTCCGCGCCGGCTCCGGCGGATGGCTGTCGGGCAACTCCGATGACCGCATCCGGCAGATCGTCTCAAACCCGCCTGTCGTGCAGTCGGGCTCCAGCGTCACCATCGGCCAGACGCGCGGCAACGATCTCTACCGCAATATCGTCATCGACTACGACATCAATGTCCCGGCCAATACCATGCTGCACGCCACCTCCGGTTCCGGCAATGTCATGGTTGGAGGCGTCATGGGCTCGGTTACGGCCAGCACAGGTTCGGGGGATGTCCAGGTCTCCAACATCGGATCCGAGGCACGGCTTGAGACCGGCTCCGGTTCGATTCGGGCCGATGGCATTCACGGCTCGGCCATGCTCCAGACCGGTTCCGGTGACATTGAGTTGCGCCAGTCCGCCGCCGGCGATGTTCGCGCACAAACCGGCTCCGGTTCCCTTCGCATCCGCGGCTTCAATGGCGGCCTGCGTGCAGGAACCGGCTCAGGCGACATTGAAATTGAAGGCAATCCGTCTTCGGACTGGAAGCTGGAAACAGGCTCCGGTTCCGTTCGTCTGACCGTAGGCAATGCCAAATTTTCCCTGAACGCCTCGACCGGCTCCGGAACCGTCCGTGTGGCCCAGCCCATCCTGATGCAGGGCACACTGAACCGCCACCATGTTCTTGGTGCGGTCAATGGCGGTGGCCCGGTCATCAAGGCTGAAACAGGCTCGGGCGATATCGAAATCCGCTAAAAATCACACCATCCTTACCGCGGCGGAGAGTGCAGACTCCGCCGCTCTTTTTTGTATGGAAGCGTTTCAGATACTTGCACCCTCCCCTCTCTCCACTGCACCCTAGAGAAGATGGCTCTTCCGCATTCCGCTGACCTCCGCCTTCTTGTCTTCGATCTGGACGGCACACTGATCGACTCCCGACAAGACCTCTGTAACTCCGTCAACGCCACCCTGGACCACCTGGGAAAGCCGCACCTGCCGGACGCAGTCATCGCCTCGTACATCGGCGATGGAGCCTCCATGCTGGTCCGCCGCGCCCTGGGCGACCCCGAAGGGGACATTCACGACGAAGAGTACCTGCAGAATGCTCTAACTTTCTTTCTGGACTACTACCGGATCCATAAGCTTGACTTTACGTATGCCTATGATGGCGTCCTGCAGTCTCTGGAAGCCATCCGCGCGGCTCAACCCCATTTGAAGATGGCCGTGTTGACCAACAAGCCCGTGAACCCTTCTCGCGACATCTGCCGTGCACTTGGCCTGGAACCCTTTTTCTTTCAGAACTATGGAGGTAACAGCTTCCACAGCAAGAAGCCCGACCCGCATGGCCTGCAAACCCTGATGCAGGAGGCCTCCGCCTCACCCGGCCAGACCGTAATGATCGGTGATTCCATTGTCGACATTCTTACGGCGCAAAACGCCGGAGCTTGGTCCCTGGGCTGCACCTTTGGGCTATCATCGGTCACCCTCGCAATGGACGTTCCCAGTCTTACCTGCGATTCACCCCAGGATTGGGCTACTTTATTTGCATAAAGAATGGGGCATCTTCGAGTAACAAAGAATTCAATCCGTGTCTAAAATAGAGAAAGCAGACGTTGATACCTGATGCAGCTGATTGATACCCCTCTCAATGACGTCAAGCGCCTTCTCCCCGATGTTTATGGTGATGAACGCGGATGGTTCGCGGAAACCTTTTCGCAGCGAACCTTCACCCAACTGGGTCTTCCGGGACAGTTCGTTCAGGACAATCAGTCTCTTTCGCTCAAGGGTGTACTCCGTGGCCTGCACTACCAGCTCGGCAGGCCGCAAGGCAAGCTGGTCCGTGCGTTTACAGGCCATATCTGGGACGTAGCTGTAGATCTTCGGCGTGACTCAACGGACTTCGGCAAATGGGCAGGTTTCCATCTGAGCGAAGATACGGTCGAGTATCTCTGGATTCCGGAAGGTTTCGCACACGGTTTTGTGGTCCTTTCGGAGAGCGCGAATGTGCTCTACAAAACCACGAACTTCTATTTCCCTGAAGGAGAACGCTGCATCCGCTGGGATGACCCAACGCTGGCCATTGAGTGGCCCCTGGATCTTGTAGGCAAGATCTCACTGTCGGGAAAGGATCAGCGTGGAACCAGCTTTCTCCACGCCGACCTCCCACCGGTTCCAGAAGCCGTATCCCGCCGTTAGAGTTCCGCCATCACCCTACGCAGGGAATCCTGCCATAAAGGCATCCTGAAATTCAGCTTCTTCTCCAGCTTGCTGCAATTAAGCCGGGAGTTTGCAGGTCTGCGGGCTGGCGTTAGATACTCTGTGGTCCGGATCGGAATCAGCGTGGCCCAATGCTGTGTTGGCTCCTTTGCCGCAGCGAGCGACAAAAACTCCTGCGCAAAGCCATACCAGGTGGTCTCCCCTGCATTACAGGAGTGGTACACCCCGGAAAACTCAGCCGCCTTTTCTTCTGCATTCCCCGCGGATTCGCAGCTTTCCACGGTATGTATGGCGAGCCGGGCAAGGTCGCGTGCCCATGTCGGTGCCCCATGCTGATCGGCAACAATTTTGAGTTCTTCCCTCTCTCGCGCAAATCGCAGGATCGTACGCAGAAAGTTCTTCCCGGTCGCGTTATAGACCCAGCTGGTGCGGAAAATGAAATGGGCGGCTCCAGTTGCCGCCAGAGCATGCTCCCCTGCCAGCTTGCTGGCGCCATAAACACCCATCGGGCCGGTTTCATCCGATTCAACGTACGGGGTATTGCCTTCACCTGCAAAGACATAGTCGGTCGAGAAATGGAGGACAACCGCACCCAGTGCAGCCGCCTCTTCTCCCAGAACTCCCGGCAGTTCCGCATTCAGGCGATACGCGGCGTTCGGCTCCTGCTCAGCCTTATCTACAGAGGTGTACGCCGCAGGATTGATAATCCAACGCGGCTTCAGCGAACGGATAGCGTGCCGTACCGCATCCAGATCACTCAAATCAAGCTCTTCACGCCTGGGAGCTATCACCCCGCCTATGCTCTTCAGCATAGGTTCCAGTTCTCCGCCTACCTGTCCGCTTGCACCGGTTAGCAGCACCGGCCCCATCAGAGAATCCGCTCCTTCAGAATGTGGTTCAGATAGTTGGCATAGCTGCTCTTGCCAATCTTCTTCGCCTGCGCTTCCAACTGCGCCGACGAAATCCACTTCTTGCGATACGCAATCTCCTCGGGACACGCGACCTTGAGCCCCTGCCGGTGCTCGATGGCATGGATAAAGGTACCCGCCTCCAGCAAGGAGTCATGGGTACCGGTGTCGAGCCATGCCGTTCCACGGCCAAGGTTCTGCACCGAAAGCTGTCCGCGTTCCAGGTACCAGCGGTTCACATCGGTAATTTCCAGTTCGCCGCGCGGTGAGGGCTGAATGCTCTCCGCTACCTGCACAATCTGCGCGTCGTAGAAATAAACTCCTGTCACCGCATAGGAAGACTTCGGTTCGGCAGGCTTTTCTTCCAGCGAAATGGCGTTTCCGGCCGCATCAAACTCCACTACGCCATAGCGTTCCGGATCGCTGACGCGATATGCAAACACCGTCGCTCCGCTGGACTTCTGCGAAGCCGCCTGCAGCTTCTTTGGCAATTCGGTGCCGAAGAAGATGTTGTCCCCCAACACCAGGCAGCAGGGCTCGCCAGCAAGAAAGTCACGACCGATCAGAAATGCCTGTGCCAGGCCGTCCGGGCTGGGCTGTACCGCATACTGCAGCGAAAGTCCCCACTGGCTGCCATCGCCTAAGAGTTGCTGAAACCGCGGCGTATCCTGCGGTGTCGAGATGACGAGGATTTCCCGGATATCGGCCAGCATCAGCACCGACAGAGGGTAATAGATCATCGGCTTGTCGTAGACGGGCAACAACTGCTTTGAAACCGCCTGCGTGACCGGATAAAGTCGCGTGCCCGAGCCTCCGGCCAGGATAATTCCCTTCATTTACTGCTCCGCCTTCCGAGAACCGTAATTCTTTTCAATCCACTGCTTGTACGCGCCACTGGTTACACCCTCTACCCATGCCGTGTTGGACAGATACCACTTCACTGTCTTCCGCAGGCCAGTATCAAAACTCTCCGCCGGCTTCCAGCCCAGTTCGCGCTCAATTTTGCGAGCATCAATCGCGTACCTGCGGTCATGTCCAGGACGGTCGGTGACAAATTGGATCAACTGTTTGTGCGGCCGGAACTTCGACTCAGGCACCAACTCATCCAGCAACTCGCACAAAAGATTCACGACCTCCAGGTTCGTCCGCTGGTTGCACCCGCCCACGTTATAGGTCTCACCCACAGTTCCCTTCGCCAGCACGGTGCGGATCGCCGAACAATGATCCTTCACATACAACCAGTCCCGCACCTGCAGTCCATCACCATACACCGGCAGCGGCTTACCTTCCAGAGCATGCGTAATCATCAATGGAATCAGCTTCTCCGGGAAGTGATACGGACCATAGTTGTTGGAACAGTTAGTCATCAGGGTCGGCAGACCGTAAGTATGGTGCCAGGCACGTACCAGGTGATCGCTGGCCGCCTTGCTGGCCGCATAGGGCGAGTTCGGAGCGTAGGGCGTCTCCTCGTGAAAGGCAGGATCCTCCGGCTTCAGCGTTCCGAAAACCTCATCGGTCGAGACATGGTGAAAACGGAAACCCTCCTTCTCCACACCCTCCAGCGTCTGGTAATAGGCCTGTGCCGCGCGGAGCAGAGTGAAAGTACCGTCGATGTTGGTCTTCAGAAAGGCTTCCGGCCCCAGGATGGAGCGATCGACGTGGCTTTCGGCAGCGAAATGAACGATCGCCCGGGGACGGTATTTCGTAAGGAGATTTGCGACCAGATCACCGTCACAGATGTCCCCATGGACGAAGGTGTACCCCGGATTCCCTTCCAGGGAGGACAGGGTGAGCGGGTTTCCCGCATAGGTCAGCTTGTCCAGGTTGATGACAGGAGACGGTTCCAGCGCAAACCAGTCCAGAACAAAATTGCTCCCAATAAATCCAGCTCCGCCAGTCACCAAAATCGGTCGGTTTTCCTGCGTCATGCTCAGCTATAGTCCTCGATTCTGGTCCACACCAGAACTCTTCCTTGGTTTTGACTCTCCAACCATTTTATCTGTCCCTAAGACAGCACGAATCACCTGCGATACGGCCATCCAGAAGACACATCTGTCGCATCCTAGCAACTTAGGACTAGAATGGTTCCGCCCGTATCTATACCCTTATGCCAGCGCTCATGACCGAACCCCTCGCAGCTCCCGCAGCCAAGAACACTGAACGTGACCAGTTCGACCTGCAGGCTCTGATTACGGAGCGGCCGAACGAAGCCTCTGAAGGTTTCGATACCAAGAGTGCGCTTGAAATCGCGCGCATCATCAATCATGAAGACGCCAAGGTTCACCTGGCGGTGAAAAAGGCTCTGCCGGAAATCGCCTTGGTCATCGACCAGGTGGCTCGCGCCCTGCGCGACGGCGGACGCCTGATCTATGTCGGCGCCGGCTCCTCGGGCCGCATCGCCTCGCTCGATTCGCAGGAGTGTCCTGCCACCTTCTCCACCCAGCCGCAGCAGATCCAGTACCTGATGTGCGGCGGCCCCAAGGCACTTGCCTCCGCCGCAGACGTCAATGAGGACTCGCCGGAGATGGGCCAGCGCGACATCGCCAAGCGCCGTCCCACCCGCAAGGACATCGTCATCGGCATCTCCGCCTCCGGGCACACCCCCTATGTCGTCGGAGCGGTCAAGTACGCCCGCCAGCAGGGTGCCCGCACCGCAGCCGTGGTCTGTAACCCGCAGAGCAATCTCGCCGAGGTCTCCGACATCTGCATCGTCGCCGACGTCGGCCCCGAGGTCATCTCCGGCTCCACCCGCCTGAAGGCCGGCACCGCCCAGAAGATGATCCTGAATATGATCACCACCGGCGCCATGACACGCCTGGGCTACGTGTACGAAAACCTGATGGTGAACGTGCACATGAAGAACGCCAAGCTGGTGGAACGCGGCATCAACGTGCTGCAGCGCGTCACCGGAGTGGACCGCGACACCGCCATCCGCGCCATCAAGTCCGCCGGCAAGTCCATCCCCATCGCCGTGGTCATGCTGAAGGCTAATGTCGACAAGATGGAAGCCGTCCGGCGCCTCGGCAAGTCCGACGGCAACGTCCGCCTGGCGATCGAAGACAGCCGCCTCGAACTGTAATGAAGCAGCCCACCCTGCGCGCCCAGCGGCTCCGCTTCACGCTCGCCCTCGCCGCCACTTGCACAGCCATTCTCATCTGCCTTCATCAACGGCATTTCGTTCTTTCTCCGGGGCATCCGTCCACCTGGCTGGTCATGCTGCAGCACAAGTGCGGCATCCTCTTTCTGCTTTGCTCTAGCTGGCTCGCCATGGAAATGATCCGTATCGTCTCCACTTTCCGCTCGCGAACATTTCCTGCCGCCGGCCTGTAACCCGCAGCGAACCAGCCAAAGCACTCCCTTCCACACCCGTACTTCGTACAATCAGAGCAGGCATTTACTGATTCGTTAAGGTACCTCGATCCCTCATGGACAAATTCGTAGTTCGCGGCGGTAACCCGCTCCTCGGCACCATCAAAGTCTCCGGAGCCAAGAACTCCGCTCTTCCCTGCATGGCCGCCGCCATCCTGACCGAGGACGAGATCATCCTCGAGAACATCCCCCAGGTCCGCGACATTGAGACCGAGCGCAAGCTCCTCGAGTCCATGGGCGCCACCGTCGAACTCGGCTACGGCCGAGCCCAGCACCGTACCAGCATCCAGTGTGCCGTGCTCTCTGACCCCGTCGCCAAGTACGAGATCGTCAAGACCATGCGCGCCAGCTCGCTCGTCCTCGGGCCGCTGGTCGCTCGCACCGGCATGGCCCGCGTCGCCATGCCCGGCGGATGCGCCATCGGAGGTCGCCCGATCGATCTCCACCTTGCCGCGCTTGAGAAGATGGGCGCCGTCATCACCTATGACCACGGCTACCTGGAAGCCAGGACCGACCGCCTGAAGGGCGCACACATCGTCTTCGACAAGATCACCGTCACCGGTACCGAAGACATCCTGATGGCCGCCACCCTTGCCGACGGCGAAACCATCCTCGAAAACTGCGCCCTCGAGCCTGAAGTCACCGATCTCGCCGCTCTGCTGAATGCCATGGGCGCAAAGATCGAAGGCGCCGGGACCTCCATCATCAAGGTTCATGGTGTCAGCAAGCTCCACGGAGCACGCCACCGCATCAACCCGGACCGCATCGAGGCCGGCACCTTCCTGGTGGCCGGAGCCATCACCGGCGGAGACCTGAACGTGGACTGCTGCAATCCCGAGCACCTGGGCGCGGTAATTTCCAAGCTGGAGTCCGCAGGCGCCCGCATCGACATCGGCCGCGAGAGCGTCCGCGTGCGCAGCGAAGGGAATCTGAAGCCCGTCGACATCTCCACGGAAGAGTACCCCGGCTTCCCCACCGATATGCAGGCGCAGTACATGGCCCTGGCCACCCAGTGCGAAGGCACCACTCTCGTCAAAGAGAACATCTTCGAGAACCGCTTCATGCACGTGCAGGAGCTGAACCGCATGGGCGCCAACATCCGCACCGATGGCCGCGTCGCCACCGTCGTTGGAAAGACCCCACTGCAGGCCGCTGCCGTCATGTGCTCTGACCTGCGCGCCTCAGCTTCGCTGGTGCTGGCCGCCCTGGTTGCGGACGGCGAATCGATCCTCGACCGCGTCTATCACATGGATCGCGGCTACGAACGCATTGAGGAGAAACTCCGCGGCGTCGGTGCACAGATCCGCCGCATGGGCGACGTCTTCGGCAAGAAATAACTTTCTTACCCGGGTGCCCCACTCTCGCAACGCCGGGGTGGGTTCGATTCTACAAGGCACGGCTCAAACGCCGTGCCTTTCTTCCTTCAGGAGAGACGAACATGCCAAAGTCCGAAAAACAGAAGATGCTCGCCGGGGAGCTCTATACGGCCAACGATCCGGAGTTGCAGGCCGAGTTGGAGCGTGCGCAGACACTGCTGATCAACTACAACCTCGCTATCCCGGAAGCACGCGACGGCATCCTGCGTTCCCTGCTCGGCACCTGCGGTGAAGGCGTCGTCGTGCGCCCGGGCTTCGCCTGCGATTACGGCTACAACATCCACCTGGAGAGGGGTGTCTTCCTGAACTTCAACTGTGTGCTGCTCGACGTTATGCCTATCCGCATCGGCGAAGGCACACAGGTCGGCCCTGCCGTGCAGATGTACGCCGCTGACCATCCGCGCGACCGCGAGACACGCCTGCAGGGCCTGGAGTGCGGCAAGCCAGTCACCATCGGCAGGAATGTCTGGATCGGCGGCGGAGCCATCCTTCTTCCGGGAGTGACCGTCGGAGACGATGCAATCATCGGTGCTGGAGCGGTGGTCACGCGCGATGTACAACCGGGCCAGACCGTCATCGGCAACCCCGCCCGGCCAGTCACTCCGAAGCTCTAACCCCCGGCAATCGCACCCAGCACGATCAGCGGTTCTTTGCCGTTGACGACAGCCTCCGGAAGCACCGCATCCATACCATGATGCGACCAGTCCTCCTCGCACACGAAGAACCGCAGCCACGCTCTGCGCTGCTGCGTGCCATGCTCGCGAATCGTGCCTTCCAGCATGGGATATGCAGCGTCGAGGGCGTCCAGTACCGTGGCAACCGTCACCGGTGCGGCATTCACCTCGAGCACAACCTCATGGCCACTCACTCCCGCCAGCCGCACCAGGTGCAAGGGCAGCTCCACGCGAATCCTCACGGCAGTGTCTGTACCTCGACGCTCAGCACCGCCGGCAGGTCACGCACAATCGCGTTCCAGTTGTCACCACCGTCGGGCGACGCATATACCTGGCCGCCTGTCGTGCCAAAGTAGACACCGCATTCGTCCATGCGGTCCACGCACATCGCGTCACGCAGCACGTTCACATAACACTCCTTCTGCGGCAAGCCCCGGCTCAGCGGCTCCCAGTCATTGCCTCCACTCTTGCTGCGGAAGACCTTGAGCTGTCCGTCCATCGGGAAATGTTCTGAGTCACTCTTGATCGGCACCACGAAGACCGTCTCCGGCTCATGCGCGTGCACGTCGATCACGAAACCGAAGTCCGTCGGCAGGTTGCCGCTCACCTTCGTCCAGTTCTCGCCGGAGTCGTCCGTGCGCATCACATCCCAATGCTTCTGCATGAACAGCGTTTTCGGCTTCGACGGATGCATGGCGATGTGATGGACACAGTGACCTACCTCGGCCGTCGGAACCGGCAGAAACTTCGAAGAAAGCCCCTTGTTGATCGGCTTCCAGCTCGCCCCGCCGTCATCCGTGCGAAACGCTCCGGCAGCGGAAATTGCAATGAACATCTGCTTCTCGTCCTCAGGATTGATCACGATCGAGTGCAGGCACATACCACCCGCGCCAGGCTGCCAGTCCTTGCCTGTACCGTGGTTGCGAAGCCCTGGCAACTCGGTCCAGGTTGCACCACCATCGGTGGTCTTGAACATGGCCGCGTCTTCGACTCCGGCGTATACGGTATCGGCGCAGGTCAGAGAAGGCTCAATATGCCACACCCGCTTAAACTCCCATGGGTGCGGCGTGCCGTCGTACCACTGGTGCGTCCCGGCTTCGCCCTCGTACAGAAACTTGTTCCCTGCTGCGGCCCAGCTCTTACCGCCATCATCGGAGCGTTGCAAGACCTGTCCAAACCAGCCTGAACTCTGCGAGGCCCAGATCCGGTCCGGATCTACAGGAGAACCCTTCATGTGGTAGATCTCCCATCCGGCAAAGAACGGGCCCTCCACCTTCCAGTCCTTACGCGCACCGTCCGAGGTCAGCACAAAACCGCCTTTCCTCGTCCCCACAAGTAGTCTGACCTGCTTCATCTGTGCCAGCCCTCCATCGCAAACACGATACAGCAACCGCACAGGATTCTGTCCCGGCCAGTGGCACTTTTATCTCATGACAACTTTTGCAGACCGCCCTTTCAATTTTTTGATGTCTTTCGGTAAAACGAAGGGGATGCCCGCTGCTGAACTCCCAGAAAATTAACTCGACCGCCTGAACGCCGTTTATGAGGGGGAACGATACCTGCGGACACCTGACGGGCGACGAGATTCTTCGCGGTATTGCGCTCGTGCTGACAGCAACCGTTCGTGCTTCTGACCTGGTGGCCCGGTATGGCGGCGAAGAGTTCGCCGTGTTGATGCCCGGCGCCTGGCTGGAAGATGCAGACGCGCTCGGCAAGCGGATCTGCACCACCATAGCCGCCAGCAAAATTGCGAATCTCTATCCCACGGTAAGTGTCGGCGTTGCGACCTTCGGCCGCCCTATGTTCGATTTCGGCGACTTGGTGCGTGCCGCGGATGAAGCTCTGTACCCGGCAAAACGGCAGGGTAAGAACTGCGTCGTCTGCACTTAAAAATCACAGGCAAAACGCACAAAAGCGCGCCGTTTGGCGCGCTTTTGTATTACAGGATGCAACGGGTTAGGCGGCGTTCTCGCCACCCTCGGCCTGCTGCTGCTCTTCAAGCTGCTTCTGCAGCTCTTCGCGCTTCTTGGCCTTGGCAGCTTCGCGCTTCTCACGCTTCTCGCCCAGCTCGGCTTCGGCGCCCAGCAGTTCGATAAACGCCTTCTCGCCACCGTCTCCCTTGCGGAAGCCGGTCTTGATGATGCGCAGGTAACCGCCGTTACGGTCGCCGTAGCGCGGGGCCACGGTGGCGAACAGACGATCCACAGACTCCGGCGTCATCAGGAAAGCAGCAGCCTGGCGGCGGGCATGAACATCGCCACGCTTGCCCAGGGTAATCATCTTCTCAACAAGGGGACGGACAGCCTTGGCCTTTACGACCGTGGTCTCGACGCGGTCCTCAACAATGATGGACGTCGTCAGGTTCCGCAGCAGGGCGCGGCGGTGGCTGGTGTTCCGTCCGAGTTTGAATCCACCCTTACGATGGCGCATATCAGTATCTCTCTCTCAAATCAGGGATCAGGGAACAGGGCACAGGGAACAGGTCCCTGCCTCTGATTCCGGTCGTACTCAAAGCCTCTGCAAGGGGGGAGTAGGTTGTTTCCCTACTCCCTTTTCCCTGCAGTTAGAAGTTCTCTGTCTCGTTGCCCGGCAGCGAGAAGTCGTCGTCTTCGTCGTCGTCAAAGGAGCCATAGCTGGCCGCCAGCGTGGCTGCCGGCAGAACAGAAGTCGGTCCGGGAACAGGATTGCCATTCTCGTCGATCTTCATGCCCAGCGACAGGCCCATCTGAGCCAGAATTTCCTTGATCTCGTTCAGCGACTTGCGACCGAAGTTCTTGGTCTTCAGCATCTCGGCTTCTGTCTTCTGGATCAGCTCGCCGATCGTCTGAATACCCGCGTTCTTCAGGCAGTTGTAGCTGCGGACCGAAAGCTCCAGCTCCTCAACCGAACGGTTCAGGTTCTCGTTGCGGATCGCAGGCCCATCCACACCGCTATCCAGACCCGTCTCCAGCTCTTCTTCAAAGTTGATGAAGATCGTCAGGTGGTCCTTCAGCAGCTTGGCAGCCAGGCCTACGGCGTCCGCCGGAAGCACGGTTCCGTTGGTCCAAACCTCGAGGGTCAGGCGATCGTAGTCGGTGATCTGGCCCAGACGGGCAGCATCCACCGCGTAGTTCACCTTGCGAACCGGGGAATGAATCGAGTCAACCGGGATAAATCCAAGACCCAGATCGGAGTCGAAGTTCTTGTCAGCCGAGACATAGCCACGGCCGCGCTTCAGACGCATCTCCATGTCGAGCTTGCCGCCCTCGGAGACCGTCGCGATGTAGACATCCTTGTCCAGGATCTCAACGTCGCCATCAGCTTCAATCATGCCGGAGGTAACAACGCCCGGCTGGTCCACATGCAGGTACAGAGCCTTCGGGCCGTCGCCGTTCAACTTGAACGGGATCTGCTTCAGGTTCAGAATGATGTCCGTCGCATCCTCGACCACACCGGTGATCGACTGGAACTCGTGCAGAACACCTTCAATGCGAACAGCGGTCACGGCCGCGCCCTCAATGGAGGACAGCAGCGTGCGGCGCAGCGCATTGCCAATGGTCGTACCGAAGCCGCGTTCAAAAGGCTGTGCGCTGAACTTACCGTACTTCTCTGTCAGGGTCTCGCTATCGACTGCAAGACGCTTGGGCTTTTGGAAACCTCTCCAAAGCATGTGTTTATCCTTTCTTCCGGCTGCCGTCCGCGAAGCATTCTGCGGTCCGGGCGGGTGTTGCGGTTGAGGTATTCAGTTGTGAAGTTCAGCGAAGGAGCTACGCCGCAATCGCGCAGCGCAGCTCCTCAACTATTACTTCGAGTAAAGTTCGACGATCAGCTGCTCGTTGACCGGCAGCTGGATGTCCTCGCGCTTCGGCAGAGCAATCACCTTGCCGGAGAGGTTGTCGCGGTTGATCTCAAGCCAGCTGACCTGCGACTGACCCGAAGCAAAGTCCTTTGCCGTCTCCAGCAGAACAAGCTTCTTGGCCTTCTCGCGGATCTCGATCACATCGCCTACCTTCACCTGGAAGGAAGGAATGTTCACCTTGCGGCCGTTGACGGTCACATGACCGTGACGAACAACCTGGCGGGCCTGGCGGCGCGAGATCGCAAAGCCAAGGCGGTAAGCCACGTTGTCCAGGCGGGTCTCAAGCTGCTGCAGCAGCAGCTCGCCGGTAACACCGGTCTTGCGGCTGGCCTTCTCGTAGTAAGCGCGGAACTGGCCTTCGAGGGTGAAGTAGATACGCTTTGCCTTCTGCTTTTCACGCAGCTGCAGACCGTAGCCAACAATCTTGGCCTTGCGGTCGCGGCCATGCTGGCCAGGAGCAAAGTTGCGCTTCTCGATCGGGCACTTCTCGGTGAAGCACTTCGGTCCCTTGAGGAAAAGTTTCATTCCGTCGCGGCGGCAAAGGCGGCAGACGGGTCCAGTATAACGAGCCATTTCTGATCTCCAGACTTCGGGTGTCGATCGTTTTACACGCTGCTCAGAGCGCTTCAATCACGATCCAGTGATACAGCTTCTAGCTCTTAGCTATTAGCCACCAGCTAAAAGCCGGAGACTAACAGCTAAGAGCTGTGATTTCTTATACGCGGCGGCGCTTCGGCGGACGGCAGCCGTTGTGCGGGATCGGCGTGACGTCACGGATGCTGCGGACCTCAAGGCCAGCGGCAGCCAGTGCACGAACAGCCGACTCACGACCCGAACCCGGGCCGGCGACGCGGACATCAACCGAGCGGAGACCATGATCGCGCGCCATATTGGCAGCGTTCACAGCGGCCTGCTGTGCGGCAAACGGGGTTCCCTTACGCGAACCACGGAAGCCCAGCGAACCCGAGCTCTTCCAGCTAAGCGTGTTGCCCTGCTGGTCGGTGATGGTGACGATAGTGTTGTTGAACGAAGCCTGAATGTGGACCAAGCCGTACGGCACATTCTTGCGTTCGCGCTTCTTGAACTTCTTATTCTTACCGGCCTTGCCGGCTGCGCTCTGCTGCTTTGCCATGGCTTACTTGGTCGCTTTCTTCTTGCCGGCAACCGTGCCCTTGCGGGGGCCCTTACGGGTGCGGGCGTTGGTGTGGGTACGCTGACCGCGAACCGGCAGGTTGCGGCGGTGGCGAATACCACGGAATGACTGGATCTCCATCAGGCGCTTGATGTTGAGCGAGACTTCCTTGCGGAGATCGCCCTCAACCGGGCTGCCCTGCTCAATGGTCTGACGGATGCGGTTCAACTCATCTTCGCTCAGGTCCTTCAGCTTGCGGAGGGGATCGATTTCCGCAGACTTCAGAATGCTGATCGCACGAGAGTCACCGATGCCAAAGATGTAAGTAAGCGAGATCCGAACCTGCTTGTTAGGAGGAAGATCTACGCCAGCAATACGTGCCATCTGGTTTCCTTCTCTTCATGTGCTTCTGGACGACTTCGCCCGGAGAAGCGGTTATGGCAGCTTGTTCCCGGGGTTCATCGCACGCCTTGACTTCGGCGAACTCGCCCCATAGTGGGAAAGCTACAGTTTCTTTGCCCTGCGGCAGTGTCCCGGGCGATTAGCCCTGGCGCTGCTTATGCTTGGCGTTTTCGCAAATCACGCGCACCACACCACGGCGGTGAACGATCTTGCACTTGTCACAAATCTTCTTTACGGATGCACGAACCTTCATTGCAGCTCCCTAGTTGTTAGTTATCAGCTCTTAGTCGCTCGTTGCGCGTTACTCACAACTCACAACTAACCACCAACAACTGCCTTACTACTTGTACCGGTAGACGATGCGCCCGCGGGTCAGATCATACGGGCTCAGCTCTACCGCAACACGGTCGCCAGGCAGGATGCGGATGAAGTTCTTGCGCATGCGGCCCGAGACATGAGCCAGCACCTGGTGCTTATTCTCCAGCTCGACCTTGAACATGGCATTGGGCAGCGTCTCTACGACCACTGCCATGACTTCAATCGCGTCTTCCTTCGACAAACCGTCTCCTTTACAACTGCTACCGGAGTCTCCCCCGGCGTTCCTGGACCATATGGTCCAAAACCTTGATCTACCGCGTCAACACCAGGGGGCCGCTTTCCGTAATGGCCACCGTGTGCTCAAAATGCGCGCTCAGGCTGCCGTCGACGGTGACCGCGGTCCATCCGTCCTTCAGCACCTTCACTTCGTGCGTTCCGGCGTTGATCATCGGTTCAATCGCCAGAACCATACCGGCCCGCAGCTTGGTTCCCTTGCCGCGCTTACCGTAATTTGGAACCTGCGGCTCTTCGTGCATGCTTTTGCCGATGCCGTGTCCCACAAAATCCCGTACGACGCCATATCCTTCGGCTTCGCACATCTCCTGCACCGCCGCGCCGATATCACCCAGCGTTGCGCCAACCTGGGCCTCCTGGATCGCCTGCTCCAGGGAAGCCTTGGTTACATCCAGCAGCTTCCGCGCGCTCAAGGAGAGCTTCCCTACCGGGTAGGTCTCCGCCGCATCGGAATAAAATCCATCGACGATCACGCCACAATCCACGCTGACGATATCGCCGTCCTTCAGCACCGTCTTGGGCGACGGCATTCCGTGCACGACCTGCTCGTTGACCGAGGTGCACAGGCACCACGGATAGTCGTGGTAGCCCTTAAACGCGGGCTTGGCTCCAAGCTCCGCAATCTTTGCTTCCGCCACACGCTCCAGATCCAGCGTCGAGACGCCGGGCTTCACCGTCTGACGGATCACTTCATGTACCTGGCGAAGGATAATCCCCGCCTGCCGCATCTTTTCAATCTCTTGCGGCGTTTTGATCATGATTGCCATCGTTCCGTTACTGCCCTTCGCTTCCTCTTAGCCGCGCAAGCGCAGCCACAATCTTCTCGGTAACCACTTCGACTGGCTGGTCACCGTCTACTGCTTCAAATCGCCCGAGAGCGCGGTAGTGTTCGATCACCGGAGCCGTCTGCGCATCGAAAACCCGCATGCGCTCGGCAAACTTCTCTTCCGTGTCGTCTGCCCGCTGTTCGAGAGCCGCACCATCCTTGTCGCACTTCCCCTCCACCAATGGCGGATTGAAATGAACGTTATAGATGGTCTGACATACAGGACAAGTCCTTCTGCCCGTAATACGGCCCAGTAATTGAGTATACCCAACTTCGATACTGACGGCAACGACCGGAAGCCCAGACTCGTCCTTCCCCAGGTACTCGTCCAGCCACTTGGCCTGCGGCAGAGTCCGGGGGAAACCATCCAGCAGATATCCGCGCTTCGTATCCGGCTGAGCCAGGCGGTCCGCAACCATCTGGTTGACTAGCTCATCGGGAACCAGGTGGCCGGCCGAAACCAGCTTCTGGAACTCCTTGCCCATCTCCGAGCCGCCCTTGATGTTGGCCCGGATGATGTCACCGGTCGAGATTTGGGGGACACCCCAGGCCTGCATCAGAACCTGGGCCTGGGTTCCCTTTCCAACTCCCGGCGCGCCTAGCAGCAGAACGGGGCCGGATACAAACTCCGGCTGTCCCGGAGAGGTCACGCATTCCATCTCGTTACCAGCTCCGGCGTCCGCGGATGCGGCCACTCTTCGGCGTAAAGCCATCGTAGTGACGCATGATCAGTTGCGATTCGATCTGGTTGACCGTATCCATCGCCACACCGACAACGATCAGCAGCGAGGTTCCACCGAAGTAGAACTGCACGCCCATACCGTTCGTTACCCAGGTCGGCAGCTTATCGAAAACACTGCCTATCAGCCACAGGTGATTCAGGTGAATACCCGAGATCAGGAACTGCGGAATGATGGTGATGATGATCAGGTACAGAGCGCCGACCAGCGTGATGCGGGTCAGAATGTCGTTCAGGTAGTCGCTGGTGCGGCGGCCCGGACGAATACCCGGAATAAAGCCACCGTACTTGCGCATGTTGTCCGCAATGTCGTCCGGACGGAAGACGATCGAGATGTAGAAGTAGGCGAAGAAGATGATCGCGGCAAAGAACAGAATCTCGTACCACGGCTCGCCCGGCTTCAGACCTTCGGTCAGAATGCGCAGGAACTTGGTGTTCTGCACCCATGCGGCATTGGCAAACAGCAGCGGAGCCGACAGGATGGAGCTGGCGAAGATGACCGGCATCACGCCGCCGGAGTTCACCTTCAGCGGCAGATGCGTCGACTGTCCGCCCATCAGGCGGCGGCCGACGATACGCTTGGCGTACTGCACCGGGATGCGACGCTCAGAACGCTCGACCCACACGATGAAGGCAACCACGGCGATCATGCCGGCGACCAGGATCAGCAGGGCGACCGGAGTGAAGGCACCCCAGGCGCGGGTCTGTGCCTTCTCCCACAGGTCCTGAATGCCGCGCGGCAGGCCGACAACAATACCCGTGAAGATCAGCAGCGACATACCGTTGCCGATACCACGCTCGGTAATCTGCTCACCAAGCCACATGATAAAGGCGGTACCGGTGGTCAGCGTTAGAACCGCCATCAGAATGAAGGGCCACTTGCCGATCGTCACCATCGGAGCGCCGGTCTGCGTGCTGGTCAGTGTCAGGCCGATGAAGAACGACTGCACAATGGCCAGCAGTACCGTGAGGTAGCGGGTCCACTGGGTAATCTTGCGGCGGCCAACTTCACCTTCCTTCTGCAGCTTGGCCAGCGGCTCATAGATCACCGTCAGCAACTGGAAGATGATCGATGCCGTGATGTACGGCATGATGCCCAGGGCGAAGATTGTCAGCTTGCGGAGATTGCCGCCCGAAAACAGGTCGACCAGACCAAGCGCGGAGCCGGAGTTCTGCTGGAAGTACTGCTGCAGCAGGTCGGCATTGATGCCCGGCGTGGGGATATGCGCACCCAGACGGTACACCGCGAGCAGGCCAAGCGTAAACATCACACGCTTACGCAGGTCAGGGATACGGAAGATGTTGAGGAACTTATCCAGCATCAGAGAGTGAGGCCTCGAAAATAGTACGGGTGAGAGAAAAAGCCCGGCCAATGGCCGGGCCCGTAAACACTAGCCCAGGACGATGGCCTTACCGCCGGCCTTCTCGATAGCTTCCTGCGCGGCCTTGGAGAACTTGTGCGCATGGACCGTGACCGCAGTGGTGATCTCACCGTTGGCCAGCACCTTCACAAGGCCGTTCTTCTTGGCAATGCCAAGCGCCTGCAGCTTTTCGATGGTCAGCTCGGTCTCGTTCAGCTCGGCAATGCGATCCAGGCCAAGAACCGTGTACTCCACGCGGAAGATGTTGGTGAAGCCACGCTTCGGGAGACGGCGGTGCAGCGGCATCTGGCCGCCTTCAAAGCCGCGCATGGAGCGCGAACCCGAACGCGAACGCTGCCCCTTGTGACCGCGGGTCGAGGTCTTGCCCATACCCGAGCCCATACCGCGGCCGACGCGCTTCTTGTTGCTATTGGCACCCTTCGGTGCATGCAGATTCGAAAGATTCTTTGCCATGATGTCCTCGCTCAACGCCACCTGGAAGCTTTCATGCCGAAACATGAAGTTCTCCCGGATGACTCGCATTTAATTCGGGGCGATGGTGAAATTCTACCTTGCCCCGGGTTGGCACGCGAAGCGTGCTTAATTCGTTAGTTCTCTTCCACGATCCGCACCAGGTGCGGAATCGCCTTGACCATACCGCGGATCGAGGGGGTGTCCTCGCGCTCAACGATCTGGTTCAGACGGGTGAAACCCAGGCCCTTCACAACGAGCTTGTGCTTGACCGGCGTGGCAATCTTGGAACGGTAGTACTGGATCTTGATGGTGTTTGCCATGGTTTAGAGCTCCTCAACGGCCTTGCCACGGAGGGCGGCCACTTCCTGCTTGTCGCGCAGTTGCGTCAGGGCATCAAACGTCGCCTTGATCACGTTGTGCGGGTTGGCAGTACCAAGCGACTTGGTCAGAACGTTCTGCACGCCAGCCGAGGTCATCACAGCGCGAACCGCGCCGCCGGCGATAACACCGGTACCTTCGGGAGCCGGCTTCAGCAGCACGTGGCCCGAACCAAAGCGGCCCAGCACCTGGTGCGGAATCGTCGTCTGCGTCAGGTTGATACGGACCAGGTTCTTCTTCGCTGCCTCGATACCCTTGCGGATAGCCTGGGGAACTTCCTTGGCCTTGCCCGAGCCGTAGCCAACCACGCCTTCGGCGGGGTCGCCTACAACTACGAGAGCGGCGAAGGACATGTTCTTACCACCCTTGACGACCTTGGTCACGCGGTTGATCGCGACGACCTGGTCCTTCAGGTTCAGCTTATTGGCATCAATCTTCTTCTTCAGAGTTGCCATTAGTTTTCCTTCAATTCCTTCCGGGCTTCGTTATGAGCCCTAAACCTTGTTTAGAACTCGAGGCCCGCTTCACGGGCAGCATCGGCCAGAGCCTTGATGCGGCCGTGATACAGGTAACCGCCACGGTCGAAGACCACCTTCTTGATGCCCTTCTCCTGGGCACGCTCAGCGATCAGCTTGCCAACAGCCTTGGCTGCCTCAACATTGCCGCCGGACTTCTTCTCTTCACCCTTCTTGGTGACCGTCGAAGCCGAAGCAATCGTGACGCCGGTGCTGTCGTCGATCAGCTGGGTGTAGATGTGGTCCAGCGAACGGTAAACATTCAGGCGCGGACGAACCGTTGTACCCGAAATCTTCTCGCGGATGCGGGTGTGAACCCGCTTGCGGATGACATTGCGCTCTCTCAGTTGAATCATCTTTTTATCTCCTAATGGCGGGGGCGCCCTGCACCCCCGTTCGGTTTACTTAGCGCCGGTCTTGCCGACCTTCTTCTTCAGCTTTTCGCCCGTGTAACGGACGCCCTTGTTCTTGTACGGATCCGGCTTGCGCAGCGAGCGCATGTCCGCCGCAACCTGGCCAACCTTCTGGCGGTCGATGCCGGCAACGGTGATATGCGTCTGCTTCGGGTCAATCGTAACCTCGATGCCGATCGGCAGGGGGAACTCGATCGGATGCGAGTAACCCAGCGTGAACACCACCATGTCCTTGCCCTTCATCTCGGCGCGGTAACCGATGCCGACGATGTCCAGTTCCTTCTTCCAGCCATTGGTCACGCCCTCAACAGCGTTGAACACAAGAGCGCGGGCCAGACCATGGAACGCTGCCTGCGAGTCGCTCTCACGCTCGGCGGTCAGGACTCCGTCCTTTTCCACCAGCTTGATGCCCCCAGGCAGAAGCGCATTGACCGTGCCCTTCGGGCCGGTCACTTCCACAACATTGCCGTTCACCTTGTACTTCACGCCGGAAGCGAGAGCAATCGGCTTCTTTCCAATACGAGACATTTCAATTCCCTTTAGCGGCTTGCGAGTCGCGGAGCACATACGTGATCCGTTCCACTGCAGCCCGGCTACTTTCGTCGCCGTCGTACTCAGACTTCTCTCCGGGGCACGGCCCCGGCCTGAACTTTTTGCGTCACTGCGACCGGCGCAAAGCGCTCAGCCGCCGTGCGCACAGCCTTACCAGACGTTGCAGAGCAGCTCGCCGCCGACGCCTTCCTTGCGCGCCTGACGACCGGTCATCAGACCCTTCGGGGTCGTGATGATGCAGATGCCCAGACCACCCTGAACGCGGCGGATCTCGTCACGGCCCACATACACGCGGCAACCGGGACGCGAAACGCGCTGCAGATCCAGAATGGCAGCCTCGTTATTCGCGCCGTACTTCAGATACACGCGCAGAATAGCCTTGCCCTCTTCTTCCGAGGTCTTGTAGTTGGCGATGTAGCCCTCTTCCTTCAGGATGCGGGCAATCTCGGCCTTCAGCTTCGAGGCGGGAACGTCCAGCTTCTGGTGACGGGCGCGGATCGCATTGCGAATACGCGTCAGGAAGTCTGCTACTGGGTCAGTCAGGTTCATCGTTTCTCCTTCATCCCCCGTTCGCTGCCTTCTGCAGGCAGAACCAGCGGAGATGTTATGGCTGGGTAAGGTCTCTCACTCCAGCCGAATCTTGTCTTACGCCCTGTGGGCGCGTTTGCCTGGACGGCCAGTCCTTACCAGCTGGACTTGACGACGCCTGGAATCTCACCCTTCAGAGCCAGAGCGCGGAAGCACAGACGGCAGATACCGAACTTGCGCAGGAACGCCCGGGGGCGTCCGCACAGCTGGCAGCGGTTGTGCTTGCGGCACTTGAACTTGGGCTTACGAGCGTCTTTTACAGCCTTTGCAGTCGTTGACATAATCTTTTCCTATTCCTCTGTCCCTTAGTTCTGCCGGAAGGGCATGCCGAAGTGCTTCAGCAGCGTACGTGCGCCGTTGTCATCCTTGGCCGTCGTCACAATGGTGACGTTCATGCCCTTCAGGCGCTCCACCTTGGAGTAGTCGATTTCGGGGAAGATCAACTGGTCACGCAGACCGAGCGTGTAGTTGCCACGGCCGTCAAAGCTCTTGGCCGAAACACCCTTGAAGTCGCGCACGCGCGGGAGAGCGATCGTGATCAGGCGGTCCAGAAACTCGTACATCGAGTCGCCGCGCAGAGTCACCATCGCACCGATGGCCTGGCCCTCGCGAACCTTGAAGGCCGCGATGGACTTCTTAGCCTTGGTCAGAACCGGCTTCTGGCCGGTGATCTGCGCCAGGTCGGAGACCAGCGGATCCATGATCTTCGAGTTCTGGGTCGCTTCGCCCAGACCCATGTTGATAACAATCTTGTCGAGCTTCGGCACGGCCATCACGTTGGTGATGCCCAGATCCTTCTGAACCGCCGACTTCAGCTCTTTGACGTACTTCTCTTTCAGACGTGCTGCCATTGTGCTCTTCTCTTTCTCACGGTCCCGGGGTGGGCCGAAGCCCGTTTACCGTTGCGTGGGGTGAACCAGTTGTACGTTATTAAGTTGCGTGTTCTGCGTTTTCACTCACAAGACCAGAACACGCAACTCACAACTCATTTACTTCTTCTTCGGCGCCAGGGTCTCGCCGGTGGTCTTGGCATAGCGCTCACGCTTGCCGTCGACAAGACGGAAACCAACGCGGGTCGGGTTGCCCTTGCCGTCTACCAGCATCACATTCGAGATGTGGATCGGAGCTTCCTGCTCGGCGATGCCACCCTTGATATTGCGCTGCGGGTTCGGCTTGACGTGCTTCTTGATCATGCCAACGCCCTCAACCAGAACGCGATTCTTCTCGTTGATGATGCGCAGGACGCGACCCTTCTTGCCCTTGCTCTTGCCGGCGATCACGATCACCGTATCGTTGCGCTGAATATTTGCCATACCCTTGCTCCTTGTCCCGTACGCGCTGCTGCGCATGACAGGCCTCGGCGATGAACTGCGCCGGTCAGTTTAATTTCTTAGTTTGTTTTGACGGGAAACATCAGGCACTTGCACGCCCTGGTTTGTCCGAAAGCCCTGGTCGCAGCTGGGTCCCCTTTGGGGGTCAGTGGTCACCAAAACCAAACGATAAGAGGTACTGCGAAAAACCTTGTATAGGTTACCCTAAAACGCGAAAAAAGTCATCGGCTGATTCAAGAGCCCTCGAGCTCCCGAACCAGCCGCTTCCAAAAGCTAGATGACCTCTGGAGCCAGCGAGACAATCTTCAGGTACTTCTTGTCACGCAGTTCACGTGCCACCGGTCCAAAGACGCGGGTGCCTACCGGCTCGCCTGCATCGTTGATCACCACTGCGGCATTCTGGTCAAAGCGGATGTAGGTGCCATCCTTGCGGCGCGATTCCTTGCGCAGACGCACGATCACGCACTTTACAACCTTGCCCTTCTTCACGGTGCCATCCGGAGCGGCTTCCTTCACCGCTGCCGTGACCACGTCGCCAAGGCCGGCCTTCTTCCCCAGGCCACCGCCGAGCGGCAGGATTACCTGCAGACGGCGTGCGCCGGAGTTATCGGCCACATCAAGAATCGTTCTCATCTGAACGGACATCTTCGTTCTCCTCAGTCAGCCCGCTGGCCGTTTGCCACGGGCTTCTTGTCGTTCGGGCCGGAATTACTCAGCCGCGGATTCCTTGGCGTCGGGCAGCTGGGCCAGGGCCGAGCGGCGGACAATCTCTTCCAGCGCCCAGCGCTTCAGCTTGCTCGTAGGACGAGTCTCGCGGATGCGAACCACGTCACCCACGCGGGCTGAATTCTGCTCATCGTGCGCGTAGAACTTCTTGTTGGACTTCACAACGCGCTTGTACTTCGGGTGAGCCTTACGCATCTCAACCGAAACCACGATGGTCTTCTGCATCTTGGTCGAAACTACCTGGCCGACCTTCTCATTGCGGCGCGTCGCCTGCTCGTTCTGCTGTACTTGGGTCTCTGCCATGGGTTAGTCCTTCTTCGCTGCTTTCTTGGTTGCCTTCTTGGCGGTCTTCTTCGCCGGCTCGGCCGAAACCTCGACCGTTGCGGCGCCACGGACGCCCAGCTGGCGCTCACGAGCAATCGTCTTCATGCGAGCGATGTCCTGCTTCAACACCTTCAGCTTCTTTACGCCCTCGTTATTGCCCAGCGAGCGCTGAAAATTCAGGCGGAACAGCTGCTCGGCGGCCTTGTCGGCCTCGGTCTTCAGCTCCGCATCGCTCAGATTCCGAATCTTGTTCAGTTCCATAACTCTTCTCTCTTATCCCGTCGTCCGCTTACTTGGCGGCGACAACCTTCACGTCGTGGCGCTGCACGAAGCTGGTCTTCAGAGGCAGCTTGTTGGCCGCCAGGCGCATGGCTTCCTTCGCGATCTCGGGCGCTACGCCCTCCATCTCGAACAGGATCTTGCCGGGGCGAACAACCGCGACCCAGTGATCCAAAGCACCCTTACCGGAGCCCATTCGGACTTCGGCCGGCTTCTTGGTGATCGGCTTATCCGGGAACAGACGCAGCCATACCTTGCCACCGCGCTTGATGAAACGCGTCATTGCAATACGGCTGGCCTCAATCTGGCGGTCCGTAATGTAACCGCACTCCATGACCTTCAGGCCGAAATCTCCGAAGCTCAGCGTAGAGCCGCGCCATGCCTTACCGCGCATCTTGCCCTTTTGCTGTTTCCGGAACTTAACCTTCTTTGGCATCAACATAGTGAAACCCTCTTCTTAGCTGCTGGCCCTTAGCTTTTCGCTGTCAGCCAGCAATACTTGTTTCAAATTCGTTCTTCGCTAGCGGCTAACAGCTAGCCGCTAGCGGCTGTCTTTAGAACACGCCCGTGGTCGTGCCCTGCTCGCGGCGCTTCTTCTGCTCGTAGATATCGCCACGGTAGATCCACGTCTTGACGCCGATCACACCATAGGTCGTGCGAGCTTCAGCAAAGCCGTAGTCGATGTCGGCGCGCAGCGTGTGCAGCGGCAGACGACCCTGCAGATACCACTCAGAGCGGGCGATTTCGTTACCGTTCAGACGGCCCGAAACACGCACCTTGATGCCCTTGCAGCCAAAGCGCAGCGCCGAGTCAACGCTCTTACGCATCGCGCGGCGGAAGCTGACACGCTTCTCCAGCTGCAGCGCGATATTCTCGGCTACCAACTGAGCGTCCAGCTCAGGCTTGTTGACCTCGAGGATGTCAATAAACACCTCGCGGTTGGTGCGCTTCTGGATATCGGCCTTCAGCTTGTCGATCTCCGCGCCCTTTCGGCCAATGATGATACCCGGACGAGCCGTGCGGATGATCAGACGCAGCTTGTTGCCAGGCCGCTCCACTTCAACCGAGCTGACGCCTGCAGCCTTCAGCTTCTCGCGCAGCTCAGCCTTCAGCTTCACGTCCTCGACCAGCAGCTTGTCATAATCGCGCTCCACGAACCAGCGCGACTTCCACGGCTTGTTTACGCCGAGGCGAAATCCGTAAGGATGGACTTTCTGTCCCATAAGCTATCCCTTCACTCCATGCGCGCCGGTCCATCTATTCGGCCGGTCGCGTTCAAATCGGTAAATCGATCCCTGACTACTTCGCAGCCTTCTTGGCCGCGGCCTTCTTCGCCGGAGCCTTCTTGGCGGCCGTCTTCTTGGCTGCCTTCTTCGGGGCTGCTGCCTTCACCGCCGGAGCCTCGGAAGCTGCTGCCGAAGCCGCAGACTTCTTCTCCGCTACCGTCACGATGATGTGCGCGATGCGACGCTGGTAGCGATACGCACGGCCCATCGGGGCAGGACGGATACGCTTCATGCGAGGACCTTCGTTCGCCACAGCCGACTTCACGTACAGGTTGTCGACGTCCAGGTCAAAGCCATGCTCCTGGCTGAGGTAGTTGGCGTTCTGTACTGCCGAACGCAGTACCTTCTCCACCAGCGGAGCGACGCGCTTCTTGGTGAACATCACGGTCGTCAATGCCGCCTCAACACGCTTGCCCTTGATCAGATCCAGCACCAGCTTGGCCTTCTGCGGGCTGGTCCGCTGGAACTTCGCTTCTGCGCGAAACTCGCGGGTCTGTTCTGCTGCCTGTGCCATAACTCTTCTCTCTTATCTCTGTCGGGAGCGCCTTGAAGACGCTCCGCTGATCGCTACTTCTTCGCTGACGACTCAGACTTCGCCACGTGGCCCTTGAAGGTACGTGTCGCAGCAAACTCACCCAGCTTGTGACCGACCATGTTCTCGCTCACATACACAGGAATGAACTTCTTTCCGTTGTGCACAGCAATCGTGTGGCCGACAAACTCCGGGTAGATGGTCGAACGGCGAGACCAGGTGCGGATGACCTTCTTGTCATTCGCCTGGTTCTGGCTTTCAACCTTCGTCATAAGGTGGGCATCGATAAACGGGCCCTTCTTCATCGAACGTGCCATATCTCTAATCCTCGCCTTTACTTGGTCCGGCGGTTCACGATGAAGGCATCGGTCCGCTTGTTGTTACGGGTCTTGTAACCACGGGTCGGCTGACCCCACGGCGTTACAGGATGACGGCCACCGGAGGTCTTACCCTCACCACCACCGTGCGGGTGATCGACGGGGTTCATCGACACACCACGGTTGGTCGGACGGATACCGCGCCAGCGGTTCGCACCGGCCTTACCGATCGTCACGTTCTCGTGATCGGTGTTGCCCACCTGGCCTACCGTCGCCATGCACTCCACCAGAACCTTGCGGGTTTCGCCGGAGGGCAGCTTCAGCAGGGCATACTCGCCTTCCTTGGCCACCAGCTGGGCGCTCGAACCGGCAGAGCGCACCATCTGCGCACCCTTGCCTGGGCGAAGCTCAACGTTGTGCACCGTCGTACCGGCAGGAATGTTCTTCAGCGGAAGAGCGTTGCCGATCAGAATGTCGGCATCCGGTCCGCTCATGACCTTCTGGCCAACCTTCAGGCCAAGCGGCTGGATAATGTAACGCTTCTCACCGTCCGCATAGCTGATCAGCGCGATGCGCGAGCTGCGGTTCGGATCGTATTCGATGGTCGCAACCGTGCCCGGAACTCCGAACTTGTCGCGCTTGAAGTCGATGATACGGATCTTCTTCTTGTGACCGCCGCCAATGTGGCGCACGCTCAGCATACCCGTATTGTTGCGGCCACCGGTGCGCTTCTTGGTCGCCAGAAGCGGCTTGTACGGCTCGTTGGTCGTGATGTCGTCGTTCACCAGCTTCGTCTGGAAGCGCAGTGTCGGCGTAATCGGTCGAAATGTCTTGATCGGCATTGTCTCTGTTTCCTTGCCTTAAGCCAGCCGCATATTGTTTTCGCGACTGGCGTCTAGAATCGTTCGGTTGACTTCTTCCCTGCCGGGCTCAGCCCGCCTTACAGGTTGTCGATATAGTCCGGCATCTTCTCGCCGGCCTTCAGCTTCACGTACGCCTTCTTCCAGTCAGGGCGGTAGCCGGTAAACTTGCCGCGGCGGCGCTCCTTGCCTGCAACATTGCTCGTACGTACAGCGGCAACCTTCACCTTGAACAGTGCCTCAACGGCCTGCTTCACTTCGGTCTTGGTCGCCTCCGGGGCCACGTCAAATACCAGCGTCCCCTCGGTCTCCTTCACGCCCATGCCCTTCTCGGTAATCAGAGGGCGGCGAATCGTCGTATACAGGGTCGGCATTTATGCGACCTCCTTCACAGCAGGCTTGCGCTTGGATACGGTCTTCTTCAGCGTCTCCTGCAGAGCCTCAAGGGCATCCTTCGAGAACACTGCATGCTCGTAGCGCAGCAGATCATAGGGATGGACCTCGGAGCTCAGAACCAGCTCGACACCATCCAGGTTGCGGGAGCCGAGGTACACCGTCTCGGACAGCTTCTGGCCGGCCTCGACCAGAAGAGCGGTCTTCTTGGCATCCAGCTTGTCCAGAGCCTGGCGATACAGCTTGGTCTTGGCTTCCTTCGCCTCAAGCGTGTCAACCACTGTCAGCTTACCGTCCGCCAGCTTCGCCGCAAGAGCCGAACGTAGAGCGCCCATCAGCTTCTTCTTCGGGAACTGGTACTCGTAGCTGCGCGGCTGAGGTCCGTGTACCGTGCCGCCATGACGCCAGATCGGTGAACGCACCGAACCAACGCGGGCGCGGCCCGTGCCCTTCTGCTTCCACAGCTTCTTGCCGGAACCAGAAACAAGCTTCTTATTCTTCGTCGCGGCCGTTCCCTGGCGGATCGAAGCACGGTAGTGCTTCACGGCCTCCCAGAGCAACGCCTCATTCACTTCTGCGCCGAAGACTTCATCGGCCAGCTGAAAATCACCGACCTGCTCTCCGCTCAGATTCAAAACCTTGATGTTTGCCATCGTCTTTTCCTTTTGGCCTCGTTCCATTGCGAGGACCGTAACTTACTGTCTCTATCTCATCCCGCAGCCGGCCTAACTTCCTGCCCTGCAGCCAATGCTTGTTGCTTCTTTGCATTCACCGCGCCGGGAGTGTCGACCGAAGGTCACGTCCTCCCGGCGCGGCTAGAGCCTACTTCTTCTTACCGGCCGAAGCCTTCTTCGAAGCCTTCAGAGCGTCCTTGGTCGCCTCGCCGCCGAAGCCACGACGCTCACGCGGCGGAGCCTTGGCCTTCGAGATCAGAACATAGCCATCACGCGGTCCAGGGACAGCGCCCTCAACCATGATCAGGTTCTCTTCCACGTCGATTCCACGAATACGCAGGTTACGAACCGTCACCTGGTCCACTCCATAGTGACCCGGCATACGCTGGCCCGGGAAAACACGGCTGGGGAAGGACGATGCACCGATCGAACCCTGAATCTGGAACATGTGGCCGTGCGACTTGGGACCACCACCGAAGTTATGGCGGCGGACAACGCCCGCGAATCCACGGCCCTTCGAGGTTCCGATCACATCCACAAACTTCTCGTCGTTGAACAGGTCAACCAGGATACGATCACCGGCCTTTACGCCCTCGATCGCCTCGTTGCCGTCCACGGTTCCCTTCACCGTCTCAATCGCTACTTCACGCACGACCTTGACCGGGGGGACATTGTTCTTGGCAAAGTGGCCGGTCATCGGCTTGTTCACCTTGCTCGCCTTCACAAACTCCACCAGGCCGATCTGGGCGGCATCGTAGCCGTCCTTCGCCAGGGTCTTGAGCTGTGTAATCACGCACGGGCCAGCCTTCAGCACGGTAATCGGGTGAACCTCACCGCGATCATCGAATACCTGCGTCATGCCAATCTTCTTGCCCAGAATTCCAGTTACTGCCATTGTCTTCTCTCCTCATCATGCGCAGGCTTGGTTCCCTGTCGCACTGTAGGTTGTTGTCTCGGAATTTCAGCAACTTAGCTGAAATTCCTAAAGCTTTACTTGGTGACCGTCTTGATCTCGACGTCTACGCCCGCGGGCAGATCCAGCTTCATCAGCGCGTCTACTGTCTGCTGCGTCGGCTCCAGGATGTCGATCAGGCGCTTGTGCGTACGGATCTCGAAGGCCTCGCGCGACTTCTTGTCGACGTGGGGCGAACGCAGAACGCAGTACTTGTTCTTCAGCGTCGGAAGGGGAATCGGTCCCGCAACCTGCGCGCCGGTGCGCTTTGCCGTCTCAACGATTTCGCCAGTCGACGTGTCGAGCACGCGATAGTCATAAGCCTTCAGGCGAATCCGGATTCTCTGTTGTCCAGCCATGTTCTTCTCTTTCCTGCTTCAAAGATCTGGTTGAGGTGCGGCTGGTGATCTTTGACCCACCAGCCGCCCGTACTTCGTTTACTTGATGATCTCGGAGATGGCGCCAGCGCCGACGGTACGTCCGCCTTCGCGGATAGCGAAGCGGAGACCCTTCTCCATGGCTACCGGCGTGTGCAGCGTAACTTCCAGCTGAACGTTATCGC